>DATHWW010000013.1:0-166476 GCA_035460165.1 Methylophilaceae bacterium | reverse complement strand
GTTCTCGGAAGCCAGGCTGCCCATGGTGCCGAGCAGCGCGCCCTTGTTCACCTGGTTGGCGATCTTCTTGCAGGCGGTGACGACGTCGTTCAGCAGCAGCGTGAATTCGCCCGTGGCGCCAGAAAACCGTCGCTGCTCTTCAATGATGAATTGGGTGAGGGTGAGTCCGCTCATGATTAACTTTCCGAAGTAGTTGAAACGATGCTGGCGACCGCCAGGAGATGTCAGATATTTGCCACAGAATTCTAGCATGCGTCATAGCCGGCCCCGAAAGCGCTGGACAATCCCCGTGCCCATCCATTAAAGTTCACGCTAATTGTAAGGCGGCGTAAAGACCGCCCTTCACATTAAAATAATTACAGAGGTTACGCATGCGTATGAATGGCACCAAGGGTTTACTCGTCGGCGTCTTGTTGGCCGGCATGCTTGGCGGATGCGCCACGCAAGGCAACAAGGATCCGCTGGAGAGCATGAACCGCGGTATCTACAAGTTCAACGACACAGTAGACAAGGCTGCCATCAAGCCCATTGCCGGCGCATATAAGGCCGTCGTCCCGAGTCCGCTGCGCACCGGCGTAAACAACTTTTTCACCAATCTGGGCACCGTGGTCACGCTCATCAACGACTTGCTCCAGCTCAAGCTCGACAAGGCCATGACCGATGCCGGCCGCCTGGCAATCAACAGCACTTTCGGTATTGGCGGCCTGATCGACGTCGCCTCGATGGACAACATCGACAAGAACAATGAGGACTTCGGTCAGACGCTCGGCTACTGGGGCTGGACGGACAGCACCTATCTCGTGCTGCCACTCCTCGGCCCAAGCACGCTGCGCGACACTGGCGGCTTGGTGGTCGACAGCGCGTTCTTCGACCCGCTTTATTACATCGAAGACGTGCCGGCACGCAATTCCGCAATAGCGCTCAAGTTCGTCGACCGCCGTTCGCAATACTTGCCGGCCAGCGACCTGCTGGACGAAGCTGCGCTCGACCCCTATGCCTTCATGCGCGACGCCTACATGCAACGCCGCAACAGCCAAGTGCACGATGGCAACGGCCCGCAAGAGAAGTGGGATGACGCGGAGGATGAGGAGCCAGCGCCTGCCGTTGCTAGCGCCGAACCTGCCAAGAACGAAGCAAAATAACGCTGCTACCTAAAAACAAAAAGCCCCGCAATGCGGGGTTTTTTGTTTGCACTGCCAGCTTACTCGCCGGCAATAGTCATGCGCTCGATCAGTATCGAACCCGTCTGCTTGGAGCCCTGGACCAACACGTCGCTGCCTACTGCAACAACTTCCCGGAACATATCCTTCAGGTTACCTGCAATCGTGATCTCCTCCACCGGATATTGAATCTGACCGTTCTCCACCCAGAAACCTGCCGCACCACGGGAGTAATCGCCCGTAACCAGATTGATGCCGTGCCCCAGCAGTTCGGTGACCAGCAAGCCGGTTCCCATCGTCCGCAGCAAGGCTTCGAAATCCTGCTCGCCGCTCTTCAAGATGAGGTTGTGATTGCCGCCCGCATTGCCGGTGGTCGCCATGCCGAGCTTGCGCGCCGAATAGCTGGAAAGCATGTAGCCCTGCAGCATGCCGTCGACTACCAGGTCGCGCGATTGCGTCACGACACCTTCGTTGTCGAATGGCGCGCTAGCCAGACCGCGCTGCAGGTGAGGATGCTCGCTGATCATGATGTGCGGAGCGAACACCTGCTGGCCGAGGCTATCCAGCAGAAATGACGATTTGCGATACAGGTTGCCGCCGGACACCGCGGACACAAAATGCGACAACAGCCCGGAAGCAACGCTGGCTTCGAAGAGCACAGGCACTTGGGCGGTCTTCAGGCGTTGCGCGCCTAATCGCCTAGCCGTACGCTCGCCGGCCTTGCGACCGACCAGCTCGGCGGATTCGAGGTCCGCAGCGGCGCGCGCCGAGGTATACCAGTAATCGCGCTGCATGTTGTCCCCCTGCTCGGCGATGACCGAGCAGCTTAACGAATGGCGCGAAGTGAAATAGCCGTTGTTGAAGCCGTTGCTGTTGGCGTAGGAAAACAATCCACCGTAAGTGGAAACGCTCGCCCCTTCGGAATTGTTGATGCGGCTATCCGCCGTCAGCGCTGCACTTTCGCAGCGTTTTGCGAGCACGATGGCATCGTCGACCGAAATATCCCACGGATGATAAAGATCCAGATCCGGAACTTCATGCGCCAGCAGGGCAGGATCGGCCAGACCGCAAAAATCGTCGTGCGCGGTATAGCGCGCGATACTGCATGCGGCCGCGACCGTATCCTTAAGCGCCGGCATCGACAGGTCGGAAGTACTCGCATGGCCGCGGCGCTGCCCGAAATACACCGTGACCGACATGCCCTTGTCGCGGTTGTACTCGATGGTTTCCACCTCGTCCAGCCGAACCGAGACGTTCTGGCCTATGCCCATGCTGATTTCCGCTTCGGCTGCGGTAGCACCTGCGGCGGCTGCCAACTGCAGCACATCTGCGCTCATTTGCCGCAGATCATCCAGGGAATGGCTAAAACGGGGGTCGCTCACGGAAAAGGCCTTAGCAAAAAGCTGCTATCATACCGCAGCATGAACAAGTCAGATGAAACCACGGATCAGGAACCAATCAGCAAAACCCAGCGCAAGGCGGCGATGCAGGATTTGCAGTCGCTGGGCGAAGAGCTGATCGAACTCAATAACGCCCAGCTGGCGCAACTCGATTTGCCGGAAGTGCTGCTGGATGCGGTCAAGCAGGCCCAACGCATTACGTCAAACGGCGCCATTGCCCGTCAACGGCAATATATCGGCCGCCTGATGCGCGAAATCGATACCGCGCCCATCTCTGCGATGCTGGACAAGTGGAAAGGCACGAATCGGGAAGAAAACGCGCATTTCCATCAGCTGGAAAAACTGCGCGCACGCCTGCTGGATGATGACAGCGCCCTTTTCGAATACCTGGCCGCCCACCCGGAGGCCGACAGCCAGCAGATCCGCACCCTGATCCGCAACGCGCGCAAGGAGGCCGCTGCCGGCAAGCCGCCGAAAAGCAGTCGCGAGCTATTCAAACTGCTGCGCGAGCAAAGCGGTCACTAAGAGCCCGTTTCAATTGAATCCATCCCCCGCGACGTTAGTCTGCGGGATGCAGTGCAAGGCGTGGGCTGCGCGGTGTAGTCATTCTCCACAAGCAGCCCGCAACGCGGCAATGCGCCCGCAGACTAACGGCCCTACGGGTTGAGTCCGGGCCCGGCGTCTGCGGCGTTGCACCACTCGCCAATGGAATAACCATTGGCTGCGCGGTGCGCCTTGCATCCATCCAAGCCCGGAATCAACGCGAGGGATGGATTCGATTGAAACGGGCTCTAATGCGCATTCAGCGTGACCGCCAGATGCTGCTCGGCACCCAAGCGGGTAAAAACCACATCGGTTTTCTGGCCGGCATAGCGCTGCGCTGCCTGGGATAGCAGCTCAGGCTTGTCGAGCTGCATTTCGCCCAGGCGCAGCAGGGTGTCACCCTTCTGCAGTCCGGCCGCAGCTGCCGGCGAGCCCTTGATCACGGCTACCACCTCCAGCCCCTTTGCCGGGACGCCCTCTTCCTGCCCCTGCTTGACATGTACCCCCAGCAGCGGCGGCGGCAGCTTGGTCCAAAAGGAAGCGAAATAATTGTAAAACGTGTTGTTCGCCGATTTAGCCGTTTCCTCGGTCTCATCGTTCGGCTTGTTCAGCTTCTCCCTGGCTTGGTCCAGCTTGACGCTGGCAGGAGTTTCGCCCGACCGGGTGGTATATACCAGCGCCAGATCGGCATTGACCTTCCGCGCCTGCTCGGTCAACTGTTCGGGTGGCACGTCGGCGGCTTCGAATGAGGAATAGCCCAGCAAGTCGTAGCCATCTTCCAGCAAAGTTTGATAATCCGTGACACGATCCTGCCCACGAAATATCTTGGGCTCACCCGTAGGCTCCGCCTTGGGCGCCGCCATGCGGGTTTTATAATTCTTGGTATAGGGATTCAATGCCGGCTCGTCTTGCAACTCCGCATGGCTTGCCGAAGCGTATACGGTCAACAGCACGGTAAACAATAAAGGGAAGACGCGGCGCATGAGCTTTTCCTTTTTCGGCATCCGGGATCTGAATGGTATGATAAATCTTCCTTAACGCAGCCTCTGTGACAGCATCCATGACGGAAAAATTCATCAAGATCGGACTGGTATCCATCAGCGATCGCGCGTCGTCCGGCGTTTACCAGGACCAAGGCATTCCCGCGTTGAAAGAATGGCTGGGATTGGCGCTCGAAACCCCATGGGAGCACGTCGCGCGCATCATCCCCGACGAGCATGATGAAATCGAGGCCACGCTGTGCGACCTGGTAGACCAAGAGGAGTGTTCGCTGGTATTGACCACCGGCGGCACCGGCCCGGCCTTGCGCGACGTCACGCCGGAGGCAACGCTGGCCGTCGCCGACAAGGTGATGCCCGGCTTTGGGGAGCAGATGCGCCAGATCAGCCTGCAATTCGTGCCGACCGCCATCCTGTCGCGACAAGTCGCCGTCATCCGCAAGCAAAGCCTGATCATCAACCTCCCCGGCCAGCCGAAATCCATACGCGAAACTCTGGAAGGATTGAAGGATGCCGACGGCAAACAACTGGTACATGGCATTTTCGCAGCAGTGCCTTACTGTTTGGACCTGATCGGCGCTCCGTATATCGAAACTAACGAGACCATGGTTAAGGCATTCCGACCGAAATCCGCTCAAAAACCGCAGGCATGACTTCTGAATTCAACCTGATCGAACGCTTTTTCACCAAACCCACGCCGCAAGCGGTGCTGGGCGTCGGCGACGATGCCGCGCTGCTGGCGATCGGCCCGGACATGGAACTGGCGGTATCCACCGACATGCTGGTTTCAGGCACGCACTTCTTTCCCGACGCCGATCCGCGCAAGCTCGGCTGGAAAACCTTGGCCGTGAATGCTTCGGACATGGCCGCGATGGGGGCCCAACCGCGCTGGGCTACGCTGGCCATCGCGCTGCCGCACGCCGATGAACCCTGGCTTTCCGCCTTTGCCAGCGGCTTTTTCGCCTGTGCCAAAGAATTCGACATCGACCTCGTTGGCGGCGACACTACACGCGGCCCCCTCAATTTTTCGGTCACCATCCTTGGCGAGACTCCGCGCGGGCAGGCCTTGCGTCGCAATGGCGCGCAACCTGACGACGATATCTGGATTTCCGGTACGCTGGGCGGCGCGGCGCTTGCGCTGACTGCACTGCAAGGCAAAATAGCACTCGACGAAGATGACCTTGCCTCTTGCCGCCGGCTGCTCGATACACCGCAGCCGCGCGTTGCGCTCGGGATGGCATTACGCGGTATCGCGAACAGCGCTCTGGATATCTCCGACGGCCTGCTGGGCGACCTCGGCCATATTCTCAAAAGCTCCAATACCGGCGCCGAACTCTGCTTCGATGCACTGCCGGCGCATCCGGTGCTGGAATCGCATCTTGCCGAAGCATGGGCGCAACGTTGCCTGCTTTCTGGCGGCGACGATTATGAACTGTGCTTCACCGCTCCGCGCGCCAGACATGACGACATCAAGGCGCTGGAAGACGGGCTGGGGCTGAAGTTGAGTCGCATAGGAAAAATCACCGCCGATTCAGGATTGCAGTTACTCGATGCAGCCGGGCAAGTCATGTCCAAACCGGGAGGCGGCTATGACCACTTTGCCTGATCGCCGCTTCCTGCTGCAGCATCCGGCTCATTTGCTGGCATTGGGCTTTGGCAGCGGGCTTGCGCGCGTTGCGCCCGGCACGTTCGGCACAATCGTTGCCTTCCCGCTTTTTTACGTGATGATGGCATTGCCAACAGTATCCCATCTGCCGTTGATCGCCCTTCTTTTTGTGATTGGCATCCCCATCTGCACCAAAACCAGCCAGACGCTAGGCGTGGAAGACCACGGCGGCATCGTCTGGGATGAAATCGTCGCAATGCTACTGGTGCTTGTATTTACGCCGCGCACTTTGCTCTGGTGGCTGGCCGCCTTTGTGCTGTTCCGGCTGTTCGATATCTGGAAACCGTTCCCCATCCGTCTATGCGATACCCGTCTGAAAGGCGGATTCGGCGTGATGTTCGACGACCTGCTGGCGGCGGTTTACGCCATCCTGACACTGTATGCACTGCAATGGCTGACGATCCACTGGTAACCCTCGCGACCCAGCTCGGCACCACGCTCACCCAGCGCGGCTGGACGATGGCGCTTGCCGAATCTTGCACCGGCGGCATGGCATCGCAATACATCACCGCCATTCCCGGCAGTTCGTCCTGCTTCGAGCGGGGCTTCGTCACTTACAGCAATAGCGCCAAGATCGAGCAGCTCGACGTCAGCCCGGAAACCCTGGAGCATTGCGGCGCTGTCAGCGAAGAAACTGCGCGCGAAATGGCGAAGGGTGCGCTAGACCACAGCCATACGCAACTCACCGGCGCCATCACCGGCGTTGCCGGGCCGGACGGCGGCACACCGGACAAACCGGTTGGCATGGTCTGTTTCGCCTGGGCCGGACCGGACGGATCGCTGCATAGCGAAACGCATCATTTCCCGGGCGATCGCGATGCGATACGTCGCCAGTCGGTGGAAACCCTATTCAAAGGGCTACTCAGGCTGGCCAATGGATTGACTTGACCGCTCTCCCCGCCTCGCCTGTAAAATCGACGTCATGCAGCGCTCGAATTTAGCCTTCCTCTTTTCACAAGTCCGTTTCTGCTTGCGGCCCTGACCGATGTACGAACAGCTTCCCGCCAGAACCTCCCTTCGCCACGACCTGGCGCTGCCGTCGGATGACGATAGTTTGATCGAGCGCGGACTGGCGGCACTGCGCGCTAACCGGGAAGCCTTCGATGACGAGGTCTACCGCAAAGCCCGGCCCCAATTCCTTGAAATCGCCCGGCCGCTACTGCTGCGGAATCTGGCCTACAACGATTTCGTCAGAATCTTTTTCCGGGATGTGATCGAGAAATTCGGCGACGGCGTAAAACCCTACGCAATCCGTTTCACCAAGGAATGCGAAGCCGAGTTCACCCAGCGCGGGCAACACCAGCAACAGAGAAGAAAACCATCCAATCTCGCCAACAGTTCCGACCGTGTTCGACAGGACGAGCGTTACCGCCTGGCACGTGCGGTATTCGACCGCGAAACGGCGTTCGGCAACTGGCAGTTGGGCAATCCGGCCATCGCCACGGCCCTGGCTACGTTCCGTCAACTGGCAGACGAGCAGTACGAGCAGGCCTATTACCCGCTCTCGGTACTGATACGCGCCGGACGCAGGGGCGATGAAGACCTTGCCCAATCGCAGCACTTGGCGCAGCTGGCTTTCGAATGGAGCCTCGCCCGGCAGACCGACGCCGATGTAGAGCGTTGCTGCGACCTGGGCGATATGTATAAAAACGGCCACGGCGTTGCGCAGGATTTCCAGCAGGCCGAAGCCTGGTATCGCAAGGCGGCCGAACTGGGCGACCGGCGCGCGCTGTGGGCGCTGGGCCTGTGCATTTACGATTGCGATGGCGACGCCAGCCGCAACGAAGAAGCGCTGGAGTGGATGGGGCGCGCCGCCGCGCAAGGCGGCCCTTTCCTGCAATGCTGGCTGGGCGATTTCTACCGCATGAACGGACGCTTTGAGGAAGCCTTGCACTGGTACGGACACGCCGCCGCGCAGGATGACAAGGAAGGACTGTTCAAGCTGGGCACGATGTACGAAGAAGGCAACGGCGTGCCGCAGGATGGCGACGCCGCGGCCTTCTGGTACCGCAAGGCCGCGAAGCAAGGCCACGCCGAAGCGCAATGGCAACTCGGCCAGATGCTGGAATACGATGGCTACTGAATCCAGCGAATATCTATTGGCACTGCCCGAGGAGCAGGAGCTTCAGCGCCTGGCCGCGGAGCAGGACGAGCTCGAAGAGCAGGTCGCCCAAGCCGAACTGGCGCTGGAAGTCGCCAAGACCGACACCGAGCGCTTCCGGCACCGTTATTACGAAGCCGTCGGCCGTCTGTATGCCGAGTTGGACGAGCTGGACGCACAGCTCGCTTACGAACGTATGCTGCGTGCGCCCGGCGACCCCATCGCCCAGACCCAGGCCCAAACCGCGCAGGCCCGCGCGGAGAAATCCGCAGAGGAAGCCGGGCTGGTCCGGGCGCGACCGGAACCGCCGCCCGACACCTCCGCGGAGCTGAAGCAGCTTTATCGCAAGGCCACCCGGCTGATGCATCCCGACCGCGCCACGACCGAATCCGAGCGCCTGCGCCGCACGGAGCTGATGTCGCGCGCCAACCGCGCTTACGAACGCGGCGACATGCGCGCCATCGAGAAATTGATCCTGGAGTTCGGGCACGACCCGGAAGCCATCGAAGGCGAAGACGTGGCTTCGCGCATCGTAAAAACCATACGCCGCATCGCGCAGTTGCGCCGTCGCCTCGGCGAAGCGCAGCGCGAGCTGAAAGCGCAGCAGCAAACCAGTACGTTCAAACTCAAGAAGACCATAGAAACCGCCGAAGTCATGGGCGGCGACCCGCTCGGCGACCTGGCGCGACAACTGGCGCAGTCCATCGCCGAACGGCGGATACAGCTGGCAATCGCAAGGCAGCGGGCTTAGGCGTTAAATCCCATTTCAAAGGACTTTCCGTCCTTACCTTACCTGCTGATTTATGAAATAATTCAGGATTTTTCAGAGCAGAGGATTCGATATGGACGAGAATAAGAGCAAGGCGCTGGCGGCGGCCCTGTCACAGATCGAAAAACAGTTCGGCAAAGGCTCGATCATGCGCATGGGCGACGGCAATATCGCGCCCGATCTGGAAGTTGTCTCGACCGGATCGCTCGGACTCGACCTCGCACTTGGCGTCGGCGGCCTGCCGCGCGGCCGTATCGTCGAAATCTACGGTCCGGAATCCTCGGGCAAAACCACGCTCACGCTGCAAGTCATCGCCGAAATGCAAAAGTTGGGCGGCGTCGCGGCCTTTATTGATGCCGAACACGCGCTCGATCCGCAATACGCGCAGAAGCTGGGCGTCGACGTCAGCGACCTGCTGATCTCGCAGCCTGACACCGGCGAACAGGCATTGGAAATCTGCGACATGCTGGTGCGCTCCGGCTCGGTCGATGTGGTCGTGGTCGACTCTGTCGCCGCATTGACCCCCAAGGCCGAAATCGAAGGCGAAATGGGCGACTCGCACATGGGCCTGCAAGCCCGCCTGATGTCGCAAGCGCTGCGCAAGCTGACCGCCAACATCAAGCGCGCCAACACGCTGGTGATCTTTATTAACCAGATCCGCATGAAGATTGGCGTGATGTTCGGCAATCCGGAAACCACCACCGGCGGCAACGCGCTCAAGTTCTACGCCTCCGTCCGCCTCGACATCCGCCGCACCGGCGCGATCAAGAAGGGCGATGAGGTCATCGGCTCCGAAACCCGCGTCAAGGTCGTCAAGAACAAGGTCGCCCCGCCGTTCAAGCAAGCGGAATTCGATATTCTCTATGGCGAAGGCATTTCGCTCGAAGGCGAAATCATCGAAATGGGCGTCAACCTGAAACTGGTCGAGAAATCCGGCGCTTGGTATAGCTACAAGGGCGAAAAAATCGGTCAGGGCAAAGATAATTCCCGCGAATACCTGAAAGAGCACCCAGAAGTCGCCAAGGAAATCGAGGCCAAGATACGCGCGCACTCGAGCAAGGCCGTCGTCGCGCCGGTAGCGCTGATGGATGAGGAAAGCGACGCCTAGTCTGCGCGAACGCGCGCTGGGTTATCTCACCCGGCGCGAGTACTCGCGTCAGGAGTTGCATCGCAAGCTGCTGCCCTACGCCGGGGAAGAAGACCTCGACGGACTCCTGGACGAGTTCAGCAAGCGCGGCTGGCTTTCCGATGCGCGCTATGTCGACCAAATGGTGCACGCGCGCAAGGGCAAATACGGCAGCCTGAAAGTGGCGCACGAATTGCGCGCGCAAGGCGTTGCCGAAGAGCTTGTCGATAAAGCGGTAAAAGAAGTACGAAGTGAAGAGCTGGAAACCGCTCGCAATTTATGGCGCAAGAAATTCGGCGCACAGCCGGAAAGCCGCGAGGACTGGGCGAAGCAGGCGAGATTCCTGCAAAGCCGGGGCTTCGGCATGGACACGATCAAGAGCGTGCTGCGCGGCGCACCGGATGACGAGTAAGACTTTGCAGGCGATAACGCCTGCGCAACAGTAAAGACACAGATGAACAGCAAACAGATACGACAGGCATTTCTCGACTTTTTCGCCTCCAAGGGGCATACCGTCGTGGCGTCCAGCTCGCTGGTGCCGGCGGGCGATCCCACCCTGCTCTTCACCAACGCGGGGATGAACCAATTCAAGGACGTGTTCCTCGGCTTCGACAAGCGTCCTTACACCCGCGCCGCCAGCAGCCAGAAATGCGTACGCGCCGGCGGCAAGCACAACGACCTGGAAAACGTCGGCTACACCGCGCGCCACCACACTTTCTTCGAGATGCTGGGCAACTTCAGCTTTGGCGACTACTTCAAGCGTGATGCGATTAAATACGCCTGGGAGCTGCTCACCGTTGTGTTCAAGATTCCCGCCGACAAGCTGACCGTCACGGTCTACGCCGAAGACGACGAAGCCTACGACATCTGGGCCAAGGAAATCGGCGTCCCCACCGAGCGCATCATCCGCATCGGCGACAACAAGGGCGCACGCTACGCCTCGGACAACTTCTGGATGATGGGCGACACCGGCCCGTGCGGCCCCTGCACCGAAATCTTCTACGACCACGGCGCGCACATCCCCGGCGGCCCGCCCGGCTCGCCCGACGAAGATGGCGATCGCTTCATCGAAATCTGGAACAACGTGTTCATGCAGTTCAACCGCGACGAGGCCGGCGTGATGCACCCGCTGCCCAAGCCCTCGGTCGATACCGGCATGGGCCTCGAGCGTATCGCGGCCGTGCTGCAGGGCGTGCACGCCAACTATGAGATCGACCTGTTCCAGACGCTGATTACCGCTGCCGCACGCGAAACAAAGTGCGCCGACCTCGACAGCCCATCGTTAAAGGTGTTGGCCGACCACATCCGCGCCTGCTCCTTCCTGATTGCCGACGGCGTGATCCCCGGCAACGAGGGCCGCGGTTACGTGCTGCGCCGCATCATTCGCCGCGCGATCCGCCATGGCTACAAGCTGGGCGCGCGCGCCGCATTCTTCCATAAGATGGTGCCGGACCTGGTCGCGGAAATGGGCGAAGCCTATCTGGAGCTCAAGGCCGGCGAAAGGCGCGTCATGGATATGCTGCGCCAGGAAGAAGAGCGTTTCTTCGAAACCATCGCCCATGGCATGGAAATTCTGGAAACCGAGCTGGCAGAAATGGCTGCCTCCGGCAACACCGTATTCAACGGCGAAACCGCCTTCAAGCTACACGACACCTACGGCTTCCCGCTGGATCTCACTGCCGATATCTGCCGCGAGCGGAATGTGACGGTAGATTCTGCCGCGTTCGACGCCGCGATGGCGCGCCAGAAAGAACAGGCGCGCGCTGCCGGCAAGTTCAAGATGGCGGCCAATCTGGAATACGACGGGCTGCCGACCACCTTCCACGGCTATGAAAAACTGGAAGCCGCTGCCAGCGTGCTGGCGCTGTACAAGGATGGCATTGCCGTCATGGAACTGAACGAAGGCGACATTGGCGTCGTCGTGCTCGACCACACGCCGTTCTATGCCGAATCCGGCGGCCAGGTCGGCGACCGCGGCGAACTGCGCGGCGACAATGGCATTTTCGCGGTGGAAGACACGCAGAAAATTCAGGCCAGCGTATTCGGCCACCACGGCGTACTCAAGACCGGCAAACTTTCCGTCGGCAACCCTGTCAGCGCCCGCGTCGATACCCAGGCCCGCGCCGCGACCATGCGCAACCACTCCGCGACGCACCTGATGCACAAGGCGCTGCGCGAGGTGCTGGGCGATCACGTGCAGCAGAAGGGCTCGCTGGTCGATGCCGACAAGACCCGTTTCGACTTCGTGCATAACGCACCGATGACCGACGAACAAATCCGCAAGGTCGAGCAGTTCGTCAACGTCGAAATCATGGCCAATGCTGCCACCGAAGCGCGCGTGATGGACATCGAATCCGCACAGAAGACCGGCGCGATGATGCTGTTCGGCGAAAAATACGGCGATGAAGTGCGCGTGCTGGATATCGGTTCCAGCCGCGAGCTGTGCGGCGGCACCCACGTCAGCCGCACTGGCGACATCGGCCTGTTCAAGATCATTTCCGAATCCGGCGTTGCCGCCGGCGTGCGCCGTGTGGAAGCCACCACCGGCGAAGGCGCGCTGAATCTGGTGCAGACGCAGCAGGCGCTGCTGGCGCAGGCCGCTAGCGAACTCAAGGCGCCGGTGCAGGAGTTGCCGGCCAAGATCGCACAGGTGATGGACAACGTCAAGGCGCTGGAAAAAGAACTGGCGCGCCTCAAATCCAAGCTGGCCTCCAGCCAGGGCGACGACCTCGTCGGCCAAGCCGTAGACGTGGCCGGCATCAAGGTATTGGCCGCGACGCTGGATGGCGCCGATGCCACTGCATTGCGCGAGACCATGGACAAGCTGAAAGACAAGCTGAAATCCGCCGCCATCGTGCTGGCCTCCGTCAGCGACGGCAAGGTCAGCCTGGCCGCCGGCGTCACCGCCGACCAGACCGGCAAGATCAAGGCTGGCGAACTGGTGAACTTCGTTGCCCAACAGGTGGGCGGCAAAGGCGGCGGCAAACCGGATATGGCGATGGCTGGCGGCACCGATGCCTCAAAATTACCGCAGGCCCTGGCTGGCGTGGCTGGCTGGGTGAAGGAAAAACTGGCCTAGCGCCAAACAAGCAACTAACGACTAAAGACTGACAACTCAATATGGCACTTATCGTACAGAAATACGGCGGCACTTCCGTCGCCAATCCGGAACGTATTCGCAACGTGGCGAGCCGCGTCGCGCGCTACAAGGCGCTCGGTCACCAGGTGGTGGTGGTGGTCTCGGCCATGTCGGGCGAAACCAACCGTCTGATCGGCCTGGCCAGGGAAATCATGCCGGAGCCGGATCCGCGCGAATTGGACGCGATGGTTGCGACCGGCGAGCAAGTCACGATCGCGCTGACCGCGATGGCGCTGATGGACATGGGCATCAAGGCCAAGAGCTATACCGGCGCGCAAGTGCGCATCCTGACCGACGATGCGTTCAACAAGGCGCGTATTCTCAATATTGACGAAGAGAACATCCGCAACGACCTCAACACCGGCCACGTGGTCGTAGTCGCCGGCTTTCAGGGCGTGGATGAGCACGGCAACATCACCACGCTGGGCCGCGGCGGCTCGGACACCACCGGCGTCGCGCTAGCCGCGGCATTGAAGGCCGACGAATGCCAGATCTATACCGATGTGGACGGCGTTTACACCACCGACCCGCGCATCGTGCCCGAGGCACGCCGCCTCAGCACCATCACCTTCGAGGAAATGCTGGAACTGGCCAGCCAAGGATCCAAGGTGCTGCAGATCCGCTCGGTCGAGTTTGCTGGCAAATACAAGGTTAAACTGCGCGTGCTATCCAGCTTCGAGGAAGAGGGCGATGGCACGCTGATTACATTCGAGGAAGAAGACAATATGGAACAACCCATCATCTCCGGCATCGCCTTCAACCGTGACGAAGCCAAGATCACCGTGCTCGGCGTGCCCGACCGTCCCGGCATCGCTTACCAGATTCTCGGTCCGATCGCCGACGCCAATATCGACGTCGACATGATCATTCAAAACGTCGGCGCCGATGGCACCACCGACTTCACCTTCACCGTGCACAAGAACGAGCTGAACAAGGCACTCGCCATCCTCAAGGACAAGGTGCAGGGCCACATCGGCGCACGCGAGATCACCGGCGACGACAAGATCGCCAAGGTGTCCGTGGTCGGCGTCGGCATGCGCTCACACGTCGGCATCGCCAGCGAGATGTTCCGCACGCTGGCCGAGGAAGGCATCAATATCCAGATGATCTCTACTTCGGAAATCAAGATTTCCGTGGTCATCGACGAAAAATATCTGGAATTGGCCGTGCGTGTGCTGCATAAGGCTTACGAGCTGGAAAACGCTACATAAAATCGCAATCCGCGTTTGATTTTGGGGCGGAAGAAGGGTATTCTTACGCCCGTTCGCGGAGAGATGGCCGAGTGGTCGAAGGCACTTCCCTGCTAAGGAAGCATACGGGCTTAAATCTGTATCGAGGGTTCGAATCCCTCTCTCTCCGCCACTGTTTCAGCAACAAAAAGCGCCTTTCATGGCGCTTTTTTGTTGTTCGTTTTCAAGTCCCCCCAACTTTGTGTCCAAGCCGCACTCGTATTTTTACCTTGTCGCTTATACTTGCGCACGGGTTAGCGGAATAATGTCCAGCTTGTGCTTCGGAAGAAGTTGCAAGACACGCAGAGACCGGTATCCCCTTCGGAATAGCCCGTTCCAATTCACAAGCGACTAAGCCTAATGAAACTGTTTTCTGCCCAAACCCGCCTTATCCTCCTGGTTACCGCCTTCATCATGGCGACCGGCAATCTTTCGCTGTTCCGCCGCTTGCTGGAAATTTACCCCTTGTCCGGCGGCAACCTGCTTTTTCTGCTGGCGCTGACCGCCTTTTTCACCTTCGGCACGGCGCTGTTCTTTTTATGGGTCTGCCATGGCCGCGTCGGGAAATGGGTGCTCGCCGTCTATTTGATCGCATCCGCACTGGCGGCTTATTACATGGATCAGTACGGGATCGTTATCGATTTCGTGATGATAGACAACATCGTCGAAACCAATCCGCAGGAACTGGCCGGTCTTATCAGCATGAGCCTTGTCCTGCGCCTGCTGGCATTCGGCGTGATTCCTGCCTTCCTCGTGCTCAAGTTTGGCAGGCATATCCGGGGCTTTTGTGGCGAGCTCAAGTCCAAGCTGCTCCTCGGCCTGGGACTGATCCTGGCGATGGTACTGGTCATTGCGCCTTTCACGGCGCAATTTGCAAGTTTCGTGCGCGAGCACAAGGTCACCCGTCTTTATGCCAATCCGCTCGGCTTCACCAATGCGCTGGTCTCGTACGCGCAGCATCACCTCCAGTCCTCTAAAAGCTATACCCTCATCAACGTGGCGGAGGATGCGAAGGAAGTCGGCGCGCCGTCCCACAACGAACTCATCATCCTGGTGGTGGGCGAAACCGCGCGGGCGGACAGGTTTTCGCTGAACGGCTATCACAAGGAGACCAACCCGGAGCTGAAAAAACAGAATGTGGTCAGTTTCAGGAATGTCGCCTCCTGCGGCACGTCGACAGGCGAATCCGTGCCCTGCATGTTCTCGGTGCTGGGGCGTAAGGACTTCGACCGCGAGAAGGCCCTGCATTACAAGAATGCCCTCGATGTCCTGTTCGAACATGGCGTGCAGATACTTTGGCGGGACAACAACTCGGACTCGAAGGGCGTTGCCACGCGGATGACCTACGAGAACTTCAAGAGTCCGTCGGTCAACCCGGTATGCGACGAGGAATGCCGGGATATCGGAATGCTGAGCGGGCTCGACAAGTACATCGAAACGCGCAAGCACAAGGACATCCTGATCGTGCTGCATCAGATGGGCAATCACGGCCCGGAATACTACCGGCGCTATCCCAAGGAGTTCGCGCGTTTCCAGCCGATGTGTATGAGCGGGGAGCTGAATACCTGCAGCAAGGAAGAAATCGACAATGCTTACGACAACGCGATCCTGTATACCGACTACTTCCTGTCGAACGTGATCGAACTGCTGAAGAAATACGACGACCAGTTCGCCACCGCCATGCTGTACCTCAGCGATCATGGCGAATCGCTGGGCGAGCATGGCATCTATCTGCATGCCGCCCCGTACGTCATTGCGCCCAAGGAGCAGACGCACATTCCCGCCATCCTGTGGACAGGCAAGCATTTCGACTACGACGTGGCGGACATTCGACCTTTCGAGAACTATCCGCTCAGCCATGACGACCTGTTCTGCTCGCTAATGATCGCCTATGAGCTCAAGAGCCACACCTGCAGCAGCAAGGATGCGCTGCTGTTCAAGAACAAGGATGTCGGACCGATCGTGCACTAGGCTCGACAAGAAGCGATAAAAAACCCGCCGCAGCGGGTTTTTCTGTTTTGCGTCCGGCTATCTCGTTGCGTCGGCGACACACTTCTTGGTAAAGCTGGTTTTCGCCGCACCGGCCAGTTTTTTCTCCGCCGCCTTGGCGTCGCAGGCCATCTGCGCGTTCGACACTGCCGCATCCGCCACGCACTTCTTGGTGAAACTGGTCTTGGCGGCGCCCGCCAGCTTCTTTTCCACCGCCTTGCTGTCGCACACCTTTATCGCCTCGTTTGTCTTCGCGTCGCGCTCGCACTTTTGCAGGAAGCTGGTCTTGGCTGCGCCGGCCAGTTTCTTCTGGGCCGCCATCGCGTCGCAGGCAGCATCGCCCGCATACGCGGTTTGACTGAGCAGCATAGCCGCGGTCAGTGCAAATATTGTTTTCAGCATGATGATCTCCTCTGGTGGGGTGGGTATGGCGGTGGTATAGCGTGACTATATACCCGGCGCAGCTACTGCTCCACCTTGCCGCGCAATGCCTTGATGCGGCCGCGCTGCACCTTGCCTTCCACCCGCTTGCGCTGCGAACTGCGCGTGGGTCGCGTCGGGCGGCGGATGATCGGCACTTCGGCCGCCTTGTCCACCAATGCCTGCAGGCGATTGATCGCATCCGCGCGATTCATGTCCTGGCTGCGGTAGCGTTGCGCCTTGATGATCACGATACCTTCCGCGGTCAGCCGCTGATCGCGCATCGCCAGCAAACGTGCCTTTATTTCCTCCGGCAGCGAGGACGCGCGGATATCGAAGCGCAAGTGCACCGCACTGGAAACCTTGTTGACGTTCTGCCCACCCGCGCCTTGCGCACGGATGGCGGTAAATTCCATTTCGTTTTCGGGAATACGCATCACAGTCGGCATCGCTGGCCTCTACCGGACGCTCATTCCACCGAACTTTGCCCCGCGACGGGCTCGCTGCATTCGCTCGCAAAAAACGCCTCCACCTCTGCCACCTCCCGTGTCCGCTTCATCGGCGGCAGGCTCTGCCAGATGCGCTTTCCATAGTGCTTCTCCACGATACGCGGATCGCAGATCATCAGCACGCCGCGGTCGGTTTCGTCGCGGATCAGGCGTCCGGCGCCTTGCTTGAGGGTGATCACCGAATACGGCAACTGGTATTCCATGAAGGCGTTCTTGCCCTCGGCGTTCATCTTGTCGATGCGCGCCGCCAACACCGGGTCGTCCGGCGGGGCGAAGGGGAGCTTGTCGATAACGACCAGCGATAAAGCCTCGCCGCGTACGTCCACGCCTTCCCAGAAACTCTGCGAGCCCACCAGCACGGCATTGCCCAGCTTGCGGAAGCGATCCAGCAACTCGGTGCGCGAAGTGTCGCCCTGCATCAGCAGCGGGTAAGCGAGGCCGTCGCGCTCGAAAGCGTCCTTGAGCAGCGCGTATATCTCGCGCATCGCGCGCAGGCTGGTGCACAGGACGAACGCTCGGCCCCGGCTGGCCTTGATCGCCGGCAAAGCCGTCGCGGCGACGGAAGCGATGTAGGCGGGACTATTCGGCGGCGGCATGCCTTGCGGCACATATAGCACCGATTGCGTCGGGTAATCGAACGGACTGTCCCAGCGCGCAGTAATCGCTTCCGGCAGCCCCATCTGGCCGAGGTAATGGCCGAAATCGCTTTTGACGGCGAGCGTTGCGGAAGTGAATATCCAGGCACGCGGATGGCCTTCCATCTGTTTGCCGAAGATTTCGGCGATGGACAGCGGCGTCGCGTGCAATTGCACCGACTGTGTGAACACTTCCACCCAGCGCACAAGGTTGGCATCGGCGCCGGCGTGCCAGCTCTTCACCTGGGCTTCGAGCGCCAGCGCGCGCTGCCAGCAATTCTCCAGTGCCGGGTCGCGCTCCGCCTGGGTTTCCAATACGGCGGCTAGCGCCTTGAGTTTTTCCGCCATGACGGCGAACGCGTCGTTGAAGCCGTTGCGTTCCAACGCTTTCTGCACCGGCATGCGCGCTCCGTCCAGGCCGAACACCAGCCGGAAATCGCGCACCGCTTTTTCCAGCGCGGCCGTGGCCTCCGGCAACGCGACACAATCCTTGGCGGTCGTCAGGTATTCGGCGTGGGCGTCGCGCGCCAGCTCCATGAGCTGCGTGGTCGAAACATCCTCGCCGAAGAACAGCCCGGCAGTTTCCGGCAGTTGATGGGCTTCGTCGAAGATCACGGTATTGGCGGCCGGCAGCAGTTCGGAAACGCCTTCGTCGCGCAGCATCACGTCAGCAAAAAACAGGTGATGGTTGACCACGACCACATCCGCAGCGAGCGCTCGCTTACGCGCTTCCATGACGAAGCATTCCTTGTAAAAGCCGCACTCCTGCCCTATGCAGTTATCGCGTGTCGAGGTCACCGCCGGCCAGATGGTCGCCGTCTCGGGGACTTCCGAGAGCTCGCTTTTATCGCCCGTGGCGCTGTGCTCGGCGAAGCTGCGGATGATGTGTACATACTGCGCATCTTCGCGATTAAGGAAACGCCCTTCGTTGGCGGCGCGTTCCAGATGGAAATGGCAGACATAATTGGCCCGGCCCTTCAGCATTGCCACCGTGACCGGGACTTTTAGCGCGTCGCGCACCGCCGGCAGGTCGCGATTGAACAATTGATCCTGCAGCGTCTTGGTGCCGGTGGAAATGATGACCTTGCCCCCGGACAGCAATGCGGGCACGAGATAGGCGAAAGTCTTTCCGGTGCCGGTACCCGCTTCCGCAACCAGGACGCTGCATTTGTCGATGGCATCGGCGATGGCCCGGGCCATTTCTACCTGCTGCGCACGCGTGCGGTAGCCGGGGATGGTCTCGGCCAATGCGCCTTCGGTGGAAAAAATATGGGTGAGATCGGACAAGGCGAAACCAGAAAAGTCTATTGATGAGGTGCGCTAAGCAGGAGTTCAGTCGAAATCGACGCTCGCTGCCAGGCGTTGCTCAAGTACTTGCAGCAACTGCCGTTTTTGCGCGGCCGGCATGGTCGACCACCCGGCGATTTCGTCGCGGGTACGCAGGCATCCCGAGCACACTCCGGCTTCGCGGTCCATACGGCAGACTCCGATGCACGGAGATGAGACCAGGCCAGCATCAGACATTTTTCAAACTCCAAGCATTTCTGCCGC
The DNA here is from genome assembly GCA_035460165.1 of Methylophilaceae bacterium. Taxonomy (GTDB): domain Bacteria; phylum Pseudomonadota; class Gammaproteobacteria; order Burkholderiales; family Methylophilaceae; genus MM2. The sequence continues at coordinate 147,241 of DATHWW010000013.1, read as the reverse complement.
ATGGCGGCGCGTTGTTTCCGTGATTTCCATACCGCCCAGCATGCGGGCGATTTCCTCGATGCGCTCGACCGGTTCCAGCGGCTCGATGCGGCTCAGCGTACTGCCGTTGGCGGCGGACTTGCTGACACGCAAATGCTGCAATCCTTGCGCAGCAACCTGCGGCAGGTGAGTAATCACCAGCACCTGCCGCGACGTTCCCAAGGCTTTCAGCAACTGGCCGACGACTTCGGCCACGCCGCCGCCGATACCGACATCGACCTCATCGAAAATCATCGTCGGCGTCGCGCCCTGCTGCGCGGTAATCACCCGAATCGCCAGGCTGATGCGCGACAATTCTCCGCCGGACGCCACTTTGGCCAACGAGCGCGGCGGCACACCGGCATGGCCGGCCACCAGAAACTCCACCTGCTCCAGGCCGTGCGCGTTGCCCTCGGGCAAAGGTTCAAGCGCGACGGAAAAGCTGCCGCCGGACAGGGCCAGACGCTGCATTTCGGCACTGACCTGCTTGCCCAGCGCGGCAGCCGCCTGCTTGCGACCGGCGCTCAATTCGGCGGCGAATTTCATGTACTGTTCATGTGCGGCAGATTCTGCGCGTGCCAGCGCGCCATCATCGCCCGTGCCGTCCAATTCGGCCATGCGGTCCTGCCATTTAACCAGCAGCTCCGGAAGCTCTTCCGGCCGCACCCGGTGCTTGCGCGCGGAAGCATGAATCGCCTGGATACGGGCTTCGACCTCGTTCAGCCTCTCGGGATCGAGCTCGGCGCGATTCAGGTACTTTTTCAGGAAGCGGTCGGCTTCCTCGATCTGGATCGCGGCGGCGTCCAGGCTATCCAGAGCCTCCTGCATCGCTGGATCGTATTCGCATAACTCCTGTAATTTGTGCTGCGCGGCATGCAACTGACGCAGTACGGAGGCTTCGTTCTCCGCCAGTAGTTCCCGGCACTCCTCTCCGCCGGAAAGCAGACTGGCGGCATGTGCCAGGCGGCTGTGCTCCTGTTGCAAGGGCTCCCACTCTTCCGCCGATGGATTCAGTTGCACCAGCTCACGCACCTGATCGCGCAGTTCGGCCAGCTCCTCGGCGTAGGCCGCAGCGTTGCGCTCCATTTCGCTGCGCTTGTCGTGCAACTCGCGCCAACATTTGTAAGCGATCGCTACCTGTGCCGCCAATGCGGAAACGCCGCCGAAGTCATCCAGCAAGGTACGCTGGCTTGAGGTTTTCAGCAGCGAGTGATGGGCGTGCTGGCTATAAATATCGACGAGAAAATCGCCGGCTTCGCGCAATTGCTGCATGGTCGCATTGAAACCGTTGATGAAGGCGCGTGAACGACCGTCGGCGTAGACGATGCGGCGCATCAGGCAGCCGCCGTCATCGCCGGCGAGCTCATTATCCTTGAGCCAAGCCTGCAACTCGGGCAATTCGGCCACGGAAAATTCGGCGCTGATCTCGGCCTTCTCGCAGCCTTGGCGCACCAGTCCGGACTCGCCCCGCTCACCCAACGCCAGGGACAGCGCATCGATCAGGATGGATTTGCCCGCGCCGGTTTCGCCGGTAAGCACGGAAAACCCCGCGCTGAACTCGAGGTCGAGCCGATCGACGATGACGAAATCTTTTAGCGACAGGGAGCGCAGCATAAGATCGAAACTATCCCCAATGCAGCTTTTCGCGCAGCATCGCGTAGTGGCTGTGTCCGCGCGGATGTAATAGCGTCACGGTCTTGGGCAGGCGCTGCACCACCACCTTGTCGCCGGGATGCAGGTCGGAATGCAGCTGCCCGTCGAAATGCACACGGGCGTCGTCGGCGTGCAGCAGGGTGATTTCGACCTTGCTGGCGCTGTTGATCGCGAACGGCCGGTTGGAGAGTGTGTGCGGGCAGATCGGCACCAGCGCGATCGCTTCCAATGTCGGGTGCAGGATGGGGCCGCCGGCCGACAAGGCATAGGCGGTGGTGCCGGTAGGCGTCGACAGGATCAGGCCATCGGAGCGCTGGCGATGGACGAATTCGCCATCGATGGTGAGCTCCAGTTCGATCAGGCGTACCGTGGCGGCCTTGCTGACCACCACGTCGTTGAGCGCGCGGCCTTCGCTCAGGACGGCGCCATCGCGCATGATGCAGGCGCCTAGAAGCATGCGCTGTTCCTGCACGTATTCGCCGTCGAGTATGCTCCCTACGGTTTGCAGCATGGATTCGGTAGTGAGGTCGGCAAGAAAGCCGAAACGGCCGCGATTGACGCCGACCAGCGGGATGCCGTGATCCACCAGGCTGCGCGCGACGGTGAGCATGGTGCCGTCGCCACCCAGCACAACCGCCAGCCCGGCATGCGCGCCGATGTCGGCCAATGCCACCGTGCGGTAGCCCTGGATATCGAAAAATGCCGCGGTGTTATCCTCGATCAACACGCCGACCCCCCGCTCGCTCAAAAAGCGCGCCAGTGCCAGCACGTATTCGCGTATTTCTGGATTGGTAATTTTGCCGATGAGGGCGATATGGGGGAATGCATCCTTCATGGCCGCATTAAACCACAGAAGCACCCCTCGAAAAAGATTTGCCGCAGCGATGGAACTCGAACGCGCCGCGGCAATTCCAAGAATCGCTGATCAATGATCGAATCCTCACATGCCGGTTATGACAATCTCGGGAAACACCTTGCGGCACATTGCCCGCCAACGGGTCTTGCCTCATAATTCGATCATGATCCACCCCACCCCGCATCTCGTGATGACTCCCCTTTCAACTGCTGCATTTTCAAGCCGCGTACGCTGATCGCCATGCTGGAAAAACGCGCCCAAATTCTGTTGAAAACCCTAGTCGAGCATTACATCAGCGACGGCCAGCCGGTGGGGTCGCGCACGCTATCAAAATGCTCGGGGCTCGACCTCAGCCCGGCCAGCATCCGTAATGTCATGTCCGACCTCGAGGAACTGGGCTTCATCATTAGTCCGCACACCTCGGCCGGCCGCATTCCGACGCACCGCGGCTACCGCATGTTCGTCGATACGCTGCTCACCGTACAACCCCTGCGCCAAGATGAAATCCTGCGCCTCGAACACCGCCTTTCCTCGCCCGACCCGCAGGAACTGATTTCCTCGGCGGCCAGCGTGCTGTCCAACCTGACGCAGTTCGCCGGCCTGGTGATGATCCCCAAGCGCAAGGGCATCGCCTTCCGCCAGCTTGAATTCCTGCCTTTATCGGAAAAGCGCATCCTGCTGATCATCGTCAGCACCGACGGCAACGTGCAGAACCGCATCATTGTCGCCGACCGCAATTACAGCCCTTCCGAACTGACCCAAGCGGCCAACTTCTTCAACCAGCATTACGCCGGCAATACATTCGAGGAAGTGCAGCGCAAGCTGCATGAAGAGCTGCGCCAAATGCAAACGGACATGACTCGGCTGATGACCGCCGCGCTCGAGGCCAGCAACAAGGCGCTGTCAGAGGATCAGGATGACGTCGTCATTTCCGGTGAACGCAACCTGCTGCAGGTGGACGACCTTTCGACCAACGTCACCTCGCTGCGCAAGCTGTTCGAAGTGTTCGAACGGCGCACCACACTGCTGCAACTGCTGGACACCAGCCAGAAAGCGGCCGGCGTAAACATTTTCATCGGCGGCGAATCCGGCCATGTGCCGCTGGATGAGTGCAGCGTAGTCACCGCCCCCTACGAAGTCGATGGTCAGGTAGTCGGCACGCTAGGCGTGATCGGCCCGACGCGCATGGCTTACGAGCGTGTGATACCCATCGTGGACATCACCGCCAAACTGCTTTCCAACGCGCTATCCAACCACTAAATGGCCAAATTCATCCCCGAACCGTCTCACCAGCACGATGCGCCTGCGCGCGTCGGCATTCTGCTGCTCAACCTCGGTACACCAGATGCGCCCACGGCCAAGGCATTGCGCCCCTACTTGAAGCAGTTTCTCAGCGATCCGCGCGTCGTTGAAATCCCGCGCGTCGTCTGGTGGCCCATCCTCAACGGCATCATCCTGAATACGCGCCCAGCCAAATCGGCCGAAAAGTACGCGCAGATATGGACGAACGAAGGCTCACCGTTGCTGGTGCATACCCAGCGCCAGGCAAAAATGCTGCAAGGCTACCTGGGTACACGCGGCATTTTCGTTGAGGTCGAGTTTGGCATGCGCTACGGCAATCCCTCGGTCGGTTCCGCGCTGGAAAAACTGCGCGCGCGCAACTGCGACCGCATCCTGGTGATCCCGCTTTATCCGCAATATGCCGCCAGCAGCACCGCCTCCGCGCTGGACGCGGTGTGGCAGGAGTTGCAGCATATGCGCAATATGCCGGAAATCCGCTCGGTAAGGCACTACCATGACGACCCCGGCTATATTTCGTCACTGGCCGCCAGCGTGCGCGAATATTGGATGCGCCATGGCCGCCCGGACAAATTGCTGATGAGTTTTCACGGCATTCCGCGCCGCTCGCTGACGTTGGGCGACCCTTACCACTGCGAATGCCAAAAGACTGGCCGCTTGCTGGCGGAAGCGCTGCAACTGGAAAAGAATCAATACCAGATCTGCTTCCAGTCGCGCTTCGGCCGTGCCGAATGGCTGAAACCCTATTTCGCGCCGACATTGGAAGAACTGGGCAAGGCACGCGTGAAGCGCGTGGACGTCATCTGCCCCGGTTTCGCCAGCGACTGCCTGGAAACACTGGAAGAAATCGGGATGGAAGGCAAAGCCACCTTTATGGCGGCGGGTGGCAGCGAGTATCACTACATTCCCGCATTGAACGAACGCAATGAATGGCTGCACGCCTTGAGCGACATCGCCACAAAACATCTGCAAGGCTGGATAACCGAAACGTCGGCTGATATAAAGAAAGCCGAACAGGAGCAATCCCGTCTACGCGCCATGGCCATGGGCGCGAAGCAATGAGCGTGCGCCATGCCTTTGCTATACTAACGTTTTGCATGAGACCCCCCGCACCATGATCGTCATTACCGGCGGCGCAGGCATGATAGGCAGCATGATTGCCTGGCAACTCAACCAGGAAGGTCGCGACGACCTGCTTATCGTCGATCGCCAGAGACATTCCGACCAATGGCAAAACCTTTGCCATCGCCGCTACGAGGAATACCTCGACAAGGAAGAACTGCTGCCGTGGCTGGAAGCCGGCGCGGAGCTGGACGCGGTGATCCACATGGGCGCCATCAGCGCCACCACCGAGCGCGACTGGAATCGCCTGCTGGAAGACAACATCCGCTACAGCCAGGGATTATGGCAGTGGTGCACCGACAACGGCGTGCCCTTCCTCTACGCCAGCTCGGCGGCCACCTACGGCGGCGGCGAGCAGGGCTACGACGATGCAGACATCGAAAACCTGCGCCCACTCAATGCCTACGGTTATTCGAAACACTTTTTCGACCAATGGGCGCGGCGCCAGGCCGATGCCGGCAACGCGCCGCCGCTGTGGGCCGGCTTCAAATTCTTCAATGTCTACGGCCCCAACGAATATCACAAGGAGCGCATGGCGAGCGTGGCGCTTCACAGTTTCAATCAGTACCGCGACACCGGCACCGTCAAGCTGTTCAAGAGCGACCGCCCGAATGTGGAAGACGGCATGCAGCTGCGCGATTTCGTCTATGTGAAGGACGCCGCCAGCGTAGTGACGTGGTTCCTGCAAGGCCAGGGCGAGAGCGGCATCTATAACGTGGGCACCGGCCAAGCGCGCGCGTTCAAGGATCTGGCTACGGCCGTCATGACCAGTGCCGGCGCCACGCCGAATATCACCTGGATCGACATGCCGGACGATCTCAAAGGCAAATACCAGTACTACACCCAGGCGCGCATGGACAAGCTGCGCGCCATCGGCTATGACCAGCCCTTCCATACATTGGAAGAAGGCGTGCGCGACTACGTGCAGAACTACCTGATGCAGCCCGACCCCTATTGCTAGGAATCATCGTGAACAGCCAAGACAACATCCGTGCCCAATTGACCCAACACCAGTCGGTCATCGCACAACTCGACCCCATAGTGCCGCTGATCGCTCAAGCAGGTGAACGCATGCGCCAATGCCTCAAGGACGGCGGAAAAATTCTTTTGATGGGCAACGGCGGCAGCGCGGCAGACTGCCAGCACATTGCCGCAGAAATCGTCGGCCGCTACAAGAAGGAGCGCAAAGGCATGCCCTCGATTGCGCTGACCACAGACACTTCCATCCTGACCTCGGTCGGCAACGATTATGGCTTCAACTTCATCTTCTCGCGCCAGGTGGAAGCGCTGTGCTATGACAATGACATCGTGGTCGGCCTCTCCACTTCGGGCAACAGCGCCAACGTCGTCGCTGGCATTGAGAAAGCCCGCGAAATCGGTGCCTTTACCATCGGCATGACCGGCGCCAAAGGCGGAAAGCTCGCCGAGCTGTGCGACCTGAACCTGGCGATGCCATCAACCGACACGCCGCGCATCCAGGAAGCGCACATCATGATCGGCCATATCTTGTGCGACCTGATTGAGGCAGACTAAGCTTGCAGCAACATCTGATTGAAGTCGTAAAAATCGGTTTCGCCGCGAAGAACTCCTGGGCGCTGGTGATCGGCGACCTGATGCTGGATCGCTACCTATGGGGCGAGGTCGAGCGCATCTCCCCGGAAGCGCCGGTCCCTGTCGTGCTTCTCAAGAATGAAACCGAATGCGCCGGCGGCGCGGCCAATGTCGCGGCCAATCTGGCAGGGCTGGACATCGCGACGCGACTGATCGGCTTCATCGGCGACGACGATAATGGCGTCCGCTTGCAGCGCGCCATCGGCGATCTCGGGATCAACGCCGACGGCCTACTCCGCGCCGAGCGCCATCCGACTATCGCCAAGACACGCATTATCGGCGGGCATCAGCAAATGATGCGACTGGATCAGGAAGATCGTGCGCAATACTCCGAGAATGACATGCAGAACCTACTGGCCGCTGCCCATCGGCAACTGTCGGAGCGCCCAGCCGTCGTGGTGCTTTCCGATTATGCCAAAGGCGTGCTCACGCCCAAGCTTTGCCAGGCAGTCATTACCGAAGCGCGCGCGCTTGGCATTCCTGTGCTGGTCGACCCCAAAGGCCGTGATTACTCCAAATACCGCGGCGCGACCGCATTGACCCCGAACAAACGGGAAACCGCCGATGCGTGCGGCGTGAATATTCACGACAACGAAGCATTGCTGGCTGCTGCAGCCATGATGCGGGAAACCCTGCAGCTCGACTTCCTGGCGCTGACGCGGGGCGAAGAAGGTGTTTCGCTGATCGAAGACAATCACTCCCTGCACATTCCGGCCACCGCGAAGCAGGTTTTCGACGTCTCCGGCGCCGGCGATACGGTCATCTCGACGCTGGCCGCCGGTCTGGTCGCAGGACTGGAGCGCAAGGAAGCTCTGCACCTCGCCAACCTTGCCGCCGGCGTCGTGGTCGGCAAGGTCGGCACCGCACCGATCAAACTCGCCGAACTGCTGCACGAGCTGACGGTGGAAGACTCCACGCAACAGGCCGACAAGGTATGCGATCTGGATACGCTGTTGTTACGCGTCGCCGGCTGGCGCGCGGCAGGGCAGCGTATAGTGTTCACCAACGGTTGCTTCGATCTGCTGCACGCAGGACACGTCACCTATCTGGAAGACGCCAGCAAGCTGGGCGACCGCCTCATCGTCGGGCTCAACACCGACCGCTCGGTTTCCGCGCTCAAAGGCCCCACACGCCCGGTCATCCACGAAGCCGATCGTGCGCGCGTGATGGCCGCATTGGAATCCGTGGACGCCGTGGTGCTGTTCGACGAAGACACACCGCTGAATCTGATCCGTGCGATCAAACCCGACGTGCTAGCCAAGGGCAGCGATTACACCGAGGACCAGGTCGTCGGCGGCGAAGACGTCAAATCCTGGGGCGGACACGTGGCGCTGGTGGACTTGGTGCCCGGACGCAGCACCAGCAAGATCATCGGCAAGCTCGTCGGCTAAATCTCTTATGGCGGAACAGGTACTGGTCATCGGCCCCTCCTGGGTGGGGGACATGATCCTGGCGCAAAGCCTGTTCAAGCTATTGAAACAGGAACGGCCGGGCGTACAGATCGACGTCGCCGCGCCTGCATGGACGCTGCCTTTGCTGGAGCGCATGCCGGAAGTGCGCGCAGGCATCGCCCTGCCGTTCCGCCACGGCAAATTCGACCTGATGGCCCGTATCCGCATTGGTCGTGAACTGCGCGGCAAATACGATCAGGCCATCCTGCTCACCAATTCCCTTAAGTCGGCCATCGTCCCGTTTTTCGCAAATATTCCCAAACGCACCGGCTTTCGCGGCGAGATGCGCTATGGCTTGCTCAACGACATCCGCCAACTGGATAAAGCCGCTCTCCCAAAAACCGTGGATCGCTTTATCGCGCTGGGGATGGAACAAGGTCAACCCAATCCCGAATTTCTTCCCCAACCTTCGCTGACAACCTCGCGTCAGCAAGGGCTCGCAGCGCTCGCGAAGCAGGGGCATCGCGCGCCGCGGTCGCCGGTGCTTGCTCTATGCCCAGGCGCGGAGTACGGGTCGGCCAAACGCTGGCCTGTCGAGTATTTCGCTGAAGTAGCGCAGTGGGCTCTAGGCGCTGGCTGGGAAGTCTGGCTCTTCGGTTCGGGGAAGGACGTGGAAGTCACGCAGCAGATTGATACGCTCACTGCAAACCGTTGTCTTGACCTCGGCGGCAAGACCTCATTGGCCGAAGCCATCGATTTGATGGCACTTGGGACCACCGCCATCACCAATGATTCCGGCTTGATGCATGTCGCCGCGGCGCTCGACATTCCGCTGCTGTCGCTGTTCGGATCCTCCGATCCTCATCACACGCCACCGATGAGCACCAAAGCCGACGCCCTTTACCTCAATCTGTCATGCAGTCCATGCTTCAAGCGCGAATGCCCGCTCGGTCACTTCAAATGCATGCGCGACATGACACCACAAATGGTCATTAGCCGCCTGCAGGCGATCTCTCACGCATGAACGGCAACGATTTCGTCAGCCGAGAGTGGCACGAAGCGCTTGCCGCCAACGGCCTCGATACTTTTGAACAAATCTGGCCGGTCGCCGAGGATGCATGGTTTGAACCCCCTAACCAGGGCCGCGGCGGATGGAGTGGAGTGACGCGGCAGGAATTGACGATGCCCGATGGCAGCCACGCGGGAATTTTCGTCAAGCGGCAGGAAAACCATATTTATTACTCTTGGCGGCGTTTTTTCAGGCCTACCGCAACACTTGAACGCGAATTCCGCAACTGTCTATGCTTCCGCGAACTCGGCATTCCCTCAATGGAACCGCTTTATTACGCGGAACGCAGGGTAGATGGCAAGCTGCGCGCCATCCTCATCACGCGTGAGCTGGAAGGTTATTATTCGCTGGAAAGCACCGCATATCGTCCGATACGGCAAATGGAGCGGCAAGAGCGCGACCGCCTGATTACAAGCGTCGCCGGCATTATCCGGCAGATGCATATGCACCGTTTCCAGCACACCTGCCTGTACCCCAAGCATCTGCTCGTGAAGAAAAACTCCGATGGAAGCCTGGATGCACGTTTCATCGACTTAGAAAAAACGCGCTGGTTGCCTTTCAGGCGTCAGGCTGTGCTGCGAGACCTCGATTCTCTCCAACGCCACGCCCAGGGATGGGGACGGGCGGATCGCCTACGGTTTTTCCTCGCCTACCTGCATGAAAAGAGGCTCAACCCCGCCTCGAAGCGGCTTTTACGTGCCATTCTGGGCAAACGCAAGCGCTGATTTTTCTACTCTTGCTTATGGCGGGGATAAGCCGAGATCAGCGTGAGCGCCGCCTCCACCACCTCCGGCACGGCAATCTCCGCCATTTCCATCTTCTTGATGAGTTTGTGCTGCGGTTTGATCGGATAAGGACCGGTCAGCACATGGTTGGTCGGCCCGAACAGGCCGACGATGGGTACGTCGGAAGCAGCGGCGACATGGAATACGCCGCAATCGTGCGCGATGAATAAATCCACGCGCTGCATCAGGCTGTGAAGATCAGCCACCGAGGTCTTGCCGACCAGATTGATGGTGCCCGGCACTTCACGCTCGAACTGTTTCGCGAGGAAGGATTCGTTGCGCGTGCCGGTAATGATGATGCGCACCTTGGGATTGGCATCCATCAACGCCTTGCCCAGCTGGATGTACTCGTCCACCGGCCAGAGCTTTTTATCGTCGGCACGCTTGGAATAGAAAAATTTCCAGCCATGCAGCTTGGTAGTGCCGCAGCCGAGGTGGATGGAAATCAGCAGGTTGTCCGCAGTAAGGTCGGCACCTTTAAGCAATGCTGAAGCAAGCTCCGGCGTGGAATGAATGAAGTAGGGCCGATCCTCGTCGGTCACCGCATGCCCCAGCAAGCCAGCGACAAACTGGAGCAACTGCTCGGCATGATGGCTGTCGCCGGTAATATTGCCGATGATCGTCATCGGCGTCTGCATGTCGCCCAACTTCTTTTTCGCATTGGCGTTCAGGCAAATGATCCGATCGTAGTCTTTCGCCAGCTTGTCGAATGCACGGCGGCTATCGATGACAAATACCTGATTGATAGAGGGATTGCCATCGAACACTTCCGCACACAACTTATTCAGCGCAACAACATCGATGCGGGCTTCCGGCAGGTGCTTCTTCAGGAAGCGGATGGCCGGGGTACAGAAGATATTATTGCCGGTGCTGTTGGAGGCAAGGATCAGAATTTTTTCGGAAGGTGCGGAAGACGAAGTCATGGCTTAAACACGTCGATGAATAATCGGTCGCTGATTATAGCTTAGCAGCACTTGGTCGGCAGGCACGCAACAGGGATAATGGCAACTTACCTACTCGACACACCTAATCTGAACATGATCCTAGTCACCGGCGGCACCGGCTATATTGGCTCCCACACCGTGGTGGAACTGCTCTCGGCAGGCCACGAAGTCGTCATCCTCGACAACCTATCTAACAGCCGGCGCGAAGTGCTCGGCTGCATCGAGAAAATCACAGGGAAATACCCTGCATTCGTCGAAGGCGACATGCGCGATGCCGCCTTGCTGGATGACTTGTTCACGCGCCACCACTTCAGTGCCGTGATCCATTTTGCCGGCCTGAAAGCTGTCGGCGAATCAGTTTCCAAGCCGCTGGAATACTACGAGAACAACGTCTACGGCAGCATGGTGTTGTTCCGCGCCATGGCCAAGCACGGCGTCAAGCATCTGGTGTTCAGTTCCTCGGCGACTGTCTACGGAGACCCTGCGTCCCTCCCGGTTAAAGAGGATGCACTGCTGCAGGCGATCAACCCCTATGGCCGCACCAAGCTGATGATCGAAGAGATGCTTGCGGATATTGTTTTGGCCAACCCAGATTGGCATATTGCCACCTTACGCTACTTCAATCCGATAGGCGCGCACAAGAGTGGACTGATCGGCGAGGCGCCGAACGGCATTCCCAACAATCTCCTGCCGTATGTTGCGCAAGTAGCAACCGGAACATTGGAATATCTTTCCGTGTTCGGCAGCGACTACTCCACACCGGACTGCACCGGCGTGCGGGACTTCATCCATGTCGTCGATCTCGCCCGAGGGCACCTCAAGGCCCTGGATTTCCTTAAGTCACACTCCGGCCTGCATGTGTACAATCTCGGCACTGGCCAGGGTTACAGCGTGCTGGAAATCGTCAGGGCTTTCGAAAAGGCATCAGGAAAGGCAGTGCCTTACAATTTCGTCGAGCGCCGTCCTGGCGACATTGCCAGCTGTTATGCAAATGCCGACAAAGCCTTCACGGAACTGCGGTGGAAAGCAGAGCTCGGGCTCGATGAGATGTGCACCGACGCCTGGCGCTGGCAATGCAATTACAGCGGACTGGATTGCTGAACCCTCAATCCTGCGCAGGACGCCTCGCTACGAGATAAAGATCTACCTGTTCACGTCGGATCTGAATGATTGTCAGCAGTATCGGAATCCAGAAGTAAGCCCAGAATGCTTTGGGCGGCCCGAGCAGCCATCCGGTATTCGTCATCAAGCCACCAATGCCGACCATGGACAGCAGGAACCACGAAGACCTCAGCTTGACACCGTCACGTACGTAAAAGAAAACGAAAATCCCTATCAGGGTCAGTCCGACCAATCCGTCGTTGTAAAGTATCCCGAGTGGCAAATTATGCGTATGAGTAAACTGCCCGATGAACATGTAACCATCTTCACCGCAGCCGAGCACTATTCCGCAAGTATCAGTTAAACGATGCCAGGCATCGGCCCATATCTGGGGCCGATAGCTCACGCCACGCTGGCTAAGCATCTGGTCGGCGCCGGCCAGGTACCCAACAAGAAGTACGCCCAGCAGAGTCAGCAATCCCAAACTCCATAGCCTGCGCATGAGAATGTACACCGCCATGAACAAGCCGAAACCCACCAGTGTAGAGCGCGACTGGAACACGGATGCCGACAGCAGCACCGCGCTGGATAGGACGAGCAACCCAATCAGCTGGTAAGGTTTGGCGCGCGCGGCAAGCCGTGGCTCCACGACTGTCAGCCAGAGGAAAACCAGGCCGCAGGTAATGAACAGCGAGGTATTGTTCGGGTCCATACGCCTGCCGAAAAGATGATCATAGCGAATCCAGTTTCCCGTCTGCTGCCAAACCCAGAGCCACTCGGCAGTCGCATACAGCAACGCAAAAACACCGAACCAGGCGAACACCTTATATACACGCTCCGCACCCCACTCTCCCCGCTCGACCATCACGCAACAGGCAAGAAACGCGACCATGAATATCCACAGCCTGATTTCCGCCGACTCGCGGATATTGAGCAGTTGGATTGCGGCCAGCGGCAACAGCAACAGGCCAAACGCCTTGAAAAATTCCGGCAAGGCGGCAGGGCGCCATAGCAGCCAGGCGAGACCGGGAAGCATCAAGCCGATATAAAACACCGACTTCGGCGAGACCGGCACAAAGAAACTGAGGTTGAACAGTAGGAACAGGCCTGCCATCAGCCGATAAGGAAGACCTGCCAGATTTTTGTTGTTCGTGGAATCCATATGCAACTAGATAGTCGTTTCGATGTGTTCTGTATGCGCCCCGGGCGGGAGTCCTGCCAACAACCGCTCCAGCTCATGGATGTTATGCCGCAGCCCATTCGTGCCTGAAGCAAGGTGAAACTCCGCAAATGCAGCCGAGCGCTGTCGCGCCAACACATAGTCCTGCTCGAGCGACTGGATGCCTTGCTCCAGGGCTTCCATACTCGCGATCTGTCCACCAAAAAACCGGCCTTGGGAAAGAATATCCCGCGTGCTTCCGCAATTCACGAAGAGCACGGGCCGCGCCGACAGCGCCGCCTCAATCACGGCATTGGACATGATGTTGATCACGATGGACGCCATGCTCAGCGCCTGCGCCAGCGTGCATTCCTGGGGTAGCACCCGCACATTCGACAGACAACGCTCGGCTTCACCCCAAAATTCCATACGACTGCGCGGGTGGGCTTTCACCAGCACCTGGTACGCGGGATGACGTTCGGACCAGTCGCGCAACAGCGCATACGTGGCTTGGTAGCCCGGCACCTTCTCCTTGTCTGGCCCCAGGCCGAGTAGCAGCACCGTCTTGAGCGCGGGGTCAGGCTCTGGCAGTACGTAGCTTTCGTCAATCATGTGTGAACCTGCCAGCACGGCCTTGGTATCGCCGAAGCGCAATTTACGAATCTGCAAGGCCTCTAGCGAACTGCGTCCGAACAGGAAGTAATAGTCGTAGTCGTTCATCCCCAGACGACGCGAGGCCTCCACTGTCGTCGAATGCGCCAGCTGTACCAGAAGCCGCCTCTCAGCGTTCAGTGCGAGTCTGAGAAAAGGAGAGTAAAAACTGCCGTTGCGGTCATTGAGCAATATCCTTGGCTGGTATTTTGCTACCAGCCAGGCCGCGTGGGCAGCATAGGCGAAATACCGCAAGGGCACGGCATGCGACGGATGTTTGAGCTTTCGCGACGCGAGCAAGTCGTACATTTCAGGCAATGCCGTCTCTATCAGGCTATGCCCTCGATCCTGCAAGGCGGCGATAAATGACTTCTTGCGCTGCAAGAGAACGACTCGCGGGGAAGATTGCAGGAGCAGGAAATCGCAGGGCTCAGATTTGATGCACGAAGCCAGACGAAACTTTGCAATCAGTCCATACAACGTCTCGATGATTGCGTCGCGCAGAAATCTCAGCGCGCTTCCAGTCCAGCCGTGCCGTTCGCGTAACAGCCGCCAGCGATAACGGTCGAGCGCACGCGCTTTTTCGGCCCAGGAACAGCCGGTCATCTTGCTTGCTCCGCCTCAATCATGCGCTGCAACGGCAAGGACCAGAACCTCCGGCGTGCGGCATCATCGGTAAAATCACCCTCGATCCGCTCCAGCATGCGTATTTTCAGTACGTCCAGATCCAGGTCCACGCCCTCGCTCGATATCTCGATGAGTACCTTTGCCAGCACACCGGCGTTACCCAGAGGGAACAACCGGCCCACGCCTTCCACGATTTCACGACCACCTCCGCAATCCGAACAGATTAGCGGCACGCCTGCCACCATCGCTTCCAATAACACCATACCGAAGGGCTCGTGGTCGGAAGTGAGCGCAAAAATATCGAATGCCATGAAATATCGCCGCGCGTCCGGCACCTTGCCGAGGAAGCGCACGCTTTGCTCGATCCCAAGGTCGCGCGCTTGTTCTTGCAAAGCCTGTTCGAGCGGGCCCGAACCAATAATGGCAAGCAGGCTTCCCTGTGGGAGTTGCGGCAGCGCCTGGGCGAACCCTCGCAACAGCGTTGCCTGGTCCTTGTCTGGGTGTAGGCGTCCGACGTTCCCGACGATCCAGGCATTTTTCGGTAGCCCAAGCTGTGCCCGCGCCTCGCTTTGCGAGAACAGCCCCTGCTGAGCAGAGGCGATGTTGATGCGGTTATACAACGTCTCGATACGCTCCACTGGCCAGCCTGGCAAACATTTCCTGATGTCATCGCGCACAGCGTTCGATACCCCGATCAGATACAGGCGACGCTTAAACAGGCTGGCAAACAGGCGGCGCGACCAACGTTTGTAGTCGTCAAATGCGTGGTGGATGCTGATGACCGGAAGTTTGGCAGCCAACAGGGCGACATACGTCGGCTTGGCGCGATGCGCAATGCAGAACTTCACGTCCCGTTCGGCGACGATCTGCTTGAAGCGTTTGATCGCGGCGAGTTTGAGTCCGCGCACATCCTTGCTGCTGAAATCAAGGAAGATCACTTCGTCCGATGCAGAACCCTGCACCACTTCGTCGCTGGGTTTTCCCGTGAGATAAACAGTTGTGACCTTGTACGACGTGCCGCGGAAAAGCACTGCGTATTGCCGCGCGCAATCGAGGAAAGGCGCATCGTAGCTGTGGCAAAACTGGATCACACGGGGATCGTCCCGGGTCACAGGCGCCCCTCTCGCAATGACCAGATATCGAAAAGACGCGCCGCTTTGCTGAAAAAAGCGCTTTCGCTGCATCGCACATGCGCAAGCTTGCGATAGGAATCCAGGAACTGCTCCCACCCCTCTTTTCCAAAAGCCAAGCGGTCCGGCGCGAGACGGCAAAGATGTCGGAAATTACGCAGCCGAGCCGTACAGCTCAAGGCAAATGGCTGGATACTGAGGTCAGCGATGTCAATGAGCCCAAGCCTCCCGTCCGGCGTCTGCACGATGTTGCCGAAATGCAGGGAGCGGAACAGCACGCCATGTCGGTGCAGCTTCGCGACAAAATCCGCCATGCGCTGCAGCAGGGATGGATCCATCTCGCCGGCAAGCGCCATCTGGCGCAGGGTTCTGCCTGGCAAGGGCTGGTAGAGTACAGCGGAATGAATGCGATCAGCAAAATGGAAAAGTTGGCGTATGCCGACCGTCGGTATGCCGAGCGCATGCAACCGTTCGGCGTTCCGGCAAAAGTTGCGGGCATGCGAATACAAACGTGCGCTGCTGATCACGTGCGCGATGCGGAACAGCTTCAGGATGTCGCCATCCTGCAGGCGCAGCACCTTGATGCCATGCGCATCCTGCTCCAGCACTTCAGCGCCCGTTTTCAGCCGCTCAAATTCCTCGACTGTCAGCAGACGGCTCTTGCGCAGCCATCCGGTCAAAAGAACGGGCTTGTGCAATCTCAGACCTTGCTGACCAACACGTCTTCCATGATCAGGTATTGCAGATCCGAACCGAAAAACATGTTGAGCGCGTCGGTCGGCGAGCAAATCATGGGTTCGCCGCGGCGATTGAGCGAGGTGTTGAGGACTACGCCGTTGCCGGTAAGCTTTTCCAGCTCCAGCATCAGGTCGTAATAGCGTGGGTTGTGTTCGCGCTTTAGCACCTGGGCCCGCGAAGTGCCGTCCTCATGCACGACTTCCGGCACACGTGACTTCCACTCTTCCGCCACTTCGAAGGTGAAGGTCATGAATGGCGCGGGATGATCGGTTTGCAGCATGCTCGGAGCGACGGTATCCAGCATGCTGGGACAGAACGGGCGCCAACGTTCGCGGAACTTGATTTGCTCGTTGATGCGGTCTGCCACGCCCGACACGCTCGGGCAGCCGACGATGGAGCGTCCGCCGAGCGCGCGCGGGCCGAACTCCATGCGCCCTTGGAACCAGGCCACAGGATGGCCTTCCGTGAGCAAGCGAGCGATATGCGCTGGCACATCCTCAATCTTCTGCCAATTCGGTTGGGAAGAATGATGAGCGCAGGCAGCGATGACATCCTCGTTGCTGTACTTCGGCCCGAGATAAACGTGTTCCATCTTCTCGACCGGCACGCCGCGCTGCACCGAGACGTAGGAAGCCGCGCCGACGGCGGTACCGGAATCGCCGGAGGCTGGTTGGACGAAGAGCTCCTTCACTTCGGGACGCGCGATGATCTTCTGGTTCAACTTGACATTGAGCGCACCGCCGCCGGCGAAGGCGAGCTTACCGGTTTCGCGCAGGATATCGCCGAGGTAGTAATCCATCATCTGCAGCGCGAGATCCTCGAATAGCTTTTGCATGCTCGCGGCGTAATGGATGTAGGGGTCGTCGGCGATGTCGCCCTCGCGCATCGGGCCCAGCCATTCGAGCAGCTTGGGCGAGAAATAGTAGCCCTTGCCCTTTTCCTTGTAACGGCGGAAGCCGATGACATTGGCGTAGTCGGTGTTGATGACCAGCTCGCCGTTCTCGAATTTCGCGAGACGCGAAAAATCGTACTTGGCAGCGTCGCCATAGGGTGCCATGCCCATGACCTTGTACTCGCCGTCCAGCATTTCGAAACCGAGGTATTCGGTGATAGCACCGTAGAGTCCGCCCAGCGAATCCGGGTCGAAGAATTCCTTGATCTTGTGGATCTGGCCGTTTTCTCCGTAGCCGAAGAAGGTCGTGGCGTATTCGCCCTTGCCGTCGATGCCCATGATTGCGGTTTTCTCGGTAAAGCCCGAGCAGTGGTAGGCGCTGGAAGCATGTGCGAGGTGATGCTCGACCGGGACGATTTCGACCTTTTTGAGGTCGAATCCGAGCTGCTGCAAACACCATTGGATGCGCTTCTTGTAGCGGTAGAAACGGCGGTTGCCGGCGAAGATGGCATCCAGGCCGCGATCCGGCGCGTACCAGTAGCGCTTGGCGTAATGCCAGCGCGCCTTGCCTGACAGGCTGATCGGAGCGAAGGGAATGGCGACTGCATCGACCTGGCTCGGCTTGATTCCGGCAAAATCGAGACAGAACTTGGCCGACTCATAAGGCATGCGATTCTTGGCATGCTTGTCCCGGACGAAGCGCTCCTCTTCCGCGGCGGCAACCAGTTTGCCGTCGATATACAGCGCGGCGGAAGGGTCGTGCGTCAACGCGCCGGATAATCCCAGAATAATCATTTGTACTCGCTAGTGTCGTGTTGGGCGATGCCGGCCATTTTCAGTACCGGATCATCCCCATACGCAGTCATCAATGCGGATTCCAGCATCCGCAAAATATCCGGCGCATTGTGCCAGTTTTTCAGAAACCGCCGCAAATCGCGTGCATGCCGATGGCGGAACCATAGCTCGCAGCGATGTTGCTTCATCGCGTCCAGATCGAACAGCAGCGGCTTGCCGTCCACCAGTTTTAGGTTGGTGGCCTTCATATCGCCGTGCTCGATTTTCAATAAATAAAGCTTGCGCAGCAGCCTGGCCACATCCGTCGCAATTTCTTTTTTACGCGCCTCGGGCAGGCTGGCGTCGGCAAAGACCTCGGTGATGCCTGGCCCTGCCACATAAGCGGTCAGGAAATAACCCTGCCGCCGAAACGGCCCCCACCGCCGCTCTATCAATGCCAGCGGTGCCGGCGTAGCAATTTCGAAGGCGCGCAACAGGTGCGCGTTCGACCATGAAATGCTGGCCCGAGTTGTGCGCAATGCCCGGCTCAGGCCGTGCCAAAAATTCTTGATATTGTACCGCTTGATGACGATCTTCCGCTCGCCGGCTTGCACCAGCCCGACCGTGCAGGTGTTGCCGTTCTTCAGGCGCTGGCAGGCTGGCGCATCCAGATAGGCATCCGGAGTGTCGATGACTTGGCGCAGAGTATCGTCCTGCTGATTCCTGGCGACCGCCAAGAAACGATTGAAACGCTTCTCGACGCGCACATCGCTACAATCCCGCAACACTTTACGATACACGTTCTTTCGCGCCAAAGTGCGGCGCAATGCCTGAACCTGTTTATGCAACGCATCCGAGCCAACTGCACTCTGCGGCCAGCCGCGCTCTTCCGTGTAAACTCGCAGCCACTCGGGAATCCGCACATCGTCCAGCACATCGAACTTCGAAAGCAGCAGCGCCAGGTTGGCCATGGATAGCCGGTGAGAGATGGGCTGGCGATGAATGCGAATGCCGTCGCCATCCAGCGTGTAGATGCCAGCATCGGTACAAAGAAAATTGCGTAGGTAGAGGTCGGTTTGTACCAAACCGGCCGCATGATGCCGCGCCAATGTCCGCACCAGTGCATCGGCAAGCAGCCTGCGCTGGGGCGCATTTGCATCTTGCCATACGGATTCTGCATTCTGGCTCTCGGCCACGTATGCATAAATCAGGGCCATCCCCGGCTGACCGGCAATATTGCCCTCATGCAGCAACTCCGGAGCAAGCAATTGGTGCGAGAGCAGCGCCTTGGCGCCGCCTGCGTCACGCTCAGCGTAACGCCGTGCCCGACTCCCGATAAACAGCTTGGCAAACACCGCCTGACCTTGCCATACGCCCCGGCACACCGCACGCCGGCCCGCCATACGGCGCACGACTTCCAGACAATGCAAGGTCGGCGCCCCTTCCAGGGGAACATCGAAATTCGAACCGCCTTCGCGGCTGATACGCTGCAAATCAAGCATTGCGATCGAAGGGCGTAACCGGCCAGCGGCCGTGGAACTTGTGGTACAGCTTGCGTGTTCGACGATCGACCTTGGTCCAAAAGGCGGACTCATTGCGGAACATCTCACGTAACTTGATACCGCGATACAGCCTGAGAAAACGCAAACAGTCGCGGCGCGTCAACCCAATATCCAGCGCGGAAAAATACAGCGCGGCCATGTCCTTCATGCGCGCCGAGGACGGAATAGCAGTGCGCACCTGCATGCGATGCAAGTCGATCAGGTAGAGATGAATATCGCCTGCCGCCAACCTACGGTTATCGAGACACAAGTGACAAATATAGAAATCGCGGTGATTGAGTCCGTGGTCGTGTATGTCGCGGGCGATCTCCGCTACGCGGCGCAGCAGTTTGCGTTTCAGCGGCAATGGCGGCGGGTTCGCCTGCCAGTCACGACAATAATCTTCCAGTGAAACGATATCGCCGAGGTCTTCGGTAATGATGAATGAGCGCAGCTTTGCGGGACTTAATCCTCGACAGCCATAAGCCACAGCGGGCGTGGTAGCGATGCCAAGCTCGTCAAGTTTTCGTATTGCCTGCCACTCAGTGGCTGCGCTCAGGATAGGCCGCCGAAGCGTCAGCAGATTCTTGAATATCTCGCGCCAACCCACGCCCTCGTGCACCTTGGCGAAATAAGACTTGCCGCCCAGCTCGAAGCGCAAGGTACGGCGACCGGGCATGTCGCGGTATATTTCGCCTTGCAGTTGCATCACGCGTTCGAACATATCTCCATCGCCGAGCTTAGTCGCGAAGTCCTGCGGCAGGATGAGCGTGTTGCATCCAATCACGCGACAGACTCCTGCTTACGTCGGACAAAATCCTGCAACATCACCGCTTCGACACCGCCATCGTTGGCCGCCATGAGAGCATGGGCATAATGCAAACCGCGTTCGCGCCATTCCGGCTGCTGTGCTGAAGTCAACATACTCGCCAACTGCTTGTTGAAGGCTATCTGATCGAACGGTGAATTCGCCAGCACCCCTGCCCCGGATTGCGTTACATGAAAAGCGTAGCCGCAGACATCGCTCGCCAGTACCGGCAAACCCGAAGCCATGGCTTCGAGCAGTACCAGCCCGGTATTTTCCCGATAGGCGGGATGCACCAGCAAGTCGGCCGCCTGCATCAAGCGCGGTACATCGTTACGGCCGGCAACGATATGTACCTGCGCGGCAACGCCGCACTGCTCCGCCATCTTTTGGAAAAAGCGCGGATTATCCTGACCGACGGCCAGCAGTCGCGTACGGGACTTCAACTCCTGGGGAAGCGCCGCCAACGCCAGGATTGCCCGATCCAGCCCTTTGGTCTTGAATCCGGAACCGACCAGCAGCAGCAAGCGGTCATCGGCTTCAAAACCAAACTCGGCACGCACGTCGGCCCGCATTTCAGCACGATCGGCCAACGCAAAACGTTCTGCGGAAATGACTGGCGGCAGCAAGTGAAAGCGCGCCTCGGGAGTGGCATACCAGCGCTGGAAGACCGCTTTTTCATTGAGCGACAGCAAAAGAATTTCGCACTTGGCGCTTGAGGAGAAAACCGCTTTTTCGCATTCGGCAAAAAAATGGTAGCGGCCGGTCAGCCTGTAAAACCACCCACGTTCCGCATGGGCTCGCTCGATAAAACAAGGATCGGCGGCAAAGTATGCATCCAACCCCGGCATACGATTGAAACCCACGACAAGGTCAAAATGTTCTGCCGTAATTTCCGCCTGAATTCGATGGATAAAATCCTGGTAGCGACGATGATTTGTCCATCCCCGCCCCTTGACCACATGCACATGAATGCTGTCCTCCGGCGCCGGGCCTTGCCAGGATAGCGTGTACACATGCACCTCGTGGCCTCGCTTCACACATTCGCGGGCGATGCGCATCATGTCGCGCTGGGCGCCGCCAAACGGGAAGTATTTGAAAATGACGAAGGCGAACTTCATGGAAGCTGTGTTCTGGAAAAGGATGAATTGTATGCGAAAATACGGACCAACCCGTATTCAAGCACCTAAGCTCACATTTAAAATCCATTCGGACCATTCAAAAACAGACACTTATCCAGCAGACTCCAACTCAACGGCACTCTTGGCGACGTGCGCCAAAACCGGATGTCAAGTCTGTTTCCGTCGCATTCAATTCATTTATTGATCAGGAGACTAAAACATCATGAAAATAAGCGTCATCGGCACCGGCTATGTAGGCTTGGTGACCGGCACCTGCCTGGCAGAGGTCGGCAACGACGTACTATGTCTCGACCTCGACCCGCGCAAGATCGAGATCCTGAATACCGGCGGAATTCCCATTCACGAACCCGGCTTGCTTGAAATGGTGCAGCGCAACGTCGCCGCCGGTCGGTTGCGGTTCACTACCAACGTGGAAGAAAGCGTGGCCTGGGGCCAGGTGCAATTCATTGCCGTCGGTACGCCGCCGGATGAGGACGGTTCCGCCGATCTGCAATATGTCACCGCCGCCGCCCGCAGCATCGCCAAGCATATGACCGAATTCAAGGTAGTGGTCGACAAGAGCACGGTGCCGGTCGGCACGGCGGACAAAGTAAAAGCGGCCATGACGGCAGAATTGAAGGCGCGCGGCGCTGACATTCCTTTTGCCGTGGCATCCAACCCCGAGTTCCTGAAGGAGGGTGCGGCTGTCGAAGATTTCATGCGCCCGGATCGCATCGTTGTGGGGGCCGAAGACGAGCGCGCTATTGCCTTGTTGCGCGAAGTCTATGCACCGTTTAACCGCAACCACGACCGCCTGGTGCTGATGGACATCCGTAGCGCCGAACTAACCAAATATGCCGCCAATTGCATGCTGGCCACGCGCATTTCCTTCATGAACGAACTGGCCAACCTGGCCGACAAACTGGGCGCCGACATCGAACAGGTACGGCTCGGCATCGGCTCCGATCCGCGCATCGGTTATCACTTCCTCTACCCCGGCTGCGGCTATGGCGGCTCCTGCTTCCCCAAGGACGTGCAGGCGCTGATCCGCACTGCCGAGGCCATCGGGCAGCCGCTCAAGGTACTGAATGCGGTGGAAGAGGCCAACGAAGCACAGAAGCGCGTCCTGCTGGACAAGATCGCCTTGCGCTTCGATGGCGACCTCAAAGGCAAGCACTTCGCGCTATGGGGATTGGCTTTCAAACCCAATACCGACGACATGCGCGAGGCATCAAGCCGCGTCTTTATCCAAGGGCTTTGGGATATGGGCGCCACCATCACGGCCTACGACCCCGTCGCGATGGACGAATCGCGCCGCATTTTCGGCGACGACGTCCGCCTGCGCTATGCGGATAACCCCATGGCGGCGCTCGAAGGCGCGGATGCGTTGGCAATTGTCACCGAATGGAAGGAATTCCGTGCACCGGACTTCGCCAGGATCAAGGCCACGCTAAGAACCCCGGCGATCTTCGATGGACGCAATATGTACACGCCCAGCATCGTCAAATCGTACGGCCTCGAATACTCCGCGATAGGCCGTCGCTAAATGAGGATTACCGGCTGGTATCGCTGCCGTAGAAGGCCTGGTACCAGTCGGTAAACTGCTTCAAGCCATCTTCGATGCTGGTGGCCGGTTTGAAACCAACATCGCGCATCAAGTCATCCACATCGGCATAAGTCGCCGGCACGTCGCCTGGCTGCATCGGCAGAAAATTCTTCACGGCGGTTTTCTCCAGATTGCGTTCCAGCACCTCGATCATATGCATCAGCTTTACCGGGTTATTGTTGCCTATGTTGTATAGCTTGTAGGGCGCCCTGCTCGAACTCGGGTCCGGCGCATCCCCACTCCAATTCGAGTCGCCTTGCGGCACCTTGTCGAGCGCGCGCACAACGCCCTCGACGATGTCGTCGATATAAGTAAAGTCGCGCTGCATGTCGCCATGATTAAACACATTGATGGCGCGACCTTCGAGAATATCGCGGGTGAAGGAAAAGTAAGCCATGTCTGGCCGACCCCATGGGCCGTACACGGTAAAGAATCTAAGCCCGGTAGTCGGTATACCATAGAGATGGCTGTAGGTATGGGCCATCAGCTCATTGGCCTTTTTGCTGGCGGCATACAGGCTGACCGGATGATCGACATTGTCATGCACCGAAAACGGCATGCGCGTGTTGGCGCCGTAAACCGAGCTGGACGAGGCATACACCAGATGCTCCACTGCGTGATGGCGGCAGCCTTCCAGGATATTGACGAAACCGAGCAGGTTGGAGTCGACATAGGCGTAAGGATTCTTGAGCGAATAACGCACGCCGGCCTGGGCGGCAAGATTGACGACGCGCTGCGGCTTGTATTGCGAAAACAAATCCTCCATTGCCGCGCGATCCTGCAGGCCCGCCCGGACCTCAGTAAAGCCGGGATGGTTCCTGATGCGCTCCAGCCTGGCCTCTTTCAGCCGCACGTCGTAATAATCGTTGACGTTATCGACGCCGATGACTTCGTCGCCGCGCTCCAGCAAGCGAATGGCAAGCGCGTTACCGATGAATCCGGCCGTGCCGGTGACAAGCACCTTCATGAGGTTTCTCACTTTCATTCACTTAAAAACCTTTTTCGACATCTTCGGCATAGATGATCCAAATAGCAATGGCTCCAACAGTCGCCTCATGAGCATGAGGCGGTATCGAATCTATGCGAAAATGCGCACGCCATGCCTAGAATCCTGCTCGTCAAAACCTCCTCCATGGGCGATCTCGTGCATAACATGCCGATGATCGCCGATATCCGTGCACACTTGCCGGAAGCTGTGATTGACTGGGTCGCCGAGGAAAGTTTCGCCGAGATCGCGCGCATGAACACACAGATAGATCGCGTTATCCCGGTCAATATGCGGCGATGGAAACGTAATCTCGGGCAACGGCAAACCTGGCGCGACTTTTTTGCCTTCAAACGCGCTCTCAAGTCCTATGACTACGACGCAATCCTCGATACCCAGGGCTTGCTGAAAAGCGCGATGATCTGCCATTGGGCGAACGGTCCTTCCCATGGACACGACAAGCACACCGCCCGGGAAAGCATCTCCTCACGCATTTATACGCACACTTACGATATCCCATGCAACATGCATGCTGTCGTGCGCAATCGACTATTGGCGGCCAAGGCATTGGGCTATGCATTGCCACTAACACCTCCTGAATATAATTTGAACCTGCCTGAGGCGGTGTTGCCCTTGTCTCCCGCATCTCCATACGCTCTAGTGCTGCATGGCACTTCTCGTGAGGAGAAACTGTGGCCAGAAACGTACTGGATCGATTTCTGCAATCGTATCGTAGGCGAGTATCCGCAGATCCTATTGCCGTGGGGCAACGAAACCGAACGGCTGCGGGCAGAGCGTATTGCGTCGCAAGTTCCTCACTCCATGGTGCTGCCGCGGCTGAATCTTACCCAACTGGCCCATTTAATACAGAAATCAAAGGTTGTCATCGGACTGGACACCGGACTGATGCATCTTGGCGTGAGTTTGGGGGCTCCTACCCTTGCCATTTTTTCCGACACCGATCTCTCTCAGGTCGGCCCTTACCCACCGCAAGGTTCCCGCGTACTGACAGTAGGAGGCAACGGAGTCACGCCAACTGTCGATGAGGCGCTGTCAGGATTGCGGGCATTAGAGGCCACGAACCAAGCCTAGAGTCATTCCAGGTAATTTCTTAATAGTTTTTAAAGATTGCCTGATTTATTCCGTTAAATCAGGCATGAAGATCGCCAGTTCGACCATCAGCCTCGAAAGCCAGCACATCAGCGTGGAACACCATAGCGTGCGCGAATCGCTGCGCATATGGCAGGGCAACGCACGCCCTGATTCCGAGGGGCATGGTCGTGGGCTGGCACTGGGCAGGCAGGCCGCGCTGGTGTCGATTTCCGAGGCCGCCAGAACCGCGGCGAACGAAGCCGAGGCGATCGAGGCTGCGGTAAAAGACATTGACAACGACCCGACGATGCAACTGCTGCAACGTATGCTGGAAGCAATGACCGGCCGCCACATCAAGCGCCTGGAAAAATCCCACGGCGACGATGCTCCGGGCCAAGCTCAGCGTGTAGGCTGGGGCATGGAATACGAGCGCCATGAATCGCACTACGAAGCCGAAATCACCACCTTCTCCGCCGAGGGCGTGATCAAGACCGCCGACGGCAAGCAGATCAGTTTCAGCCTCGAACTGGCGATGAGCCGCGAGTATTACGAGGAAACCAGCGTTTCGCTGCGCGCGGGCGATGCGCTGCTCAAGGACCCGCTGGTGATCAATTTCGCCGGCAGCGCGGCCCAGCTGACCGACACCTAGTTCGCGTTCGACATCGATTCGGACGGCACGCAGGACAACATTTCCTTTGTCGGCCCCGATAGCGGCTTCCTCGCGCTCGACCGCAACGCCAACGGCACCATCGACAACGGCTCCGAGCTGTTCGGCACGCAGAGTGGCAACGGCTTCGCCGACCTCGCCGCCTACGATAGCGACGGCAACCTATGGATAGATGAGAACGACGCAGTCTTTGCCGACCTGCGGGTATGGAGCAAAGACGCGAGCGGCCAGGACAACCTGAGCACGCTGGCCCAGAGCGGCGTAGGCGCGCTCTACCTGGGCAACGTGACGACGCCCTTCTCGCTCAATACCGCCACCAACCAGAATCTCGGACTGCTCCGCGCCACCGGCGTCTATCTCAACGAAAACGGCACAGCCGGCACGCTGCAACAAGTAGATTTAGCCGTATAGCCGCTCATCTCCAGCGTTAAACGGCCTCCGATGCCCGCGCCAAAAAATCTTTCGGCGCGGGCTTGTTTTTTCCGCGACAGTCCCCATTTTTCTTCCATCGAACCAACTATCGAGGTAATTTTCATGTCGAAAAACGAGCAAAATCCGCAAACCGAGCAAGAACAGCATCATGTTGATGTCGAGCACGCAGTCGAAGTGATGCCCAGCTTGGAAGAGATGCTCCAGGAAGCCGAACGCAAGGCGCAAGAGCATTACGACGCCTGGATGTACGCCAAGGCTGAATCCGAGAACATCCGCCGACGCGCGCATGAAGATACCGAAAAAGCCCGCAAATTCGCCCTGGAAAAATTCTCGTCCGAGCTGCTGGCGGTGAAAGACAGCCTGGAAGCCGCGCTCGCCGTAGAAAGCGCCACGCTCGAGAGCTACAAGAACGGCGTGGAGCTGACGCTGAAGCAGCTTTCCAGCGTGTTCGAGAAATTCAATGTCGCAGAAGTGCACCCAGCCGGCGAAAAATTCGATCCGCACAAGCATCAGGCCATCAGCATGGTGGAAGCCGCCGAGGCCGAACCGAATACCGTGGTGCAGGTGCTGCAAAAGGGCTATACGCTGCACGACCGCGTGCTGCGCCCAGCACTGGTCATGGTGGCAAAGCCCAAGGCCTAGTTAATGGTGGCGCAGCCCGAGCCTAATTAAATGGTGTGAAGCCTAAGGCTTGAAATCGGCGAAACCATCCCCACTTCTGAAGCATCGGTTTACTGAATTCTTAAAAATATTTATTGAGGAACGAAACAATGGGAAAAATTATCGGTATTGACCTGGGTACGACCAACTCCTGCGTCGCCGTCATGGAAGGCGGCAAGTCGCGCGTAATCGAGAACGCCGAAGGCGCCCGCACCACTCCGTCCATCATCGCTTATCAGGACGACGGCGAAATCCTGGCCGGCGCACCGGCCAAGCGCCAGGCCGTCACCAACCCGAAGAACACCCTGTACGCAGTCAAGCGCCTGATCGGCCGCCGCTTCCAGGAAAAGGAAGTGCAGAAGGACATCGACCTGATGCCCTACACCATCGTCAAGGCCGACAACGGCGACGCCTGGGTGGAAGTGCACGACAAGAAGATGGCGCCGCCGCAAATCTCCGCCGAAGTGCTGCGCAAGATGAAGAAGACCGCTGAGGACTACCTGGGCGAAGAAGTCACCGAAGCCGTGATCACCGTTCCGGCCTACTTCAACGACAGCCAGCGCCAAGCCACCAAAGATGCCGGCCGTATCGCCGGCCTGGAAGTGAAGCGCATCATCAACGAGCCGACCGCGGCCGCGCTGGCATTCGGCATGGACAAGCAGGAAGGCGACCGCAAGATCGCGGTGTATGACCTGGGCGGCGGCACGTTCGACATCTCTATCATCGAAATCGCCGAGCTGGACGGCGAGCACCAGTTCGAAGTGCTGTCCACCAACGGCGACACCTTCCTCGGCGGCGAAGACTTCGACAACCGCCTGATCGACTACCTCGCCGACGAGTTCAAGAAGGAAAACGGCCTCGACCTGCGCAACGACTTGCTGGCCAAGCAACGCCTGAAAGAAGCCGCAGAAAAAGCCAAGATCGAGCTGTCTTCCGCACAGCAGACCGAAGTCAACCTGCCGTACATCACCGCGGATGCGACCGGCCCCAAGCACTTGGTGGTGAAGATCACCCGCGCCAAGTTCGAATCGCTGGTCGAAGACCTGATCGAACGCACCATCGCCCCGTGCCGTACCGCACTGAAGGACGCCGGCGTGAAGATCGACGACATCACCGACGTGATCCTGGTCGGCGGCCAGACCCGCATGCCCAAGGTGCAAGAGAAGGTTAAGGAAATCTTCGGCAAGGAACCGCGCAAGGACGTGAATCCGGACGAAGCCGTGGCCGTTGGCGCCGCGATCCAGGGCGGCGTGCTGCAAGGCGAAGTGAAGGACGTGCTGCTGCTGGACGTGACCCCGCTGTCCCTGGGTATCGAAACCCTGGGCGGCGTGATGACCAAGCTGATCCAGAAGAACACCACGATCCCGACCAAGGCCGGCCAAGTGTTCTCGACTGCCGAAGACAACCAGTCCGCGGTGACGATTCAAGTGCTGCAAGGCGAGCGCGAAATGGCCGCTGGCAACAAGAGCCTGGGCCAGTTCAACCTGTCCGACATCCCGCCGGCACCGCGCGGCATGCCGCAGATCGAAGTCACCTTCGACATCGACGCCAATGGTATCCTGCACGTCTCGGCCAAGGACAAGGCAACCGGCAAGGAAAACAAGATCACCATCAAGGCCAACTCCGGCCTGTCGGAAGAGGAAATCCAACGCATGGAGGCTGACGCCGCCGCGCACGCCGAGGAAGACCACAAGCTGCGCGAACTGGTGGACGCCCGCAACGCCGCCGACGGCATGGTGCACAGCGTGAAGAAGTCTCTGTCCGAATACGGCGACAAGTTGGACGACGACGAGAAGGCCAAGATCGAAGCTGCGATCACCGAAGTCGAAGAAGCGCTGAAAGGCGACGACAAGGACGCCATCGAAGCCAAGACCAACGCGCTGATGGAAGCCTCGCACAAGCTGGCCGAAAAGGTCTACGCGCAGCAACAGCCGGAAGGCGGCGCTGAATCCGCCGGCGGTGCGCAATCCGAGAAGGCTGCCGACGACAATATCGTCGACGCGGAATTCGAAGAAGTCAAAAACGACAAGCAGTAATCGACCAACCCAACGGGAGCGGGGAATGGAAAGGAATCGCGCGAAACCTTCCATTCCCCGTCATGCTTAGAGAATGGCAAAAAAAGACTTTTACGAAGTACTGGGCGTCAACCGCGACGCATCGGACGACGAGCTCAAGAAAGCCTATCGCAAACTTGCGATGAAGTACCATCCGGACCGCAATCCGGACAACCCCAAGGCTGAGGAACACTTCAAGGAAGCCAAGGAGGCTTACGAGATCCTGTCCGACAGCCAGAAGCGCGCGGCCTACGACCAGTACGGCCATGCCGGCGTCGATCCGCAGGCAGGCATGGGCGGTGGAGGTCAGGGCTTCGGCAACTTCTCCGATGCGTTCGGCGATATTTTTGGTGATATTTTCGGCGGTGGCGGTGGGGGCGGCGGTCGTCGCTCCAACGTGTATCGCGGTGCGGACCTCCGCTACAACATGGAAATCTCGCTGGAAGAAGCGGCGCGCGGCACCGAAACCAAGATTCGCATTCCCGTCATGGCCGAATGCGAAACCTGCCACGGCTCCGGCGCACGCCCCGGCACCAAGCCCGTCACCTGCACCACCTGCGCCGGCCACGGCCAGGTACGCATGCAGCAAGGTTTCTTCTCCATCCAGCAGACCTGCCCCAAGTGTCACGGCAGCGGCAAGATGGTGAAGGACCCCTGCCCCACCTGCCACGGCGATGGACGCGTCAAGCAGCACAAGACGCTGGCGGTGAAGATTCCGGCAGGCGTGGACGAAGGCGATCGCATTCGCCTCTCCGGTGAAGGCGAAGCCGGCGTCAACGGCGGCCCGCCGGGCGACTTATATGTGGTCGTGCATTTGAAGGAACACGCCATCTTCAAGCGCGACGGCGGCGACCTGCATTGCGAAATGCCGATCAGTTTCAGCACGGCAGCGTTAGGCGGCGAAATCGAAATCCCGACGCTCGACGGCCACGCCAAGGTCAAGATTCCCGCCGAGACGCAAACCGGCGCCGTCTTCCGCCTGCGCGGCAAAGGTATCAAGGCGCTGCGCAGCAGCGAACACGGCGACCTGATGTGCCATGTTGCAGTGGAAACGCCGGTCAAACTGACCGAACGGCAAAAGGAACTGCTGCGCGAACTGGAAGAAATCAACCAGATGGACGCGCAGAAACACAGCCCGCGAGCCAAGTCGTGGATGGAGAAAGTGAAAGACTTTTTCCAGTAATTACTCCAGCAAATCAATACACAAAAGCCCGCGTTAGCGGGCTTTGCAATTCAGGGACTCAAGTGTCGCTTAGGCACGATCGCGTAGTTCCTGTACGCCTTCATGCTCGGCGCAATGATCGCAGCAGAACATTCGACCGCTCTTCTCCAGACCGTGGCCGATGATGCGCACACCACAGTGCTCGCAGGTAGGCGCCAGTGCATGAATGGCACATTCAAAACTGTCGAACGTATGGGTTTTGCCTTGCAACAAGACCTCAAAGGATTTGTCGTAGTCGTTACCGCACGCCTCACATTTAGCCATGGTGCCCTCCTGGTTTGAACCGTTGCCCGGTATTGTTGATATTTTCTGCAGCGGGCGGGGCTCTGTCCGTGCGCCGGCGTACATACCCCAGTACCCACCCACTTCCAATGCATTTCTCGGTACTCTACCCCGTCGTAGCGAGTGGTTTGAAAGTAGAAATCGCATCGAACGCGTGATCTGGTTTTTTGTCCCACTCATGAAATCCGCTTGTAAACCAATAGACCAGATAGCTGAGGAACCAACATGCGACTAGGCGGCCAGCGGGCCAGCAAAAACGTCGAAGATCGGCGAGGCATGGGTGTCAAGGGAGGACTGGGTGTGGGCGGTATCGTGATCGCCCTCATCGCCTACTTCTTGGGCTTCGATCCTGGTGCCGTGCTGACTGTCGCCGAGCAGGTCGCCCCCCAGCGTGAAACGGGCGAGGCGTCCAAGGGTGCGCCCACGGACGAGATGGGTCAATTCGTCTCCAAGGTCCTTGGCAGCACCGAGGATGTCTGGGGCGGGATCTTCCAGCAATCGAATAGTCAGTACCGCCCTCCGACGCTGGTCCTCTATGACGGACAAGTGAGTTCCGCCTGTGGCATGGGGCAATCGGCGATGGGACCCTTCTACTGCCCCGGCGATGAGAAACTCTACCTCGACTTCGCCTTCTTCCGCGACCTGCAAACGCGCTTCAGCGCACCCGGCGATTTCGCCCAGGCTTACGTTATCGCACACGAAGTGGGACACCACGTGCAAAAACTCACCGGCGCCTTGCAAAAGCTGGAAGCAGCGCGCGGGCGGATCTCCCAGACCGAATACAACGCGACTTCGGTACGCATGGAGCTGCAGGCCGATTGCTATGCGGGCGTTTGGGGATACCACGCAGGCACGATGAATCAGTTGGATGACGACGATATTGCCGAAGCGCTAAACGCCGCAACGGCGATTGGTGACGACCGTCTGCAGAAGCAGACTCAAGGCCGCGTCGCGCCCGATTCATTCACCCACGGTTCATCCGAGCAGCGCGTGCATTGGTTCAAACGCGGCATGGATGCGGGCCGCCCGAAGGACTGCGACACGTTTTCGACCAGTTCGCCTTGAGTACACCGGGTATCCGAGAGCAAGGGCTCTAAATCCCTGAATTCCGGGTCAAGCCCTGCATGACGATCTACTCCTGCGTTCACCGGCCTATCAAGACCAACATCAATAAAAAAGCCGGCAACTGCCGGCTTCCCAACTTCCCGCCAAAATCAGCGACAAGCCCCCACATAATCCCCATGCTTCAAATGCGCATCTACCGCAGAATCCCCTACATAGATCGTCTTCTTGCCCTTGTGACACACCGGCGTCTTGTTATCCTGTTGCGGCTCCGTTGGGACAACCACGCAGCCTGCCATCAAACCAAGCAAAACAACCGCCGAAGCATATTTAATTACCGTCATTTCGATCTCCCTGAAAAATTGCCGCAAGCCCGCCGAACTTAATACCCGGCAGTACCTTTCTGAATGAACTCGATCTTGTACCCGTCAGGGTCTTGGATGAACGCGATCACCGTTGTGCCGTGCATCATCGGCCCGGCCTCGCGGATGACCTTGCCGCCAGCCGCCTTGACCTTGTCGCACGCCTGGTAAGCGTCGTCGACTTCGATGGCGATGTGACCGAAGGCATTGCCGTGATCGTAGCTTTCGGTGCCCCAGTTGTGAGTCAGCTCAAGCACGGTGTGATCGCGCTCGCCGCCGTAGCCGACGAAAGCCAACGTGAACTTGCCATCGGGGTAGTCTTCCCGGCGGAGCACCTGCATGCCGAGGATTTCGGTGTAGAACTTGATTGAGCGGTCAAGGTCGCCGACGCGGAGCATGGTATGAAGGATGCGCATGGATTTTTCTCCTTTGTTCCCAGTTGCATGGATGACCTTATTATCCCCGTAAAATAGCGGAATGGGCATCCTCAAAAACTGGCTGCGCAAACGCGCCCTCACTCGACATGCTATTCCGGCATCCGCCTGGCTGACGGCGGTGAACGGCTTGCCGCTGCTCACCGGGCTGGATGCGCAGGCACTCGAACGCCTGCGCGGACTGGCGAGCTTGTTTCTGCACGAGAAAAGCCTGGAGCCGGTGCAAGGACTCGTGCTCACGCAGGCGATGCGTATTCACCTCGCGGCGCAGGCCGCACTCCCCATCCTGAATCTCGGTATCGACTGGTACGACGGTTGGAAATCCGTAGTCCTGTATCCGGGCGAATTTGCCACTCGCCAGGAGTGGACGGATGAACACGGACTGGTGCACTTGCGACGCGAAATCCGCAGTGGCGAGTCCTGGCAACGTGGGCCCATTGTGCTGTCGTGGGCGGACGTCGCGGCGTCGGGCGGATGCGCGGGCTACAACACGGTGATCCATGAACTGGCACACAAACTGGATTATAGCGACGGCTCGGTGAATGGCTGCCCGGCATTGCACGATGGCATGCTCGTACGCGATTGGCGCGCGGCGTTCGAGCCGGCTTATGAGGATTTATGCAAACGCGTCGATCGTGGCGAGGAAACCGAGCTCGACCCGTACGCGACAGAAGCGCCGGAAGAGTTTTTTGCGGTGATGAGCGAGCATTTTTTCGAGACGCCGGTATTACTGAAGCGCGAGTATCCGGCGGTGTATGAGCAACTGACATTGTTCTACCGGCAGGATCCGGCAGAACGGCTTATCTAGCGCAAATGCCACGCCCGCGCGACGGATTGCGCGGTGATTATTTGCTGCCGACCAACCGCAAATACTTCGCCATCAGTTGATCCTGCGTCTCGCGCACGTCGGGATTGAACGGGATGCAATCGATGGGACAGACTTCCTGACACTGCGGCTTGTCGTAATGCCCAACGCATTCGGTGCACTTGTCCGGGTTGATCTCGTAGATTTCCTCACCCTGGTAGATCGCGCTATTTGGGCATTCGGGTTCGCACACGTCGCAATTGATGCATTCGTCGGTAATCATTAAAGCCATAGTTCACAACTCCATCAGCGGTTGCGCATCTTGCGCTGCAGCGATTCCTGCACCAGCGGCGAGACAAACTGGGATACGTCGCCACCCAGTACCGCAATTTCCCGCACCAGGCTGGCGGAAATGAACATGTACTGCTCAGCCGGTGTGAGGAATAAGGTTTCGACTTCGGGATAGAGTTTGCGGTTCATTCCCGCCAGTTGAAATTCGTATTCAAAGTCGGATACCGCACGCAGACCGCGCACCACCACGCTGGCACCCTGCTCGCGCACGAACTGCATCAGCAGGCCGGAAAAGCCCATCACGCGCACATTGGGGCAGTCGGCGAGCACTGCCGTAGCAAGCTCGATGCGCTCTTCCAGACTGAAGAATGATTTCTTGGAGGTATTCTCCGCAACGGCCACGACGACTTCTGAAAACAGGCCCGCAGCGCGGCGGACAATGTCTTCATGGCCGCTGGTCAGCGGGTCGAACGTACCGGGATAGACGGCATTGGAATTCATCGGGCGCATTTTAACAGGTGATAGTGCACGTTACCCGCTTTACCGTGCTTGTAGACTTGCCAATCCGGTCCGTCCTGCAATGGCGACTCCGATTCGGCGTAAACAACGCCCTCGGGCGCAAGGTGCGGCGTCAGCAGCGGCAGGAGTTTTTCCAGCCAACCCTGACCGAACGGCGGATCGAGGAAAATCACGTCGAACGGCTGCGTATCCTGCGCCAGAAACTGCAAGGCATCCATGCGTAGCAGTCGCACCTGCCCGGCTTTCAGCAGCGCGGCATTGTCCGCCAATGCACGGTGCACCGCCGGATTCTGCTCCACCATCGTCACCGAGGCGGCATACCGCGAGGCGGCTTCGAAACCGAGCGCACCGCTGCCGGCGAACAAATCGAGGCAAGCCTTGCCGTGCAACTCCTGCCCCAGCCAGTTGAATAGCGTTTGCCGCACGCGTTCCGGCGTCGGGCGCAGGCCGAGCGCATCCGGAAAGCGCAGCATGCGGCTGCGCCATTCCCCGGCGTTGATGCGGACCTTATTTGCCGTCGCCGCCAACGATCACCGTCACCATGTTCTGCGGCTTGACGCGCCGCGCGAAGGCATCCTTGATCTGCGCCGTGGTCACCTTGGCGACTTCCTTGTTGAAGTCGTCGAGGTAGGTCAGCGGCAGGCCGTAGAAACCGATCACCGACAGGTAATCCAGTATCTTGCCGTTGCTGTCGATGCGCAGCGGGAATCCGCCGATGATGTTGTCCTTGGCGGCTTTCAGCTCCTTAGGCGTAGGGCCGGACTGGATGAATTTATTCAGGGTCTCGCGCACCACTTTGAGTGCGGCATCGGTCTGCTCGCGCTTGGTCTGCAAACCCACCTGGAACGGCCCGGCCTCGCGCATCGGCATGAAGTAGCTGTAGACACTGTACGCGAGACCGCGCTTCTCGCGCACCTCTTCCGTCAGCAGCGACACGAAACCGCCGCCACCCAGGATGTAATTGCCAACATAGAGCGGGAAGTAATCGGGATCGCCGCGCTTCACGCCGGGATAGCCCAGCAGGATGTGCGACTGCGCGGCAGGATGCGGGATGCGCGTTTCAACCGGGGCGCTCGGCAACGGCACCGACGGAATCGCCGCCACGGCTGCGCCTTCCGGCAGCCCCGAGGTCAACTGCTCGGCAATCGCTTCGGCCTGTGCGCGCGTCACGTCACCGATGATGGCGACCACCGCATTGCCGCGCGTGTAATAGCTACGGTGAAACGCAATCAAATCGTCGCGCGTGATTTTCTCCACCGTTTCCGGCTCCATCATTTCGTCCAGCCCGTAGGGATGGCTGCCGAACAATGCTTTGGAAAACGCCTTGCCGGAGATGCTTTCCGGCTGGGTGGCCGCTTCACGCAGGCCGGCGATGGCGCGCGCTTTTTCGCGTTCCAGCACAGCAGACGGGAAATCCGGCTTTTGCAGCAGCGTGGCAAGCAGCTCAAGTGCCGCGATACGTTCACGCTCGCTCGACAAGGTACGCAATTTGAGGCTCGCACGGTCCAGGTCGAACTCGCCGCCGGGCTGTGCACCTATATCGGCAAAACGGTTGGAAATCTGGTCGTCGGTCAGGCCGCCTGCACCCAGCGCCAGCATGCCGCGCGTCAGCCCGGCAACGCCCGCTTTTTCGGGCGTATCGAAGCTGCTGCCGGCCGCGAAGTTGACGCTCACATCGAGTATCGGCAAATCGTGGTTTTCCACGAAATACACCCTGGCGCCTGAAACGCTTTGCCAATGCTGGATAGGCAGCGCAGCCTGTGCGGCCATGGATACGGCCAGCGCAACAATCCCGAAAAACAGTCTAGTCATGGTATCCGCCACGTACTTATTGGAGATTTCCCGCAGAAAATTAGTGCACATGCGGCACCTCCGGCGCTTCCGGCTTGTTTTCGTCGATCGGCTGCGGATCGAGGACGGCAACCGTCAGCTGATCGTCAACCAGGTATTTATTGGCGACGGCTTTGACCTGCTCGGCCGTCACCGCCTGCAAGCGTTTCGGGAAATCATCAAGATCGCGCCATGACAGGCCGGTGCTTTCCAGCATGCCGATCTGCATCGCCTGGTAGAACATCGAATCGCGCTGATACACGTCGGCCGCGATCACCTGCGCTTTGACGCGCTGCAATTCATCCTCGGTGATGCCGTTTTCCTTCAGTTGCTCGATCTGGCTGCGAATCGCGAGTTCCAGGTCCTCCACGGAATGGCCTTCGCTTGGCGTGCCATCGAATTCAAACAAAGCCGGGCCGCGATTGACCGAGTCGTAACCGGCACCGACATTGACCGCGATACGCTCGCGGCGCACCAACTCGCGATTGAGACGGGAAGCCGGGTTGCCGTCCAGCACGCCGGCGAGAATATCCAGTGCATACGGCTCCCAGTCGTCGGCCTTACGCAGCGACGGAACGTGATACGCCATCGCGATATAAGGCAGCTTGGCCGGCGCCTTGACCGTCACGCGCCGCTCGCCCTTCTGCTCGGGCTCGTCCTGCGGCTTTCGCTCGGGCAGCTTGCGCGCCTTCAGCGGGCCGAAGTATTTCTTCGCGAGACGGAAAACTTCCTGCGGCTTGACGTCGCCCACCACCACCAGCGTGGCATTGTTGGGCGCATACCAGCGCTTGTACCAGTTGCGGGCATCCTGGGCGGTCATGTTTATCAGATCGTTCATCCAGCCGATGACCGGACGTCCATAGGGATGCGCTTGCAGGGTCGTGGTCATCAATTGCTCCCCAACCAGCGCCTGCGGCTTGTCGTCGGTGCGCCAGCGGCGTTCTTCCATCACCACCTGGATTTCCTTGGCGAACTCCTTATCGGACATGTTGAGGTTGACCATGCGGTCGGATTCCAGCTTCATGGAAAGCTCAAGATGGGATTTTTCCAGTTGCTGGAAGTACACCGTGTAGTCGCGGCTGGTGAAGGCATTTTCCTTGCCCCCCGCTGCCGCGACGATGCGCGAAAACTGGCCGGCCGGGACTTTTTTGGTGCCCTTGAACATCATGTGCTCCAGCACGTGCGCGACGCCGGTCGTACCGTTGAATTCATCCACGCTCCCCGCCCGGTACCATACCTGGGACACCACCACCGGTGAGCGGTGGTCTTCCTGCACCACTACCTTGAAGCCATTGGGAAGTTTCATTTCCTGGATATTTCCGGCAAACGCCGCCGCCGGCAGGAATGCCAGCAGGACCAACCACCATCGAATAAGCACGTCAATTCTCCGTTTTTCGTCGATTATACCTGTTCAGCGCGCAGCCCTCCCCGGCGCAAGTGCGCCGCGCAAACTGACAGACAGCTCTCTGACCGCTGCACCCTGTTTCAAGTTCGGATTAGCGTGCAGCTCCCATTCCGAATAAAATAGCCCCATGCTTAATTTCTTCAAAAAGAACAAGGACGAATCCCCTTCCCCGGAATCCAAGGCCAGTTGGACCGAACGGCTCAAGCAAGGGCTCACTCGCACCCGCACCCAACTGGGCAATCAGCTCGGCGGACTGTTCGGCGGGGGCAAGATCGACGAAGAGGTCTACGAAGAGCTCGAATCCATTCTGCTCACCGCCGATGTCGGCGTCAGCGCGACGCAAGCACTGCTGGAACAGGTGCGCACCACGGTAAAACGCCAGCACCTGACCGACACCACCCAGTTGCGCGAAGCATTGCAACAAGCGCTGACCGGATTGCTGGAACCCCTGGCGCAGCCGCTGGAAACCGGCACGCACAAGCCTTACGTAATCATGCTGGCCGGCGTCAACGGCGCCGGCAAGACCACGACCATAGGCAAACTGGCGTGGCGACTGCAGGCCGAAGGCAAATCCGTGCTGATTGCCGCCGGCGACACCTTCCGTGCCGCTGCCCGCGAACAGCTTGCCGAATGGGGTGAGCGCAATCAGGTACAGGTCATTGCACAAACCGGCGGCGATCCGGCCGCGGTGATTTTCGATGCGGTCAATGCCGCCAAGGCACGCGGCATCGATGTGGTGCTGGCCGATACCGCCGGACGCCTGCCGACCCAGCTCAACCTGATGGAAGAGATCCGCAAGGTGAAGCGCGTGATCGACAAGGCCTACCCCGGCGCCCCACACGAAATACTGCTGGTGCTGGACGCCAACACCGGCCAGAACGCCATCGCACAGGTCAAGGCCTTCGACGATGCGCTCGGCGTCACCGGGCTGGCGCTGACCAAACTGGACGGCACCGCGCGTGGCGGAGTGATTGCCGCCATCGCCAAGGAACGGCCGATTCCGATTCGCTTCATTGGGGTGGGCGAGCAACTCGACGATTTGCAGCCGTTCGACGCCAAGGAATTCGTGGAGGCGCTGTTCTCGTGATCAAGTTCGACCGCGTCGGCAAGCTGTATCCAGGTGGTTACGAGGCTTTAAAAAATCTTTCCTTCGAAATCGAAAAAGGCGAGCTGGTATTCGTCACCGGCCATTCGGGTGCCGGTAAAAGCACACTCTTGAAACTCATTGCGGCACTGGAACGTCCCACCGCCGGTACCGTCTTGATCGGCAACCAGAACGTCAGCAAACTGCGCCGCGCGGCCGTGCCCTTCCTGCGGCGCAAATTCGGGCTGGTGTTCCAGGATCACAAGCTGCTGTACGACCGCACCGTGTTCGACAATGTCGCCCTACCGCTGCATATCAATGGCGTCATCGGCCATGAAGCCGGCAAGCGCATTCGCGCCGCATTGGACAAGGTTGGACTGCTGAGTCGCGAAAAAGCGATGCCGATTACCTTGTCAGGCGGCGAGCAGCAGCGGCTCGCCATCGCCCGCGCGGTCGTCAGCCGGCCGGCGATTTTGATCGCGGACGAACCGACTGCCAACCTCGACGAAACCTATGCGTCTGAAATCATGAAGCTTTTCCATTCCTTCCATCAGGTCGGCGTCACCGTGCTGATCGCCACGCACGACGCAAACGGCAGCACGGAACTTAACGGGCGTACGCTGCATCTGGCGCAGGGAGAACTGCGATGATCGGCCAAATGCTTGCGCAGCATCGCCTGACTTTTTCGCTGGTCGCCGACCGCATGCGCCGCGCCCCGTTGGCATTGCTGATGATGATCGCGGTCATCGGCGTCACGCTGTCGTTGCCTGCGATGCTCTACGTCGCACTGGAAAATCTCCAGCGCCTCGCCGGCGGCTTCCAGACCGCACCGCAAATCAGCCTGTTCCTCGCGATGAACGCTCCGCAAGATCAGATAAAAGAAATCGACGCGCGTCTGGAAAAGCATGCAGGCGTCGCGACTTACCGTTTCGTTAGCCGCGATGCAGCCTGGCAAGAAATGCAGCAGAGCACGGGGCTGGCGGAGATCACCGGCGGGCTGGAGCAGAACCCGCTGCCCGATGCCTATGTGATCGAGGCCAAGGTCGGCGACCCGGCCTCAATAGAGAAAATGCAGCAGGAAATGCAGCAATGGCCGGGCGTGGAGCATGCACAACTGGATGCCGCCTGGATCAAGCGTTTGCACGGATTGCTGGAGCTCGGCAACAAACTGGTGCTGGTCATTGCAGGATTGCTGGGCTTCGCGCTGTTGATCATCACCGGCAACAGCATCCGCCTGCAAATCGCCACCCAGCGCGAAGAAATCGAATTGAGCCGTCTGATCGGCGCGACCGACCGCTTTATCCGCCGTCCATTTCTATACGCCGGCACGCTTTACGGCATAGGCGGCGGCCTGGCGGCGTTGCTGATATTGGCTGGCGCGGTCTGGCTGTTCAATGAGTCGGTCGCCGAACTGGCGCGGTTGTATGCCTCCGACTTCGGCTTGGTGATGCCGACCGCCGACGTCAGTCTCGCACTGGTAGGCGGCTCGGCGCTGTTGGGCTGGATCGGCTCCTACGTCGCCGTTAACCGGGCGCTCGCAGATATCGAAAGCTATTAAGCAGCGCTAAAGCCAATTATTGGGCAGGCGTAACCCGCCATATCGCATTGCCTACATCGTCCGCCACCAGCAGCGCTCCAGTCTTGTCCACGGCCACTCCCACCGGGCGCCCGTAAGCTTCATCTTTTTCATTGACGAAACCGGTGAGGACATCCTGCGGCAGGCCGGATGGCTTGCCGTCCCGGAACGGCACGAAAACTACCTTGTAGCCGCTCAACGGCCTCCGGTTCCAGGAACCATGCAAGCCGATGAAGGCACCGCCATGATATTGCTGGGGCAATGGCCCGTCTTCGTAAAATGCCAGGCCCAACGCTGCGACGTGCGCACCGAGCGCATAGTCGGGAACGGTGGCACGCGCGACGAGATCCGGTCGCTGCGGTTCGACACGCGCGTCGACATGTCGGCCGTAATAGCTGTAAGGCCAGCCATAGAACCCTCCATCCCTCACCGAAGTCAGGTAGTCAGGGACGAGATCGCTGCCTAGCTCGTCGCGTTCGTTGACGACCGTCCACAATGCGCCGGTACGCGGATGCCAGGCGAGACCGTTCGGATTGCGCAGCCCGGAAGCGAATATTTGTTTGCGGCCAGTAGCAAGGTCGACCTCCAGGATAGATGCCCGCTCCTTCTCGTTTTCCATACCGCCTTCGGCGACATTGCTGTTAGAGCCCGCCGTTACATAAAGCTTTTTCCCGTCGCGACTGGCCAGTAGGTTCTTGGTCCAATGATAATTCGGTCCGCCGGCCGGAAGGTCGACGAGCTTGGTGCCGCCTGCAGTCAATGTCGTTTGGCCTTCACGATAAGGGTACCGCCATATGGCGTCGGTGTTGGCGACATAAAAATCGTTCCCTACCAGTGCCATGCCGAACGGTGAGTTCAAACCCTGCAAAAAGA
The DNA here is from genome assembly GCA_035460165.1 of Methylophilaceae bacterium. Classification (GTDB taxonomy): domain Bacteria; phylum Pseudomonadota; class Gammaproteobacteria; order Burkholderiales; family Methylophilaceae; genus MM2. The sequence continues at coordinate 106,713 of DATHWW010000013.1, read as the reverse complement.
CTTGCCGCGTTTCGCCCACGCCATCCCCGTCAGTATCGCGCAACAAGGTAATACGGTTTGCGCTGGGCGTGGCAGCGCCCGCACGCTTCATGAACATACTCATGAAGCGCGCCCGTATGCCTTTAGCACTTCGCGGAGCTGAATTCGTTTCGGCCACCAGCACGTCGCCATTGGGCAGAACGTACAGCCAGCGTGGATGATCGAGCGAATCGGCATAAATCGTGACCGCCAATCCTGCCGCCGCCTGGGGCGCAGCACCTGGGGGCCATCCTTTCGCGGTGGCAACATGAACGGTAGGAATCAGTGTGCGCTTGGGTTGCAGCAGCGTCGGCCGGGGACCGGTATCGGCCTGCGAAGGGAGTTTGGCCATTTCGCTGCAAGCCGTCAGGCCAATGAATAATATGCCAGCAATAACATTAACCGTAAGCTTGGACATAATGACCGCTCCTTTCGTCAATCAAGAGTTGATCCATACAATTTAGACAACGATTCCGTCGTCTGCATGCAGTTTAAATTTCACATTTCCGCGAGCTGTAAGTATCGAAATATATTTCCAAGGGCTTCCTTGTTAACTTTCACCCAAACATAGGTAGAATCACCGAACAAGTGAAAACATAAATAATTCAATAAAATACCATTAATTAAAGGAGGCTAATCTTGCTGCAGGAGCTGTCCATCCGTGTTCGTCTGATAGGGATCATACTGTTTGGTTTTTTTGCCCTAAGTGCCGCCATTGGCTATAGCCTGTTCAATACATCCACCATGCGGAACGATATTGTGCGTATGGCAAAAAGCGAATATCCCATTATCGACAGCACTCATCAAATACGAGAAGCTGTGCAGAAAAACTGGATTAATACGCTTTATCTGACGCAGATTACCGACCCTGAAACCATCGCCTCCATTACCGCTGCGATGGAAAAAAACAGCGCTGGTATTACTGCACAATTCGACTTCCTGAAGCACCAAATAAGCGACAGTGAAGAACAGCGCTTATTAGAGCAAGTTTTGACAGCCCGAAAGACTTATACCGAAGTACGTAAGGAATATGTGGCGATGGTCAAGGCAACAGGTACTGCAGATGTATCTGGCAAAATGATTCCTCAACTCCAAAATTATTTGGACGGCTATCTCAACAGTCTGAATGAGCTTGCATCGGTCAATGGCGCAAAATTTGACGAAAGCGCAAAAAGAGCTGAAGACAGCGTTTCCCAAGGATTCACACTCAATCTGGTACTAGGGGTTACAACCTTAATTGTTGGTCTCTGGCTATCACGCGCGATATTTGGATCCATCATTCCACCTATTGAAAAAGCCGTAGCCGTGGCAAATGAAATCGCTCGCGGTAACCTGCGCAACACGATCGATGTGAAGTCTGATGGCAAGAATGAAATCTCCAGGCTGATGCGTGCGCTTGCACAAATGCAATCCCAATTACAAGCCACCGCCGGAACGATGCAGCAAAATGCCGGGGCACTGACAGAGGCGGCAAATGCATTGACTGATGCGACTGCAGAAGTAGCTGATGGATCAAGCGTTCAAAGCGAATCCGCGGCATCCATGGCTTCTGCCGTTGAACAGATGACGGTCGGTATCCAGCAATTGTCGGAACATGCGGGCGAAGCACGTACCAAAGTGGAGCATTCCGCTGCACTTTCTCTGCAAAACAGCAGGGCCATCCAGAACACATTGGATGAGATGCAGGAAATTTCCGTGTCTGTCACCGAGTTCGCAACTCAATTGGCTGAGCTCGACCAGCAGTCGCAACAAATTTCAGCCATCGTCGATGTGATCAAGGAAGTTGCCGAGCAGACAAATTTGCTGGCGCTCAACGCTGCCATCGAAGCTGCCCGGGCAGGCGAGCAGGGCCGCGGTTTTGCTGTGGTAGCCGATGAGGTGCGCAAACTGGCTGAACGTACCACGCAATCAACCCAAGAGATCTCCGGAACGATAGCCACGATTCAAGCGCACACGGCAAAGACGGTACAAAGGATAGATGGCGCCGTCACGCGCGTCGCAAGCGGAATGGAATACGCAAGAAGTGCAGGCATCGCTGCGGCCGAGCTGCATACTGAAGCAGAGCAGGTGAACAGAACTGTCGCCGATATCTCCAATGCGCTACGCGAACAGAGCCAAGCAAGCGAACAGATTGCTGTCAATGTGGAACGGATTGCTCAAATGACAGAACGAACCAATTTGGCTGTAGTACAAATGAACGGCTCAGCTGAACGTTTGCAAACGCTTGCGATATCTCTGGACGAATCAACGCATCGCTTTTCACTTTAACGTTTTTAAGCTGATATCCGTAAGGCCTGGCAATGCCAGGCCTTTTTTATGTCAGTAGCTCTCCTATTGAATGCCTGATATTCGCGGATCAATTTTTGAGGAATGCCTTTCAGGTCCCCGGGCTTTCCCTCCGCTAGATGTGGCACGACAACCTCTTCCTTTGTATATCCTCAGGAGGTTATATTTCCTTGGGAATTTGTAGTCCAATAATTACAACCAATATGAATATATGTTTTTCTTATTAAAAAAAGACCCACCTCAAACTCGACTGGTAATCCGGTTGATTTACAGCGCCCGAAAAAAAATTCACGACGTTTGTCACTAAAACATCCGCTCGTTTTTAAGAACTTTTAGTCGCTGGCACTCTCCAATTGTGAGTGCTAAAATGGCCAAAACCCGGGAGGTTGAAAACGCAATGAGTTATTCCCTGTCTTTACCGATGCCATCGGCAGTTGAAAGTATCGATCGTTACATGCAAACGATCCGCTCCTTTCCTGTGCTTAGCGCAGAAGCGGAGTACGACTATGCAACCCGCCTGCAACGCGACAACGATTTGGAAGCGGCCAAGCAGTTGATTCTTTCGCATCTGCGGCTGGTAGTCAGCATCGCGCGTGGCTACTCCGGATATGGTCTGCCGCAGGCCGACCTGATCCAGGAAGGAAATATCGGACTGATGAAAGCGGTGCGCCGTTTCGACCCCGAGCGCGGCGTGCGGCTGGTTTCATTTGCTGTGCACTGGATCAAGGCTGAAATCCACGAATTCATTCTGCGCAATTGGCGCTTGGTCAAGGTCGCGACCACCAAGGCACAGCGCAAACTGTTCTTTAACCTGCGCAGCATGAAGACCCATAGCGGCAGCCTGCATCCTGACGAAGTAAGAGAAATCGCGCGCGAACTCAAGGTTAAACCGGAAGAAGTGATTGAAATGGAGTCCCGCATGGGCGGCCAGGACATCGCGCTGGAATCCCACGGCGAAGATGATGGCGAAGAAAGCTGGAGCCCGATAGCCTACCTCGAAGACCACCGTCCAGAGCCTTCGGAAATGCTGGCCGACCAGCAGATCGAGATGCGGCAAACCATCGGCCTGGAAGCTGCATTGAACAGCCTGGATGATCGCAGCCGCCGCATAGTCGAGGCACGCTGGCTGAAGGACGATGGCAGCGCCACGTTGCACGAGCTGGCCGCTGAATATGGCGTTTCCGCAGAGCGGATCCGCCAGATTGAACAAAAGGCGATGCAAAAAATGAAGGGGATTATCGGCGCAGCGATGTAATTTGTGCGGAAGTTACCCAATAAAAAAGGCTGCGTCTGCAGCCTTTTTTTATTCTGAGTACCGCGTCATCAAGCCAGAATCACAGAGAAAAACGCAATCCAGGACCAGACGATCAAACCGACGATAACGGTCATCGGCAGGTTTTCCCAAGTGAACATGTGCATTTCAAATCCCTAACCTCAATAAAGATATCACTGTCTTATTTTATTCGTTTCGTTATCCGATTTCAAGCGCTGAAACGGGATCATCGGATCGTCGTCGTCCATCAATATTCTCTGCGCTGGCCCTTCGAGATCGTCGAACTGACCGGACTTGATCGCCCACAATACGCCAACCACCGCAGCGCCTACAAAAACAAGCGTCAAGCCGAAGAGGAAAAGAAGATTGCCGGTCATGCCGCCAGCACCTCGGGCGTCGGTTGTTCCTCAAAGGCCAACGCATTGCCGATGTGCTGGCGGATTACCTTGAGGTCGGCGATCTGGTTGCGGATGCCCTGCTCAAAGCTCTCCAGCTCAGCGATGCGGTCCTCCAGCGTGTCAGTCGCCTTGTAGATGCGCTTGATGCTTTCCATGCGGCGGCGCAGTTGCAATTGCTGCTCGCGGACCTGTGACTCCATCGGTGCCATTACGGCTTTCAGCCAGTTCTCAACGTCGCGGTTGGCGATTTCGTACACATTCACCACGCGATTCGCCATCGTCTCGAAGAATTTTGTCGTAAGCGTCATTTTCTCGTTCACGATCATATTCAAGGCCGTATCGAACTGCTCCTTATAGGCGCGTTCCAGCTTGCCTAGCTCCTTCTGATAGCGAGCCGTGGAAAAGCTGGGTGCATTGACCGGTGTCGTGCTGTGCTCCTGCGCATACTTCTGGTACATGGCGTCCATCATGCTCTTGATCTCGCCTATTTGCCTGTCGGAACTCACCATGCGCTCGGTGATGTCCTTGAAAAAGCCTTCCATCGCGGCCCGTATACTCTTGGTGAAATTCGCAGCCACCATGGCATGGCGCGTCTTGGCGACTTCCATGCGCAGCCGCTCCATACCCAGATAGGCGAACAAGGTATTGGTATGCTGCGAAAACACGCTGCGCAAGGCCTGGAAACGCTGCAAGCCACGCTCGAAGTTTTCCTTGTCGGCCTTGACCTTGTTCATCATGTGCTCGACCACGTCGGCATTCTTACCGCGTAGGCCCTTCAATTCTTCCAATTGTTCCGAAAGCCCTTGAAGCCGCGATTGCAAGATCAGGCTGGAGTTGCCGATCAGGTCTTCGATCTCGCTTTCGGTGTTGTCGCGCACAATTTCCTTCTTGGAAGGAATCAACTCGTCAGACAAGGCTTTTTGTAATTCCGGCAGGCGGCTCTTGACCAGCAGCGCTTCGTCATCGTTCACCTTGGCCAGCAGGCCTTTCTGCGCCGAAACCGGGAAGATCTGGCTGGAATCGAGGTCGAGTAGTTCCGCGCTGACCTTGATCTGCTTGGCGATTTCTTTCTCGATTTCGCGCTCGCTTTTTAATTCGTCCCACAAGCCATCGATCTTGTTGAGCACCGCCATGCGGCCCTTTTGCTTCCAGCGCGTACCGCTGATGTACTGCCGCCAGACGTCGCTCTCGGACTTGGTCACACCGGTGTCCGCCGCCAGGATGAAAAGCACCGCGTGCGCATTCGGCAACATATTGAGCGTAAGTTCGGGTTCGGTACCGATGGCATTGAGCCCCGGCGTATCCAGAATGACGAGGCCTTGCTCCAGCAATGGATGCGGGAAGTTAATGATGGCATAACGCCAGCACGGAATATCGATCGTGCCGTCCTCATTGAGATTCATCTCATCGTCGGGATTATTCGGATCGTAAAGCTCATAGCGCTGCGCCTCCTCGACCGACACACGCTTGGTGCGGCTGACCTCCTTGAACGCATCGACCATGCTGTCGCTGGAATTGACGTCAAACTCGAATACAGTCCATTCGGAGGGGAAACGCTTGAATTCTGTAGTAGTGGTATCGGTACCGCGCGTTTCGATGGGCAATAGACGCAGTGAAGTAGGCTTGTCCGACTCGAACAGAAGTTCGGTAGGACACATGGTCGTGCGGCCCGCACTCGAAGGCAGCAACCGCTGGCCGTAATCGGCAAAGAAAATCGCGTTGATCAGCTCGGACTTGCCCCGCGAGAACTCGGCGACGAAGGCCACATTCAGCTTGTCCTCGTGCAGGCGATCCAATAAATGCTGAATGCGCAGATCAACTTGCGCATCATTCAGCTCCTGCTCATTCAGCCAACTGCGGTAATCGCAGATAGTGTCGATCAACGCTTTGCGCCATGTGCTGTATGCAGCAAACTGATCGGCAAGCTTGTTTTCAACCATGTATGTTCTCGCCCAAAATACCTCGCTGCCACTCTAGCATGATTCATAAATTAATCAAAAAATCAGGCGGGTATCGGTCAAATAGCATGCGCGACGCAAGCTCGTGGCCTCATCGCGATTCTGCTATCATTTTGGCTTAGTCAAACCCATATGCCACCAACATGACCGGCCTCACACCCCACACCCCACGCCCGACCGATATTCGCCTTCATCAAGCTTCGCGCAAACTGGAAATCGTGTTCGATGACGGCGCGCACTTTCATTTGTCTTGCGAGTTCTTGCGGGTCTATTCCCCGTCTGCCGAAGTACGCGGCCACGGCGCCGGACAGGAGGTGCTGCAGGTGGGAAAAGAAGACGTCAACATCGTAGGGATAGAGCCGGTCGGCCAGTACGCGGTCAAACTGAGCTTTTCCGACGGGCATGACACCGGCCTTTATTCCTGGGATTACCTCTATGATCTCGGCGCCCGCCAGGCCGAATTGTGGCAAAACTATCTTGATCGACTGACCGCCGCAGGCGTTCAGCGTAAAGGACAGCCATGAGCGAAAACACCACGCACTTCGGCTTCAAGACCGTCGCCGAATCCGAAAAAGCACGCAAAGTCGGCGAAGTTTTTCATTCCGTCGCCAGCCGTTACGACTTGATGAACGACGTGATGTCTGCCGGGCTGCATCGGTTGTGGAAGCGCTTTACCGTCGAATCCAGCGGCGTGCTGCCGGGCAACCGCGTACTGGATATCGCGGGCGGCAGCGGCGATCTTTCGCGCCTGTTCGCCAAGAAAGTTGGCAAGCTGGGCAAGGTGGTTCTGACCGACATCAACGCCTCCATGCTTTCGGTCGGCCGCGACCGCATGCTGGACGAAGGCCTTGCGGTGCCCGCCGCGCAATGCGATGCGGAAAAACTGCCTTTCCCCGACAATTATTTCGACTGCGTTTCGGTCGCATTCGGCCTGCGCAACATGACGCACAAGGATCTCGCGCTGAAGGAGATGCTGCGCGTGCTCAAGCCCGGCGGCAGGTTGCTGGTGCTGGAGTTTTCGCAGGTATGGAAACCGCTGCAACCGGCCTACGATGCCTACTCTTTCAAGCTGCTTCCCGTGATGGGCAAGCTGCTGGCACGCGACGAGGACAGCTATCGTTACCTCGCCGAATCGATCCGCATGCACCCCGATCAGGAAACGCTGAAGCAGATGATGTTGGATGCCGGATTCGACAAAGTGGATTACAACAACCTGACAGCCGGCGTCGTCGCGCTGCACAAGGGCGTCAAATATTGAAGCTGACCGCCGACGCGCTCAATCACCTGCTGCGCCAGAACTCCTGGGCAAGCGAGCAGCTTCGTCCCTACGCCGGAAAAATCGTCCGCATCTCCATGCCTCCTCTCGGCGCCACGCTGGCGATAGACCGTGCGGGCGAATTTTCTGCAGCTCCGCACGATGCACAGATCGACGCTGAAATCGGCCTGACTCCGGGCGCGGCCCTGCGCATGCTGCTGGAACCCGATGCCGCAAGTAGTCTCGCCACCTTGCAGGGCGATGCCGAACTCGCCGCGGCAGTCGGCAAAGTCCTGCATGGATTGCGCTGGGACGCCGAGGAAGACCTGAGCCGCATTATCGGCGACATTCCCGCCCACGAACTCAGCCAGGCCGGCTCGCGCATAAAACAGGAAATCGGGCGCCAGGCCATGTCGATGGCCGGTATGCTTTCCGAATTCTGGCTGGAAGAACAGCCGCAGATCGCCAAAAAGCGTCATCTGGATAAATTCTCCAAGGACGTCGATGCCTTGCGCGACGATGTCGAGCGCTTCGCCAAACGGCTGGAGCGGTTAGAGAAAAACATCTGATGCGTTTTCTGCGGTTGTTCAAAATCATGTTCGTCGGCCTGCGTTTCGGGCTGGACGAGCTCATGCTCAGCCATGTCCGGCTGCGCAGCCTACAACCACTGATGCGCGCCCTGTTCTTTTGGCGACGTTTCGACCAGCCGCGCGGCGTACGATTACGTCTGGCTCTGGAAAACCTTGGTCCTATTTTCGTCAAGTTCGGCCAGATGCTGTCTACGCGGCGCGACCTGATTCCGCTCGATATCGCCGACGAATTGGCCAAGCTGCAGGACCGCGTGCCGCCCTTTTCCGCAACTCAGGTACAAGCCGTTTTGCAGCAGGCGTATGGCGCGCAGGCTGCGGCAATGTTCGCCAGCTTCGATCTGACACCCGTCGCCAGCGCCTCGGTGGCGCAGGTCCATTTCGCCACATTACCGGACGGGCGCCCGGTCGCGGTCAAGATCCTCCGCCCGGGCATCGACGCCGTGATCGACAAGGATCTGGCGCTGCTCGACGTCGCGGCGATGCTGCTGGAAAACCTGTGGGCCGACGGCAAGCGGCTACGTCCGCGCGAAGTGGTCGCGGAGTTCGGCCGGCACATCCATAACGAACTCGACCTGATGCTGGAGGCCGCGAATTGCAGCCAATTGCGGCGCAATTTTGCCGATGGCCGGTTGCTGCTGGTACCGGAAGTGTATTGGGACGCGTGCCGCGAACAAGTCATGGTGATGGAACGCATGACCGGCACGCCGATCAGCCAGGTGGCACGCTTGCGCGAGCTTGGCGTGGACATTCCCCAACTGGCGCGCAACGGCGTCGAAATCTTTTTCACGCAGGTATTCCGCGACAGTTTCTTTCACGCCGACATGCATCCCGGCAACATTCTGGTCGAAAATGACGGGCGTTACGTTGCGCTCGACTTCGGCATCATGGGGACGCTAAGCGATACGGACAAGCAGTATCTGGCGCGCAACTTCCTGGCGTTTTTCCGGCGCGATTACCGCGAGGTTGCCCTGGCTCATATCGAATCGGGCTGGGCGCCGAAAGACACGCCGCAGGATGAATTCGAAACCGCGATCCGCGCCGTATGCGAGCCGATTTTCGACAAGCCGCTCAAGGACATCTCCTTCGGCCGCGTGCTGCTGCGCCTGTTCCAGACCTCGCGCCGTTTTGGCGTGGTCATCCAGCCGCAACTGGTGATGCTGCAAAAAACATTGCTGAACATCGAAGGCCTAGGGCGCGAGCTCGACCCCGAACTGGACCTGTGGAAAACAGCCAAGCCCTATCTGGAGCAATGGATGAGCGAACAGATGGGTTGGCGCAGCATCATTGAGAATTTCCGCACCGAAGCGCCGTACTGGGGAAAGATACTGCCGCAACTGCCGCGGCTGGTGCATGAAAGCCTGTTGCGCAATGACGCGGCGCTACTGACAGAAAAACTGGAACTGCTCGCAGCGGAGCAAAAGCGCCGCAACCGCCTGCTGTTCTGGGCCACCTCCGCCCTGGTGCTGCTTGCCCTGCTGCAGTTCGCTGGCTTTATGCTGCTGATGGGCTGGGGCTTGGACTAGCGCCCACCATCGCCTTGACCTTCTCCGGCTCGACCCGCAGTAACGCGGCGATGTCGCGATAATCGTCCGGCAGCGCGGCATCATCCCAACCGTTGGCAGAATGGCGCGCCAGATTGAGTGCCAGCATCACATTGCAGACGCGCTCATTTTTGGAATGCGCCGGATCCATCAGCGTCAGCAGCAATCCCGGTAGTTTCCACTCAGTCGTCAGCGCCTTCTGCAATTCCATGCCCTGAAAGCCCAGCACCTGCTGCTGTACCGTGGTGCTGCGCAAAGTCTTGTCCATATCCTGCATCGCGCGAATTTTCAGCATCGCCTCGGGGCTGAAGCACCACATCATCATTTCCGCGATATAGCTCAGCAATGCGGCGATACGCACCTCCTCCGCACGCAAGTCGTGCAGCAGCAAGGCCCAGTCGAAAGCATAGCGCGAGGCGCGCTGCGCGCGGCGCACGGTACGCAGGAGATTGGTCAGCGCGGGAAGATGGTCATGCAGCACATCCTCCACCAGCGGTTCGGGGCGAATTTCGCGAAAGAAGGTGTTGAAGCCCATCATCATGATGGCCTGCTCCACCTGCACCAGCTCTTGCGTCTGGCTGCTGCGCTTGTGTTCCTGCAGGTAGCGCAGCAGCTTGACCGTCATCAAGGGGTCGCTGGTGACCACATGCGCAACGCTGCGCGCATTGAGGTTATCTTCATCGGCACGCATGCGCTCCAGTTCACGCGCGGTATGCTTCAAAACGGGCAACTCGGCACTGCTCAAGTATGTCACCCATCCGGCCAGATCCTGTGGTTGCTGCACCATTGTTTTTCTCCAGCAAAAAGCCTTCCAGCCGATTGTAGCACCACTATTATTTCGCGCATCCTTTGCTAGAATAGCCGCGATTCTATTGTCATCACTCAAACCAAAACAAAGGAACGACCGTGCTGCTCGGATTCGTCATACTCTATCTGGTCATTTCAATTGGCATCGGCGTCTATGCCGCCACCCGCGTCCACAATACCCGCGATTATGTGACCGCCGGGCGCAGTCTGCCGCTGGTCATGGTGATAGCGATGGTGTTCGCCACCTGGTTCGGCGCGGAAACCGTACTCGGAATTCCCGCCACCTTCCTCGAAGAAGACCTTGGCGGACTGATTTCAGATCCATTCGGCGCTTCGCTCTGCCTGGTACTGTTCGGCCTGTTCTTTGCCCGTCCGCTCTATCGGATGAATTTGCTGACCATCGGCGACTTCTACCGCAACAAGTACAATCGCTTCGTCGAAGTTGTGGTGTCTATCGCCATCGCGCTGTCTTATCTCGGCTGGGTTTCGGCGCAGGTCACAGCGCTCGGCCTGGTATTCAATGTGCTCTCCGACGGCAGCATCTCGCAAGCGCAGGGCATCCTCATTGGCGCAGCTGTCGTGCTGATGTACACCCTGTATGGCGGGATGTGGTCGGTGGCGCTCACCACCTTCTTCCAGATGATCATCATCGTGCTGGGATTGTTCTGGATCGCTTACCTGGTCTCGGATATGGCGGGCGGAGTCGGCACTGTGGTGGCTCATGCGCAGGCTGCGGGCAAATTCAATTTCTGGCCGGAACTGAATACCGTCGCAATGATCGCATTCATTTCCGGGCTGCTCACGATGGGTTTCGGCTCGATTCCGCAGCAAGACGTCTTCCAGCGCGCGAATGCATCGAAAAACGAAAATGTAGCGGTCTGGGGATCCGTACTCGGCGGCGTATCTTATTTCCTGTTTGCGGCAGTGCCTCTTTTCCTCGCCTACGCTGCGACCATCATCGACCCCAATATGGTTACGGCCCTCCTTGCCAAGGGCGATTCGCAGCACATACTGCCTGCGCTGGTCGTGGGACATTTGCCGCTATTTGCCCAGATTATCTTTTATGGCGCCCTGCTGTCGGTGATCATGAGCACGGCCTCCGGCACCTTGCTAGCGCCGTCCGTCACGATTTCGGAAAACATCCTGAAAGGCTTCATGGGCCCGCTGGATGACAAACATTTCCTGTGGCTGACGCGTGGCGTGGTAGCGGCTTTTACCGTTTGCGTGACAATTTACGCCCTATGGTCGCTTGAAGCGGAAACAGGCATCCATCAAATGGTGGAAAACGCTTACAAGGTCACGCTGGTGATCGCATTTACTCCACTAGTGGCAGGCCTATACTGGAAGCGCGCCAATGCCCAGGGCGCCATGCTGGCTATCCTGCTCGGGGCATTGACCTGGATTCCCATGGAAATCCTTCTGCCCGAAGGCGAGGGCATGATGCCACCACAGTTTGCCGGCTTCCTGATGAGCGTCATCGGGATGGTGTTTGGTTCGCTGATGCCCAGGATGTGGCTCGCGCATCGGCACTCCGAAGGCTGAAGCCGATTGCCTCTCACCTGCATATCGAATGCGGGCGGGAAAATGCCTGCGCTACATGAGACTGCCTAACGCTGGCAATGCGGGCAATAAAATGTAGAGCGCTGCCCTTGGCGTATCGAGGAGATGGGCGTACCGCACACCTTGCACGGTTGGCCGGTACGACCATAAACGAAATACTCCTGCTGGAAATATCCCGGATTGCCGTCCGCGCCGAAAAAATCCCGCAGGCTGCTGCCGCCGGCCTTGATGGCATCCGCCAGGGTCGCCTTGATTTCCTGCACCAGCCGTTCGCACCGGGCCACGCTCAATTTGTTGGCTGCCGTTTTTGGATTGATGCTGGCCCGGAATAGCGATTCGCTGGCATAGATATTCCCCACGCCTACCACCAGCTTTCCGTCCATCACAACCAGCTTGATCGCCGCCGTGCGCGTGCGGATATGCCGGTACAGCCACTCCCCGCTGAAATCAGCCAGCAAGGGCTCCACTCCTAAACTGCCAAGAATGGGATGCAACAAAGGGTCTTCCGCCCACAGCACGGCGCCGAAACGGCGCGGGTCGCGCAGACGCACCAGCGCACCGTTATCCAGCACCAGGTCGAAATGATCGTGTTTCTCGGGAGCTTCGTGCCCGACCAGATGGCACAGCCTGCCGGACATGCCGAGATGCAGGATCAAGGTGCCATGATCGAAATGGACAAGCAGGTATTTAGCACGGCGCGACAGGCTGCGTATGGGTTTACCCACCAGCAGCTCTTGCAGATTGGCGGGAACCGGCCAGCGCAATGCGGCATTACGTACGACCACCGCCGCAACGGAGCGTCCCGCCAGCGGACGCTCGAGACCGCGCAGCGTGGTCTCGACCTCCGGCAGTTCAGGCATTCCAGAGCCTCCTTCAATAGGTTTCATATTCCGCGCAGCTTGCCTGCGGGATGCAGTGCAAGGCGCGGGCTGCGCCGTGGAGCCATCTCCACAAGCAGCCTGTAACGCCGCAATGCGCCTGCAGGCAAGCTGCCCTTCGGGTTGAGTCAGGGCGCGGCGTCTGCCGCGTTGCACCGCTTGCCAAGGGAGCGACTCTTGGCTACACGGTACGCCTTGCATCCATCCGCGCCCTGACTCAACGCGAAGTATGAAACCTATTGAAGGAGGCTCTAAGGCGCGCCGACCGGCGGATTCAGCAGAGAAAATCCGAGATCGGGCGGGAAATGGTAGAGCATGCCTTCATCGGGTCGCGCCAGCAGCATCTCGGGCGATTCGAGTTGCTTGTCGACACGAATGCGCTTGCCATTCTTGAGGATGATTTCGAAGTAAGGATAAACCGTCTTGCTATCGACCCTATATGGTTCGACAGAATTGGCGCTCAAGGTCTTCCAGCCGTCGCCGAACCATTCGTCAAGTTCAGCGCGCACAGGCTTGGCACCGGGAATCGAAACCTTCCATTCGCTGCCCGCGCGATCCAGGCGCAGGCCGGTCGCTTCCCATTGTTCCAGATGCGAGAAATCGAAGCCGGCAATTTCCTCGCCTGGCGCCAGTAGTCTCTTGTCGAGCAACTCGACCACCTGCGTTGCGGCCGCGTCTGAATAAGACGTCGAAATCAGGTAGACCGAGTTTCCAAAGGCTACGTACTGCTGGCCGTTGACGGGGTTGAACGTGCCGAACAGCAGCTCCTTGTCGTCCAGCTTCAGCCGCAGCGAAGGGTGATCCAGACCGAAGCGCGCAAGATCGGAGGTATCGAACTTGTCGATGCTGTCCGCATTGAGCACGGCGAGTATCTTGTTGACCGCCTGTTCGCCGACGCGCGCCGCATACGGCTGAACCAGGAACCAGTTACCGTCGCGCTTTTCCAGCACGACCGGCTTTTTGGCGGAAAACTCGATTTCAACCTTGCGGATATCCGCCTGACTCAGTTCGGAAACCTTCACCGAGTTGAACGATTCCTCTTCTTTTTTCGGATTCAGATAGAGGAACAGCGCGAGGCCTGCAATGACGACCAGCAGGCCCAGATTGACGAACCAGCGCGATTTCATCGTGTGCGTCTCCGGCGCCAGATCACGATGCCGGCAAGCAGCAGGGCCAGCGGCAGCAGGATGACGAAGCCGCCGAAGATCAGGATGCCTTCCGTCGCCGTATAGGTCACCGTCACGTCCTTCAGCGGCTTGGGCTGGATGCTGATGAGCTGGTCGTCGCCAGCCAGCCAATTGACCATATTGATGCCGAGGTCGAGATTGCCGCCGTTGGCGACAAAGGAGTTAGCGAGGAAATTGCCGTTGCCGACCACGACCACGCGCTGGGTAATATTTTCCGCCTTGCGCTGCATCGCTACCGCGATATTCACCGGGCCGGGCATGTCGGTCTTGTCGTCGAAACCGATCTTGCCATCAAGCTTGCCGGTTTCCAGCCAACCGTTGTGCGCCACCGAGATCAGGCGGGTCACTTCCCAATCGCCGGTCTGGTCGTTGATATCGACTGCACGTGCCTCCGGGAAAGCCGTCAGCAACGTGAATTCCTTGGTAATGGCGTGCTCAGTATATTGACGGCCGATGACAGTGCGCGGATCGATGCCGTTCTGCGACGAAGTCGGATCCACGGCCACGCCCGGCGTCAGCACCAGGCCCAGATATTCGGCCAGCGGCTGCAGGCCATGCAGCGACTCCTGATCGATCAGCCACAGCAAATTGCCGCCAGTGGCAACGTAATGCACGATCTTCTTCACCTCGGCTTCGGTCACGTCAACCTGCGGACCGGCGATCACCAGCATCGCGCCGTTGCGCGGTACGTCCTGCGCGATCGTCAGGTCCGGATTGGCCAGCTTGAAACCCTTGGTGCCCAGCTGATGGCCGAACTCGCCCAGATCGAAATTCTTTTCGCCGATCAGGCTGCGCTCGCCGTGGCCGTCGAGGTACATCACGGCGCGTGCCTGCGAGCGTTGCAACCGCACCAGCACGTTGGTCAGGTCGCGCTCGGTGTAATTCGGCACCAGGTTTTCGGTGCGCTTCCGGAATTCCACCACCAGCTCGCCGTCCTTGCGGATGCCGGCTTCCTGGGCGCGCTTCGGCTCCTTGGTGGAGTTGACGAAAGTCAGGTTGATGTCGGACTTGGCGCGCTGATAACGCGCAACAAAATCATGAATGGTCTTCTTGCGCTCGGGGTCGTCGTTTTCGACGAAAGCGGTGATATTGACCGGCCCTTGCATCTTCTTGACCACATTGGCGCTGCCCTCTGTCAGCATATTGCGCGCGGCCTGTGTGACATCGCGCTCGATGCTGTACTCACGGGTCAGATAGCCCAGCATTCCGACCATGGCAAGGAAGAGGACGACGAACAGCCAATTCTGTACGAACAGCTGGAAACGGATTTTACGATTGATCTTCATCTTGAATTCTTTCCCGCGTTATCCGCGCAGCCTGTCGGCATCGAGGCGGCGCACGGTCAGCACCAGGAACGTCGTTATGAACAACACGAAGTAGGCGATATCGGTCGTGCTCAGCACCCCAGTCGCCAACGGTTCGAAATGACGCATCAGCGAAAGGTAATTGAGCGGGCTTTCCGGATCGGCGGCGAAATTGTCGATAATCACCAGCGCCAGCAATGCGATAAAGCTCATGATCGCCGCGATGATGGGCTGCTGTGTCAGGCTGGACATGAAAATTCCCAACGAGGCAAAAGCCGCTGCCATCAGCCACAAACCCAGCGCATTGGTGAGCAGATGCGCAATATCGAGATCGGTGGCGACATTCATCGACAAGGTCATCACCAGCACCATCAGAGTGACGATGCTGATGAATGTCATCAGGCCGACGAATTTACCGAATACGATTTCGAACAGAGAAACCGGCGAAGAGAACAGGAACACCATTGTGTGGTTTTTTCGCTCTTCGGCGATCTGGCGCATTGTCAGCAGCGGCACTGCAGTCAGCAGCACCAGCACGGCCACGCCGAACACCTGTGGCATCACGAAAGCGGTAAAGCCGATGCGTTGCTCCGGCAGCATCGAGCCTTGCATCGCTTCGAAATAACGGCCGACGGAATTGGTAAAGAACAGCCCCAGTAGCAGTTGCAGCATGGCCAGGATCACCCAGGCCATCGGGGACGCAAACAGGCTGCGCAGTTCCTTGCCTGCAATGGTCAGTATCATCTTCATGCTAAAGCCTCTTCCTGTTGGGTCAAATGCAGGAACACATCTTCAAGGGAGGTCACATCCGGGGCGATCTGGTACAGGCCCCAATCACCGGCCACCGCCGCCTGCACGATGGCCTCCGGGACGCCTGCCGCGCCGTCGGCAAACTGCACGCGCAGCAGACCTTCGGACTCTTCCACCGCCGCCACGCCGGGCAGTGCCAGCAGCGCGTCGTCCGCGGGCGGACGGCGCAAGCCGACGCACAAGCGATTGCTTTCACGGTTGCGCTTCAGGGCTTCGATCTCGCCGCTGAAGACCAGATTGCCCTGGTGAATGATCTGTACGCGGTCGCACACCATTTCGACTTCGGGCAGGATATGGGTCGACAGGATTACGCTGTGCTCACCGCCTAACTCCTTGATAAGCGCGCGGATGTCGCGAATCTGGATCGGATCCAGGCCGCGCGTCGGCTCGTCCAGCACTACCACCATCGGGTGGTGAATGATCGCCTGGGCGATGCCCACGCGCTGCTGGTAGCCGGTGGAAAGGTTTTCGCACAGGCGCTTGCCCATTTCGGTGAGGCCGGTACGCTCCTTGGCCAGCTCAACCGCACGCTTCACCTTGGCGCGCGGGATGCCGTGAATACGGGCGGCCAGCGCCAGCATCTCGTCGACGGTCAATTCGCGGTATAGCGGCGGCGTTTCCGGCAGATAGCCGATCAGCGCCTTGGCTTCCTTGGGGTTTTCGATCATGTCGATGCCGCAAATCTTGACGGTGCCTGCAGTGGGCGCCAGATTGCCGGTGAGCATCTTCATCGTGGTGGATTTGCCCGCGCCATTCGGGCCGAGAAAGCCGAGCACTTCACCCTTGTTCAGGTTGAAGTTCACGTCGCTGACGACAGCACGGCCTCCATAGGCTCGCGTTAGCTCGCTAGCCTCGACGGTAACAGTATTCATAGGATTGAACGTCCGGATTCGTGAAGTAAGCTACAAAACTTATAAAAAACGCCTGACTGTTGTCAAGCGCAGCACTGATTGGAAAATCCATACAAACAAGCTATATTGAGCAGGCATTATGGATGAACTTGATTGGCCTGTCACGGACTAACCAAGCATCCAGACAACAGGCAACGGACCCGGTTTCAACCCATGAAAAATTCACCCCATTCGATGCGGCGCGCCTCACTCGTCCTTGCAATTCTTTTTGCCAGCCTGGGCGCCCAGGCGCAGGAAGCCGCACCACCTCCGGTAGAAGGGTTGACCAGCGATTTCATCTTCAAATACCTGGTCGGCGAAGTAGCCGGTCAGCGCGGCGACATCGCGCTGGCAAGCTCGGTCTTCTTCGAACTGGCAAAATCCAGCCGCGATCCGCGCTTGGCCGAGCGTGCCGCCCGTGCGGCCGTGTACGGCAACCAGCAGCAACTCGCCCTCCGTTCCGCCGAACTGTGGGCCGAATTGGATCCCGAATCCGTCGAGGCCCAGCAGGCCATGGCGCAGCTGCTGCTCAGCACCGGCAATCTCGAAGACGCGCGCCCGTACCTTGAAAAGCTGCTGGTCGCGAACGATACGCGCGCCAATGGATTCCTGTACCTCAACGGCGTGCTGTCGCGCCATCCCGACAAGGATGCCGCGCTCGCCCTGGTTCAGGATCTGGCCGCCCCTTATCCCAAACAGGCCGAAGCCAAATTCGCCGTGGCGCATATGGCGTTCAATGCCGGGCAGAATGAGCTGGCCTTGAAGGAGCTTGCTGCCGCGGAAGCGCTGCGCCCGGGCTGGGAACCTGCAGCGGCACTGCATGGCGAGATTCTTCTGCGTGAATCGCCGGACAAGGCGCTTGCGTTTTTCCAGAGCTTCCTCAAGAAGTATCCCGAAACCAGCAATATCCGCCTGACTTACGCCAAGCTGCTGGTCAACGAGAAAAAGCTCGACGAAGCACGCATCCAGTTCACCAAGCTCGCCGACGGCGTCAAGGAAAATCCGGAAATGGCCGTGGTGGTCGGCCTGCTTGCCGGCCAGCTTGGCGACTATGCGCAAGCCGACAAATACTTCAAGCAAGCGCTGGAGCATGGCTACAAGGAGCCGGAGCAACTCTACCTGTACCTGGGCCAGTCCGCCGAGAAGCAGAAGCAGAACGATCAAGCCTACGCGTGGTACAAGCAGGTCACGAGCGACGAACTGCGCTTCGACGCTCAACTGCGCATTGCATCCCTGCTGGCCAGCGAGAAAAAACTCGACGAAGCGCGCAAGATGCTGCAAACCTTGCCCAACATGACCAGCGAGCAGCAAGCGGTTGCCCTGCAAGTGGAAGCCAACCTGCTGGTACAGGAAAAGCAATACGACGAGGCTTACGCCATCCTCGACCGGGCCATCAACACGCTGCCCAACACGCCAGAGATGATTTACGACTTCGCGATGCTGGCGGAGAAAGTGCTGCGTTTCGACGTCATGGAACAGCAGCTGCGCAAATTGATCACGCTCAAGCCGGACTTCGCACAAGCCTACAATGCCCTCGGCTACACCTTGGCTGATCGCAACGTACGTCTCGACGAAGCCGCGGACCTGATCGAAAAGGCCCTCACCCTCAGTCCGGACGACCACTACATCCTGGACAGCATGGGCTGGGTGCAGTACCGGCGCGGCATGTTGAACGAGGCCGCGGAGTATCTGCGCCGCGCCTACTCCGAAAAAACCGACCCTGAAATCGCGGCGCATCTCGGTGAAGTGCTGTGGCAACAGGGCAAACGCGACGAAGCGGTGAAGACTTGGGATGAAGCGCTGCGTGCCCATCCCGACAACGAGGTGCTGCTCAACACGACGAAGAAATTCCGTCAGTGAGCTTTTTCCGTTATTTCTTCCTGGCAGCCGCCCTGTCGCTGGCCGGCTGTGCCAGCCTGACACAGCCACCAACACCCATCGATGCGGAGGCGCAAGCCAGACACCTGCGCAACCTCGAGCAGATTGGCGCATTCAGCCTTTCCGGCCGCATGGCCGTCCAGACCGAGAAGCGCGGATTCGCCGGCTCCCTGCGCTGGAAGCATACCGAGGAAGGCGATCATTTCGCCCTCTATTCTCCCTTGGGCGCCCAGGTAGCAGACATTAAATCCAATGGCGACGGCGTGACGCTGACCACCAATGATCGCAAAACCTATCAAGCAAACAATGCGGAAACCCTGTTGCAGCAGACCATGGGCTGGAGCCTGCCATTGACCGGCTTGTCGGACTGGATCATCGGCCGCCCCACCTCCAGCGCCTACGAGGTCGTCGCACGGGATGCACGGGGCCGGCTTTCGCGCTTCAAGCAGGACGGCTGGGATATCGAGTATTCCGCCTACCAAACCGTGGAAGGCACCGACCTGCCAAGCAAGGTGTTGCTGAGAAGCCCGCAACTCGACCTCAAACTGCTTGTCGATCAGTGGGGAACGCTGGCGCGCGAACCATGACGGCCCCATTTCAGGCGTTTCCGGCCCCGGCCAAGGTCAACCTTTTCCTGCACATCACCGGTCGGCGCACCGACGGTTACCACTTGCTGCAATCCGTCTTCCGCCTGATCGACAAAAGCGATGTGCTGCATTTGCGTCCCACCGATGACGGCGTGATCCAGCGCATACAGGATATCCCCGGCGTTCACGAGGAAAACGACCTATGCATTCGCGCGGCACGCCTGCTGCAGCAACATACCGGCTGCCGGCAGGGTGTCGAGATTCGGCTGGAAAAAAATCTGCCCATGGGTGGCGGACTGGGTGGCGGCAGCTCTGACGCAGCTACCGTACTGCTGGCACTGAATCGCTTGTGGAATCTGCATTTGCCGCGCCAGGAGCTTCTGGCTCTGGGCTTGCAGCTGGGTGCCGACGTTCCCGTTTTTATCTTTGGAAACAATGCTTGGGCGGAAGGCATAGGCGAACAATTGCAGGCCATTCCGCTGCCTGATGCCTGGTATGTGGTGCTGACCCCGGATGTGCACGTATCCACCGCTGAGATATTTTCCAGTCAGGAATTGACAAGGGACACGATTCCCGCGAAAATGGCGGCCTTTTTCAAGGGCTACGGTCACAACGACCTGCAACCCGTAGTGTGCCGATACTATCCCGCAGTTGAAAACTGCCTTGCCTGGCTGAAGCAATTTGGCGATGCGAGAATGAGCGGATCCGGTGCCAGCGTGTTTCTGGAAGTGGAAAGTGAAGCCGAAGCACAGCGCGCATTCGCGCTGAAACCCGAAAATTTTTGCGGGTTTGTCGCACAAGGGTTGGATAAGCACCCCTTGCACGATTTTGCAGATTGAGATTATTGGGGAGTCGCCAAGCTGGTTAAGGCACCGGATTTTGATTCCGGCATGCGAAGGTTCGAATCCTTCCTCCCCAGCCACTAATAAAATAGCGTGTAGCCTTACACGCTATTTCTTTTTTGAGAGTAAAGGAACCGCGGTCTTGGCTAACGGCGACATGATGGTTTTTACCGGCAATGCCAATCCCAAGCTGGCCGAGGAAGTAGTCGCTCACCTCAATATCAGCCTGGGCCGCGCCACTGTCGGTCGCTTCAGCGATGGCGAAGTGATGGTCGAATTGCTGGAAAACGTGCGCGGCAAGGACGTGTTTATCCTGCAGTCCACCAGCGCGCCGACCAATGACAACCTGATGGAAGTCATGGTCATGGCAGACGCCCTGCGTCGCTCCTCCGCCGCTCGCATTACCGCCGCCATCCCTTACTTCGGCTACTCGCGCCAGGATCGCCGTCCGCGTTCCGCCCGGGTCGCGATTACCGCCAAGATCGTCGCCAACATGCTGACCAGCGTCGGCGTCGACCGCGTGTTGACGATGGATTTGCACTCCGACCAGATTCAGGGCTTTTTCGATATCCCGGTTGATAACATTTACGCCTCCCCCATCCTGCTGGGTGACGTGTGGAAGCACAATTACAACAACCTGGTGGTGGTTTCGCCCGACGTCGGCGGCGTGGTGCGTGCCCGTGCTCTTGCGAAGCAATTGAGCTCCGACCTTGCCATCATCGACAAGCGCCGTCCGAAGCCGAATGTCGCCAAGGTGATGAATATCATCGGCGAAGTCGAAGGTCGTACCTGCGTCATCATGGACGACATGGTCGATACCGCCAATACTTTGTGCGAAGCCGCCAATGCCCTCAAAGAGCAAGGCGCCGTCAAAGTGGTCGCTTACTGTACGCACCCGGTGTTGTCCGGTTCGGCAGTCGAGCGCATTGCCAACTCGCGCCTCGACGAACTGGTCGTAACCAATACCATTCCGTTGCGTGCCGATGCAGCAGCCTGCACGAAGATTCGCCAGCTCAGCACCGCGGAAATCCTGGCCGAAACCATACGCCGCATCAGCCGCGAAGATTCGGTCAGCTCGCTGTTCATGGAATAAGAGATTCAATAATTCCGCCGGCGGCCGATGAGGCCGATAGCGAATAAGCGCTGCCTGGTCGCGGGCAGCCTTTTTAACTACTAGGAGTTTTAATATGCAAATCGAAATTACCGCCAAGAAGCGCGAGGCGCAAGGTACGGGTGCGAGCCGCCGTCTGCGTCGTTCAGGCAACGTTCCCGGCATCGTTTACGGTGGCGGCAAGGACGCTATCAACATTGAGCTGAACCACAAGGACCTGTTCCTGCAGTTCCGTCACGAAGCCTTCCACGCTTCCATCCTGGACCTGATCCTGGACGGCAAGAAGGAACAAGTTCTGCTGCGCGACTTCCAGATGCACCCGGTCCGCAACACCATTCAGCACATCGACTTCCAACGCGTGAGCGCTACCGAGAAGATCCACGTGAAGGTACCGTTCCACTTCATCAACGCTGAAGTCGCTCCTGGCGTGAAGCTGGCTCACGGCATCGTGACCCACGTAATGACCGAAGCCGACGTGAACTGCCTGCCGAAGAACCTGCCTGAGTTCATCGAAGTCGACCTGGCCACCCTGGAAGCCGGCCACTCCATCCACTTGTCCGAGCTCAAGCTGCCCAAGGGCGTGGAGTTCGTACAACTGGCGCACGGTGACGATGCTGCCGTGGCAACCATCCCCGTGCCGCGCGGTGGCGTTGCAGCGGAAGAAGAGGAAGCAGCAGCACCTGAAGCACCGACCGCAGAGTAAGCGGCCTCGGCATGAAAACAACGCGCGTTGCGGAATCCCGGAACGCGCGTTTTTTATTGATGGAACGCTAACGAATGAATGGCATCCGGCTTTTCGTCGGCTTGGGCAACCCCGGCCCGCAATACGAAGCGACCCGGCATAACGCCGGCTACTGGTGGATAGACGAAGCTTGTCGCGCCACCGGCAGCCGTTTGTCCGTTGAAGCGAAATTCTTCGGCCTGGCAGGCCGCATGAAGTCAGGAGCGCATGAAGCCTGGCTGCTTGAGCCGACAACCTTCATGAACGCCAGCGGCCGCTCTGTTGCGGCATTGGCCCGGTTTTACAAGATCGCGCCGGAAGAAATCCTGGTGATCCACGATGAGCTCGACCTGGCACCCGGCACCGCCAAGATCAAGAAAGGTGGCGGCAACGGCGGACATAACGGGCTCAAGGACATTTCCGCCCAGCTCGGCACGCCGGATTACTGGCGCCTGCGTCTCGGCATCGGCCATCCCGGCGAAAAAAGCGCGGTGGTCAATTTCGTGCTGCACGAGCCTTCTCGGGACGAAGCCAACCTGATTCAGGACAACATCGACCAAAGCGTAAAACTGCTGCCATTGCTGCTGGAAGGCAGCATGGAAGCGGCAATGTTGAAATTGCATACCAAACCAAAGGGTTAATACTATGAAGTGCGGAATCGTCGGACTCCCGAATGTAGGCAAGTCCACCCTGTTCAACGCCATTACTCGCGCCGGCATCGAAGCGGCCAACTATCCCTTCTGCACCATCGAACCCAATGTGGGTATCGTGGAAGTGCCGGATGCGCGTCTCGATGCGTTGGCCAAAATCGTCAATCCGCAGAAGATCCAGCATGCCATCGTCGAATTCGTCGACATCGCGGGCTTGGTGGCGGGCGCCTCCAAGGGCGAAGGCCTGGGCAACAAGTTTCTCGCCAACATCCGCGAAACCGACGCCATCGCCCACGTGGTGCGCTGCTTCGACGACGGCAATATCGTGCACGTCGCCGGCAAGGTCGACCCGTTGGCCGATGTGGAAGTGATCAACACCGAACTCGCGCTGGCCGACATGGAAACCGTGGAAAAGGCCAATGCCCGCGAAGGCAAGAAAGCCAAGTCCGGCGACAAGGACGCCATCGTACTGTGCGCACTGCTGGAAAAGGTCCAGAAACACCTGGATCAGGGTCAACCGGTGCGCACCATGAGTCTGGACAAGGATCAGCTCTTCCTGCTGAAGCCGCTGTGCCTGCTGACCGTCAAGCCGGTCATGTACCTCGCCAACGTCGAGGAAAATGGCTTCGACAACAACCCCCTGCTCGCCAAGGTCGAGGAAATGGCCAAGAAGGAAGGCGCACCCGTCGTCGCCATCTGCGCCAAAATCGAATCCGAGATCGCCGACCTGGAAGACGAGGACAAGACCATGTTCCTGGCTGAAATGGGCCTGGAAGAACCCGGCCTCAATCGCGTCATCCGCGCCACGTACAACCTGCTAGGACTGCAGACCTACTTCACCGCCGGCGTAAAGGAAGTCCGCGCCTGGACGATTCACAAGGGCGACACTGCCCCGCAAGCGGCCGGCGTGATCCACACCGACTTCGAAAAAGGGTTCATTCGCGCCCAGACCATCGCCTATGCCGACTTCGTTGCCTGCAATGGCGAACAAGGCGCAAAAGAAGCCGGCAAGATGCGCTCGGAAGGCAAGGAATACGTTGTGCAGGACGGCGACGTGATGAATTTCCTGTTCAACGTTTAATTTCCGCGCCGCCGCAAGGCCTTCAACAAACGCGGCATTGGTCGAAACAGCGCAATCTGCTTTGACAAGCTGCCCGTTAAAAAATAAAATGTCGGACTTTGCTGGATCCGGTGATGTAGCTCAGCTGGTTAGAGCGACGGATTCATAATCCGTAGGTCGAGGGTTCAAGTCCCCCCATCACCACCAAAACTCCTCGGAGCCCTAGCGGCACAGGGCTTCGAGGAAATTCAACAAGTTACGCTTCGTTTTTCCCCGGTGGGTGTTACACCTTAAACTCATGAAAGAGCCTAAGATGACACACCTAACCAAGCGCAACAGCGTCTACTACTTCCGCCGAAAAATCCCCTTAGAGCTTCGTCACCTGTACGCAGGCAAAGCCGAGATCATCTTCTCCTTACAAACCAAGAACCGTGCAGATGCGGAGCCACTAGCTAGGAAGCTTGGGGTTCAGTACGACGAAGAGTTTGCTCAGGCTCGCGCAGAAGCGCTACAAGGCACGAACGAAGTCCCAGCCCAACCTACCCCTGCCCCAACCTCATCCGTGAAGCGAAGGCTGGCTGATGGCCTTACCATGGAGAGTTTCGATGTGCTGGTTGCCCGGTACATCCAGCGGATGCGAGAGCAGCGAGAGGTTGCCGCTGGTGACTCTCGTACTTATGAGCAATTCCTAGCCCGCCTACGCGCTATCGTCAGTGAGAACAAGGAGTTCTTGAAGCTTGGAGAGCATCCCTTGTGGGATGATCCACGCCCTTTGTGGCAGGTTGAGGCTCAACGCGCAGCAGCCAAGGCTGTCCTCAAGGGCAAGTCATCGGTACCAGCCTCCCCCTCCATCATCAGCACTAGCACTCAGCCGCCTGCAGCCTCTACTCAACTCACATCATTGGAGGCCTTAGTAACACGCTGGGCGAAAGAACGTACCCCAGAACCTCGCACGATCACACAGTATGGACGAGCAGTTAGGCTGTTGCGGGACTACACCCGCATTGAGTACACGGAACGCCTCAGCAAAGCGGACGTTGTTAAATTTAAGGACAAACTCCTTGAGCATGGCACGACATCCATTACTACGAATTTCCACCTGTCGAATCTCACTACTCTCTTAGAGTACGCTATAGGCAACGCCATCATCGAAACCAATCCCGCAAAAGGTATTCGTGTGCAGGTTCGTGAAGAGGACAAGAATGAGCGTGCGCCATTTACCACGGACCAACTTAATACCTTGTTCTCTTCCCCCGTGTACAGCGAGCATGAGAGGCCAGCAGGCGGCAAAGGTGAAGCCGCGTATTGGCTACCGTTGCTCGGCCTGTTTTCTGGCGCACGTTTGAACGAACTTTGTCAGCTCAACAAAACGGACATCAGGAAGGAGCGCTATCAGGACGCACTGCAGCGGGAGAGCGAATGCTGGGTGATGGAGATTACGAATGAAGGTGAAGGGCAAAAGCTCAAGAACACGGCAAGCAAAAGGCGCTTCCCTATACACCCCTCGTTAGTGGAACTGGGCTTTATCAATTTCGTGCAAGCTTCACCCGGCCCCCGCGTCTTCCATGAGCTCATGCCGTCCAAGGCTTATGACTCCATCAGCGCCAGCTGGTCGAAGTGGTTTGCACGTTATCTGCACAAGATCGGTCTTAAAACCGATGCACTTGTCTTCCACAGCTTCCGCCACTCGTTTAAGTACTATGCCCGCTTAAACTCCATCCCTGACAAGCTGCAATACGCAATCCAAGGCCATAGCAGTGGAAATGTCGGGGATGAGTACGGCGGCACTGTCTATCCCCTCGCGCCGTTGGTAGAGGCCATGAAGTCATATCGCATCCCGAACTTGAAGCTTCCAGCCATCGCAAATCACTAAGCTTTTTCGTGCTTGCCACCTACAGGAAGGAAGGCGTATGCAGAAAAGCATACGTGTGAGCCGAGTCCCAACAAGAGCAGACAGGAGAAAAACATACGTCTAGGATGGTAGTACTCCTGAAGCGCTAAGAAGCTCTCTACCGGAATGAGCATGAAGTACTAGCAGAAGTACCCTGAGCAAGCTCAGAAAACCGAAACCTGCATGCTAGAAGACTAAACGCCCAATCGCACTCAGAGCAGGCGCTAGATGAATGCACTTGAGCTATGCCGGTAGGTACATGCTATAAGTGGGAACAAACGCCTCAGTAGCTCACATTGAAGCACCGCAGAAGTACTAGTAAATAATCAGCCTCGGTCATGCCTGCGGCAATCAATGCCAGAAAATGCAATGAATATTTGAGGACAGTCATGAGCTATGACCTGCCGATAGCTCCCCCCCATGGGGTCACTCCTTCTACTCTGGCAATGCACTAGAGTACTAATAGCAATATGTACTGATAGGGTGTACTCATACTGAGCACTTGAAAAAACACCCCTCGGTGTCTAACTAGAGTCATGATAATAATTGTTTGACACAATCCATCTGAACCTTTAGAGTTTAAATAAACACAACTCTAAAGGACTGCCATGAGTACTACTATCAAAGGCCATGTCGTTGGCTACATCCGAGTCTCTTCGTTTGAGCAGAACATCGACCGACAGCAGGAAGCGCTAGCACCATATCAACTCGATAAGACGTTCATCGACAAGGCTAGCGGGAAGGATACGGCTAGACCTCAACTACAAGCTGCCTTAGCTCACTTGCGAGAAGGCGATACCTTCATCATCCCTTCTATTGATCGCCTTGCACGTAACCTAGATGATCTGCGGTCTCTAGTCCAAGACTTAACCGCAAGGGGTATCACAGTGCAGTTCGTCAAGGAATCGCTCGTCTTCGGTAAGGATGATTCGCCCATGTCCAAGCTGATGCTCTCGATGATGGGTGCATTTGCGGAGTTCGAGCGTTCGCTGATTCGTGAGCGCCAGATGGAAGGTATCGCACTTGCTAAGGTTAGAGGTGCTTACAAAGGCAGGAAGCCGTCTCTGAGTTCTGAACAGATAGCTGAACTAATAGCCAAGGACAAAGCAAACAACTCCAAGAACCGTGCCTCACTTGCCCAAAGCTATGGGATATCACGTGGCACACTGTATAACATCCTGAGCGCCCATCATGCGAACTAAGCTTGCTCCCTCAATTCTGCTTGCTCTCCTGCTCTTACCCCTCGCATGCAACGCTGCCACGCTATACGGCCAGGTTGTAGGTGTCAGCGATGGAGATACCATTACCGTGCTGGATAGCGATAAGCGACAGCACAAGATCAGACTAGAGGGGATAGATGCCCCTGAGAAAGCTCAAGCCTTCGGACAGGTTTCCAAACAAGCGTTATCGGACTTGGTTTTTGACAAGAAGGTAATCGTCGAATGGTCGAAAGAAGACAGGTACAAACGGCTAGTGGGGAAGGTGACTCTTGATGGGACCGACATTAATCTCAAGCAGACTACGGCTGGCTTAGCTTGGCACTACAAGAAGTACTCAAACGAGCAAACCCAAGCTGACGCCTTGTTATACGCAAGTGCTGAAAATGCAGCCCGTTCTCGGGGTCTCGGGCTATGGGCTGACCCGCATGCGGTGCCGCCGTGGGATTGGCGCAAGCAAAAGAAATTGCGAGCTGGTACTCTGCCCTGAGGAGCGCGGTTTTAATCGATCCTAGCGCGTTTCTGTAGTTCGACCTTCGAGTAGCTGTTTAGCGTATAGCTCCATTACGCCAAGCTCCGCCTCGCTTAGTGCTTCAATAGCTAGTACTACGCTCTTTTGGCCTTCATCGCACACAAACCACAGTACCGGCTTTCTTAGCACTTCAGCTAAACGCTCCAGCATGGCATAAGGAGGCTGATGCTTGCCTTGCTCATACTGATGCATGCGTACCTTAGCCGTCTCCTCCTCGATACCAGCCGCAACACCTAACGCTTCAAGGGTGAGCTTGGCCTCTTCGCGCGCCTCTCTCAACCTCGTCGCAATACGTGCTTCTAGCTTCATACCGGCTCTCTAGTACTGGAACCAGAGTTGTACCGTTTTGGTGTTGATTGGGAGTTAAGTTAAACTTAACTAAAGGCCTGCTCAGGGCTACATTCAGAATAGTTATGGAAAACAAAATTAAGCCTTCGGTGTTTGTACTAATCGTTCTCCTCACATCTGGCCAATCTTTGGCAGGCAGCACACAAGTACTCCCCACCAATGCAGAAGATGTTGATACCTCGATTCTTGGGCATGTTGAGCCAGAAGCTCCGAGGCTACAGGCAATGCAAGAGGATACGGAGCGGAGAAGGTACATCGATTCTGTATTGCAACGAAGAGCAAGCGAGGTGACGCTTGCAGCAGAGGCAGCACAATTACCAAACCAGTCTGAAGTACCTCAGACTGAGCTTTCTAGGCGTATAGCACGTCCGCTAAACGTTGAGGTTACTGCCGAATCATTACCCATAATGGGACAGATGACACAGGAGGAGATTGAGTCTGCTAATGCTGTAGCCATTGCAGAATTGAATGCCATCGCCGAAACAGAGAAGTCTAACTGGGTCGGGACTTGGAGTATTCCTACTCTTGGCTTCAGCATGGATAGTGCCATGATTTACTTGCTTGCTGCACTCATGGGCTACTTAGTAGGCAATAATTATCAGGTACAGAAGAAGATGAGGATTGTAGGGACGTACAGCCATACTACTCTGAATGCACTATCTAATCTGGGAGGCTTCGGAGGTTGGTTTTGCATACTACCCGCAGCGGTGATTGTGGGAGAAGCGTACAGCTACAATGTGATGAGCGGGGTGCTGTTTGTAGCTGCTGCGTTTGTTGGAAGCTTTGCATCAGGCATGGTCTCGATTGAGAGTGTCTTTGGTCGAGCTAGAGCATTTGTAGCTGGATATTTTCTTAGCGCCCTTACTCTGCCTGTCAATGCAGGACTCGCGCTGTACCTATATGTAAAGCTTCATTAGCGCGAAGACATATGTCCTTTCAGCTAACGACTTAGTGTACTCGTTGAAGTGAGCCAAGCTGGGTACGTGCTGTATTCTGATTTACCAAGGTATATCTGACGGACGTACCCTTCATCAAGCCGTCCTTGTAGGTTACTAATACGTCATTACCCTCCACTTCATAAGACACTTTCTCGATCATCCCAAATGATTCTGTTTCTCCAGAACGGAACTGGATAGTCATCGGTAATGGTCCGGACATTTGCCAAGTTCCAGATAGGGGGCCGGGGTCTTGACCGCAGCCGGCAAGCAGTAGAGCTAGAATGGTGAGAGCTATGAAGGCGGGTATACGCATAATGATGTTTTCTTTTTTAGTTGACCCATAAGCATTAAACTCCATGAGCTGCTAATTTGGAAGCGCCTTACATGGCCTTTGGCAGATCGTTCCAATTACCAGTGTAGTTCGGACTCTTGAAGCTCCGGCGCATAGCCCACGTCTTCTGAACACCCTCAGAGGCAAGACGTATGGTTCCCCTAGAGTACTTCTTGTTGATGCTGTCTACTGCACCCATCAGCAGTGAAGCTTTAGTGTCTCCTCGGGTGTAATCGAACAGATCGCTTTGCCTCCCTCCTTTGGGCACCAGGTCCATGAGCATGACACCGGCCTTCTGATAGTAGACATCGGGCTTATAGACCTGCTTCAGTAACCAGAGGGCTGCCCTGTTGATTTGGAGAGTACAGTCTATAGGGGCTGGCAAGGCCACTGAGAGGCTGTTGCCGTAATACTCAGCCTGATCAAAGGGGCTGTTCTGGATGAACACCAGCACAGCATTGGCCGATAAGCCCTGCTTACGCATACGCTGTGCGGCATTGGCTGCATGAAAGCTGATAGCTTGAGAGAGATCATCAAGCCCTGTAACACGTGCCCCGAATGAGCGCGAGGACATGACCTGCTTAGACTCGGCCACAATCTCATCCAGCTCAAGCCAGCACTCCCCATTCAGCTCCTTGATGGTACGTTCCAGCAGGACTCCGAAATGGTCCCGTATCCGCTTAGGGTCAGCTCGCTTAAGCCGCAACACATCCATGACTCCCACCTTGTTCAGGCGTGCTTCTAAACGCCTTCCTACGCCCCATACGGTCGACACAGGAAGTTTCTCTAGGATTGCATTCAACTCATGCTCTGGAAGCGCTGTAAGGTCACACACGCCCTCCCAGGCGGGTTGCTTCTTGGCGCAATGATTGGCGAGCTTTGCCAGCGTCTTGCTATGCCCAAAGCCTACGCATATGGGAAGCTTCGCCCACTGTTTAACTGCCGCCTTAATCTCTTGTCCATACTCGGTGAGATTGCGCTTGATGCCGGTCATCTCAAGGAATGACTCATCGATGGAATATACCTCTTGCCTGGGAGCGAACTGCCTTAGCGTTTGCATGAAGCGATTGCTCATGTCTGCGTAAAGCTCGTAGTTCGAAGAGAAGACAACGACACCGTGCTTCTTGGCTTCCTCCTCCAGCTCGAACCAAGGCCGCGCCATGTGGATATCGAGCACCGCCTTTGCTTCCTTGCTCTGCGCGATTACGCACCCATCGTTATTGGAGAGCACGACGATAGGCTTGCCCTCTAGGTCAGGCCGGAAGACTTTTTCTGCTGAGGCATAGAAGCTGTTCGCGTCAGCAAGCGCGTAGACGCGTTTATTTTGTTGGGTTAATGACATGCTCCACCACACCGAAAATAATCAGCTCTTGGCCCTCCTGGAACTCGATGGGTGGGTAGGCTGGATTCTCTGACAGGAGCTTAACGACGTTGCCGCGCTTGTAGAGGCGTTTTATTAGCCACTCCCCCTCAACAGCAGCAACGACAATGTTCGATGACTTAGGCTTGAGCGACGCATTCACGACAGCGGTCGCGCCATCGAGAATCCCTGCTTCTCTCATAGAGTCGCCTTTGACCTGAAAGAAGTATGTAGCTGCCGGCGTCGATATGAAGCGCTTGTTAAGGTCGAGGGTTTCTAACTCGTAGTCCTGAGCAGGCGAAGGGAAGCGTGACTGCCCTGCCGCCACCGTGCCACTGTATACAGGTCGAGTTAAAGGGATGGGGTTCGGCGCGGCTTTAGTGAAGCCTTCGAGGTTGGGAATAGGGTAACCCAGTCTCTGCTTATACTCAGCAAGGTACTCTTGAATAGCGGGCTTAAGGCTAACGGGTATACGCATAACGAAAGAACTCTCTCCGTATGGGCTCATCGACTTCTTTGGTCCTGAGTTGGGTCTTTTACCGCCGTGCATAACTTCCCCTTGAACACCGTAACATAGTTCAAGTTTAGCACTATCGCTAAGGATAGTTGTAGAGTTACTACTTGTACTACTCTAAGGACACTACGGGGGGTATCAAAGCGATGGATGAGATAACGAGAAGAAGAATAAGTGACCTGGCTTCGTGGAAGGAACTGAAGCAGTTTGAAAAAAACGCACTAGCCCATCAGTCATTAACAGATCATATAACTAAAGCTTTGGATGAAAGAGCTGTCGAGTTTGGCATGCAAGTGGTACTTCTTAAGACAGGTACAACACTAGATAACCTGTCTAAAGCAGAGTCCAAGATAGTAAGAGCTGCCGGCACTTATGTCGGGTTAACTAGAAAATACCAGGGAACCAATGCTGCATATACCATAAGGCAACTTATCAATAGAGGACTCCGAGGGGCTGCGGAGTCGTCTGTATGTAAGGCAGTGCCGACCAAAGGATTTCAAGCACTTAAAGGTCATCACCTTGACAGCCTCTCTTACGAACGAATCATCTACGACCATCCGGAAGAGTTCTCCGAGCGAGCACTTTGGTATGCACGCCGCACTTTAAAGTTACCGAACGAAACTACTAGACCTCCCCCTAGCTCCGACCGCAACCCTCCCTGGCTTAGAGATGAGCTACTGCTGGCACTCAACCTTTACCTTCGGCATCGCAAGTCTCCTCCTGGGAAGCAAAGTCCGGAAGTTGCAGAGCTCTCTCAGTTCCTAAATCAAATGGGTAGTGCACTAGGTCAGAACTCCTTAAGCACCTATCGCAACCCTAATGGGGTTTACATGAAGATGATGAACTTCCGAAGATTTGATCCAGAGTACAAGGAGGCAGGAGGCGTAGGACTCACTCGGGGGAACAAAGACGAGGCCATTGTTTGGGACATGTACGCCCATGACCCACAGAGGCTTTCTGAGCTTTGTGAAGCTATCCGCAGCGGGGTACGCGAACTTAACGCTGAGAACGAACTTGGGGTAGTGGTGCCCGACATTCAAGAAGCAGAGGAAGGCCGAATCCTAACTCGCGTGCATCGAGTGCGGGAACGTGATACCAGACTAGTAAAACAAGCGAAGAAAGCCGCCCTTAGTAAGCATGGGCGTCTTATCTGCGAAGCGTGTGGATTCGACTTTGAAAGAAAGTACGGCACCACGGGTAAGGAAATGATCGAAGTCCATCACACCAAACCATTACACACCATGGCTCCTGGGGAGAAAACTCGAGTACAAGACTTAGCTCTGTTATGCGCCAACTGTCACAGAGTAGTTCATTCCTCCAGACAGTGGTTATCCGTTGCCCAAGTTGCGAAGCTAGTTAAGGCTCATCAGAGTTAGAACACTTCCTCTGTAGAGCTAAAGTAGGCCAGGAAATCGACGCAGGGATGCCTAAGCACATGAGTACATACCGCAGGGATTTTGTATTTCGCTTTATTACTAGGAAGTGAGCTTTGCACAGCTTCGTTTGATACCAACGGGGCATGAAGTTCTGATGCACACGCGATGATGATTAGATCGTTCTCATCCACGCCTTTAGCGTCATATCTGTCCTCAACTATTCCTAGCTCCGCCTTTATCTGCTGCGCCTTTTGTAGTACTTGTCCGCCGATGGAAACAACTGTTATTCCGCTCTGTATCAACCACGCATGGCATTCAGGTGCTACATGGCTTACTTCATCGAGAGCGACGCTAGGTATCACAAGTTCCCCCTCTGTAATCATTGACTCCAGCCATACCCATAGCTTCGTTAATTTAGCTTTGGGGTAGTTATCCCAGGCATAGACTATCGAGGAAGCATCAATGACGTGCATGATGTTCCTTAAGTAGCCGTATGTCGGTTAGGTTGATACCGTCTAGATATTTGCTGGCCTTTGTTAGAGTGATGTGCTTGTTATTAAGCGAGTCAAGCACAGTCCTAACGAATGACTCACCAAAGATATGAGTAGGCTCTCTATGGCGATACTGCCTGCTTCCCCCTTCAGCCTCAGGGTAGACTTGCTGAGCTCGCCAATCTCGATAACTGTTGTATTCAGCCTGGGTAAGCCTGTCATTGTCGAGTAGTCGTCTTAGGATAACCTCCGGACTTATACCCCACCTTTTCCTATGTCTTTCAAGCCAAGCATCAAATTGGGATACGTCGTTGGGCTTTTCTGCCAGGTTAATGTGATGGAGATAGCTCAGCGGAACAAGTAAGCTACCTGCGAATGCATTAGCTTCACTCTCCATTCCCTTGTGTGAGTAGAGATCGTGCTCTTCGTCTATCGAACTATTCTTATGTAGTATGAGATGACCCAACTCATGCATAAGCGTGAAGGATTGCTGGGTTTCCCATGGCTGCTTCTTCACCACGATTACCGGGCATTTAGCATCGTATAAAGTGAACCCTATGATTGGGCTTTCTTTAGCGATCTGCCACTGACCTTGATAGCCATTACTTCTGAACACAAGAATACCTTTAGCCTCTAAAGCTACTCGGTATGTATCAAAGTTATTAACGTCTCCAAGATTAAGCCATCGTCTTACTAGGATCGCAGCTTGAGTCGCAGTCATGCCTCGAACATCTGGCGGATCGAACTCCGGTCTTTCCTCTCGCATTTCCTCAATGAGACTGAGATACACCTCTCGTTGATGCTCTACTCTTTCGATGAAACGCCTCAGTCTGGAGGTAAGTTCGGGCTTTTGATTAGCTAGTGTTCTGAAGGCTGTAGTGTGTACTTGGGCTGGCTCGACCTCTCCTTCTTCGAGAAAAAACAGGACTCCCCTACCAAAAAAATCAGCTACTTTTTTGAGTTGATGAAAGGTTAGGCCTTTGTTCTCTTTGAAAAGAGCATGTAATGTCGCCGACGATATATGGGCCTCGCGAGCTAAGTCTTCTGGCGTTATGCCAAAGTCGGCACAGCACCATAAAATACGACCCACATTGATATTGCCGATTCGCTCCATGGAAGGATTATAGATGGTCATTTAGCTTTTGTGATGTGTTACACTCGGTCGTACTACGTGTAACACCATATCTGAGTTAACTTGTTGTTTCAATGGGAGAGGGTTCAAGTCCCCCCATCACCACCAATAATAAACGGCCTCCTAGGAGGCCGTTTTCTTTTGCACCATTCCGTGCATCCCTGTTCCCCATTACCCCCCGTAAATATTTGTCAGCTTCCATAGCAATTAGATTGTAGCCGCGCGTTGCATCGTTTATATTTTGGCCTATAAAGTCACCCCAACGAGGGGGTGGCTATTGGACAACGGCGTCCATAACCCCAGCGATTTACATTGCTGGGGTTATGGGCGCTTTTTTCGTCCATGCGTACCGTAAAAAATGGCCGACAAAGATCGGCGAAAACGGAGGAGAAACGCAATGCAGTTGAAGAGCAATGAAGCTGATTTTTCGTCTGCCGAGCGGCGCTGGCTGCCGTGGCTGGGCGGGACGGGCAAGCTGCGCATGGGGTGGTCGTGCTGGCTTAACCGTTCGACTTATCCTGTTGTCGAAAGAACATTCGAAGGCATCGCCAACACACGACGCCAGCATCTCATCAACTGGGCGGATGGCAATTGGGAATTTCTGGCCGCACTGGCGCGGCAGATTGCCGAGCAGGACGGTGGCGAGCAGGCGCTGTTGCATGAGTGGTTGTCGCATGCACAGGACTATTCCGAGCTATTCGTAGTCGATGTCGGCGGCAAGGTGCGGGCGTCCACTCACGCAGCGCATGTCGGCCGAGCCAACCTCAACGCCAAGGCGCTGAGCGAGGGGCTGAAAGCGCGCTTCCTGCATGGGCCGTACATCGACCCGCTGACGAAGGATATCGGCCCCACTTCCTCCAAGTTCCACGATGCGGTAACGCTGATGTTCTATCAGCCCATCGTGCGCGGCGGCAAAACTATAGGCTGCCTGTGCGGGCGCATTCCCAACGACGTGATGAGCGACATCATCCAGCGCGAGGCGGGCCATGTGTACCGCGACTCGGGCGACAACTATATTTTCATGGTTGAATCGTCTTTCGACCCCGCGATCAAGCCGGGCACCGCGCTGTCGCGCTCGCGCTTCGAGGATGGCGCATTCACCGGTGGCGATAACCTGAAAAGCGGCGTGAAGACGGCTTTCGGCACCGTACGGGTCAATCAGCATACCGAGCTGGAACTGCGCTTCACCGACCCCGCCACTAATGATCTGCATCCCGGCGTACGCGAAACCATCCGGCGCGGGCAGAATCTTTTCGTCACTTATCCCGGCTACCCCGATTACCGCCATATTCCCGTCGTCGGCAAAGGGCTCACCTTCCAGATACCGGGTTCGCCGGATCGCTGGGGGATGATGTGCGAGGCCGATCTCGAAGAAGCCTATCGCCGCCGCCCATTGCCCTATCGGCTGCTAAAACGGCTGGCCGCTATTGCCGCCGGCAGTGCCGCGCTGCTGTTCGGCGTTTGGCATTTCATGCACCCGTCGCTGACGGACATGCTGATACTGGCGCCCGTCACGCTGGCCGCAGCCATGGTGCTGTTCCATTACACCACCCTGCGGCCATTGTCGAAGCGGCTCGACGGCATCTCGCACTTTCTGCTGGAAACGGCCGAATGCGGCGCCTCATTGGAGCGGCGGCTGGATTGGGATGCACTGGTGCATGATGAAATCGGCGATATCGGGCGCTGGACCAACAGTTTCGTGGACAAGATCGACGACACCGTGAGCAGTGTGCTCAACGTGGCCGAGCGCGTGGGTGCCTCGGCATCTTCATTGAGCAAGATTTCGGCGAAAGTCGCGGAAAGCTCCCATCATCAGAGTAATGCGGCGACGGCGACCGCCGGCGCGGTGGAGCAGATGAGCGCCAGCATCTCGCAGGTTTCATCGCATGCGAATTCGACCGAAGCAATCTCGCGCAACGCCAGCAATCTCTCGCAGGAAGGCAAGCGGGTCGTACTCAACGCCATTCACGAAATGCAGAATACGGCCGCATCCATCACCGATCTTTCCACCCTGATCGTGAATCTCGACCGGCGCTCGGACGAAATCAGCGCGATCCTCAACGTCATCAAGGAAATCGCCGACCAGACCAACCTGCTCGCACTCAACGCCGCCATCGAAGCTGCGCGCGCCGGGGAGCAAGGGCGCGGCTTTGCCGTGGTGGCCGACGAAGTGCGCAAGCTGGCGGAACGCACCGCGCAATCCACCACCGAAATTACCGGCATGGTCAGCACCATCCAGGATGAAACCCAGCGCGCGGTCGAGACCATGACGGTTTGCCGTAATCAGGCCGAACGCGGCGTGGCATTGGCGGCGCGCGCCGGGGAATCGCTGGAGGAAATCAACGGCGGGGCCGATCACACGCGGCGCATGGTGAGCGAGATCGTGCTGGCGACGCGCGAGCAAAGCAATACCGGCGCGGACATTGCCCAGAATATCGAGCAGATTGCGCGCATGGCCGGCGAAAACAACGCGCAGGTGCTGGATGCTTCGCGTGCTGCCTACACGCTGGAACAACTCGCAACGGACTTGCAGAAGGCGGTGAACAAGTTTTCCGCGTAAGCGCTTGCCTGTCGTCGATCCCTCATGGTCATTTCGGATAACCGCTACGTGGTTTCCGGAATGACCATGCGTCAACCGAAGCACTCCTGCATTTTTCTTGTGTGAGAAATAGCCCGCACTCGGCGAATACGTCCTAGATTTCATACGCCCACGGCTATAACTATAGTCTCGACTTATGCATGACAGCATCATCGGCATGATGTTTAATCGAACCATTGCCGTTGCCGATTGACTATGCTTGACCATGAGAACTCTTTTTAACCGCACGCCCTCGCTGAATGGCTCCGATGCCGAGCGCAAACGCCAGGAAATCCGCGACTACTTCCATGCGACCTGTGACCGCTACGAGCAGCTCTTCGAAACTCTCGCCAGCGACGAGGCTTTTTACCGCAAGTCGATTTCGCTGCGCCATCCGCTGATTTTCTACTTCGGCCATACCGCGACTTTTTTCATCAACAAGCTCGTGCTGGCCGGGCTGGTTCCGCGACGCCTCAATCCCGATTTTGAGTCGATGTTCGCCATCGGCGTCGATGAAATGAGCTGGGACGATCTAGACGAGACTAATTACAAATGGCCGACCGTCGCCGAAGTGCGCGCTTACCGCGCTGAGATGCGGCGCGTGATCGACAACGTAATCGCGACCACGCCGCTGGAACTGCCCATAGCCTGGGAGCATGCCTGGTGGCCGGTTTTGATGGGTATCGAGCACGAGCGCATCCATCTTGAAACCTCGTCGGTCCTGATACGCCAGCACGCCTTGCATTATGTGAAGCCGCATCCGGAGTGGCATCCGTGCCGTATCAGCCATGAGGCGCCCCAGAACGGCATGGTCGACATTCCCGCCGGTGCCGC
Organism: Methylophilaceae bacterium; assembly: GCA_035460165.1. Lineage (GTDB taxonomy): Bacteria > Pseudomonadota > Gammaproteobacteria > Burkholderiales > Methylophilaceae > MM2. The sequence continues at coordinate 69,567 of DATHWW010000013.1, read as the reverse complement.
TCGGCTTGGTAAGCCGACCTCCGACCAGACCTACGGCTGGGACAACGAATACGGCAGCCATGAAGCTGAAGTCCCGGCGTTCCAGGCCAGCCGCTACCTGGTCAGCAACCATGAGTTCCTCGGCTTCGTCAAAGCAGGCGGTTACGGCAACGACAGCTATTGGGAAGATGAAGGCCGTCACTGGAAGGACTTCACCAAGGCGCAGCACCCCACCTTTTGGGTACCCGACGGCAGCGCCTGGCGGCTGCGTCTGATGACGGAAGAAGTCGTGATGCCTTGGGATTGGCCGGCGGAAGTGAATTACCACGAAGCCAAGGCCTTCTGTAACTGGAAGAGAGCCGAAACCGGGCAGCCCGTGCGGCTGCCGACCGAGGACGAATGGTATCGCCTGCATGAAGTCTCCGGCTTGTCCGAAGTTGCTGCCGATCAACCCGCCGCCGCGAACCTGCATCTCGACCATTACGCCTCGTCCTGCCCGGTAACCGAATTCCGCCATGGCGAGCTGTACGATGTGGTCGGCAACGTGTGGCAATGGACGGAAACGCCGATTTACCCGTTCGACGGGTTCAAGGTGCATCCGCTCTACGACGACTTTACGGTCCCTACCTACGACAACCGCCATAACCTGATGAAGGGCGGTTCGTGGGCTTCGTGCGGCAATGAGTCGCTGAAAAGCGCGCGCTACGCCTTTCGCCGCCATTTCTTCCAGCACGCCGGATTCCGCTATGTGATTTCTGATATCAATCCCCCGGAAGCGATGCCCGCCTCGCATTACGAAACCGACAAGATGCTGTCGGAATACGCCGAATTCCACTACGGCGACACTTATTACGGCGTGCCGAACTTCTCCAAGGCATTGAGCGAGATCGCCATCGCAGCCATGCACGGAAAACCGGCTCGCACGGCGCTCGATCTCGGCTGCGCCGCCGGCCGCGCGACCTTTGAATTGGCGAAGCATTTCGGACATGTCACCGGCATCGACTTTTCGGCGCGCTTTATCGGGCTGGGCGTGCAACTCGCGCAGCAAGGCGTGCTGCGCTATACCCTCGCCGACGAAGGCGAACTGGTGTTCTACAAGGAGCGCCGCCTCGCCGATCTCGACCTTGACGGCGTGCGCGACAAGGTGGAGTTCTTCCAGGGCGATGCCTGCAATCTGAAACCGCAATTTGCCGGCTATGACCTCGTCATCGCCGCCAATCTGATCGACCGCCTCTACAGCCCGCGCAAATTCCTCGGCACCGTGCACGAGCGACTCAACCCCGGCGGCCTGCTGCTGCTCGCCTCGCCTTATACCTGGATGGAGGAGCACACCCCGCGCGAGGAATGGATAGGCGGATTCAAGCAATCGGGAGAAAACCTGACCACGCTGGACGGGCTGAAAGCCGAACTCGGCGCGCATTTCCGCTTGGTGCAAGGGCCGCTGGAAGTGCCTTTCGTTATCCGCGAAACGCGCCGCAAGTTCCAGCACACGATTTCCGAAGTCACGGTGTGGGAGAAAGTGCGTTGAACTTCGATTTCGACCGCGTGATTCCGCGGGAAGGCACAAGTGCGCTTAAATACGACGGCCGCACCGCCTATTTCGGCATCAGCGACGTGCAGCCGCTGTGGGTGGCCGACATGGATTTCGCTGCGCCCGAGGCTGTAACCCGCGCATTGATAGCGCGCGCCGCGCACCCTATCTACGGCTATACCCTGCCGCCGGAAGGCGTGTACGACGCGCTGATCGATTGGATGAAGACGCGCCATGGCTGGGCCATCGAACGCGAATGGATCGTGCTCGTGCCCGGCGTGGTGCCCTCGCTCAACGCCGTGGCGATGGCGCTGGCGGAGCCGGATGAAGGCGTGATCGTGCAACCACCGGTGTACTTCCCCTTCTTTTCCGCCGCCACCAAGACCGGGCGGCGGCTGGTGCAGAATCCGCTCAAGCTCGACAACGGGCGCTACGGCATCGATTTCGAGCACCTGGAGCAATGTGCCAGTGAAGCGCGCTTGTTGTTGCTCTGCTCGCCGCACAACCCGGTCGGCCGCGTCTGGCAGCGAGAAGAACTCATCCAGATACTCGACATCGCCCGCCGCCATGACCTCACGATACTCGCCGACGAAATCCACGCCGACCTGATCTATCCGGAATACCAGCACCATGCCCTGGCGACGCTGACCGACGACACCACGAAGATCGTCACCGCCGTCGCCCCGAGCAAAACCTTCAATATTCCGGGCCTCGGCCTTTCCGCATTGATCGTTCCCGACGCTGCGCGCCGCGCGAAGATCAACCAGGTGCTGGACATGGTGCACATGACCGCCGGCAACCCCTTTAGCCTCACCGCCTTTGAAGCCGCCTACCGCGAAGGCGCACCGTGGCTGGAAAGCCTGATGGCATACCTGCAAACGACCCGCGATGAAGTGACGCGCTACATCGAACAGGAATTGCCGAGAATCCGCCCGATCCCCGCCGAAGGTACCTACCTGCTCTGGCTGGACTGCCGCGAACTGGGCATGAGCGACGCGGAACTGAAACGCTTCATGATCCACGAAGCCGGCCTGGGCCTCTCGCCCGGCATCGCATTCGGCATGGGCGGCTCGGGCTTCATGCGCATGAATATCGGCGCGCCACGCAGCGAAGTGATGGAAGCATTAGCCAAATTGAAAACGGCGATTGGATAGGTTTCGTAGCGCTTAAGCGTTTCGCCGCAACCAGGCGAGCACCTCGTTCGCGTTCCTGTCGGGAGGAAACACCGGGTAAAACACCTTCACGATCACTCCATCCTCGATGATCATGGTCAGCCGCTTGTACAACTCCCTGCCGGCGACAGTGAAGGTCGGCAACTGCAACAACGCCTTCAGTTTCAATTCCGCATCGCTCAGCAACTCAAACGGCAGATGCAGCCGGTCACGCGCTTCAAACTGGTAAGCGGAAGGCTGGACGCTTAAGCCAAACACGCTGGTCTTCGAGGACGCCAACTCGCTGTAATGATCCCGAAAACCGCACGACTGCGGGGTGCACCCCCGCGCACCGGGAATGCCATCCCAACCATCCGGCAACGGCACATCCGGGCGCGCCCGTCATGGGGTAAATGTAAATCACCCAACGTCCACGCAGGCCTGCTAGGTTGATGCTGAAACCATCCGTACTGGGAAGTTCGAGATGAGGCAGCAGCAAACCTGTCAGGTGTGCTGCCGCGCCATCGTCGATTGGAATGAGTAAATCTTTGGGGAGGTGTGACAAGCCAAGCTCAACGTCCCGCTTGAATGGCAAGTTGGAACGGCAACGGTCTATGAGCCAACCGACAAGATAAAGCAGCGCAAATGTTGGCAACCCGAACAAAAGGTAGGCCGCTGCCCAGGATAAATGCTCGATAGACGAGGTATGGTCGAGCCATTGAAGTAGCGAGCTTTGAAGTGCAATAGGCAATTGAAGAAAGACGTATTGCCCTTTGAAGTCGCTTCCTGCGTCATAGGCAAAAGCGAGACATATGACAATTACAGCGGCATACAACGCAGATAAAAAGAGGCCGACTCGGCTCATAGTGCTAACGTCGAAGGTAAGGGGCGCGGAACAGTGAAGCTGTTGAAGTGCCCCGCTTGGCTGAATGGTTAGGTTTACATGCCACTTTTGTTATCCTGACCTCGATAAATCCGGAATAGAAATAAGCCGGAAACCGCAATGGCGGGAACCCATAGGACTTGGCACCAGAATAGTCCAATACCAAGTAAGGGGGCGATGTCTATCGAGCCGGCGTAGCAAGGCTGAAGCCCTTTTATATTGCCTTGGCATTGAAAGTTCAAATATGCCCAGTCAGCCAACTTCCACCCGCCGTATAAAATAAACGGTGGGAGGGTAGTTAATAAATATTTCAAAACCATACTTGATAACCATAATCCTAATAACGGTTTATAACCCATCTTAGCGTTATACCGTTACCCGCTTCAATTCCTGCTGCAATAGCTCCAGTGTAAATGCTTCCTCCCTATCAAAGAGCATCTGCTTTTCTCCGTTCACGCCCTTTCCCGCAAACTCATGCCAAGTTCCACTCGCATATGCTTCCAGCACCGCCGGATGCACATAGCACTTTCTGCAAATCGTCGGTGTATTCCCGAGCTTTTTTGCGGTGACTTCGATAGCTTCGCGTATTTTCTTTTTTGCTTCTGCAACGGTTTCGGCGGGCCCGAGCGCCTTGAGCGCGATGACGGTCTGGACGGTCCCGGACCAGGTGCGGAAATCCTTGGCGGTGTAGTTCTCGCCGGTGATGGTTTTGAGGTAGTCGTTGACGTCGGTGGAACCGATAGAGTGGCGCGCGCCTTCGCTGTTGACGTACTGGAATAGCTCCTGCCCCGGCAGTTCGCGCATACGGCGGACGATGCGCGCCAGGCGCGGCTCGGTGATGCGGATGGTGTGCGCAATGCCGCTTTTGCCTTTGAAATTAAATTCCATTGCGGCGCCTTCGATGGTGACGTGGCGGTTCCGTAGCGTGGTGAGGCCGAAGGACTTGTTGGCCTGGGCGTACTCTTCGTTGCCGATGCGGATCATGGTGACGTCGAGCAGGTGGATGATGGTGGCGATGACCTTTTCGCGGCTCAAGCCGGGACGGCGGATGTCTTCATCCAGCTTTGCGCGGATCGCGGGTAGCTGCATGGCGAAACCGATCATGCGTTCGTATTTGGCTTCGTCGCGCACCTCACGCCAGCTGTTGTGGTAACGGTATTGCTTACGGCCGCGCGCGTCGCGGCCGGTGGCTTGCAGATGGCCTTGGGCATCCGGGCAGATCCAGACGTCGCTCCAGGCGGGTGGTATGGCGAGGGATTTGATGCGGGCGAGCTGGACGGGGTTTTCCAGCGGCCGGCCGGCAGTATCCAGATAGCGGAAACCGTTTCGCTTCCGCTGCCGGCTGAAACCGGGAACGCTGTCTGTGACGTAGTGCAATCCGCCCATTTCTGCCGCCAGCACCAGCTGTGCCATGAGTGGTGCATCTGACGCAGCCGGTGGTATCGGCTCGATGTCGATAGCGGCATCGGACATGCAAATTATGCTGCTTTTTCGTGAGGTTTTACTGCGGCGAGTGGCGTGGCTGCCGGGCCGTGCAGGACTTTTCCGTCTATGTCAAAGCGCGAGCCGTGGCACGGGCAATCCCACGATTTCTCAGCGGAGTTCCAGACCACCTCGCAACCGAGATGCGGGCATGTGGCGGACAGCGCATGCAGCAGGCCAGCACTGTCGCGATAAACCGCCTGTTTGCCGAGGCCGTCGCGTATCACGGCCCCTTGGCCGGGCGGGATCGTCTCGACCGACTCGCCCTTGCCGCTGCCTGCCCATTTGCCATACTGCGCCAGCGTATTAAGCTGGTCGCGGATAAAATGCGATGTGCCGTGGATAACCTTGCGCGAAGGCGAATACAGTTCCGTCCAGGGGTTTTGCCGCCCCATGATGAGGTCAGTGATCAGCATGGCACCTGCTGTGCAATGTGTCATGCCATTGCCGGAGTCACCGGTGATGATATATACGCCTTCCTCATGCGGGTTCTGCCCGAGGAAGGCAATGCCGTCGGCTGGTTCCATCACGATGCCCGACCATTTGTACTCCACCGTCATCGCCATCGGGAATCGGGCACGCGTCCAATTTTCAATGGCTTCATAATGACTTTCGGCCGATCCGTTCTGCCCGCTCTTGTGATCTTGACCGCCGACGATGAGGATGTCGTCCGTGAAGCTTACCGGCGATTCCAGCCGGACGTAGTAATAGGGATCGCCGTCATCCCACAGCAGGATGCGTGGCACCGAACCGCACGGTACACGTAAGCCCAAGACGTAACTGCGAAATGCCGCCTGTTTGGTATGCATGATGAGACGATTATTGAAGGGCGTATTGGTCGCCACGATCACATCCTTGGTGCGGATGGTGGCCCGGTCAGTAGTAACGATGCGCTGGTTGCGTTCGTTGTCGATCTGCAATGCACGCGTATTGACGTATATCCTTCCGCCGAGTCGCTCAATGGCGGCGCACAAGCCGTACAGATAATTCAAAGGGTGAAACTGCGCCAGATTCCCGAATTGCACACAAGGGCCGCTATCGAAATCCACACCCGGCACCCTATCGTACATATTCGCCGTGGCGCCGGCGCGCAATGCAGCTTCATGCTCTTTTTTCAGGTTTTCATAGCCATTGCGTTGCAGAGAAAAAAGATAGCCGTCGAGGCGTTCAAAACCGCACTGGATGCCCTCCTCGTGCACGATCTCTTCCACCCGGTCGGTGGCTCGGGCAAAACTATCGGCCGTAAGCCGCGCCGCTTCGGCGCCGAATGATTCTTCAATGAAGTAATAACGGTTATCAGGAGGAAAGAAGTGCGCGGTGGTACGGCCGGTTTCGCCGCTACCGATATTGGAGGCCTCGACGAGTACCACCGACTTGCCTTCCTTGCAAAGCAAGTAAGCTGCCGTCAACCCGGCGATGCCGCCGCCAATGACGCAAACATCGGCTTGAACGCTATCGTCCAGGGTTGGTAAAAACGCGGGTTGCGCTGTTGCCATCCACACTGAAGTCGATCCGTCAGGCATGTGATCTCCTTGCAGCCGACGTGCACCCCGCCAGTTTGGGTCGGGCGCGTGAGGCTGGATGAGCGAGCGGGGCCTCCGCACCGCCATAACCCAAACTGGCGCTGCACAATACTATTCGCGATTAAATTCCCGACGCTCAGGAAGGACGAATCGTGCCTCTCCAGCCGCCCGTTTCGCTGCCGCGGGACTCGAGGTATTCTTTGAAGCGTTCCAAATCGCCTTCGACACGATGCGATACCAAGCCGACGGCATCCCCGGCGTTTTCCGCCATTCCTTCCGGCTCGTAATCCATTTGCAGCATGACGCGGGTGGAACCGTCGTTCAGTTTGTGGAAGCTGACGACACCGGCATTCGGAGTACCTTCCAGGCTACGCCAGGCGATACGCTGGTCGGGAATCTGCTCGGTAATTTCCGCATCCCACTCCACATCCTTGCCGGCGATTTCGGCGCACCAATGGAGATGGGCATCGTCCAGCTGGCGCACCTCTTTCACGCCCTCCATGAAAGCCGGAAACTCTTCGAACTGCGTCCACTGGTTGTAGACCGAAGTCACGGGAGCGTTGATATCAATGGATTTTTGCACTGTAGACATGATGTTCCTCCATTCATGTTTGGCTTGTTTGTGATGAATTAAATTCGATAAATCTATAGTGAATTTTAGGTTGATCACCTTGCGTTTTACGTCGGACATATCTGATTCAGCTGTAAGAATCATGCGATAAAAACCCATGAATTAAGCGCTAGCATTAGCAGGAGTTTTCCTATATAAAATCTCACTACCGTGGCGGATACGATGAAGGCAAATATCGGCTGATGACCTGCCGGTTCTCGGTGTTTGTCTGGAGAACAGCCAAGCCGGCTCGGCATTGGGAAAATTACATGAGCGGCGGACAGCGTTTGTGTTACAAGCGATCGTCACAGTCACATAACAGAAGCTCTTGACGCGCCCCCGCCCGCCACCTTGTAGAATGTGGGCATGGCCGATCACCCCACACCTTTTTCCGAGCTTACGCCCGACTTTATCCTGAACGCGCTGGAAAGCCTGGACTTGCGCTGCGACGGCAGGCTGCTGGCGCTTAACAGTTATGAAAACCGCGTCTATCAGGTGGGCATGGAAGACGCGCCACCTTTTGTGGCGAAGTTCTACCGGCCCTTCCGCTGGAGCGATGCGGCAATCCAGGAGGAGCATGACTTCTCGCATGCCCTTGCGGCACAGGAAATTCCGGTCGTCCCGCCACTGGAACTGGCCGGGAGCACACTGCATCATTTCGACGGTTTTCGTTTTGCCGTCTTTCCAAGACGCGGCGGACGCGCGCCGGAATTGGGCGACCCCGACACGCTCGAATGGCTGGGACGCTTCATCGGCCGCATCCATGCGATAGGTGCAACCTCCGACTTTGTGCATCGCCCTACTCTGGATATCGAGAGTTTCGGCATGGAACCGCGCGAGTATCTGCTCACTCACGGATTCATCCCCGCCGATCTGGATGCGGCTTACCGCAGCGTCTCGGCCCAGGCACTGGAAGGCGTGCGCCATTGTTTCGACCGCGCCGGCGACGTCAGCCGCATCCGGCTGCACGGTGATTGCCACCCCGGCAATGTGCTATGGACAGACGACGGCCCGCACTTCGTCGATTTCGACGATTGCCGCATGGGCCCGGCCATGCAGGATTTATGGATGCTGCTTTCCGGAGAACGCGGCGACATGGTGCGTCAGTTGTCTGACCTGCTCGCCGGGTATGAGGATTTTTACGAGTTCGACCCGCGTGAACTGCATCTGGTCGAAGCTTTGCGCACCCTGCGACTCATTCATTATTCCGCATGGCTCGCGCGCCGCTGGGACGACCCGGCTTTCCCGAAAAACTTTCCCTGGTTCAATACCCAGCATTACTGGCAGGACCGCATCCTGGAACTGCGCGAACAGATCGCACTAATGGATGAACCGCCGCTGTGGCCGGGATAATCCGGTTCCGCGTATCAGATATGCCAGCCCTCACCGCAAACCTATTTAATGAACTGGAAGGCTGGGCAAGCGATCGAAAAGACTGACGGCATGGTTAATGATGGGTAGCAGCGCTTACGGACGCGAATTTGCGGCCAGGCAACTACCCTGCTTTTCAAGGCAGGAAAAGGATGTCGGGATAACCGACCTGATCGCGCTGATTACGAACCAGGACTGATACTACTGGAGAACAAAATTATGCCTACCTTATTCATCACCGGCGCCAATCGCGGCCTGGGACTCGAATTCACAAAGCAATACGCCGCCGCCGGCTGGCGCGTGCTGGCCTGCTGCCGTGTGCCGGAAGAGGCCGACGAACTGCAAGCGCTGGCGAATGCGGCACATGGGCAGGTGACGCTGCACACACTCGATGTAGCGGATCTGAGCGCCATCGATGAACTGGCGCAGCAACTGCGCGGCACGCCTTTCGACCTCATCATCAACAATGCCGGCATTTACCCGGACCGTAACAGCGGATTCGGTTACATCGACTACGACGCGTGGATGATGGCTTTTATCGTCAACTCGATGGCGCCGCTGAAAATTATCGAAGCCTTCATTTCCAACCTTGATGCGGGCGCAGGCAAGACTGTCGCCACGGTCAGCAGCAAGATGGGTAGCCTGGACGACAACACCAGCGGTGGCTGTTATCTCTATCGCTCCACCAAGGCCGCGGTCAACATGGTGATGAAGAGCCTGTCGCTCGATCTCGCATCCCGCGGCATACGCGTGGTGATTTTGCACCCCGGCTGGGTGCAAACCGACATGGGCGGCCCGAACGCGCTGATTGACGCCGAGACCAGCGTTGCCGGCATGCGCCAAGTGCTGGACCAGGCGACGGCCGATGATTCCGGCCGCTTTATCAGCTACGACGGCACCGAAATCGCCTGGTAAGCGATATTGCTTGCCGCGAGTGGAAGTCGGCGGTTAACACGGCTTGCGTGAAGGGGATTTCTGGTCCAGAATCCTCCGGCCCTTCGGGAACCTTTTACCCTTGAGTGATTCTCAACACCAGGTATGACGCCGGGTTTGGAAGCGTTCATGGTCTGTGGCACCCCTTATCAATACGGAGACTATCTGCATGAAATATCCGCACAATAAAAAACTGTATGTTGCACTGCTGCTCACGCTTGGTCTGGGCAACGCATCTTGCACGCTGGCTGGCGACAAAGGTGTGGCTTACGTCACCAATCAGGATGGAGGCGTGACGATCATCGATCTCGCAACGATGGAAACCAAGGGCTCCCTCGATATCGGTGCCAAGGGCCCGCGCGGCGTTGGCGTCACTGCGGATGGCAAATGGCTGGTGACGGCGAATCGCGACAATGGCAATATTTCGGTCATCGACACCGCCACCGGCAAGGTTACGAAGCAAATTCCCATCGGCAAGAACCCCGAGTTCGTCCGCGTACTGGGCGACAAGGTTTACATTTCCTACGAGCCGAGCTCCAAGGGTGGGCCGCCCCCCAAACCAGGTACGGCTCCGGTTGAAGACGACGACGATGACGAGGACAAGGTTCCCGCCAAGATCTCTGTAGTCGACCTCAAGCAAGGCAAGGTAGTACAGGAAATCACCGGCGGGCCGGAAACCGAAGGTATCGAGTTTTCCAAGGACGGCAAGAATCTGGTGATCACCAATGAAGCCGACAACACCATCACCGTGCATGACATCACGACGGGCAAGCTGCTGAAGACGATCCACACATCCAAATACGGCGACCGTCCGCGCGGCATCAAGGTTTCACCAGACGGTTCCTTCTATGTTTCCACGCTGGAATACGGCAACAAGTTCCTCGTGCTGGACAAGAACTTCAACCCGGTAAGAACCGTGGATACCGGCAAGACGCCTTACGGCATTTCGTTCGATCCGGAAGGCAAGAATATCTACGTCGCCGCTTCCAAGGAAAGGACTATGGAGGTTTACGACGCGAAGACTTTCAAGAAGGTGAAAAGCGTGACTACCGGCGACCGCTGCTGGCATTTCAGCTTCACCCCCGACAAGCAAAACGTACTGCTCGCCTGCGGCAAGTCCGACGAAGTACTGGTGATCGACACCAAGAAACTGGAAGTCACCAAGCGCATCGGCGACAAGGAAATGCCGTGGGGGATTGTGACGTACCCGAAGTCGGCCGGCTCGCTGGATAAGCCCTGATCGATTGCCCGGCTTTTTCACCGAGGCCGAACTGTAGCGCAGGCGGGAACGCCTGCGCTACGCAAATTGCCTTGGATTACTCCAGGCTGATTTCACCATCAAAGCTGACGTTGAGATTCAACTCCCCTATCGTCAGCGTCATTTTTGCCGGCAGTTTCTCATAACCCTTGAGCTGTCCGCCGGAAACAGCGGCGGCCACGGCTTTCTCGATTTCGTGCTGCGAATGTACACCCACCATCTTCAGATATTTGCGTATGCTCATGTTGAAAGTTTCTTCGTTCATGTCGATATCCTTTCATCATCAATGCCCCGCGCGCACTCAGCCCATCACGCCAATAGCGGCAGGGAGAATTGCAGATTCTGGATGCTGCCCCAGACCACCAGCGTGCATACCATCAAAAAGCCCAGGGCTACCGTCCCGGCGATCAGCACCGCACCGAATACGAGCGTGGCGTGCCCTTGCTCCTTCATCCGGAACACGACGGGAATACCGTAGTACAGCAACCCTGCCGTCGCCATCATCGCCAGGCAGATGACGATCACGTTGACTGCGGCACTCGGCACCAGCAGAAAAATCGGCACCATCCACAACGGCGTGGGGGCAACGGCCGCGATGATGAATGAATCCTTGAAGGTTGGATGGATCTCGCCCAGCTCACCCAGCTGCCGGATCAGCATGGCCATGATCGGTACCGACGCCAGCTCCACCAGAAAAAACACGATACCGATCAGCAACAGCTTGGAGGAGCTCATGGTCGGGAAAAACTGGCCGCCGTATTTGCCGCCCGCCAGTAACAGCATCAGCGGAGGAATCAACGAAAATGGAATGACGTGCAGGAAAAAGATGCTGGAGATCGAAGGTTTGCTGTGAACCAGACGGCTCCAGCCTCGGGCGGGTGTTGCAAACAGCGAGAACAGGGTTAGCGGACTCATAATGTCTCCTCCTAATTCATTGCGAAGCTGCTTGAAAATGCAGCGAGGAAGACAAGATTCCGGCGGTTGCAACCCTTGTGCCGAAGCGCATCCAGACTCATTTTAAAACAGCTCATAAGGGCTTGTTTTGCATGCCCAGTTTACTATTTCGCCCTGCTTTGTACAGTGTTTTTAAAAGGGTTGCCTCTCGCCAAATATCATACTACTATTGTCAGGTATTAGAGCTTTTCTCAGTAGGCTCTTACAGGGTGTAGCACGAGTACTAGCGAAGATTTCTTTGCTGTAGAAAGTGAGGCACAGCATGGTCGATGTCAGCGGTTCGACATCATCAGTGCACTACTCCATCACCGCCAGGCCAAATTGTTCATTGTCCCCGGCAGGTACTCTTTGTGCCTTCTGCATCATCGCGTTCCTCACCCTATCCATCGCTCTCGGTTTCACCCTGCTCGGCGCGTGGCCGATACTCCCTTTTGCCGGCCTCGAGCTGCTCATCCTCTGGCTCTGCTTCCGTCATATCTGGCAACACGCCCATGACTACGAACGCCTGACCATAGACGACCACAAGGTCGTCGTCGAAAAGCACGATCCCACGTGCGACAGCCATATAGAGCTGAATGGATATTGGGCGCGCGTCGTCATGGAGGTCATGCCCGACGGCGATTGCCGCCGGCTTGCCTTGCTTTCGCACGGCAAGGAAATCGAATTCGGAACACTCCTCAACAGCGAAGAAAAGCTCGATTTAGGGCGAGTATTGCAATCCCGCCTGGGCCCTTACCAGACATGAAAGGATAAAAATATATGCACTGCAATATCCGATCAGCTCTACCAACAATAACCATCAGCTTATCTGCCTCTTCGGCATATGCAGACTTCCAATTCAACCTTCAGCCAGCGGTGACCCCCATCGCTACGGAAATCTACGATCTCCACAACCTGATCCTGCTGGTCTGCCTGGGGATCTTCATCATTGTGTTCGGCGTGATGTTCTATTCGCTGTACAAGCACCGAAAATCGGTCGGACACCAGGCTTCGCAGTTCAGCCATAACACGAAACTGGAAATCGTCTGGAGCATCATTCCGTTCTTCATCCTCGTCGGCATGGCCTATCCCACGACCGAGACGATCCTGCGCATGAAGACCATCGAAAACACCGACATGAGCATCAAGGTCACAGGGCACCAGTGGTTCTGGGAATATGACTACATGGACGCAGGAGTCAGCTACGTCAGTAATCTCTCCACCCCGCGCGACCAGATCGACAACAAGGCGGACAAAACCACGCACTACCTGCTGGAAGTTGATCAACCGATGGTCGTCCCCACCGGCAAGAAAGTGCGGTTGCTGCTAACGGCCTCGGACGTGATTCACTCGTGGTGGATACCGGCCTTTGGCGTCAAGCAGGACGCAGTTCCCGGCTTTATCAACGAAGCCTGGTTCCAGGTGGACAAACCCGGCATTTATCGCGGCCAGTGCGCCGAATTATGCGGCGTCGGCCACGGATTCATGCCTATCGTGGTGGAAGCGATGCCGCAGGATCAATATGACGTATGGCTCAAGAACCAGAAGGACAAGCTTGCCGCGACTGCGGAAGCGGCAACCAAGGACTACACGCTGGAGGAATTGAAGACACGTGGCGAAGCGGTCTTCAACACGCGCTGCTCCGCATGCCATCAGGCCAACGGACAGGGCATTCCGGGCGTATTCCCACCATTGGTCGAAGGCGCCCCGTACGCCAACCAGGACACTCTTAAACGCCTCGCGGAACGGGGTTTCGCCAAGGACGGCAAGATCGTACTGGGTCCGAAGGACAAGCATCTGGACATCGTGATGCACGGCATTCCGGGCACGGCCATGCAAGGACTCGGGGCGCAAATGACGGACCTTGAAGTGGCGGCCGTGGTCACTTACGAACGCAACAATTGGGGCAACAAGGCGGGGGATGTGCTTCAACCCTCGGAAGTCGCCGCCGTGCGCAAAACAAAAGGATAAGGAGAGGACGAATGGCTACGACGACCATGCACGATACGCATCACGATGCACATCCGACCGGCGTGATGCGCTGGCTGACGACCACCAACCACAAGGACATTGGTACGCTGTATCTGTGGTTCAGCTTCCTCATGTTTCTTTTTGCCGGTGGACTGGCGATGCTGATTCGCGCAGAACTGTTTCAGCCCGGACTGCAATTCTTCCAGCCCAACCTGTTCAATCAGTTCACGACCATGCACGGCCTGATCATGATTTTCGGTGCGATCATGCCGGCCTTCGTCGGCTTCGCCAACTGGCAGATCCCGATGATGATAGGGGCGCCGGACATGGCTTTCCCGCGCCTCAACAACTGGAGTTTCTGGCTATTGCCGGCGGCGGCGGTATTGCTGCTGTCGTCCTTCGTCATGCCCGGCGGCGCGGTTTCGGGTGGCTGGACAATGTATCCGCCGCTCTACATTCAGGGCGGCGTGGCATATGACATGACCATCTTCGCGATCCACATCATGGGGCTGTCGTCGATCATCGGCTCGATCAACATCATCACCACCATCCTCAACATGCGCACACCGGGGATGACGATGATGAAGATGCCAATCTTCGTCTGGACCTGGCTGATCACCGCTTTCCTGCTGATCTCGGCCATGCCGGTGCTGGCTTCGGCGGTCACCATGCTGCTGACCGACCGTCACTTCGGCACGTATTTCTTCAACGCGGCAGGCGGTGGCGATCCGGTGATGTTCCAGCACATATTCTGGTTCTTCGGGCATCCCGAGGTGTACATCATGATCCTGCCGGCGTTCGGCATCCTGTCCAGCATCATTCCGACATTCTCGCGCAAGCCGCTGTTCGGCTACGACTCGATGGTGTATGCAACGGCGTCCATCGCGTTTTTATCCTTCCTCGTCTGGGCGCACCATATGTTCACCGTGGGCATGCCGGCGGCTTCGCAGCTGTTCTTCATGTATGCCACGATGTTGATCGCGATTCCCACCGGGGTGAAGGTGTTCAACTGGACCGCAACGATGTGGCGCGGATCGATCACCTTCGAAACGCCCATGCTGTTTGCCATCGCCGTGGTCTGCCTGTTCACCATCGGCGGTTTCAGCGGGTTGGTGCTGGCCATCGTGCCGGTTGATATCCAGCTGCAGGACACCTATTACGTTGTCGCGCACTTCCATTACGTGCTGTTCTCCGGCGCGGCGATGAGCATCATGGCGGGCGTGTATTACTGGCTGCCGAAATGGACCGGCCACATGTACGACGAGCGCCTGGGCAAGATCCATTTCTGGCTGACGACCATCGCCTTCAACGTCACCTTCTTCCCGATGCATTTCATCGGGCTGGCCGGCATGCCGCGCCGTATTCCCGACTATGCGCTGCAATTCGCCGAATTCAACATGCTGCAATCGTTGGGTTCCTTCGTGCTGGGTGCAAGCCAGCTGCTGTTCCTGTACACGGTGATCAAGTGCATACGCGGCGGAGCGACAGCAGGAGATCGGCCATGGGAAGGTGCGGACAGCCTGGAGTGGACGCTCACCTCGCCGCCGCCCTATCACTCGTTTGAAACCGCACCGGCGTTTAAATAATGGAAAAGGAAGGATCTGACATGACCGCACACACAGAAACGGCGCGCTATTACATTCCCTCCCCGTCCTGGTGGCCGCTGATCGGCTCGGTCGCCCTGCTGCTGCTGGCCATCGGCTTTGTCATTGTCCTGCAGAACAATCCGATGGGAACGTACGTGATGATCGCCGGCGCGCTAATCCTGATCGCGATGCTGTTCGGCTGGTTCGGAACGGTTATCCGCGAGAGCGTCGGCGGCTTATTCAACGATCAGGTAGATACCTCGTTCCGCTGGGGTATGGGCTGGTTCATCTTTTCCGAGGTGATGTTCTTCGGAGCATTGTTCGGCGCACTCTTTTATTCGCGCATCATTACCATCCCGGAGCTGGGCGCTACCGATCTGCTATGGCCCAATTTCAACGGTGTCTGGCCCAGCGCCGGCCCAGGGGTGAAAGAAAGCTTCACACCGATGGGAGCCTGGGGCATTCCCGCCATCAATACGCTGATATTGCTCAGTTCGGGTGCAACCGTGACCTGGGCGCACTGGGGGATGAAAAACAACAACCGCACCCAGCTCAAGATCGGCCTGATACTCACCATACTGCTCGGTGCGCTGTTCATCGCCTTGCAGATCCATGAGTACTCTTCGGCCACCTTTAGCTTCAAGACCGGCATCTACGGCGCCACCTTTTACATCCTGACAGGATTCCACGGCGCGCACGTCACCCTCGGAGCCATCATGCTCTCGGTCATTCTGGGCAGGGTGTATGCCGGACATTTCACCCCGGAACGCCACTTCGCATTTGAAGCGGTTTCCTGGTACTGGCATTTTGTCGATGTAGTCTGGCTGTTGCTGTTCGTGTTCGTATATTGGTTAATTTAGATGTAGTGGTCCCTTATGTTTTTTACATAGAAGGGAGTTGAAAATGAACCGCAGACTTTATTTCATGCTGCCGGATACCGAAAGCGCACACGCGATGATGAACGACTTGCTCCTCGCGCGCGTCAACGCCAACCGTATCCATTTTCTTGCAAAACCGGGCGTGGAAATCGGCGACCTGCCCGAAGCCTCCATCGTCGAACGTACCGATTTTCTCGAAGGCTGGGAAATCGGTACGCTCCTCGGCGGCGTTTTCGGGTTGATAGCCGGGCTGCTGGCGGTGTGGATACCGCCTTGGCCATTCGACAATCCGGTTCCGTTGCTCGCCATCCCCATCTGCATCGTCGTCGGCCTGATCTCCGGCGGCTTGTGGACCGGCATGGTAGCCAGCGCCATCCCCGACCACAGGCTTAAACCTTTCGAAGGGGAAATCGCCCAAGGCAAGGTACTGATGATGGTGTTGATCCCGTTCCATCGCGTTGATGAAATCCGCGCGCTGGTCGTGAAGAAGCACCCGGAAGCCGTCTATGACGGGACTTGGCCTTCGGAGCATGTGATTTTTCCATAGCGCTCAGTGAGTAACTGCCGGATGCGCGGACCCGCCACGCATCCGGTACTTCAGGCGCCCGCTTCAAGCGCCTGGGGTTTTGCTTGAGCCATGCGTAGGCAATCCCGTAACAGGCCAATGCCTCAATACCCTCGCGACAACCTCCAACAGTTCACTCTTGCTTGCTCCACTGGTCGCCTGCACAGACATCCCCTGATGGATAGTCGCCACATATTTGGCTAACTCCGCAGGGCTCTCATCCGGCGGCAGGTCGCCTGCCGCTCTGGCCCGTTCGAAACGCAGCCGCAGGCCATCCTCATAGGCGCTCCGCCTCGCCCTTAATTCCTGCTGGATCAATTCGGCGCCTTCGCCGCAAGTCAGCGCGCCCTGAATCACCATGCATCCGCGCGGATTCTGATCGCGCGTCAGGAATTGGGCCGAAGTTGTCAGCAGTTTTTCTACCGTCCGATATGCCGTCGGCTCGCTCAAGGCAGCACCGATATATGCCACCGGCCCGGCGAGATACTGCTGCACCACTTTTCGGAACAACTCCTCCTTGCTGCCGAACGCTCCATAAAGACTGGGTTTGTTGATTCCCATCGCTTCCGTGAGCGCGGCCATCGACGAGCCTTCGTAGCCATGCGACCAAAATACGTGCATCGCTTTGTTCAATGCTTCGTCGTGATCGAACGCGGGCGGCCGACCCCGTTGCCTGACTATTTTAGAAGTGTTCATGACATGCCATTCTTGGTTGGACATTAATATCATACCACTCGGTAAATAAATTGTTGACAACCTTTGGGGCGCCGCCTAAGATTAATTTACCATTCGGTACATTAATTACACATCAACTATCTGGAGAAGTACAACATGAACACACATGACGAAAAAGTAGCCTTCATTAGCGGCGCCAATCGTGGCATCGGATTCGAAACCGCCAAAGGACTCGGCGAGACGGGTATTACTGTGGTTATCGGGGTACGCGACCTCGCTAAAGGCAATGCCGCGGTCGAACAACTGCAAGGGCTGGGCATAAAAGCGGAAGCGATCCATTACGACGCGACCCAGGCCGGTTCGGAGAATGCCGTGTTCGATCATCTGGCAAGCCGCTACGGCAGACTCGATATCCTGGTCAACAACGCCGGCATCCTCAAGGAACAGCTCGTCGGCGGCAACAACAGCAGTTCCGTGGAGCAGGAGGTACTCCAGGAGACATTCCAGACCAACCTGTTTGCGGTTATCGCCCTCACACAGAAACTGCTGCCCCTGCTGCGCAACGCGAAGGCCGGCCGTATCGTCAATCTTTCCAGCATCCTCGGATCGCTGACGCTGCATAGCATGCCCGACTCCCCCATCGACCCGGCTAAAGGCTTTGCCTACAACGCCTCCAAAACCGCGCTTAATGCCTACACCATCCATTTGGCGCATGAGCTAAAAGACACGCCGATCAAAGTCAACTCCGCCCATCCGGGATGGGTAAAAACGGAACTCGGCGGCGCGAATGCACCAATGGAAGTAGCAGACAGCGGCAAAACCAGTGTGCGCCTCGCCACCCTGGACGCATCCGGGCCAAGCGGCGGCTTTTTCCATGAGACCGATACGCTGCCCTGGTAATCATTCGCGCAATGCATGCCCTGACAAGCGGGTCAGGGCAGCTTGCCTTATTCGCCTGGAGTCATGAATGAAGGCAAAAATACCGTACCAATATCGCAATATCCTGTTCGCGTTGATCATGTCCGGCACGACATCGATGATCGTTTCCGCGATCATTATTTTTCTGCATACGAAAACAAATGACGGATTTATCGCCAAATGGCTCTTGGCGTTTTCTACTGCATGGCCTATCGTATTTGCGGCGATACTCATCATTGCGCCACAGGTGCATAGGCTGCTGAATGTGATGGTCGATGAAGAACGGAAATGATTGAACCCTTCCATTGGCAGCCGGTCTCGAACAGTGATCCTTCATTAGCGCACAGGACCCGGCATGACAAAAACAACGCCATTCAATTCCGCGCATCATCTTCTGAATGCCCGCATGGTCGATTTTCATGGCTGGGAGATGCCGCTGCATTACGGTTCACAGATCGAGGAGCATCACGCCGTGCGGCGCGACTGCGGCATGTTCGATATTTCGCATATGTGCGCGATCGATGCCATCGGGCTGGATGCCAAACCGTTCATGCAGCAACTGCTGGCCAATGACGTCGAGAAATTGCGGGCGGGCAAGGCACTCTATAGCTGCATGCTGAACGAAGCCGGCAGCGTGCTGGACGACCTGATCGCGTATTACCTTGGCGGCGGGCGCTACCGCATCGTGGTGAACGCCGCCACGGCCGAGAAGGATATCGACTGGATGAAAGCCTGTGCGGCCAGCTGGAAAATGCAGCTGGCGCTGACCCCGCGCTGCGATCTGGCGATGCTGGCAGTACAAGGGCCGAATGCCCGCGAGGCAGTATGGCAAGCGCTGCCGGAGACACGGGACACGACGACCGCGATGCCGCCATTTCATGAACAGCAAGTGGGCGATTACTTTGTCGCACGCACCGGCTATACGGGCGAGGATGGATTCGAGCTTACCTTTCCCGCCCCGCATGCGGCAACGCTCTGGCGGCGCCTGCTCGAGCTGGGCGTAAAGCCTTGCGGGCTGGGCGCGCGCGACACCTTGCGCCTGGAAGCAGGCATGAATCTCTACGGTCAGGATATGGACGAATCGGTCTCGCCGCTGGATGCCGGGTTGGGCTGGACGGTGGTATTCGATACGGCCCGCGAATTCGTAGGACGAAGCGCGTTGCTTTCCCGGCCGAGGCAGTCGCAATTTCTCGGGCTGGTGCTCGACGGCGGCGGTGTGCTGCGTCCGCAGCAGAAAGTGTTTACCACCACTGGCGAAGGGCAGATCACCAGCGGCACCTTCTCGCCGACCATGCAGAAATCCATCGCACTAGCACGGCTGCCGCTCGATTCCACGATAGGCGACACGGTCGAAGTGGAAATCCGCGACAAACGTCACAACGCCCGCATCGTGAAACCGCCGTTCGTACGCAACGGCAGGATTTTGGTCTAAACTTCAAGTCATGCAGGGCGGATGAACGCAGCGTTATCCGTCGTAAGGAAAAAACGAAACATCAGGAACAACAAGCCATGTCCAATATTCCAGCCGATCTCAAATACGCCAAAACCCACGAGTGGTCCCGCCTGGAGGCTGACGGCACGATCACTGTAGGCATTACCGACCACGCGCAATACCTACTCGGCGACCTGGTGTTCATCGAGTTGCCGGAGCCCGGAAAACAAGTCGGCGCCGGTCAGGAAATCGCCGTCGTCGAATCAGTGAAGGCGGCTTCGGATATCTATGCGCCGCTGTCCGGCACAATCAGCGCAGTCAATCAGGAAGCCGCCGATATGCCGGAGCGGGTAAATAACGATGCCTACAGTACCTGGCTGTTCAAGATGCAGCCGGACAACGCGGCCGACCTGGATCAGTTGCTCGATGCAGCCGGATATCAACAGGAAATCGGCGAATAGCGCCTACTTTATAACCCCCGATGCCGTTCATTCCGCACACGCCTGACGACATCGCCCAGATGCTCGGCGCTATCGGCGTCGAGCGCATCGCCGATCTTTTCGACGAAATCCCCACCGCTCTGCTGAACGGCGACCTTGACGCCATCCCCCCCGGCCTCAATGAAATGCAGGTCACACGCCTGATGCAGGAGCGCGCCGCGCGCGACGGCGGCCAGCTCAATTTCATCGGCGCCGGCGCCTACGAGCATCACATCCCCGCCGCCGTCTGGCAGATCGCGACGCGCGGCGAATTCTATTCCGCCTACACGCCCTACCAGGCCGAAGCCAGCCAGGGCACGCTGCAGCTCCTGTATGAATGGCAGACCATGATGGCCTCGCTCACCGGCATGGAGGTCTCGAATGCCAGTCTGTATGACGGTGCGAGCGCGGTGGCGGAGGCAGTGCTGATGGCGGTGCGCGTCAACAAAGCAGGCGCACATCGCGTGCTGATGCCGGCAAATCTCCATCCGCTCTATCGGGCGACTTTGCGTACCTTGCTCTCGCCGCAGAAGATTGCCATTGCCGAGGTCGCGTTCGACCCCGCCACCGGTCGCATCGACCAGGCCGCGCTGGAAGCCGCCGGCAACGAGCCTTTTGCGGCGCTGGTGATCAACCAGCCCAATTTCTTCGGCGTGCTGGAGTCACCCGATGCGCTGACCGACTGGGCGCACGGCCAGGGTGCGCTGGTTATTGGCGTCGCCAATCCGCTTGCATTGGCGCTGATCAAACCACCTGGCGAATGGGGCAGCAACGGCGCCGATATCGCCTGCGGCGAGGCGCAGCCCTTTGGAATCCCGCTTTCCAACGGCGGCCCGTATGTAGGATATCTCTGCTGCAAGCAAAGCCTGGTCCGGCAGATGCCCGGGCGCCTGGTCGGCCGTACGGTCGACCTCGATGGCAAGCCCGGTTTCACGCTAACGCTGCAGGCGCGAGAGCAGCACATCCGCCGCGCCAAGGCGACCTCCAATATCTGCACCAACCAAGGGTTGATGGTGACCGCCGCGACCATCCATCTCGCCATGCTGGGCGGGCAAGGGATTGAAGAAGTCGCCGCAGCCAGCCATGACAATACCCGCGCCTTGATCGACAAGCTGACTGCCATACGCGGCATAACGCGTGTTTTCGATACGCCGTATTTTCATGAGTCGGTCATCCGCCTGCCATGTCCGGTGGCGCCGGTGCTGGAAAACCTACGACAGCGCAACATTCTCGGCGGCCTCGATCTGGCGCCCTACTATACCGACCTCGGCAATGCGCTGCTGGTCTGCGCCACCGAAACCAAGACCGAGGACGACCTGAACGCCTACGCCGACGCACTCGGCTCGGCGCTGGAGGAACTTGCATGCTGATCTTCGAGCATTCCCGTTCCGGCCGCGCCAATGCGGCTCAGTTCCCGGCGCAGGAACGCGCTTCCGATATTCCCGAAGAATTGCGCCGCACCTCGCGCCCGTTGTTGCCGGAAGTGTCCGAACTCGATGCGGTGCGGCATTACACGCGCCTGAGCCAACAGAATTTTTCCATCGACACGCACTTCTACCCGCTCGGTTCGTGCACGATGAAATACAACCCGCGCGCCGCCAATGCGCTGGCGATGCTGCCCGGACTGCTGAACCGCCATCCGCTGGCGCCTGACGACACCGGGCAAGGTTTTCTCGCCTGCCTGTGGGACTTGCAGGAAATGCTCGCGGAAGTGACCGGCATGGCCGCTGTCAGCCTGACACCCATGGCCGGCGCGCAGGGCGAACTGGCCGGCATCGCGATGATTCACGCCTATCATGGGGCCCGCAACGACAGCGCACGCAGCGAAATCATCGTGCCCGACGCCGCGCACGGCACCAACCCGGCAACCGCGACGATGTGCGGCTACGCGATACGCGAAATCCCCACCGATGCCAACGGCGATGTCGACATCGAGGCGCTAAAAGCCGCCTGCGGCCCGCAAACGGCCGGGCTGATGCTGACCAACCCGTCCACGCTGGGCGTGTTCGAACGCAACATCGGCGAAATCGCGCGCATCATGCACCAGGCCGGCGGCCTGCTGTATTACGACGGCGCCAACCTCAATGCGATCCTGGGCAAGGTGAAGCCGGGCGACATGGGCTTCGACGTCATCCACATGAATCTGCACAAGACCTTTTCCACGCCGCACGGCGGCGGCGGTCCGGGCGCGGGCGCGGTCGGCGTAAGCAAACGGCTGGAACCTTTCCTGCCGGTGCCGGTGGTTACGCGCGAAGAAAATCATTACCGCTGGCTCACGGAAAAAGACCGGCCGCAAAGCATCGGCCGGCTGTCAGCCTTCATGGGCAATGCCGGCGTGCTGCTGCGCGCTTACGTATACGCGCGCATGCTGGGACGCACCGGCATGCAGCGCGTCGCGGAGTTCGCCGCGCTCAATGCCAATTACCTGATGGACCGCCTGCGCGAATCCGGCTTCGAACTGGCGTTTCCCACACGCCGCGCCAGCCATGAATTCATCATCACGCTGCAAAAGCTGAAGGAAGAAACCGGCGTCAGCGCGATGGACGTCGCCAAGCGCCTGCTGGACAAGGGCTTTCACGCGCCGACCGCGTACTTCCCGCTGCTGGTGCCGGAATGTCTGCTGATCGAGCCGACAGAAACCGAATCGAAGGAAACGCTGGACGCTTTCGTGGAGGCCATGCGCGAGATCATCGAAGAAGCCCGCACCACACCGGAGTTACTGAAAACCGCGCCCCACACAATGCCGGTACGCCGCCTGGATGACGTCAAAGCCGCGCGCGAGCCTGATCTGGCATGGAAGTCTTAGCACCAGCATTCCAGTTTCCCCAGTACAGCCGCCTTAGCGCAGACTTCCCCGCATGAATCCGCAGGAGATCCCAGTTGCCAAACTATTGCGCATCCATGGCCGGGTCCAGGGCGTTGGCTACCGCGAGTCCATGCGACAAGAAGCTAAAAGACTGAATGTGGGCGGCTGGGTGCGCAATCGCCGCGACGGTACAGTGGAGGCACTGGTTTGTGGCGAAGCCGTGCGGATAGAGATGATGGTGGCATGGGCGAAACAAGGGCCGCGTTATGCAACGGTGGAACGAGTTGAAATCAGCGAGGCCGAAATCCCACCAGGCGGTGAATTTCAAATACTGCGCTCTTCATAGCACCTTGAGATTTTAGAACTCGTGAGTTCCAGTCCTACACCAATTAATTTTAGAGGCTTCCTATGCGTCCGCGATACGCCATAGCCTTGCTGACCGTTTTCCTGCTCGGCGTAGCGATTGGCGGCTACGTATTTTCGCGCAGCCTGCCTCGATCGTTTCTGGCGATAACCGAATGCGCGCAGCAATGCTTGCGCCCAAGCGAACTGGCCGGCTTACTGGTTTCTGCCGGCATTCAGCGCATGCCGGCAGCACTTCCGCGAGTCGAGTACGAGTCGGACAAGTGCATCGCCATTGCCCACCCATCACCAGCAGCCCGCGTCCATTTCGTACTTTTCCCGAAGCGGGACATCAAGAATATTGGCGCCTTGTCGGTCGGCGATGCGCCCTATGTACTGGATTGCTTTGCCATGGTGCGCGAGATCAGTCAACGCACCCAGATAAAACACTATCGGCTGCTCACCAACGGCCCGGCACGCCAGCATGTGGCATATCTGCATTTCCATTTCATGGCAAAGTAATAGACACAAACCGCAATATCACGCAGGCTGAAATCGGTTTTATACTGATCGCTCGGGGTCACCCTTGATTGCATGGAGGTTGTCGGCATGGCTACCACCCGCATTCCGCTGGATCGCGTACGCAACATCGGCATCATCGCTCACATCGACGCGGGGAAAACCACGGTCACCGAGCGCATTCTGTTCTACACCGGACGCACCCATCACATCGGCTCGGTGGACGACGGCAACACGGTCACCGACTGGATGGCGCAGGAGCGCGAGCGTGGCATCACCATCGTCTCGGCCGCTATCACTACCGACTGGCGCGACCATCGCATCAACCTGATCGACACCCCCGGCCATATCGATTTCACCGCCGAAGTGCAGCGCTCGCTGCGCGTGCTGGACGGCGGCATCGTGGTGTTCGACGCGGTGCATGGCGTCGAACCGCAGAGCGAAACGGTATGGCGGCAGGCGGATCGTTTCCGCGTGCCGCGCATTTGTCTTGTCAACAAGATGGATCGGCCCGGCGCTGATTTTGACCACGCGCTGCAAACGATAGAACAGCGCCTGGGGGCGAACGCCGTGGCGGTGCAATTGCCCATCGGCCGCGAGCGCGAATTCGAGGGCGTGATCGACCTGTTGCGCATGCAGGCCATCTATTGGCCGGACGAAAGCGGCGTGCGACCGGAAATCCGCGACATCCCGGACAACTTGCGCGAAGCGGCGGAAGCGGCGCGGACACGGCTGATCGAGCACGTTGCCGAAACCGACGACGTGCTGCTCGAGCTTTACCTGCAAGGGCAGACGCCAACCACTGAACAGCTATCCGCTGCGCTGCGCAGCGGCACCATTGCCAACCGCCTGTTCCCTGTATTCTGCGGTTCTGCCTTGCGCAACAAAGGGATCCAGCCGGTTCTGGACGGCATCATCGATTACCTGCCTTCGCCACTGGATATCGGGCAAGTTGCCGTGACCGACTCCGCCACCGGCACGGAAACCTTCCGCCAGCCGGATGATGACGCGCCGCTGTCAGCGCTGGTATTCAAGATCGTGCGCGACCCGTATGTCGGCCACCTGACTTACTTCCGGGTGTATTCCGGGAAATTACGCTCCGGCCAGCAGGTTTACAACGCGACGCGCGACCGTCCGGAACGCATCGGCCGACTGGTGCGCATGTATGCGGACCGCCGCGAGGACATCGAGGAAGTGCATGCGGGCGACATCGTCGCCGCGCTGGGCATGAAAACCGCGCAGACCGGCGATACGCTGTGCTCCCCGGAGCAGCCGGTGCTGCTGGAGCGCATCGCTTTTCCCGAGCCGGTGATCCGCGTCTCGGTCGAGCCGAAAACCACCGCCGACCAGGATAAACTCACCGATGCATTGCGCTATCTGGCAGAAGAAGACCCGACACTCAAGGTGACAGTGGACGAAGACACCGGCCAGACCATCATGGCCGGCATGGGCGAACTGCACCTGGAAATCCTCGCCGACCGCATCAAGCGCGAATACGGCGTGCAAGCCAACCTCGGCCGGCCGCGCGTGGCCTATCGCGAAACCATCACCAAAGCCGTGCCCAAGGTGGAGGGACGCTACATCCGCCAGACCGGCGGGCACGGCCAGTATGGCCACGTCGTCGTGGAGCTGCGGCCGGCCGAGCCGGGGACCGGCATCCGCTTCGAAAATGCCATCACCGGCGGCGCCATCCCGCGCGAATTCATCCCCGCCATCGAGCAGGGCTTCCGCGAGGCGGCCGAGAATGGCGCCATCGCGGGCTACCCGGTCACGGACATGACGATCCGCCTCGTTGACGGCACCACGCACCACGTCGATTCCAGCGAGATCGCCTACAAGAACGCCGCCGTCGCCGCCTTCCGCGAAGGCATGCCGCAAGGCTCACCCATCCTGCTCGAACCGTATTCCAAGATCGAAATCATCGTGCCGTCCGAATACCAGGGTGCCGTTGCCGCCCAGCTCTCCGCCCGGCGCTGCGAAATCGAAAATTCGGAATCGCGTCCCGGCGGCGTGCAAGCGATACGCGGCATGGTGCCCTTGGCAGAAATGTTCGGCTACGCCACCGATCTGCGCTCCGCCACGCAGGGGCGCGGGCTGTTCACGCTGGAATTCGACCACTACGCACCGGTGCCGACGACAGTGGCGAAAGAGGTATTGGCTGGAAGGCTGTAGCGCGCGCCAGACAAACCCGCACGAAAATCCTTATTGCCAAACAACTGCGTATCCTCCGATAAACAAAAGAAAGGCCGCGAACCTTTCGGATCGCGGCCTCCCCGAACTGCGGCGTCTGCCTGCAGCTCGCCCCGGGCGGCTCAATGCTTATCGTTGCCTTTTCCTGGTCCTTTGTCGTGGCCTTTACCAGGCCCCTTGTCATGTTTCATTCCATGATCGCGGTCGCCTTTGGAGTGTTTGGCCCCGCCACCGCCATGATGACGCTTGTGGTACTCCGGCACATACACGTCGTTGTACCAATGATCCTGCACGAAATACACCGGACGTCCGCAAGCGTTGTACTGGCCGCAATAACTGCGCCATTTCTTCGCATGGCCAGGAGGCACGTGCAAATAAATCGGTTCGTACGCCACACCGATCGGCCGCACGATAATCGGTTCCGGATAAACCAGTACCGGTCGCGGAAAATCGCCGATATCGATACGTCCGTAAAAGCCCGGCTGGCCGACCGTGACGGAGACGCCGACATCGGCGGCCGAAGCGGGCATGCCAACCAAGGTAGATACCGTGAGCAAAGCGCCTGGCAAGAATTTCATCAGGGTATGACCTTTCATATTTGATCCTTTTCTCGATGAAGGTAATGAAATAACGGTTTAATTGCTCTTTTCGATGACAAATGCCTCCAGACCCTTTAATAAAGGGCATCAAGGCAAGTTGTCATTCGCTATCAAAACTACATCGGGCCTCCCAATCAAATTGAACCCCTACTCTCAATGCAAGGCCCCCATCGCCTGTACTGCGGCGTTCGGGTAGTCGTGTGCCGCAAACGGGTGGTGCGCCGTCGATTCCTTCGCAATCACTTCATTCGGCAACGGCAAGCCCTCGACTGCGCGCCGGATGGCAAGCTTGGTCGCTTCGTAATTCCAGTCTTGAATTTTGGCATCGTCCACTGCATCCCAGTGAATGAAGACGCCGACGCAGACAAACAAGTCGTTGGCTTCTTCAATTGGAATGATGCCCTCCTTGACGCTATCCGCCACCGCTTCCGCTACGCCGCATTGGGCAGGGCCGAACATCTGCACCGCCTGCTTGGCGTTTTTGATATCCACTTTGTTGAACATTACGGTGGGTGGTTTTGCCATCATGTTGGGCGCCAGAACTGCGAGCAATGCATTGTCACCGCGTTTCTGGTTGGTAAGAGCGATACAAAAGGCTGTTTCGGCGCCGCTGCCTCGCGGGCCGATGATCAGGTCGACGTGAGCAACTTCATTGCCTTCTCCCACCAACGCTTCTCCGATCAAGACTTTACTGATTTTAGCTGTTTCCATGGTTTCACCTCCTTTCCATCGAACACAACCCATGCCGCGCAAAGAATGCGATATGAGCGTGCGAAAAGCTGCAAAACCTGAACTGTTTTTTAGAACGCTAATTTCCCGGCAAGTTCTGATCGCCGCGTAGGACATGGCCGACAGCCTGCATCAAAATGTCAGGCCATGAATTAAATCCACCTCGCCCGGTCGAAATGTTCAGAGGCTACCAATGCATTACCTCCGAGAACTTTTCCACACCTGGTTTCTGACCGAGCTGCTGCGCGGCATGGGTCTGACCGGAAAAAGTTTTTTCCGGCGCAAGGTCACAGTGCAGTATCCGGAAGAGAAAACCCCGCTATCGCCACGGTTCCGCGGCCTGCATGCGCTGCGCCGCTACCCTAATGGCGAAGAGCGTTGTATTGCCTGCAAGCTGTGCGAGGCGGTCTGCCCGGCAATGTGCATCACTATCGAATCGGAAGAGCGGCCGGATGGCACGCGCCGCACGACGCGTTACGATATCGACCTTTTCAAGTGCATCTACTGCGGCTTTTGCGAAGAGGCTTGCCCGACCGACGCGATCGTGATGACGCGCCACTTCGAATTCCATATGGAAGAGCGCGACCAGGCCGTCATCGATAAGAACGGTTTGTTGATGCATGGGGATAAGTTCGAGCGGCAAATCGCCGCCGACCGGGCGCAGGATGCGCCCTATCGCTGAGTTGCGGGCTTACGCGCCTTCGACCTCGGCATCCACTTCCACCCAGCCGTCGGTAACACGCACGGGAAATGTCCGCAGATTTTCCAGCGCGGGCAGCGCCAGTACCTCTCCGGTCACCACCGAGAAGCGCGCCCCATGCAGCGGACAGGTGATCTCCTCGCCTTGCAACTTGCCGTCGGAAAGTTCAGCGTACTCATGGGTGCAGGTGTTCTCGACCGCGTAGTAGCGCCCGTCGAGGTTGACCACGAGAATGGGAAAGTCGTCGGTGGCGACGACGCGGCAAGTGCCGGGCAAAAAGTCCTCCACTGCCGCCACATCGATCCAGTCGCTCATGCGCTTCTCCTTTTCTGCCAAGCCTGTCATCTCAAAGCATGCCGAGTTGCAACCGCGCCGCCTCGCTCATGTTGTCCCGACTCCACGGCGGATCCCACACCAGCTCCACATTCGCGTCGCTGACGCCGCCCACGCATAGCAGCGCTTCTTTCACGGTAGCGGGAAAAGTCTGCGCCACCGGGCAATTGGGTGCGGTTAGCGTCATGCGCACATGCACCTCCCCTTGGGGCGAGATCTCCAGGCCATAGATCAGGCCAAGGTCATAGATGTTGACCGGGATTTCCGGGTCGTAAATGCTGCGCAGGACATCGATGACGCGCGCCTTGAGTTCATCGCCGGCGGCCGGGTTCTCCTGCTGATCCATGAGGGTTTTCCAGTCGAGCATGATTAGAGCCTATTTCAGTAGCTTCCTATTCCGTCGTTACCGGCACATGCCGGTTTTCCAGCGCCGCCTGCAAGGTATGCCAGGCCAGCGTCGCGCATTTGACGCGCGACGGAAATTCGCGCACGCCTGCCAGCGCTTCCAGCTTGCCCAGGCCTTCAGGCTCGCCGGCACCGGTGACCAGCCGCTGAAACTCTTCCATCAGGCGCATCGCTTCTTCCTCGTCCTTGCCCTTCAGCACTTCTGTCATCAGCGACGCGGAAGCGGTCGATATGGCGCAGCCGGAACCTTCGAAATGCGCATCGCGGATGACGCCGTCCTCGACCTGCAAATGAAGCTTCACCTTGTCGCCGCACAAAGGGTTATAGCCCTCTGCATCGCGATTCGCGGTGGGCAGCGGGCCGTAATTTCGCGGCGAACGGTAATGGTCGAAAATGACTTCCTGATAGAGATCGCGCAATTCTTTCATCGTTTGAATAGCTCCACAGTGCGCTGCAAACCCGCTGCCAGCGCATCGGCTTCTTCCTGCGTGTTGTAAAGCGCAAACGATGCCCGCGCGGTGGCCGCCACGCCAAAACGCTGCATCAGCGGCATCGCGCAATGATGGCCGGCGCGGATGGCGATACCCTGGCGGTCGAGGATGGTGCCGATATCGTGGGCATGCACGCCCTCCACCAGAAAGGACAGGATGGCGGTTTTATCCCTAGCCGTGCCGACCAAGCTGATGCCGGGGATATCTGCGATGGCGCGCGTGGCATAGTCCAACACTTCATGCTCGTAGGCGGCAATTGTTTCCAGACCGATCTTGGACAGATAATCCAGCGCCGCACCGAGGCCGATGGCTCCCGCCACATTCGGCGTACCGGCCTCGAATTTGTAAGGCAGGACGTTGTACTCGGTATGCTCGAAAGCCACCGTGCGTATCATGTCGCCGCCGCCCTGGTACGGCGGCATTTCCTCCAGCAGCAAGGCTTTGCCGTACAGCACGCCTATGCCCATGGGCGCATAGATCTTGTGCCCGGAAAACGCATAGAAATCGCACCCCAGCGCCTGCACGTCGACCGGTAGATGGGCAATGGCCTGCGCGCCATCCAGCAGCACCGGCACACCATGGGCATGCGCCTTGGCAATCATCGCCCGCACCGGATTGATGGTTCCGAGTGCATTGGAAACATGCGCCAGGGCCACCAGCTTTGTATATTTGTTCAGCAACTTTTCGTAGGCATCGATATCCAGCTCGCCTTCATCGTTGACCGGAATCACGCGCAACAGCGCGCCGGTTTGCTGACACACCATCTGCCACGGCACGATGTTGGAGTGGTGCTCGAGCGCGGAAATAATGATCTCGTCGCCTTCCCGCAAGCGCGGCCGGGCGTAGCTTTGTGCGACCAGATTGATCGCCTCGGTGGTGCCGCGCACAAAAACAATCTCATCCGAACGGTCGGCATTGATGAAGCGCTGCACCTTTATGCGTGCACCTTCAAAGGCATCCGTCGCGCGCTGGCTCAACACATGCACCCCGCGATGCACGTTGGCGTTTTCCTCGCGGTAATAGCGCGCCTCGGCATCGATGACCACGTGCGGCTTTTGCGTCGTGGCGGCATTGTCCAGATAGATCAATGGCTTGCCGTGAATCCTGCTTTCCAGGATAGGAAAGTCGGCGCGCCAGCGCTCCACTTGCATTTCATCCGTCGTCGGTATTTCCATAAGCTTCATCACATAAGCTCCTTGATGCTCTCCCCTTGCGGCAAGCGATCAAGCACCAGATGCTCGACACGATTGCGCAGGGTCGGATTCTCGATTTTGTCGATGATGTCGTTGGCAAAGCCATACACCAGCATCGATTTCGCCAGGTCGGCGTCTATGCCGCGCGAACACAGGTAAAACAAGGCGTCGTCATCCAACTGGCCCACCGTCGCACCGTGCGTGCATTTCACTTCATCGGCGAATATCTCCA
Organism: Methylophilaceae bacterium; assembly: GCA_035460165.1. GTDB lineage: Bacteria > Pseudomonadota > Gammaproteobacteria > Burkholderiales > Methylophilaceae > MM2. The sequence goes on along the minus strand of DATHWW010000013.1, from coordinate 38,870 downwards.
GTTGCGGTTTGGTATCGACCTCCGCCTGGCGCGACAGCAGCAAATTATGGTTGGACTGGTTGGCATCGGTTCTGATGGCGCCCGGATGCACGATCACCTTGCCGTTGAACACGCCGCTCGATGCCCCGTCGAGTATGCCGCGATATGCCTCGCGGCTGGTTCCGTCGGGCGCCAGATGGTCGATGCGGGTGTGGTGATCCATGTGCTGCTTGTCATCCAGCAGATACAGCCCGTTCATGGTGCAGTGGCAATTGGGGCCAAGCAGGCGCGAAGTAATGTCGTTGCGTCCGAGGTGTCCGCCCAGCGCGTAGGAATGCGATGCAAACTGGCTATCCGCCTGCTGCTCGACATGAATGCCGGCGATATGCACCGCCGCCGGCCCTTCCTGCAGCAGCTTGAAATGCCGGATATCGGCCGCGGCACCGAGGTTGAGCTCTGTCACCGGATCGGTGAAGTTGTGCGAGTCCAGCGTGCCTATGTAGTGCTCGATGATCGTGGCGCGCGCACCGGCACCCGCCAGCACGATATTGCGCGGATAAATGGCGACGCCGTGGCCGCTGGCAATGAACAGCAGATAGATCGGCCCCTCCACTACGGCGCCCGGCGGCAGGGAAATAACGGCGCCATCGGTCGCAAATGCATTGTTGAGCGCACCGAACACGGTATGCTCTTTGCCCTCGAAATAAGGCCGCAGCAACTCGTCGCCGTCCTCAAGTCGTTGCGCGAGGCTATCCAGGGAAACGCCTTCCGGCAATTCGCTGATGGCCGACAGCTCTTCCGAAAAGTGTCCGTTCACGAACACCATCAGGTGCGTACCCTCCTGCGCCAGCGACCAGGCATGAAGCGCCGCTTCGGACGAAGGGTCAGGCGGGAAATGGTCGGGCGCCAGCGAAGCGCGGCGCGTGAGCACGGAAACGTCGGTATATTTCCACTCCTCGTCGCGGCGCGTCGGGAAACCCTGCACGGCAAACCGCGCAAACGCCATCTGGCGCGCCTGAATCACCCAAGGTACATCGCGACCCACGAGGCCGTGAGGAACCCGCTCCAGCTCTTCGTTGTGAGAAATTTCCATAACCTTCATCAAGCCACCTGCCTTGCCCCGCTCTCGGCCTCAACCCAGCCGTAGCCGTGCTGCTCCAGCTCCCGCGCCAGTTCCGGCCCGCCGGATTTGACGATGCGGCCCTGCGACAGCACGTGTACATGATCCGGCACGATGTAATCCAGCAGGCGCTGATAGTGCGTCACCAGAACAATCGCCCGTTCCGGCCCACGCATGGCGTTGACGCCGTCCGCAACCGTTTTGAGCGCATCGATATCCAGCCCGGAATCGGTTTCGTCCAGGATAGCCAGCAACGGTTCCAGTACAGCCAGTTGCAAGACCTCGTTGCGCTTTTTCTCGCCGCCGGAGAACCCTTGATTCACCGCGCGCGTGAGGAAGGTTTCATCCATTCCCAGCCGCTTCATCCGGTCGCGCACCATCTCCAGAAAATCCATCGCATCCAGCTCCGGCAACCCGCGCTCCCGGCGAATCGCGTTGAGTGCGGTCTTGAGAAACAGCGCGATGCTGACGCCCGGAATTTCCACCGGATACTGGAAAGCGAGGAAAACGCCTTCCCTCGCGCGCGCTTCCGGCGGCATGGCCAGCAAATCCTGGTCAAGGTAACTGACCGAGCCCGCCGTGATCTGATAACCCTCGCGCCCGGCCAGTACTTGCGCCAGCGTGCTCTTGCCGGAACCGTTAGGCCCCATGATGGCGTGCACTTCGCCGGCGCGTACATGCAGATCGATGCCGCGCAGGATTTCCTTGCTGTTCACGCTTACATGCAGATTCTTGACCACCAGCATCGCATTCCTCCTTATCCGGTACTGCCTTCCAGGCTGACGCCCAGCAGTTTCTGCGCTTCCACCGCAAATTCCATCGGCAGCTCCTTGAAGACTTCCTTGCAAAAGCCGCTGACGATCATCGACACCGCGTCTTCCGGGGCGATACCGCGTTGTGTGCAATAAAACAGCTGATCCTCGCCGATGCGGGAAGTGGAAGCCTCATGCTCGACCTTGGCCGTGGGGTTCTTCACCTCTATATAGGGGAAGGTATTCGCGCTACAGCTGCTGCCCAGCAGCAGCGAGTCGCACTGGGTATAGTTGCGCGCGCCCTCCGCACCGGACAACACCTTGATCAGGCCGCGATAGGTGTTCTGCCCGCGGCCAGCCGAGATGCCTTTCGAAATCACCGTGCTGCGGGTATTGCGGCCGAGATGGATCATCTTGGTACCGGTGTCCGCCTGCTGGTAATGGTTGGTCAGCGCCACCGAATAGAACTCGCCGATGGCGTTGTCGCCACGCAGGATCACGCTCGGATATTTCCAGGTGATGGCCGAGCCGGTTTCGACTTGCGTCCATGAAATGTGCGAATTCGCGCCGCGACAGTCGCCGCGCTTGGTGACGAAGTTATAGATACCGCCCTTGCCCTCCTTGTCGCCCGGATACCAGTTCTGCACTGTGGCGTACTTGATGCGCGCGCCTTCCAGTGCCACCAGCTCGACTACCGCCGCGTGCAATTGGTTTTCATCGCGCATGGGCGCGGTGCAGCCTTCCAGGTAGCTGACATAGGCATCCTTGTCGGCGACGATCAGCGTGCGCTCGAACTGGCCGGTATTTTTCGCGTTGATGCGGAAATAGGTAGACAGCTCCATCGGGCAACGCACCCCGGGCGGGATATAGCAGAACGAGCCGTCGCTGAATACCGCAGCATTAAGCGCGGCATAGAAATTGTCGGTGTAGGGCACGACGCTGCCGAGATATTGACGCACCAGATCGGGGTGATTCTGCACCGCTTCGGAAAATGGGCAGAAAATGATGCCGAACTCGGCCAGCTTTTCGCGGAAAGTCGTCGCCACCGAAACGCTATCGAACACCGCGTCCACCGCCACCCCGGCCAGCATGGCCTGCTCTTTCAGCGGGATGCCGAGTCGCTCATAGGTACGCAGCAGTTCGGGATCGACGTCATCCAGGCTGCGCGGCCCGGATTTATCCGATTTAGGCGCGGAATAGTAGACGATATCCTGATAGTCGATGGCCGGATGATGCACGTTCGCCCACTTCGGCTCCTTCATCGTCAGCCAATGCTCATAGGCCTGCAGACGCCATTTCAGCATGAACTCGGGCTCGTTTTTCTTGGCCGAGATCAGGCGAATAATGTCTTCGTTGAGGCCAGGCGGGACGGTATCGGTTTCCAGCAGTGTGTAGAAACCGTGCTTGTATTCGCGGCCTATCAGTTCATCCAGTGACCTGGTTCCGGTGTTCATGAAGCGCCTCCATTGATTCGCTCATGCTGGTGGGTGATACGACTCCATCAGTATGTTTGCGCCAGGAGATCGCTTGCGTCTCCGGCAACAATAGATCGTCCAACGTAATTTCAGCCAAAATGCCGCGTATCGACTGGCTGATGCGCTGCCAGTTGGCGCGCACGGAGCAGGTCGATTCGCGTGTACATAAACCGGGCACGCTGCTGCATTCCGTCAAGCCCATCGGCGAGCCCTCGATGGCATCGATAATGTCTGCCATCGAAATACGCTGCGAAGGTCGGGACAAGCTATAACCGCCTGCCGCCCCACGCCTCGAGACAAGCAATCCGGCATGTGTCATCAATTTGAGCAACTTGCTCACCGTAGGCTGCTCCAACCCAACGGCATGGGCAATTTCACCAGCACTTATCAAACGTTCCGGCTGCCTTGCGATGTAAGTCATGACTACCGTACCGTAATCAGCCAGCTTGCTCATGCGCAACATGCCAAGCCCTCCTTCCTAAAATTGGACTGAATCAGTCCTTTATGGTTCAAACCAGCAAGAACCCAGTAGGCAAGCCACGGTCATATTATTTACAACAGTTAAAAAACAGTTGGAGGAGTTGAAAACCAGAGGATATATCGTCATGCCTGAAACTGAATTGACCGAAAAGAAATGCACTCCTTGCCAGGGCGGTATCCCGCCGCTCCAGCGCACGGAAGCGGAAGCCTATCTCAGCCGCGTGCCGGGTTGGGAACTACAAGACCATGCCACCAAGCTGAAACGCACCTTCTCTTTCATGAACTTTATGGATGCACTGGAGTTCGCGCGCAAGGTGGGCGAGCTATGCGAGGCGGAAGGACATCATCCCGACATCGCATTGGGATGGGGCTATTGCCGCGTGGTATTCCAGACCCACAAGATTAACGGCTTGCATGAGAACGACTTCATCATGGCCGCGAAGGTGAACGATCTGGCTGACAGGCAGGAAATGCTCAAGGCTGCTTGATGGGATAACTGCGAGCCTGGCGGGAAGCAGGACGGCGTGCGAGGGCTCAATCGCCGCCTCCGCCGCCGTCGCCTCCTCCCCCGCTGCCACTACCCGAGGAATCGGAATCGCCCCAACTTCCGCTCGCACCTCCACCGCCGAACATGCCGCCTCCGCCGTCAAAGGAAGAGGTTGGGGTATAGCTGTTGTTTCCACTCGCATCACTGGAATTCGAGTAAGTGTCATGGCTGCGTCTTGAGCCGCGGCGCTGCATGAGGTACCAAACAACAGCCAAGCCAGCGATCAGCAACAAGAATGCGGTCATATGGATCTCATGAAAGCTCGGGAGCGCGAAACCGGCTTGCGTATAGCGGTCTTGAGCGGGGCGAGTTAGTCCGGTACTTTGGATGAAGGGACGAGACCAAGCTTGCCATCCCCGTAAGTTTTGATTACTTGGGAAATGACGACTTGATAGCCATCAAGCCAATTTTCCTGCGCAGCTTTTGCTTCCAAGTGTTTGGGATGCTGTATCAAAGATTGCAATGCCTCAAGCGACTCCCAGTAGTAGACATTCGAAACCAAGCCTGCACTCGTGTTCTCCCATGTCTCCTCGCCAAGATAACCAGGAATTTCCTTAGCAGCCGCTGCGATAGCTTGATCGAGACTATGAAATTTTTCGTCAAATTGTTTTTTTGCAAAGATGAATGTGGATGAATACATGTTTTCGAAGGCTTAGATAGAGTGGAATTGGATTCGGGTATGGAAAATGAGGCAGTGTGCCTCAGGCATGTCGGGACGGCAATGCGTCCTGGGCAAATGGAAGAACTATTGGGACTTGGTCGCGCGTGAATCGGCGCCGGGATTGTCCGCGCGTGCGGTTTCGCGCTTTTCCATCACCGCGCGGTCGCGTGCAGCCTGCATTTCTTCGCGCGTGACAATGTTATCGCCGTTGGTATCGATCTGGTCGAATTGACGCGCCAGGCGCGGCATGCGTAATTGAGCCTCGCTGCGGGAAATCGAACCGACGCCGTTTTTGTCGGCATTGTTCAGGCGCTCCTGCATGCGGTCATGCATCAGGCGGCGGCGCTCTGCCAGTTGTTCGCCATCGGGATAGGCCTGACGGGAATAGCTATCAAGCACTTCGCGCAGGCGCTTGCGGGCTTCTGGAGGGAGTTTTTCTTCGAGTACTTGACGATCTTCTGCCTGTTCTTCATTGGCAGATTTGGAGGGATTCGGGGACAAATTTACGGGTTCCGTCCATGCCGGACGGGTAAACACAAGCAATGCCAGACACGCCAACAGTGAAGGTTTTTTCATGCAGCCTTTAATTGCTACTTGTCAGTTGTGAATATTTTCGGGCGGGGAGGGGCACAACCTCACCGCCCGAACATGCGCAACAGCAGCACTTTTCGTCATCGCTCCAGACGGGAGCGTATAACTCTTTTTAACTACGGAGACCTTGTGGAGATCAAGGGTGTGATCAGAATATCGTCAGGATGTAACCAGGATATTTCCGTCTCCGGAAAATTTGTAACGATTTGTAACAAACCTACACGATTGCAATAGTTTTGTTACCAAAATCGTGATCAGACGTATTTTCAGCGCTACCATAGCGCCATGCAAAAAAGAATCCTCATCGTGGATGACGACCAGCGCCTGCGCGAGCTGCTGATGCGCTATCTTACCGAGCAGGGCTTCGAGGTTCAATCAGCCAGCGACGCGCCCAGCATGGACGCGCAGCTGGCGGATAACCAGTACCAGATTATGGTACTCGATTTGATGCTGCCTGGCGAGGACGGATTGGCGATTTGCCGCCGGCTGCGCGGCAGCGGGAACAATATGCCGGTGATCATGCTGACCGCGCGCGGCGATGAAGTGGATCGTATCGTCGGTCTTGAAATGGGCGCAGATGACTATTTGCCCAAGCCATTCAACCCGCGCGAATTGCTCGCCCGCATCAACGCGGTATTGCGCCGTCACAAGTCGCAAGCCGCCCATTCAGCACATGAGAACACTGCATCCACCATACAGTTTGGCGAATTCGTGTTCGATCCTGCCACCCGCAGCCTGCATCGTAACGGCACGCCCATCTCGATTACCAGCGGCGAATTCGCGCTACTCAATGCGCTGGCCAGCCATCCGCGCCAACCGTTGTCGCGCGATCGTCTGATGGAGCTGGCACGCGGACGCGAACTGGATGCTTTCGACCGCAGCGTCGATGTACAAGTGTCTCGCCTGCGCAAACTGATAGAGAACGATCCGGCGCAGCCTCGCTTCATCCAGACGGTGTGGGGCTACGGCTACGTCTTCGTTCCGGACGGTGGATCCACGACGACATGAGCTTCATGCCCCGCACGCTGCTGGCGCGGATCATGCTGCTGATTGCTTTCCTCCTGATGGCGGGACAATATGCGGCGTTTCGCCTGTTCGAATACGTCGAGCGCGAGCCGCGCGCCTCGGCGGCCGCCTTGCAGGCGGTGAGTATTGCCAACCTGACCCGTGCCGCCCTGCTGGCCGCGCATGAAGATCGTCGCCTGCAGCTGCTGACCGAGCTTTCGCAAACCGAAGGGGTGCGGGTTTACCCCATCGAAATCTTCGAAATCGTCGAGCCCTTGCCCGATGACCCGCTGCTGCGGCTGATTGCGCATAAAATCATCCAGCAGATGGGTGCCGGCACCGTGGTCAGCATCAACCATCTCGGCCTCCCCGGTCTCTGGGTCAGCTTTTCTATCGACGACGAGGATTTCTGGGTCGTGATCCCCAAGATCCGTACCGAACAGCCCGCTCCCTGGCAATGGGTGGAGTGGGCCGCGCTGATGCTGGCGCTATCATTGGCGGGCGCTTACTTTATCGCCGCACGCATCAATCGCCCGCTTCACCTGCTGGCCAAGGCGGCCGACCAGGTGGCACGCGGACAAAAAGCCGACCGACTGCCTGAATACGGCGTGCAGGAATTGCAACGCGTGAGCCATACCTTCAACGAAATGACCGAAGCACTGGCGCGCCTGGATGCGGAGCGGACCTTGCTGCTGGCGGGTGTGTCGCATGACCTGCGCACGCCATTGGCACGATTGCGATTGTCCGTTGAGATGCTGTCGGCTTCCGATTCGCTCAAGGCTGGCATGATCCAGGACATCGAAGACATGGACGGCATCATTCGCCAGTTCCTCGATTTCGTGCGCGGGCTGGAAGGCGAAATGGAGCAAAAGGAAGACCTCAACGCGCTGATCGAATCGACGGCCGACCGCTATGCGCGCAGCGGCCATACGCTGCACCTCAATCTCGGCCCGTTGCCGGAATTGATGCTGCGTCCGTTGGCGATGCAACGCCTGCTGGGCAACCTGATCGACAATGCTTTTGCCTACGGCGGAAAAAAAGTGGAAATCATGACACGCAACCAGAATGGCCAGATCACGCTGAGCGTGCTCGACAGCGGCCCCGGCATTCCGGAGGGTGAAATGGAACGGCTGTTGCGGCCGTTTGAACGTCTGGATGCAGCGCGTGGTCAGGAAGGCGGAAGCGGTCTGGGATTGGCAATCGCCGACCGTATCGCCCGCCTGCATGGAGGCCACCTCTCGCTGCACAACCGTGAGAGCGGAGGCCTGGAAGTGCGAATTACCCTGCCCCGTAAAAGCTGAACCACCTTCCGCGGGCGGTTATATCAACCGCCTTCGGGCTCGAACCAGTTCAGCTTGCCGCGCAAACTGACTACGGTTCCGATGATCGTCAGGCAAGGTGCGTGCAAACCTGCCACTTCAACCTCGTGCGCCAGGTTAGCCAGATCGGACACCACGACACGCTGCTGCGGCAATGTACCCTGCTGCACGACCGCCGCAGGCGTCGAAGCCGGCAAGCCGTGCGCCGCCAGTTGACGGCAAATCTCGGGCAGGCCCACCAGCCCCATGTAGATCACGATGGTCTGGCGGGGTCGCGCCAATACCGGCCAATCCAGGTCTACCGTACCGTCGCGCAGGTGTCCGGTCGCGAAAATGCAGGACTGGGCATGGTCGCGGTGCGTGAGCGGAATGCCGGCATAGCTGGCCACCCCGGATGCCGCGGTAATACCGGGCACGACCTGGAAAGGAATGCCATTTTCCATCAGCGTTTCGATTTCCTCGCCGCCGCGGCCAAAAATGAATGGATCGCCGCCCTTGAGGCGCAGTACGCGCTTTCCTTCCTGGGCCAAACGCACCAGCAGATGGTTGATATCTTCCTGTTGCAGGGTATGCTGGTCGCGCTGCTTGCCCACGTAGATGCGCTCGGCATCGCGGCGCACCAGCTCCATGACCGGCTGGCTCACCAGCTTGTCGTACACCACCACATCGCACTGCTGCATCAAGCGCAAGGCGCGGAACGTCAGCAGATCGGGATCGCCCGGTCCGCCGCCGACCAGATAAACCTCGCCGCGATGCGTCACGTCCGAGGTTCCCTCCAGCACGGCATGCAATTCCTGGCGAGCGGACTGTTCCTGGCCGGAAAATACGCGTTCGGCGATCGGGCCTTGAAATACGTTCTCCCAAAAGATGCGTCGCTGCTGGGAAGTCGGAAAACGCGTCTTGACCTTGTCGCGGAATTCGCCCGCCAGTAGCGCCAGCCGGCCATACGATGCCGGAATCAGCGTTTCAAGACGGGCTCGCACCAGCCGCGCCAGCACCGGCGCCTTGCCGCCGCTGGAAACCGCAATCACGATGGGCGAGCGGTCCACCACCGAAGGCACGACGAAGGTGCAAAGTTCAGGCGCATCGACGACATTTACCGGGATATTTCGCGCCTGCGCCGCGATGGAAACCTGACGGTTCACCTCTTCGTCGTCGGTCGCGGCGATCACAAGTTGCGCGCCATCCAGCTGTGGCGGCTCGAATCGTGCAGCAACGTGAACAAGCCTGCCTTGCGCTTGCCAGTCAGCCAGCTCCGGGCACAACTCCGGCGACACAACGGTCACGGTCGCGTCCGCCTTGAGCAGCATGACGACTTTGCGCAACGCCACCTCGCCGCCGCCGATGACCACGCTGGTACGGCCGCGCAATTTCATGAATACGGGTAAATAGTCCATCGCGGCATTTTACCCTTTATACCGAAAGGTCGCGTTGCCATCCTCCCTTGCGTTAACTATAATGGCGACTTACCCGGCTGTTTTATAGAGACATTTTGCAACTCACCAACCCCCTGCGCGGATCGGCCATCCAGCCATGAGCGCAACCAAAAAAGTATTTATCAAAACCTTCGGCTGCCAGATGAACGAGTATGACTCGTCGCGCATGGCGGACTTGATGCAGGCCACGGAAGGCATGCAGCAAACCGAGAATCCCGAAGAAGCCGACCTCATCCTGATCAACACCTGCTCGGTGCGCGAAAAGCCGCAGGAGAAGTTGTTCAGCCAGCTCGGCCACTACCGTGAGCTAAAAAAGACTAAGCCCGACCTCGTGATCGGCGTCGGCGGCTGCGTCGCCAGCCAGGAAGGCCAGGCCATCGTCGACCGCGTGCCCTACGTGGACATCGTATTCGGCCCGCAAACCCTGCATCGCCTACCCGAGCTGATCGCCGAGAAGCGCAGCTCCGGCCGCTCGCAAGTGGACATTCGATTCCCGGAAATCGAAAAATTCGACCGCCTGCCGCCACCGCGCGTGGAAGGCGCCACCGCGTTTCTCTCCATCATGGAAGGTTGCAGCAAGTACTGCACCTTCTGCGTCGTGCCTTATACCCGCGGCGAGGAAGTCTCGCGCCCGTTCGACGACGTCTTGGTCGAAGCCGCGCAACTGGCGCAACAAGGCGTGAAAGAATTGACCCTGCTGGGGCAAAATGTGAACGGCTATCGCGGCAAGATAGCCGACGGCGAAACAGCCGACCTCGCGCTGCTGCTCGAATACCTGCACGAAATCCCCGGCATCGAGCGCCTGCGCTACACCACCTCGCACCCGAATGAAATGAGTCCGGCGCTGATCGAGGCGTTCGCCAAGCTGCCCAAGCTGGTATCGCACCTGCATTTGCCGGTGCAAGCCGGTTCCGACCGGATACTTTCCGCGATGAAGCGCAACTACACCGCGCTGCAATACAAATCCATCATTCGCAAGCTGCGCGCCGCACGGCCCGATCTGCACCTGTCGTCGGACTTCATTATCGGCTTCCCCGGCGAGACCGATGCCGACTTCGAAGCGACGATGAAGCTGATCGAGGATGTCGGCTTCGACTACAGCTTCAGCTTCATCTACAGCCCGCGTCCCGGCACCGGCGCTTCCTATCTGTCTGACGATACGCCGCATGAAGTGAAGCAGGCGCGCCTGGAACGCCTGCAGGCCTTGATCGAAAAAATGGGCTACGACAATAGCCAGAAGATGGTCGGCACCACGCAGCGCGTGCTGATCGAAAGCACTTCACGCAAGGACGCGAACCAGCTGGCGGGCCGCACCGACAATAACCGCATCGTCAATTTCGACGGTCCGGCCGAACTGATCAACAGCTTCGCGACCGTGCGCATCACCGCAGCGCTGCCGCATAGCCTGCGCGGCGAGCTGGTCAGCGAATAGGCGATATCTTGGAAATCGACTTTACTCCCGAAGACAATCTCCGCCTGGCCAACCTGTGCGGCGCGCTGGACGAAAACCTGAAACAAATCGAAGACGCGCTCGAGGTCGGCATTGCCCGGCGCGGTGCCAATTTCAAGCTGTCCGGCGATACGCCCAATATGCGCCTGGCCTCTCAACTGCTGCAGGACTTCTATGCTCGCGCCAAAAAGCCGATCAGCCTGGAAGATGTCCAGCTCGGCCTGGTGGAAGTCGGCAAGCTGAGTGCGGAGTCCATCGCGACCGCCGCGATGCCGGTGCTGATGACACGCCGCTCCGACCTGCACGGTCGCACGCCGCGCCAAGTGGAATACCTGCAGCAAATCCAGGAATTCGACATCACCTTCGGCATCGGCCCGGCCGGTACCGGCAAGACCTATCTCGCCGTCGCCAGCGCCGTGGATGCGCTGACGCGCGACCGCGTAAAGCGCATCGTGCTGGTACGCCCGGCGGTGGAAGCCGGCGAGCGTCTGGGCTTTCTGCCCGGCGACCTCGCGCAGAAAGTCGACCCGTACCTGCGCCCGCTTTACGACGCACTTTACGACCTGATGGGCTTCGACACCGTGCACAAGATGTTCGAGCGCAACGCCATCGAAGTCGCCCCGCTCGCCTATATGCGCGGCCGCACTCTGAACCAGAGCTTCATTATTCTCGATGAAGCGCAGAACACCACGCCGGAGCAGATGAAGATGTTCCTGACGCGTATCGGTTTCGGCACCAAATCCGTCATTACCGGCGACGTGACGCAGATTGACCTCGCCCGCGGCCAGAAGAGCGGCCTGGTGGAAGCGCAGAAGGTGCTGAAGGACGTGCGCGGCATCGCGATGACCCAATTCCTGTCGGACGACGTGGTGCGCCATCCGCTGGTGCAGAAAATCATCAACGCCTACGAGCGTTATGAGCAGGGCCAGACACATGAGTAGTCCTGCCGCGAAAAAACCCAGGCTCGAATTGGCCGTGCAATATGCAGTAAAGCCCGAAAACGCCCCGACACGCGCCCAATTCAGGAAATGGGCGCTTGCCGGGCTGGAAGAAGACGCCGAAGTCGCGCTGCGCCTGGTCGATGAAGCCGAAGGCCGCGAACTTAACCGCGACTATCGCGGCAAGGATTACGCCACCAACGTGCTTACCTTCCCACTCGCTGATGAGCCGGTACTGATGGGCGATATCGTCCTGTGCCATGCCGTGATCGAAAAAGAGGCTCTGGAGCAAAACAAGCCACTTGAGGCCCATTACGCGCATCTCACCGTACATGGCGTGCTGCATTTGCAGGGCTACGACCACGAAACCGATGAAGAGGCCTCCGTGATGGAATCTCTTGAAACACAAATCATCACAAAACTGGGCTATGCTGACCCTTATCATATTGAAAAGGAAGCCATAACACATGGCGGATGACAGTAGTAAACACACCTGGCTGGAACGTATTTCGCACCTGCTCCTGCGGGAGCCGGAAGACCGCGAACAACTGGTAGAACTCCTCCATTCTTCTTACGAGCGCAACCTGCTCGATGCAGACGCCCTCTCGATGATCGAGGGCGTGCTTCAAGTTTCTGAAATGCAGGTGCGCGACATCATGATCCCGCGCTCGCAGATGGATGTGATCGACATTACCGATCCGCCCGAAAAATTCATCCCTTTCGTCATTGAAACCGCGCACTCGCGCTTTCCCGTGATTGGCGAAAACAAGGACGACATCCTCGGCATCCTGCTCGCCAAGGACTTGCTGCGCTACTACGCAGGCGAAGACTTCGAAGTGCGCGACATGCTGCGCCCGGCGGTGTTCATCCCCGAATCCAAGCGCCTCAATGTGTTGCTCAAGGAATTTCGCGGCAACCGCAACCATATCGCCATCGTCGTCGACGAATACGGCGGCGTGGCCGGCATGGTGACCATTGAAGACGTGCTGGAGCAGATTGTCGGCGATATCGAGGACGAGTACGACTACGATGAAACCGAGGACAATATCTTCCGCGATGCCAGCGGCCGGTTCCGCGTCAAGGCGCTCACCGAAATCACCGATTTCAACGAGGCCCTGGGCGTGGAATTCAGCGATGAGGAGTTTTCGACTATCGGCGGCCTGGTGGTAAGCAAATTCGGTCATTTACCCAAACGCGCGGAGCAGGTGGTTTTCGATGGATTCAGGTTCACCGTACTGCGCGCTGATAGTCGGCGCGTGCATTCGCTGCTGGTCGAACACATCGAGGAAACCCCTGCGGCAGCAGAAGCCTGATATATAACGTTTTTCCCCACAGGCCAGAGGGAACTTTCCTGATGCGGAATCCTCCTATCAAGGACATTGCACTCTTTCCGGGAGCAGACCATGAGAGTCCTTACCGCAGCATTTCTCGCCAGCCTGTCCGGCGTAGCCATGGCAGGCGGCGATGAAATTCCCTTGAGTGAACATGAATTCGTTGCGCACATCCAAACCGCCAACAAAGCCCAGATTATCGAGCACCTGGGCGAGCCGGCCCGCGCCGTTGATGTGAAAGATGACGAAACCGGCGAGGTCATGGGTTCCATCTGGCATTACCACTATCTGAACACCGCCGTAAACGGCGATTACTACAAGACAACCGAACTTGATTTCGTGGGGGACCAGGTGGTTACGGTTGTTTTCAGCACGATGGATGACGACGGTTCGGGAGAGCCGACCGCCGTCGATCCTGAGATTATTCAACAGTAATTTTTAAAGCTCTGAAGTACAGTTGGGGCACCGCTTCGCCTTGATCGGGATTGCAGTAAAGCAATAGGGGCAATCCTTGGTTGCAGGCTCGGCCGGTGCCTCTTCTTCTGCAGCTTTGAGTTTGTTCACCGCACGCACCAGCATGAACACCGCAAATGCGACGATGGTAAAACTTACGATGGCATTGATGAACACTCCGTAATTCAGCGTCACCGCCCCCGCCTTCTTAGCCGCATCCAGCGAAGCATAAGGTTCGGGCGTCGCTCCTTCCTTCAGCACCAGAAAGAGGTTGGCAAAATCGACATTGCCAAGCAACAAACCGATGGGCGGCATGATCAAATCATCCACCAGGGATTTGACAATGGCACCAAATGCCGCGCCGATAATGATACCGACCGCCATATCCACCACATTGCCACGCATGGCAAACTTTTTGAACTCCGTGAACATTGAAACCTCCCTCATGTGCCAGAAAAAAATGATAACAATGCAACCCGCGCATAACGCAGAGTTTTGCATCCCTTTCGATTAATATATTCGCTTGATCAGGATTTAAATTACTCCAAATTTTGCGTTTTGCACAAGCGATGCCGTCATGAACACACCCAAGCCGCAACTCGACACCACGGATCACGACCGCGACAGCGCCGGCATGACCTATGTCTATCCGGTTGTCTCGCGGCGCGCGCACGGCATCTCCATCGGCATCAACCTTAATCCGAACAACGCCTGCAACTGGCGCTGCATCTACTGCCAGGTACCCGACCTCACGCGCGGTGCAGCCCCTGAAGTCGACCTGGCGCAGCTTGAGTGCGAATTGCGTCAGATGCTGAACGACGTGCTGAACGGCAGCTTCATGCAGGAACGTGTGCCAGAGGAAAGGCGCCGCCTGAAAGACATCGCGTTCTCCGGCAATGGCGAGCCGACCAGCTCTCACGAATTCGCACAGTCCATCGTCATCGCAGATCGTGTCATGCGCGACTTCGGCCTCGCGGGAGAAATCTGCCTGCGCCTGATCACCAACGGCAGTCTGATAGAAAAACCCGGCGTGCTCGACGCCATCACCCATCTTGGCAAATGCAATGGCGAGGTCTGGTTCAAGGTAGATGCAGCCACACAAGAAGGCATCGCCCGCATCAACGATGTCCGCCTCAACCCGCAAGGAGTGCTCGAACGGCTGCGGCTGTGCGCGCAACAATGCCCGACATGGGTACAGACCTGCATTTTCGCGCTCGACGGCGAGCCGCCGCAAGACCACGAAATCGAAGCCTATCTCGATCTGCTGCGGCAAGCGGCCGATGTCATCGCCGGCGTGCATCTTTACGGCCTGGCGCGCCCATCGATGCAACCCGAAGCACCGCGCTTGTCTCGCCTGACGGAAACCTGGATGAATACGCTCGCAGGCCGCATAAGGCAACTTGGCCTGATCGTAAACGTCAGCCCTTGAACACGCATTTCCGGGATAATGGGGCTATCAAAAACAACACCGCCTTAACCGTGCACAAACTCCTTGCAACACCTTTCCGCCAGCGTCTGGCGGCATTCGGACTGGGTGCGTTGGCCGTGCTGGGCTACGCGCCGTTTTACCTCTACCCCATTCCCATCCTGACGCTGGCCGGGCTGTTCATGCTCTGGCACAAGGCCGAATCTCCCAAGCAGATATTCCAACTCGGCTATTTCTACGGCCTGGGATTGTTTGGCGCCGGCGTTTCATGGATTTACGTCAGCCTGCATGATTTCGGCGGCATGCCGATGCCGGCAGCGGTCTTCGCGACAGCGGCATATTGCGCGTTTCTGGCGCTGTTTCCGGCGACTGCCGGATGGGTGAGCGCACGCTTCGTTCATCTTCGCGCCTATGCCATGCCCTTCGCCTGGGTGTTGATGGAGTGGGTGCTCAACTGGATTTTTACCGGCTTTCCATGGATGACCCTGGGCTATTCGCAAGTGCCCTACAGCCCGCTGGCCGGACTGGCGCCCATTGTTGGGGTGTTCGGAATTTCGCTGGCAGCCGCAGCAAGTGCTGCGATTGTGGCCGGTTTATTGGGCGGAGCTAGCCGGCGGCCGCTGCTGATTGCGCTGTTTTCTTTCTGGGTCGGCGGCAGCGGGCTGAAGCAGATCGCCTGGAGCACGCCCGTCGGTGCGCCTGTCACGGTCAGCCTGCTGCAAGGCAATGTTTCGCAGGACATGAAATGGCAGCCGGAGGAAATCCGCAACACGCTGCGCACTTACCTGAGCCTCGCCCGGCAATACCCTGCGCAACTGGTCGTACTGCCGGAAACCGCATTGCCGCTGCTGTGGCATCAGGTGCCGCAGGACTATCTGCAAGCGCTGGCCGAGCCCGCCAAGGCGTTAGGCGGCGACACGCTCGTTGGCGCGCCAGAGGCAGTTGGCGATGAATATTTCAACAGC
This sequence comes from Methylophilaceae bacterium, assembly GCA_035460165.1. Lineage (GTDB taxonomy): Bacteria > Pseudomonadota > Gammaproteobacteria > Burkholderiales > Methylophilaceae > MM2. The sequence goes on along the minus strand of DATHWW010000013.1, from coordinate 22,942 downwards.
ATGTTCAGCGTAGGCAACGCGCCCACGCAGAAGTACAGCAAATTCCATCTAGTGCCATTCGGCGAATTCATTCCATTCAAAGCGGCGCTGGGCTGGATTTACAACGATTTGCTGCACATTCCGCTCTCCGATCTTTCGTCCGGCCCCAAATATCAGCAACCGCTTGCCATCGCCGGGCAGAAAGTCGCCGTCAATATCTGCTACGAAGATGTCTTCGGCGAGGAGATCATCCGCCAGCTACCCGCTGCGACGCTGTTGGTCAACGCCAGCAACGATGCGTGGTACGGCCGTTCGCTGGCGGCGCACCAGCATTTGCAGATATCGCAGACGCGCGCGATGGAAACCGCCCGCATGATGCTGCGCGCCACCAATACCGGCGCTACTGCCATCGTCGCACCCGATGGAATGATCGTCGCCGAAGCACCGCACTTCACCACGACAGCCCTCACCGGCATGGCGCAGGGCTATACCGGCACGACGCCCTACGTGCGATTCGGCAACTGGCCGGCGGTGACGCTGATCGTGCTGGCATTCGGGCTTTTGTGGGGGCGCAAAAAGAAGTAAAATCAAGCCCTTTTGCAAAACAAGAACAGCCACCTGCGATGCTGACTTTCCAACAGATCATACTCACCCTGCAACAATACTGGGACAAGCAAGGCTGCGCCCTGCTGCAACCCTATGACATGGAAGTCGGGGCCGGCACCAGCCACACCGCGACCTTTCTCCGCGCGCTCGGCCCCGAGCCCTGGAAAGCCGCCTACGTGCAGCCCAGCCGCCGCCCCAAGGATGGCCGCTACGGCGAGAATCCGAACCGCTTGCAGCATTACTACCAATTTCAGGTGGTGCTGAAGCCGGCACCGGCCAATATCCTCGAACTCTACCTAGGCTCGCTCGAAGCGCTGGGTTTCGACCTGCGCAAGAACGACATCCGCTTCGTCGAAGACGACTGGGAAAATCCCACGCTGGGCGCATGGGGCCTGGGTTGGGAAGTCTGGCTGAACGGCATGGAAGTCACGCAATTCACCTATTTCCAGCAAGTCGGTGGCATCAACTGCCGTCCGATCACCGGCGAGATCACTTACGGTCTAGAACGTCTGGCGATGTATCTGCAAAGTGTGGACAACGTGTTCGACCTCGATTGGACCGAGGGCCTCAAATACCGCGACGTCTACCACCAGAACGAAGTCGAGCAATCCGCCTACAACTTCGAGCATAGCGATGTCGATTTCCTGCTCGGCGCCTTCGGCAGTCACGAGAAAGAAGCGCAATACCTGATGGAACAGCAACTGGCGCTGCCCGCCTACGAGCAAGTGCTCAAGGCCGCCCACACCTTCAATCTGCTGGATGCCCGCGGCGCGATTTCTGTCACCGAGCGCGCCGCTTACATCGGCCGTATCCGCAACCTGGCACGCAGCGTCGCGCAGGCCTATCTGGAAAGCCGCGCGCGGCTCGGATTCCCGATGGCGCCCAGAAACTGGGCCGATGAAGTACTGGCGCAAATGGACAAGAAAGCCGCATGAGCATGAGTATCCGCAATCTATTGGTCGAATTGTTTGTCGAAGAGCTGCCGCCCAAGGCCCTGAAAAAGCTGGGCGAAGAATTTGCCGCGAAGCTGTTTGAGAGCCTGAAAGCGCAAGGTCTCGCGAGCGATCAATCCGCTGTCACTCCATTCGCCTCTCCCCGTCGCTTGGCGGCCCACGTCACCGACGTCGCAGCACAAGCCGCCGACAAGCCGGTCTCGCAAAAACTGATGCCGGCAAGCGTCGGTCTGGATGCCAACGGCCAGGCAACACCCGCCTTGCTCAAGAAACTGGCTGCGGTAGGCGCCGACGCGGCCGTTGTGTCGCAACTCAAGCGCGAATACGACGGCAAGACCGACGTGCTGTTCCTCGATGTCATCATGCCCGGCGCAAAACTGGCCGACGGCCTGCAAAAAGCGCTGGACGAAGCGCTCGCCAAGTTGCCGATTCCCAAGGTGATGACCTATCAGCTGGACGACGGCTGGAGCAATGTCAACTTCGTGCGTCCAGCGCACGGCCTGGTGGCCCTTCACGGCGACGACGTGGTGCCCATCGCCACGCTGGGCCTGGCTTCGAGCAACATGACGCAAGGCCATCGCTTCGAGGCGACGCATCATCCGGTACGCCTGAAGAATGCCGACACCTACGCGACGCAACTGGCCACCGAAGGCGCCGTGATCGCCGGCTTCGATGCGCGCCGCGCTGAAATCGTACGCCAGCTGACCGAAGCCGCCGCGAAGGAAGGGCTCGCCCCCATCGAGGACGACGCGCTGCTGGACGAAGTCACCGCGCTAGTCGAACGCCCCAATGTGCTGCTCGGCCAGTTCGAGGAAGCCTTCCTCGAAGTGCCGCAGGAATGCCTGATCCTGACGATGAAGGCCAACCAGAAATACTTTCCGCTACTGGACGGCAACGGCAAGCTGACCAACAAGTTCCTGATCGTCTCCAACATTCGTCCGGTCGACACCAGCGCGGTGATTGGCGGCAACGAGCGCGTGGTGCGCCCGCGCCTCGCCGACGCCAAGTTCTTCTTCGATCAGGACCGTAAAAAGACGCTGGAGTCGCGCGTCGCCGGGCTGGACAAGGTGGTTTACCACAACAAGCTAGGCACGCAGGGCGAACGCATGGAGCGCGTGCGCAAGATCGCTCGCGCCATCGCCCAGCAGATTGGCGACGACGCGCTGGCGGCTTCCGCCGACCAGGCCGCGCAACTGGCGAAAACCGACTTGCTGACTGACATGGTCGGCGAATTTCCGGAGCTGCAAGGCATCATGGGCGCTTACTACGCCCGTCACGACGGCCTGTCGGAAGACGTCGCCGATGCGATCGAAGACCACTACAAGCCGCGCTTTGCCGGCGATGCATTGCCGCGCAACGCCACCGGTACCGCCGTCGCTCTGGCGGATAAACTGGAAACGCTGGTCGGCCTGTTCGGCATCGGGCAGATTCCCACCGGCGACAAGGATCCGTTTGCCCTGCGCCGCCACGCGCTGGGCGTGATCCGCATCCTGATCGACAAGCAACTGCCGCTGTCGCTGGATACGCTGCTGCAACATGCTGCCGAAGCGTTCGGCGACAAGATCCAGAACCCGACGGCCCAACTTACGGACTTCATCTTCGAACGTCTGGCCGGCAACCTGCGCGAGCAAGGTTACACGCCGCAGGAAGTGGACGCCGTTATCGCCCTCCATCCGCAAGTACTGCAAGACATCGCGCAACGCCTCGAAGCCGTGCGCGCATTCTCCACGCTGCCCGAGGCCGAAAGCCTCGCTGCCGCGAACAAGCGCGTCGGCAATATCCTGAAAAAAGCCGAAGGCACGGTGGAGGCGAAGGTGAACGCCGCATTGCTGAAGGAAACCGCCGAATCTGCACTGCATCAAGCATTGTCGGCAGTCGCACCCCAAGCTGACGCCGCGTTCGAAAAAGGTGACTACACCGCCTCGCTGCAAGCCCTGGCCGCGCTCAAGGCGCCCGTGGACGACTTTTTCGACAATGTGATGGTGAACGCCGACGACCCGACCCTGCGCGCCAATCGCCTGGGCCTGCTGGCGACGCTGCACCAGGCCATGAATCGCGTAGCTGATCTTTCCAGGCTGGCAGCGTAAACTTGAGGCTTATTTTCGCAGGCAAGCGACCCCAGGCATGAAACTCGTCATTCTCGACCGCGACGGCGTCATCAATTACGACAGCCCGCAATTCATCAAGAGCCCGGACGAATGGAAACCCATCCCCGGCAGTCTGGAAGCCATTGCCCAATTGAATCAGGCCGGTTTTCGCGTGGCGTTGGCAACCAACCAGTCCGGCATCAGCCGCGGCCTGTTCGACATGACGACGCTGAACGCTATCCACGACAAGATGCATCGCGCGCTGGGGCAATTCGGCGGCCGCATCGACGCATTGTTCTACTGCCCGCACGCGGCGGACGACAACTGCAACTGCCGCAAACCCAAGCCCGGCATGATGGAAGAAATATCCCGCCGCTTTTCGGAAGACCTGCGCGGCGTGCCCAGCGTGGGCGATTCGTTGCGCGACCTGCAAGCCAGCGTCGCGGTCGGCGCGCAGCCTATCCTGGTGCGCACCGGCAAGGGCGAAAAAACACTCGAAACCGGCAATCTGCCCGAGGGCACCTGGGTCTGCGCCGATCTCGCCGAAGCGGTACAGCGCATCATCTACGAGCGAACTCCGTGGGGCATCAGTTGATTGCTGTCGGGTTTTCTGCCGTTTTATTCCTGTAATCGCCCTTCATGATACGACTGCGTTCGCTGATTTTTAATCTGGGCATGTGGCTGACGATTCCGCCTTTCGCGTTGCTGGCTATCCTGCTGATTCCCCTTCCCGCCGTCACCCGCAGCCGCATTGTCGGCGGCTGGGCGCATTTCATCATGTGGTGGCTGAAATTGACCTGCAGCCTGGAATACCGCGTCATCGGGCGCGAGAACATCCCCGGCCATCCGTGCGTGGTGCTCGCCAAGCATCAATCGGCATGGGAAACCATCGCCTTTCAGACCATCTTTCCGCCGCAAATCTGGGTGCTGAAGCGCGAACTGCTGTGGCTGCCCTTTTTCGGCTGGGCGCTGGCCGCACTCTCCGCCATCGCCATCGACCGCTCCGCCGGCCGCGAAGCACTAAAGCAACTGGTGAGCCAAGGCAAGAAGCGCCTGCAACGCGGCCTGTGGGTCGTGATCTTTCCGGAAGGCACCCGCATCGCACCGGGCGAACGCGGCAAATACCACATCGGCGGCGCATGGCTCGCGACACATACGAACGCCACGGTCGTCCCGGTCGCCCATAACGCTGGCGAGTTCTGGCGCAAAAACAGCCTGCTCAAGCGAGCAGGAATTATCACTGTCAGCATCGGCAAGCCCATCGACGCCACCGGCATGAAAACAGACGAGCTGAACAAAAAAGTCGAAGAATGGATCGAGGCTGAAATGCCCCGACTGAATACCCTGTGAGCGAACGGCAACTCAAACTCGCCAACGGACACAGCATCCCCTATCTCCTCAAAGTCAGCGCCCGCCGCCGCACCATCGGACTGCAGATCGACGAGAAAGGCCTCACGGTTCACATCCCCAAGCGAGTTCCGCAGCACACCGTGGAAAGCCTGCTGCTGGACAAATCCGACTGGATCACCCGCAAACTCGCCAAATGGCAAGACCGCCCGGCCGCCATGGAATGGCAGGATGGCGCAACTCTGCGCTATTTAGGTCAGGAAATTCGACTGTCCCTGCGCCAGGACACAAAGAGCCGCGCCGCAGACTTCGACGGCAGCCGCCTCCACCTTGCCCTGCCCAACCCAAATGACGCCCAAGCTGTGCAACGCAAAGTCGTCCAATGGCTCGCCAGGCAATCTCGCCCGGACTTCACGCGACGCATCGAGCTGCTCGCCGCCAAGCTGGGCGTGCCCACTCCACCCTTGTATCTCTCCAGCGCCAGAACCCGCTGGGGAAGCTGCAATTCACGTGGCGAAATACGTCTGAACTGGCGCCTGATCCAGGCACCGCCGCATATCATCCATTACGTGGTCGCGCATGAACTGGCGCATTTGAAGGAGATGAACCATAGTCCGAAATTCTGGGCTTGGGTGAAGAAGCTGTGCCCGGACTATGAGGCCGCACGGAAGGAGTTAAAAGAGATTTCGGCGGAGTTACATTTGGTTTGACAGAAAACGCTCATAATTACTTGCCCTCATTGAAACGTGAAAGCATTTAACATGAATCGAAATATTACACATTCCCTTGTTCTGATATGTATTTCATTTATCAGCGCGGGTTGTTACAAAAGTGAGCCTGTCACAGCAGATAATGTGCGCCAAGCCATTGCGAATTCTGATGACTTTCAGAAATACGAAGACCGTTTTGTCAGTTCCACACTTTTACTCGTAAATTCTGGGACATGCAATTTAGGTGAGTTACAAGAGCAAGGTGGATTGTATAAATCTGTTATCAACCATAAAAACCAGCCCGTCTACTTCACCTATTGCGGTGGACTTCACAGAGATAACAGGCTTTACCTCAATATTGAATCCGGAAACACTTTTAGGTAAGCCCGAACTCGTGTAAGGCGGATGGGCGCAGTGTTCTGTCATATGGGAACGCCTAACCCTGCCTCCAGCGGATAACGCCTTCTCATCTGCCATACGAAACCGAATGCAGAAAGCCAGAAAATACCAGCTTCCCCCCACTCTAGCCCTTTCCCCGAGAGGGAATAAAATCAGCGTAACCGCAGCGCATTCAGCACCACCACCAGCGAACTCACCGACATCCCCAACGCCGCCAGCCACGGTGAAATGAATCCGGTGGCCGCAAACGGAATTGCCAGCAGGTTATAGCCGAGCGCCCAGCCGAAATTCTGCTTGATGACGCTCATGCCGAAACGGCTTGTCGTCACGGCATGTTCGATTTCCAGCAGATTTTCCGTCAGCAACACGATATCGCCACTGGTGCGCGCCATTTGCGTGCCGCTGCCCATGGCAATCGACACCTGGGCTCCGGCCAGCACTGGCGCGTCGTTGATGCCGTCGCCGACCATCGCGACGATTTCACCGCCCTGTTGCAGTTTTTGCAATGCAGCCAGCTTTTGCTCCGGCCCGAGGTCGGCCTGCCAGTCATCGACACCCAGAACCTGCGCGTGATGGGCAACGGCGTCGGCCGAGTCGCCGCTGAGTATGGACACGCGCAAACCGCGCTGACGCAGTTGCGAGATCATTTCGACGGCCTGCGGGCGCAGTGTGTCGGCAATCACGAAGGCGGCCAGCACTCTCTCGCTATCGCTAAGCCAAACCAGCGTCGCGCCCGGCGGGATGTCATCCGCGTCCAGCCGGCATTGCGTCGAGAGCATGGGGTTCACAGCCGCATTCCCCACCAGATAACGCTGCCCGGCTATCGTCCCGGCAACGCCCTTGCCCGGCAGATTTTCGCTGTCCGTCACCACCGGCAAGGTTCGCCCTTGGGCGGCTTGCAGAAAACTTTGCGCCAACGGGTGTTCCGAGGCTTGCTCCAGGCTTGCCGCCAACAGCAGATACTCTTCAGCGGATTTGCCACCGATGGCGATAGTTTGCAGCAGCACCGGTTTACCCAGGGTCAACGTACCCGTTTTGTCGAATACGAAATGCGTTGCGCGAGCCAGGGTTTCGAGCGCATGGCCGCGCGTGAGCAGCACGCCGCGTTTGACCAGGTGCGATCCGGCGGCGGCAAATGCCGCAGGAGCTGCCAGCGACAAGGCGCAAGGACAACTGATCACGAGCACCGCCAGCATGATTTCGAAAGCGCGCGCAGGATCGATGCGCCACCAGAACCAGCCGACAGTTGCCACCAGCAAAAGAAGGATATAAGTAAACCAGCTTGCCAGACGGTCGGCCATTTGTGCCAGCCGGGGTTTTTGTGCCTGGGCGCGATCCAGCAGCCGGGCGATGCCGGCCAGCACGGTTTGCTCGCCGACGCCGCTGACGCGGATCAGCAGCGGGCTTTCGTAGTTGATGCTGCCGGCATAAACACGGTCGCCGGGCGACTTAGGCAAGGGGCGGCTTTCGCCCGTGAGCAGCGATTCATCGGCGTTGCTCTCACCCTCTTCCACCACGCCGTCTGCAGCTATGGTTTCGCCCGGCTTGGCGAGGATCAGTTCGCCGATGGAGAGTTCGTGCACTGCCACCAACTCATGTTGCTGATCGGCGCCGACGCGTGTCGCCATGGCCGGCACCAGGCGCAGCAGGTTTTCGGCGGCTTCGACGGATTTCTCGCGCGCGTTGCGCTCCAGAAAGCGCGCGCCAAGCAGAAAGAAAACCAGCATGGTAATGGTGTCGTAATACACCACACCTTCGCCCGCCATCGTCGCCCAGACGCTGCCGAAGAATCCCGCCAGCACACCCAGCGTAATTGGGGTATCCATGTTGACCTGGCGATGCATGAGCGCCCGCCACGCCGATTGATAGAATGGCCACGCCGAGTACAGGATGGCGGGGACTGTGAGCAGCAGGCTGAACCAGCGGAGCAGCTCGCGGGTAGCGAGTTCCATGCCCTGTACGTCGCCTGCGTAGAGCGCGACCGCGAGCATCATCACCTGTCCCGAGGAAATCCCGGCCACCGCCAGCCGCCGAATATCGCCCTTGCGCCTTTCCTGACGGCGCTCTTCCTGCTGCTGTGCATTGAAGGGATGGGCCTGGTATCCCAGCTTGCGGATTTCGGCGAGGATGGCGGAAAGCTTGACCTGCGATTCGTCCCAGCTGATGCGGGCGCGGTGGGAGGCGTAGTTGACACTCACTTCGTGCACGCCTGGAATCTGCTTCAGATGACGCTCGTTCAACCAGATGCAGGCGGCGCAGGTAATGCCTTCGAGAATCAGCGAAGCCTGCTTGAGATGCTCGCCCGTTTCAAGAACAAAGCTTTTCTGCACTTCGGGATGATCGTACAGGTCGAGCTTGCGCAGCTCTTCCGGAACCAGTTCCTCGACGCTTTGCGGCATCTCTGTGCGGTAACGGTAATAATCCTCCAGACCGTTTTCGACAATGGATTCGGCCACGGCCTGACAGCCGTGGCAGCAAAGCTCGCGCGTCTCGGCAAGGATGACGGCATGAAACGGGCTGGCCTCGGGAACAGGCAGGCCGCAGTGGTAACAGGCGGTGTCCGCGCTCATTCTATATGCCAGGCCGCTCAGGATGGATCGTTAACCAGCAGCGACTTCTTGGTGTGATAGACGTCCTTGCCGCGCTCGATATGGATTTCCACTACCCAGCGTCCAGCGTCGGACAGCATGGCTTCGCCCTGATAGATACCTGCGCCAGCCGGTTGCAAGCGCATCGTGCGGTCATCCTTGCTGTTCGCCATGCGCCAGAAGCCGAGCATCACGCGGTCGGCGGCTATCGGTTGGCCCTGGGCGTCGCGCAAGGTCAGCTTCAGCGTTTGGCGGACCCCGCCTTTCAGGTCATCCAGGCCTTCCATTTCAACTTGCCATCCAAGATGGCGTTGCTGCTCGATTTGCTGCTGGTGAGGCTCATAGAGCTTATTGCGGTCATGCGGAATCACGCCCGGAAAGACGGTATGCACTTGCTGCTGATCCTCGCTGGGCAGGATCAGACTTGTCACCCAGTCTGGCAGACCATGCGTGGCAACGGAGAGCAGGGCCGCATTCAGGATCGCCAGCATGATGAAAAAGGCGATGATGAGCTTGGGCGCCCAATGCATTTTTTCTTTTTTCTTCCAGGTGATGCTGAACACTCCCAATACGGCCGCAGTCGCCATGAATACCACCAGATGAATGGCGAGCACATCGCCGTCTTGCGGATGGCTGACGCCGTACCCGAGATAGCCAAGAAAAGGCAATAATCCTGCGAGAATGGCGCTCCAGTAGCTGGAAAGATTCAATTTTCTTCCGATGATGAAAATGAACACTACAGCCAGCAAGCCACCAAACAAGGTTTGGGTCATCGACATCTGCATGGTTACTTGCCCTCCCCGCCAATGAATCCGACCTTGCGCACAATCGGTTCCTTCGGAGCGGAATTGGGCGTCACCATGAACTCGAACTCGTGCGTATGCTCAGCCGTCTCTTCCGGCAAATCCACCTTGGCATTGAGCAGCAGATCCTTGCCGGCGCGGACACGTATCGTCGTCACCGCGCCCAGATCCAGTGCGCTGGCCGGGATGCCACGCACCTCGACCTTGTAGGTTTCTTCGAGCTCGGTCTTGTTAACGATATGCACCTGATAACGGTTACGCACGCTTCCGTCCGCGAGCTTGACGAAGAGCGGCTGGCGTATCTTTTCCACGCGCACCTCGGCATCGCTGCGTGTGCCGATGTTGTACGTGAGCGCACCGATCATGAGTAACAGTGCCACGGCGTAACCGAGCACTTTCAAGCGCTTCCACTCCAGGTGAGGCCTGGTGGGCGTTTCGCTCTTCAGATTCCGTTCGGAATCGTAGCGGATCAGGCCACGCGGGAAGCCAACCGAATCCATGATGTTGTTGCAGGCATCGATACACAGGCCGCAGGAAATACATTGATATTGCAGGCCGTTGCGGATATCGATGCCGGTCGGGCAGACTTGCACGCAGAAGCCACAGTCGATGCAGTCGCCATGCCCCTTGGCCTGGCGCTCTTCGCGGGCGCGCAAACCTTCTTTCGGCAGCGCACGTCCGGCGGTACCTTCACCACGGCGGGTATCGTAGCTGACGGCCAGCGTATCCTGCTCATACATCACGCTCTGGAAGCGGGAGTAAGGACAGATGTAATTGCAGATTTGCTCGCGTGCAATGCCGCCCGCGACATAGGTGGTGATAGTCAGCGTTATGACAGTGATATAGGCGGCATCGGCTGCCTGGCCGGTAAAGAAATCATGCAGCAACTGGGGCGCATAGGCGAAATAGGCGGCAAAAGTGATGCCGGTCCAGAACGAAACCAGGAGCATGAAGAAGTGCGACGAACCGACCTTGAGGATTTTCTCAACATTCCATGGCTGTTTGTATAAACGCATGCGTGCCGGGCGCTCGCCCTGGATCATGTGTTCGATCAGCATGAACATGTCGGTCCACAGTGTCTGGAAGCAGAAATAGCCGCACCACGCACGGCCAACCATGCCTGTCACGAAAAATAGCAGCGTCGCCGCGATGAACAGCAGCATCGACAGCCAGAAAATGTCCTGTGGATACACCACGAGGTCGAAGATATAAAAACGTTTGGACATCAGATCGAACAGAATGGCCTGATCGGCCGAACTGGCGCGATTCCACTGCACCCACGGCAACGCAAAAAATACCGTATAGGCCAGCACGAGGATACCCGTCTTGAAGCTACGGAATTTTCCCTCTACCGAACGAACAAAAATCGGGATGCGCTTCTGGTAAAGATGGACTTCTGATTCTGTTGCCATTGAGTTACCTATATTTGCTAACCGGGTATTCCGAATCACAAAAGAGAAAGGCCCACGTATGCAACGCGAGCCCTTCGTAAATGTTACCTACGGCGTTTGTATCAACGTCTTGCTACTTGCCGCCGCCCAGGCTGTCGTGGACATAGACCGTCAACAGCTTGATCTGTTCCGGCTTCAGGCGACCACCCCAAGCGGGCATCACACCGCGAGACAGGCCGCCGGTGATCACCTTCTTGACCTCTTCCACCTTGCCGGCTGCGTCTTGCTGTGCCGGCACATTCGCCCACAGCCAGATCTTGTCGGTCAGGTTGGCGGAGCCCATGTCCTGATTACCCTTCGCGTCAGGCCCGTGGCAGACTAAACATCCCACGCCCGGGTTCTTGAACAGCTCGGCACCGGCCGCAGCAGCAGCGGTATCGACCTTTTCGCCGGAGAGGCTCAGCACGTAGTTTGCCAACTGCGTGATTTGCTCTTCCTTCAGCATATCCTTGAATGGAGGCATGAAGCCCGTACGGCCGCCAGTCAGGGTCTGATGGATCTTTTCGTAAGTACCGCCAAAGATCCAGCTGTCGTCCGTCAGGTTGGGCGAGAAGGTGACCTTGCCCTGGCCGCCCGACATATGGCACGGCGCGCAATTGTCGGAGAACAGCGTCTTGCCTGCGGAATTGACGAACTGCATCAGCTCCGCGTCCTTGGCAACATCTTCATACGGCGTGGCTGCCACTTTGTCGAACCACTGCTTCTGCCTAGCTTCGGCTTCATTGGTTTCGGCCATCAGCTTGGAGCGCATGTTCCAGTGCGTTTCCTTCTGCACTTCCTTGCCGTCCACGGTCCTGGCGGTGTACTTGATCGTGTTCACCCCTTCGACGCCCTTGGTGTAGGACTTGCCGATTGGCCAGGCCGGATACATGATCCAGTAGATTACCGAAAAGATGACAGTGAGATAGAACGTCCACAGCCACCATCTCGGCAACGGATTGGTCAGTTCCTGCAGATCGTCGTCCCAGACGTGACCCGTAGTATTTTTAGTCGTTTGTTGCCCCATGATTAATTTCCCTTCACATCCTGATGTTCGTCGAGGAACGGCATGTTCTTGTAGCTCTCGAGCCTGGCTCCGCGCTGCCTGCTACCGAAAACGTAGAACAGGACTGCACAGAAGACAGTGAAGAAAATCACCAATGCGAGAGGCTTGGTGTTCTCGAACTGCGTAAACCACATCAACCATTCCATAGTCTGCTTCTCCTAGCGGAATTTGGCGAAATAGTCGTCGTCGAACTGCTTGAAGTCGACCATCGTGCCCAGGACCTGCAAGTAGGCAACCAGAGCATCCATCTCGGTAACATCGCTCTTGTTGTTATCGAAATTGCCCGTACCGGCCTGCTTGACCAGATTTTCTTCTCCCTTTTCGATACGCAGCGTGTTGGCGACATCTTCACCGAAGGTGTCGACATTGCGCTTGTACTCGGCCTCATTGCTGGAGTAGGGAACACCTACCATGCGCAGAGCAGACATACGCTGCGTGACGTTGGAGTAATCCAGCCTGTTTTCCAGCAGCCACGGGTAATTAGGCATCACGGATTCGGGCACCATGGAACGCGGAGCAGCCAAATGCTGCACGTGCCAATCGTTCGAGTACTTGCCGCCCACGCGCGCCAGATCAGGGCCGGTACGCTTGGAACCCCACTGGAACGGGTGGTCGTACTTGGACTCCGCAGCCAGTGAGTAATGCCCGTAACGCAGGGCTTCGTCGCGGAACGGACGAATCATCTGCGAGTGGCAGGTATAGCAGCCTTCGCGGACATAGATGTCGCGACCAAGCTGCTCGAGCGGCGTGTAAGGACGAACCATGTCCTTGCCGTCGGCAGTCTTGACGACTTCCACCGTATCCTTGATGAAGAACAGCGGAATGATTTCAACCAGGCCACCGGCGCTGATCGCCAGCATGGTCAACACCACCATCAGGCCGATATTACGTTCAATTTTGTCATGTTTCATGTTAGCTCCAACCTCTCTCTATCCGGTTATGCCGCAGCCGTAGCGATGCTTGCAGCGACATTGGCATTTCCCTTGCGGATGGTCCTGAACATGTTGTAGCACATGATCACCATGCCGGTCAGGAAGAAGGCTCCGCCGAGCGCGCGCATCACATAGAAGGGGAACATCGCGGCCACGGTTTCGACAAACGAGTACTGCAGGTTGCCGAAGTCGTCGAAGGCGCGCCACATCAGACCCTGCATGATGCCGGAGATCCACATCGCGACGATGTACAGCAGGATGCCGATGGTCGCCAGCCAGAAATGGACGTTGATAAGCTTGGGATTATGAATCTGCGTATTCCACAGACGGGGCACCAGGTGGTACATCGCGCCGAAGGTGATCATTGCCACCCAGCCCAGCGCGCCGGAGTGCACGTGACCCACCGTCCAGTCGGTATAGTGCGACAGCGCGTTCACGTCCTTGAGGGACATCATCGGACCTTCGAAAGTCGACATGCCGTAGAAGGATAGCGAAACGATCAGGAAGCGCATGATCGGGTCGGTGCGCAGTTTTTCCCATGCGCCGGACAGTGTCATGATGCCGTTGATCATGCCGCCCCAGGAAGGCAGCAGCAGCATGATGGAGAACGTTGCGGCCAGAGTCGAAGTCCAGTCCGGAATCGCGGTCCAATGCAGATGGTGCGAACCTGCCCACATGTACAGAAAGATCAGTGCCCAGAAGTGAATGATGGACAGACGATAGGAGTAGACCGGCCGGCCGGCTTGCTTGGGCACGAAGTAGTACATCATGCCGAGGAAAGCTGCGGTGAGGAAGAAGCCCACGGCGTTGTGACCGTACCACCATTGCGTCATGGCATCCTGCGCGCCGGAGAACAGGCTGTAGGAACCTGTAAGGCTGTACGGGATGGCCAGGTTATTGAAAATATGCAGCAGTGCGGTTGCCAGGATGAAGGCAAGATAGAACCAGTTGGCCACATAGATATGCGGCTGTTTGCGCTTCATGATGGTGCCGATGAAAACGGCAGCATAGGCGACCCAGACCACAGCGATCAGGACGTCCACAGGCCAGGCCATTTCGGCATATTCGCGGCCCTGGCTGTAACCCATGACATGGCCGAGTGCGGCCAGAACGATAATCGCCTGCCAGCCCCAGAAAGTAAAATTGGCCAAGCCATCGCCAAACAGGCGAGCCTGACAGGTGCGCTGCACTACATAGTACGAGGTGGCGAAAAGAGCGCTACCGCCGAAGCCGAAAATCACGGCGCCGGTGTGTACCGGACGCAGTCGACCAAATGTGATATACGGAGTATCCAAATTCAAAAACGGAAATGCCAGTTCGGAAGCGATATACACCCCGACCAGCATGCCGACCGCACCCCAGACCAGCGTCATGATGGTGAACTTGCGAACAATATCGTAGTTATATTGCTCGTTCGTCACGACATTCGTCGTAGCCATTAACTCTCTCCTCATTAATACAAAACTTCAACCCGAAAACCGCTCTTTAACGCTTCCAACCCAACACCGTTTACATCAACTGCTTTAAATCGCTGGCAATGTCCTGCGGTTTTTGCCCGTGATTCATGAACAACCTCAGCGCGCCCTTTTTATCGAACACATAGATGCCGGCACTATGATCTATGGTGTAACCGCCCTTCCCACCCGAAGCCTGCTTCTTGTAAAACAGCTTGAAATCCTTCGCCACCCGCTCTGTCGTGGCCAGATCTCCGTAGAGACCGATAAAACTTTCGTTAAACGAAGGCACGTATTGCGCTAGCACCTCCCGCGTGTCCCGCTCGGGGTCCAGCGTCACAAACAGCACCTGCACCTCTGAACGCTTGCCTTCAAGCAGCTTCAACGCCTTGGACAAATCGTCCATGGTGGTCGGGCAAACATCCGGGCAATGGGTATACCCGAAAAACAGCGCCACCACCTTGCCCCTGAAGTCCGCCAGCGTCCGGGGAGCGCCATGGTGGTCCGTGAGGGCCAGCGCGTTGCCGAATTCCGCTCCGCTGATGTCAGTCCCGACAAACCTTGGCGCTTCGGCCGCCTGCCGATTGCAAGCGACCAGGCACAGGCACAGCAATAACCACAACCAGCTTCGCATGTTCACGCCTCATGAATGGGGGCGATATTCTACCACGCAGTAGCATGCAGATTGCATATCTATCTACCTGATAGAAAACCCCTTTTCCTACTCGGGAAAGGGGAGAATCAAATCAGGTATGAAAAATCAATCTTTAGACCCGTTTAGAACTTCTTGCCGAAGCCGACGGCAAACACCCACGGGTCGATGTCCAGGCTGTCGATCTTCTGCTTGGGGAATAGTCCATTGCCATGACTGAAGTGAACATCGGTATCAATCCAGAGCTTCTTCACGTCCGCATTGATCTGCCAGCCGTCCTTCAGGTTGATGTCCACACCGGCCTGCAGGGCAGGACCCCAGCTATTGCGATCCACGTCAATATCGCCGCCAACCGGGTGGCTCAAATTCTTGTCCAGGAAGCGCGTGTAATTCACGCCTATACCCACGTAAGGGTCGATCATCTGGTCCGGATTGAAGTGCCATTGCACGGTCAAGGTCGGCGGCAGTAGATTCACTTCGCCAAGATTTGCATCCAATGAAGGAGTAGGAACACCATTAATCGCACGCTTGGTCAGGTTAACGTCATGCTTGGAACCTGTTGCCAGAATCAGTTCCAGCGCAATATTCTTGGTCACATAATAAGAAATATCGAGTTCGGGAATAGTATTACTATCGACGGTCAGTTCGCCGGTCAGAGTGGCCCCAGGAGCATCGGCGCGCAAATTACTGTCCTCATCAGGACTGATGTGAGCAGCGCGCAGACGCACCACCCAATCCCCCTGCTCAGCCATCGCAACCGCAGGTGCAAACGACGCAGCAATCAAAACTGCCAATAATGTTTTTTTCATTTTAAAGCCCCTCGTTTCAGTCAACAATTAAGGAATTAAGGATATTCATATCTTTAATTTCATTCTACTGTGGCTAGAAATTATTTCAATATCTATCTGGAGCTTTTTATCTTAAATATAAGAAATGTGGTTTTTTTGCAACAAGGTTTAAAGATCGAAGCCATGAATACCGCATTTACGGCCCGCTAGCGCACACGCCTGAGCAAGAGCCCGATCAAGCGGCTCAGCCTTGGTGATGGCATCGAGCATGCCGGCGTTAAAGGTATCGCCGGCACCCAGGGTATCGACAACCTCAGTCAACCTGATTGCGGGAGCGTGACAAACCGGGCCGCCCGGCATCGAGCCAAAAGCCCCCGCCTCGCCCCAGGCAACCACCACGGTTGCCTGCGGAGCGCATCCCGACATCCAATGCAAAAAATCCCGCGGCGCCTCATGGCCGTGATGCAGGGCAAATCCTCGCGAGCAAATAAGCAAGTCGGGAAAACCGAAAAGCGCCTCCAGACCTGCGCGCGGTTTTTCCAGTTCAAGCGATATCGGAAGCGCAGGAGCCCGGTTACGGGCATCGGCCATCATGTCGGCCAACGCCGCAATATTGCGGCCTTCGAAATGCAGCCAGTCGTATCCCGCGATATCGACACCCAGCAACTCCTGGGCAGCGAGTTCCGGCAAATCCCGATAATGCACAATGCTGCGATTGCCTGTATCCAGATAAATACTGGAAGTTGGCGGCCGTCCCGGCAAGCGCGGACATTGTGCGTATGTCACGCCATGCGCGGAAAGGTCGCGCTCGATGACGGCCGTTTCAGGCGCATCGGCCAGCACACCCAAAAACTCGACCTGATGGCCGAGCCGGCTCAGCACAACCGCCGTATTCGCCGCATTGCCGCCGCGACAGATACGCAAGGAACGCGCACGCATTTCTTCGTCCGGGCCGGGGTGATGGTCCAGCCCGAACACCAGATCGAGCGTAGCCGTTCCGACCAATAATATACGTGCCATCCGCGCCGCCTTCCATGTTCAAGTGTCGTTGATTCCGTTTACAATTAAAGCTTTTACGTTCCGGAGATACAAGATGGCTATGGCCAAAACGATGGCCGACCGTGATGGTCTGATTTGGTATGACGGCAAGATGGTGCCGTGGCGTGACGCCACCACCCACGTCCTGACCCACACCCTGCACTACGGCATGGGCGTTTTTGAAGGCGTGCGCGCATACAAAACAGAAAAAGGCACGGCCATTTTCCGTCTCAAGGAACATACCGACCGCCTTTTCCGCTCGGCCCATATCCTCGGCATGAAAATGCCGTTCGACAAGGCCACCCTGATGGAAGCGCAAAAAGCCGCCGTGCGCGAGAATAATCTGGAATCCGGTTATCTGCGTCCGATGGCATTTTACGGTGCCGAAGCCATGGGCATTTCCGCCAAGACCCTTTCCACGCACGTGATCGTGGCCGCGTGGGCTTGGGGCGCATACCTCGGCAAGGAAGCGCTGGAGAACGGTATCCGCGTCAAGACCTCCTCTTTCGCTCGCCATCACGTGAATATCACCATGTGCAAGGCCAAGGCCAACGGCAATTACATGAACTCCATCCTGGCGCACCAGGAAGCAGCCCAGGACGGTTACGACGAGGCCTTGCTGCTGGATGTGGACGGTTTCGTGGCCGAAGGTTCCGGTGAAAACGTCTTCATCATCCGCAACGGCAAGTTGTACACCCCAGATCTCACCAGCGCGCTGGAAGGCATCACGCGCGATACGATTATCCAGCTGGCCGACGAAATGGGCCTGCAGATTATCGAGAAGCGTATCACCCGCGACGAAGTCTATTCCGCCGACGAAGCCTTCTTCACCGGCACTGCCGCCGAAGTCACACCGATCCGCGAACTGGACAACCGTGCCATCGGCAACGGCACGCGCGGCCCGATTACCGAAAAGCTGCAATCCAACTTCTTTGATGCGGTCATGGGGCGTTCGCCTCGCCATCAAAGCTGGCTGACACTGGTTTAAGGAAACGCGATGGCTAACGACGGACGCGAAATCGAAATCTCGGCCAAGGATTTGCCGCTGCATTGCCCGACCGACGAAGTCGCGCTGTGGTGTTCGCACCCGCGCGTCTTCCTCGATATTGCCGAAACGGGCAGGGCAATGTGTCCTTATTGCGGCACCCGCTATCGGTTAAAAGCCGGCGAAGTCGTCGGCCACCACTAACGAAGCTGTCAGGTCGGCAATGGCTCCACCATTGCCGTCTTCCATAGTGCTTCCATCACCCTCCGGCCCTGGGCCAAATCCCCGCTCGTCCACAACCTGATCTGACCAGACGTAAGGCTTCGTGTAGCCAAACCGGCCTCTTCGATACGTCGCCGGACCTGCCGCGCCACGGCTGCGCCGGTATCGATCAGAGCCACCCCTCCGTCCACAAGTTCTTCGATCAACGGCTTCAGAAAAGGATAATGCGTGCAGCCGAGCACCAGCGTATCCGCTCCTTCGGCCAGCAGCGGCTCGATATAGTGCGACAACAATTCACGCGTTTCCGACGTATCGAGTTCGCCGCGCTCCACGCATTCCACCAGCCCAGGGCAACCTTGCGTCACCACGCGGACATTCTTGCCATAACTCTCCAGCAAGGCCGCGAATTGTGCACTCTTGAGCGTCCCCGTGGTTGCCAGCACGCCCACTACCCCGCTACGCGTTGCCGTCACGGCTGGTTTGACCGCCGGCTCCATGCCGATCACCGGCAATTGATAGCGCTCGCGCAGCAAACCGATAGCTGCCGCCGTCGCGGTATTACAGGCTACGACAATCGCCTTGGCGCCCCGCCCGACCAGAAATTCGGTCAAGGCCGTGGAGCGCGCCTGTATTTCCCTGGGAGATTTGCCGCCATACGGCGCATGCGCGGAATCGGCGACATACAGCAGGTTTTCGTGCGGAAGCTCCTCCTGGATATGGCGCAGTACCGACAAACCACCGACGCCGGAATCGAAGATACCAATAGGCGCGTCGTTCATCTTTCCTGAGGGCTCATCAAGATGGTCATCTCGATCGGTACCATGCCGCCATCTCCGCCCAGCCACACGTCGCCGTCCTGCACCGTGCATTGCAATTGCATGCCGCGCTCGGCCAATTCGGCCAAAGCCTGCGTCGTCGCAGACGCGAGACTCACCACGGTAAGATTGCGTAAACGCGCCAATTTCGGGTTGACCTGATTCCACCAGATATTGGCGGCATGCCCATACGTATACACAAATACCCGATCGGCTCGGCCGCAGGCCTTGAGAATGCGTTTCTCGTCGGGCTGCCCGACTTCGATCCAAAGCTCGATGGCGCCGGTAAGATCCTTCTGCCAGATATCCGGCTCGTCCGTATCGCTCAACCCCTTGGCGAATACCAGCGCCTCGTGCGCATGCCGTGCAAAGGCCAATACGCGCACCATCATGCGTTCGTCGGTTTCCGACGGGTGGCGCGCAATGGTCAAACCATGGTTGTGGTAGTAATGACGATCCATGTCGGCAATCTGCAGATCGGCTTTGAAAATAGTGGCATTAAGGGCCATAAAAACCTGTATAAATTGAGTGAGGGTTTACACCCTAAAGTCGGCGAAGTGTAGCGGAATCGCTCATGGGAAGAAACCATTGCGGCTGCGGCCAATCCTGGAAGCCGTTACAATCCCGACATTCACGAGAGGAAGACTTCATGGGCAATCGCCTCAGTAAAATCAGCACACGTACGGGCGACGACGGCAGCACCGGCCTGGGCGACGGGACGCGTACGCGCAAGGACTCGCTGCGCGTGGCAGTGATGGGCGATGTGGATGAATTGAACTCGCACATAGGCGTGCTATTGACAGAAACCTTGCCGGAAAATATCCAACAGCAACTTGGGCTGATTCAGCATGACCTGTTCGACCTGGGCGGCGAATTGTGCATTCCGGGCAACGCGATGCTGAACCCCGAGCGTGTCGCCGCACTGGATGAATTATTGCGGACGCTCAACGCAGAACTTGCGCCACTGAAGGAGTTCATCCTGCCCGGTGGAACCCGAGCCGCGGCTTTGGCGCATGTGGCACGTACCGTGTGCCGACGCGCGGAACGCAGCCTGGTTGCATTGAAATTGCAGGAAGCTGTTTCGGATGATGCCTTGCGCTACCTCAACCGGCTTTCCGACCTGATGTTCGTTATTGCGCGAACGCTGAATCTCGGCTCAGGCCAAGGCGATGTTCTCTGGCAAAGATGAGCGTAAGGAACTCAAGCCCTTAGCCCTTCCATTCCTCTTCGCCATCCTTCCGGCCAGTATCGGACACCGGCTCCATGAAAGGCTGCTCCGTATCGCGCACGCGGAGTTTTTTCTCGAATTCGACAGCCTCGCCGTGACCTTGCGCCGCAGCGGCCTGATACCAGCGTCTTGCCTCGTCCAGATTTTTGACGACGGTATCGCCATACTGGTATAGCTGGCCCATACGATATTGAGCCGGGGCATAGCCCATTTCCGCCGACTTCAGGAAATATTCGACCGCCCGCATTTTGTCCGGCGCATCCACGCCTTCGTTGCGCTCATAGCGCAAACCAACCTCGTATTGCGCCTCGGCAATGCCGTGCGCACCTGCACGCTTGAACCATTCGATGGCGATTCGGTAATCCTGCGGGAAATCATGGCCAAAAGCGCCTGTCAGATAGAACTTCGCCAGCTTGAATTGCGCTTCGGGCACGCCCTGCTCAGCCGCCAGCAGCAGCCACCGGTCCGCGCTTTTGACATCGCGCGCGACACCTTCACCATGCTCATACATTTCACTCAGGACAAACAAGGCAGCAGGATAGTGCTTTTCGGCCGCCTTGGTCATCAAGGATGCCGCTTTCGCCGAATTCCATAGCGATGAATTCTTGTCGCGATACAACATGGCAAGCCGATACTGCGCCTCGGCATTGCCGGCATCTGCCGCATCGCGCAGCCAGAAAACGGCGTTCTGCTCGTTTCTCTCCAGACCATCGCCACTGAGGCAGCAACGTCCCATTTCCAGGGCCGCGCGCGGATCGCCGCTCTTCGCCGCGCGCTCGATCAAATGGAGTGCAGCCTCGTCGTCGCGGGGCCCGCCCAAGGCTTGTCGCATCATCATTCCGATGTCGTACTGGGCCGCTATATTGCCTTTTTCAGCAGCCTCAAGCAGCAGTTGCCGGGCTCGCACATAATCGAAATCGACACCCAGTCCTTTTCTGTAACCGATGCCTGCGTTATAGAGGAGCTCCGCTTCGCTGGCCGTCGATAGTGCCTTACCCCGCCGCATGCGCATCCATAGATAAACGCCCACGGCAGGCAAAACCAGCACGAGCAAGACCAGCCAGAAATTCATCAAAGCCTCCCCCGATTAACTATCGATGCCTACAGTTTCCCTGCGTGAAATAGCAATGTCGGCAGCATTACACCTTCCGACCACTCCGCTTGAATACGGCTCAAGGCCGCATTTTCGATACTAATGCGATAACCATTTTCTGGCGAGAGGCCAATCGCATGAGCGATGACCATGCGCATCATTCCCGCATGTCCGACCACCAGCACATGACATCCGCGATACCTGTCCAAAATATCGCGCCATGCCTCGCCCACGCGCCGATGAAACTCCGTCAGCGGCTCCGCGCCTTCAGGCGCATGTGCTACCGGGCTCTGCTTGAAGCGCAGGATCCGTTCCGGATCGGCAGCGCATATTTCCGCGGCCGTCCGTCCCTCCCATTCGCCGAAAGCCGCTTCCTTGAAGCGGTCGTCGCGCTCAACCTCAACTCCAAGTTTCTCCCCCAAGGCATCTGCAAATGCGGCACATCGCTGCAAAGGCGAGGTGACGATATGCTGCCACCCGCGAAATTCGCCTGCCGCATCCCACATCTGCTGCCAGCCTTTCTCGCTCAGCGGGTCATCGGTTTGCCCGCGATAGCGGCGTCCGCCGACTGGCTCGCCATGGCGCATCAGATCGATGATGGTCTTACTCACCGGCGACTTCCGGAAGATTTTGCCGATCGATCAGCATCGCGTCGCCGTAACTGAAGAAGCGGTAGTGCTCCTGC
The DNA here is from genome assembly GCA_035460165.1 of Methylophilaceae bacterium. Lineage (GTDB taxonomy): Bacteria > Pseudomonadota > Gammaproteobacteria > Burkholderiales > Methylophilaceae > MM2. The sequence goes on along the minus strand of DATHWW010000013.1, from coordinate 1,082 downwards.
ACGGCATGCCGGTAGGCCTCGCGGATATGCGCCATTCCGCCGAATGCCGAAACTAGCATCAGCAGCGTAGTGCGCGGAAGATGGAAATTGGTCAGCAAGCGATCCACCACGCGGAAACGGTAGCCCGGCGTGATGAAAATATCGGTATCGCCGCCCCCTACCGCCATTTCCCCCTGACGCGCGGCACTTTCCAGCGCCCGCATTGCCGTTGTGCCCACGGCAATTACCTTGCCTCCGCGCTGCCGTGTCCGCGCAATACTATCCACAGTGGCCTGTGGTATCTCATACCACTCGCTGTGCATCTTGTGCTCGGCAACGTCTTCCACCCGTATCGGCTGAAAGGTTCCGGCTCCCACATGCAGAGTAACGAAAGCTTTTTCGATGCCGCATTCCGCAAGCGTCTGCATCACATCTTCGTCGAAATGCAGCCCGGCAGTCGGTGCTGCAACCGCGCCGGGATTACGCGCATATACCGTCTGATAGCGTTCATCGTCATCGCTATCGGCTGCGTGCGTAATGTATGGCGGCAATGGCAGTTTCCCGTAGCGCTCGAGCAATTCGGCAAGCGGAGTTTCGCCAGGAAACTTCAACTCATAAAGATCATCCTGCCGCGACAGCACTTCCACCTCGATGGCTTCAGCAAGGATCAAGCGCCCCCCAGGCTTGGGTGCATGCGAGGCCCGCACGTGCGCCAGGGCTCGATGCGCATCGAGCATGCGCTCCACCAGTACCTCGACTTTGCCTCCGCTCTCCTTGCGTCCGTTCAGCCGCGCCTTGATGACGCGCGTATCGTTGAATACCAGCAAATCACCAGCCGCAAGTAATGACGGCAATTCGCCGAACATGCGGTCATGCAGTGCGCCGCTGTTGCCGTCCAGGCACAATAAGCGGCTGCCGCTTCGCTTGGCAGCCGGGAACTGCGCAATCAGTTCGGAAGGCAGTTCAAAATCAAAATCGCTGGTACGCATGAAACTCCGTGAATAATTCGCTATAATGCCGGGTCCCACAAGCCGGGATGGCGGAATCGGTAGACGCAGCGGATTCAAAATCCGCCGCTGGTAACAGTGTGGGGGTTCGAGTCC
>DATHWW010000012.1:0-39247 GCA_035460165.1 Methylophilaceae bacterium | reverse complement strand
GCTGGCGGTGGTTGCGCCCAACCTGATGGCGAAGCCGGCGACGGTGATGTTCAACAAGGTCACCATCAAGAACGGCAAGCAGGCGGTGCAGATGTTCGGCCCGGCGCAGCGTGGCGTATCGATGGCGGTGATGGATTGCGTGGCTGACGGCACGATCCCGCTGGAAGAAGCCGACGACGTGTTCATCTGCGTGGGCGTGTTCATCGACCACAAGGCGGACATCGACGAGCGCATCCAGGAATGGAACTACCAGGCGACCAAGCAGGCGATCAAGAGCGCCGTGGCGCGTGAGCCCAAGGCTGCCGACGTAGTCAAGCAGTACAAGGAATCCGCCCACCCGTTCGCAGCAAAGAACTAATAGGCATATCATGGGAGTTCCAGCCCCGCTGGGCTCCCATGCAACCCAACAGTATTTTTAGCGACACACATCCATGCAGGAAACACGATCCACTTGTTGCTATTGCGGCGTCGGCTGCGGCGTCATCATCCAGAGCGAGGGCGATCGTATCGTCGGCGTGAAGGGTGACCCCGACCATCCCGCGAATTTCGGGCGTCTCTGCACCAAGGGCTCGACCCTGCACCTGTCTGCCCGTAGCGAAGGCCGCGCGCTCTTCCCCGAACTGCGCCGCAACCGGTCCGAAGCCCGCCAGCGTGCGAGCTGGGACGACACGCTGGATTACCTCGCCGACCGTTTCGCCGCCATCGTGCGCGAGCACGGCCCGGATTCTGTCGCTTTCTACATCTCCGGCCAGTTGCTGACCGAGGATTACTACGTCTTCAACAAGCTGTCCAAGGGCCTGATCGGCACCAATAACGTCGATACCAATTCGCGCCTGTGCATGTCGTCGGCGGTAGCCGGCTACAAGACCACGCTGGGCGCCGACGCGCCGCCCGCCTGCTACGAGGACATCGACCATACCGGCTGCCTGTTCATCGCCGGTTCCAACACCGCGTTCGCGCATCCCATCATCTTCCGCCGCATCGAGGACGCGAAGAAGCGCAACCCGGACATGAAGATCATCGTCGTCGATCCGCGCCGCACCGATACCGCGCAGTTCGCCGACCTGTTCCTGCCGATCCAGCCCGGCACCGACGTCGCGCTGTTCAATGGCATCCTGCACATCCTGCTGTGGGAGGACCTGATCGACCTCGACTACATCCGCGCCCATACCGAAGGCTTCGACGCGCTCAAGGCCACGGTGCGCGAGTACACGCCAAGCATGGTGGCCGGCATCTGCGGCATTCGCGAGGAAGACCTGATCACCGCCGCCAAGTGGTTCGGCCAGGGCCCGACGCTGTCGATGTACTGCATGGGCCTCAACCAGTCCTCCAGCGGCACCGACAAGAGCGGCGCGCTGATCAACCTGCACCTCGCCACCGGCCAGATCGGCAAGCCCGGCGCCGGCCCGCTGTCGCTCACCGGCCAGCCCAACGCGATGGGCGGGCGCGAAGTCGGCGGCATGGCCAACCTGCTGTCCGCGCACCGCGACCTCGCCAACCCCGAGCACCGCGCCGAAGTCGCGCGCCTGTGGAACGTGGACGATGTACCCGCGCAGCCCGGCAAGCCGGCGATCGAAATGTTCGAGGCGATCAACAAGGGCGAGATCAAGGCGGTGTGGATCGCCTGCACCAACCCGGCGCACTCGATGCCCGACCTCAACAGCGTGCGCGACGCGCTGGAAAAAGCCGAGCTGGTGGTGGTGCAGGAAGCCTTTCGCAATACCGACACCGCGCCCTACGCCGACGTGCTGCTGCCCGCGACCACCTGGGGTGAGAAGGAAGGCACCGTCACCAATACCGAGCGCCGCATCACCCACGTGAACCCCGCGATCCGGGCACCGGGCGAGGCACGCAGCGACTGGGATATCGTCGTCGATTTCGCGCGCCGCCTGGGCAAGCGGCTGGATAATGGCCGCGACGGCGATGCGCTGTTTCCCTATGCGACGCCGGAAGAAGTGTTCGCCGAGCACCGCGAATCCACGCGCGGCCGCGACCTCGACATCACCGGCCTGTCGTATGCGCTGCTCGACGCGCAAGGTCCGCAGCAATGGCCCTTTCCCGAAGGCGCCAGCGGCGGCAGCGCCCGCCTGTACAGCGACGGTGTATTCGTCAAACCGGGCGGCAAGGCGCACTTCGCCAACGTGCAGTACCGGCCGGTTGCGGAAAAGACCGATGCGCGCTACCCGCTGCACCTGAACACCGGCCGCCTGCGCGACCAGTGGCACGGCATGAGCCGCACCGGCAACGTGCCGCAACTGTTCAACCACGTGGAGGAACCGCTGCTGTCGATGCACGAGAGCGACATGTCGCGCCGCGATATCGTCAACGGCGACCTGGTCAAGGTCAGCAGCCGCCGCGGCAGCCTGGTGCTGCGCGCGCAGGCTTCCGACGAAATGATGCCGGCGCAGACCTTTATCCCGATGCACTGGGGCAGCCAGTACATGAACGGCATGGGCTGCAACAGCCTGACGATTCCGGCGGTCGATCCGATCTCGAAACAGCCGGAACTCAAGCATGCCGCGATCAAGGTGGAAAAACTCACCTTGCCGTGGCAGATGGTCGCGATGCGCCGCTGCGACGACCTGACCGTGCTCGACCGCATCCGCCAGCTATTGGAATGCTTCGAATACTCGAGCTGCGGCCTCTATGGCCGCGACCCCGGCATCGTCATCCTGCGCGCCGCGCACAGCCAGGCACCGGATAAGGCGATGATCCACCAGTTGGACGAGCTGCTGGATATGACCGACCACAGCAAGACCATCAGTTACAGCGACCCCAAGCGCCATATTTCCAAGCGCATCCTGGTCGACGGCGGCGAGGTGATTGGCGTGCGCCTGCTGGGCGAGACACTGGCCGCCGGCTGGTTGAAGGAAGTCATGGTGCAAGGCAAGCTCACCGACGAACTGCGCCGTTGGGCGCTCGCGCCTTTGAGTGCGCCGCCGGTCGGTGGCAAGAGCCGCGGCCGCATCGTGTGCAACTGCCTGGACGTCTCCGAACTGGAAATCCAGGCCGTGGTGGCCGAAGGCGGCGCTACGGTCGAGAGCCTGCAAGCGCGCCTGAAATGCGGCACCGAATGCGGCTCTTGCGTGCCGGAGCTGCGCCGGCTTGCCGCTGCGCATAAGTAAACGCTAACACTCGCTATAGGCGGCCTTGTATCTTGATTGGTACAGGGCCGTTTTATTTCATCTTCCTCATCAGCCTTCTTACATTTTTTTACACGACTGCGATAGACATTCGCGCATTCTTTTTTTAAACTGTACAGTACGGTTTAATTAAAGGAACACCCCAGATGCGAACCAAAAGCAGTGAGCGGCGGCAAGCCATTCTCGATGCAGCCAAGGCTGTCATGGAAGAAGTCGGGTACGAGCAGGCGACCATGGCGCAGATCTCCGCACGGGTCGGCGGCTCCAAGGCGACGCTCTACAGCTATTTCGACTCCAAGGAAGCCTTGTTCCTGGCACTGGTCAACCAGGTTGCCGAGCAGCATATCGACCAGCTCATGCCCCTGATCCATTCCAAACAGTGCTGCGACTTGCCCAAAAGCGTCGAGGACATCATGTCCGTGCTGGATCCCTCCGCCGATCTCGCCGAGACCTTGCATAAGTTTGGCGAACTGGTGTTGAGCAGGTTTCACACGCCCGCCATGCTTTCAACACGTCGCATGATCATTGCGGCATCCAATCGATCCAACATCGGCAAGCTTTACTACGAGCAGGGGCCCGCCAAGGCCTTCAAGATCGCCCAAACCTATTTCGCCACCTTGATGGAGAGCGGGCACATTCGGCAAGCCGACCCCAGCGTTGTCGAAGCGCATTGGCGCGGATTGCTGACCTCCGAAGTGATGTATGCCGGCCTGCTGAATGCGCGCCCCGAACTGGAGCCCGATGAAATCAAGGCCATCGTGGCCCGCGCTGTCGATGTCTTCCTGCGCGCCTATGGCCCGGAGAAATCGGCATGATGCCCAACCTGCGCTTCTTAGCGCTCGCCGCCTTCACCAGTCTCGTTTCCGCCTGCTCGCTGATACCGGCCTATCAATCGCCTTCCCCTGCCCTGCCCAGTCAATGGCAGGCGGCGCTGCCGCATGGGGGCAACACTGCAAACCTCAAGGAATGGTGGCGACGGTTCAACGACCCGGTGCTCGTGGAATTGCTGGATGCCGCCGAGCGGGACAATCCCAGCCTGGAAAAAGCGGCCGCCGCCATACGCGAAGCACGGGCAAGCGTCACCAGCACCAAGGCCGCCGGCTTGCCGGCGGTAAACGGCGGCAGCTCTGCCACGCGCGCATCCTCCAACAGCCTGCAACGCACCGCGGCCGCTACCACGTCGACCGCAGCATTGGATGCGAGCTGGGAAATCGACCTGTTCGGCGCCGTGCGCTACGCCACGGAATCGTCCGAAGCCAAGGCCGACGCGCGTGTGAGCGAGTGGCATAACGCCCGTATTTCGTTGGCCGCGGAGATCGCGAGCGATTACGTCAGCTATCGAGCCTGCGAACTGCAGGTGCATGCCTATCAGGATGAGCTGGCCTCGCAGCGGGAAACCGTCCGCGTCACCGGCGAGCTGGTCAAGGCAGGCTTTACCGCCCCTGCGGATGGCCGCTTGGCCGAGGCCAACGCCGCCACCGCAGCTGCGAATGTCATCGCACAGCAGGAGTCGTGCGATTTGACCGTTAAATCGCTGGTGGCACTGACCGGATGGGAGGAACCCATGCTGCGCGGCAAGCTGGGCTCGAGCAGCCGCATTCCGACGCCGGCAGGTTTTGATGTAGCGAACATCCCGGTCGCCCAACTCAGCCAACGCCCGGATGTAATGTCTGCGGAGCGGGCACTGGCCGCCTCCTATGCCGACATCGGCAGCGCCGAGGCCGACCGCTATCCCCGCCTCTCGCTGCTGGGCTCGATCGCGTTTACCGCGATTGGCGGTGCCTCCGCCACCACTTGGTCGTTCGGCCCGTCCCTGACGGCGCCCTTGTTCGACGCTGGCAAGCGCAAGGCGGCCGTCACCGCTTCCGAAGCCCGCTACGACCAGGCGCTTGCCACATACAAACAGTCGGTACGCGACGCGGTGCAGGAAACCGAACAGGCGTTGGTGCGCCTCGAAAGCGCCACGCAACGCGAAATCGAAGCCGTGAAAGCGGCGGAGAACTACCGCGCCTACCTCGCCTCGTCCGAAACCTTATGGAGATCCGGCGGCATGAGCCTGCTTGACCTTGAGACTGCACGGCGTTCGGCGATTACCGCAGATCTCAACGTCATCGCCCTAAAGCGCGATCAGGTGAATTACTGGATAGCCCTGTACAAAGCCTTGGGCGGCGATTGGCAAACCGTTGCCGCACCTGCCTCGACCTTTAAATCTACTTCTGTGGCCCAATGACTATGAATACTTCGCACAAAGTTATCCTGGCTGCCGGCCTCGTCGCTGTTACCGCCGCCGGCTTCCTGCTGTTAAAACCCAATTCGGCCGCTGCGCTCGCCCCTGCGGCGCGTCCCGCCAGCCTGAGCGTCACCGTGGTAATGCCCACGCATGTTTCCTGGCCGCAAACAATTCCCGCCCAAGGCGCTATCGCCGCTTGGCAGGAAAGTACCATCAGCACCGAAATCGGCGGGCTGCGCATCGCACAAGTGCTGGTCGATATCGGCGATAGCGTGAAGCGCGGTCAGGAAATCGCCACGCTGAATCAGGAAAGCGTGATCGCAGAACTCCACAAGCAGGAAGCGGCCGTCGCCCAAGCCAAGGCCAACCTGGCCGAAGCCAAGGCGAACGCCGACCGCGCACGTTCGGTGCGCAGCAGCGGTGCACTATCCGAACAGCAAATACAGCAATACCTGATCACCGAGGAAACCGCGCAGGCCAACCTGGCCTCCGCACAGGCCGCGCTCGAAAGCGCAAGCATCGACGTCGGCCGCACGCATATTCTGGCACCGGACGATGGAGTGATATCTTCACGCAATGCGGCCGTTGGCAGCGTAGTGAGCGCTGGCTCCGAACTGTTCCGCCTGGTGCGCCAGAACCGTCTGGAATGGCGCGCGGAAGTGGCGGCGCCGCAACTGGCCGGCCTCAAGTCCGGCCAGAAAGCCGTGATCGATCTGCCGCAAGGCGGCAAGGTCGAAGGCCGAGTGCGCATGATCGCCCCGACGCTCAATGCCGATACGCGCACCGCGCTGATTTATATCGACCTGCCGCGCGGCAGCGCGGCCAAGGCCGGCATGTATGCGCAGGGCCGGATCGAACTGGGTCAGCGGGATGCCGTGACGGTGCCGCAATCGGCGGTAGTCATGCGTGACGGCTTGAGCTACGTGTTCGAAATCGGCCAGGACAGCATCGCGGCCCAGCGCCAGGTCAAGACCGGCCGCTACGAAGACGGTCGCATCGAAATTCTCGATGGTCTCGCAGCCGAAGCGCGTATCGCCGCCAGCGGCGGTGCATTCCTCAACCAGGGCGACCTGGTCAACGTGGTGCAATAAGGAGCGGCCATGAACTTTTCTTCCTGGTCGATCCGCAATCCGGTACCGGCACTGCTGCTGTTCGCGATGCTGTGCGTGATGGGCGTGATGGGCTTCCGCGCCTTGCCCATCCAGAACTTCCCGGACATCACCCTGCCCACCGTCACCATCAGCGCGACCCTCGAAGGCGCCGCTGCCAGCCAGCTCGAAACCGATGTGGCGCGCAAGATCGAGGACAAACTCGCCGCCCTGGGACGGGTGAAGCACGTACAGACCACCATCACCGAAGGCTCGGTGAGCATCCGCATTACATTCGAGATCGACAAGGACGGCAACGAGGCGCTCAACGAGGTGCGCAATGCGGTGGACAGCGTGCGTCCCGAGCTGCCGGCCGACATGAACGAACCGATCGTCTCGAAAATCAACACCACCGGCGGCGCGATCCTGACCTATATCGTACAGGCCGACGGCATGGACGAGCAGGAGCTCTCCTGGTTCGTGGACAACGATGTCACCCGCGCGATGCTGGCGGTCAGCGGGGTGGGCAGCGTCAGCCGCACCGGCGGCGTCTCCCGCGAGGTGCACGTGGATCTCGACCCGGCGCTGATGAACGGGCTGGGCGTGACCGCTTCCGACGTCTCGAACAGCCTCAAGTCGGTGCAGAAGGATGCCTCCGGCGGACGCGGCGACATCGGCGGCAATATCCAATCGGTGCGCACCCTCGCGGCCGTCGGCTCGCCGGCCGAGATTGCTGCGATCTCGATCCCCGTGGGCAGCGGCAAGCACGTGCGGTTGGATCAGATCGCCCGCATCCGCGATACGGTGGCAGAACGCTCCAGCTATGCGCGGCTGGACGGCAAGCCGGTGATTGCCTTCAGCATCACGCGCGTCAAGGGTGCTAGTGAGGTCACGACCGCCAACGCGGTGCGCGAGACCGTCGCCCAATTCAACCGCGAACACCCCACGGCCAAGATCGCGGAGGCCTATGACAGCGTGGATACCATCGAGGACAACTATCGCGGCTCCATGCACCTGCTGTATGAAGGCGCCCTGCTGGCGGTGCTGGTGGTCTGGTGGTTCTTGCGCGACTGGCGCGCCACGCTCGTCGCCGCCACCGCCTTGCCGCTGTCGATGATCCCTACCTTTGCCGCGATGCACTACCTCGGCTTCAGCCTCAACGTGCTAACGCTGCTGGCGATGGCCCTGGTGGTCGGCATCCTGGTGGACGATGCCATCGTCGAGATCGAGAACATCGTGCGTCACCTGCGCATGGGCAAGACCCCGTTCCAGGCAGCAATGGAAGCCGCCGACGAAATCGGCCTGGCCGTCATTGCCACCACCTTTACGCTGGTCGCGGTCTTCCTGCCGACCGCCTACATGGCTGGCGTGCCGGGCCAGTTCTTCCGTCCTTTCGGCATGACTGCGGCCATCGCCGTGCTGATGTCGCTGCTGGTAGCGCGGCTGCTGACGCCGATGATGGCGGCCTATCTGCTGAAGCCGCATGAAGTGGACAACCGCGACAGCAAGACCATGACCGCGTACTTGCGTCTCGTGCGCTATTGCCTGACGCACCGCAAAACGACCGTAGCCGCCACCATCGTATTCTTCGCCGGCTCGATTGCGCTGATTCCGTTGCTGCCCACCGGCTTCATTCCGGCGGCCGATATCAATCAGTCGCAAGTCTCGCTGGAACTGCAGCCCGGCTCCAGCCTGGAAGACACGCTCCGTATTTCCGAGCTGGCAGATCAAAAGCTCAAGGCGATTCCCGAGATCACCCGGACTTTCATCGCCGTCGGCACGGCAAAAGCCGCGGAAGGCGCAGTGATCTCGACCACGTCCAGCGACGTGCGGAAAGCCACGCTCACCCTGATGCTCAAGCCGCGCAGCGAACGGCACAAGAAACAATCCGAAGTCGAGCAGGACATCCGCAGAGCCCTGTCCGACTTGCCCGGCACACGCGTCGTCGTAGGCGGGGCCGGCGCCGGCGACGAGCAACTGGAAATCACGCTGGTCAGCGACGACGCGCACCAGCTCGACCAGACCATCCGCCAGGTAACGCAGGAAATCCGCACGATTCCCGGGCTGGGGAATGTCACTTCCAGTGCCGGCTTGCCGCGTCCGGAGATTCAGATTCGCCCGGACTACGCGCGTGCCGCAGAACTGGGCGTGACATCCGCCGACATCGCCGCCGTCGTGCGCGCCGCCACGTCAGGCGATTTCAGCACCAACATGCCCAAGCTCAACCTGCCGCAGCGCCAAGTGCCCATCCGCGTCCGTCTCGACAAAACGGTACGCGAGGACATTGCCGCCATTGCGCAGCTGCGTGTCGCCGGCCGCAACGGCTCGGTACCGCTCTCCAGCATCGCCGCGATCGGCATGGGCAACGACGCCAGCCAGATCGACCGGCTGGATCGCCAGCGTAATGTGACGCTCAAGGTCGAACTCAACGGCCGGGCGATGGGCGAGGTACAGCAACGCATCAACGCATTGCCCAGCCTGAAGAAACTGCCGTCCCAGGTACAACGCCAGACCACCGGCGACGCCGAGCGGCAGAAAGAGCTGTTTTCCAGCTTCGGCACGGCGATGCTGATCGGCGTGCTGTGTATCTACTGCGTGCTGGTACTGCTGTTCCACGACTTCATGCAGCCCGCGACCGTGCTAGCCGCGTTGCCGCTGTCGATGGGTGGCGCTTTCCTGGCGCTGCTGGTCACCGGCAACAGCTTCTCCTTCCCGTCGGTGATCGGCTTATTGATGCTGATGGGGGTGGTCACAAAGAACTCCATCCTGCTGGTGGAGTACGCGATCATTGCGCGCCACCACGGAGCAAGCCGCTTCGAGGCGCTGGTCGATGCCTGTCACAAGCGCTCGCGCCCCATCATCATGACGACGATCGCGATGGGCGCCGGCATGCTGCCGACCGCGATGGGTCTAGGCGCGGAGCCCAGCTTCCGCGCACCGATGGCAATCGCGCTGATCGGCGGCCTGCTCACCTCGACCATGCTGAGCCTGTTAGTGGTGCCGGTAACGTTTACTTACGTGGATGATTTGCTGCAGTGGCTCAAGCGCCGGTTGCCTCGGCATCCCGAACAGCGGGCGCTAGCGGCCGAGACAACCTAAAGGCTACAGGTAAGAAAAAAGCCACCCGTGCCATAAGCCGCGGGTGGCTTTTTTTATTGAGCGGCTTGATGCTTAGCGCAGCGTGCGGCCGAACAGTTGCAGCGCCAGTTGGTAGCCGGTCAGCGCCAGTTGCGGGTCGTAGCGTTCGCCTTCGTCGCGCATGAAGGCGTGCTGGCCGTTGACCTCGTGCCAGGTAAAGACCAGGCCCGTCGTCTCGTTCAGCGCCTTGTAGACTTCGGCGCGCTTCTCGCCCGGAATATGCGGATCCTGCTTGCCCCAGATCATCAGCAGTTCGCCCTTGATCTCATTGCGGCGTTCCATGCTGTGCTGACCCGGCTGGTTGGGGATGGTGTTGGTGTGCAGATCGGTGGCGTAGAAGCAGGCGGTCGCCTTCACTTGCGGCTGCAGCGCGGCACGGAACGCCAGATGGCCGCCGATGCAGAAGCCCATCGCACCGACATCACCGGTGCACCACGCTTGCTGCTTGACCCATTCGATCAGCGCCTTGTTGTCGCTGTCATAGCTCTCCACCGGTTTGGCTGCCTTGTCGGCATTGCCCTTGTCGCGGCCGGCGTCGTCATAGCCCAGCACCGTGCCGATCGGGTTCAGCTCATGGAACACTTCCGGCACCAGCACGGCATAGCCGTGACCCGCCATCACGCGTGCTGCGCGCTCGATGGGGCCGGTCTGTTGGAAGATTTCGGAATAAAACAGGATGGCGGGATAGCGTCCCTCGCCTGCCGGCCGGTGCACATACGTGCGCATCGTACCGGTGGGTGTGGATAAATCTGCAATATGACTCTGAACAATCATTGAATGGCTCCTGGGGAGATGGATTTAGCGCGACTTTATTCTGGAATTTTGATGATCCGCACGAGGGCGATCATTTTACAACGCTTCGCGCGGAAAAGGGCTGCGAGGCTATTCCCGAGCGGTGACAAGACAGCGCGTCGCCGTCATGTGCGCGGCGCGGCAAATCGGCACGAAATCCTCGGCCGTAAGCGAAGCGCGCCCGATCAGGCCGCCATCGATGTCCGGCATGTCGAAGAGCTGCTCCGCATTGGCGCCGGTCACGCTGCCGCCGTACAGGATACGCACGCTGGCCGCGACCTCGTAGTCCAGCTTGGCAATGCGATCGCGGATGAAGGCATGCACCTCTTGCGCCTGCTCCGGTGTGGCCGGCGTGCCGGTGCCGACCGCCCACAGCGGTTCATACGCCAGTACGGCATTGTCCAGCACGTTGGCGCCGAAGCGCCGAATCAGCGAATCCAGTTGGCGGCCGACGATATAGTCCGTCCAGTCGGACTCCCGCTCCTCTGCCGTTTCACCCATGCAGAAGATCGGCGTGATGCCCGCCTGTTGTGCGGCCAGGAAGCGCGCTGCGGCGGTATCGTCGGTTTCATGAAATTGCGAGCGCCGTTCGGAGTGGCCGATCAGCACATGCGTGCAGCCATAGTCGGTCAACATGTGCGACGCCACCGCGCCGGTCAATGCGCCGTTCTTGGTCGAGCAGAGATTCTGCCCGCCCCAGGCCACGTTGGTGCCCTGCAACAGCTGCTGCGCCTGGCAAAGATAAGGGTACGGCACGCACACCACGTAATCGGAGTTGTCCAGCCCTCGCACGCCCGCGACCAGCCCGTCCAGCAGCACCTTGTTGGTAGCGATGCTGCCGTTCATCTTCCAATTGCCGACTACCATCTTGCGTCGCATGCTGTTGTTTTTCCTGATTAACCGCAAAGCCTCATTCTAGCGCTAAAGCCCGTCGCCGCGCAGGTAATCTCAGCCCTTGGGCAGCGTCGACATATCGATCACGAACCGGTATTTCACGTCGCTTTTCACCATGCGGTCGTAGGCTTCGTCTATCCGGTCCATCGCGATCATCTCGATATCGCACACGATGCCGTGTGCGGCGCAGAAATCCAGCATTTCCTGCGTTTCCGGAATGCCACCGATCAGCGACCCCCCCAGTTTGCGCCGTTTGAAAATCAGGCTGCCGACGTTGGGCGACGGATGCGGCTGATTCGGCACGCCCACCAGGCACATCGCGCCGTCGCGCTTCAGCAGCGCCAGGAATTGATCAAGATCATGCGGCGCGGCCACGGTGTTGAGGATGAAATCGAAGCTCAGCGCGTGCTGCTGCATCTCGTCCGGGTACTTCGAAATCACCACCTCGTCCGCCCCCAGCCGTTTCGCATCCTCCACCTTGCCCGGTGAAGTCGTGAACAGCACCACATGCGCCCCGAACGCCTTCGCGAACTTGACGCCCATATGCCCCAGCCCGCCCAGACCGACCACGCCCACCTTATGCCCCTTGCTCACCTTCCAGTGCCGAAGCGGTGAATAGGTCGTGATCCCGGCGCACAGCAGCGGCGCGGCGGCGGCCGGATTGAGCTTTTCTGAAATTCGCAACACGAAATACTGATCGACGACGATCAGGTTCGAATACCCGCCATACGTCACCTTGCCGGTATATTGGTCAGGGCTGTTGTAGGTGTACACCGTGTGGTCGCAATACTGTTCCAGGCCGTCCCGGCATTCCGCACACGTGCGGCACGAATCCACCATGCACCCTACTCCCGCCAGATCGCCGGCTTTGAAAGCGGTGACCTCGCTCCCGACTTCCACCACCCGCCCGACAATCTCATGCCCTGGCACCATCGGAAACACGCTGCCGCCCCATTCGTCACGCGCCTGATGCACATCGGTATGGCACACGCCGCAATAAAGAATTTCGATCTTCACGTCCTGCGGGCCGGGCTCGCGCCGCTCGAAGTTGAATGTACGCAATGGCGATTTCGCATCGTACGCGGCATAGCCGTGAGCTTTCAGCATGGCTGGCTCCTTTAGAGCTTGTCCGTAATAATTCATCTCTGCGCCGAGGCTGCTTTGAGATGCAGCCCCAGGAGCGGGACGCGCGGTTGTGTCATTCACAACAAGCGGCCTGCGACGCCGGGATGCGCTCAAAGCAAACCTCGGCCCGAAGGGTTGCCGCAACGCAGGGATGAATTATTTACGGACAAGCTCTTAGTATCTATGAATAACGTACAGGGAAGGCCAGTTCGACAAGTTGCCGCAGGCCAATGTTCAACCGAATTTTGGAGCAGCGTCAGGACCGCTTGCGCAATGGGTCGAGCAGTGGCTTCAGTCCGTTGTGATCCATTTCCTGCATCAGCGCCAGCAGGCGGCCGATTTCGCCGGGCGGGAAACCCTCGCGCGCAAACCAGTTCAGGTAATTTCCCGGCAGATCCGCAATCAGCCGCCCCTTGTATTTGCCGTAAGGCATGGTGCGGGTCACCAGGAGTTGCAGGTCTTCCGGGGACATGGGGCGGGCGCTAAGACAAGAGCCAGCTCTGGGTCAGATACACACCAGCGCCGGCAAAATAACCTATCAGCGCCAGCCCGCTCATTTTCCTTACGTACCAGAAGAAATGGATCTTCTCCATGCCCATGGCAGCGACCCCGGCCGCGGAACCGATAATGAGGATGGAGCCTCCGGTACCGGCGCAATAAGCCAGGAATTCCCAAAAAAAGTGATCCGGCGGATATTGCGTCAGACTGTACATCCCCATGGATGCTGCCACCAGCGGCACGTTATCGACGATAGCACTCACTAGGCCGATGGCCATCACGATCACGTCTTGCCTGCCGATAGTGCGATCCAGCCATTCCGCCAGGGATGACAGCAGATGGGTATGCTCCAGCGTGGCGACCGACAGCAGAATGCCGATGAAGAAAACGATGGAACCCATATCGATGCGGCTCAGCGCATTCACCAGGGTCAGTTGCTGCTTGGCTTCGTCCTCCTTGTCACGGTGGATAAGATCACCCACCAGCCACAGGATACCCAGCCCGAAGAGGATGCCCATGTAGGGTGGCAAATGCGTGACCGTCTTGAACACCGGCACGGCTACCAGAATCCCAAGCCCCAGGAAAAACATCAGGTTGCGCTCGAAATGCGACGTCTGAATACCCTGTTGATCCTGCTCCGGCGCGGGGGAAATGACTTCCTTGCCTCGCAAAGCATATGCAGTAATGACGAGCGGAACAGCCAGACAGGCCAACGATGGGAGCAGCAAGCCCTGCATGATGGCCATGGTGGTGATCTGCCCGCCTATCCACAGCATAGTCGTCGTCACGTCCCCGATAGGCGTCCACGCGCCCCCGGCATTCGCGGCGATCACGATAATCCCCGCAAAAAACAGCCTATCCTCATGTTTCGCAAGTATCTTTCGCATCAGCGAAATCATCACGATGGTGGTGGTCAGGTTATCGAGAATCGCGCTCAGAAAAAAAGTCACGCCCCCCACCAGCCACAGCAATGCAGACAGCCTGGATGTGCGTATCCGCGAAGTAATTACATCGAAACCGTGATGCGCATCCACAACCTCAACGATGGCCATGGCCCCCATCAGGAAGAAAACGATCTGCGCCGTATCGGTCAGCGACTCGCCCAATTGCTCGCTAATGCCAGCTGGGTCACCGGCAGACAGGGCATAGATCGTCCATAACAGACCCGCCCCCACTAACGCAGAAGCCGATTTGTTGATCTTGAGCGGATGCTCCAGCGCAATCGCTGCGTAGCAGAGAACGAAAATGATGATGATCGCGACAAGCATAGTGGTGACTTTACTAAAACTTCATTCAGGTTAAACGGCGTTGCTAAATCACTTATGCAATGGGTCAAGAAAGTGCTTCAGCCCGTTATGGTCCAGCTCCTGCATCAGCGCACGAGCAGCCGGTGCGGGAGAGCAGAAGTTCGAGATTGAGGTCGTTC
The DNA here is from genome assembly GCA_035460165.1 of Methylophilaceae bacterium. Classification (GTDB taxonomy): domain Bacteria; phylum Pseudomonadota; class Gammaproteobacteria; order Burkholderiales; family Methylophilaceae; genus MM2. The sequence goes on along the minus strand of DATHWW010000012.1, from coordinate 24,913 downwards.
ATTGGCTGCTATCGGGACAGCTTTGCTTATTTTCCGTTTTTTCAAAAACGCTACTTGGCAAGAGGCGTAGTTTCGATTGCAGCTCGCACCTGGCTATAAATAGCGCGCATAAGATGATTCGCCGCAATATTTCTAAAATCTGCATCATTCATTAGCTTGACGAAAATCTCTTCATTACCATCCATGCGTTCAATAAAAAGGTTCTCCAATTGTTTGTTAAAAACGGGCTCAAAATTCTCGAGGCTATTTGCTAATGCAGCTTGACGTAACTGTTCATTTGCTACAGCTGTCTCTCGAACTTGGTCAAAGAATAGCTGATCAGCAGGAGTAAACTCCGTTCCAAATCGCTCGTTAAGCTTATCCACAAGCGTTGAAAGCTGAACCTCCTCATCTGCCTGACCAGTCCCAACATCCGTGGGGCCATATAACGGTTCAGGTTCCCCTACTTTCAGGTCAATTGCGCCTTCACTAATTTTTTGCAAGCGGTAATACTTCAACTCGACCTCATCATCCACGTGCACAGTACGGGTGTCGGTTGTACGAGGTAGTTTGGTAATTAAAAAACGAGCATAGGTATACAGCTTTTCGTGGTCAGAATCCTGATATGGAATGATCTGCGACACAAAACCATACAAATGCCGGAAGCTAACGAGCTGACTCTTGAAGAGATTCTGATCTTCTTCGCCAAGCTGTTTGAATCGTTCAACCGCGAGATCCAATACTGCATTAAGTTTTTTGTGTTCACCGCCAGTAGGGTCCATACGGTTGCGAAACCAGATTTCGCACCAATCATCCACCTCAGCTTTTGTGAAAATTTTCCAGTTGACCAACGTATGCGCCAGCGTATTGAGCTGTTGCGGATCGGTGTCGTCGCCCTTCTCAGTCGCCTCATAATACGGCTTGAAAGCAGTGTAAATGTCTGCAGGCTCGTTGACAAAGTCGAGTACGAAGGTGTCGGTCTTGCCTCGCGTCGTTCGATTGAGCCGCGACAGGGTCTGTACCGCCTGGATGCCAGACAAACGCTTGTCAACGTACATGCTATGCAACAGTGGCTGATCAAAGCCCGTCTGATACTTTTCGGCCACCAGCAAGACTTGGTATTCTTCGGTGTTGAACCTTTCCGGCAGTTCAGATTCCTTCATGCCGTTATTCATGCTCACTTCGGTGAACTTCTTGTCGGCAAATTCCTTGAGAGCAATCTCACCAGAGAATGCCACCAGTGATTTCACGTCGGTGTAACCCTTGTCCTTGATGTACTTGTCGAAGCCCAGCTTATAGCGCACCGCGTGTTCACGCGATCCTGTCACAACCATCGCTTTGGCCCGACCACCAATCTTGTGGCGCGTATGGGTACGGAAGTGCTCAACGATCACTTCAATCTTCTGCGCGATTTCATAGTCGTGAAATTCAACGAATCGCGCCAAGGCGCGTGCGGCCTTGCGGCGCGGCACTTCGGGGTCAGCCTCAACTTTCTGGATCAGCTTGTAGTAGCGCTTGTAGCTGGTGTAGTGCGCCAGCACGTCGTGAATAAAACCTTCTTCGATGGCTTGCCGCATGCTGTAGTGGTGGAAAGGCGCTTTGCCATCTGGGCCTGGCTCATTGAAAACGGCCAACGTCTTGAACTTGGGCGTTGCCGTGAAGGCAAAGAAACTCAAGTTGGGTTGCGTGGCGCGCTTGAGCTGTTCGCGCAGCAACTCCTTCTTCGCTTCCTCGCTCAAGGCATCGTCATCCATGTCGAGCAACTGCTCGGCGATGGTTGATTCAATGCCGTCGCGATTCAATATCTTACGCAATTCCATCGCAGTTTCACCGCTCTGCGAACTGTGCGCCTCATCCACAATTACGGCGAAGCGCTTGCCCGCTGTCGAGATGGCCACGCCCTTGCCATTGGCCTCCATCGTGCGGATGGCTTGGGTGATGAAGGGAAATTTCTGAATGGTGGAGATGATGATCGGCACGCCATCAGCCAGTGCCTTCGCCAGTTGCTGCGTATTTTCGTCGATCTTCTGCACCACGCCTAGCTTGTGTTCAAACTGGAAGATAGTGTCTTGCAGTTGCTGGTCAAGCACACGGCGGTCGGTGATCACCACTACCGAATGAAAAATCTTCTCGTTGTTGACGTCGTGTAGGCTGGAGAGTCGGTGCGCCAGCCAGGCAATCGAATTCGATTTGCCCGAGCCAGCGGAATGCTGGATCAAGTAGTTATGCCCCGATCCATGCGCCTGCGCATGGTCGGTCAAGGCCCGCACCGCATCCAGCTGGTGGTAACGCGGAAAAATCATCGACTCCTTGCGGTGGCGCTTGATGCCTTTCTCGGTGACGACCGTCTTTTCATCTACATCCAGGTGGATGAAGCGGGCCAGGATGTCCATCAGGCTGTCACGGGTCAAGGCCTTATGCCAAAGGTAGGTGGTGCGCACATCGCCAGCTGCTGGCGGGTTGCCTGCTCCGTGGTCATGCCCTAGGTTGAAGGGCAGGAAGAATGTGTCCTTGCCTTCCAGCTTGGTGGTCATGAACACCAATTCGGTATCCACCGCAAAATGCACCAAACAACGCTGCTTAAAAGCGAACAGAAGTTCGTTGGGATCGCGCTCAAACCGGTACTGATACTTGGCGTTCTCGACGTTCCAATGCGTGGCCGACATCGTGTTTTTTAGTTCCAACGTGGCGACGGGCAATCCATTCACCGCCAGCACCACGTCAGGTATAGCTCCGCTCTTGGTATTCACCTGTCGCACGATGGTCAGACGGTTGTCGTCGTAACGTTCAGTGGCAGAGGGATCAAGTCCGGTGTTGGGCGCAAAGTAGGCTAGCCGCACCGTTTTTCCGACGCATTTGAAACCCTCACGAAGAATCGCCAGCACGCCTTTGGCGGCGAGTTCTTTCACCAAGCAGTCCAGCATCATCGCAGGGGCTTTTGCCGCATCCAGTTGAACTAGGCGCGTCCAAATTTTGGGCTGAGTCCTCTGCACAAAGGCGACAACTTCGGCCGGGAACAGTGCGGTTTTCGGGTCATAGGTGTTCGGGTCACCTTTCTCGTAGCCACCGCTGTTGATCAGCGCGTGCTCGATGTCATTTTCAAAATCGATTTCTTTGTGCATGGCTATTTCTTTTCCAATTTATTTTTCGCACTTTCAATTTTCTTGATACTTTGTTCGGGTGTAGGCAATGCTTCTGGCATCGTTCCGCCTAACTCCTTGATGGTGTCTCTAACTTTTTTACCTACTTCATAATGTGTTTGATTAGCCTGCCTTTTCCCTTTCACCTTATCCCGGCGTAACTTTTCTTCTGCCTGTGTAGCACGAAATAGATTGGCCGCCAGCTCTGTGCTGCCCATGTGGTCCAGAATTTTCTGGCTCTTTTTCAGGCCTTTGCGTGCATGGATATCTTTAGCCCCCAAGCCACCGTACAGACCTTTGTAGCCATGATCCTGAAACACCGCATAATCCAGAGGCGTTTCCACCCCTGCATCCTTTGCCGCAGCAGCCAAGTGTTTATTGTGTTCTGCCAGCTCATTACGAATCGCCAAGCGTTTTTCATCTTCGGAAAGCTGCGCAAACTTCGCGTTATCTTCCAGCTCTTGTCGCCGTGTTTGCAAGGCAAAGTAAGTTTGGCCGTTGGCAATCACGGGTTTTGAAGGATCGCCATTTTGCACAATGAGATAGCATGCGTAGCGTGACAGTCGTACATCCTCTACTTCGCGTTGCGCACCGGAACCAATAGTGACCATTTCGAGGATATCCTCGAAATGGTCTGAGACCGTATAACCGCTGACTTTGCATGCTTCTCGAGCTTTAGCAATCACGGGCAAAAAATGCCGGTACTCAGAGTATTCCAATACCTTGCCCAATTGCCGCGCAGACCAGTATTCATGGCCTTCTGCATCCAACTGACGAATACTTTCAAAGGTGGTGTGATGTTGAGTTGATAAACCGTTATTAGCCATACGCAACGTCCTTCAGTGGGGTTTGTGTAGGGACTCGAAAACCACGCACATCGATTTTTCCAGTGACGGCGTTGCTGATTAGTGCGGCGCGGTATTCTTGGAGACGTGTAACAACTGCTGTGATCTTGTTATATGCCTTGGTGTATCTCGATTCTGCCCATTGAATGTAACCAAGAATTTCTTCTTGCTCGCGAATGGGGGGGATACATACCAAAATATCTTTTAGCTGCTGACTATCGATACCGCTAATCGTTACTTGTTTGGTTGTGGCCAACATTTGTGCACGCCCGAATGCACTTCCAAAGTAATGCAAAGCAAATATCGGATTAAGTTCTTTTTTATTAAGTCGAACTCTTATCATTGAAGATTCGTAGGCGTGTGGTTCTTCCAGCGCCCCAACCACTGCACACTTTCCTGACCCCTCAAAGACCAAAGAACGTCGAGCAAATATTAAATCGTCCTGCTCCAGCCCCCATTGAGCTAACTCTGTTTTGCTCAACAACACACGGTCCTTGGCGGTTCTTTTTATAACGGGTTCAGAAAATGCTTCTGCCATCTGAACGAACGCCGTGCCATCTTTGCTAAAAAACTCCTTGGCCTTATATAGTCCGTTTTGTGTACCACCAATAATTAGGCGTCGAAATGGCAAAATCTTCCAGCTGTCGGGTATTGATCCCAAACATGCCACACCCGAATCCCTTGTCGGCACCGAAGGATCAAGCCCCTTTGTGACGACATGGCTGATCAGCGCCGTGCGCTTTTCAGCCAGCTTGTCGAGCAGGGTTTGTTTCTTGGCAATCAGAGCATCAATTTGTGCGGTTTTGAAATCGAGGAAGCGAACGATGGCTTGCTGTACGTGAATAGAGGGAACTGGGAGCTTTACTGAGGCAAGGCTTTGCCGTGGCAGCTCCATAAAGGTAGTCCCTTGACCGCGATTTACTAAAATTGGTTTAACTGCGATGATCGCGTAATACCAATAATCCGGGTTCCCTTCTTTTGGCTCCAGTAATCGGCACCCTTGATTGACGCAAGACGGAATCGTCGTTTTTGCCAAGTGCCCGATAGGTGCTCTCGTTGAAATTGCAATGCTTCCTGCAGGAGCAAGTGATACGCCAGAGTTCGCATATCCTTCAGCTGTAATCTTTCTACGGCTCTCAACGATGTCTTTACCGATGTTGTTGCCTAAGTCCTCTGGCGTAATCCAGTTAATATCGCCGTTCCAATATTCACTCTCACCACTCTTGGGTGTCGCTCCATTGTGAATTTTAAAAATATGACGAATTTGTTTCAGGCTCCAATCTTCTGGCAGAGCAGTGATCCAGCTTTCTTTCATCACACTACCTCGCTCAGCATGGCCACGATGTCTTTTTCCAGTTGGCTGATTTCGCCGGCAATTTCTTCCAATGGGCGTGGCGGCTGGTAGATGTAGAAATGCCGGGTAAGCGGAATCTCGTAGCCGACCTTGGTTTTGCTGTGATCGATCCACGCATCTGCAACGTGCGGCAGGACTTCCGCCTTAAGGTAGTCCTCGCAGTGATCTTGCACCAATCCCAGCAGTTTGTCGTGGCCGGTTTCGTTGTCGTAGCCCAGCGGCAGTGGCAAAGCAATGTCATCCGGCAAGGCCACGATTTCGGTGTCGCGCAGTTCGGCATCAGGTTCCGGGTTGCCTTTGGCATCCAGGCAAATGTCTGCCTTGGGATCGCGTTCGGACAGTGCGGCCAGAATCGCTTTCTTGACCGGCGCGCCAGCCTTGATGCAAGTCTTTTTCAAGGCTACTTCGAGGACTGACTCGAATTCGGGGCGGTTGCGGTAGAGCCGCTTTTCTTCACCTGGACCATCCATGCTTTGCAGGGCGGCTTTGATCGCGGCCTGGGCTTCTTGCCCCGCAGCGACTTCTGCGCGATAGGCCACGTCGTCCTTGCGCTTCTTGCTGCTGGCGAGATTGGCGAAGGCGCTCTGATCGTCTAGCTTGGCGATACGCTCCGCGCTGGCTTGGAAGTTCAGGCGCAGCGGGCGTTCGACGGTGATCTTGAGGAAGCCAAACTCGCGGTTGTCGAAGAGCTTGCTGCAAATCCGACGTTCAGGTTTGCCTTCCACTAATACTTCACTTTCCACATCGTGGTCGTGTTCAGCGTACAGGCGAACCAATTCCTTGATGTGGTCATCCGACAGCTCGTTGCGCTTGTTCCCCAGGCTCTTGTCCATCTTTTTGAAATGACGGGTGCCATCGATCAACTGCACCTTGCCTTGGCGATGGGCGGGCTTTTTGTTAGTAACAATCCAGACGTAGGTGTAGATGCCGGTGTTGTAGAACATCTGATCCGGCAGGGCCACGACAGCATCCAGCATGTCCCGCTCGATGATCCAGCGTCGAATATTCGATTCCCCCGATCCCGCATCGCCAGTAAACAGGGGCGAGCCATTGAACACGATGGCGATCTTAGAACCGTCGCCGCCGATGTTCAGCCCCTCCTCTATCATGGGCGGCATGTGCATTTTGGAAATCATATGCTGCAAGAATAGTAGCGAGCCATCATTAATACGTGGAAGCCCCGCGCCAAAGCGGCCCAAAAAACCTTGCTGCCCGTACTCTTCGCGCACAAAGTCTTCTTCAGGCTTCCACTCCACGCCAAACGGCGGGTTGGCCAGCATGTAATGGAATTTCTTGTCCGGGTGGCCATCGTATGGCACGAAACCATTGGTCTTGTTCTTGGCATCCTTGATTCCCAAGGTGTCGCCGTAGATAAGGTTGTTGATAGGCTCGTCCTTGATCAACAGGTCAGAGCAGCAGATGGCGTAAGACTCGGGGTTGTATTCCTGGCCGAACAGTTCGATGTTGGCATCGGGGTTGAGACCTGCGGTGAAGCCGTCACCGCAGATGTATTTTTCGGACTCGGATAACATACCGCCGGTGCCCGCCGTGGGGTCATACACGCTGCGGTAGATGCCTTTCTCGTAGATGCCGTCTTCACCGGTGAAGAGCAGTTGCACCATCAGACGGATGACTTCGCGCGGCGTGAAATGATCCCCAGCCTCCTCGTTCGCCTGCTCGTTGAACTTACGCACCAGCTCTTCAAACAGATAGCCCATCTGCAAATTGCTGATGGCCTTGGGCGACAAGTTGATGTCTGCTGAGCAAAACTCCTTGATGATCAGGTATAGCCGGTTGGCTTCGTCCAGCTTGGCGATTTCGGTTTCAAATTCGAACTTATCGAAAATGTCGCGGGCTCGCGGCGAGAAACCCTGAATGTAGGCAATCAAGTTGCCTGCAATGTTGGGGGCATCGCCCAGCAGCTTCTCAAATGTGAAACCACTAGTATTGAACAGCTCCTGTTTTCGGCCACTTGCAGCAATACGCGATAGTGATTTATCAAGTGCGGCGCCAGTAATGCCCTTTTCTTCTAGCCGTTTCTTTTCGTCGAGCACTTTTTGCTTATTCTCGGCTAAAACCAAGTCGAAGCGGCGCAACACGATCAAAGGTAGCATCACTCGTCGATATTGAGGAGGGCGATAAGGACCTCGTAGCTTGTTGGCAATGTTCCAAATAAATCCTACAAAGTTTTGATGTTGATTGTTATCCATAGCTAACCTAATTATTGCTTCCACTGTTTATCGCAAAAAACTTGTATTCTGCTTTCATCAAGTAAAAAGGCCCTTGTAATAGGGCCTTTTTACTGACTAACTGTTTAATTTAATTGCATAAATTAATTAAACATCCAAGTTCCCAGCCCGCAAGGCATTACCTTCGATGAACGCCCGACGCGGTTCAACTTGATCGCCCATCAGTGTCGTAAAGATTTCGTCAGCAGCAATCGCGTCCTCGATCTGTACCTTGAGCAGGCGCCGGACTTGCGGGTCCATTGTCGTTTCCCACAGTTGTTCCGGATTCATTTCGCCCAATCCCTTGTAGCGCTGGATATTGAGGCCTTGCTTGGCTTCATTCAGCAGCCAGTCGAGTGCTTCCTTGAACTCCGAGACGGGTTGCTGCTTTTCGCCGCGCTTGATGCTGGCGCCCTGGCCCAGCAGGCTGTGCAGCATGTCGGCGGTCTTGCGCAGTTGGCGGTAGTCGCCACTGGCCAGCAGTTCCGGGTCGATGATGCTGCTTTGCAGGTTGCCGTGCATGTACTTGTTGATTTCCAGGCGGTAGCTGGCGGTTTCCTGGTCAAATCCGACTTTGACCTCGCAGCCGTAGTCCGCCAGTTGACCGCGCAGTTCCTTAACTGCTTCTTCGGCGGCTTCCTGGGTGCTGATGTCGAGCTTTGCCATGTGTTGCAGGGAGCGCAGCACGACTTCATCGTACAGCGGGCCCAGGCGCTTGATAACGGCTTCACTGAGGACCATTTCCTTGGCCATCTGCGCCAGCGCTTCGCCGGCGATGACGTTGCCCCCTTCACTGGTGGTCAATTGCGCGTTGTTGAGCGCGGATTGCAGCAGGTATTCATTGAGCTCGTGTTCGTCCTTGAGATAGCGCTCGTCCCTGCCCTGCTTGACCTTGTACAGCGGCGGCTGGGCAATGTAGATGTGGCCGCGCTCGACCAGTTCGGTCATTTGGCGGTAGAAGAAGGTCAGCAGCAGCGTGCGGATGTGCGCACCGTCAACGTCGGCGTCGGTCATGATGATGATGCGGTGATAGCGCAGCTTGTCGGCGCTGAAATCGTCCTTGCCGATGCTGGTGCCAAGCGCGGTAATCAGCGTGGCGATTTCCTGCGAGGAGAGCAGCTTGTCGAAGCGCGCTTTTTCCACGTTGAGGATCTTGCCCTTGAGCGGCAGGATCGCCTGGAACTTGCGGTCGCGGCCCTGCTTGGCGGAACCTCCGGCGGAATCACCCTCGACCAGGTAGAGCTCGCACTTGGCAGGATCACGTTCCTGGCAGTCGGCCAGCTTGCCGGGTAGGCCCAGGCCGTCCATCACACCCTTGCGGCGCGTCATTTCGCGCGCCTTGCGGGCGGCTTCGCGGGCTCGGGCAGCATCGACGATCTTGCCGCAGATGATTTTGGCGTCTATCGGGTTTTCCAGCAGGTATTCGGTGAGCTTGGCGGTAACGACTTCCTGCACTACCGGCTGCACCTCACCGGAAACCAGCTTGTCCTTGGTCTGCGAAGAGAACTTGGGTTCCGGCACCTTGACCGACAGCACGCAGGTCAAGCCTTCGCGCATGTCGTCGCCGGTGGTATCCACCTTGGCTTTCTTGGCGAAGTCGTTCTGCTCGATGTAGGTGTTGAGGGTACGGGTCAGCGCGGTGCGCAGGCCGGTCAAGTGGGTGCCGCCGTCACGCTGCGGAATGTTGTTGGTGAAGCATTGCACGGTCTCAGCGTAGGAGTCGTTCCATTGCATGGAGACCTCAACCGTCATGCCTTCTTTTTCACCGACTGCGTAGAAAATCTTGGGATGCAGCACGGTCTTGCTGCGGTTCACGTATTCGACAAACCCCTTCACTCCGCCGGAGTGTGCGAAGTTTTCGCTCTTGCCGTTGCGCTGGTCGATGAGTTCGATCTTGACGCCATTGTTCAGGAACGACAGTTCGCGGATGCGCTTGGCCAGCAGCTCGAAGTGGAATTCGACGTTGCCGAAGGTTTCGGTCGCAGCCATGAAGTGCACTTCGGTGCCGCGACGTTCGGCGGTGCCGGTCGCAGCCAATGGAGCCACAGGAACACCGCGGTGGAATTCCATCTGGTACGCCTTGCCGTTGCGGCAGATCTTGAGGCGCAGCCAATCCGACAATGCGTTCACCACGGAAACGCCTACGCCGTGCAAGCCGCCGGAAACCTTGTACGAGTTCTGGTCGAACTTGCCGCCTGCGTGCAGCTCCGTCATCACGATTTCGGCAGCAGAACGCTTGGGCTCGTGCTTATCGTCTTCCTTGATGTCAGTGGGAATGCCGCGTCCGTTGTCCGAAACGCTGATCGAATTATCCGGGTGAATGATGACCTTGATATCGTCGCAGTGGCCGGCAAGCGCTTCGTCGATGGCGTTGTCCAACACTTCGAACACCATGTGGTGCAGGCCAGAACCGTCGGAAGTGTCGCCGATATACATGCCGGGGCGCTTACGTACCGCGTCCAGGCCTTCAAGGATTTTAATACTGGAGGAATCGTAATCAGTCATCTTATGGTTTCACGTGAAACATTCGGTTGAAATGGGCGCGCGGATTTAGATGCGCATCGGCATGACGACGTATTTGTAGTTGTCGTCGCCAGGCACGGTTACCAGACAGCTGCTATTGGCATCGGCAAAGGAGAACGTAATGGTTTCGGTACCGACATTGGTCAGCACGTCGATCATGTAGGTGACGTTGAAACCGATATCGAGCGGGTCACGGCCATAGTTGATTTCAAGTTCTTCTTCGGCCTCTTCCTGCTCGCTGTTGCTGCTGATCAAGCGCAGGCTGTCCTTACCCAACACCATGCGGATGCCGCGATATTTTTCATTCGAAAGAATCGAAGCGCGTTGCATCGCAAGCAGCAGCATTTGACGATTTACTTCGAACGTATTTTGATAGCCATTGGGAATGACGCGGGTGTAATCCGGGAACTTGCCGTCAATTACCTTTGAAATCAATCGAATACCTGAGAAAGCGAAGTTGGCCTGATTGGCACTCACTTCAATGGAAACTTCATCGTCGCTGTCATCCAGCAGTTTGATCAACTCGAGAATAGTCTTGCGCGGCAGGATAAGTTCTTGTTTCTCGTAGCTTTGCTGCAGTTCGGTAGAGGTAAAACTAAGACGGTGACCGTCGGTACCCACCACATTCAAGCGGTTACCGTTCACTTCGAATAATAAACCATTCAGGTAATAGCGAATGTCTTGTTGCGCCATCGCGTATTCCACTTGGCGCAGCAATTTCTTCAATTGGTTTTGTGCAAGTGTCAGCGTCAGGCTGGTATCGCCCCCGCCTTTTGCCATCAATGGATAGTCGCCAGAAGGCAGGGTTTGCAGGTTGAAGCGGCTCTTGCCGGCTTTGACCTGCATGCGGTTATCGCTAATCTCCAGGGTGATCTGCGACTGGTCCGGCAGCGAGCGGCAGATATCCAGCATCTTGCGTGCAGAAACCGTCGTCGCCAAATCACCGCTAGGTGCTGCTGGCAAGGAAAGTGATATCTGCATTTCAAGATCGGTCGCAGTTAATGTCAGCGTGTCTTGCTTGGCTTCCAATAACAGATTGGTCAGGATCGGCAGGGTGTGACGACGTTCGACAATGCCGCTTACAGAAGAGAGCGGTTTGAGTAATGCTTCACGATCTATTTTTATATTCATAGTACTAAATAACCCTAATAATATTTAATAATGCATGAATAATCTGTGGATAAGACTAATTCTCATTATAAATCAGTTAATTATTTTTTGACTAACCCTGCACTTTACACTCTGACTATCTGTGGATAGTTTGTTGGCCGATTTCCCGGTTTCTGGAAAAGCAAAGTTATCCATCTATTCGCCCACAGCTATCAGTCCCTTTATCCTCAATCCCTAATTACCTGCACCAAAAAGGCCAGATCGTGGGCCAGTCCTGGATCGCTTTGACGTAGCTTGGCGATTTCATCGCAAGCATGGATCACCGTTGTGTGGTGTCGGCCCCCGAAAGCTTCGCCGATTTCCGGAAAACTGCGGTCGGTCAATTCACGCGCCATCGCCATGGCAACTTGCCGTGGACGGGCGACATTGCGCGAACGTTTCTTGGAATACATCTCGGCGACTTTGATCTTGTAATAGTCCGCCACCGTTTTCTGGATGTTTTCAATTGTGACTTGCCGGCCGCGTACCGCGATCAAATCCTTGAGCGCTTCCTTGGCCAACGGAACGTCGATGCTATGCCCGGTAAAACGGGCCATCGCGACGATGCGGTTCAGCGCACCTTCCAGCTCACGTACGCTGGAACGGATCTGTTTGGCGATAAAGAAAGCCACATCTTCATGCAGTACCACGCGTTGCGCTTCTGCCTTCTTGAGCAGGATGGCAACACGCATTTCCAGCTCCGGCGGTTCGACGGCTACCGTCAGCCCCCAGCTGAAGCGCGTACGCAGGCGCTCGTCCATGTCCGCGATTTCCTTGGGATAGGTATCGCAGCTGATGACAATCTGCTTCTTGGATTCGATCAGCGTATTGAATGCGTAGAAGAATTCTTCCTGGGTACGGCTTTTTTTCGCGAAAAACTGAATATCGTCGATCAGCAACAAGTCGAGCGAATGGTAGATGCGTTTGAATTCATCGAATGCGCGATTTTCGTAAGCCTTCACCACGTCGGTCACATAGCGTTCGGCATGTAGGTAACGGATCTTCGCGTCCGGTTTGTGGGTACGCAGGTGATTGCCGATCGCCTGGATCAAGTGGGTTTTGCCCAACCCCACCCCGCCATAGACGAACAACGGGTTGTAGCCGGCACCGGGATTCTCGGCCACTTGCAATGCGGCGGCACGGGCCAGCTGGTTGGCCTTGCCGGTGACGAAATTATCGAAATTGAAAGCCGGATTGAGACCTGAAATATCAATTGGCGCCTTGGACTTGGCTGCTTTGGATTCTGGTTTTTCTACAGCAGCCGATTTGGTTTTGAGGGTTGGTTCCGCCGGTGCCGCATTGCCGTTTTCAGCCAGTACGAGCTCTATGATGGGCGTATGCTCGAAAAGCTCCTGCCCGATTTGCTCGATCTTGGCGAGAAACCGATCCTTGACCCATTGCTGTACGAAACGATTGGGAGCGAACAGGCGCAGACCGTCATCGATAACCTCGCATTGCAAGGGTTTGATCCAGGTGTTGAATTGTTGCGAGGACAGCTCTTGTTGGAAGCGCCCAAGACAAGTGGACCAGAAGTTTTCCATCGATGCCTGAATGACTCCAGTGTAATATGCGTTTTGATGGTCGCCAGTTTGTACAGCACCGCGCAGGTGCGTCAAACAGGTCGCCGGGAGCAATGGATTCTAGCCTGTTTGCCACAACTTATCCACAAGCCATGGAACAAATTAAAAGTTGACAGATCAAGGCAAAACGGGGTTTAATTACGCCCTTTTTACCGTATACACCAAAGCTATCGGAGATTCACATGAAACGCACTTATCAACCTTCCAAGGTTCGCCGCGCTCGTACGCATGGTTTCCTGGTGCGCATGAAAACCCGTGGCGGTCGCGCCGTGATTGCTGCGCGCCGTGCCAAGGGGCGCGCCCGTCTCGCAGTTTAATGCGTGACTGATTTCGGTTTTACCAGCCGATTAAAAATCAAGAAAACGGATGATTTTTCATCCGTTTTTAATTTCCGCAAGCGTATTTCAGGGCAATTCCTGGTCATACACTACATGCCGAATTCGCTGGAACATGCTCGTGTGGGATTGATCGTTGGAAAAAAAACGGCGCGTCGTGCCGTAGATCGTAATTACATGAAGCGCGTTTTGCGGGAATTGTTTCGGCAGGAGCAGCATGTTCTCGGCGGTGTCGATATCCTCGTCCGGCCGCAAAAAGCTTACACGCATGAGAATTTTTCGCAGATAAAAGCGGAATTTCTCCAGTTGATCAACAAGTTGTGCGAACGAACCAACAGCAAGAAAACATAATATGGCGCGTTTCCTGGTCTGGTTGATTCATGGTTACCAATACCTGCTGAGCCCCATGCTTGGCAGCAACTGCCGTTTCGTTCCTACCTGTTCTGATTATTCTTGCCAGGCCTTGCAGACATATGGCGTCTTGCGTGGCACTTGGCTTTCATTCCGTCGCCTGCTACGTTGCCATCCTTGGCATGCGGGCGGCCACGACCCATTGCCTTAGTCTTTCGAAGAGCTTTCCATGGACCCTAAGCGTTTAATCCTGTTCGTTATTTTCTCCTTCTCGATCCTGATGTTGTGGGAAGCTTGGCAGCGGGATCATGCTCCGCAACCGGTGCAGCAATCGCAACAGGCGCAATCGCAGCAAAGCGCAGCCGATCCCGCGGTGCCCCAGCCTACTACCGGTACGCCAGCCGCAGTGCAGGAAACAGGATTTTCTTTGCAAAAGGGCCAGCGGATTCGGGTGATGACGGACCTGATGCAGGCTGAAATCGATACCACCGGCGCTGATTTGCGCCGCCTTGAATTGCTGAAGCATCGTGACAGCAATGATGTGAAAAAGAATTTCGTACTGCTGGACGACAGCAAACTGCCGACGGTATACGTGGCGCAATCCGGCCTGATCGGTGGCGGTTTGCCGTCGCATAAATCGGTGTTCACTGCATCTGCCAACGATTATGCACTGCAGCCTGGCCAAGACAAGCTGGAAGTTCGACTGAACTGGACGGACGCTCAAGGTGTGCAGGTAGATAAGGTTTATACGTTCCACCGCGGCAGCTATGCGGTCGATTTGCGCTATGAAATCCGCAACGGCAGCGCAACCGCACTGACTCCGTCGGTGTATTACCAGATTGTGCACGACAGCGAATCCGCCAAGGGTTCGATCATGATGCCTACCTTTACCGGGGCGGCTTACTACACCGATGCCGACAAGTTCAAGAAGGTCAGCTTCGACGATATGAAGAAGAACAATCTGTCGAAGAACGCTAGCGACGGCTGGGTTGCATTGGTGCAGCACTACTTCGTTGGTGCGTGGATACCCAAGCAAGGCGTAGCGCGCGAGTACTACACCAAGCAGTTGTCCGACACCATTTATTCCATGGGTTCTGTGAGCAATCTTGGCTCGGTAGCTCCGGGTGCCCAAGCTGCGGTGGATGCGCGCTTCTTCGCCGGGCCGCAAGAGCAGAAACATCTCAAGGCGGTAGCTCCCGGTCTCGAATATGTGGTCGACTACGGTTGGCTGACCGTGATCGCCTCGCCGCTGTTCTGGGTGCTGTCCATGATCCAGAAACTGGTGCAGAACTGGGGTGTGGCGATCATCCTGCTGACGGTGCTGATCAAGCTGGCTTTCTATCCGCTATCCGCAAAGAGTTACAAGTCGATGGCGCAGATGCGCGAGTTGGCACCTCGCCTGCAGCGTCTGAAAGAGCAATTCGGCGATGACCGCCAGAAGATGCATCAGGCGATGATGGAGCTGTACAAGACCGAAAAGATTAATCCGATGGGCGGCTGCTTGCCTATCCTGGTACAGATCCCGGTGTTCATTGCGCTGTACTGGGTGCTGCTGGGCAGCGTCGAGATGCGCCATGCTCCTTTTGCACTGTGGATACATGACCTGTCGGCGGTCGATCCCTACTTTGTCCTGCCGATTCTGATGGGCATCACGATGATCATCCAGACCCGGCTGAATCCGACCCCGCCGGATCCTATCCAGGCCAAGGTCATGATGATCATGCCGGTAGTATTCAGCGTGTTCTTCTTCTTCTTCCCGGCCGGTCTGGTACTGTACTGGCTGGTCAACAACGTGCTGTCGATTGCCCAGCAGTGGCATATCAACCGGACCATTGGTCAGGTGACGGCAAGCAAAAAGAAGACGCGCTAAAGCGTTGCGCGGAAAGGGTGGGCAGGCGGGTGCGATGAAAGTCCCACAGCATGACACCATAGCGGCTATTGCCACCGCCCCCGGCAGTGGCGGCATAGGTGTGGTGCGGGTCTCGGGCCCGGCCAGCCAGGCGATAGCCATAGGCGTGCTGGGGCACTGCCCTCCCCCACGCCACGCCGCTTATTTGGCCTTCAAGGATGCCGACGGTACCTTGATCGACCGCGGCATCGCCATCTATTACGCGGCTCCCCATTCTTACACCGGCGAGGAAGTACTTGAGCTTCAGGCGCATGGCGGGCCAGCACTAATGCAACTCCTGCTGCAGCGCTGCCTTTCCCTCGGTGCGCGGCAAGCCGCACCGGGAGAATTCACTCGCCGGGCTTACCTCAACGATAAACTCGATCTTGCTCAAGCCGAAGCTGTCGCCGACGTCATCAGCGCGGCAACAGCCGAGGCAGCGCGCAGTGCGGTGCGTTCGCTGGCGGGCGAGTTCTCGCAGCGTATTCATAAACTGCGCGACCGGTTGATCGACTTGCGCTTGTTTGTAGAGGCGTGCTTGGATTTTCCTGAAGAGGACATCGACTTCATTACTCAGGGCGGCGTGTCTGGAAAACTGGCGTTGATCGTCGCCGAATTGCAGTCTGTTTTCGCCGGTGCCAAGCAGGGAAATTTGTTGCGCGAAGGCATACAGGTGGTCCTGGTCGGTCAGCCGAACGTGGGAAAATCCAGTCTGATGAATCAACTTGCCGGCGAAGAGGTTGCCATTGTCACCTCTGTTGCCGGAACGACACGCGATACCATCAAGAGCGCAATCCAGATCAATGGCGTGCCGTTACATATCATCGACACTGCCGGCCTCCGCGAAACATCGGATGAAGTGGAAAAACACGGTATCGCCCGAACATGGCGAGCTCTAGAAAACGCGCATGTTGCGTTATTGCTGGTTGATGTAAGTCACGGTATTACCGAAACCGAAAAATCGATTCTGACGCAATTGCGTGCAGATTTGCCGAAATTGTGGATACACAACAAAATTGACCTCACCCAGGAGTCTCCCGCCTGCGTGGAGAGGCAGGGCGAGAAGCACATCCACCTCTCGGCCCGCACCGGTGCGGGAATGGAGCTGCTGCGCGTGGAGCTGCTGAACATCGCCGGTTGGCAACCCGGCGGCGAAGGTGTTTTCATGGCGCGTGCGCGCCATTTGGAGGCATTGCAGGCGGTTGCGGAGAATCTACAGCATTCCTGCGATCTGCTGGATCAACCTGAATTGCTGGCGGAAGAGCTGCGGCTGGCGCAGGAAGCACTTAATACCATTACCGGCGAATTTACGCCAGACGACCTGCTTGGCGAAATTTTCAGCCGATTCTGTATAGGAAAATAAATGAACACTTCAAGGGCCAGAAAATTTTTTTAAATTTTCATAAGTACTGGTTTTTTGTTTTTGAAGTTTAATCGTGAAAACAAAACTCTACCAAATGATAAGCTGGGTTTCTCTATTAATAAATAAGTTGCAGTAGACAGAATTATTGCAATTATTAACATGCCGGTTAATCTAAATATGGGTATAGAAAATATAGATAAACCAATATTATCAATTATCTCTAATGCAAAAAGATGACAAAGATAAATCCCATAGCTTATTGTTCCGCCGAACAGAACTAGTCGATTTCCAAATATAAGATTAAAAGACTTGCTTCTTGACGAACCAAAAACGATTAGTACAAAGGCTATTATCGAGAAAAATAAAAACATCGACTGTAACATCAAAGTCTTAGGAATCATTAGAAACGCTATGAATGCAAATATAGTACATATAAGCGCATGCGCACCTAGGCGCGCAAAGTCAAAACTAGAGTCACGAAGCTTAAATGCAATAACACCTAAGCAAAAATTAAAAACATATGGAATTGGACTAAAGTGCATTATCGATGCAGCTTCATGGGCGGGTAATGGCAGCAATCCCCGAAATTTTGTTGCCAGAACAAAAATAGATCCGGAAACTATAAATAATAATGACAAACGGGTCGCATCTTTAGCCCAAATAAAAATTAACGGAACGAAAAAATACCAAACCATTTCAATTGATAATGTCCAGTCAACTCCAATCAAGTCAAATGGCGCTATGTGATAATCTAAAGCACTTAAAAAAACCATGTGCATGATTAAGCTATATACGTCGATTTTGCTATTTTGATTTAGTAGAACCGATACTAATGATATGGAAATCCAAAAATAGTAAAGAGGCGCAATTCTCCAAAACCTCTTATTTATGTAATCTCCAAAACCGTTTGATGAAGCGAATGAAGCTGCTACGCTGTAACCTGAAATTACGAAAAAAACAGCAACACCCTGACTCCCAAGCATTGCAAGACGATTTCCTATTTCACCTAATGATTCAATTCCGCCGCTTCCAGCATGGATAAAAGCAACTCCAAAAGCTGCATAGGCGCGCATACCTGTAATGAAATCGGTCTCGCCATATCTTTTTGTGATGTTCAAAACGGGGCCTTTTTAAATTTTCTATTGAATCTTCGTGCCTCATGCGAAACGTTCTCATCTCGCTAATATACAAGACAGATTTCAACTGAGTAATGACTGAGACTTACTCTTCTTTCTTGTAGCCAGTAATCATTGCGCGGACCAAGTTCTCCTTGTGAACCAGGCTTTCAAAAACGACACCGCTGACATGCGCCAGCACCAGCACGACCCACGCCCACGAAAAATCATGATGTATTTCTGCTAGATGCAAGGAGAAGGAAGGTACCCAGCCGTCGTTGTATACCCACATGCCGGAACCTATGGATAACAGGCCGTCCAGCAATATGAGGTAGATGACGAGGGAGCCGGCCGGATTGTGGCCGATGAACCTTTTGGATTTGCCGGTGAA
The DNA here is from genome assembly GCA_035460165.1 of Methylophilaceae bacterium. Taxonomy (GTDB): domain Bacteria; phylum Pseudomonadota; class Gammaproteobacteria; order Burkholderiales; family Methylophilaceae; genus MM2. Next base: position 6,672 of record DATHWW010000012.1, on the reverse strand, counting down.
AATCTGCCAGACATAACGCAGACCTTGGAGTGGCCGGAAGGGGAATGCCGAGAAGTTGGCGTAACCCTTGGCCTTGAAGCCCCAGAAAATGCGGGCCAGTAGCAGTGCTCCTGCTACGTAGCCCGCCTGGGCATGGATATCACGATCCCAGATGGAATCGTGTGTCCAGTATGCGACAGCGAATGCGCCAACGAGTAACCAATGGGATGCCCTTACAAAGACATCCCAAACATATTGCATCGATTACTTGACGGTCAGCATGTAGGCAATGTAGTTGCCTTTTTCCTGGGCGGTACAGTCGCGACCGATAATTTCCAGGCAATGCTTTTCGAAGTTCTTTTCAACCTTGGCGACGTCGGAGAAGCGTTCCGGGTTGGCAGCAGGGGCCAGCGGCTTGATCGGCTTGTTGGTGACGATGTGCTTGCCGGGGTTGGCAGGATTGGCGGTGTGGCAGGATGCGCAAGCGATTTGCTTACCACGGATTGTCAGTTCACGATTGAAAAAAGCCTTGCCTGCATCCGCGGACAAACCTTTGGATTCCGGATCGATATTCTTTGCGATAGACGCATATTTGTCGGCGAGCTTCTGTGCGCTGGCGGGGTCGGCCATCACGGAAAAGCTGGCGAGACCAAGTGCGACGAGAAGTGCAAGACTGGTGTTACGCATGCTAATGCTCCTATGGTTTAGTTAAGACAAAATGGCTTGGATTAAGACTAAGCCAATTGTAGCACGGCCATTAACGGCGCTTAAAAGGGGTCATGAAAATATAATGATGGGGATGATGGGGCGGCGGTACGGCCAAGATTGAACTCGATTTTGCAATAGTCCGAGCGCACTCGATATTCGGTAAGCCATTTTCCAATGGCTCGGGCTAAATCGATATACCAAGCAATTCGTCTTAATTAACGGCTCCAGACAGTCAACGTTTCACGTGAAACATTCTGTTTCGCATGACTGGGGAGTCGCTTTGCAGTACCATACGCATCCCGGAAGCGGTAGGTATTCCACATGCAATTCCCTGAAAAATTTGATGTAATCGTGATCGGTGGCGGCCATGCGGGCACTGAGGCGGCTTTGGCCTCAGCGCGCATGGGCCGACGCACACTCCTGCTTACGCATAACATCGAAACCTTGGGGCAGATGTCCTGCAACCCTTCCATTGGCGGTATCGGCAAGGGGCATTTGGTTAAAGAAGTGGATGCGTTGGGTGGCGCCATGGCGGCAGCCACCGATGAAGGCGGCATCCAGTTTCGCATCCTGAATTCCAGCAAAGGCCCCGCCGTCCGTGCGACGCGCGCCCAAGCTGACCGTATCCTATATAAAGCCGCGATACGCCGCCGGCTGGAAAATCAGCCCAACTTGTGGCTCTTTCAGCAAGCGGTCGACGATATCATTCTCGAAGGCGATCGTGTAGCCGGCGTAGTGACGCAGTTAGGGCTGCGTTTCGAGTCGCGATCGGTGGTGCTTACGGCCGGAACGTTCTTGGCTGGCCTGGTCCATGTCGGACTGGCCAATTACCAGGCAGGCCGCGCTGGAGACCCGCCCGCCGTTTCGCTGGCACATCGCTTGCGCGAAATCGGACTGCCCGCAGGTCGCCTCAAGACCGGTACACCGCCGCGCATCGACGGTCGTACGGTGGATTTTTCCGTGATGGAAGTTCAGCCGGGCGACGACCCGGTTCCGGTGTTTTCATTCCTCGGTTCGGTCGATCAGCATCCGCAGCAGCTGCCGTGCTGGATTACCCATACCAACGAGCGCACGCACGACATCATTCGTTCCGGTCTGGACCGGTCGCCGATGTATACCGGCGTTATCGAGGGCGTCGGGCCCCGCTACTGCCCATCCGTCGAAGACAAGATCATGCGTTTCGCCGGCAAGGATTCGCATCAGATCTTTCTGGAGCCGGAGGGGCTGAACACCCACGAAATCTACCCCAACGGGATTTCCACCAGTCTGCCCTTTGATGTGCAGTACGCGTTGGTGCGTTCGATCAAGGGCATGGAAAACGCACACATCCTGCGCCCCGGGTATGCCATCGAATACGATTACTACGATCCGCGCGGTCTCAAGGATTCGCTGGAAACCAAGGCGATTAAAGGGCTGTTCTTTGCCGGACAGATCAACGGTACGACAGGCTACGAAGAGGCCGCGGCGCAAGGGTTGCTGGCCGGGATCAATGCCGGACGGCATGCGGCTGACGAAGCGAGTTGGTGTCCCAGCCGCGATCAAGCCTATCTCGGCGTCCTGGTGGACGACCTGATCACACGCGGCGTCAGCGAGCCTTACCGCATGTTTACCAGCCGCGCCGAATACCGCTTGATGCTGCGCGAAGATAACGCCGATTTGCGATTGACCGAAGCGGGACGCAAGCTGGGTGTGGTCGACGATGTGCGTTGGGAGGCTTTCTGCCGCAAGCAGGAGGCGATTGCCCGCGAAGAGGAGCGCTTAAAGCGCACCTGGGTAAATCCGAAGTCGCTGCCTGAAACGGAGGCGGTGCGCGTGCTGGGCAAGCCGATTGAGCGTGAATATGCATTGTTCGAACTGTTGCGTCGCCCGGATGTAAGTTACGAAGCCCTGCTTTCCCTGCCCGACGCCGGACCTGGCGAAACCGATCCGCAGGTGTGTCAGCAATTAGAAATCGCCGCTAAATATCAGGGTTATATCGACCGTCAGGCGGAAGAAATTGAACGCAGCCGCCACTATGAAGAGTTGGTGCTGCCGGAAGATCTGGACTATCGCGATGTGCGCGGCCTCTCAATCGAAGCGCAGCAAAAACTGAATAAGCAGCGTCCGCAAACGCTGGGTCAGGCCGGACGCATTTCAGGCATTACACCGGCGGCGATTTCGCTGCTGCTGGTTTACCTCAAGAAAAAATACAAAGCACGCGCTGTCGATGGTGCGGGGGAGAATGCTGCGTGAGTTTGCAGGATAAGCTGTCGCAAGGATTGGTTGAGTTGGGCATTGATCTTGATGCCGCGACACAACTTAAGTTGCTGGATTATCTGGCCTTGTTGGAAAAATGGAACAAGGTGCACAACCTGACCGCGGTGCGCGATCCCAATGACATGGTCACGCTGCATTTGCTGGATAGCTTGTCTGTCCTGCCGCATATCGAAAGTGGGCGCTTGCTCGATGTGGGCAGCGGCGCCGGGCTTCCGGGAATTCCGCTGGCGATCGTGCGGCCCGATCTGCGGGTCACGGTGATGGATTCCAATCACAAGAAAGCCAGCTTCATGCGCCAAGCCAAGGCGACGCTGGCCATCACGAATCTGGAAGTGGTCTGCGGACGTGTTGAGGATTTCCATCCGGAACACAAGTTCGACATGGTCATTTCACGCGCCTTCTCCGATATTGCTGAATTCATGCGCCTGACGGCCCATCTATGTGTCGAAGGCGGCGTGTGGCTGGCAATGAAGGGTGTCTATCCCTATGACGAGTTGGCCCAAATTCAGGGGCCGGTATCGGAGGTTGTTCCTTTGAATGTTCCGGGTCTGGAAGCGCAACGCCACCTCGTATTCCTGAAAGCAGCCTGATGCGTATCCTTGCAATCACCAATCAAAAGGGCGGTGTCGGCAAAACCACCACCTGCGTCAACCTGGCGGCCAGTCTCGCCGCGACCAAGCGGCGCGTCCTGCTGATCGACCTCGATCCTCAGGGCAATGCGACCACCGGCAGTGGGGTCGAGAAATCGGGGCTGAAGCATACGATCTATCATGTGCTGATCGGTGAAAAGTCCATCGCCGAGGTGCGCGTCACCGCCGCCAGCGGTTTCGACGTGGTACCCGCTAATCGCGAACTTGCGGGCGCCGAGGTGGAGCTGGTGAATGAGCTGGCGCGCGAAACACGGCTGAAAGCGGCGCTGTCGGAATTGGGCGCGGATTACGATTACATCCTCATCGACTGCCCCCCTGCCCTGAACCTGGTCACCGTCAACGCCCTGACGGCGGCACACGCGGTGATGATTCCGATGCAATGCGAGTATTACGCGCTAGAAGGCCTGTCCGATCTGGTCAATACCATCAAGAAGGTGCGCGCCTACCTCAATCCGGGATTGGAGATCGAGGGGCTGCTGCGCACTTTGTTCGATCCGCGCAACATGCTGGCACAGCAGGTGTCGGCGCAGCTCACCCAGCATTTCGGCGACAAGGTGTACCGCACCGTGATTCCACGCAACGTACGTCTCGCCGAGGCGCCAAGCTACGGCCAGCCGGCGCTTGCTTATGATCGAGCGTCCAAAGGGGCCCAGGCCTACCTGGCGCTTGCGGGTGAAATTATCAATCGAAGCAGTACAGCAACAGTCGGAGCGGCAAATGGTTAAATCCAAAGGTTTGGGGCGCGGTCTCGACGCGTTATTGGGCGGTGATCTCGAGAAAGTGTCGGCGACGGATACCTTGCGCGTATTGCGCGTGGGCCAGTTGCAGCCCGGTAAATATCAACCGCGCACGCATATGGATCACGACTCGCTGGTGCAGCTCGCGGATTCGATCCGTGCGCAAGGCATCATGCAGCCGATCCTGGTGCGCCCGATCGCCCCGGAGCTCTATGAAATCATCGCCGGCGAGCGCCGCTGGCGCGCCGCGCAGATGGCGGGCTTGCAAGAAGTGCAAGTACTGGTGCGCGAGCTGGCGGACGAAACCGCGCTGGCGATGTCGCTTATCGAAAATATTCAGCGCGAAAATCTGAACCCGCTGGAAGAAGCCAACGGCATTCAGCGCTTGCTGGACGAATTCGGACTGACGCACCAGGCTGCGGCCGAGGCTATCGGCCGCTCGCGTACGGCGGTAACCAATCTGCTGCGCTTGCGCTCGCTCATCGGCCGCGTGCAGGACATGCTGATGGCCGGGGAGATCGACATGGGACATGCGCGCGCCCTGCTCTCGCTGGATGGAGCGAAACAGATCGCCGCGGCGGAGCAGATTGCCAGCAAAAAACTCTCGGTGCGTGAAGCGGAGCGTCTGGTGCAGCGCATCATGCAACCGCGCAAGCAAGCGGAGCCGCGAACCTCCCGCGATCTGCAAAATCTGCAGGACAGCCTTTCCGAGCAGTTGGGCGCCAATGTGGCCATCCGCCAGGGTGCGCGCGGCAAAGGCAAGCTGACCATCGACTACAGCAGCATGGATGAGCTGGAAGGTATTCTCGCCCGCATGGGAGTGCGCGCGGAGGCGATCTAAATCGCTGCGCGTGGTGCAAGTTTTTCTTGACTTGCACTTGGCAAAAACCGACAATCGCGGGCTTTGGTTGTGCATTGATTTATTAAGAAGTGCTCCATGGGAGCATTTTTTACATGCGCGCAGCTTGGGCGATAAATGGTGAAACGATTAGGTCTCTGGCAGGTGAATGCGGTCCTGCTGGTCAGCCTCGTGGCGTATTGGCTGGCGGGTGTGCATGGCGCGCTGTCGGCGCTTGCGGGAGGCTTCGCGGTCTGGATCGGCAGCCAGTTGGGCGCGCTTAGTATGCGGCCCGCCAAAAATCTGGTTGGCGGCGCAGGCACGGCACTTGTGCTTCTGCTGCGAGCGGAAGCGATCAAGATCATCGCCATCGCCGTACTGCTGTTGCTGATCTTCAAGTTGTATGCATCGAATCTGGTACCGGCTGCGCTGATTGCCGGCCTTGCCGTGGCGGCGCTGCTGTCCGGCATCGGCATCATGCGGGTAAACGAAAAAGAGTAAGGATTGGGGTTTAACGAATGGCAAGCGAACAGATGACACCTTCAAGCTATATTGAGCATCACCTTGGCTTCAATGCCAAGCCGGTGGGGGATGGCAGTTTCTGGGTTCTGCACATGGACACGCTGGTCATGTCCGCAATTCTGGGTGTCGTTATTTTCGGTTTCCTCTGGTGGGTAGTGCGCGGTGCAACCGCCGGCGTTCCTGGCAAGCGCCAGGCCTTTGTCGAGCTGCTGATGGAATTCATCGACAATCAGGTCAAGAGCATTTTTCACGGTAATCGCCATGCTTTCATCGCCCCCGCTGCCCTGACGGTGTTCGTCTGGGTGCTGTTCATGAATGCCATGGACTTCCTGCCGGTCGATATCATGGGTGCGTTCTATCATAACGTGCTGGGTCTGGATCACTGGCGCAGCGTGCCGACTTCCGACATTAATGCCACCTTCGCGCTGGCACTGTCGGTGTGGATCCTGATGATTTTCTTCAGCATCAAGGTCAAGGGCATGGGCGGCTGGATCCATGAACTATTCTGCTCCCCGTTCGGCACACCAAATTTCAAGAGTATCTGGGGCATTCTGCTAGGCCCGTTACTATTCCTTGCCAACTTCTTGTTCAACCTGATCGAATACGTGTCCAAGCCGCTGTCGCACTCGCTGCGTCTGTTCGGCAATATGTACGCAGGCGAAATCATCTTCCTTCTGCTCGGCATGTGGGCTGCAACAGGCATTGCCGGCACCATCTTCGGTGCATTGCTGAGCGCTGGCTGGGCCATCTTCCACATCCTGATCGTGGTGCTACAAGCATTCATTTTCATGATGTTGACGGTCGTGTATATCGCAATGGCCCACGAAAGCCATTAACCCGATTTTTTGTTTGATTTAACTCTCCCTACTTGAAAGGAAATACGATGGAAAACATGCAACTTCTGGCGATGATCCAAGCTTACACCGGGATCGGTATCGGCCTGATCATTGGTCTGGGTGCCGCCGGCGCCTGTATCGGCATC
>DATHWW010000011.1:0-151126 GCA_035460165.1 Methylophilaceae bacterium | reverse complement strand
CACCCCTTCCCATTCCGAACAGGACCGTGAAACGACTCCGCGCCGATGATAGTATGCTCTTCGCATGCGAAAGTAGGTCACCGCCAGGCTCCTTATACCCACAAAAGCCCTCCTCGCGAGGGCTTTTGTGTTTATGCTGCTATTCATTCTTCGCCTTTGAACTTACGGCGGGGCTGACCAATTCAGCTCTGGCGAGGGCTTTTTTGGCTGGATACCAATTCATTGAATTGGTTGATATAATATCGGTCTTATTGTAGATGGGCTTTCAGCCCATTTTTTGTTTGTGGAACCGGAACAATGCTGGATTTGCATACATTGCTGGAGCAGTCGCTGGGACAGATCGGCTATGAATTGGTCGATATGGAGGTATCCGGCAGGGGAAAGCTTATTCGACTTTTTATCGATAAGCCGGGCGGCGTGAATATTGACGATTGCGCGCTTGTGAGCGAGCAAGTTTCAAATTTGCTCGCAGTAGAGCATGACGTGGATTATGACCGCCTTGAAGTTTCGTCCCCGGGGTTGGATCGCGTGCTGAAAAAAGAAAGTGATTTCACGCGGTTTGCAGGAAACAAAGTGCAACTCAAAATGCGAGTGCCGGTTGAGGGCAGAAAGAATTTCACGGGAATTTTGCGCGGCCTTGATAAGGATATGGTGCAAATCGAAACCGAAACGGGGCTGCAGGGTTTCGCGTTGAGCAATATCGATAAGGCTCGTTTGAGTCCTGAATTTTAGCTGGAGGTGGAAGATGAGTCGCGAAGTATTATTGCTAGTCGATGCGCTGGCACATGAAAAGAATGTCGAGAAGGAAGTAATTTTTACTGCCCTTGAGTTGGCGCTGGCTTCTGCATCCAAAAAACGCTTTCAGGAAGATGCCGACGTACGTGTCGCTATCGACCGCAATACTGGCGAGTACGAATCTTTCCGGCGCTGGCAGGTAGTTGCCGATGATGCAGTTGAGAATCCGGCTGCGCAAATAGGTGTAACCGAGGAGCGCGCGCAAGGCTTGAATGAGGATGAGTTCATCGAGGAAGCCCTCGAGTCCATTGAGTTCGGCCGTATCGGCGCGCAAGCAGCCAAACAGGTCATTCTGCAAAAAGTGCGGGAAGCCGAGCGTGAGCAGATTCTGAACGACTTCCTGGCGCGCAAGGAACACCTGGTGACGGGCATGATCAAGCGCATGGAAAAAGGCAATGCGATTATTGAAGTAGGTCGTATCGAAGCGTTGCTGCCGCGCGAACAGATGATTCCCAAGGAAAATCTGCGCGTTGGCGACCGTGTCCGCGCATATTTGATGCGCATTGAGCGTGGTGGCCGAGGCCCCCAGTTGATTCTGTCGCGCATTGTGCCTGAGTTCCTGATCAAGCTGTTCGAGCTGGAAGTACCTGAAATCGAAGAAGGACTGCTTGAAATAAGGTCCGCCGCACGCGACCCTGGTCTGCGTTCCAAGATTGCGGTGAAGTCCAACGATCAGCGCCTTGATCCGGTTGGTACCTGCGTCGGAATGCGCGGTTCGCGCGTGCAGGCAGTGACGGGTGAGTTGGCTGGCGAGCGTGTGGACATCGTATTGTGGTCCATGGAGCCAGCGCAGTTTGTCATCAATGCGATGGCTCCGGCAGAAGTGTCGAGCATCGTGGTGGACGAAGATGCGCACAGCATGGATGTGGTCGTCGATGAAGATCAATTGGCTCAAGCCATCGGCAAGAGCGGGCAGAATGTGCGTTTGGCTTCCGAATTGACTGGCTGGACACTCAACATCATGACGGAAGAGGAAGCCGCGCAGAAGAATGAGGCGGAATACTCCAAAACGCGCGAATTGTTCATGGAAAAGTTGGATGTAGACGAGGAAGTGGCCGATATTCTCGTGCAGGAAGGCTTCAGCTCGCTCGAAGAGATCGCCTATGTGCCGCTCTCCGAAATGACAGAGATCGAAGCGTTCGACGAAGATACCGTCAACGAGCTGCGTAAGCGCGCCCGCGATGCCATTCTGACTGAGGCGATTGCCAAGGAAGAAAAGGTGGAAGAGGCTTCAGAAGGACTGTTGGCAATGGAAGGCATGGATGCAGATACTGCACACCTGCTGGCGGCCAAGGGAATTTCGACGGTAGAAGATCTGGCCGACCTGGCTGTGGATGATCTGGTCGAACTGACCTCAATGGACGCCGAGCGCGCCAAACAATTAATCATGACGGCGCGCGCGCCCTGGTTTGCCTGATAGGGCGACCGCAAAAGTAGACTGGAGAGCAGTATGGGACAATCGAGCGTTGCACAATTTGCCGGTGAGCTGGGTTTACAGGCTGAGCTGCTGCTTGAGCAGCTGAAGGCGGCCGGAGTGCTGAAGGCCAATACCGACGATAAATTGACCGAGCAGGATAAAACCGCGCTTCTGGAATATTTGCGCAAGGGTCACGGTGCCGAGGCCCCCAAAAACAAGATTACGCTTACACGCAAGCAAGTTACTGAAATCCGCAAGTCGGACAGTAGTGGCAAAGCCAGAACTATCCAGGTCGAAGTGCGGAAGAAGCGCGTTCTGGTACGTCGCGATGCCGAGCCGGAGCAGGCAATTGAAATCGAACCGGTTGAATTGCCGCTTCAAGAGCAAGAGCTGGAACCGATTCCGTTGCAACCGGTGCAGGAACCGGAACCACAACCAGAGATTCAGCCAGAACCAGAACCGGAACAACAGCCTGCAATGCCGGAAGTCATTGAAAGTAAGTCTGCTGCTCCGGTGACTCCCGCTGTCCGTCCGCGTATCAACGATCTACTGGATGCGGAGCAGATTGCCAAGCGAGAAGAGGAAGCGCGCCGTCACGCAGAGTTGATCGCGCTCCAGAGCGCAGAAATACGCAAGAAGCAAGAGTTGCAGCAAAGGCGGGCGGAAGACGCGCGTAAGGCGAGCGAAGCTGCTGCCGCGCCAGCGCCTGCAAGCTTGAGCGAGGGTACGTTGCACAAGCCGGCCGCCAAGGAAAAAAAGGCCGAAGACAAGCCAGCCAAGAAGGGTAAGGGCGCAAGCGATTGGGATAGCGCAGCGAAGAAGCGCGGTATCAAGACGCGCGGCGATGTCGGTGTTGGCCAAGGTTGGCGCGACCATAAGGGTAAGTCCAAGTCGCACAGGGATAATGGCGATCAGCAGCATGCGTTCTCGGCCCCGACGGAGCCGTTGGTGCGTGAAGTGCTGATTCCCGAAACCATTTCTGTTGCCGATCTGGCGCACAAGATGTCAGTCAAGGCCGCGGAAGTCATCAAGACGCTGATGAAGATGGGCATGATGGTTACCATCAATCAAGTGCTGGATCAGGAAACTGCGATTATCGTCGTGGAGGAAATGGGCCACACCGCCAAGGCGGCGGAAGCCAACGATCCTGAAGCCTTCCTCGAAACGGAACATGTCGAAGCGGTCAATGAAACCCGTCCTCCGGTCGTGACCGTGATGGGCCACGTCGACCACGGCAAGACCTCGTTGCTCGATCATATCCGTCGTACACGCGTTGCTTCAGGCGAGGCCGGCGGCATTACCCAGCATATTGGCGCTTACCATGTGGAAACCCCGCGCGGCCAGGTGACATTCCTGGATACTCCAGGTCACGAAGCATTTACAGCGATGCGCGCGCGCGGCGCCAAGGCGACCGACGTGGTGATCCTGGTGGTGGCAGCAGATGACGGCGTCATGCCGCAGACCATCGAAGCCGTCCATCATGCCAAGGCAGCCAAAGTGCCGCTGGTCGTGGCGATCAATAAGATCGATAAGCCGGATGCCAATCCGGAACGCGTCAAGCAAGAGTTGGTGGCGCAGGAGGTCGTTCCCGAAGATTGGGGCGGCGAGACCATGTTCGTCGAGGTTTCGGCCAAGACCGGACAGGGCATCGAAGACCTGCTGGAAGCCGTGCTGCTGCAAGCGGAAGTACTGGAACTCAAGGCGCCGAAGAATACGCCGGCCAAGGGCCTGGTAATCGAAGGCCGTCTGGATAAAGGTCGTGGACCGGTGGCAACCATCCTGGTGCAGTCCGGCACGTTGAAACGCGGCGATATGCTGCTAGCGGGCAGTTCCTATGGGCGCGTGCGCGCCATGCTGGATGAAGCCGGGCGCGAGGTGAAAGAAGCGGGTCCGTCTATCCCGGTGGAAATTCTCGGTTTGTCGGAAGTGCCGAACGCCGGCGAGGAAACCATCGTGCTGAATGACGAGCGCAAGGCGCGTGAGATCGCATTGTTCCGTCAGGGCAAGTTCCGCGACGTCAAGCTGGCCAGGCAGCAGGCTGCCAAGCTGGAAAACATGTTCGAGCAGATGGGCGAGGGCGAGGTCAAGTCGTTGCCGCTTATCATCAAGTCCGATGTGCAGGGCTCCTATGAAGCGCTGGCGACCTCATTGCAGAAGCTGTCCACCGATGAGGTGAAGGTCAATATCCTTCATACCGGCGTGGGTGCGGTTACCGAGTCGGACGTCAATCTAGCAGCGGCATCCAAGGCGGTGGTCATCGGCTTCAACGTGCGTGCGGATGCCGGTGCGCGCAAGCTGATGGAGTCTGCCGGCGTGGACGTGCGCTACTACAACATCATTTACGAAGCGGTGGATGAAGTGAAGGCGGCGTTGGGTGGCATGTTGTCTCCTGAGGAAAAGGAAAGTGTCATCGGCCTGGTGGAAATTCGCGAAGTGTTCCGCATCTCCAAGGTTGGATCGGTCGCTGGTTGCTACGTGCTGGACGGCATGGTCAAGCGCGGTTCCAAGGTGCGCGTGCTCCGCTCCAATGTGGTCATTCACACCGGAGAGTTGGATGCACTGAAGCGTTTCAAGGATGATGTACGCGAAGTGAAGTCCGGTTTTGAATGCGGCATTTCACTTAAGAACTTCAACGACATCGAAGTGGGCGACCAACTCGAAGTATTCGAAGTCGTGGAAGTGGCAAGAACGCTGTAATGGCTAAAGAGTTCGCCAGAAGCCAGCGCGTCGCCGAGCAGATCCAGCGCGAACTGGCTGATTTACTGCAATTCGAGGTCAAGGATCCGCGCGTATCCATGGTTACCGTCACCGAAGTCGAGGTGACGGGTGATCTGGCGCACGCCAAGGTTTACTACAGTTCGACCGAAGGTTCTGCGGAACTGCAAAAGGGTTTGGAAAAGGCAGCGGGCTTTCTGCGTAGCCAGCTTTCGCAGCGCATGCTGATGCGCACCGTGCCGCAGTTGCACTTCGTCTACGATGCCTCCATCGAGCGCGGCATGCGCCTGTCGCGTCTTATCGACGATGCCATTGCGCAGGACAACAAGTCTGACTCCGAAGAAAACTGATTTTCAGGTGCAGTTCAAGCGTATCAAACGGCCGGTAGACGGCGTTTTGCTGTTGGACAAGCCGGTCGGGCTTTCTTCCAACCAGGCCTTGCAGCAGGCGAAACGTCTTTATACGGCAGCCAAAGCGGGCCATACCGGCAGTCTTGATCCGTTCGCGACGGGACTCTTGCCGGTATGCTTCGGCGAAGCTACCAAGTTTTCCCATTATCTACTCGATGCGGACAAGACCTATTCCGCAACTCTGTGCCTGGGCGCCATAAGCACAACTGGCGATACAGAGGGGGCGATTGCTGCGACGGGTGAAGTCAACGTCACGCGCGAGCAAATCGAGGAAGTTCTGCAGACTTTTGTCGGCGAAATAGAGCAGGTTCCGCCGATGTACTCCGCCCTCAAGCATCAGGGCAAAGCCTTATACGAATACGCGCGCGCCGGTGTGGAAATCGAGCGGCCGGCCCGGACGGTAACAATACGCCGGATTGCGCTTTTAGAGCTTGCCGTGCCATATGCCAGGATTGAGGTTTCATGCAGCAAAGGAACCTATATCAGGACGTTGGCCGAGGATATCGGCAAGGCATTGGGCTGTGGAGCTTATTTGACGCAACTGCGTCGTCTGGTGACGGGCGGTTTCGATTTGTCGAAGGCGGTAACGCTTGAGCAACTGGAGGTGATGTCGATCGATGTGCGTGATGCGCGTCTTCTCGCGGCGGATTGCTTGGTCATGGATTTGCCGCAAGTAATGCTGGATGACGATAGTGCATTTTATCTTTGTCGGGGCCAGTCGGTATGGCAACCTGGGAAGCAGCCGCTGGGCGATGTACGTTTATATGGTAATGACCAGCGCTTTCTTGGCCTGGGCGAAGTCATGCCGGATGGAAAGATCGCACCGCGGCGATTGCTCCAGACACAAGAAAAGCAGTAAAAAACGATTAACACCTTGTTAATATATTCAATTTAGAGTTAGAATGCGCGGTTCAAGATTAGGAGAAAAGAATGTCCATTACGACTGCTGAAACAGCCAGGCTTATTGGCGAATTTAAACAAGGTGAAAACGACACCGGTTCCCCGGAAGTGCAAGTGGCTCTTCTGACCAGCCGTATCAGCACCTTGACCGAACATTTCAAGGTAAATGCCAAGGATCACCACTCCCGTCGCGGACTGCTGGCCCTGGTTAGCCAACGCCGCAAGCTGCTCGATTACCTCAAGCGCAAGAATGCCGATCGCTATCGCAGCCTGATCGCACGCCTCGGCCTGCGCAAGTAATCTCTGGAGTATTCACAAAAATAAGCCGAAAGCATGCGGAAACGCAGCGCTTGTCGGCTTATTTTCATTTAAAAAGGACGTAACGTCGTGAAAGCAATCAAAAAAACCATCTCTTACGGCCGGCATCAGCTGACGCTGGAAACCGGCGAAATCGCCCGTCAGGCCGACGGCGCCGTACTGGTCAGCCTTGATGACACCGTGGTTCTGGTGACCGTGGTCGGCAAGACCGAAGTGAAGCCAGGTCAGGATTTTTTCCCGCTTACCGTGGATTATCAGGAACGTACCTATGCCGCTGGCAAGATCCCCGGCGGTTTTTTCAAGCGTGAAGGCCGTCCTTCCGAAAAGGAAACTCTGACCTCGCGCCTGATCGACCGTCCGTTGCGCCCGCTGTTCCCGGAAGCCTTCTACAACGAAGTGCAGATCGTCGCGACCGTGATGTCGTCCGATAACGAAATTGATTCCGACATTCCGGCCATTATTGGCGCTTCCGCTGCGCTCGCAATTTCCGGTATTCCTTTTTATGGTCCGATCGGTGCCGCACGCGTCGCTTACATGAATGGCGAGTATGTGCTTAATCCGACCAAGTCGGAGCTGGAAGAAACCGAGCTTGATCTGGTGGTTGCCGCAACCGACAGCGCCGTGCTGATGGTTGAATCCGAAGCCAAGCAGCTGTCGGAAGACGTGATGCTGGGCGCTGTGGTTTACGGTCATCAGCAAATGCAGGCCGTGATCAACATGATCAACGAGCTCGCTGCGGAAGTCGGCAAGGAACCGTGGAACTGGGTTCCGCCGGAAACCGACGCTGCCATGGTCGAGAAGCTCACAGCACTGGCTGCCAACGATATCAACGAAGCCTACCAAATCAAGTCCAAGCAGGCGCGTTCCAGCAAACTCGACGAAATCAAGTCGCGCGTACTGGGCGAAATGATTACGGAGGAAACCGACACCAACGCTGCTAACCAGATCAAAGATGCACTGTTCAAGCTGGAAGCCAACGTGGTGCGTAGCCAGATCCTGAATGGCGAGCCGCGTATTGACGGTCGTGATACGCGTACCGTGCGTCCGATCAGCATCCGTACCGGCGTACTGCCGCGTACTCACGGTTCCGCGCTGTTTACCCGTGGTGAAACGCAGGCACTGGTTGTCGCTACGCTGGGCACCGGCCGTGACGAGCAAATCATCGACGCGCTGCAGGGCGAGTACCACGACCGCTTCATGCTGCACTACAACATGCCTCCGTATGCAACTGGCGAAACCGGCCGCGTCGGTACGCCGAAGCGCCGTGAAATCGGTCACGGTCGTCTGGCCAAGCGTGCGCTGCTGGCCGCGCTGCCGAGCCAGGAAGAATTCGGCTACACCATTCGCGTGGTGTCCGAGATCACTGAGTCCAATGGTTCCAGTTCCATGGCTTCCGTTTGCGGTGGCTGTCTGGCACTGATGGACGCCGGCGTTCCGGTCAAGGCGCACGTTGCGGGTATCGCAATGGGCCTGATCAAGGAGGGCAACCGTTTTGCAGTGCTGACCGACATCCTGGGCGATGAAGATCACCTGGGTGACATGGACTTCAAGGTGGCCGGTACGGACGAGGGTATCACCGCGCTGCAAATGGACATCAAGATTACCGGCATCACTGCCGAGATCATGAAAGTTGCGCTGGCTCAAGCCAAGGAAGGCCGCATGCATATCCTCGGCCTGATGAAGCAGGCGATGGATCATTCGCGCGATGAGCTTTCCGCTTTCGCACCCCGCATCATCACCATGAAGATCAATCCGGAGAAGATCCGCGACGTGATCGGCAAGGGCGGCGCGGTCATTCGTGCGCTGACCGAAGAGACTGGCACCACCATCGACATTGATGACGACGGCACCATCAAGATCGGTTGCGTGAATGCCGAGGCTGGTGAAGAAGCCAAGAAGCGTATCGAGCTGATTACTGCTGAAGTTGAAGTGGGCCAGATTTATGAAGGCACTGTGTTGAAGTTGCTGGATATCGGCGCAATCGTTTCCTTGCTGCCTGGCAAGGATGGTCTGGTACACATTTCCCAGATCGCGCACCAGCGCGTCAACAACGTGGCTGACTTCCTGAAGGAAGGCCAGCAGGTCAAGGTTAAGGTGTTGGAAGTGGACGACCGCGGCCGTGTGCGCCTATCCATGAAGGCGCTGCTGGATGCGCCTGCTGCAGAACCTAAGGCACCCGCAGAGCAAGAATAACTACTTGCTAAAGCCGCAGTGCTACAAAGCCGGATAACTCAGGTTATCCGGCTTTTTTTATAACTGCTGCAATGTATAAGGCGAAGTAAGGATATGAAAAAAGCCGCTATTAGCGGCTTTTTTCATTACTGAATGCGAGCGGTAAGTCTTTACTTGGCGACTTGTTTCTCGCGGATTTCATCGAGCGTCTTGCAGTCAATGCACAGTGTGGCTGTCGGACGCGCTTCAAGGCGCTTCAGGCCGATTTCCACGCCGCAGCTTTCGCAGTAGCCGTAGTCTTGCTCATTGATTTTGTTCAGGGTTTCGTCGATTTTCTTGATCAGCTTGCGCTCGCGGTCGCGATTACGCAATTCCAAGGCCATGTCGGATTCCTGGCTGGCGCGATCATTCGGGTCGGCAAACATGGTGACTTCGTCCTGCATTGTATGCACGGTGCGGTCAATATCCAGGCTCAGCTCGGCCTTCCAGGCATTCAGGATCTTACGGAAATGATCCAGTTGCGTGGCGTTCATATACTCTTCGTCGGCTTTGGCCACGTACGGAGTAAAGGGCTTGATTACTTCTGTCATGTGAACTCGTAGATGTTAGCCATCTTTCGATAGCAGAAAGTTAGAGCAGGCGCAAGTTTACTACGATTGAAAAATATGTCTAGCAGATAAAATCAGGCCTGCTGCAAATTTTCCCGCGTTTCCAGGGCGTCAAATGTGTTTTCCATCAGGGTGGCAACGGTCATCGGGCCGACTCCGCCGGGGACCGGTGTGATCCAGGCGGCGCGCTCGCTGGCGCTGTCGAATTGAACGTCGCCGCAAATCTTGCCGGATTCAAGGCGGTTGATGCCGACGTCGATCACAATCGCGCCCGGCTTGATCCATGCGCCGGGGATGAAGCCGGGTTTTCCAACGGCAACAACCAGCAGGTCTGCATTGGCAACGACATCGGAAAGGTTGCGGGTAAAGCGGTGGCAAGTCGTGACGGTGCAGCCGGCAAGCAACAATTCGAGCGACATCGGTCGACCGACGATGTTGGAGGCGCCGACGATGACGGCATTGAGGCCCTTGAGGTCGATGTTCAGGCTTTGCAGCATGGTCATGATGCCGCGCGGCGTGCATGGCCGCAGCAGTGGCATGCGCAGGGCTAATCGGCCGACATTGTAGGGATGGAAGCCATCCACATCCTTGAGCGGATCGATGCGTTCGATCACGCGCTCCGCATTGATTTGCGGCGGAAGCGGCAGTTGAACCAGGATGCCATCTACGGATGCGTCGGCGTTGAGCTCATCGACCAGATTCAGCAGTTTGGCTTCGCTGGTATCGTCAGGGAGATTGTATGAGAGCGAGCGCATGCCGGCTTGTTCGCATGAGCGACGTTTGTTGGCAACATAGATGGTCGAGGCGGGACTGTCGCCGACGAGGATCACCGCAAGGCAGGGTGCGCGCCGCCCTTCGGCAAGACGCTGTTCGATGCGCTGCTTGAGATCGCCCAGCAGTTTTTCAGAAAGTAGCTTGCCGTTGAGGATTTCTGCTGCCATATGAATTCTAGTTTTCAGGAGGGTGTCTATTTTATCAGATTAAATTGACCGGACGATTTGGATTGCGTATAGTTGCATCCCCTCGGGGTGTAGCGTAGCCTGGTAGCGCGCCTGCTTTGGGAGCAGGATGTCGGGAGTTCGAATCTCTCCACCCCGACCACTTTCTCAGTCTGATTCAAGAGTGGTCGTAATCAGTACTTCTTAGCAAGAAACTGGCATGCACATGCCTCCATTCGCCCGATGCGGCATTAGCTCAGCTGGATAGAGCAACGGCCTTCTAAGCCGTAGGTCACACGTTCGAGTCGTGTATGCCGCACTTTTCAGTCGACATTCACACGCATTGAATCGAAATAATCCTGAAGGTGGAGCGGGTGACGGGAATCGAACCCGCGTATTTTGCTTGGGAAGCAAATGTTCTGCCATTGAACTACACCCGCTTGCAGCGATGCGCTTGCAAAATGTCCGGCGGCAATGAACCCGATACCGAAAACACCATCCAACCCGCTATAATATTCAACCTGAAGCTACATTTATCAGGCGGCGCATTGGAGTTGCAGCGCCATCGATTTTACTAGAATTGATTGCATACACACAATTGATCAATCTCACCATTAACGGCAATACCCGGACTTTTGAAGAAACGCACTTTACCGTTGCCCAACTGGTCAGTCGTATGGGGCTGGAGGGCAAGCGCATCGCCGTCGAGCGCAACGGAGAGATCGTGCCGCGCACCGCATTTACGGAAACGGGACTTATCACGGGCGATAAGCTTGAAATCGTCGGTGCGGTAGGCGGGGGTTGAAGGACACCATGGATACATTGAATATTGCCGGCAAGTCGTACGATTCGCGACTGCTGGTCGGGACCGGCAAATACAAGGATTTCGAACAAACACGTGCGGCTATCGACGCCAGTGGCGCACGCATCGTCACCGTGGCGATTCGGCGTACCAATATCGGCCAGAACGCCGGTGAACCGTCATTGCTGGATTTCGTACCTCCCGAACAATTTACTTATCTGCCGAACACCGCGGGTTGCTACAGTGCAGAGGATGCGGTGCGTACCTTGCGACTGGCCCGCGAATTGCTGGACGGGCATAAGCTGGTCAAGCTGGAGGTGCTGGGCGATCCGCATACGCTGTATCCCAATGTCGTTGAAACCATCGCGGCAGCCAAGATTCTGGTCAAGGAGGGCTTCGATGTGATGGTCTATACCTCCGACGATCCGATCATTGCCAAGCAACTGGAAGAAATTGGCTGCTGCGCCGTGATGCCGCTTGCCTCGCTGATTGGCTCGGGCATGGGTATCCTTAATCCGTGGAACCTGCAGATCATCATCGAAAACGCCAAGGTGCCGGTGCTGGTGGATGCGGGTGTGGGAACGGCGTCCGACGCGGCGATCGCGATGGAACTGGGCTGCGATGGGATCCTGATGAATACCGCTATCGCGGCGGCGAAAGATCCGGTGCTGATGGCGTCGGCCATGAAAAAAGCGGTAGAGGCCGGACGTGAGGCATATCTTGCTGGACGCATGCCGAAAAAACTCTATTCTGCATCGCCCAGCTCACCGACAACCGGTTTGATCTCCTGAAAGGTTCGTTATCGATGTCTTCGCATAAACAGTATCAATTTTCGGTCTCGGTCGAAACAGCGTTTGTGCCGGATCAATCCGATGAAGATCAGAGCCGTTATGTATTTTCTTACACCATCACCATCACCAATACCGGCAACGTTGCTGCGCAACTGATCAGCCGTCATTGGGTCATTACCGATTCCAATGAACACATTCAGGAAGTACGCGGGTTGGGTGTGGTGGGAGTGCAGCCCTTGCTGCAACCGGGCGAGCATTTTCAATATACCAGCGGTACCGTATTGCCGACGCCCGTGGGCATGATGCACGGTAGTTATCAGATGACGGCGGAAGACGGTACCCAGTTCGAAACGCCGATTCCTCCCTTTGCTCTCTCCATGCCGCGCGTGCTGCATTAACGCGATGCTGTCCCGATTTTTCGTTCTTCTGCCGCTTATTCTCTTGGGTTGCGCGGCGCCGGCCAGCAAACCCGTTACAGAAAAGCCCCAGCTTCCGGGAGTAGCAATTGCGTCGTCATGTAAATGCGAGCCGCAGGAAACGCTTCCGCCTCTGCAGGTCCCCGATGTAGAGCGTTATGCTCCGCCGCCCGCCGTAGCCAAGCCGGGCGAAGCACCCAAAGCACCGGAGTATGGTTTGTTGCGTCCTGCGGAGTGGTCATCGCTCAGCGGTTTCGAGGAGGATGATCTGGTTGCGGCCTGGCCCGCACTCTTGCGCAGCTGCGGCGCCCTTAAAAGTCGTGAGACTTGGCAGAAAGCCTGTGCCGCGGCATTACAGCTGAGAGCGCCGGATAATCAGGCTATCCGGAGTTTCCTGATTGAACACTTCCGGCCCTATCAGGCAACCAATGCCGACAAAACCGATACCGGACTGATCACCGGATATTACCAGCCGGAGCTGAACGGCAGCCGTACGCGCACCGATCGCTATCGTTACCCACTTTATTCCAAACCGGACGACCTGGTCAGTGTCGAGTTGGGTGGCGTATATCCCGAACTCGCCGGCCGCCGGCTGCGCGGCAAGCTTGGCAGCAGCAAGCTCACGCCCTATTACAGTCGCGGTGAGATCGACATTATCGAGTCGCCGTTGATGGGCAAGGAATTGCTCTGGGTGGATGACGTGGTTGATCTGTTTTTCCTGCAAATCCAAGGGTCGGGCATTATTCAACTGGAAAATGGCGAAAGCCTGCCGGTGGGCTACGCGGACCAGAATGGCCATCCGTATCAATCAATCGGACGGGTATTGATTGACCGGGGCGAGTTGACGCCCGACAAAGCTTCGATGCAGGGCATCAAGGATTGGGGGCGCCGCAACCCGGAGAAATTACGGGAATTGCTCAATACCAACCCAAGCTATGTTTTTTTCCGCGAGCTGCCTGGAGGCTTGCCCGGGCCGCTCGGTGCGTTGGGCGTGCCTATCGCCGCGGAGCGCAGCATAGCGATCGATCCCAGATACATCCCATTGGGCGCGCCGGTGTTCCTGAGTACTACACATCCCAGTAGCCAGCCCATGCGTCGGTTGGTCATGGCTCAGGATACTGGCGGTGCGATCAAAGGAGCGGTGCGCGCAGACTTTTTCTGGGGCGCAGGATTCGAGGCGGGAAGGCAGGCCGGCGGTATGAAGCAGCAGGGAAAGATATGGGTTTTAATGCCCAAGGAATGGACGGGAAAATAGTCGTTTTAAGTGATGTCTTAATTTTCCTGGCATCTTGCCGATAGGTAAGAAGTAACGAGGTTGATTAAGCCAATTCACGCATTTAAAATAGGCCATTAGATTTACTGTTCGCTTCCCCTAAGGGCGAACATATCGAATGATCGGTAGATCGTAACTGATACACACAATAAAGCTGGGTACTGATCGTTCCGAAGGTTGCGCTAAATTCTTCTGAGGTCATGCACCGTTGAAAGCGTGGTTAGCATGGCCAAGATATCGATGATTGCCGCATACGTAACAAAATCCCGCTTGCCTGCGGGCTTCGTCGTTTGTGTGTTATCCATCATTCCCTTCGCGGCGGTACATGCCGCAGAGTCATCTTCCGGGCTTACCGCCGGCCAGCTGGTCGACATTCCATTCGAGCAATTGGTCACCCTCGAGGTTTCGAGCGCGTCCCGCTATCCCCAAAAAATAAGCGAAGCGCCCTCGGCGGCGGTTGTGGTCAATTCCGAAGAAATCCGCACTTACGGATATCGAACGCTGGCCGATATATTGCGCAGCATGCCGGGGCTTTATATCAGCGACGATCACAGCTGGAGCTATATCGGCGTACGTGGGTTTTCTCGTCCCGGCGACTACAACACCCGTGTTCTTCTGCTGGTAGACGGATATCGCGTAAACGACAACATTTTCAACCAGGCCTACATCGGCAATGAGTTTCTGGTTGATATCGACTTGGTTGAGCGGGTGGAATTCATTCCCGGTCCGGGGGCCTCGCCTTATGGCGACAATGCCTTCTTCGGCGTGATCAACGTGATTACCAAGTCGGCGTCTGCCCTGCAGGGGTCTACGGTCACGGCGGAAGCGGGCAGTCATAACAGCTATAAGAGCGGGTATCGCTATGGCAGTCGTTTCGACAACGGTGCCGAAGTGGTAATGGGGATCACTCACTACAAAAGCGATGGCAGAGACTGGTTCTCGCCGGAGCACGGCGCGGTGGCGCACGATCTTGATACCGAACGCTACAGCAAGCTGTTTGCCAAAGTGTCTTATCAGGCATGGGCTTTTGAGGGCGGTTACATGAAGCGTCCCAAAAGCAACCCTTCGGCTCCCTATGGCACCGTTTTCGGCGATGAGCGTTTTGAAACCGTCGATACCCATGCTTTTGCCAATGCCAGCTATAACAGCGCACTTTCCGACAAGCTGCAACTGTCGGGTAATCTTTATTACGGGGCCTATGATTACGACGGCATCTACCCGTATGCAACCACATTAAATATTGACCGCAGCAAGGGCCGGCGCGCCGGTGGGGAGTTGCGCTTGCTGAGCACGGCGTTTGCGGGTCACAAGCTGCTGAGCGGAGTCGAGTATCAAAAGGATTTGCGCCAGATGCAGCGGAATTACGATCTAACGCCGCGTACGGAATTTTTCAAAAGCGACCAGACGCCCCATAAGTATGGTGTTTTCGTACAGGACGAATAT
Source organism: Methylophilaceae bacterium (assembly GCA_035460165.1). Classification (GTDB taxonomy): domain Bacteria; phylum Pseudomonadota; class Gammaproteobacteria; order Burkholderiales; family Methylophilaceae; genus MM2. Next base: position 136,128 of record DATHWW010000011.1, on the reverse strand, counting down.
GCCATCCGGAATGATCTTCTACTCAATGCAGGCCTGCGCTACGACCATTACAGCGCCTTTGGCGGCACGGCAAACCCCCGCGTTGCGCTGATTTACCACCCTTCGCCCGGCAACGGAATGAAGCTGATCTACGGCTCGGCTTATCGGGCGCCAAATGCCTATGAGATGTTTTATGGTGACGCGGATACTCCAGACTATAAGGGCAATCCAGCATTGGATCCGGAACGGATCAAAACGTATGAGGTAGTGTTGGAGAAAAGCTTCGGCGCTGCCTGGCACGGCACGCTTTCCGTATTCCATTACGACGTAAAAAACCTGATCACCCAGATTGTCGATACGGATAACAGGCTGGTGTTCATCAATGGGGAGGAAATGCATACCTCCGGCCTCGAGCTCAGCGCCGAGAAATACTGGCAGGGCGGAGCAAGGCTCAAAGGCAATATCAGCTATCAGGATGCCCGGGAGAAAGCGGATGACCAATGGCTGGTCAATTCGCCGCGCGTCTTGAGCAAACTTGCATTGGCCTTGCCTCTCGCGCGCTCCTGGCAAGCGGGGGCCGAACTGCAATACACCGGCAAGCGCCGCACGAATGCGGGGGAAGTTGGCGGGTATGCGCTGGCCAATCTGACGCTGAGCCGTAAAAACCTGCTGAAAGGCCTCGATCTATCGCTGAATGCTTATAACCTGTTCGACAAAGAGTACGAAGATTCCGCCGATACCGGTGCCTTTGAGATACAGGATGTCTTGAAGCAGGACGGTAGAACGCTCCGGGTCAAACTGGACTACAGGTTCTGAAGCGAATGAAAGCCGGCGCTTTGAAGCGAATCATCCTGTTGGCTCTCGGTTGCATGACGGGATTCGCGGCTTGGGCCATGCCCCCTACATCTGTATCTGAATACGAGTTGAAAGCGGCGTATTTGTACAATTTTGCGCTATTCACCACCTGGCCGCAGGAAAGAATGGAAGAGAAGGATGCCTCGCTGGTTTTCTGTGTCTTTGCCCAGGATGCGCAAGCGGCTTCGATTGCCGGTCTGCAGGCGCGGAAAATACGCGACCGCAGCATTCAAGTCAGAAAAATTGAGGTGCCGGAGGATGGGCGCGGTTGCCATGTACTGTTTTTTGGAGCCAAGAGTACGGAAGGAATCCCGAGCATTCTGGAAATCGTTCGCGATACCGGAACGCTGACGGTTACGGATGTGCCGGATTCAACCCGCAAGGAGGCGGTTATTAGCATGGCGATTGAAAATGGCAGGCTCGCATTCGACGTCAACTTATTCAATGCGCGTCGCGCGCGGCTGACATTGAGCTCAAAACTGCTCAAGCTGGCCAGATACACCAATTGAACAGGCAGACCAAGTGAAGATAATCGGATTGGCGTGGCTGACACAGAAAACGGGTTCTTCCAGCCTGTGGAGAGTCGATATCGTCGTGACCGCTGCGGCATTATTGCTGGCGGGTATCGTATTAATCGTTGCCGAGTTTGTCATTCTGCGCTCCTCCTTGCTCGGCGAACTCGATGTGCAGATGCGCATCATCGGCGACAACAGCGGTGCCGCATTGATGTTCAAGGACAGGGTGGCAGCCGATGAGATCCTTGGCACCCTTCAGGCTTCTCCCAGCGTAGACGTTGCGATCCTTTATACGCGGGAAGGCGAGGAGCTCGCCCAATATCGCCGTCAGGATATAGATGTCTCCGTTGACTCTTTCCTACCGGCGCAGTCGCAGCGTGTCACCCTGACACACGTTGAATATTTGCGTAATGTCGAAGTTGCAGGAAACCCGGTCGGTGCGCTTTATATGCGTGCCAACATGCGACAGCTCTACATCCAGCTTCTATGGTACGTCGGCACGACGGTTCTGGTGGTGCTGACCATCACCGTGGCCGCAGCGTTGCTGTTACGGGGCATGCGGCGTGCCGTGCGGCATGCGGAAGAGCGGGTGGGTTATCTGGCTTATTACGATACCGTGACGCATCTACCGAATCGACATGCCTTCAATGAGTGCTTTGAGGCGAGGATCGGCGAATCGCGGGAGCAAGGTCAGAAGCTGACCTTGCTGTTCCTCGACCTGGATGACTTCAAGGTGGTGAACGATACGTTGGGGCACCATGTTGGCGACGTGCTGCTGAAAGTCGTGGCCGAAAAGCTCTCAGCATGCGTGCGCCAAGGCGATGCTGTGTACCGTGTGGGTGGCGACGAGTTTGCGATGATCCTGCCGAATATTGATCGCGAAAATGCGGTCATCGTGGCCGATAAGTTTATCCGCACCTTGAGCCAGCCACTCAGCATCGAAGGACATACGCTCTATGTCAGCACTAGTATTGGCATCAGCATGTTCCCGCAGGATGGCGCGGATACGACCACGCTATTGCGCAACGCCGATGCGGCGATGTATTCCGCAAAAGAGCGGGGAAAAAATACCTTCCAGTACTTCTCCGAAGAAATGCACGAAAAAAGCTCGCTGCGTCTGGCGCTGGAGGGGGATTTGCGCCTGGCGCTCGAACGCAATGAGTTCGAGGTGAATTATCAACCCATTGTCGCGCTGGAAACGGGAGAGGTAGTTGCCGTGGAAGCTCTGCTGCGCTGGAAACATCCGGAAAAAGGCATGATCGGTCCGCATACTTTCATTCCGCTGGCGGAAACGACCGGATTGATTGTGCCGATCGGGGAATGGGTGCTGCGCCAGGCCTGTACCGATGCGCACGCATGGCATGCGCAAGGGCATGATGTGCAGGTCAGCGTGAATCTGTCAGGGCGGCAATTCCGCGAAGAGCCGTTGATCGACACGATTTTGGATATTCTGCTGGAAACCGGCCTCGATCCTTCCATGCTCATGCTGGAAATTACCGAAAGTGTGCTGATGGAGCACGCCGAGGCGACCGTAGCGCGGCTGTATCGGCTGAAGGACAAGGGCATTTATCTGTCCATAGACGATTTCGGCACCGGTTATTCTTCGATGACCTATCTCAAGCGCTTCCCGGTGGCCAAGCTCAAGATCGATCAGAGCTTTATCCGCGATATTCCGGAAGACAGCGAAGATGTTGCGATCACTACGGCCACCATCCAGATGGCGCACGGCTTGAAGCTGAGAGTGGTCGCTGAAGGGATTGAAACCAAGGCGCAGGCCGATTTCCTGCGCGAGCGCGGGTGTGACATGGGGCAAGGATATCTGTTCAGCCGGCCGGTAAGCTTTGGCGTGCTGATGGAGTACCTGAAGACTCCCACGCTGGCCATCGAAACCCAAAAATGAAAACGGGGGCCTCGGCCCCCGTTTTCATTTATTACTGCGAATTAGCGATTGCAGACGTACATCGTCACTTCAAAGCCAAAACGCATTTCAGTTGCTTGAGGTTTGGTCCACATGATGAAATCCTCCTAAAAATTATCCTACTGGGCAGTTTCTACTATAGAGCGCTTCATGGAGTAAGCGGTCTGTAGGTTGGAGTTCATTGTGCGCCAGGCATTCAATGGGAACCCTGCCTAAAGTCATGAAATCCCACTCATGATTTTCATGAATCATTAAGCGAAAGTGGCGTCCATTCCCATTGAACGGATAGGATGCAACCCTTGGATTATTGGGAGAGGCGTGAGCATGCACGAAACATACAAGAAGCTTGCCGTCGTGCTTGTCCTGTTATTTGCGGTGCCGGCTTTCGCAGAGCCGACGCCAAATGAGTTGCAGGCAAGCTTCAATCGCAAGTATCAGCAATACCTCGGCGCCGAAAGCCAGATGTTATTGCCGTTTACGTTGATTGAGGCGCAAGAATGGAAGCGAATTCAGGAAAGCCGGCCATTGCTCAAGGTATATAGTGAGCCGGGCAAGTACTACAACCAGAAGGTTTATACCTTTACCCTGTATCGGGCGGGTGACAGCGGAGAGTTTTACCTGAATGCCAAGGGCGGCTTTTGGGGAATGGACGAGTTGTCCTACGGGCCGCTTACGCAAAAAACATTTGAATAAGCGGACGGTCGCGCTACCGTCCGCTTAATCGCTGCGCAAACCGTTAAACGCAATCGCAGTAATCGTCGATATGGCTGACGAAATACTGGCGCTGCGATGCCGATTCAACCTTGGGATTTTCCTGAGCTTGAGGCTCGGTCCAGGGATGAGGTTGGCGGCTCACAAAGAGGCTGACAAGAGACTGGTACAACGACTGTAAAACAGTTACTGCTTTCATGATTCATTTTCCTTTTGGGAAGGTTTCAACTGGCCGGGATTGTGTCCTGGCTGTACTTTGGATCGCGTTCTACGCAAATGATTCCGCGTAAAACGGTGCCATGATAGTAGAAAAACTATCAGGAGTGTTGTTTTTACAAGAGAAATCAAAAATTTTTTCTGTGCCAGCCCCCTGCTAGGCAATGCGCGGATAAATCGTTAAAGTGCATGGAATGTGGATAGGCTGACGGCCATTCTTTGAATCAGTTTTTTGTTGTTTCATCCGGAAGTACAGTGGCGTATCAAGGGTTAACAGATGAAAAATCGGTATCAGCAAACGCGTGAGCCCAGCCAGGGCGAAATCCAGGGTTTACTCAATCTCTACAATGCCGGGCAATTGGCGCAGGCGGAGCTCGCCGCCAAATCATTGATCAAATCCTACCCCGGCACCATGCTCGCCTACAACGTATTGGGTGTTGCGCTCGAAGGGCAACGTAAATTCGAGGAAGCGGCCGTATGGTATCGCAAGGCGTTATCCCTGAATCCCGGCCTTGCCGAACTGCATTTCAATCTGGGCGTCGTGCTCAGCAACCTCGGCAAGCTGGACGATGCCATTACCAGCTACAAGCGCGCTGCCGCGCTCAAACCGAATCTCGCCGTCGTGCATTTCAATCTCGGCACCGCACTGCAGGAGCGCGGCAGGCTGGAAGAGGCGGCCGCCAGCTTCCACAAGGCATTAACGGTCGAGCCCAATTTTTTCGAGGCGCACGGCAATCTTGGCACGGTGCTGCAAAAGCAGGGAAAACTGGAGGAGGCCGAGGCGAGCTACCGTCGCGCCTTGGCGATCCATGCCGATGCGCGCGGCCATTTCAACCTTGGCACTGCGTTGCGCGACCAGGGCCGGCTGGACGAGGCGATCGCCAGTTACCAGCAGGCGCTGGCATTCAAGCCGGATTACGTTGAAGCCCACAACAACATGGGCGAAGCGCTGCGCGACCAGGGGCGTATGGAAGAGGCGGTCGCCTGCTTCCGTACGGCGTTGGCGATCGACCCCGAGAATGGGCTCGCCAATTTCAACTGGGCGCAATTCCTGTTCGACGCCGGCAAGCTGGACCAAGCGATTGCATTTTTCGAGAAATCGCAGCTGCACGACTGGCGGGAGCGTACGCTGTATTGCTTGTACAAGACCGAGAAGTTCGACGAGTTCAGGAGCCAGTTGCAGGCCGTCATGCTCAATGGCAAGCATACGTCACCTTTCCTGGCGACCTTGTCGACGCATTACGCTACCAATTTCGGTACTCCAGACCCTTACAATTTCTGCCCCAACGCGATGGAGTTCGTATACCAGAACAGCATTCCGTCGCTGGCGGGGGAAAACAGCGCGTTGCTGCAGGAGCTGTTGCGCGACATCAACCACGCTGAGATCGCGGAGCGCAAGCAGGGTCGCCTTCATAACGGGATTCAGTCGGCGGGCAATCTGTTCAAGCGGCCGGAGGAATCTTTCCGCAAGCTTGCGGAACTGGTGAAGAATGAGGTGGAAAACTACCGCAAACGTTTTGCTGGTGCGCAGTGCGAACTGATCAAATCCTTTCCGCAGGATATGGCGTTCACCAGCTCGTGGTATGTGAAAATGCGCCGCGGCGGCCACCTGACTTCGCATATACACGAAGAGGGCTGGATCAGCGGCGCGGTATATCTGGCGATGCCCAAGGAAACCGACGGTACGGCGGGCAGTTTCTCGTTCGGCACGGACGGTGACGATTACCCGCGCAAGCGCGACGACTTTGCGGTGCGATCGATACTTCCCAATGTCGGCGATATCATTTTGTTCCCCTCCTCGCTGTTTCATCGGACGATTCCGTTCGACTCCAACGAAGACCGGATTTGCGTTGCCTTCGACATCAAGCCCAAGGAGACGCCCAAGTTGCACCTCGGACTCAAGCTGCTGCTATTGGGCTGGCTGGAAATCATATGCCTGGAATTGGCAGAAGTGGCGGTGGTGCCCATGGTGTTGCTCGCCTGAAGCATCAGCGATAACCGTAAAGCACTTCCTTCGTCGTATCTCCGAATCCCGCTTGGGTTAGCAGCGCCTGCTCGATATAACGGCTGATCCGGGCGCGCACCATCGGCACGGCAGTGCCTTCAAAAAAAACCTCGGGAAACTTGAAAGAGAGCCAGGCGTATAGGCTCAAATCCTTGCTCAGGTTTTCCGCGTCCTCCAGGTGCTTGGGGCTCGTTGAATCCAGCCAGTCCGGCATGGCCGGCAACGTTCTCGGCTTTTGGTGCGCCACACTTTTCAGGCAGGCAATGAAGTAGTCGGACTCGTGCGCCTTGTCGAGCGAAACCGGGGCGCAGGAAAAAATGTATTTCTGCGCCAGCGGGAGGTCGGGGGCGTGCATGTCGATCAGATGTCCCTGCGCGACATGCACGCTTAGCGCCGTCGTTTCGAAAATGGGGCTGTCGATGCCGACACGCTCGGTAAAGTACGCCAATAGTTCGCCTATCCGGCCGCAGTGGCGTGCCTCGGACAGCACCTGCATATGGAAGAGATTCGGCGTGATCGGCAGCCGGTCTATCTCCGCAGTGTCGGAAGTGGTGAGCATGTGCTGCAGATGCAGCAGCTCGTCGTTTTCGAACGCATTCACATAGCCGATGGGATAGATGCCGTAACGTCCGGCGCGCCCGGCGATTTGTCGGACTTCGGTGGCGTTGAGGTCGCGCGTCGCGACGCCGTCGAATTTATGCGTGGCGGAAAACACCACGCGCCGGATCGGCAGATTGAGCCCCATGCCGACGGCATCGGTCGCGACCAGGATATCCGCTTCGCCGCTGCTGAAGCGCCGTGCTTCCATGCGGCGCACTTCGGGTGACAGCGCGCCGTATATGCTCGCCACGCCAAAGCCCCATTGGCGGAATCGCGCACTCAGCGTGAGCACGTCCTTGCGCGTGAAGGCGATCACCGCATCGCCTTTTTGCAGGTGTTTTTTCAATTTCCAGCGGCTGTAGCGGTCGCCGCTCAAGGACTCGGTTTCCAGAATGAGCGGTGTCAGGCGTTGCAGGCGTACGATGTCATAGGTTTCGTTCATCGCTTCAACGGCACGGATGCAGGGTTCGGTGACGGCTTCCGAGCCGCATACGTAGACATCCTTCGCCGGCACACCGACCAGTGCCGCCGTCCAGGCATAGCCGCGCGATTCGTCCTGCAGCATCTGGATTTCATCGATGACCGCTACCGCGACTTCGCGCGTGGGGTGCATCATCTCCACGGTGCTGGCGGTATGCCGTGCGCCGGGAACCAGCACGCGCTCTTCGCCGGTTACCAGATTGCACGGAACGCCGGCGTCCATCAGCCGGTCACGAATTTCCATCGCCAGCAAACGCAATGGCGCCAGATAAACCCCGGAATCGGCATTTTGCAGTGCGATCAAGGCATCGTGCGTTTTGCCGGAGTTGGTCGGGCCCAGCCGAAAATGGATGCGGCGCCGGAGTGCGCGGGCCACGGGAAACGTGGCGGGATAGTCTTGCAGGTTGAGCGTCTCCGTCAGCGCGGATGGACGCTTGGCAGCGGATGATGGGGCAGAAAGTCTACGCATGGGCCGGTCGGGTAAGGTGTTAGTGCGCCTAATCTATATCGGCAGAGTCACACTAGGTCAATGACGGCTCATCGGCCCGGCAGCCGGGCTTACTGCCTTATTCGCTGCACTAACCCCATCATTCTACAGGGCATTGCCGCCGGTTGCCGGATGCTGGAATCGACATCGCTTTCGCAGCGACCGGGCAATCAGGCAGAATGGCTCCAAATCAAAGATTGGAGCGACCATGAATCCGTCCAGCTTTCTGGTGGAAGCCGCGATTTACCTTTCCGCTGCCGTGCTGGCGGTGCCCTTGTTCAAACGCCTCGGTCTCGGCTCGGTGCTGGGCTATCTGCTGGCCGGCATACTGATCGGGCCGTATGCGTTCAAGCTGATCGCTGATCCCGAGCAGGTGCTGCATTTCGCCGAGTTCGGCGTGGTGCTGCTGCTGTTCCTGGTGGGGCTGGAGTTGGAGGCGGACAAGGTGTGGGAACTGCGCAAGCGGTTGTTCGGGCTGGGCGGCTTGCAGGTCGGCGGCACCATTGCGCTGGTCGCCGGCATTGCGCTGGTGGCGGGTTTGCCGTGGCCAGTGGCGCTGGTGGCGGGGGCCGGCATCGCAATGTCCTCCACCGCGATCGGGTTGGCTTCGCTCGAGGAAAGAAAGCAACTACGCACGCCTGGCGGTCAGGCCTCGTTCGCAGTGCTGCTGTTTCAGGATTTGTCGGTTGTGCCGTTGTTCATGCTGCTCGCCTTGCTAGCACCCGGCGGCGCCGGCAGTGTCGATATGTGGTCCGTTGCCAAGGCGCTGGCGGTGGTGGTCGCGATCGTGCTGGCGAGCCGCACCATATTGCGGCCGGTGATGCGCGTGGTGGCGGAGACGGGCATGCGCGAGATCTTCGTCGCCTTTTCGCTGCTGCTGGTGATCGGCGTATCGATCGCGGTGCAGGCGGTCGGGCTTTCCATGGCGCTGGGGACTTTCCTGGCCGGCGTATTGCTGGCTGACTCTGAATACCGCTACGAATTGCGGCTCGACATCGAGCCGGTCAAGGGCTTGCTGTTAGGGCTGTTTTTCATCGCGGTCGGCATGTCGGTGGATATGTCGCTCATCGCCAGATCGCCCGTGCTGATCATCGGCCTGGCTCTGCTGTTGGTGCTGGTGAAGGCCGCTATCCTGTATGGGCTGGGCCGTCTGTTTCGTCTCGCATCGCGCGATGCGCTGCTGTTCGCAGTCGGCTTGTCGCAAGTGGGCGAATTTGCATTTGTCATTTTCGGCATCGGCCTGGCACAAGGATCGATGGATCGCGAGACCTACAATGCATTGAATGCCATCGTCGCGGTTTCCATGCTCACCACGCCGCTACTGCTGGTGCTGTATGACCGCTTTGCCGCACGGCAACTCGAGCAGCCGGAGGAGGAGGCGATCGAGGAGGAAAATCCGGTGATCGTCGCCGGCTTCGGCCGCTTCGGCCAGATCGTCGGCCGTGTGTTATTAGCCCACGGAATTCCGGTAACCTTGATCGACAAGGATCCGAATCAGGTCGAGCTGATGCGCAGCTTTGGCTGGCGCTGCTATTACGGCGATGCATCGCGGCTGGATCTGCTGCAGCAGGCCGGAATCGCCAAGGCGAGCCTGTTTGTCATTGCGCTGGATGACCCGCATGCGGCTTTGGAAACGGCCAAACTGGTGAGGGAACGCTGGCCCGCGGTGCCCATGGTCGCCCGCGCCCGCAGCCGGACCGATACTTACGATTTTTACGAGTTGGGTATCGAGCCGATACGCGAGACCTTTCATTCCGCTCTGGAAGCCGCGCGCCAGGCGCTGCTGGCATTAAAAGTGTCTGCCAGCGGTGCGGCCAGAATCATTCGTCAATTCGAACGCCACGACCAGGAAATGATCACCCGTACGCTCAAGGTGAGGCACGACCGCGAAGCCCTTATGAGCTTGGTGGAGCAGGGAAGACAGGATTTAAAAGCCCTGCTGGCCGCCGAAAGCGGCGACCTGGAAGAGGACGAACTGATAATAAGATAGCGGCAGACTTGCTGTCGCCGCTGAGGTGAGACTGGCGGGGTGGAACTCAGTGCCGGCCGAATGGGTCGCCGGCGAGTGATTCGGTGTGGACCACACACACCCAATTGCTGCCCCGTTTCACCCATACGCTGGAGTCGAATGCTTCCAGATTAAGCTTCTTGCCGTCAACGGTCAGCGCTTCCTTCACCTTGTAGGCCAAGGTTACCACCTCATCGCTGACCCGATGCATGTGCACGTCTTCAAGAGAGTAGGCTTCCAACGTGTACTTTGCGCTCTCGAGCATCTTGGCGAGCGAGCTTCTATCCACCTCGCCGACGCCCTGCGCACCTACAACGACGCAGGTGTCATCGCTTAAGCTCGCCGCCGTGGCTGAATCTTTTTGCATGATCGCATTCCAGTATTTTTCCTCAAGTCCCAGCAATTTCTGCTTGGTCATTGCCTGCTGCTTCATCACGCAACTCCTTTTCAATATGCTCTTTCTCTTAAATGGCATGCCGCCGAAAGACTAATGGGCGTTTTCCAGATGATTCCGACCATCTGGAAAACGTCTGCTCGTGCCCAACATTAAAATGGTCAGCGTACCGCCTGCACGTGCGACGGTTTCTTGTCCATCGCGACCACTTTGTCCTGGCCGGATTTTCCCGGGTCCGAGGGCGAGGGCTCGGTGGTGTGCTCCAGCAGTGACTCGATGTCCGGATAACGGGCGCAGATGATGCCCTTGGTCTTCAGGCTCTCCAGAATTGCATCGAAGCCTGGGTCGTTGGACAGGATAGAGAATTTCGATTCCGGATGCTGGATCGCGAGCTCGCCCAGCTGGAAAGCGATATTGAAGTCAATGGCATTGCGTCGGCTGCTTTCGAGCTGGATATATTCGGCGCGTTCGCCCAAGCCATGCATTGCGCGGGCCAGCGAGAGCGGGATCATGTTTTGATGGCGGCCCAGGTAAATCTTGATCTGGATGTTTTGCTGGCGTTCGCTGATCAAGCCAATATTGCCGGGCTGCGTGTTTTCATAATCGACAAATACAAAATGCGTCTGCATGATCTTGTCTCCTTTTTTAAACGCTGCGTATAACCATCTAACCGCTGCGCGTTTCGGCTATCTGTGCGCTAGCTAACATAGTGTACAGATGATTTTTTCTTCCATGTGCCTCTGGGTTTTGTATTAAAAACGACCATGGCATCTTCAGTTTTGGACAGAGGATGAAGCAGGATTGTTGCAAAAGAATGGAGCCGTGGTTGGAGAATACACGTGCGTGCAATGCGGAATAAGCCGAGGCCCGGGAAATTCGCAACGAATTTCCCGGGCCTCGTGGAGACAGTACGGAATGGCTCTGAAAGCCGGGCGGAATTTTCTAGAACGGCAAAAGCGCGCGTAAGCGACGGCCGATCTGCGCCAGTTTCGATCCGTCCAATTGGTAATGCTTGTGCAGCGGTTGCTTCACTTCCCAGGTGCATTTCATGCCGGCGGGGAAGGTGACCAGATCGCCCTTGCCGAACGTTACCGGAGCGCCGTCTGCCGGAGTGATGACGCACTCGCCTTCCAGGATATAGGCGATTTCCTGCTCGAGAAAATGCCACTGGAACACCGAAACCTCTTTCGACCAGGTTGGCCATTTCGAAACACCCAGTGTTTCCAGGCGGGATGCATCAGGATTGTGTTCGATGACGACGTTATTCATGACTGCCCTTCGTGCTAGCGAAAAGGCGGCATGGTATCAGCAATGGTGAGGTCTCGGATACCGGCGAATTCAACTTGCCATTCCTACAAGGTTATCAGCCGAGTCTTATATTGCCCCAGCTTGCTGATCGTTACTCTTGTAACACGCCCCTACATTTCATTTGGCGGAGTAAGCCCGTTGGCTTGGGCCAAGGGCTTTGCTTTTTATCTATTTATGCAAAAAAGGAGAAAGTTATGGCTCAAACTCAAGGTAGCAGCAACCGCGGTTTTGCCGCAATGGACGAAGACAAGCAACGCGAAATCGCCAGCAAGGGTGGCAGGGCAGCCCATGAAAAGGGCACGGCGCACGAGTTTACCTCCCAGCAGGCTGCCATCGCGGGCAGCAAGGGCGGGAAAGCTGCGCATGCCCGCGGTACCGCCCACGAATTCACATCCAGAGAGGCTGCCGAAGCCGGTCGCAAAGGCGGAATGAACAGTCATAGCGGCAGAAGCTAAGCCAGTCGCATCTGAAAAAAGCGGGGAATTTTCCCCGCTTTTTTATTGCCTGGTCTACCAGATCACCGGCGGTTTGTTTAGCCGACCTAATGCCGCATTGGTGCGGCTGAAGGGTTTGCTGCCGAAGAACCCCTGGTACGCCGATAGCGGCGAGGGATGGGCCGATTCGATGACGACATGATGCGGCGCGATGTCTTTTTTGTGCTTTTGCGCGTGGCCGCCCCACAAGATGAACACCAATGGATCGGGGCGGCGGCCGAGATAATCGATCAGCGTCTGGGTGAAGCGGTGCCATTGCTTCGCATGCACGCCGGCTTTACCGCCACGCGTGGTCAGCGATGCATTTAGCAGCAGCACGCCTTGCTCGGCCCATGCGCTGAGATTGCCGCCGGAAACGCTGGAGTGCTTGCCCAGGTCGCTTTGCATTTCCTTGAGGATGTTGCGCAAGGACGGCGGCGGCCGCACGCCGTCGGGGACGGAAAATGCCAAGCCGTGCGCTTGCTGGATGCCGTGGTCTTCGCCGTGGTAGGGGTCCTGACCGAGGATCACGACCCGCACCTGATCGGGCGATACTTTGCGCAAGGCTTCATACCACAATCCGCGGCGCGGCCTTACATCGGCCTCGTCTTTGAGGGTTTCCACCATCTTGCGGTGCTGGTCGGCGAGTTCGGGAACGGCTGCGGCCCAAGCGGACGGGATGGTTTCTTCGATCGATTCACTCATTATCACGATATATCCGGATATCAATTTGCCGTAGGAAGATTATTGGTCCCCACTGGAGATGGGATGGTTAGATGCTCTTCCAGAAACCTGACCAGCACTTTCGTCTTCAGCGGCAGATGCCGGCGTGAAGGATACACCGCATAGAGCGATTGCAGGCGCCCTGGATGATAGTGCGGCAGCACGAGTTCCAGTGCACCGGATTTGATTTCCTCATGGATTTGCCAGTAGCACACCATGCCAATGCCAAGATCATCCTTGATCGCAGCGACCAATGCCTCGCTATAATTCGTCTGGAAGTTTCCGCTTACTTTCTGATGGATGATCTTATCGTCTTGCCGAAATTCCCAATTGTAGTTTTCGTTGAGTACGATGCAGTTGTGCTGCGCGAGGTCGGCGGGGCAAGTGAGCGGTGGTGCGGCGGCGAGGTATTTACGCGTCGCGCACAGCACTTCCGGCGAAGGTCCCAGCTTTCTGGCAATCAGCGAGGAATCATTCATCAGCGCGCCGCGGATCGCGAGGTCTATGCCTTCCGCGACGATATCCAGAACCTTGTCGGAGAGTTCGAAACTGATGCGGATTTGGGGATAGCGCTTCACGAATTGCGTCATCAACGGCATCAGGTATAGCCGGGCGAAAGAGGCCGAGGCGGTGATGCGTATCGTCCCACTCGGCTCGGTTTTCTCACCCCATTCGTTTTCATAGGTTTCCACCAGTTCCAGCAGATTCTGCGCCTGTACGAACAGGCGCTGGCCTTCGTCGGTCGGCTGGATATTGCGTGTCGTGCGATGAAAAAGCCGTGCCCCGAAATCCGCCTCCAGTTGCGAAAGGCGTTTGCTGATGACGCCTGGCGTGGTTTGCGCGAGTTCGGCGACCTGGGAGAGGTTACGTCTTTCGTAAATCTGCGCGAACAGTTTCAGATCCGCGATTGAATTGAACATTTGCACTCTCCTGATTTGTTCAAAAGTAGAACAAATAATATTCCAGATCGATGATTTATCCCAAGAAAGGAATAGGCGACGATGACGACACCCATCACTCGCAAGGAGAATAACCATGAATTGCGCAACCAATATCGGCGACTACGCCGCCATCCGCGCCATCATCCAGCATTACATCGACGGGGCGATTTCCGGCAAGGGCGAAGCCATGAGACCAGCGTTCCATACGGACGCCACGATTTATGGCTATGTCGGCAACGATCTCTTCGCGGGCCCTATCCAGGGGCTTTACGACTGGAATGACAGCAACGGTCCGGCCACAGAGCTGGTGTCGCATATCGTCGCCATCGATATCGCCGGTACTGTCGCCAGCGTGCGCCTAGAGTCGGACAACTGGACGGGGCATCGCTTCACGGACTTTTTCAATCTGCTCAAGATCGACGGGCGGTGGCAAATCATGAACAAGGTTTTCCAATTGCATGCTTAGGCGTTACGCAGAAACGGGTGGCGGTTGACGATTGTACGAACGTACAGTATCTTGCAGCGTATGGGAAACGATCACGATTATCTTGCCGAGCTGCAGGACTATTACGCCGAACACAGGACCTTGCCGTCATTTGCGCTGATTGCCAAGCTGCTCGGTTTCAAGTCCAAGAACGCCGTGACCGCGCTGGTGGCGCGGCTCAAATTGCAGAATTACCTGGAGTCCGCCCCCGACAAGCGATTAAAGCCGGGCGCGCGCTTTTTCGAGCGTGTGCTCGCGGAAAGTGCAGTGCAGGCCGGTATGCCTTCCGCTGCGACCGGCGACCGCCACGATACGCTTTCCATCGATGACTATCTGGTCGAGCGCCCGTCGCAAACCGTGCTGATCACCGTGCGCGGCGACTCGATGATCGACGCCGGCATCATGCCGGACGACGTGGTGGTGGTTGAGAAGCGCCAGGTGGCGAATGTCGGCGATACGGTGGTTGCCATCGTCGATAATGAATTCACCCTCAAAACGCTGGGTCGCGAAAAGAACGAATTTGTTCTTTATCCCGCCAACAAGGCTTACCCCACGATACGCCCGCAGGGCCGGCTCGAAATTTTCGGCGTGGTGGTCGGGCAATTCCGCAAATACAAATAATTTTCTTTAATCCTTCCACTGCCCTGTAACCCATGTGCAAGGCTGAGATCGGTCAAAAAATCGTTGCAAACCACCCTCGGTTATGCACACCACTTCATGTAGTTCCTTAAGTATTCTTCTAACCTCATAATAAATAATGGAAAGTAAATAAGCTATTGATTTAAAATGAAATGTAAAAAAGTTCAATTTTTAATCGAAATAAAAAAGTCTTTATGGTGACGTGAGTTACGCTTTTAAGTCACAGATGTTCACAGAGTTATCCACAGATTTTGTGGATTGTGGATGAGGATCAGAAAAAGGGCCTGAAGCAGCCCTTTTCTTAGGGCTTGGATTTGTGGGGCAGGATGGTTTTTGGCATAGGAATGAAGGTTCCTATGGGGGCGGTGGTCTGCTTGTCCTTTTTGGGTTTTTTCATTTCCTTGTTACTGCGTTGCTGACCTTTGGCCATGATGTTTTCTCCTCGCGATGCCCGTGCTGGGGACATGCCGTGATTGGGTGGCAGGCGGTTTCCCTGCGGTCGGAATGGCTAAGCCAAGGCAACGTCAGTCCATCATAGACTTGTGACGGCGGATATGTGGATTATTACTGCGACCCCATAAACAAAAACGGCCAGCAATGGATGCTGGCCGCAGTCGTATCGATCCGTTTACCGATAACGTCAGTGCTTGCTTGTCGCCGGCGCTGAGTGCGACATCAGCCGGTCGATGGCCGCGATGCCCACCGCCGAAAGCACGAAGGACATATGGATCACGACCTGCCACAACAGTGTTTTTTCATCGAGATTAGGCGCATTGATGAAGGTTTTCAGCAGGTGGATCGAGGAAATCCCGATGATAGCGGTGGCCAGCTTTACCTTCAGTACATTCGCATTCACATGCGACAGCCAATCCGGTTCGTCCGGGTGCCCTGCAAGGCCCAGGCGGGAAACGAAAGTTTCGTAGCCGCCGACGATGACCATGATCAGCAGATTGGAGATCATCACCACATCGATCAGGCCCAATACCACGAGCATGATTTTTTCTTCGGTGAGATGGGGAGTGGCCTGCACCAGATGGGCCAGCTCCACCCAGAACAGATAGACATACACCGCTTGTGCGACGATCAGTCCCAGGTACAGCGGCATTTGCAGCCAGCGGCTGCCGAACAGGATAGCGGATAACGGCTTGAGTTTGAGCGGGGTATCTTCGCGCATGCAGGAACCTCGGTTACGTTGCGATAGTTAAAGTCGACAGATTATAACGGCGCGGATGCGCTATTGCGAATGACGATGTTGCTGGAAAATATTGCCGATGAGGCTGGGGGGAGTTGGCGGAGTGGACGGGGCTCGAACCCGCGACCCCCGGCGTGACAGGCCGGTATTCTAACCAACTGAACTACCACTCCGCGCTTTCGTTTGCACAAGTGCTGACGAAGGCCGGCATCATACATGAAATCCGATCACTGTTTCCAGTGGTTGATAAAAAATTCCGCGCGGCGAGCAATCGCGCCGCTGACAAGCATTCCGCCAGCGTGTCCTCACGAAAAATTTGCGTTACAAATAGATAAATACACCAGGGAGGCATCCCGGATGAGCAAGCCTAGGCCGCAGCGGCTGTTGGGCCTCCGCCGGCATGAGGATGGAATGGGTGGTCCTGGCCAAACGTCACGACCTGGTTTTTGCCCATACTCTTGGCCTGATATAAAGCCTCGTCCGCGAGATCGATCAGCATGAGAAACGACTCCGTGGACTGCGGCAGCATGGACGCGCCACCGATGCTCACGGTAATGCAGGCGCCAACAGTGGAGCCTCGGTGCGGAATACCCATCTCCTCCACGCTACGCCGCAGGCTTTCGCCCATCGCCTGGATAGGCGCCTGTGGCGTGGCGGGCATGACGACGACAAACTCTTCGCCGCCGAAGCGCGCCGTGAGGTCGGTCGGCCGGAGGAAGCGCTGCTGCATGACCTCTGCGATGCTCTTGAGCACCTCGTCTCCTTTCAGGTGACCGTAGGTGTCGTTGTACTGCTTGAAACAGTCCACATCAATCATCAGCATCGAAATCGGGTTTTGTTCGCGTATGGCTAATTTCCATTGCGCTTCGATATATTCGTCGAAGTAGCGACGGTTACTCAGACTGGTGAGTCCATCCTGGTTGGATAGTCGCTGCAGTACGAGATTCTTTTCCTGAAGTTGCCGTTGGCTGTGTCGCAAAGCCCGGTACGCTTGATCGCGCTGCACCTGGTTCAAGTAGGACTTGGAGTGGTAGCGAATGCGGGCGATCAGTTCGATATTGTCCGGCAGCTTGACCAGGTAGTCGTTGGCGCCGGCGGCGAAGGCCTGGCTTTTGATCGCCGGTTCTTCCTTGGTCGACAGCACGATGACCGGGATATCGCGGGTCACATGATTGGCGCGATATTGTTTTACCAGCGTCAGTCCATCCACGCCGGGCATGACAAGATCCTGCAGGATGACGGTCGGCTTGATTTTTCCGGCCACTGCGAGAGCCTCTGCCGCGTCGCCGCAATAATGGAAATCCATGTTCGGCTGATCTCCCAGAACGCGGCGTATGGCCTCGCCTATCATGGCCTGATCATCCACCAGCAGGACCAAAATATCGTTTTTGGCCGGCGGCATGCTCATTGCCGTTTCATGATCTATAGTTTTGTGCATTTTCGTTATTCCTCTCGTCATACATGCGATGTCCGGCAAATGCGGTGATCAACTTGGGGGCAATCTGCTCCAGCGGCAAAATTTCCATAGCGGCACCCAGCAATGCAGCGGCTTTCGGCATGCCGTAAACCGCGCAACTGGCCTGATCCTGTGCGATGGTGTAGTGGCCTTTGTTGCGCAGCGCTTTCAGGCCGAGGGCGCCGTCGCGCCCCATGCCGGTCAGGAGTACACCCACTACGGTTCCCGGCCAAAAGCGGCAAGCGCTCTGGAAAAAAACGTCCACCGAGGGCCGGTATACGTAATCGGCCGGCTTGGGGGTATAGCCAAGCCGGTCCGGCGCTTTCAAGGCCAGATGGTCGTTCGTGCCGGCCAGCAGCACGACGCCGGGCTCCGGCCAGTCGCCTTCGCGGGCGACGCGCACCGGCAGCGCTGAGCTCTGGCCGAGCCATTCGGCCATACCGGCGGCAAAGTTCTCGTCTACATGCTGAATAACGACGATTGCGGCCGGAAAATCCGCAGGCAGGCCGCGTAGCACCGTTGTCAGCGCGGCCGGGCCACCTGCCGAAGCGCCTATGGCGACCAATCGGTCCCCATGCAAGGCTAGCGTGCGGGCATCGGAGCGGGCCAAACCGGCATGGCTGCCGTTTTTGTCGAGGATGAGTTTGCGCAGGGTGTCGATTTTTGCCAGCAATGGCGCCGCACTCTCGCGTGCATCGCCCATGCCGAGTGATGGGGTGTCAACGGCGTCAAGCGCGCCATACCCCATCGCATCGAAAGTCCGCGAAGCATTCGAACCCACGCTGGCCGTCACAATCAGAATCGCGCAGGGTGTTTGGGCCATGATGCGGCGCGTCGCCTCGACCCCGTCCATCAGCGGCATGATCAAATCCATCAATAGCAGGTCCGGCGTGGTCTTGGCGCACAGTTCGACGGCCTCCATGCCATTCCTGGCGACCCAGATGACGCGATGTTCGGGCTTCAGCGCCAGCGCGCGCTGCAGGGCTTCCACCGCCAGCGGCATATCGTTGACGATGCCGATTTTCATGCTTCCGCCTCGCCTATCATGTCCACCACCGCCTGCAATAGTGTCTCGTCGTGAAAGCTGCCCTTGGTCAGATAATAATCCGCGCCGGCTTCAAGCCCGCGCCGGCGGTCTTCCTCGCGGTCCTTGTAGGAAACGATCATCACCGGCAAATGCTTGAGGTTGGGGTCTTTCTTGACCAGCGTCACCAGTTCGATGCCATCCATGCGCGGCATGTCGATATCGGTGACGAGCAGGTCGAAATGGCCGGTGCGCGCGGCGTTCCATCCGTCCATGCCATCCACCGCGACATCGACCTCGTAGCCCACATGGCTGAGCAGCTTGCGCTCCAATTCGCGCACGGTGAGCGAGTCGTCCACCACCAGTACGCGTTTGCGTTTGCGGTCGGTGGTCACGCTGCGTTGTACCTGGCTCAGATGCCCGGTAAGCAGGAGCTTTTCCACCGAGCGCACAAGGTCTTCGACATCCACGATCAGCAAGGGGGAGCCATTTTCCATGAGCGCACCCGCGGCGATGTCCTTGACCTTGCCCAGGCGCGTGTCGAGCGGCTGTACCACCAACGCACGCTCGCCGAGAAAACGGTCGGCGACCAGGCCGTAGGTGTGGCCGCCATCGGCGACGACGATCACCGGCAATTCGGCGCCGACGAGTTTGGGTTCGCCGCCGCCCAGCAACTGATGCGCGTTGACCAGACCGATCGAACGGCCATCCAGCGTGAAATGCTGGCGGCCTTCCAGCAGTTCGATCTGCTCCCGCGGCAGCATCAGCGTACGCACGATATAGGCCAGCGGGAAGGCGTAAGGCTCGCCGCCGATATCCGCCAGCAGCGCGCGCACCACCGACAGGGTGAGCGGCAATTGCAGTGTAAAGCGCATGCCCAAGCCGGGCTGGGATGAAACCCGGATGGTGCCGCGCACCTGCTTGATCATGTTCTGCACTACGTCCAGGCCGACGCCGCGTCCGGAAACTTCGGTGACCGTGTCCCGCATCGTGAATCCGGGCAGGAACAGGAACTCCAGCAGTTCGGCTTCGCTCAACTGCTGCGCAGTCTCTGCATTGGTGAGGTTGCGCTCGACGACTGCCTGACGCAGCCGATCCAGATCCATGCCGCGCCCATCATCGGCCACGACGATCTGCAGCATGCCGGCGCTGTGGCGGGCCTCCAGCGTGATGCTACCTTCCGTGGGTTTGCCCGCCGCGCGCCGCGCCTCGGCGAATTCGATGCCGTGGTCGATGGCGTTACGCAGCAGGTGGCCGAGCGGCGCATCCAGCTTTTCCAGGATATCCCGATCCACCTGCGTGGTTTCGCCGACGATTTCCAGGCGCACCTGCTTGCCCAGCGTGTGGCCGAGATCGCGCACCATACGCGGGAACGCCCGGATGCCGTCGGCAAACGGCCGCATGCGACAGGCCAGCGCTTCGTGGTAAAGCCGTTGCGCCAGGTTGGTGGCGCGGCTATCGAAGCGGCCCAGTTCGACGAGGCGTTCCGATAGTATCTGGTGACCCTCGAGTATCTTGTTCTGCAAGTCCGCCAGCGCGGCCTCGCTGCGCTCATCCAATGCCAGCCCGGACAGCGCCTCGCGCAGCTCGTCCAGTGCCTTGCCGGTGCCGTAGCTCTGGCGCTTGAGGCGCAGCAGCGATCCGGAAAACGGCTTGAGCCAGCGCGATTGCACCAGCGATTCGCCGGTGAGCCCGAGCAGGCGGTTCAGGTTTTCCGAGGTGACGCGCAGTACGCGCTCGGCGTCTTCGCGGCCTTCGGCCGCGGGAGACGGGCGCGGTTCGGCAAGATCGGCTTCCGCTGGAAGGGTGACGGAGTCCTCTAATGGGTCGTCCTGCCCGCGGCTTTCCAGCAGGGCCTGCAGTTCTTCCATGAAGGTGTCGACCTCTGCCGGGTTTGCATCCATCCACTTGCCGATATCGGACTCCGGCGTATTGGCGATAGCCGTCAGCAGGTCGACGCCTCGCAGCAGCAGGTCGATGTGTTTTTTACGCAACGTGATGTATCCGCGCTGCGCGGCAACAAAGCAATCCTCCATCACATGGGCGACATTCACTCCGGCATGGATGCCGACGATGCGCGCTGCACCTTTGAGCGAATGGGCGGCGCGCATGCAGGCTTCGAGCTGGTCGGCTGCCGTTGCGTTGCTTTCCAGCGTCAGCAGGCCGATGGTCAGCACCTGCACCTGGCTCTCAGCCTCCAGACGGAAGAGCTCCTGCATCGACATCTGGCTCAGGTCGCCGTCGCTCATCCGAGACTCCGGTTGATGGAATAAAACAGCAGCTGGGCATCGAGCAGGCCGACCGATTTCTGCTGCCAAGGCAGCAGGGCCTGCGTATAAGTGGCCGTCGCCTTGGACAGGGTAGAAGGCACCGGCATCTGTTCGCGCGCATGAAAGCGCCGAACGCCGTGTACCGCATCGACCGGGCAAACGACACGGCTGCCCTCGTGCTGGATCACCAGGAAGCGGCCGGCTGCGGCATGCTGCTTGTCGCGCTTGCGTTCGCCGGCCTGTTGCAGGCCCAGCATTTCCTGCAGCGAAACGCATACCAGCAGTTCTCCGCGGATGTTGGTCAGGCCGAGTACGGCGCCATTCCGGCGGTGCGGCACGGTGTGTATCGCGCCGATGCCGGCGATTTCGTTGAACAAGGCGGTCGGTAACGCCAGCCACTCGTCGCCGATGCGGAACACCACGACCGAATGCGTGTCGATTTCCGCCAGCACCTTGGCTTGGGCGATATGTGTCGTCCAGCGTTCCAGATAGTCGGCCGGCAAGTCGGTATCCAACAAATCCACAGCCGCCGCGGAGTACACCGGGCAGTTGCGGCAGTGAACATACTTTTTCAGTTCCGGGCAGGAAGAGTCGCCGCGCACGCCGATCTTGTTCCAGCAGTCATTGATGGCCGCGCGGGACGACACCGGGGCAGTGGCGGACGGTTTTTTCATTTCACTTCGCACGCTGCGGCTCCACGCGCGACACACGGTTGCGCAGCACTTGTGCGCCGTGGGCGTCGCCTTGCTTTTCCAGCAGGTATGCCAGTTGGCTCAGGCATTCAACATGGCTGGGATCGAGATAGAGCGCCTTGCGATAGTATTGCGCGGCTTCCGGCAAGTTGCCGCTGGCGTCGCGGATCAGGCCCAGCAGATAAAAAGCCTGCGGCGACGGGCCATGGCTATGCAAATGCGCTACACAGGCTTTTTCCGCTTCGGCCAGGCGTCCCTGGTCAGCCAGCCTGGCGGCCGCCTCCATTCCTCCGTCCGGCTTGGCCGCGGGAGCTTGCTGCGTGCCTGGTCGCGTTGCGGCAACAGGTTTGGCACTCGGCGGCGCGGTTTTTTTTGCGACAGGCTGCGGCGCGGCCGACGGGCGCATGAGCGGCCGGGGCTGAGGGGCAGGTGCCGGTACCGAGGCGCGCGCGGCGGTGTCGATCTTGCGGAAAGCAAAGGCCAGCGGCACCTTGGCCGAAGCGAAGTCGTGGCTCAGCATCAAGCCGGTTTCGGACGGGCCGACGAAGAGCATGCTCGTAGCCTTGAGCAAGCGCTGCAACACGCGCACGGCGTTGTCCTGCGTGGCGCGGTCGAAGTAGATCAGCAGGTTGCGGCAGAAAATGATGTCGTAGATTTCCGCCCCCGGCAGAAAATTGGGCGCAAACAGGTTGGCGTGGTGAAAACTGACTTGCCGCCGCACCGCCTCGCTCAGGCGATGGCCGTGGGCGGTGGGTTCAAAATAACGGTCGCGGAATTCCAGCTGGTCGCCGCGAAACGAGTTCTTGCCGTATACCGCGCGTCTGGCGTGAGTGAGCACTCGCGCGCTGATATCCACCGCATCGATGTGAAAGAGGTTGGCCGGGAAGCCCGCGTCCAGCAAGGCCATCGCCATCGAGTACGGTTCTTCGCCGCTGGAGCAGGGCAGGCTCAATAGGCGCATCGTGTCCTGCTGGCGAGTGCGCAGCCATTCCTCGCAGGCGATGCGGGATAGCGCGGCGAACGCCTCGCGGTCGCGGAAGAACCAGGTTTCGGGCACGACCACCGCTTCGATCAAGGCCTGCAGTTCGGCGGTCGACTTGCGCACCAGCTCCAGATAAGCCGGCTTGTCGTTCAATTCGCAGGCTTCCATACGCGCTTGAACCGCGTGTCCGATGGCGGAGGAGCCGATCGAGGCGGCATCCAATCCCATCGCTTGCTTCAGCACATCTTCGAATTCGGAATCCATCAGCTGGCCACCGGCTGCTGGAATAACAGGTTGCGCACGTCCGGCGTCAGCAACTGGTCCACCTCTACCCATTGGATCAGTCCGCGCGCATCGCTTGCCACCGGCCCCAGATAGGGCGCGTCGTCGTTGTCGAGCCCGGCCGCGACGAAATCCGACGGTTCGCGCCGCATGGTTTGCGTAACCTTCTCCGCCAGCAGGCCGAGCAGACGCTTGCCGCCGTTGCCGTCGGGATAGTGCGCGAGAATGATGCGCGTGCTCAAGCGGCGCTGAGCCGGCCGTGCGAGTGCGGTTTGGCTCAGATCGATGACCGGCACCGGCGCGCCGCGGAAATCGAAGATACCGGCCACGGCGGGCGGGGCCTGCGGAATCTGTTTGAGGCTGACCAGCGGCAGCACTTCGGCCACCTGGCCGACATCTAGCGCGTAACGGTCTTGACCCAGTTGAAAGAGCAGGAAGAGCATTCGCGTCGCTCCTGAGTTGCGCTATCGAGTCGGTGCGTGTCTGTCGCGACCGGTTACAGTGCCGCCGCCAGCTTGAAGCGCGCTACCCCGTTGCGCAGCGTACTGGAAACCTCATTCAAGCCGTCGATCGCCTGCCCCGACTGGCGCAGCGATTCCACCGTCTGCTGCACCGCCTCGCTCAACTGGGTGAGCGCTTGTGTGATCTGCTCGGCACCGGTCGCCTGCGCCTGCATGCCTTCGCTTACCGCTTCGAAGCGCGGCGCCAGGGCCTGCACCTGCTGGATGATTTGCGACAGCTGGCCGCCCACCTGCTGCACTTCCTGCATGCCGCGGCGTACTTCCTCAGAGAATTTATCCATGCCCATCACGCCGGCAGACACCGCCGACTGGATTTCCTTGACCATCTGCTCGATGTCGTAAGTGGCGACCGCCGTCTGGTCGGCCAGGCTGCGGATTTCGGTGGCGACCACGGAGAAACCCTTGCCGTATTCGCCGGCTTTCTCGGCTTCGATGGCCGCGTTGAGCGAGAGCAGGTTGGTCTGGTCGGCCACCTTGGTGATCGTCGTTACCACCTGGTTGATGTTGCTGGCTTTTTCGTTGAGCACCGCCAGCTTGGCGTTGATGGAGCCGGCGGCCTCCATCACCTGGCGCATGGTCTCTTCCATGTGCGTCAGCCCCTCCTGGCTGTTGCCCGCGAGCATGGCCGATTGCTCCGCCACGGCGGAGACTTCGCTCATGGTCTTGACCAGCTCGCGTGACGTGGCGGAAATTTCCTTGGAGGTGGCGCCGATTTCGGTGGTGGTGGCCGCAATTTCGGTGGCGGTAGCCTGCTGTTCCTTGGTGGTCGCCGCTACCTCGTTGACGGAAGTATTGACCTGGGTGCCGGATTTCTGCACTTGGCTCACCAGTGTGGTGAGCTCATCGGTCATGCGATTGAAACCATCGGCCAGACTGCCGAATTCATCGCGTCGGTTTAGCTTGATACGCTGAGTGAAGTCTCCTGTTCCTATTACGTCCACAATACCAACCAATTGCTGGAGCGGCTGATTAATTGCGCGGAGGAGTAAGTATCCGCAAGCGATCGTGAAGAGCAACGCTATTCCGAAACTTGCAAAAAGCCCTGTATTCGCTTTCTTGATGGTGAGGAGGATATGCCCCATATCCTGTTCCGCACTCTTCTTGTTGTCATCTGTAATTTCATAAATGGCGGATCTGGTTTGCGCAAACTTCGGTATCAGGCTTGCTGTCAGTAATGCGCGAGCGTCTTTGCCGTGCGGATCGGACACACTCAACTTGAAGACTTCTTGTTCAATCGCCTTATATTCACCAAGCTGTGCCATAAATGCATCGAACATTTCTCGATCTTTTGCGGTGAAGATGGACCTTTCATAACCTTGGATATGAGTTTCCATCTCAGTGCGGTTGGCTTCGAGTTTCGAGGCAATAGGCCGCCTCTTTGCGGCATCCACTTCCAGGATGTGTTCCGCGGTCAATGCGAAGTCCAGGATCAAGGACCTAGCGATACGACCGCTGTAATACATCCCGGGCAAGGAATCTCCTTCTACTTTCTCGGTTTTCTCCTTAATGCTCGCGAGTTGGGTATATACAATCCCTCCCATTAGGAACATCAAGGCAAGAATGAGCGCGAAGCTCCCTAGAATGCGTTGGCGTATGCTCCAGTTTTTCATTGCCAGCCTCACTTTTTAATATTATTGAAAAGTAGCCCTTGCAACTTGATTCCTGAAACTCAGCTTATCTTTGAAAACAATGCCTGCTGATGGCGATTGAGCGTCAGCACTGGATTTAAAGATTACACTCTAAAACGTAGCAAATCCAGATGAAAGAGTTTATATATTAATGTGTTATGGATATTACAAGCCGCATAGCCACAATACGCGAAAAGGCAATTCCGGGCAGCTTTATACCGCGTCAAAACGCGGTATAAAGCTGCCAGCATAAAAACAACCGCAAGGGGGCAATCAATGTCCATGAAACACTGCATCGCGCTCATGCTCGGCGTCATCGTCGCGCTGCCGTTGATGGCGAAGGACGTGGCAACGGAGCAATACAACGTTTCTGTCGCGCGTGAGCATTACAACGATGTTCGGTCCGAGTACGAATCCGTCACCGAGATGGCCGAGGCACAGGCACAACGTGTCGCGCAGGAACAGGGGCGACTCGATGAATTGAGAAAGCAGCAGAAGGCCGCCAAGGCGCGCCTGGACACCGCCACAGGAAAGCTGAAACAGCGGGAGCAGGCGCTGAATAAAGCCTGGGGCAATTGATTCAAACCAGGGTATTACCCGGATATGCGCACGCAATCGAAGATATCTGATGAACTGAGACAGTCCGCGCTTCGCTGGTTGGCCGAGGAGATCCCGACCAGCAAGGCGGCGGGGGTGGCCGAGTTGTCTCGCCGCTGGGCGGCGGGCGGCATGACGGTGGATACCGCAGCTGTACTTTGTGCCGAAAATCCTGTGCCCGGTCGTCCGGTCAAGCCGGAGCTGGTGCCGCCGACATCCCTCAAGCGGCGCAGCATGAACACGCTAGCAGGGCGCGCCGTAATGATCCATGCATTGGCCCATATCGAATTCAATGCCATCAATCTGGCGCTGGACGCTATCTGGCGTTTTCCGGGCATGCCCGCCCGGTTTTACGCGGATTGGCTGCAAGTCGCGGCGGAGGAGGCGTATCACTACAGCTTGCTCGCCGGCCATCTGCAAACGTTCGGGCATGCTTACGGCGATTTCCCGGCGCATAACGGCTTGTGGGAGATCGCGGACCGCACCCGCGACGATGTGCTCGCCCGCATCGCATTGATCCCGCGCACCATGGAAGCGCGCGGCCTGGATGTTTCGCCCGGCTTGCGCGACAAGTTGGCCCAGGCGGGGGATAGCGACGCCGCGGCCATCCTGGAAATCATCCTGCGCGACGAGATCGGGCACGTGCGCATCGGCAATCATTGGTATGGCTGGCTATGCGCGCAGCGGAAACTGAATCCGCTGACGACATATGCGCAATTGGCGCTTGCCTATAAAGCACCCGCTTTGCGCGGGCCGTTCAACCTCGAAGCGAGGAAGGCCGCGGGGTTTACCGAGGAGGAGTTGGAGGCTCTGACGGTTAATCCTTCTGGCACGCCTGCTAGTGGTTCGTGACCTCGGCGACTTTAAGAAGCAGAAGAATCAGATTACGTTCCTTATGGCGCAAAGTAAGCGTCATCCGACAAACGATTCAGCTTCCGCTTCCTATCCGTAAAATCGCTATTTCCCTAGTATCGGAATCAAGGTCGCTGTGGAAAGGATAAAAATGAAAATCGTTTTATGGATAGTCGGCATCATTTTCCTGATCGGCTTGCTGGTCGTTACCGGGGTTCTGAAACTGATCTTCTGATGCGATATCTGGTTTGGAACAAGACTCGTTATCGCTGCGAGTCCGCAATTTCAAAAAGGCAGCATGCGCCGCGAGGTGCTGTTGCGCACCCGCAGCGCTAGAAATGGCGTGGCGGCACTCAGCCAGCAAGCCACAACTCCAGCATTAATAGATTAAACAGGCGCATGCACTGCGCCCGGGCCAAACTTTGCCAGCGGGAATGCCGCCATGCGCTTTGTACGGGTCGCTGCCCTGGCAAATCCGATTCACGCGCATTAAGGATGCATGCTTCCGATTAAGATCAATTACAATCACGTCCCCATCACCGTCAGGTAAATCGGCAACAGAATCAGCATCATGCCCATTAAACGTTACGCAAGAATTTTCATGCGGCTCGCGGTCGCGCTGAGCATTGCGACCTTTGTTGTGATTGCCCAATATGCCGTCTGGGCATGGGTCAATCGCGGCGTGGAAATGACCGACGCGGAGCAACGTATCGCAGGCTTTGCCTACAGCGGCTATGGGCGCGACCAGAGCCCGTTGACGCGGGAATACCCCAAGGAAAGCGAGCTGGCGCGCGACATCGACCTGCTCGGCAAATACACCAAGCGTGTCCGCACCTATAGCTCGATCGACAACGCCGCCGTGGTGCCGCTGACCGCGAAAAAGGGGCTCAAGCTGACCAACGGCATCTGGCTCGACCAGAGCGTGGAACATAACCAGCGCGAAATAGAAGAGGGCATCCGGCTCGCCAAGCAGTACAAGCATATCGACCGGCTGATCGTCGGCAATGAAGCCATCCTGCGCGAGGACATGGCGCCGGACACGCTGATTTTCTATCTGAAGACGGTCCAGGCCGGAACCCGAAAGCCGGTTTCCACCGCCGAGCCATGGCATATCTGGCTCAAATATCCTGAACTCGCGGAAAACGTCGATTTCATCACCGTGCACCTGCTGCCCTACCACGAAGGCGTGCCCGCCGAGGCGGCCGTCACGTATGCGATGCAGCGCTATGACGAGCTGGCCAAGACCTACCCGAATAAAAAGATCGTGATCGGCGAAATCGGCTGGCCGAGCCGCGGCCCTGCGGTCGAGGCGGCGATCCCTTCGCGCGCCAACGAAGCCTTGTTCCTGCGCACCTTCCTGTCGCAGGAGCGCACCCGTACGCTGGATTACTATGTGATGGAAGCCTTCGACCAGCCCTGGAAAGTGGCGCTTGAAGGCTGGGCGGGCGCCTATTGGGGCGTATTCAACGCCGATCGCGAACCGAAATTCGCGCTGACCGGCGATGTGCCGAGCGATATCAATTGGCAAAGCAAAGCGTATGAAGCCGCGGCCTACGCCTTCATTCCCATGGTGCTGATCGCCTACCTGCTGGCCGGCTGGAGCCTGTGGGGCCGGGTGTGGCTGACGATGCTGGTGCAGGCTTCGGTGGCGACGCTGATCGTCGGCGTCAATGTGCCGGCGGACTATTACCTGACACCGAAGGATCTGGTGGGCCTTACCGTGCTGATCGCCGCCACGCTGATTACCATCTCGGTGCTGCTGACGCATGGGTATGAATTCGGCGAGGTGCTGTTCAAGCGCATCTGGAAGCGTCGTTTTGCACCCTTGCCCGCGTTGCCGCCGGAAGAAGAGCCTTTCGTGTCCATCCATCTCGCGTGCTATAACGAGCCGCCGGAAATGGTCATCGAGACCATAGATAGCCTGGCACGAATGAATTACCGCAACTTCGAAGTGCTGGTGATCGACAACAACACGGCGGACGAAGCGCTGTGGAAGCCGGTCGAGGCGCACATGGCGACACTCGGGCCGAATTTCCGTTTCTTCCACCTGCGCCCGTGGCCGGGTTTCAAGGCCGGCGCGCTCAACTTCGCGCTCAAGGAAACCGATCCCCGCGCGCAGGTCATCGGCGTGGTCGATGCCGACTACGTGGTCGATCCGGACTGGATCGCGACGCTGGTGCCGCATTTCGTCGATGCGCCCGACGTAGCCGTGGTGCAGGCGCCGCAGGCCCATCGCAACTGGCAAACGCAGCCGTTCCGCCGCATGTGCAACTGGGAGTTCGATGGCTTCTTCCGCATCGGCATGCACCATCGCAACGAGCGCAACGCGCTGATCCAGCACGGCACGATGACGCTGGTGCGGCGCAAATTCCTGGATGAAGTCGGCGCTTGGTCGGAGTGGTGCATCTGCGAGGACTCCGAACTCGGGCTTCGTCTGCTGCGCAAAGGCTACGACACCCGCTACGTGGACCACGTGCTGGGGAAGGGCCTGACCCCGGCCAATTTCTCCGCGATCAAAAGCCAGCGCTTCCGCTGGGCGTTCGGCGCGATGCAGATTCTGAAGGCGCACCTGCCGGCGCTGCTGGGGCGCAGCAGCCTGAATCTGGCGCAGCGCTACCACTTCCTCACCGGCTGGTTCACCTGGTTCGGCGATGCGCTGCAGCTGGTATTCACCTTCGCCGCGCTGCTGTGGAGCATCCTGATGATCGTCGCGCCGGAATCCTTCGGCCTGCCGATGACGGTGCTGGTCGCGCCGATGCTGGGGTTCATGGCGTTCAAGACCGCGATGGGGCCCATTCTCTACCGGCGTACGATGAATTGCCCGTGGGTCGATATCGCTGGCGCCTCGCTGCTTTCGGCCGGCATTTCGCACGCCGTCGCCCGTGGCATTTTTGCTGGCATCTTCAAGAAAAAGGGCGAGTTCGTGGTCACCCCCAAGGGCTGGAAGGCCAAGCGCGCGCTGGCGTTCTTCGGGCCGATACGGGAAGAGCTGGGCTTGCTGCTGGCGCTGTTGGCGTGCGTGGTCAGCGTTTCCGCTACGCTGGGCGTGCAGGACCCGGCCGCCAAGGCGTGGGTCGCCGTGCTGCTGTTTGCCACGATTCCGTACTGGGCGGCGCTGGGTTGCCAGATTGCCTCGTACTGGCCGGAAAAAGCCCCGCAAGACAATACCGTAAGCGCTGCGTGAGGTCAGGGTGAGCCGCATGTACACACAGGTTTTGAAACTGTTGCTGAGCGGATTGGCTGCGCTGGGCGTTGCGCTGTGGGTGCGCTACGCGCTGGTGGAACAACAAGGGATGGATGTGCTTTGTGCGCAGGCCGCTGGCATGGGCTGCACGGTGCGCGAAACCGCTATCGCCATCTTCAACCAGCAGCGGCTCGGTTACTTCAGCCTGGCTACCGCGGTGCTTTCGTTGATTCCGCAATGGCGGCTGTTCGCCTGGGCGGGCTGGGTCGCCGGCATCGGCGGGCTGGTGCTTTATTGCTTCGAACCGTCCGCGCCGGCAGTCGTACTCGCCTTGCTGGTGCTGGCGAGACCGGCCGCGGCCAATAACAAACAAAGCGCCAGCCACGCCTGAGCCTGCGGGTTCAACGGCTCCATCGCCCAGCGCGCGATGCCGGCCAGGGCGATGATGCCCGCGCACAATTTTTCTTCCCGCCCGGCGTGCGACATCCGGCTCAGCGTCAGCAGGCTGATCAAGGGGAGGGCATACAGCCACAGCGGGAAATCCCGGTAACGCGGGTCGGCCAGCAACAGCAGGGCCGATGTTGCCGCCGCGAACAAGACCGTCATGCGCAAGGCAGGAAGCCAGCGATTCTGCCGTTGCTGTATAGCCTCGATGAATCCCGGCAGCACGTTTTGATCGCGGCGTCCCGCCATGCCCAGCACCAGCCCGATGCCCGCAAGGGCGATCATGCCCAACACCATCCATTCCCAAGGATTGCGGTAGGCCACCAGTCCATGCTCCCACGCCAGCCACAGCACGCCGCCTGCCCAGGCGCCTGCCGCAGCATGGGTGAGCAAGCGCCAACTACGCGCACGGCCGAGCAGGCAAGCCAATCCAATACAAAGCGCGCTGCCTGCCAGCGCAGCAAGCAGATAGGGCTGCACGGAGGCGCGCTCCTGTATCGGCCCCGCAAAAGGGAATTTGGGCTGCAAATCCTGATCCAGTATGCCCCAGTAGCCGCCCACCGTGCCTTCCAGCAGGCGTTTCCATGGTTGGTCGATGGCCTCGATGAGGTTGTACTCCCAGCCTGCGTCGTGCGCTTTGCGGATGAAGCTGCGCACATACTGCGCCTGCTCCACCGTGCCCGGCCGCGCGCCTTCGCGCTGCCGGCCCGCGCTGGGCCAGCCGGTTTCGCCGATCAGCACCGGTTTTTTGTAATGCTCCAGCATGCGCTGACGCACTTGCGCCACATGTTCCAGCGCACGGTCTACCGCCACCGGTTCGTCTTCCCAATACGGCAAAATATGTATCGTCAGGAAATCCACGCCTTCCGCCAGGCTGGGGTGGCGCAGCCAGAATTCCCACACGTCGGCGTACGTGACAGGCACGCTCACCCGTCCGCGCACCTCGTCCAGCATCGCGCGCATCGCCGCCTCAGGTTGCTCTTGCCGCAGCAGCACCTCGTTGCCGACGATCACCGCGCGCACCGTGTCCGGGTAACGGTTGGCGAGCCGGATGACGGTTTCCAGCTGGGTGCGATTCGCCACCGGATCGCGCCCGATCCAGGCGCCGAGCAGCACCTTTAAACCCAACTCACGCGCCAGTTCGGGCACGTATTCCAGGCCCTGATCAACCGCATAAATCCGCACACAATGGGTGATGGACGCCAAGGCTGCCAGGTCGGCGGCGATCTGCTCTTTGGGGATGCGCATCGCCGGATCCAGCGGCGTCTGCCCGGGAAGATGGTAAGGCGCATAGGACACGCAATCCAGCCGCTCCCCTTGCGCCAGATGCAGATCGGGAAGGGCCACCGGACGCGTCTGGCTCCCGACCCAGAACGAGAGGGTCACAAAGGCGATGAAATGCAGGAAAAAATGGTTTCGCCAGAAGGCGGACGATGCGGCAGGGTGAAATATCATCAGGTAGAGGGCGCTGGATAGTCAGTCATTAATGAAGTACGGAAGCAATGCGCGGCGAAGAGCGATGCATACATTCTAACTGCGTCATTGATCGCAGGGTGCGTGTCATTTGTCTGGCTCCCGGATCTGGGTTAAAGTCGGACGCATGAATCGTGGGTTCCGCCAGATTGCTTTTCTTCTGATCCTTGTCTTCACGGCAAACGTGCAGGCATGGGCAGTTACCATGGAGCAAGAAATCTCGCACGATCTGCCATCGAGTGCTTATGCAATGCCGCAACTGGATGATCAGCACCACGAATCGCACGATTGCGACCAAACCGGTCATCATTGCTGTCACGCAATCAGTCATCTGCTCGGACAAGTCTCCGATGGCTTTGTCTTGGGCAAGCTTTCCCAGGCAACCAAGTCCTTTCCCATTGGCACCGTCAATATTGTTTCCACCTATCCGGAAGGTATCTACCGTCCGCCTCGCTCGCCTTCTCTGACCTGACCTTTTAACGGTGTGGTATGCGCGCAGCCCTTGCTCTGCGCGGTTGAGAAGGAGTTCCAAATTGTTTAATGACACTGGTTATGCCGGTATGCGACGCATGCCGTCACCCCTGCGCTGGCTGGTTGGCGCAGGGCTATCGCTATGCATGGTCTCGGCGCTGGCCGCTCCGTCCGGTTGGGGGAAAACCGTGGAGCCGGCAACGCCGCTCAGCTTGCAGTCGGCGGTAGAGCTGGCGCTGAGCGCAAACCCGGAAGCATCGGCCGCCAGTCTGGAGGTCGATGCCTTCGACGGGGCCATCCTCCAGGCTCAAGCCCGCCCGAATCCGGAAATTGCTGCGCTGATGGAGGATACGCGCAGCGCGACGCGCATCACGACCCTGCAAATCAATCAGGCCATCGAGTTGGGCGGCAAACGCGCAGCCCGGGTCGAAGCAGCCTCCAAAAGCCGCGATGTCGCGACCGTTGAGCTCGCATCCAAGCGCGCGGAGATTCGTGCCGGCGTGGTGACGGCATTCTTCGAGGTGCTGATTGCGCAGGAGCGACGGCAATTGGCGCGGTCCCTGGCCGAGCTTGCCCAACGCGCCTCGGGTGCGGCCCAACGCCGGGTGCTTGCCGGTCGGGTATCGCCGGTCGAGGAAACCAAGGCCAACGTTGCCGAAGCGAATATCCGCATCGAACTGATGCAGGCCGAGAGTGAGCTGGCGAGTGCACGCAAGCGGCTGGCGGCGATATGGGGCAATCCTACGCCGCAGTTCGAGCGCGCCCTGGGAGACATTGAGTCTCTTCCGGCACTGCCCGAGCTGACCGATTTTCAGGCACGTTTGGCGAGTGCGCCGTTGATGCAGCGCGCACGGGCGGAGATTGAACGCCGTCAAGCGCTCGCCGAGCTGGAACGGAGCCGGGCCGTGCCCGATGTGACGGTCAGCATTGGCGCCAGACGCAACGAAGAGCTCGGGCTCAACCAGGCCATCCTCGGCGTATCCATCCCGCTCCCGGTGTTCGACCGCAATCAGGGCAACCTGCTGGAAGCCATGCGGCGCACCGACAAGGCGCGGGACGAGCTGGTAGCAACCGAGTTTCAGCTGTCCGGCGAACTGGCGCAAACCCACCAGCGTCTGGCGTCTGCCCGCAGCGAGGTGGAAACCTTGCGCCAGGACATCCTGCCCGGGGCCCAAGGCGCTTTCGATGCGTCAGCCAGAGGCTTTGAGCTCGGCAAATTCAGCTTTCTCGACGTGCTCGATGCACAGCGCACGCTGTTCCAGGCGAAATCCCAATATCTGCGCGCGCTGTCCGAAGCGCACCGCGCGGCAGCCGGCATGGAGCGCCTGCTTGGCGCAGCCGATGCGACCGCCACGCCTGTCGACAACCAGCAGCAATAGGAACCCACGATGAACAAGAAACAAACATTTTCCATTGCCCTCATCCTCGGTGCAGGTGCATTGCTCGCTTGGCTGATCTTGGGCACGAGCCGTCCGCAGCCCGCCTCTGAAGAAGGCCATGGCCATGCGGAAACCGCCGGTCATAGCGACAGCGAGCAGAACGCAGATGCCGCCCGGCAGAAAGGCCCGCATGGCGGCCGGTTGTTTATCCAGAACGGCTACGGCATCGAGGTCACCATTTTCGAGCAGGGCGTGCCACCACAATTCCGTCTGTATGCCTACCGGGACGGCAAGCCGCTGGCGCCGGAGGCCAATCAGGCGGTGCTGACGCTGGAACGTCTCGGCCGTCCGCCGCAGGTGTTCAAGTTTGCTGCGGAGCAGGATTACCTCAAGGGGAATGCCGTCGTCGAGGAGCCGCACTCATTCAAGGTGACGGTCGATGCGCGCAGCGGCCAGGCCGCGAATCGTTTCAGCTATGAACAGGTGGAGGCGCGGGTGGCCATGTCCGACGCCCAGGCGCAGCAGAATGGTGTTGAGGTGCTGACGGCCGGCCCGGCGCGCATCAAGAGCCACTTGCAGCTGCTCGGCGAAATCAAATTCAACGAGGACAAGCTGGTGCATCTGGTGCCGCGCCTGGCCGGCGTGGCGGCGTCGGTCAGCGCCAATGCCGGCGACCGGGTGCGCAAGGGGCAGATGCTGGCGGTGATTTCCAGCCAGGCGCTGGCAGACCAGCGTGCCGAGTTGCTGGCCGCACAGAAGCGCCTGGCGCTGGCGCGCACGACCTATGAGCGAGAAAAGCAGCTGTGGGAAGAAAAAATATCGGCCGAACAGGACTATCTGCAAGCCCGCGGCGCGATGCAGGAGGCGGAAATCGCCGTGCAGGGCGCGCAGCAGAAGCTGGCTTCGCTGGGCGGCCAGCGCACAGGCGGCGATCTGACGCGCTACGAGCTGCGCTCGCCGATAGACGGCATTGTCGTCGAGAAGCATTTGGCCTTGGGCGAGGCGGTCGGGGCAGATGCGACGGTGTTCGTGGTGGCCGATCTGTCCACGGTATGGGCGGAGATGACGGTGTACGCCAGAGATCTGGATACCGTGAAAATCGGCCAGCAGGCGACGGTCACGGCGGCTGCATTCAATGCCAGCGGCAGCGGCACGGTGTCTTATGTCGGCGCGCTGGTCGGCGCACAGACCCGCACGGCGACGGCCCGCGTGGTGCTGCCCAACCCGGAAGGCGTGTGGCGGCCCGGCCTGCCGGTGAATATCGAGCTCACCGCCGGAGAGGTTGAAGTTCCGGTCGCCGTTTCTGCCGAGGCGATGCAGACCGTGCGCGACTGGAGTGTCGTGTTTGGCCGCTATGGCGAATATTTCGAGGCGCGGCCGATCGAGCCCGGGCGCAGCGACGGCAAGTGGGTGGAGGTGGTCAGCGGCCTCAATGCCGGCGAACGGTACGCGGCGAAAAACAGCTACCTGATCAAGGCCGATCTGGGTAAGTCTGCCGCCAGCCACGACCACTAGGAGACGGATCATGTTCGATAAAATCATCCGTTTCGCCATCGAGCAGCGCTGGCTCGTACTCCTGATCGTGCTGGGCATGGCGGCGCTGGGCGCCTACAACTACCAGAAGCTGCCGATCGATGCCGTGCCGGACATCACCAATGTGCAGGTGCAGATCAACACCTCCGCACCGGGATACTCCCCGCTGGAAGCGGAGCAGCGCATCACTTACCCGATCGAGACCGCGATGGCCGGCCTGCCCGGGCTGGAGCAGACGCGCTCGATTTCCCGCTACGGGCTGTCGCAGGTGACCGTGGTGTTCGCGGACGGCACCGACATCTATTTTGCGCGGCAGCTGGTCAACGAGCGCATCCAGCAGGCTCGGGACAACTTGCCTGCCGGCATTTCGCCGGCCATGGGACCCATCGCCACCGGCCTGGGCGAAATTTACATGTGGACGGTGGGGGCGAAGCCAGGCGCGCTCAAGCCGGACGGCACCCCCTACAACGCCATGGATCTGCGTGAAATTCAGGACTGGATCATCAAGCCGCAGCTGCGCAACGTGCCGGGCGTGACCGAGATCAACAGCATCGGCGGCCATGTCAAGGAGTTCCAGGTTGCGCCGTATCCGGATCGACTCGTGGCACACGGTCTGGCTCTCAACGACCTGGTGGAAGCCCTGGAGCGCAACAACGGCAATGTCGGCGCCGGCTATATCGAACGCAGCGGAGAGCAATACCTGATCCGGGCGCCCGGCCAGGTCGGCAATCTCGACGACATCGGCAATATCGTCATCGGCGCGCCGCAGGGCGTGCCGGTGCGGATGCGCGACGTCGCCGAGGTGATGCTGGGGCAGGAGCTGCGTACCGGCGCCGCCACGCAGAACGGGCAGGAAATCGTGCTCGGCACGGTATTCATGCTGATCGGCGAGAACAGCCGCAGCGTGGCCCAGGCGGTCGACCAGAAAATGCAGGAAATCAACCGCACGCTGCCGCCGGGCGTGGTGGCGAAAACGGCCTATGACCGCACCGTGCTGGTGGAGAAGGTCATCGCTACGGTCAAGACCAACCTGATCGAAGGCGCCGCGCTGGTGATCGCCGTGCTGTTCCTGTTTCTGGGCAACATCCGCGCCGCGATCATCACCGCGCTGGTGATTCCGCTCTCCATGCTATTCACCTTCACCGGCATGGTCAGCAACAAGGTCAGCGCCAACCTGATGAGTCTGGGGGCGATCGATTTCGGCATCATCATCGACGGTGCGGTGGTCATCGTGGAAAACTGCATGCGGCGGCTGGCCCAGACCCAGGCAAGACTCGGACGTCCGCTGGCGCGCAGCGAACGCTTCCACGAGGTGTTTGCGGCGGCGGGAGAAGCCCGGCGTCCGCTGATCTACGGCCAGCTCATCATCATGGTGGTGTATCTGCCGATCTTTGCCCTCACCGGCGTGGAAGGCAAGATGTTCCACCCGATGGCGTTTACCGTGGTGACGGCCTTGCTGGGGGCGATGATCCTGTCGGTGACCTTTATCCCCGCGGCCGTGGCGTTATTGGTCGGCGACAAGGTGAGCGAAAAGGAAAACCGCCTGATGCGCTGGGCCAAACGCCTTTATGGCCCGTTGCTGGAGCATGCGCTGAGCAACAAGCCGGTCGTGTTGACGGGCGCGCTGGTCGCGGTGCTGCTCTCGCTGCTGCTGGCGACGCGCATGGGCAGCGAGTTCGTGCCCAGCCTGGATGAAGGGGATATCGCACTGCATGCATTGCGCATTCCCGGCACCAGCCTGACGCAGGCCATCACGATGCAAACGGAGCTGGAACGCACCCTCAAGCAGTTTCCCGAAGTGGACTCCATCTACGCCAAGATCGGCACGGCCGAAATCGCGACCGACCCGATGCCGCCCAACGTGGCGGACAACATCGTGATACTCAAGCCGCCGTCCGCGTGGCCCGCCCCGAAGCGCAGCAAGGATGAGCTCATCCTTGCCATGCAGGCGGCGGTAGGCCAGGTGCCCGGCAATAACTACGAATTCACCCAACCCATCCAGATGCGCTTCAACGAGCTGATCTCCGGCGTGCGCAGCGACGTGGCGGTGAAGGTGTTCGGCGACGACATGGATAGCATGAACGGCACCGCGGCCGAGATTGCGGACGTGCTGGAGAAAGTCCCGGGGGCCGAGGGCGTGAAGGTGGAGCAGACCACTGGCCTGCCGATGCTGACGGTCAATATCGACCGGGAAAAA
This sequence comes from Methylophilaceae bacterium, assembly GCA_035460165.1. Classification (GTDB taxonomy): domain Bacteria; phylum Pseudomonadota; class Gammaproteobacteria; order Burkholderiales; family Methylophilaceae; genus MM2. The sequence continues at coordinate 99,215 of DATHWW010000011.1, read as the reverse complement.
ATCGCCAGGCTGGGCGTCAATGTGAGCGATGTACAGGATGCATTGGCCATCGCCGTGGGCGGGCGCGAGGCTGGACAAGTGTTCCAGGGCGATCGCCGTTTCGGCATCGTCGTGCGCCTGCCCGAGACCTTGCGCACAGACTTGGAGGCCATCCAGCAGCTACCGGTGCGTCTTCCGGCTGCCGATGGCAAGGCCTCCTATGTACGGTTGGGCGATGTGGCGAGCCTCGATATTGCGCCGGGCCCCAACCAGATCAGCCGCGAGAACGGCAAGCGCAGCGTGGTGGTGACGGCCAACGTGCGCGGCCGCGACATCGGTTCCTTCGTGAGCGAGGCACAGGCCAGAATTGCCTCGGATGTTCAGGTGCCCAGCGGCTATTGGATCGACTGGGGCGGCACCTTCGAGCAGCTGCAGTCGGCGGCAAAACGGCTGGAAATCGTGGTGCCGCTGGCGCTGCTGCTGATCTTCATGCTGCTGTTCGCGATGTTCAACAACGTGAAGGACGGGCTGCTGGTATTCACCGGCGTGCCGTTTGCGCTGACCGGCGGCGTGCTGGCCCTGTGGCTGCGGGACATTCCATTATCCATCTCGGCCGGGGTCGGCTTTATCGCACTCTCCGGCGTCGCGGTACTGAATGGCTTGGTGATGGTTTCCTTCATCCGTGCCTTGCGCGACCAAGGGCAGCCGCTGGACGTGGCGATACGCGAAGGGGCGATGACGCGGCTGCGCCCGGTATTGATGACGGCCCTGGTCGCATCGCTGGGTTTTGTGCCGATGGCCATCGCCACCGGCACGGGCGCTGAAGTGCAGCGCCCGCTGGCGACGGTGGTGATCGGCGGCGTGTTGTCCTCGACCCTGCTGACCCTGCTGGTGCTGCCTCTGCTCTATCGGCTGGCGCACCGGAAGGAGGAGGCTTAACCGCGGATTTTTGTCGCCCGCAAGCTTCAATAAGCCGTGGCGGTGTCGAATTGAATCTTGACCAGCAGGCCGCCGCCGGGGGCATTGCTTAATTCGACGCTGGCGGCATGCCTGGCCAGCGCGCGGCGGGCGATGGCGAGGCCGAGGCCGTAACCCGAGGCTTTCGTCTTGTCCTTCTCCGGAGGCAGGCGGTAGAAAGGTTGGAAAACCTTGTTCAATTCGTCATCCGGTATGCCGGGGCCATGGTCGCGTATCTGCACGGTGGGCTTGTGCAGTTCGGAGCTCAGGCGGATTTCCACGGCGCTCGCGTCGGCCGTGTATTTGATGGCGTTGCGGATGACATTCTCGAACGCGCGTCGCAACAGTTCGCGCTGGCCTTCGACCTCGGCCTTGATGTCGGCGCGATAGTCGATGGTGCGCCCGCTGGCCTGGGCTTCGAAGCTGACGTCCTGAATGATTTCCTCCAGCAATTCGTCGATGCTGACTTGTTCCTTCACGTCATTGCCGAGGTCGGATTCAAGCCGCGCCAGGGTGAGTATCTGCCCCAATAGTTCGTCCAGGCGCTCGGTTTCGCGCTCGATGCGCTCGAGCGCCATCGCGACCTTCTCCGGCTGCTGCTGGGCGATGCCGACGGCGAGGCGCATGCGCGCGACCGGCGAGCGCAGTTCGTGCGAAACGTCGTGCAGCAACTGCCGTTGCGAGTTCAGCAAGGTCTGCAAGTGCGTCGCCATGAAGTCGAAATCCTTGCCGAGGTCGGAGAGTTCGTCATTGCGGCTGCCGATCAGCGGACTGACGCGAGCGTTGAGATCGCCTTCGGCGAGGCGGTTGCTGACCCTGCGCAGGTGGCGGATCGGACGGCTGAGGTAGGTCGCGAATCCCGCGCTGAACAGCAGGCTGGCGAACAGGGCGATGGCAATCTGGATGCCCGGCGGCGGCATGCGCGGCGGACCGGCATCCGCATTGGCGGCGGGCAGGAAAAGCACGTAGGCAGCGCCGTTGGGCGCGGTGACGCGCTTCACGCTCTGTTTCAGCCTGCCGTGCTGCAATGCCGCTAACGCTTTTCTCAGCGCGCCTTGCGGCACCGCGCGTCCCAGCACATCGCGACCGGCGCTGTCGACGATCAGCACGCGCGGCGACCTGTTCTTGCCCGGCCATTCCTCGAGCAGCGCCCGTGCGCCGGCCACCCCGGAATAGCGCACCGCATTCGCGACGACGCCGACGACGAACTCGGCGCGCCGGTCGCGCGAGATGCCTTCCTCGTTCTGCAAACGCTGGTCGTGCAGATAGACCGCTCCGCCGATGCCGGCGCCGATCAGCACCAACGTGACGGACAGGCCGAAGAACAGTTTCCAGAACAGGCGTCCCATCTTTCGTTTCCTATTGAGAGGCTCTTAACCCGGAATGAACTGGTAGCCGACGTTGCGCACCGTCTGGATGGGCGAGCGTCCGTCGTCCAGCGTGCCCAGCTTTTGCCGCAGGTTGCTGACATGCACGTCGATGCTGCGGTCGTATTTGGTTTCCGGCCGGCCCAGTGCTTGCGAAAACAGGTCGGCCTTGGTGACGACGTGGCCGGCGTGCTTGATCAGCACTTCCAGCAGCGCGTACTCGCTGGTGGTGAGCGACAGCGGCTGCCCGTTCCATTCGATGATGCGCTCGGCGGCGTGCAGCGCGGCGCGGCCCACGCGCACTATGCCGTCGCGCTGCGCTGCCGCATCGCGCACCACCACCCGGCGCCGGATGGCGTGCAAACGGGCGACCAGTTCGCGCGGATTGAATGGCTTGGTCAGGTAATCGTCGGCGCCGAGTTCGAGCCCGACGATGCGGTCGATGTCGTCGCCCTTGGCGGTGAGCATGATGACGGGGATCTGGCTGGTATTGCGGATCAGGCGCAAGGTGTCGAAGCCGTTCATGCCCGGCATCATCACGTCCAGCACCACCAGGTCGAATTTGCCGGACACGGCCATGCGCGCGCCGGTCTCGCCGTCGTGGGCGAATTCCAGCGCGAAATCCTCGGCTTCCAGATATTCTTCCATCATCTGGCAAAGCTCGATGTCGTCGTCGATCAGCAGCACTTGCAGCACGCGATCACCATGTTCCGAATAATTGGTTGGTGTGATTCTGCCAAAGTTTGGTAGCCGGGGGGTGCGCTTCTTACATACTTTTACGTACTATTACGCGCCCTGTACGCAAGCCTACACACAAATCCGGAAAATGATCGTCACGTTCATTGTTCACAGACCGTCAGGAGGTCCATCATGGGTAAGACGCATAAATATCTGGTTTCCGCCGCGCTGATCACCGCATCGCTATTCGCTGCCGGTACGGCCATGTCCAACGAGGGCGGCCATTGCGACAGAAAGCATCATGGCAAGATGGAGGGCCGGCATGGCGACATGCAGCACGGTTTCCATCAAAAGCTGCAGGAACTGAACCTGACCAGCGAGCAGCAAGCGCAGGTGAAAGATATTCTGGAAAAGCAGAAGCCGCAGCGCGAAGCCCACTGGAAGGCCATGCAGGAGTCGCGCCAGGCCTTGCGTGAAGCGACGCGCAGCGATGCCTACGATAGCGCCAAGGTGCGCGAAATCGCCAACAAGCAGGCCGCGCTGCACGCCGACATGACTGTGCTGCGCGCCGAGACCAGGCATCAGATATACGGCCTGCTGACGCCCGAGCAGAAGCAGAAGTGGGATGCCAAGCGCGATCGTCGTCATGACGCTGAAAAAAGCTGAGCGTTTAATGTCTTAACTGGTTTACTCCCTTCTCCGGGTCATGTAAAACATACCCGGAGTTTTTTAATTGTCGTGCGTGTATCCATGAACCTCAAAAACAAGCGTTTCCTGACACCGCTGCTGCTTTCCGTCACCCTGCTGGCGGCATGCGGCCAGTCCGATGACAAAAAAGGCCCGCCCAAGGTGACCCCCGAGGTCGGCGTCGTGCAAATCGCGCCCGGCGCGCAGCCCATCGTCAACGAATTGCCCGGCCGCACCAACGCCCGCATGATCGCGGAGATTCGCCCGCAGGTCAGCGGCATTATCCAGGAACGCACTTTTGTCGAAGGCGCCAACGTCAAGGCCGGCGATGTGCTGTACCGCATCGACCCCGCCATTTACCAGGCCGAGGTGGCCAGCGCGCAGGCCGCGCTGGAAAAGGCCGAGGCCAACCTGAAGTCCATCCAGGTAAAAGCCGAGCGCTACGCCGAGCTGCTGAAGATCAATGCCGTCAGCACGCAGGACCACGACGACGCCCAGGCGTCGCAGAAACAGGCGCAGGCCGATATCGCGCTGGCGAAAGCCGCGCTCGACACCGCGCGCATCAATCTCGGCTATACCCGCATCACCGCGCCGATTTCCGGTCGCGTCGAGACGTCCGTGGTCACCCCCGGTGCGCTGGTGACGGCCAACCAGACCGCCGCGCTCACCACCGTGCAGCAGCTCGACCCGATTTACGTCGATGTCACCCAGCCCAGCAGCGAGCTGTTGCGGCTCAAGCGCGAGCTCGCCAGCGGCAAGTTGAAGCGCGTCGGCAGCGACGAGGCGCGCATCAAGGTGCTGCTGGAAGACGGCAGCGTCTATCCGCATGCCGGCCGTCTCAAATTCAGCGGCGTCACCGTCAACCCCACTTCCGGCGCCGTCACGCTGCGCGCCGTGGTGCCTAACCCCGAAGGCCTGCTGATGCCCGGCATGTATGTGCGCGCCCAGTTGGAAGAGGCCGTGGACGAAGCGGCGATCCTGGTGCCGCAGCAAAGTGTCACGCGTACCGCCAAGGGCGACGCGCTGGTGCTGGTGGTCAACGCGCAGAACAAGGTCGAGCAGCGCCCGGTGGACGTGAGCCGTGCCGTCGGCAGCCAGTGGATGGTCGATGCCGGGCTCGCTGCCGGCGACCACGTCATCGTCGAGGGCTTCCAGAAAATCAAGGTCGGCGATGAGGTGAAGCCCAAGCTAATCATCGCCGAAGCCGCGCGCAGTTCGGCTGCAGCAGGCGACAAATAAGGCGCGACCATGGCCCGTTTTTTCATCGACCGCCCCATTTTCGCCTGGGTCATCGCCATCGTTATCATGCTGGCCGGTCTGGCCTCCATCTTCACCCTGCCGCTGGAGCAATATCCCGACATTGCGCCGCCGCGCGTCAACATCAACGCCACTTATAACGGCGCCTCGGCCAAGACCATCGAGGATTCGGTGACGCAGGTGATCGAGCAGGCGATGAAGGGCATCGACAACCTCACCTACATGACCGGGTCCAGCAATTCCTCCGGCAGTGCCAGCGTGTCGCTGACCTTCGACGCCGGTACCGACCCCGATGTCGCGCAGATGCAGGTGCAGAACAAGCTGCAGCAGGCCATGCCGCGCTTGCCGCAGGCGGTGCAGAACCAGGGCGTGCGGGTCAACAAATCGGGCATCGACTTCCTGATGGTGGTCTCGCTGATTTCCGAGGACCCCAAGGTCTCGCCGATCGATATCGGCGACTACATCAACAGCACGCTGCTCGACCAGATCAGCCGCATCGACGGCGTAGGCGAGGCGCAGGCGATCGGCGGCGGTTACGCAATGCGCATCTGGCTGGATCCGGCGAGGCTGGTCAAATACAACCTGATGCCGTCCGATATCACCGCCGCGATCCAGGCGCAGAACACCGAGGTTTCCGCCGGCCAACTGGGCGGTCTGCCCGCCGCGCCCGGCCAGCAGCTCAACGCCACCATCACTGCGCGCAGCAAGCTGCAGAGCCTGGATCAGTTCCGCGACATCGTGCTCAAGTCCACCACCGAGGGCGCCGTCGTGCGCTTGGGCGACGTGGCGCGGCTGGAGTTCGGCGCCGACAGCTACACCCCGCGCACGGAATTCAACGGCAAGACCTCCGCCGCGATGATTATCCGCCTCGCCGCCGGGGCGAATGCGCTCGATACCGCCGACGCGGTCAAGGCCAAGATGAAGGAGCTGGAGCCGTATTTCCCGTCCGAGCTCAAGCTGCGCACCGAGTACGGCTACGATACGACGCCGTTCGTGAAGATTTCCATCGAGGAGGTGGTCAAGACGCTGGCCGAGGCGATCCTGCTGGTGGTGCTGATCATGTATGTCTTCCTGCAGAACTGGCGCGCGACGCTGATCCCGGCGATCGCCGTGCCGGTGGTGCTGCTCGGCACTTTCGGCGTGCTGGCGGCTTTCGGCTACAGCATCAATACGCTGACCATGTTCGCGCTGGTGCTGGCCATCGGCCTCCTGGTGGATGACGCCATCGTCGTCGTCGAGAATGTCGAGCGCGTGATGCGCGAGGAGGGCTTGCCGCCGAAAGCGGCCACGCGCAAGTCGATGGACGAAATCACCGGTGCGCTGGTCGGCATCGCGCTGGTGCTGTCGGCGGTGTTCGTGCCGATGGCCTTCTTTGGCGGCTCCACCGGCGTGATTTACCGCCAGTTCTCGATCACGATTGTTTCCGCGATGCTGCTGTCGGTGCTGGTCGCGCTGGTGCTGACCCCGGCACTATGCGCTTCGCTGCTGAAGCCGGTCGATGCCGCGCATCCGCACCGCACACGCGGCTTCTTCGGCTGGTTCAACCGCAACTTCGACCGTTCCTCGCGCCGATACCAGTCGGTGGTCGGGACGGTGATCACACGCAAGTTCCTCGCCCTGCTGGTCTACGGTGGCATCGTCGCCGTGCTGGCGTTGCTGTTCCATCGTTTGCCGACCTCCTTCCTGCCGGAGGAAGACCAGGGCATCCTGATGGCGCAGGTGCAACTGCCGGTGGGCGCGACCGATTACCGCACGGTGAAGGTGATGGACCAGATCGAGCAGTACTTCATCAAGAAGCCGGACGTGGTCGAGTCCATCGTGGTCATCACCGGCATGGGGCAGGGCGGCGGCGGCAGCCAGAACACCGGCCGCGCGTTCATCAAGCTGCGCGACTGGTCGGAGCGCACCAATCCGGAACGTAGCGCCGCGGCGATCGCCCAGCAGGCGACCAAGGATCTCTCACGCATCCGCGACGCCAAGATTTTCATCACGCTGCCGCCCAGCGTGCGCGGCCTTGGCCAGAGCTCCGGCTTTACCATGCAGTTGCGCGACCTGGGAGGCAAGGGTCACGAGGCGCTGATTGCGGCGCGCGATCGCTTCCTGGAGCTGGCCGGGCAGGATGCGCGCCTGAACCGGGTACGCAGCACCGGCCTCGACGACACGCCGGAATTCCGCATCGCGATCGACGACGAAAAGTCCGGCGCTTTCAATCTTTCCACCTCGGCGATCAACAGCACCATGTCGATCGCGATGGGCGGCGACTACGTCAACGATTTCATCCACAACGGCCGCGTGAAAAAGGTCTACGTGCAGTCCGACGCGCCCTATCGCATGCAGCCGGAAAACATCGACGCGTGGTATGTGCGCAACAACAGCGGCGAAATGGTGCCGTTCTCGGCCTTTTCCAGCAGCCGCTGGACTTTCGGTTCACCGTTGCTGGAACGCTACAACGGGATTTCCTCGCTGGAAATCGTCGGCGAGCCTGCCACCGAGGTGAGTTCGGGCGACGCGATGCTGCTGGTGGAAGACCTCGTGCGGCAATTGCCTGAGGGCTTCAGCCTGGACTGGACCGGCGCTTCCTACCAGGAACGCCTGTCCGGCTCACAGGCGCCGCTGCTGTATGCGGTCTCGGTCCTGTTCGTGTTTCTTTGCCTGGCGGCGCTGTACGAAAGCTGGGCGGTGCCGTTTTCGGTGATGCTGATCGTGCCGCTCGGCATCGTCGGCGCCGTGCTCGCGACCACGCTGCGCGGCATGTCGGCCGATGTGTATTTCCAGGTCGGCCTGCTGACCACGGTGGGGCTCGCGGCCAAGAATGCGATTTTGATCGTCGAATTCGCCAAGCAGTTGCAGGAGCAGGGCCGGACGCTGATCGACGCCACCATGCAGGCGGTGCGGCAGCGGCTGCGGCCGATCCTGATGACCTCGCTCGCCTTCGTGTTCGGCGTGCTGCCGCTGGCGCTCAGTACCGGCGCCGGCGCGGCCAGCCGCAAGGCCATCGGCACCGGAGTGCTGGGCGGCATGCTGACGGCGACGGCGTTGGGCATTTTCTTCGTGCCGATGTTCTACGTGCTGATCCGGACGCTATTCCCGTATCGGCCGGACGAAGAACAGGCGCCGGCACCGGCGACGCACTGATGGGCAAGGACATGAACAAGGTTTGGATTTCCGTAGCGATGGCCGTGTTGCTGGCCGGCTGCGCCTCGATGGCGCCGGATTACCAGCGCCCGCCAGCGCCGGTCGCGGCGGAGTGGGGCAGCGCAACAACCCAGGGTGATATGCGCGTAGCAGACGTCGGCTGGCGCGACTTTTTCATCGACGACAAGCTGCGCCGGCTGATCGAGATCGCACTCGCCAACAACCGCGACCTGCGCGTCGCCGCGCTCAACATCGACCGGGCGCGCGCCGAATACCGCATCGAGCGCGCCGATTTGTTCCCCACGGTGAATGCCGGCGCCAGCGCGACCATCCAGCACAACGGCTCGGGGTCCAGTTCCAGCAACACCAATTCGACTTCCGGCAACGGATCGAGCACTTCCGGTTCGGGCGGCAATTCCGGCACCTCGCGCAATTACCGCGCGAACATCGGCTTCAGCAGCTACGAACTGGACTTCTTCGGCCGCATCCGCAGCCTCAACGACCAGGCGCTGCAGCTCTACTTTGCCACCGAGGAAGCGCGGCGCAGTACGCAGATTTCGTTGGTGGCCGAGGTGGCCAACGCTTGGTTGACGCTGGCGGCGGATCGCGAGCGCTTGCGCCTGGCGCAGGACACCCTGGCCAGCCAGCGCGAATCCTACAATTTAACCCAGCGCCGCTTCGAATTGGGCGTGGTTTCCGAACTGGATGTGCGCCAGGCGCAAACTACGATGGACACGGCTCAAGTCGATGTCGCCCGCTACACCACGCTGATACGCCAGGACGAGAATGCGCTGGCGCTGCTGCTCGGCACGCCGCTGCCGGCCGACTTGCGGCCCGACGGCGGTATGATGGCAGTCACCGCCCTCGCCGAGCTGCCGGCCGGCATCCCCTCGGAAGTGCTGCAGCGCCGTCCGGACGTAGTGCAGGCGGAACGTCAATTGCAGATCGCCAACGCCAACATCGGCGCCGCGCGCGCCGCCTTCTTCCCGACCATTTCGCTGACCGCCTCGGTCGGCACCGCCAGCGGCCAGTTGTCGGGCCTGTTCGGCGGCGGTTCCGGTTTCTGGAGCTTCATCCCGCAAATCACGATCCCGATCTTCACTGCCGGGCGCAATCAGGCCAACCTCGATGTGGCCGAGGTACAGAAGGACATCACCATTGCCCAGTACGAGAAGGCGATCCAGACCGCCTTCCGCGAAGTCGCCGACGCGCTGGCGCTGAAAGCCACGGTGGATGAGCAGCTCGCCGCGCAGAAATCGCTGGTGGACGCTACCGACGTCAGCTATCGCCTGTCCGAAGCGCGCTTCAAGAGCGGCATCGACAGCTACCTGAGCGTGCTCGACTCGCAACGCGCGATGTACGCCTCGCAGCAGAACCTGATCACGCTCAGGCTGACAGTGCTGAGCAACCAGGTGACGCTGTACAAGGTGCTGGGCGGCGGGTGGCTTGCCGACACGCAGGCTGCCGAGGATAGGCAGGCTCCGCGTTGAGCCGGCTCCGGTTCCGGCCCGGCGGCACGCGTTCATTCTGAATTAAGGAAGCTGCGCTAGACTGCGCCTTATCGTATGTCCCGTCCGGGAGGAGTCGTTATGTCGCGACAAACGCTGATCTATCTGGCCGCGGCGATGGCGCTACTGGTTGTTTTCGCCGCGACTCATCCATCTGCTGCCGTGGCCGATGAAGGCCCGGTGGCCGCGCGCAAGTTGAGCGATGCCGGCATCATCCTGCCGCTGGAAAAAATCGTGGCCGCCGCCAAGGCGGTCAAACCCGGCGAAATCTTGGAAACCGAACTCGAGCACAAACACGACCGCTATGTATACGAGGTCGAAATCCTCGATGCGCGCGGGCAGGTGTGGGAAGTGAAGCTCGATGCCAAGTCCGGCAAACTGATCGCCGTGGAAAGCGAGGATTGAGATGCGTCTGCTGCTGGTGGAAGACGACCCGCAACTCGGCCCGCAACTGAAAATCGCATTGCAGCAGGCGGGCTATGCGGTCGATCTGGCGACGGATGGCATCGACGCGGAAGCGCTGGGCGACATCGAACCGTACGACCTGGCGGTACTCGATCTCGGCCTGCCCGGCCGCCCGGGGCTGACCGTGCTGGAGCATTGGCGCGCGCGTAACAACCGCTTGCCGGTGGTCATCCTGACCGCGCGGGAAAGCTGGCAGGAAAAGGTCGAAGGCTTCAAGGCCGGGGCCGACGATTACATCGGCAAACCTTTTCATACCGAAGAATTGCTGGTGCGCATCGGCGCGGTACTGAAGCGCAGCCAGGGCGCTACGCTGGGGAAGCTGCAGGTGGGTGGCATTACGCTGGATGAAGCACGCCAGCGCGTGATCCTTCCCGACGGCAGCGAATCCGGGCTGACCGGCACTGAGTTTCGCCTGTTGCGCTACTTCATGCTGCATCCCGGACAGGTATTGTCCAAATCCCGATTGACCGAGCACGTCTATGAGTACGATGGCGACCGGGACAGCAACGTGGTCGAGGTGTACATCAACCGCCTGCGGCAGAAAATCGGCCTCGGCAGGATAGAAACGCGGCGGGGGCAAGGATACGTGTTCATGGACGCCGCGGCATGACGTCGCTGCGCGGCCGCCTCACCTGGGGGCTGATGCTGAGCCTGGTGCTGCTGCTCGGCTTGCAGTGGCTGGTGGTGACTTATGCCATTCAGCGCTTGACCGAAGAACAGCTGGCGACGCGCCTGCAGCTCGAAAGCGAAAGCCTGCTGGCCGGTATCCGCTTCGATGCGCAGGGCGCCATTCAATTGGACGACCAACATGTCAGCGCGATTTTCCAGCGCCCATTCTCGGGACACTATTACGCCATCGCGACACCGCGGCAGCGGCTGCTGTCGCGCTCGCTGTGGGATGCCGACCTTGCCTTCCCGGCAGCCGGCCCCGGCGAGCAGCGCATGCTGCGCCTGGCCGGGCCGGAGCGGCAGCCCTTGCTGGCCACCGTTCACGGTTACGTAAAGCGAAACCTGCCGGTCACCATACTGGTGGCTGCGGATCTGACGGCCATGCAGGCCGGCCTGATGCGCTTCCAGATGATGTACGCGGCCGTCTCCGCCGCCGGCCTGGTGCTGCTGCTCTTGCTGCAGCGCATGATCGTACTGAACGCGCTTAGCCCCTTGCAGAAGCTGCAGCAGAACCTGATCCGGCTCGGGCGCGGCGAGGCCGACCACATCGAAGCGCACGGCCCGAGCGAGATCATGCCCCTCATCGACGAGCTCAACCGCCTCCTCGGCGGCATGGTGCGCCGCACGCGGCGGTCGCGCGAAGCGCTCGGCAATCTCGCGCATGCACTCAAAACCCGGCTCACGCTGCTCAATCAGGCCGCCGAGCGCCCCGAAATCGCGGCGATGCCGGAAGTGCGAAACCAGATCCATGCCTCGACGACAGCCATCGGCCAGATCGTGGAACGCGAACTCAAGCGCGCCCGGCTGGTGGGCAACAGCGGTCCGGGTCGCCGCATCGACCTCGAGCTCGAGATTGCCCAGCTGATGAAAACGATGCAGCTGCTATATGCGGAAAAGGGCGTGGAGTTCGACTGGTCCATCGCCCCCGAGGCCAGTTTCATCGGCGACCGCGAAGACCTGTTGGAACTGCTGGGCAACCTGCTCGACAACGCGGCAAAGTGGTGCGCGCGCCGCGTGGCCCTGACCGTGAGCGGTAACGAGGCGGTATGGTTCATTGTCGAGGACGACGGGCCCGGCTACCACGGCGACCATATGGAAGCCCTGGTCCAGCGCGGCTTCCGCGCCGATGAATCCAAGCCCGGCAGCGGGCTGGGCTTGGCGATCGTGCAGGATATCGTGGAGAGTTACGGCGGAACGCTGGAGTTCGGCAAAGCCGCGACCTTGGGTGGGTTGCGTGTCGAGGTATGCTTTACTTCCAGCCTTCCGCAAGATTGACGGGCCGCCATCGACCCCGATGCGCGGCCCGGCTTGCGGTGCGTCAAGTGCTTAGAACCATTCCCGGCTGACCTTGCGTACTTCGCCGGTCTTGGCGTCGACATACACCTCCCATTCTTGACCATCGCTATCCGCGATCTCGAACTCGTAATCCCAGCCTTTACCGAAATCGCGGTCATCCAGATCGGCATCAGTAATCACGCCTGGTTTTGCCGCCAAGGCCTTGGCGCTGGCTTGTTCGAGGGTAATGAAGCCGAATTGCTTCACCAGCGCTTCCATTTCCTGGGTATCGTCGTCGGCATGCGCGGGCAGCGCGAATACGGCGCCGGCGGCGAGCCCGGCCAACAGGGAAGAGATAACAGTACGTTTCATGATAAGACTCCTTTTATTAGTACAGGGAGTCTTCACTCTACGCAGCGAAGCTGAATACAAGCTGAAAGGGGAGGACAACAAAAAGGCCAGCTTGCGCTGGCCTAAGAACCGCTATCGCACGCTGGGTTAATTGCCGATGCGATAGAGCACTTCTTCTTCACCGGCCAGCTTGCCGGTGACGGCATCCACTTCGATTTCGACCGTCTTGCCGGGGCTGGTGCGGATGACGAATTCGTAGGAGATTTCACCGTCGTTTTCCATGTCGTATTCGGTGTTCAATACATCGCCCGGATATTTGTCCAGTGCGATCTTCATCGCCGCGTCCAGGCGGACTTTGGCCTTGGATTTGAATTCTTTCGCATTGGCGCGGATTTCGCGTTCGATGCGGTTGATCTTGCCGGTGGCGGCATCACACTCGGCTTCCCAGCCAAAACCGTCCTGGCCTTGGATGTCGATCTCGTATTGCGATTTGCCGTCTTCGATTTCAGAGCTGAGCGACGCCAGCTTGCCCGGATGCTTGTCCAGCGCGGCTTTGACGCAATTGTCCAGTGCGGTCGGCGCGGCATGCGCGGCCGACGTTATCGCAGCCAGCGCCGCGGCGAGGCCGATGGTCAGCAGTTTGTGGGTCATGTTCTCTCCCTGCTATTAAGTTTTGTATTGGTCGGAAATAAAAAAAGGACGGCAAGTGATTGCCGTCCTTTCGATTGTAGCTGCAATCCGGATTAGCGGTTGCAAACGTACATGGTGACTTCAAAACCGAAACGCATTTCGGTAGCAGCGGGCTTCGTCCACATGGTGCTCTCCTTTCAGTCGGTAAATGTTACGAGTGCTTACTCGTACGACTGCCATGATAGGGATGGAGCGCCGCCGTGAATTCGGGCGGATCATGAATTGCGGCTAAGTAATTTCATGATGTACTACGGCTCAAAGTTTTTGAACAAACAAAGGCTCCGGCCCCATGTTATCTATGAGGAAAGCCAAGCATCACAGCAGTCGTTTCATGGCTGTGACGCCCGCGTCTGGGCTAGTATTGCGCCTGAAAATCAGCGGCGATAGTGATGATGGTATCGCCAATCATGATGATACTGATAATAACCACCCGGATAACCGTAATAATAACCGTGGCCATCATGGTGGTGAGGCACGACCACACAGCCCGACATGATGCTTATCAGTACTGCTAATAGCACACTCAAGCGTTTCATCTGGACCTTGAACTACATTCTGGTGTTTTAACGGAAGATATGGCTCACCAGCAATCACACTCCATATCAGCACTGCTATTTCCTATAACGGGCGGGGTGGGGTCTGCGATGACAGACAATGGGCCAGAAGTGTCGGGTGGCGGAGATGGCCTGACCGTATAAATAAAAAAGCCAGCTTTGCGCTGGCTTTTTTGATGGTGCACTTACCTCAGGAGGGTTGCTGGATTCCCGCCAGCAGCCACGAGGATTTCGCGTTGCGGAGATCCTTTTGTACATGCCAGATTTCATCGAAGCGTTCGGGCTGGCCGTCGTTTTCGCGGATTTGGCCGGTGAAGCGCACGCTTGCAATCGAGTAGTCGCCGTCGTTGGCGACTTCCAGCAATTCGGCGTCGATGAAGTCCACCTCGGTCTGCTGCGGTTCGCTGCCGCGTTCGTGCATCTGCATCGAGATTTCAGCGTACACCTCAGGTGTGGTGAATTCGCGGATGTCGTCCAGATCCTTGCGGTCGTTGGCCGCTTGCAGGCGGATGAATGAGCGTTTGCCGTTGCGCAGGAACTCTTCGACCGGGAAGTCGGCGGGGATCATCGCCGCTACAGCGGGAGCCATCGCAGGCGCAGCGCTGCCGCCAATGAGCGGTTCGCGCACCGGCGCGGGTTCATGATACGGCGCACCTTGCCCAGCATACTGCATGGCCGGACTCCGCGCCTTGACGAAACGCGAGATGAGAAAAAGCACCAGGCCGCCAGCCAGCAAGGCCAGCAGGATGCCACCCATCGCGCCGCCCATCCCCATGTTGGCCAGCAGCGCGCCGAGCCCGGCGCCGATGGCGAGACCTGCCAGCGGGCCCAGCCATTTGCTGGCACCGGAAGCCTGTTGGGGTTGCTGGGTTGGCTGTTGTTGCGCTTGCTTCTGTTGTGTCGTGGTCTGATCGGCGGATTTCTGCGGCGCCTGTTGTACCGTGCGTTGTTTGCCGAAGCTGCTGCCGCCGCCGAAGCGTTTGCCAGCCTCGGCCGCCAGGGGCGCGAACAAGGCGATGCAGGTGAAAGCCACCATCAGGGTCGAAAAAAAGCGTTTCATGGGTTTCCTCTAAATGAATTCGGGAGCCGTTCCGGCGAACTTCGAGAATACCAGCATAAGCGTCGTTGCAAGTTCGATAAAAACTTACTATTTAATCGTTTCTATCGAAGTGCTGACGAGCCCGGCGCTGTTGCTGCTGGAGCAGAAAGCCTGGGAGGAGTGAGGAGGTCCAAGTATTTTAGCGGCCGGAAGCCGAGGGAAGGCGTACAGAAATACTTTTTCGGAACCCGGGGCGGTTTTCGCCATCACAATGCAATATCCCTGCTATTCCAGGAGCGCATGATGAAAAAAGACACCACTCCACGCTTCCGCAAGCTGTTGTTCTTCCCTTTCCTGTTGTTCGGGCCGATTGCCGGCGCTTATGCCGAGACCGATTGCAAACCTTTGAAAACCGGCGAGAAAGAAGCTCCCTTCTTCAAGCCTGCGTTCGAGGGCCAGACGCGCACATGCGGCGTTTCTACCAAGGCGAATATCGACGTGACGGTGGTAGCCAAAGGGTTGCGGAGCCCGTGGGCGATCGAGCCGCTCCCGGACGGCCAATGGCTAGTGAACGAAAAGCGCGGCCAGATGCGTGTGGTGTCGGCCGAGGGCAAGATCGGCCCTGCCATCAAAGGCGTACCGGAGGTGGATGCCGGCGGGCAGGGCGGTTTGCTGGATATTGCACTCAGCCCCGATTTCAAGAACGACCGCACTGTCTACTGGAGCTACACCGAGCCGCGCGATGACGGCAACGGCACCAGTGTCGCGCGCGGCGTGCTGTCGGCGGACGCCAAGCAGCTCGATCAGGTGAAAGTCATCCTGCATACGCGCCCGACCTATGACAACAACATGCATTACGGCTCGCGCCTCGCCTTCGGCCCAGACGGCATGCTCTACGTCACCTTGGGCGAACGCTCGGATACCGAAACGCGTCCGCAAGCCCAGCAGCTCAACAGCCATTTCGGCAAGGTGCTGCGCGTCAAGCCGGACGGCACGCCTGCGCCGGACAATCCTTTCGTCAACAAGGCCGACGCCCTGCCGGAAATCTTTACCTACGGCCACCGCAACGTGCAGGCTTCGGCCTTCGACGGCCAGGGCCGCCTGTGGGTGGTGGAGCACGGCCCGCGTGGCGGCGACGAGGTGAATCTGCTGCAAGCGGGCAAAAACTATGGTTGGCCCATGCAGATTTACGGCATTGAATACTCCGGTTTCAGGATCAAGACCGCGGCCGGCCAGCGCCCCAACATGGAACAGCCCGTCTATTACTGGGACCCGGTCATCGCGCCTTCAGGCGCGCAGTTCTACAGCGGCGATGCCATGCCGGAATGGAAGGGCAATCTCTTCGTCGGCGCGATGCGCCAGGCGCGGTTGGTGAGACTGGTCATCGACAACAATCGCGTCACCGGCGAAGAGCACCTGCTGGTCGACCGCGGACAGCGCATCCGCGATGTGAAGCAGGGCAACGACGGAGCGATTTACGTGGTGAACGATGATGGCGAGTTGTTGCGCGTGGGGCCGAAGAAGCGCTAAGGCCATCGCGTAGCCGCCTTTTCAGGCGACTGCCAGCCATGATATGCAATTCGTTAGCGTGAGAAATCGTCTCGTTTGCCCTGTAAAATGCACTGATGGATGCTATTAAAAAACCAACAAATCGTCCCAGCCTGGAAGGCGTCACGCTGGAAATGATCGTTAGCCACCTGTCTGAAAACATGGGATGGGAGGCAATGGCCGCCGCTATCCCGGTGCGATGTTTTACGCACGACCCCAGCGTCAAATCCAGCCTGAAGTTTTTACGCAAAACGCCTTGGGCGAGGGCGAAGGTGGAACAGTTGTATTTGCAGCAGGTTCGCCTGTTAAGGTTTAAATAGGCGAGAAATCAGGGCGGTAAAAGATGTCTTCCGCAATGGTTTCGGCAGTTTCCTTCAACTGGGCAAGGCAGTATTCCCACTGCTTGTCACTCAGCCAGCCGGTGATATAGGTCGTGCCTATCCCGGCAACCGGATACCCTTCAGGGTCGCAGATTGCCACTCCCAAGCCGCTCGTGGTCTTGTCGATCACAATGCCTTCATAGGTGCTGTAACCATTTTTCATCGCTTCGTCGACTGCATGCCGGAAACCGATTTCGTCAAACCCTGTCATGCGATGGTAGCGGGAGAGGTTGATCTGAATGATCTCCGTCACTTCATCCGGCGTAAGCTGCCCCAACATGGCCATGCAGCTTGGACTCATGCCGAACGGGATTCTGAGGCCAACCCGTCCTTTCCCCACCTGGATTTGCGAGTCGCTTTCATACCGCCCGATGCAGACCATATCAAGCCCTGAGCGCACGCTTAGGTACACCACCTGATTGAGGTTTTGCGCGAGCTTTACCAGATGCGAGGATGAAATCCTGTCGATAGGATTGCGGCTGATTGCGGAATATCCCAGCGCGGCAAGGTCCATTCCCAGATTGAAACGGGCGTTCAGCCGGTCGCGCACTACCCAGCCGACCTCGATCAGTTGGTCGAGAACGCGATGGATGGTGGGGCGGGGCAATGCGGTGCGCGCAACAAGCTCGGTTAATGAGCTTCCCTTGCTGGAGCCCTGCGCAATGGCTCGAAGCAAGACCACCGAGCGGTTGAGGCTGCCGCTCGCCATCGAGTCGCTTTTCGAAATACTTTTCTTCATGAGTGATGTCCGGATATCGGATTATTAAGTTGCCGTGTTTCATTGACTGGTAAGGATTGCCAAGAATAACATCATCTAAAAAACATTCAGCACATTCGATGTGTCCGACTGTTGGACAGTTTTAGGAGATTGGTATGAGCGAGTTTTATGGCACGAAACATCGGGCGCTTCAGGAAAAATTCGAAACGGTGCGGCTAGCCGATGCGGTCAAGCAAAACATTGTGGCCGATGAGATTGGCGAAGAGCACAGGGGCTTTATCGAAAGTCGGGACTTTTTCTTTCTTACGACCATCGACCACCGAGGTTTCCCCACCTGCTCGCACAAGGGGGGAACCTCGGGTTTTCTCCGGGTGATCGACAGCAAAACCATTGCATTCCCCAGCTATGACGGCAATGGCATGTTTCTGTCGATGGGCAATATCACCGGCAATAACAAGGTCGGCATGCTGCTGATCGACTTCGAGGTGCCGCACCGGATACGCATCCACGGCGAAGCCAGCATGGATCTCAACGACCCACTCCTGCATACCTTTCCGGGCGCCGAATTGGTCGTCCGGGTGCGCATCGAGGACATCTTCATCAATTGCCCGCGCTATATCCATCGCTACCAACGCATCGAAGACTCCAGGTACGCTCCCAAGGCCGACTGCCCGGCACCCTTGCCGCAATGGAAACGCATCGACGGGCTGCAGGACGCGCTGCCCAATCGCGATAAACATATCGCCGAGGCACTGGGGGGTACGATCACTCCGGACGAATACGTGGAAATGGTGATGAAAGGCGAAGCCTGATGACGGCCGTCATCTTGGAGAAGAAATCCGACAGTCATCTGGAGGACAGCCGACAGCAGGCGCTCCGGCTGATGCAAGAGGTGCAGTCCGTCATCGTCGGCCAAGAGCGTGCCATCAAGCTGATGACGATTGCGATTTTCGCACGCGGCCATGTCCTGCTCGAGGGCGACGTGGGGGTTGGCAAGACGACATTGCTGCGTGCGATCACGCGCGGCATCGGCGGCAAGTACGAGCGCATCGAGGGCACGGTGGACCTGATGCCGAACGACCTGGTGTACCACACCTATATTGGCGAGGACGCACGGCCTCACGTCGAGCCTGGGCCGTTGCTGCGCAGTGGCGAAGACCTTTCCGTGTTCTTCTTCAATGAAATCAACCGGGCGCGCCCGCAAGTGCATGCCCTGATGCTGCGCGTGATGACCGAGCAAACCATACATGCGTTCAAGCGCGAGTTCCGGCTCCCGCACATGCTCGTTTTTGCCGACCGCAATCAGGTGGAGAAGGACGAAACCTTCGACATTCCCTCCGCCGCGCGCGACCGTTTCATGATGGAAATTCCGATCATGATCCCGTCAAGCCGAGATACGCGTAAGTCGCTGGTCTTCAACACCCGCTTCCACAACACCGAGAACCTGACCGCCTCGGTTGCGCCGAACATTCTTTCTCATGACAAGCTGAACGCCCTCGCCGCCGAAATTCAGGAGCATGTCAGCGCAAGCCCGGTGATCGAGGATTACACCATCGAGTTGTGGGAAGCGACCCAGCACCCTGAGTCTTTCGGCGTCAGGATAGACGACGTTGAAATGGCGCAGCTGATCAAGTCGGGGGCGAGCCCCCGCGGCATGGCAATGATGCTCAAGGCGGCGAAAGTTCATGCATGGCTGATGGGACGGAACGCCGTGATCCCCGAGGACGTTCATGCCGTGTTCCATGAAACGATTGCGCATCGCCTGGTGTTCACCTCCATGTATGAGGGCCGGCGCACGATGCTGGCGCGAGAGCTTACCAATAGCATCGTCAGGACCATCGCCGTTCCCTAGCATGATTCCCGTATTCGCGAAGCCATTCCATTACCAGATCGCCTGGCGGTCCGGCAGCCAGCACATGGGCGGGCACCCCGGCCTGCAGGCCGGGGTGGGGCTGGAGTTTAAGCGCAACGTATCGCTTATCGACTACCCGGACGCGCGCCGCATCGACGTTACCCGGACCATACGCGACCTGGCGGACCAGGTGCATGTCAGAACCTTCAATGAGAAAACTCCGGTCAACGTCTGTGCGCTGTGCGATTTGTCCGCATCCATGCAATTCCGGGGCCGCGCATCAAAGATGGAGCTGGCGGCCGAAATCGCGGGGTCGATTGCGGCATCGGCGCATGAGACAGGCGATGCCTTTTCGCTGGTGGGTTTCAATAGCACGGTGCGGCAGGAGTGGACCACGCGCCCAAGTGAGCACATGCACGACGCCTTTACGCTGATCGAGAAGATGCGTGCATTCAAGCCGACGCAGGCCGGCGCACAAGGCGTGCTGGATAGCCTGCTCCATCTAGGCCGCCAGCGGTCGCTCGTCTTCCTGGTTTCTGACTTCCACATGCCGCTGGCGCTGATCGAGAAGGCGCTGAACCTGCTGTCGAGGCATCAGGTGGTGCCGGTGGTAGTCTGGGATTCCGGGGAGTATCGGCAACTGCCGCGCTTCGGGCTGAGTACGGTGGTCGATCCGGAGACCGGTGAGGAGCGGACTTTGTTTTTCCGGGACACGCTTCGCAGGAAGTTTATCGAGCTCTATGAATCGCGCCGCGAGACCCTGCGCGCACTTTTCCTGAAATACCAGAGCCCGCCTTGCTTTGTGGAAGACAAGTTCAATCCTGCCGAAATAACGGCCTATTTCCAACGATATGCGCGTGTATGAAAAAGCTGATTCCTCTCGTTCTTTTGTTCGTTGCCGCGACAGCGCTTGCCAAGGAACTGCCTTACCAAGTGCGTACCGTCGATCCGGAGAAAACCTACGGTTATTTCGTCGGCGACCAGATACACCGCACGATAGAAATTGATGTGAAGGAGCCGTACGCCCTGTCGAAGGGGTCTGTCCCCTTGACCGGGACGCGGGTAAACGGCATTGAACTGCGCCGGGTGGAAATGAGCCAGCGTCAGCAGGGCGAATGGACGCACTACAAGCTCGATTTCGTGTACCAGATATTCAGTCGCGGGGATCAAGCATGGCTTACTCAGCTGCCGCGGCCACGGCTGATCGTGACCGCCGGCAAGCGGCAACTCGCTGTGGAAAGCCCCGAGTGGAAATTCGAGGTTTCTCCGCTGGCATCCAGCAGCGGAAATGATATTGGCAAGGTCGAGCGGGCTTTCCGCACGCCCCTCCAGGTCGAGGCGTGGCCGTGGGGGCTGGGGCTGATGGCGAGTTTCGCGATGATCATCGGTGCGATGATCGGGCTGATTTATATCCATGCGGACAAGGCTTGGTTTCCCGGGATGGGCGGGCCGTTTGCACGGGGCTATCGCCATTTGTCCTCCCTCTCCGAACAGCACTCCAGTCTGGGCGATGCGGTGACCGCCATACACCAGGCATTCCGCCAGACATACGGAGAGAACCTGCTTCCCGATAATCTGGATAATTTCCTCGCCAGCCATCCCTCCTTCCACGCGATCAGGTCCGAGATCGAGCAATTCTTCACGTCCGCCAATTTTGTGCTGTACGGCGTCACCTCGGTCGGCGCACATGGCTCGTTTTCCGAGTTGCAAGAGTTCTGCCGCCTTTGCCGCGACTGCGAACGAGGCGTCGCATGATCGTCCATCAGCCATGGGCGTTGCTGCTGCTTCCGCTTGTGCTGATACCGCTATGGCTGAACAGCCGCGCGGGACAGGTGTATTCCTCCTTGTCCATGGTGCCCCAGGATCGGTTTTCCGACTTCATGGGATGGGTGCTGCGCTATGTGGTCGCCGTCATCCTGGCGCTGCTGGTCCTGGCGCTGGCGCAGGTGGAAGTCGAGGGCGGGGACATAGTCAAGACCGGGAAAGGGGCGCAGGTCGTGCTCGTGATCGATCGCAGCGCCAGCATGGACGATCCGTTCGCCGGGGCAGGCACGCAGGGTCGGGTCGGGGAGAACAAGTCTGCCGCCGCGAGGCGTCTTATCACGCAGTTCGTGCGCGATCGCAAGGACGACATGGTGGGGGTGATCGCCTTCAGCAATTCTGCAATGCAGGCAATTCCCCTGACGCAAAGCCGCGAAGCCATATATGCCGCCATCAATGCCGCCGGCGGTTCGGGGCTGCTGCAGACCAATATCGGCGCCGGACTGACGCGTGGACTGGCGCTGTTCGACAAGATGCCTGACTCCGGCTCGCGTGCGGTTATCCTGCTTTCCGACGGCGCAGGGCGGATTAGTCCAAAAGCCAAGCAGAAGATTGCCGACTGGCTGGTGCGGGAGCGTGTCAATCTGTACTGGATCGTGCTGCGCCAGCCTAACGGCATTAGCATTTTCAGCAACAACTACCAACTGGATAGCGATGGGCTGGAGCCCGCGGAGATCGAGCTGCACAAATTCTTCCAGACGATCAAGACCCCCTACAAGGCATACGAAGCGGAAGATCCACGTACGCTGCAGCAGGCGATCCAGGACATCAACGCGCGCGAAAAGCACACGATACGGTACACCGAGAAATTGCCGGGCAAAGACCTGAGCAACCTGTTCGTCGGCTTGGCGGCGGGGTTGCTGCTGCTCTTGCTGGGCATCAGGCAGATGGGAGTCCAATCATGGCAACAAGCGTAAACGCCAAGAACCGGCTGCTGACCGTGCTGCTCGCTGTCGGCATGGCCGGCGTTCTTTATACGGGTGCGAAGGTTCATTCCATCGAGCAGTTTAATCAAGCGGCGTTGCGTGGCGGCCAGCCTGATCCCAAGGCCCATCCTTATGAAGCAAAGTTTGCTGCCGCCTATTGGCTGGCCAAGCAAGGGAGATATCAGGACGCCACCCAGCTGTATGGTCAACTGCTGGAGGCAAAAGGCCGGCCCGACCAGGCCGCCGCTGTGCAATACAACCTCGGCAATATCTTCATGATGCGCGGCCTGATGGTGAATCACAACGGGGACACGGTTAAAGATGAAGCCGAATACCTGCTCAATCAGGCGCGGCTGGCCTTCCAGCAATCCCTGCGGCTGGACAGCAGCCATATGGACGTGCGCCATCACCTCGACTGGGTGCTGGCCATGTTGCCTGCCGAGCCTAACCAGGAGGAAAAGCAGGACAAGATGGGTATCGTGATGGGGAACATCCCGACTGGGCTGCCATGAAAAAACTGGTCATGTCCCGGCACAACCTGGCACTGGGCATGGCCCTGGTGCTGCTGCTGGTTGCGCTATTCAAGCCTGCGATCCCGATGAAACGTGAGGTGCGCAGCTATCTGTTCGTGGTCGATGTGACCCAGAGCATGAATACCGTGGATATGGCGCTCGACGGAAAGCGCGTCAGCCGCATCGCATTTGCCCGCGCGCTGCTCGGTAAAACCCTGTCCGAAATTCCCTGCGGCACCATGATCAGCCTTGGAGTGTTTTCGGCGGAGAGTGTTGCCTTGCTGTTCACGCCCATTGAGGTATGCGCCAATTATGCGGTGGTGCAGGACAGCATTGCCAACCTGGAGTGGCGCATGGCCTGGCGCGGCAATAGCCGGCTGCGGTTTGGCCTGCCTTCGGCCGCGGCACTTGTCAGCTTGTACCAGACGCCGGCCCGGGTGATTTTCATGACCGACGGCGACGAAGCGCCCAAGTTGAACGCCGTCAATAAAACCGACTTGTCCGGCTGGCAAGGCGGGCGAGGGTGGCTGCTGGTGGGGATCGGTGGCGACGAGCCTTCGCCCATTCCCAAGTTCGACAGCGATGACAAGATTCTTGGATACTGGGCTTACTCGAATTCCATCCTGGCCCCTTCTCAGGTGCAATCGGAAGAGTCCGTGGGAACGCGCGACAGCACCATCGCTTCCGATGTCTATGACCGCTACCTGTCCCAGCTGGACGAAACCTATCTGCGGGAGTTGGCGGAGGAAATCGGCGCGAAATACCTGCGGGGCCATGATCCCGAAGGGCTGGGCGACGCGATGCAGGATATGGAACCGGCCGGTGAGCTGGAAGCGGAAGCGAGGCTCGATGGCTGGCTGATCATCGCAGCCATGCTGCTGTTGCTGTCGAGCTATGCGCGCAGTTTCGGGGACAAGTTGCAAGGCTGGAGGAGAAAACTGGCATGACCCCCCTCAACGTCGTTACATTCTGCGCATTCGCCCTCACGGCCATCGCGCTCTATTTCGTGGCAAAACTGCCATTTTTGCCGCCTTGGGCCATTTTCATCGCTTGGGCGTGTTTCTTCCATTTGGATGGCGGGGCGAACCGCAATCAGGCGTACCTCGCGGTAGTCACTCACTTGGGGCTGGGCGCCTTGGCGGCATGGGTCTCGGCCATCGCCTTGCTGCTGAACCCTTTTTCCAGCGAGCTGGTGGCGGATTGGTGGGGGCCGGTGCTGATCGGCGCGGTCATCGCCGTGATCACGCGCCTGGGCACAATTCCGCGTTTCAGTATCACGCCAGCCATCATCTATGGCTATGCCAGCTTCTTTGCGTTTGCAGGGACGACCGGCTATTTCAGTCTCGACCGGTTCCTGTCCTTGTCATTCACCAACGGCCTGATCGCCGTGGTGGTGTGCCAGATTCTCGGCGCGACGGCTGGATATGTGAACGTCCTCGCGATCGAGACCATACTCCGCTTCGGTGCCCTGCGGAAAAAACCTGGTGCGGCCCCGGTCGCGGCGAGAGATGCGGAAGCCGTCTGACTTTCAATTGCAACTATCAACTTATACAGGTACATGATCCTGAAAATTCGCTAGTATTGGGTTTCGGTTCACTCTTATTGCTGCCCCTTGATGGGCATCAGAACGAAGGTATGGACAAGAAGCGGCCCAAGAACCTGAATCTCATTACCATACGCCTGCCCTTGCCGGCGCTTGTCTCGATTCTGCACCGATTGAGCGGCCTGATCCTGTTTCTCATCCTCCCGGGCGTTCTGTTTGCGCTGCATTTGTCGCTCGAGTCGCAGCAAGGCTTTCAGATCGTGCTCGGCTATGCCGTTCATCCGCTCACCAAGCTGGTCCTGATTGCCGTCTGCTGGGCATTCCTCCATCACCTATTCGCGGGTCTCCGCCACCTGTTGTCGGATCTCAATCTCGGGATGGAGTTACGCCAGGCAGTATTGATCAACAGGATGGTATTAAGCAGCAGCCTGTTCCTGACCTTCCTGATCGGAATGAGCTTATGGTGGGTCTGATGATCGGCCTGAGTCGCCCCGGCCTGCGGGACTGGATACTGCAGCGCAGCACGGCGGTCATCATGATCGTCTATTTCGTTGCCATGCTGGGTGTGGCCATCTTGTATGCCCCGCATGACTTTGAATCCTGGAATCTGGTGATGTCTTTTCAGCTGATCAAAACCATCACGCTGCTCTTTTTTATCAGTCTGTATATCCACGCCTGGCTCGGTATCAAGCATGTACTCATGGATTACGTGAAGCTGGTTTGGCTGCGCCAATTGCTCAGACTGCTGATCTTGATGAGCCTGGGTCTCTACACCGTTTGGTTGGTCAACATACTCTGGGGTTGAAGTGAGCATCGAAACAAGGAAGTTCGACGCCGTTATTGTCGGCGGAGGCGGTGCCGGTTTGCGCGCGGCGCTGCAGCTGTCGAAGGAAAACCTGAATGTCGCGGTCATTTCCAAGGTATTTCCCACACGCTCGCATACCGTCGCGGCTCAAGGCGGCATCGCCGCCGCGCTCGGGAATGTGAGCAAGGACAACTGGCTTTGGCATATGTACGACACCGTCAAGGGGTCGGATTACCTGGGGGACCAGGACGCCATCGAGTTCATGTGCCGTAATGCGGCCTCGGCGATTTACGAGCTCGAACATTTCGGCATGCCCTTTGATCGCATGGAGAACGGACGTATTTACCAGCGCCCGTTTGGCGGCATGACCAAAGAATTCGGCCAAGGCCCGATTTCGCGCACTTGTGCCGTGGCAGACCGTACAGGGCATGCCATGCTGCATACCCTGTATCAGCAGAATGTGATGCAGAAAACGCAGTTCTATACCGAATGGTTTGCCCTCGACTTGATCCGGGATGCGGATGGCGATGTGCTAGGCGTCATCGCGATGGATATCGAAACCAGCGAGATCGTGCTGATGCAGGCCAAGGCGACGCTGTTCGCCACCGGCGGAGCGGGGCGGATTTTCGAGGCAAGCACCAATGCCTTCATCAACACCGGCGACGGACTGGGGATGGCCGCGCGAGCGGGTATTCCGTTGCAGGACATGGAGTTCTGGCAGTTTCACCCCACCGGCATCGCCGGTGCCGGCGTACTTGTTTCCGAAGGGGTGCGGGGTGAAGGCGGGTATCTGGTTAACGACGAAGGCGAGCGCTTCATGTCGCGCTATGCGCCCGCAGCCAAGGATCTCGCCAGCCGGGATGTGGTATCTCGGGCCATTGCGCATGAGATCAAGCAGGGACGGGGCGTGGGGGAGAGCAAGGATGCGGTATTCCTGAAGCTCGACCATCTGGGCGAGGAGCTGATCAAGTCCAGGTTACCCGGAATTCGTGAGATTGCCATCAAATTTGCCGGTATAGATCCGGTCCAGGATCCGATCCCGGTCGTGCCTACCGCGCACTACATGATGGGGGGCATACCTACCAGTCTGCATGGCCAGGTGTGCGCCGATGAGTTCGATAACCTGGTGCAGGGCTTCTATGCGGTAGGCGAGTGCGCTTGCGTGTCCGTGCATGGCGCAAACCGGTTGGGGTCCAACTCGCTGCTTGACCTGATGGTCTTCGGTCGAGAGGCCGGTAATCACATGACGTCCTTCATCCGCTCCACCACTCGCTTCAAGCCATTGCCGCCGAGTGCGGCGGATGGAGCGCTGGCGAGGATGGCCCGGCTCGACGTACCGCATGGGGAGAGCGTCAACGATGTGGGCAACAGCATGCGCCGGACATTACAAAAACACTGCGGCGTATTCCGCTTTCCCGATCTGCTGAACGCGGGTGTCGATAGTATCCATGAGATACGCAGCCGTATGCAGAACTTGGGGATACGTGATCGCAGCAAGGTGTTCAATACGATCAGGGTAGAAGCGTTGGAACTGGACAATTTGATCGAGGTGGCCGAAGCCACGATGGCCGCTGCGGCTGCGCGCGAGGAAAGCCGCGGAGCGCATTGCCGCGAGGATTTCCCGGAGCGCGACGATCAGCGCTGGCTCAAGCATTCGCTTTATTTCAGCGCGTCCCGTCGTCTGGCATACAAGAATGTCAGGCTCAAGCCGCTATCGGTCGAATCGTTTCCCCTGCGGGAAAGAGTCTATTAGGAGGGGGCATGCGTTTTTCCATCTACCGCTACAACCCTGAAACAGATCAGGAACCGTACATGCAGGACTACGCTGTCGATCTCCAGCCCGGGGATCGCATGCTGCTGGATGCGCTTTTGCGTATCAAGGAAGTGGATGAAAGTCTGGCCATGCGGAAATCGTGCCGCGAAGGTATTTGCGGCTCGGATGCGATGAACATCAACGGCAAGAACGGACTGGCCTGCATTACCCGGCTAGCGGACCTGGAAGAGCCTATCGTGGTGCGCCCCATGCCAGGGCTGTCGGTGATCAAGGACCTGGTCGTCGACATGACGCATTTTTTCGACCAGTACCATTCCGTGAACCCCTATCTCGTCAATAACGATCCCGTGCCCGAACGCGAGCGGCTTCAATCGCCTGAGGACCGCGCCCGACTGGACGGCCTCTACGAGTGCATCCTGTGTGGGGCATGCAGTACCGCGTGCCCGTCATTCTGGTGGAACCCCGACAAGTTCGTGGGCCCGGCCGGTCTGCTGCAAGCGTATCGCTTCATGGTGGACAGTCGCGACCATGCATTGAAGGACAGGCTGGAGAATCTGGAGGATCCTTTCCGGCTCTACAAATGCCACAACATCATGAATTGCGTCGATGTCTGCCCGAAAGGGCTCAATCCGGCCAAAGCCATCGGCAGAATCCGGGCGCTGAAGCGCAAGGAGTCGAAAGAACCGGCTGCTGCGCAAAAGAAGCACATTCCGATCAAGAGTGTCCAGGAATGAAGGCGGATGGCAGGCGGTTGCTATGGCGCTGCCGGAGAGGGTTGCTGGAGCTGGACCTGGTGCTCAAGGCATTCGTCGAGACCTACTATCCCAGCTTGGGAGCGGAAGAACTGCGCCATTTCGACAAACTACTCGACCTCACGGACACTGAACTGTGGGGGCTGATTGCACGTGATGCGGCCACCCTAGACCATGGCGAGGCGCGCCTGTTGAAGATGCTCAGGGAGTTGCGGGCAGTTCCGTGAGATAGGCTCTGGCCAGGTTGACGAAATAGGCGGCGCCAATCGGCAACAGGGCGTCATTGAAATCGTAGCTCGGGTTGTGAAGCATGCAGGGGCCGAGGCCGTGCCCCTGTTCCCGGTGTCCTCCCTCGCCATTTCCAATAAAGGCGTAACAGCCGGGAACCCGCTCGAGCATATACGAGAAATCCTCGGCTCCCATCGTCGGTTCCACACTTCTGTCGACGCGGCCGCTCCCCACCATGCTTTCCATCACGGCAGTTGCAAAAACGGTTTGTGACGGATCATTGACGGTTGCCGGGGACTGACGGATGAAATCGAACTCGACTTCACAGCCATGCGCACGCGCGGTGCCGTAAGCAATCACTCGCATGCGCTCTTCGATCTGGGATAGGACCTCTTTCGAGAAGGTGCGCACGGTGCCGGAGAGCCATGCCACTTCCGGAATGATGTTGTTGGTCTCGCCGGCATGAAACTGGGTGACCGAAAGCACAGCGCTATCGATCGGCCGCTTATTGCGGGTGATGACGGATTGCAGTCCGTTCAGTATCTGTGCGGCTGCGAATATAGGGTCCATGCCGTTATGGGGCAACGCTGCATGGGCTCCTCTGCCTTTAACGGTAATGTGGAATTCGTTACAAGACGCCATGATGGGGCCAGGGCACGTAGCGAAATGGCCTTCGGGGATTCCCGGCCAGTTGTGCAGTGCGAATACCGCATCGCAGGGAAAACGCTCGAAAAGGCCGTCGTCCAGCATCTTCTTTGCCCCGACGCCGCTTTCCTCTCCGGGTTGAAAGATGAGATGGATAGTGCCATGGAAGCTTCGTTCTTTTGCCAGCTCCTGCGCCGCCCCCAGCAGCATCGCAACATGTCCGTCATGACCGCAGGCGTGCATTTTTCCGCTATGCGTCGAACGGTGCTCAAAGGCATTGGCTTCCTGCAAGGGCAGCGCGTCCATATCGGCGCGCAGCCCTATCGTTTTACCGGGAGCCGCGCCGCGGATGATGCCGACCACCCCGGTCCCGGCGAGGCCTGTATGCGTTTCGATATCCCACCCCTGCAACATGTTGGCGACGAGGGCGGAAGTACGGTGCTCCTCAAAGCAGATTTCAGGGTGCGCATGGATGTCTCGCCTCACGTTCACCAGCGAGGTATCGATGCTTTCCGGTGCAAGTAGCGTATCGAAGGGCAGGGATTCCATTTTCACGTCTATCCTCTGTGCATCAGGCGATCGCAGCTTCCTCCGGCGGGTGAGAGGTCGCGGTCGGATAAATCACCTGGTAATTCTTGAAAGCATAAGGGCCATATTTGATGGGCGAAAAATTCTTGCCTGCCGGATCCGCTATATGCGGAAACGGATGCACCATTGTCTCGTAATCCGGCTGGAAGAAAAAGGGCAGGGATATGCGCGACCCCTTGGTCATGACGCGGTGCATCGTGGCCACGTACATATCCTTGGTCCAGTACTGCAGCATGTCGCCAATATTGCAGATGTAGGCGCCGGGAATCACCGGCGCTTCGAACCAAACGCCGTTGCGGCTGAGCACCTGCAGACCGGGGCTGTCAGCCAGCAGGATCGTGAGGCAGCCGTAATCGGTATGCGCGCCGCAGCTATGGTCGCCGACCTCGATGTTTTCGACCTTGTCGCGCCGGGGCAGCTGTTCCGAGATTGAAGCAATTTCGCTCTCGTCCGGGTAGTGCGCGGTACGGAACTGCCAAAAAGAGCGGCCGTTGAATGCCTTGTAAAAGTAATCGGGCTCGACCCCCAGGCTGATGGCGATGCCGCGCATCAGGTCGAATCCCAGTGCGCTCAAATCCTCAATATAACGCTCATTCGCTTCCCGGTAGCCCGGCAAGTCCGGCCATTGGTTGGGCCCATGCATGGGTTTCCCTTGTAGTACGTCCGGATGATGCTCGGGAAATTCGACGCTGAATTCCATGAGTTCGTAAGCATTGCGTTTGCCATCGGCCAGTTCGGACAGGGGCGGGGAGTAGCCGCGGAAACATTTGCTGTAGCGTTCCAGTGAATAGCGCATTTTCTCCTCGAGAGGGAGCGAGAAGAAGCGCTGCGCGCTCGAGAATGTGTCCGAAATGACATCGTCCGCCACCCCGTGATTGGTGACATAGAAGAAGCCCACCTGGCTGCATGCTTCGCCCAGCTGCCTGGCGACTTCCAGGCTGCCTGCCGCGTCTTCCTGGCGCAAGGGGCCAATATCGATGATCGGTATTGTGGTGTCGTCCATCACTCCTCCTCTTAGCAGACTGTGGGAATTGCAGCCAGCAGGATGAAGGACTAAATCGGGAGCGACAACCTGTATACCTTGCTAGGTTTTTTCCTGAGAACTCGCCAATAGAATCTGCCCCAGGTCGATGACTGACTACCAGCAATACTCACCCCCAGTAGCACAGGATTTATCCCGGATTGCGGGGGACGTTGAATCAACGATGGTTAAACGGAGGATCAGCTATGGAAGATTCCGTACTCGAAAAGCCTTTTGCGCACACGGGCAGGCAATACCCGTCACCGCAGAGATGGGCCGAGCTGTACGATTTGCTCGAGCCAACGCCATTCAGGCAAGACAAGCTTATCGATATGCGCGAGCAGTTTGCGCGCATGGGCTACGTCAAGCTGGAAGGCTTCCTGCAAATGGGGGCATTGGAGGTCTTCAGGGAAGAAATGGCGGAGATGGAGCAAATAGCCTTGCGGCGGCAGTTCGAGATGCCCGGCTATTCCACACCGCGCAGTCTTTCCGTGCTGGGCGGAAACCAGATCCGCCATCAATCTGCCTTGCTCTATTCGCTCTACCACCACTACGCCATCCGCGACTGCATTCAGGACATCGTCGGGCGGCAGGTCTACACCTGCACGCATCCGGAAGAATTCATGGTCGCCAATTTCCTGCACAACAGTGGGGATACGCATGGCTGGCATCTGGATGATCCGGCCTTCGCCTTGATCATTTTTGCAGAAGCGCCGGGCGAAGACGGGGGCGGCGAGCTCGAATACATCTGCAATTGGAAAGACTTGTGCCGGCGCAAGGGACGCAAGCCCGATGAGGATATCCATGACCTGATCGCATGGGCGGACCAGAACGGCTTGGTCGACAGGCAGACGCATGAAGCAGGGGACGCCTATCTGCTGCGGGCCGACCACAACCTGCACCGCGTTACCCCGTTGACTGGGGTCGGCCTGCGCCGTGCGGCCGTCAACATGGCCTATCAATCTTCGCCAGCCACCCTGTACGGGCAGACCGCCAATCTGCTCTACGGGTACTGAGCCGTGCGTGGCTTGAGATCTGGGAGCCCATCATGAACACGACAATTGCAGTCGCGATATGTGCCGACGACGTGAACGACAGGGAGCTTGCTGCGACATCGCCGATAAACAGAGCCAGCTGTAGCGGGAGACGCCACCCATCCGAGCAGATGAATGTTCAATGGATCTGGTCCAGCTTCGACGGGTTCAATGTCGATCAGCTGTATGAAGTACTGAAGCTGCGGCAGGAAATATTCATTGTGGAGCAGCAAGTGCCTTATCCCGACATCGATGACAAGGACAGGCTCTGCATGCACCTCATGGGGCAGGTAGACAACGAAATCGTGGCCTATATGCGCTTGGTCCCGCTGCACTTGTTTGAACGAGGCTATTTCAGTTTGGGCCGGGTGGTGGTGAAGCAATCCATGCGCGGTACGGGGCTAGGCAGAGCCTTGGTCGCTCGCGGACTCGACTATCTCGATACCATGCGCAACGGTCACCCCATCAAGATTTCTTCTCAGCTGTACCTGAAGGATTTTTATGCCTCCTTCGGATTCAGCATGCAGGGAGAGCCGTATATCGAGGACCTCATCCCGCATATCGCCATGATCAAGACAGATTGAGGAGAGCGACATGAGCGATCTGACCTTGCAGACTTCCCGCTTTTTCCTGAAGAGAAAATCCCAGATTTTTTCCGCGATGACCTTCGTGGTGCCCGCATTTATTCTCGGCTACGGCCATCCCGAGGTGATGCTCTCCATACTGTTTGCCGCAGGCGGAGCGGCTGTTTCGATTTTTGTTTTGCCGCGATATGTCCGGCTGCTGTTGAAGGTGGAGGACTGGATCAATCTCAAGCTTGCCTCGGTGAGCCCTGGCCGATGGGCGCGGATGGCGTTTCATGTGGCCTGGGTGGTGGGCATCTTGCATCTTCTGGCCGCGATCTGGAAAGTGGAAATTCCATCTGCACAATTGACGGCGCTGCTGGTCCTCGCGTCCGGGGGGATACACGGGCTTGCGGTGACGCTGGCCTACAAGGGGCATGGGGATCGCAACAGCAATGTGCTGCTTGCCTTCTCGCTTTCGGCCTGGCTTGCAGCATTGACCTTGGTGTGGCCACCCGTTGTGTATTTGATCCAGGCATGTGCAATTGCACTCGCATGGCATCTCATTAGCGGCTTGCTCTCCGACCTGCGGGCAGTACGTTACCCCAAGGCCGGGATCGGCGTGTTTTTCGGGACCTTCAATCCCGTGCACACCACCCATCTGCGCATCATGCGAGATGCGATTGAATCTCGCCGGCTGAGCAAAATTTATGTGCACCCCACCACGGTGCCCAAGCTGCACCGGACCGCGCTGGCCAGCGGAGAAATTGCCTTGTCCTATCAGGACGGTATGCGTGTCTATTACAAGACCGCGCTGGCGGACCCCAGCAAAAACTATTTCCCGACCGGCAACAAGTTTTACGAGTATGAGGTGCGCCAGGAGATTCTTAAGGCCAGCCTGAAGGATGCCGGCCTGGAGGGCAAGGTCGAGGTGCTCGATCTGCCGCATATCTACGACCGGGACGGATTCTTCGGCATTGTGCGCCATGTACAAAAATCCAATCCCGATGTTGCCGTGCATGGCCTGCATGGCAGCGATGTCGGCGGCATCTGGGTGCGCCATATCTTTGACGCCTGCGGGTGGATCTATCCTTTCCCGGTCGCGCGCACCGACAACATCTCTGCGACTGCCATACGCAATGGCGCCATCGGTTACACCTCGGAGACGGTGGAGCGCTTCCTTGCAGCGGCCAGGGCCGGCCAGGAGTTTCAGTTCCCATCAGGGTTCAGGTATTCACCCTCCCGACTTCATCAATCACAGCACAGGATGCAATCATGAGCGTTATTACCGACGTGGCGATTATCGGCGCGGGTCCCTATGGCTTGTCCATTGCCGCCCATCTTTCCGGCCAGGGCATCGATTTCAAGATTATCGGCAAGGCGATGCATACCTGGCGCAACCACATGCCCAAAGGCATGTTCCTCAAATCCGCCGGCTTGTCCGCCACCATGTTCGATCCGGAAGGCAAGTTCAGCCTGAAGCAATATTGCGAAGCGCATGACATTCCCTATCGCGATGAAGGCCTGCCCATATCGCTCGAACTGTTCGCGCAGTACGGCGTTGCGTTCCAGAAACGATACGCTCCCGACCTCATCGAAGCTTATGTCACCCAACTTACCCAGACGCATGAGGGGTTCGAGATCAGGCTCGACGACGATTCCGTACATTATGCGAGGAAGGTCGTCGTTGCCGTGGGCATCGACTTTTTCCGTCATCTACCTTCGCCGTTGCGTGCGCTGCCTCAGCACACGTATTCGCACAGTGCCGAACATTTCGCATTGGATAAGTTTGCCGGGCAGGAGGTGATTGTCATCGGCAGCGGCTCTTCCGCGATCGACATGGCGGTGCTGCTGCATGAAGTGAATGCCAAGGTGCAGCTCGTCGCAAGGCGCCCGGAGTTGAGCTTCGGCACCGAGGAGGGAGATACCCGAACGATACTGGATCGCCTGGTCGCGCCGATGTCCGGTTTGGGTCCGGGCTGGATGAACTTGCTCTGCTGCGATGCGCCCTGGCTTTTCAGGTATCTCCCGGAGAGCCTGCGGCTGAAGACGGTGAAAAATTTTCTGGGGCCCTCCGGCGGCTGGTTCATCAAGAACCGCTTGCAGCCGGTGCCGGTCCTGCTGGGGCATGAGTTGAAGGACAGTTATGTCGAGAACAATAGGCCGCACCTGCGTTTCGTCGACAAGCAAGGCGCGGCGAAGGTGATGAGTGCGGACCATATCATTGCGGCAACGGGTTACAAGCCCGACGTGAACCGCATCAGCTTCATCAGTCAGGAGTTGATTGGCAAGCTGGATCAGGTGCATTCGACGCCCAGGCTGGACAAGAACTTCGAATCCTCCGTCAAGGGGCTGTATTTCGCCGGCCCGGCCATTGCCAACTCCTTCGGCCCGGTCATGCGCTTCGCCATCGGATCCGGCTTTGCTGCCAAGCAAATCAAGCAGCACCTGGCCCGTAGTGTCAAACCGGTGGTCTCGACCGGTCTGGCCCCTTCCAATATGCCTCGCAAGCAGTATCAAACCTGAGGCTCGAAATTCGGGAGTATCTGATGAACTGGCTATTGTCCTTGCCCCGGCGCGTATGGAACCAGGGCGGGCTTGTCCTGCTGTATACAGCCGCCGTATGGGGGTGCAATGCGGTTGCAGCACGATGGGCGGCGGGTGAAATCTCTCCCATGTGCCTGGTCTTCCTGCGATGGCTGATCGTGTGCTCCATACTCGGCTGGCTGATGCGCAGGCAAATCCTTGAGTATCAGATATCCCTTTTCACTCATTGGAAAAGGCTGGTTGCCATGGGGATCGCCGGATTCACCGGGTTCAGTGCGCTGTTCTATATGGCCGCTTACGAGACAACCGCGCTGAACATTACCCTGCTGCAGAGCGCGATGCCGCCGATGGTTTTCCTGGGCGCATGGCTTATTTACTCAGAAAAGATCACTTATATACGCTCGATAGGCATGGCAATGGCCCTCACCGGGGTCGCGGTCGTTGCGACCGAGGGCAATCTTTCCCGGATATCGGGCATGTCCTTCAATATTGGAGACCAGGCGATCCTGGCAGCCTGTGTCTTCTACGCCGCCTATACGCTGGCATTACGGGCCCGGCCTGCCTTGCCCTTTCTGGTGATGTTCTTCGGGATGTCGGTTGCGGCACTGGTGACTTCGCTGCCTCTGGCCATGGGCGAGATCGCACTGGGTTTGGCATATTGGCCTAGCCTAACGGGTTGGCTGGTGCTGCTGTTTGTCGCTTTCGGTCCTTCTCTCACCGCCCAGTTGGCGTATATGCGAGGCGTGGAACTGCTGGGCCCGGGGAGGGCGAGTCTATTCCCAAGCTTGGTTCCGGCATTGGGCGCATTTTTTGCCGTGCTGTTTCTCGATGAGCATTTTGCCCCTTATCATGCGGTCGCGCTCGGGCTTGGCTTGGGAGGCGTCTATTTGTCGGAAATGCAAGGCAAGAGGTTTTCCTTCCTGCCGGTCCTCAATTTCAAAAGTCTACGCGCTAGTTTGGCATCAAAAGCCCCTGATTAATGGCCTTCACCACCGCTTGCTGACGGGTCCTGACTTTAAATTTTTCCCTCACATTCGTGATGTGGAAATTCACCGTGGATTCCGAACAGCTAAGGATGGAAGAAATTTCCCACGTTGATTTCCCTTCCATCACCCACTGCAGGCACTCAATTTCACGTTTTGTCAGATTGGCAGCCCTGGATTTGTCGCATTTCCTGAGAAATTTCAGCGAAGACTGAAAAACATAATCCCTGATAAGCGCCAGGTCGGATACCGATCGATTCAATTGCTGCTGAAACAGCCTGCCCGATGACGCCTTGGTGACAAAGCTCATCACTCCGAATATCCCGTTAGGCCCATAGATCGGAAAAGTGACGCTCGCAAATAGCGAACAGAAGTTCAGGTATTTCATGTCCTCATGGAGCAGGCACAACTGCGTTTCATTTGGCGCGCCCAGAATCAGAATTAACGGAGTGGTGCTGTCCTGATCCTTGAGCAATAAGGGGTAGATTTCGTGCTCATAAATGGTACGCCATTGCTTCAAGCAATTGCTGCAGAGAAACCCCTCATCCACAGCTAAGTGCTTGTTTGGCAGGAGCGAATAGAACACCTGCGCATACCCATAGAGGTTGGCAAGTTCAAAAAGACGTTGGGACCAGAGATCAGGATCATCGGCATTGATTAGATCCTTGAGTGTGATGGCTGCAACCATTGCATACTCCCTCGATTACTTTAAAAAATGTCTGTTAATCGGACAAATAAGTAAAAGAGAGCAGATACTTTATGACGGTCTACATATTACAAGTCAATCCCAAAAATCAGAAAGAAATCCGTTTATCGGATATTTACTTAACACGCATAAAAATCTTTAAAAAATAGCCCATTTGGGACTTCAAACGACTTCGAGAACAGAAATAGCGGCCAAAAAATAGCCGCACATTGGTCGAGAGTGTGCGGCTATTTTCTTGAGCAACGCTACGTTATGGCGTTATTGTTCAGTCAGGTGCTGATCGCCAGCAGCGTTACTTCTTCTCCAGACTCAGCTGGCCGCTGCCGTGTACCACCACGTACAACAGGCCGCCTATGATGGAAAGATTCTTCATGAAGTGAATCATCTGGTTCTGCATCTGATCCGGCGGCATAGCCCAGAAGTTGTGGAAAATCAGCGCAGCCAGGGCGGTAAAGATCAACATGGCGGCTGCAGCCCAGCGGGCTTTCCAGCCGAGCACCAGCATCAGGCCGCCGCCGAGTTCGACGAGGATGGCGCCGATGGCCAGTAGCTGCGGGAGCGGCAGGCCTTTGCTGGCGATATAGCCGACGGTGCCGTCGAAGCCGGTTATCTTGCTGAAGCCCGAGAGTATGAAGATCAGCGCGATCAGAATCCGGGCGATCAGCGAGCCGTAGCGGTTCAGTACATTCATGGTGTTTCCCCTTTAAGTTATTGACGATAAAAAAGCGTGGTATTGCCCATCATGCGGCGGCCAGGCGGCCTTCGCGAAAATCGTTGATGGCCTGAAAAATTTCGTTCTGCGTGTTCATCACGAACGGGCCGTATTGCGCGATGGGTTCGCGCAGCGGCCGGCCGGCAACCAGCAATACCCGGGACGGTACCTCGGCATGGATAATCACGCCGTCGCTGTCGGCCTCGTTGGCCAGGATCGCCATCCGCTGCTGCGGTGCTTGCCTGTCGCCGACGAGGATTTCTCCGCGATACACATAGACGAAGGCATTGAACTCAGGCGCTAGCGATTGCGCGAAGCGGGTGCCGGCCGGCAGATGCAGGTCGAGGTAAAGCGGTTCCGTGGTTTCGCGCTGCATGGCACCGGCCACGCCGCAGCTGGCACCGGCAATCACGCGCACCGTCACCCCTTCGGGGGTGAGGAATTGCGGGATGTCCGCGCGTTGGATGTCGCGGTACCACGGCGCGCTCATCTTGTCCTTCGCCGCCAGGTTCAGCCACAGCTGAAAGCCTTCCATGCGGCCTTCCTGCTGCTCCGGCAGTTCCGAGTGGATCACACCACGGCCCGCCGTCATCCACTGCACGCCGCCGCCTTCCAGCAGTCCTTCGTTGCCGGCACTGTCGCGGTGGCGCATACGGCCGTCGAGCATGTAGGTGACGGTCTCGAAACCGCGATGCGGATGGTCGGGGAAGCCGCCGATATAGTCGTCCGGATTATCGGCGCCAAAGGCGTCGAGCATCAGGAAAGGGTCGAGACGGCGTTGCAGAGGCTGCGTCAGTACGCGCGTCAGCTTGACCCCGGCGCCATCCGAGGTGGGCCGGCCGATGACCAGCTGCTCGATGGTGCGGGAGCGTTCGACGATGTCGGTGGTGATGTCAGGGGTGGACATGATGTTCCTCCTTAAGCCAATACGGCTTGCTCGATCTGGGCATAGGCTTGCGCCAAGCTGTCCCTCTCGGCATCCGGGCCCATCGACAAGCCTTCCGCGTAAACGAACTGTACGTCAGTGATGCCGACAAATCCAAGGAAAGTCTGCAGGTAGGGCGTCAGTGTATCGGTGGGCGAATTGCGATGTATCCCGCCGCGTGTCTGGACGACGACAGCCTTCTTGCCCTTGAGCAAGCCCTCTGGGCCTTGCTCGGTATAACGGAAAGTCACACCGGCACGCGAAATGGCATCGATCCAGTTCTTGAGCTGGGCCGGCACGCTGAAGTTATACATCGGCACGCCGAGCACCAGCACGTCCGCCGCCTGGATTTCCGCGATCAGCGCATCGTCCAGCGCAACACGCGCCTGCTGTTCCGGCGTGCGTGCTTCGGCTGGGGTGAACAGCGCATTCAAGGTGGTTTCATCGAGCATGGGGTGCGGCGTACGGCCGAGGTCGCGTACGGTAACAGCGGCCGTCGGTTGCTGGGCGCGCAAGTGTTCGACCACAGCACCGGCTAAACGTGTCGAATACGAATTCCCGGCACGGGCGCTGGAATTGATTTGCAGAATGTTCATGGTGCCTCTCCTGTTGTGGATGTAGTGATGCGATGGAGGCACTTTAACTATTCCACAATCTTTTATTAAGTGGGTATAGTGAACAATACTGTTCCATAAATGGAAATATGATATGAACATCGACCCCAACGATCTGCTTCTTTTTGCCCGCATCGTGGATGAAGGCAGCTTCAGCCGTGCAGCCGAGCGGCTGGCTGTGCCGAAGTCAACGTTGTCGCGTCGGCTATCGATGCTGGAAGCGCAACTGGGCGAGCGCTTGCTGCACCGCACAACGCGCAAGCTCACCGTCACGGATTTCGGCCAAGCGGTGCTGACGCATGCCCATCAGGTTACGGCGGAAGTGGAGGCGGCAATGACGCTGACCCAGCACCGCCAAGCGCAACCGAGCGGACGCTTACGGATATCGATTCCGGGCGATTTTGCCGATGGCATCATCGGGACGATGCTGGCCGAGTTTGTCGCGAAATACCCGGCCATTTCGCTCGATGTCGACATTTCGCCGCGGCGCGTGGACCTGATCGGTGAAAACTTCGACTTGGCGATCCGCATGGGCGATTTGCCGGACGATGCTTCGCTCGCTGCACGACGCATCGCCACCTTCACCCTCGGTTTGTATGCTGCGCCGGATTACCTCAAGCGCCGCGGCATGCCTTCAGAACCCGAGGCGCTGATGGAGCACGATGCCTTGCATCTGATGGCGCGCAACGGCGAACCGATGCCGTGGCGGCTCAGCCGGGACACGATGCAGTGGGATGGAACGCCACCCGGCCGTGCTGCCGTCAACTCGCCGGGCCTGCTACGGCTGCTGGCAATTTCCGGCGCCGGCATTGCCATCCTCTCGGACCACTACGTGGAACAGCACGTAAGAGCAGGCGAATTGATAGCGGTGCTCGAAGACTGGAAATTGCCCAGCGTGACCGGCTGGGCCGTATTCCCGGGTCGCCGCCTGATGCCGGCGCGCACCCGCGTGTTTCTGGACGCCCTGCAGGAAGGGTTTGACAAACGTTGCCCGGCGGCCAGGGGCAAATCTGAAGAAGCCAAGCATGCGGGAAATGGAGGCAAAAAAAATGAATGAATCGTCTCCCTGATTGTCTATGTCTTCATGAAGTTTGAAGCAGTCAAGTGCCATGAAAACGCTGTTTTTCATTCTGATGTTGGCGATCCCATTACCGGGGCTGGCCGATATATACAAATGCAAGGATGCACGGCAGGTCGTTGTTTATCAGGACACGCCATGCACCACGCGAATGATAGGCACAGTAAAACCCGTCCCCACACCGTCGGATAAGGATGTCGCGGAAGCGCGGCGCAATCTGGATCGCCTGTTGCAGGAAAACCGCTACTACGAGCAGTTGCGGCAGCAGGAGATGGCCAGGAACCAGGAGCACCAGCGCTTCCTCGAAGCCCAGGAATTGCGTGAGCGGGAGTTGATGGCCGCTGAGGCGTATCAAGACGAGCGCTACTATCCACTGTTTGCTCCCGGCTTCGGTAATGACTTCGGTAATGAATCGTTTGGCAACCGCCATCACCGTCACGGCTTCGGCCATGAGCCGTTTACCCACCGTCATCGCCATCACAATCGTCACTTCGACTCGATGAAGCCAGTCCAAAGACGACCTTGCGTGATCGGTTTCGTCGGCGATAGAAGCTGCCGCTGATTGTTCGTTCGGCTGTTGTTGCGAGTGTAAAAAGAAAGCCCCGCGTTCGCGGGTTTTTTTATGCGTCAGCGGGCGGTTCAGCCGCCGACGCATCGCGGCATGAAGATTGCTCAATTTTTCATGAGCACATTTCCTTAACACACAGCGCGTAGGCTAGCGTTGTTAATGTAGGGAATCAGGAGGTAGCCATGAAAAAACAGATCAAGGTCTGGTCGCCTTGGGTGAGGCTTATGCACTGGGGTTTGGCCATTTCGTTCAGCGTTGCCTATTACACCCGCGAT
The DNA here is from genome assembly GCA_035460165.1 of Methylophilaceae bacterium. Lineage (GTDB taxonomy): Bacteria > Pseudomonadota > Gammaproteobacteria > Burkholderiales > Methylophilaceae > MM2. The sequence continues at coordinate 59,486 of DATHWW010000011.1, read as the reverse complement.
TCCGAGCTTGACCGCGACATCCATATTTATGCCGGTTATGTCGTCGGCGGCATCGTGTTGGGGCGGATACTTTGCGGCCTTATTGCGCGCGATCACGCCTCATTTTGGAACTTCCCGCCCAATCTTGTGGCGGCATTCGGCTATGTGAAAAGCCTGGTTTACGGAAAAGCCCGGCGCTACGTCGGCCATAACCCGGCGGGGGCGATGGCGATTTATGCGCTGCTGTCCGTCAGCTTGGCGACCGTCGTGAGCGGATACATGAGCCTCAATGCCATCCCGCTGCCTTTTGGTATCGGCAATGAGGAAACAGCCGGGCAATGGCATGGCATGCTGTCCTCGCTGCTGGTCATATTGGTTGGAGTGCATGTGACCGGGGTTCTCGTCGGCAGCCTGGTCCATCGGGAAAACCTGGTCCGTTCGATGATCACCGGGCTCAAGCCGGTGCGTGCGCACAGTCATAGCGATTGGGATCTTGGGGATATCCTGGTAAAGATCGCGATGAGCGCTTTCTTCACGATCCTGCGGGCCATCGATTTCCTCATACGCATGCTGGGCGGCAAGGGGGTCATTTTCGGTCCCCGCGCATCCCACTGGCACTGGCGGTCGCATACGTAATACCTTTCCAGCGAGCAGTTCTGCAGCAGCTGGGAAGGTATTTAATGCATACAGGCATAAATTAAATCGCTTGCAAACTAATTTTGTACGATTTAATATGCCGTCATGAACATAAAAACCGACACCACTCCTTTGCTCGACGAACAACTTTGCTTCGCGATCTATTCAACTTCGCTCGCGATGTCCAAGGTTTATCGTCCCTTGCTGACCAAGCTGGGTGTCACTTACCCGCAATATCTGGTGTTGATGGCCCTGTGGAATCAGGATCAGGTGACGGTGTCGGAGATCGGCAGCCGTGTGTTTCTGGATTCGGCCACCCTGACTCCGCTGCTGAAGCGCATGGAAGCCGCCGGACTGGTGGAGCGGGTGCGGTCTGCGCGCGACGAGCGCCAGGTGATCGTCAGCCTGACGCCGGCCGGGCGGGAAATGCAGAAGGAGGCGGGCAAGATCATGGCTTCCGTTCTCTGCGCAACGGAGTGCTCGAAGGAACAGGCGCTGGCGCTGAAAGACCAGCTGGTGGCGCTGCGCAACAATCTGGAAAAAAGCATTCAATAATCGCGCACTACGATCGCGATTAAAAACAGCATAAATATCGTACACGATTTAATCGTAGTAAATTTTCAAGCAAATAATGGCTTTTTATCAACCGGTTCTTTGTTAAGCGATAGGAGAGGGAACATGCAACATTCGAAGAAAGTAACAACGTTGATAGTGACAGCCTTGCTGTTAGGCAGCACCGGCATGGCCGCGGCCGATGAAGCAACTGCAGCCAAGCCCGTGACCGAGCAACTGGTCGATACCATGACCAAGCTGGCGAACGGGCCGCATAAGGGCTTCCGTGCCAACCATGCCAAAGGCATCATGGCCAAAGGCACGTTTACGCCCTCAGCCGAAGCGGCCGGCATCAGCAAGGCGCCGCATCTGCAAGGGGCGGCGTCGCCCGTGCTGGTGCGTTTTTCCAACGCTACCGGCGTGCCTACCATTCCTGACGCCAACGGCAATGCGATGCCCAAGGGCATGGCGATCCGCTTCACCCTGCCGGATGGCGGCAGCACAGACATCGTGGCGATTTCGGTGAACGGGTTCCCGGCCGCCACGCCTGAGGATTTTCTCGGATTATTGAATGCCGTCGCGGCCAGCGGTCCGGACGTGGCCTCGCCCAAGCCGGTCGAACAGTTCCTGGCGTCGCATCCGGCAGCGATGAAGTTCGTTAGCACGCACAAGCCCGCGCCGGTGAGCTTTGCTACCCAGCCCTTCTTCGGCGTAAATGCGTTTGCGTTTACCAATGCAAAAGGAGAAACGCGGTACGGTCGCTATCGCATCGTTCCGGTCGCCGGCGCGCAGTTCCTAAGCGCCGAAGAGGCAACCAAGCAGACGCCCAACTATTTGATGGATGAGCTGCCGGTACGTCTCGGCAAGCAGGAGGCCAAGTACCGCATCGTGCTGCAACTTGCCGAACAGGGCGACTCCGTGGACGACCCGACCGCCGTGTGGCCGGATGGCCGCCAGCAGGTTGAGTTGGGCGTGCTGACACTCAAGTCAGCGGTGGCAAATAGCCAGGAGGCGGACCGCGCCCTCATGTTCAATCCGCTGGTGCTACCGGATGGGATCGCGCCATCCAACGACCCAGTGCTGCTGGCACGGCCGGGCGCGTATGCAGTGAGCTATGGCAGACGCCTGGCCAATTGATTCGCTGTAAAACCGGGCCCGTGCGATACGGGCCGGTTTGTTTATAAATCTTGGCTGATGTCGGTTGTCTGCAAGCGCATGCTGAGGAATTCCGACAGCTCGGCCTGCCGTACCGTCGCGAGCCGCCACAGTTCGTCCGCGGCGGTTTGCATGGTGAGCGGCGGCGCATCCTGCTTGCCATGCAGGTACTGTTGCATGAAAAGGACGATGTCATGCTGGGCGTGGGCGGCGGCCTCAGTCGCGTCCTGCCATGCGTGATACAACACGTTGATGTGTTCGAGATCGTTCATCGCGGGATATCCTCATCATAAGTTCACCCAAATTGGTCAACTTGAAACGGGGGTGGTTCCATTCCCTGCGACCTAGCCGATCTCCCACCACCGCGGCAGCAACTCCCGGATTTCCGGCTGTGAATAGCGCTCGTCGATCAGGTAAATCACCCCGTGATCGTCCTTGGTGCGAATGACGCGCCCCGCCGCCTGCACCACCTTCTGCATGCCGGGGTAGAGGTAGGTGTATTCGTAGCCGAGGCCGAAGATATTTTCCATGCGCACGCGCATCTGCTCATTGATTTCATTGATCTGCGGTAATCCTATCGTCGCAATGAAAGCGCCCACCAGGCGATCGCCCGGTAAGTCGATACCCTCGCCGAAGGAGCCGCCCAGCACCGCAAACGCAATGCCTTCCGATGTCGGGGTGAAGCGATTGATGAATTCCTCGCGCTCCGTTTCGTTCATCATGCGCGATTGCTGGCGGATGGGGATTTCCGGGAAGCGCTCGCCGAAGGTTTCATACACCTGCTGCAGGTAATCGAAACTGCTGACGAACAGCAGATAGTTGCCCGGCTGCTCCCGGTATTGCTTCGCCATCAATTGAGCTATGGGCATGATGGAGTAGCGGCGCCGCAGATAGCGGGTCGAGATGTGGTCGACGACGTTCACCTTTAGCTGCTCCGGCGTGAAGGGCGACTGCACGTCGATGAACGGCGTCTTCTCCGGCAAGCCCAGCATGTCGCTGTAAAAGTGCGAGGGGCTGAGCGTCGCGGAAAACAGCGTCGCCGATTGCGCGGCCTCGAAGCGGCCTTTGAGAAAAGGCGCGGGCACCACGTTGCGGATGCACAGCGTGGTGTTGTCGTGCAGCAGGCTGGTGCGCTGCTCGGTACGCGTGATGTCGAACATCGAATGCGGCCCGAACGAATCGGCCAGCGTGACGAATTGCAGCGCGTCGAAATAGAAATTCAGCAGCCCGGCGTCGTTGGTCGTGGGATGCTCCGCCAGGTAATCGGTAATGCGCGTCACCACGCGCTGCAGCGCAAACTGCAGCTCTTCCTCGATCACCGGGTAGACTTCGTACGTCGCTTCCTGCTCCTGCACCAGCTTGACCCAGGCCAGGCTCAGCTTATCCAGTGCGGACTTCAGCGCCTTGGGCGCGCTTTGCCGCATGTGCTCGAAGGCAAACTGGCTCAGCTCCGCACTGTACATCTTGCGCCCGCGCTCGATCATGTTGTGCGCCTCGTCCACCAGCACGCTGACGCGCCATTCGTTCATCACCGTGCCGGCATACAGCACCGCGTAGAGGTCGAAGTAGTAGTTGTAATCCCCCACCACCACATCGCTCCAGCTCACCAGATCCTGCCCCAGGTAATAGGGACAGACCTGATGCTGGCGCGCCACGTCGCGCAGCGTATCGCGGTCCATCATGCCGCGTGCCAGCGCTTCGATGCGCGCCTCGGGCAGGCGGTCGTAAAAGCCCTTGGCCAACGGGCAGGATTCGCCATGGCAGGATTTGTCCGGGTGCTCGCAGGCTTTCTCACGTGCCACCAGCTCCAGCGTACGCAGCTTCAGCTCCGGGTTGGAATCGCGGATTACCGTCAACGCATCCAGCGCCAGCTTGCGCCCGGAAGTCTTGGCGGTGAGGAAGAAAATCTTGTCCAGCTTCTTTTCCGGCATCGCCTTCAGTAGCGGGAACAGGGTTCCCAGCGTTTTGCCGATGCCGGTGGTTGCCTGGGCCATCAGGCATTTGCCGAGGCTGGCGGTTTTATACACCGATTCGGACAAATGCCGCTGCCCGGTGCGGAAGGTGGGATGCGGAAACTTCAACTCGGTGAGCCGCTGGTTTCTCGCCATGCGATGCGCCACCTCGCGATCCGCCCACGCTTGCAGCTTTTCGCATTGCTCGGCGAAATAGGCCCCCAGGTCGTCCGCGCTATACAGCTCGCCGATGGGAATTTCATCCTTGCTGGAAACGTTGTAATACACCAGCGCCGCATTGATTTCCGCCAAGCTGCGCTCATCCGCCAGCAGCCAGGCGTAAATCCTGGCCTGCGCCCAATGCAGATGCCGATGGTTCTCCGGCATGCGCTCCAGCAGGCCTTTGTAGGTTTTGATTTCTTCCAGCTGGTTGATGTCCGGGTCGTAGCCATCGGCACGACCGCGCACGAAAATATTCTTGTACTCGCCGGTGAGGGTGATTTCGGTCTGGTAGCCGGGCGGCCGTCTGGACGTCACCGTGTTGTGGCCCATCATGCCTTCCAGCGCGGTGGGCGAAGGCGTGAAGCGCTGGTCGAGGTCGCCGATGCGTGCGGTCAGGTCGCACATCGCGCGCACGGAAATCACATAGCGGAAAGGATCGTCCGGGTTTTCAGAAACGACCAGACTAGGAGCGAGCTTGATGATTGCGGCCTTGATAACAACTTGAAGTACAACCGAATTATACTCGCCTGCCAACCTTCCGGGCCGCGTTAAACGGCTTGAATGAAAAACGGCGCCGTAGCGCCGTTTAGTTGATCAGCCCATATTACTTGGCTGTTGCGGGTTTGGCTTCTTCTGCCTTCTTTTCGTGCTTTTTGGTGGCTGCCTTCTTGGCCGGGGCGGCCGGTTTCTCAGTCTTGGCGGGAGCGGCCGTTTCAGAGGCAGGCTTGGAGGCTGCATCTGCGGCGAAAGCGTTTACGGATAATGCGAACAAGCCAACGAGGAGGGCGGTAATGATTTTGGACATGATTGTTCCTTTCTAAAAAATGACGTTACACTCAAGGCAATCCGTCTTTGGGACGGGCTCTTATTGCCTCGAAGCAACAATACTCGGCCAGGCTTTCTCGAACCTTACGAATAATCCATGCGTATCCTTATTGTCGAAGATGATCCGGCGTTGGCGGACGGCTTGATGAGTTCGCTGGGCCAGTCCGGCTATGCGGTCGATTGCGCGACCAATGGCGAAATGGCGAACACCATGCTGCAGGACGCGATTTACGATCTGGCGATCCTCGATCTGGGATTGCCCCGGCTCGATGGCACCGAGGTGTTGCGGCGACTGCGCTCGCGCGGCGGCAAGACGCCGATCCTGGTGTTGACTGCGCGGGATGCGGTTGAAGACCGGGTGATCGGCCTCGACCTGGGCGCGGACGATTACATGACCAAGTCCTTCAGCCTGATCGAACTTGAAGCCCGGGTGCGTGCGCTGATACGCCGCGGCCAGCTGGGTTCGAACACTTCGCTGGTGTGCGGCAGCCTGACGCTGGACCCCGCGGCGCGACGCGCCTATTGCGCGGGTGCGCCCCTTGACCTTTCCGCCCGTGAACTCGGCGTGCTGGAAGTACTGATGCTGCGCCATCGCAAAGTGGTCAGCAAAGACCAGATCATGGAAGCCCTCTGCTCGTGGGATGAGGATCTTGGCGGCAACGCGATCGAAGTCTATATCCACCGTCTGAGAAAAAAACTTGAAGGTTCCGGAGCCTCTATCCGCACGATCCGCGGGCTGGGCTACCTGATAGAAGAAGACGAGCATGCTCCCTAAGTCGCAGTCGCTGCGGCGCCAGCTGCTCAGCTGGTTGCTGACGCTGCTGATTCCATTGCTGCTGATAGGCGCCGTGGCCTCCTCCTTCTGGGCCTATCATTTTTCCAACCTGGCGTATGACAGGTCGCTGTTTCGCGCAGCCTTGGCATTGGCGGACCAGGTGCTGGTGGTCAACGGCAAGGTGGTGGTCGACCTGCCCCAGAAAGCGCTGGACCTGCTGGAATACGATAAGGAAGACTGGATCTACTACCGTGTCGTCGATCCCAATGGCAACACCATCACCGGCCAGATTACCCTGCCGCTGCCGCAGCATCTGCCCCGTCCCGGCGAGCATCGCTATTACGATGCGCTGCTGGGGGATCAGCCGGTGCGGGTGGTCGCGTTTTCCCTGCCGCTGAAAGGCACCAGCGTCCAGGGTGCTGCCTTGGTGCAGGTCGCGGAAACCAAATCCAAGCGCGACCAACTGGCGGACGAAATCATCGCGGCCATGCTGCTGCCGCAAGTGCTGATCGTGCTGTTGGCGGGCGCGCTGGTGCATTTCGGCGTCCGGCGCGGCCTAGCTTCCCTCCATCATTTGCAGCGCGCAATCGAGCAGCGCTCCCACCGCGACCTGAGTCCTGTTCCACTCGAAAAAGCGCCGCAGGAAGTCCTGCCGCTGCTGCGTTCGATGAACGATCTCCTCCAGCGCGTGCGGCAAAGCATTGCCCATCAGCAGCGTTTTACCGCGGATGCTTCCCATCAGTTGCGCACCCCGCTGGCCGGCATCCAGACCCAGGCGGAAGTGGCGCTGCGCGAACACGACCCGGCACGGATACGCCGGGCGCTCGAATGGATACAAGCCGGGACTGCGAATTTATCGCATCTGGTCAGCCAGCTGCTGGCCTTGTCCCGGGTCGACCCGGCGTCGGGACGCGAAGTCGAGATGCAAGAGCTCGACCTCAAAAATCTGGCGCGTGAAACCACCGCCGAATGGGTCGCGGCGGCGCTCGAGCGCCAGATCGACCTCGGCTTTGAATCCCCGGATGCGCCTGTGCTGGTGCGCGGTAACGCGGTGATGCTGCATGAGTTGCTTGGCAACCTGTTGGATAACGCGATTCGCTATACGCCCACCCAGGGCAAGGTGACGCTCTCCGTGCTGGCAGACAGCGATACCGCGCAGGTCACCGTGGACGATACCGGCCCGGGCATTCCGGTAAGTGAGCGGGAGATGGTTTTCGAGCGTTTCCACCGGCTGCAGGAAAACGAAAGCAGCGGATGCGGGCTGGGGTTGGCGATCGCCCGGGAAATCGCGCTGCTGCATCAGGCCACTATCGCGATTGAACCAGGTTCCGCAGGGGTGGGCACGCGCATACGGCTGAAGATGCCGCTGGCCGGATCAAGCGCTTCTGCCGCCAAATAAAAAACCGCCCGAAGGCGGTTTTTTATTTCAGGTGATCCATTACTTGGTCAGCAGCACGGCCGACAGCGGGTGTACCACGCCGTTATCGGCATGCAGGCCTTCGCCCGCCACGGGCACGTTGTCGATCTTGACGCCGTCCGCCACGGACAGCTTCACTTCGCCCCCTTCCAAGGTCGCCACCTTGCCGGCGTCCACTTCCGCCTTGGTGATCTTGGTGTTGGCCACGTGATGCGAAACCAGCTTTTTCAGAGCCGCCTTGTCGGAAAGCAGCGCGGTGAGTTTCTTCTTCGGCAGCTTGGCGAAAGCGGCGTCGTTCGGTGCAAACACGGTCATCGGGCCGGCGGCTTTGAACGTGTCTTCCATGCCGGCGGCCTTGATCGCGGACAACATGGTTTTGAATCCGCCGTCATGGTCCATGGTGTCCAGCAAGTCGTCCGCAAAAGCGGATGCGGAAAGTCCTAATGCCGCCATCAGAAAGGCGGTGAGTAGTTTGTGCTTCAAGATTTTCTCCAGGGGAATGAATGAGAAACTTCAAGAGAGAGGAGGCTCTCACATTGAACTGAAATGGAATTATTCCCAGAGATTACTTACAGCAGACTTACAGCAGTTCTTCTTTGACGCAAAAAAATGGCAGCCGAGGGGAAGGACGGCTGCCTGAGGCTCTACACAGAGGAGTTGCATCGAAACTGCTTGATGCGGAAGGTATTAAATCAGACGAAGCTGAATACAACCTTACAAGGTTGCGCTTGCGTATCTGCCAATTCACGTCCCGCAGAAGGTCTGGTACGGCCATCTCGATGGCGGCGCCGGCATGCGGTATTCCACATTTTCCGGCGTCTCCTCGAAAGGCGACGCCAACACCGCCAGCAGCTTTTCAAACGGCGCGAAGTCGTTATCTTCCACCGCCGCGCTGAGCGCCGCTTCCACCAAATGATTGCGCGGGATCACCGCCGGGTTGGCGGACCGCATCGTTGCAATCGCCGCCTCCCGCGAGACGGATTGGCTATTCAACCGGCCCCGCCAGCGCGCGAGCCACGCTTGCACATCCGGCTCGCTGGAGTGGATCGATTGTTCTGTCGCCAATGCGCGGAAGGTATTGGTGTAATCCATGCCGTGTTGCAGCATGCAGGCCAGGAGTTCGTTGCTTAGCGCTGCATCATCCGCCGCTTCATCCAGCAGCCCCAGCTTCGCGCGCATGCCGGCCAGCCAGGCCGCTTCGTATTTCTGCGGAAAGGCATGCAGCGCTTCTTCGGCCAGATGAACGGCTTCCTCGATGTCCGCATGCAACAGAGGCAGCAGCGTCTCCGCGAAGCGCGCCAGATTCCACTGCGCAATCGGCGGCTGATTGCCAAAGGCATAACGGCCTTGCTGATCAATCGAGCTGAACACCGTCGCCGGGTCGTAAGCGTCCATGAATGCGCACGGTCCGTAATCGATGGTCTCGCCGCTGATCGTCATGTTGTCGGTATTCATCACGCCATGGATGAACCCAACATGCATCCACTTGGCAATCAGCGCCGCCTGCCGGTCCATCGCTCCATACAGCAGCGCGAGATACGGGTTTTCTGCGGTTGCCAGTTCCGGATAGTGGCGATTGATCGTGTAATCTGCCAGTGCTTTCAAGGCCGCCGCGTCGTCAATGGCATAAGCGAACTGGAAGGTCCCCACGCGGATATGGCTGGACGCCACACGCGTCAGCACCGCCCCGGGCAATACCGCATCGCGCATTACCGGCTCGCCTGTCGTCACTACCGCCAGGCTGCGCGTGGTGGGGATGGCCAGCGCATGCATGGACTCGCTGATGAGGTATTCCCGCAGCATCGGCCCCAGCGCCGCCTTGCCGTCGCCGCGCCGCGAGTAAGGCGTCTGGCCCGAACCCTTGAGTTGGATATCGAACCGCGCACCATCCGGCGCAATGTGCTCGCCCAGCAACAGCGCCCGGCCGTCGCCCAGCATCGTGAAATTGCCGAATTGATGGCCGGCGTAGGCCTGCGCCAGAGGCTCCGACCCCACAGGCGTTTCGTTGCCGGAAAAAATGAATTTTCCGTTTTCCTCGGCCAGGCGTTTTGCATCCAAGCCGAGGGATTCCGCCAGCGCATGGTTAAACACCACAATGCGCGGCTCACGCACTAACGTCGCGTTTTGACGTCTATAAAACGGAAGGGGCAACTGGGCGTAGCTGTTGTCGAAGTGCCAGCCTGATGAAGAGGCGCTGCTGATGTCCATGTCTTTCAATTCAATCCAAACCGATGAAGAAAACTCGACGCTCACTTTAGCGCATGGCTTTAAGCTAAGGATTGAATAATTCCCGGTGCGTTCGAAATTTTCATCCCACTCCGTCACAGCAATAGGAGGACATTATGGTGATGAATGAAGCGATTGATTGGCTTCAGCTGTGCAAAAGCTGGCAACAGAAGCAGTCCGACTATTTCGCGGCACAAAAGGCTTTGGACGACACGATGTCGCTATATCTGGAAGTGAAGGGGCCGCCACCTAGCCGCCAGGTGATGAATAAGGTCGACGATTTGCGACTGCAGATGTTAGAGGCAAGAGCAACGGTGGATGCGTTTATTGCGGCTCACGCTACCGATCATCAGGAAAAACACAATCTTCCGCGCCACCAATGAGTGCAGGCAGTTCATCAGGCAGCACGCTTTTGCGTCGATAACTGGGCGAGGTCGGATTTGTCCGGCGCAAGGACTTGCTCCGCGTTGGGGGCGATCATTTCAGCGGGCACGCTACCTATCACCTCGCTGCCATAGTACGCGGATCGCCTGATCGGTTTTCTGAAGTTGGTCAGGAACAGCTCTACCGCCATGGTCATGTGCAGCTTGGCTCGCTCAGGCCGATTACGCAAAAATGCAAATAACGATCTGGCGAGTCGAGGCAAGATATATTTCGGCCCCCGCAATTCACGGTGTGTGAAGTAGGCCATGGAGATGAATTCGTTCAATGTTTTCAGTTCATTCATATGTTGATTCTGATATTTCACATAGATGGAGTGAAAACTGAAAAACGATGCATCATGGTTACGCAAGTAATAAGCGGCCCACTCCTGATCTTCTGCGGAAAAAACATCCTCCAGGAACGGTCGATCGGTAATGTATTTCTTTTTCAACAGAGCGCATGAATTTGACAAGCCAAGCAACAGCGAGAAATTCCTTTTATTCACCAAGGTCACGCCATACGTTTTTTCAGTATCGCCACCCTGGTTAAAGCAGCATCCGAGGCAGGGCTGCTTTGCACCAGAAATGTGGTTGATGCCATAAGAAATCAGGTACGGGTCGTTCAGCAGCACGTGCGAACTAATGATCAAGACATAATCGGTTTTGCATGCCTCGACCCCGATATTAATCGCTTTGGAGTAATTGAATGGTTCCGGGGGGTAGTCGATAACCTGGTCGAAGAGTGCGTCGAGCGCTAATCTCTGCTCCAGCTCCGAGTTGGAGTCTACGGCGATTATTCTATCCGGCGGGATGGCTTGCGCGCGCAGCGCAGCTACAACCTCGGCCACAAGGGGTAGGCTATTGTAGGTTCTGATCAGCGCTGTATATTTCATATCGGATCGCGTCTTACCGGAAATCTGGTTGAGCCATGGAAAGAAAAAGCCCGCAAGGTTGGAATCGGAAGGGTGCTGCCAGGAGCACAATCATTTGAGTATCGACGATGCTAATTTTTCACTTTGGATGAGCTTCCGGCAATAGTCATTTCGGCCTAAGCATCCTATTTAAGAACGTTACTAAATTTTAGTTAGCGCAATGCAGGCAGATGTATTAATTTAAAAGCGCAATATTTTCAAATTTTCTCTCCAATTGTTAGGCCGCTTTCAATCAACTTAGAAAGCCAAGTGAATATGGAAAATTTTCTGGATATCAGCCCCTGGCGGGGTGTTTGGTGTCGGGTAAAAACCGCGCTGCTTTCTTTTGGCAAGAAATCAAAATGCATTGCTGTTTTTCCGGAGGTGAGCGTTTTTGCAGCGCCTTCGGCAACGCTCTCCGGTGAGGGAAAGCTTGAATTGGGCTGCAGCTGGCCGGGATTGCGCTATTTTCCTTCGGAACTCAAACTTGCCGAGAATTCGCGTCTGAAGGTGGCGGGGCATTTTTATCTGCTGACCGGGTTCCATCTGGCTATTAACGAAGGGGCGAAGCTCACGCTGGGCAGCGGCTACATCAACAACAACGCCACAATAGACTGCTTTGAATCGATCACTATTGGGCATGGCGTCGCGATCTCCAGCGGCGTCACCATGCGCGATAGCGACAATCACTCCATTAACGGGAATACTGTTGTCACGGCGCCTGTCGTTATCGAAGACAACGTGTGGATTGGACTCAATGCGACCATACTCAAGGGCGTGCGCATCGGGAAAGGGGCTGTGGTGGCTGCGGGCGCTGTCGTTACGAAAGATGTGCCTGAACATACGCTGGTGGGGGGCGTTCCGGCCAGGATACTGAAACAGGATATTGTTTGGAAATGATGCTCCCGTCATCTACTGATAGTATCAATCAGCATGGCTCGATGACATGGCCCGGAAGTGGGCATTTCTTTCCATGAGCGCCTTATACGACCCCTGATCGGTGATTTTGCCTTTGTCTAGAAAATAGATCAGGTCGCATTTCTGAATGGTCGTGAAGCGATGGGCAATCAGCAGGATGGTTTTCTTGCCGGAGAAATGATTGATGGCTTCCATAATCGATTTCTCGGTGATCCCATCCAGAGCGCTGGTCGCCTCATCGAAAACCAGAATTTCGGGATTGTGATAAAGCGACCTTGCAATGCCGATGCGTTGGCGTTGTCCGCCGGACAGCTGCACGCCGCGCTCGCCCACCCGGGTTTCGACACCATCGGGAAGCTCGGCAATGAATTCATCCAGATGGGCCAGCGCGAGCACTTCCCGCACGCGGCCGGTATCGATATGTTCCAGCGGAATGCCGAAGGCGACATTTTCCTTGATACTGGCATCCGACAGGAAAATGCTTTGCGATACGAGCCCGATCTTGTTTTGCCAGGAACGCATATTTTCTGGCATTAAGCGCATACCATCGATAAAAATCTCTCCCTCATCGGGAGCAAAAAGGCCCATCACAAGATCCACCAACGTGGATTTTCCCGACCCGGTCGCGCCCACGAAACCTATGGATTTTTTCGCGGGAATGTCAAAGCTCACGGATTTCAGCGCCGGCTGGATTTTTCCGGGGTAGGTAAAGCTGACCTTGTTAAAAACCATCGCCTGACCGAACGCCTGTTTCTGCTTCGCCTCAGGTGTTCCCTCATGGCCCCCGGTTACTGAGCTATCGATGGAATGGCTCTTTTTCAGATCTTCCTTGATCGAGTCGAATGCGGGGGTCGAGGCCTTGATGGTGGCCACCGCGTGATAAATCTGCTGCAACCCCGGGAGCACCTTGAAGCCGGCCAAAGCGTACAGGGCGAGCATCGGCAGGATGGAGGCAAGGTCGCCTTCGTAATTCTTGGTCAGATAGAGCACCAACAGGATCACCGAGCTGAAGGCTATCATGTCCATGAAATTCTTGGGCGCCATCGCCAGCGTATCATTCGCGCTCAGGCTTTTTGAGAGTGTATTGCCGCTCTCTTGGAATCGGTTGACGAAATCAGCCTGGCGACCCAGCAACAGCACATCCTTGATACCTCCGAAGCCCTCCGCCATGAGCTTGTAGCGCGTGGTGGCAAGCTCGGAAATCTTTCTACCGTTTGCCACCAGGCGCCGCCGTATCATTTTGTACAACAGGGCATAAGCGCAGCCAAAAATGGCGAGCGCCATCAGAACGACCCATGGGTTGAGCAGCAGCAACCCCGCGACCATGAGCAAAGTCAGAATGACCTTGGCGTTGATCTGCATTAACGGGTAGATGATCTGGGAAGCGACCACATAGCTTTCCGAAGCGATTTTCTTGGTCAACTCGGCACTGCTTCCCGCGGCATGGAACAACCACGGTTGGTGCATATAGTACCGATAGAGGCTGTCGGCTATTTCCTGCCCCACCTTCGCCGAAAAAAGCGCCGCACGCCACACCGTCAACATGGAAATCAGCGCCGTCGAGACCAGGAAAGTCAAGGCAATAACGCCAACGAAATAGATAAACTCGCCAGGATCGCCCAGGCCGCTGATTTGGTAAATCTTGCCGATCAAATGTGTCTGATCCAGAACGTTTTCGTTAGCCACGGCGGCCATGAATACCCCGATGGCGGCTACGCTGCCGATCTCGGCCAATGCCATGAGCACCATCAACACCTGCAACATCAGCAAGCGTTGGAGTTGGCTTCGCGTCAGAACGCCTAATAGCTCCTGGATTAATACAATCAAGATTTTGCCTCGATCAGGTCAATAAGCTAACCATAACCTGTGAATTTCTCTGAAGAAAGAGTCCGTTTGGATGAATACAGCTGGGTTCAACATATTTTTCTTGGCCATGCCTGCTGGCTTAAATACAGCGCATCCTTGCCCCGCGCGAAAATTCGGCATATTTTAATTATTGACAACCGGTTGCCTATGTTGGAAACTGGTTGTCATAAATCTGGCGCAGAGCATCGCATGCGTGACGCCAAATATTAAACATTCGAAACAGGAGAAGATGATGGCCATTGAACACCTTGATGAGCGCTTTCCAATTACCATGCAATTAAACGAATCCGCGTCCCCGGCAATTCTGGTTAACGTATTCACAGTGGATCCCGATGAGGTCGATGCGTTGCTAAAGGCCTGGGAAAACGATGCCAACTGGATGAAGAAACAACCGGGTTACATTTCCACCCAACTCCACCGTGGTATCGCCGGCAGCTGTGTATTTATGAATTACGCTGTTTGGGAGTCCGTGGCTCATTTCCGTGCCGCATTCACTCATCCGGAGTTTTTAAGTGCGCTTGGGCACTATCCTCCCAGTGCCGTGGCAAAGCCTCATTTGTTTCAACGAATCGCGGTCGCCAATCTTTGTACCGGATAAGGATGATTTGATTTGAATTCTCAGCAAAATATTCGGAAAGATGCGTTAACTGAAATCATGTTGTCGGTTTTCCGCGTCAACGCTCGCCTTCTGGAGAAGGGGGATGAGCTGGTGGCGCCGCTGGGACTGACCAGTGCCAAATGGCAAATACTTGGGGCCATTGCCATCGCAGGCAAAGCGCTTACCTGTCCTCAAGTCGCGACAACGATAGGCATTACCCGGCAAGGCGCCCAGAAGCAGCTGAATCTGGCACAAAAGGATGAATTGATCACCGCGCTACCTAATCCGCATCATCTGCGATCGGTATTGTACGAATTGACCGAAGCCGGCATGCGTTGCTACGAAAGTGCCATGGCCTATCAGGCACCTTGGGCGCAGGCGCTTGCTCAAGGTATGGCAGTAGAGGATTTGGCAACCACGTTGAAAGTCCTTGATGAGCTCCATGAGCGGCTCGATACATCAGCGGACTAACGCGTGTAAAGCCAGCCCAAATATGAAGCCCACTTGACGCGTTTAACCCATGGGCGAGTGTGATCAAGGCGACTCTGCAAATGCCTTGAGCTTGCCCAACGCCACATCCCACTGCCTGCCAATCACCTCCAGCGTCCGTTTTGCTTCCTCGATCTGCGCCGGATCAAGTTGCCAGAGCCGTTCGCGCCCCATCTTCACGTCGCGCACCACGCCAGCGTCGGCCAACACCTGCAGGTGCTTGGTTACGCCCTGTCGGCTGATATCGGTGTTCACCGTCAGCTGCGCGATCGAAAGCGCGCCGCCCGCGCAGAGCACCGCCACGAGCTTCAGGCGCGTGGGGTCGCCCAGTGCCGCGAACACGCTCGCGAGCGTCTCGCTGGAGCGAACGATCGCGGGCAGGCCGGTGTCGCGCGGGCCCGCGTCGTTCGTCTTGCCGTTATGCGCTGACATGGCTGGCGATGTTGTTCAATTGATATTCCCAGCCGCGGTCGTTCATGCGGAAGGCTTCCAGGCGGCGGGCCGGGGGCACGTTGTCGAAGCCGGATTCCATTACCGTGAGCAGCGTACCGTTGCCCGGGGCGTCTTTCAGCGTAAAGGTCACCAGCGTCGGGTGCTCCACCGTGTAGTCCACGGCGGGGTCGATGGCATAGGGGTGCCAGCGGAACGAGAGCAGGTCCTGCGGTTCCATGCGCTCGATGACCACGTCGAAATAGCAGTCATCATGCCCGCACATTGCGCTGTCGATTATTCCCCGCGCGCGCTGGCCGGGGGCAAAGGTCTCGCCCTTCAGGTTCGCGCCGAACCACGTACCGAACTCCTCGGCATTTGAGAGGGCTCTCCATACACGTTCACGCGCGGCGTTGATGACGATGCTGCGTTCGATCTGGTCTGTATCAGAGGTGATGGTCATGATGTGCTCCTTGTCGTGGAAATCATTAGGCAGCCTAATGGTTGCGTTAATGGAGTATGGAGCAGGCGGCCGATTAATGCAACTTATTAGTTGCATTTAATGCGCATTTTTTTTGTCGCCTGACGGCAACAGACCCTTGCCGAGCCAGGCCCGATCAGCCTAGTCGCGTCAACTTATGGCTGAGCATGCGGTCGCAATTTTATGGAATACGCATTCTGGAGGCCCTCATGATCCACTACTCGGCAATCAACGAAGACCCGAACTTGGGTATGCGCGAACCGCACAGGCTGGCCAAATTGGTTTTGACCATAGCCGCCGGTATTGCCTTGTTCGCCCTGCCATTTGCGGCCGCCCATGACGCTGCGGCGCAAGAAGCGCCGGCGCCTCAGTCTGTCAAAGCCAAGCCCAAGCTCGACCGCTCCGGCGACAAGCAAGTCGGCAAAGCCTCCATCTATTCGCATAAGTTCACCAATAAAAAAATGGCGGACGGCAACAAAATGGACCCCCTCGACGACAATGCCGCCAGCAAGACGCTGCCGCTCGGTACCCGGGCAAAGGTGACCAACCTGGAAACCGGCCAGAGTACCGAAGTGACCATTCAGGATCGCGGACCCTATATACAGGGCCGCATCGTGGACCTCTCGCCCGCCAAGGCGGAGGAAATTGGCCTTACCCTGAAGGAGGGTGTGACGAAGGTAGAAGTAGCCCCCATCGAAGTGCCGATGCCGGACGGCAGCGTGAAACTGGGGGATGGGGCGGAGAGCCAGGAGAAATTAGCCGACGCTAACTCAGTCGAGGAGTAAGGTGGGTCCTGCTGAGACGGGCTTGTCAGTTGACCAGCTCGGTGATGCGTGCGGTTACCGATTCCCCCTCGATAAACAACTCGGCTGCGGCAATGGGGAGGCGAAACCTTCTTGGGCCCGCGCTGCCGGGGTTCACGACAAGGACACCGTGTCGTTCTTCAATATGCGGCTTGTGCGAGTGGCCTGAAACCACGACCCGGACTCCGGCCGACGATAGATCGATGTCGAGGTCGGCCAGGTCATGGACGACGTAGATCGTGATTGCACCGGCCCGCAGGAACTCGGCGCTGCGTAAGTTTTCTGCCCACGGACCGCGGTCGTTGTTTCCCCTGACGGCAGTGACCGGTGCGAGAACGCCGAGCTGGGAGAGAGTTTCAAGTGCGCAGATGTCGCCGGCATGCACGATGAAATCGCTCCCGCGCAGGAATTCGATAGCCTCCGGCCGGAGTAGCCCGTGCGTATCGGAGATCAATCCTACTCTGAGAACCAAGGGGTTTTCTCCACACGAAGCATAGGACTTGACCGGCTTATGGCTGCCAGACCACTCTAAAAAATACCGCCTGGGGAATTTCACTGCGGAACTGGCGCGCGCCATATTCTGCATGTTCGGTACCCAGCAAATTCTGGCCAATAACAGACAGTTCGATATCCTTGCGCACCCGCCAGCCGAAACGCGCATCGACGGCCGTATATTCGGGTACTTCTTCCGGGCTGGATAGCTCGCCCACATGCCGTACCGCTAAATCGAATTCCTTGTCATGCGCTATATTGAATGAGGAGCGTATCTGCCAGGTATGGGAAGGGTCCCTGCCTGCCCCGTCCGGGGCGGTCAGGTCATTGCTTCCGGACTTGAGCTCCAGATCCTGATTGAGTGTAGTAAGCCCCGCGCTGATACGCCACTTCGGCAATACCTGATACGTGCCCCACATTTCCAGCCCATGGGCAGAGCCATCCATTTCATTGGCAAATACCACAAATGGGCCGCTGAAATCGATCTCCTGGGTTCTCAAGTCGTCATAATCGTTATGAAAAGCCGTGATCTCGAAATTGAGCTTGGAGCTGATCTGCCCGCGATAGCCAAGCTGATAGACGGTGGCTGTTTCCGATTTGATATCGGGGCCGCCGCGCAGCAGAAATGGCGGATCCCTTGGCACGAAGGCGTCGGCATCGAGACGGGAGGGCGCGCGTACTGCCCGCGATACCGCAGTCCACAGGAGATGGTTGGGGTTAACCTTCCAGGCCAGTCTGGCATCGGGCAAGAATTCATAGCCGGTATAGTCATTCCGTTCCAGCCGTGCGCCCAGGGTGAGATTCAGGTTTTCTGTCAGGGCTATCTGGTCCTGCCCGAATAAACTCAGCCAGCTTTGATTTTCCCTCTCGGGCAGGATGGCAAAAATCGGGCTGTCGTTGCTGAATTCATCCTTGCTATAGCGGTAATTGGCACCCCATACCAGGGCATGCCTACCTATCGGTTTCAGCGAATGCTGGAACTGCACATCGAAAATGTTCGTGGCGTCGCTAAAGGTCGGCGGGACTTCGCGTAAGGTTCGGTCGTAATAGGCCTGAAAATGTATCCTGGAGCCGCTATCGAGCAGATGTTCCCAATGGGCGGTTAGATTGACGCCGGAAATGGAGATGGTACCGAGTGACAAGGTCGTGCCGGTCACCGAAACGGACCCTGGCTGGGGCTGGCCGATATCGCCTTCATAGGCATTGCCCATGATGCTGACCTGATCCGCCGGGTGATTCCAGTCCATGCGGAAACCGATCCGGTTTCTGTTCCACCCGTCGGAAATGTCGGTGCCGTTCTCCAACGACGTATCTTCCCGGTTGGATGCTTTCCCATACACCCGGAAATGTCCTCCGGCTCCCACAGCACCGCCATAGCGCAATGCAGTGTCGTTGCCGATATTGCCGACGCGTGCCGAAACCAGGGCGCCTTGGGTATCCTTGGCCGAGCGGGTGATGACATTGATGACGCCATTGACCGCGTTGATGCCCCATAGCGTGCTGCCGGGACCGCTGATGACTTCAATACGCTCCACGTCCTCCAGCATCACATCCTGAACATCCCAGAATATCCCTGCAAAAAGCGGCGAATATACCGAGCGGCCGTCGATGAGGACCAGCAATTTGTTGGGCGCGCTGCCGTTCGTGCCATTCAAGCCACGCGCGGAGATGGCATAGCCGCTGGCGCTTACCTGGGCAACTTGCAGATTCGGAGCCAGGCGCAAGGCTTCGGGCAACGTTGCGGCACCGGAGCGGCGGATATCCTCGCTGGTGATAACGAACACGGAAGCGGCGGCATCCGACAGGCTTTGCGGTTTCTTGGAAACCGAGGTGATCTCGATATTGCCGAGTTCCTCAATGGTCATGTCCGCAAACGAAGGGAGTGGGGGAGTATCTGCGGCTGCCGGAAGGGAGACAAACGGAATACACATGCTTATCAAAAGCCAGAAAAAGCCTTTTTCCATCTGCAGTATGTACAAGGGCATATGGACTCCCCTCAACGGCGTGGGCGGTTATTGCCTTCTTAACCTGCCGAATTTCTGACCTACCATGCTACAGCGGGGTGTTGCCATGTCAACCATTAACTTGCTGTCATGTGCTATTCCAGCACGGACAAATGTCAGGAGGGTGGCGGCGTCATCGATACAGCCAGCGATGTACCAGCTTGGTATAGCGCGGCATCACGATGTACACCATCAGCCATACCACGACCCCCGTAATCAACAGCAACTGCAGGTAATGATGATCGGCAATACCAAGAGCGCGCCGCAGGTATTCCACCGCCATCGAAATGCCCAGCACCAGCGGAAAAATCGCCGACCACGTCACCACGCTCTGTTTCCAGCGCTTCGGAAACTTCGGCTTGATCCCTTCCGGCGTGAACCAGAAATCCAGCCCGCTCTGCACCAGGTAGCGGTCATCCTCCATCAGCCAGGGCTGCACCTTCTCGATCAGGCGCTTGCGATCCGCCGACTCCATCCAGGTCAGCAGGTGGCCGCGCGTATCGAAGCGAATGACGATGGTATACGTGAAGGTGGCGTCGGGCACCGGGCGGATGATCATCACGCCCAAATGGCCGGGATACGACTTGGCGACGGCGCCGATCTCCTTCAGCCAGTTTTCGTAGTCGTTTTGATGGCCTTCCCGCACGCGGTGGGTAATGACGGCAGTCGCGTTTTCTTCGGGGTGGAGTGTGTCGGTCATGGTTTTGTTGTTCCTTTGTGACTTAGGGTGCGACGGTAAAAATGTGCTACTAAAGCGCAGGCGCTTCCTCGAACCATTGCCGCAATTCCGTCTGCGCGAGATCGATAAAGGCACGCAGCTTGGGCGGCATGAAACGCTGGCGCGGATAGACCAGGTGCACCGGGTCGGCCCGGCCATGCCAGTCCGGCAGCACGCGCACCAGATCGCCGACGAGCAGCTCCGGCTTGCAAATAAAGGTCGGCAGCAGCGCCACGCCTTGCCCATTCAACGCCATGGAGCGCACCACGCCGATGTTGTTGGCCATCGCGCGGCCGGACAGCGGAATGGTGATGCCGTGATGGCCATTGTTCAACTCCCACGCGTCGCGCCCCATCGGCGTGAACTGCAGGCACGGGTGCGCGTGCAGGTGCTGCGGTTCTTCCAGCGGCGGTGCGTGCCGCAAGTAATCGCGGTTCGCGAATATGCCCCAGCGCACCGTGCCGAGCGACTTGGCCACCAGGCTGGAGTCGCGCAGCGTGCCGGTGCGGATCGCCACGTCCACCCCGTCCGCCACCAGGTCTACATAGCGGTCAGTCAACAGCAACTCCATCTCCAGCGCCGGGAATTCACGCTGCGTGCGCTCGATTAAGCCCGCGAGCAGTGTGTCGCCCAGGTCCGCCGGCGCCGTCACCTTGAGCTTGCCCTGCGGCTGCTGGCGCGCCTCGTCGACGGCGGCCTCTGCTTCCAGCATATAGCCCAGGCCCAGCGAAGCATGGTGAAAGTAAGCCGTGCCCGCCTCGGTGAGGTGCAGCCGCCGCGTCGTGCGCTGCAGCAGGGTGATGCCCAGCCGCTGTTCCAGCCGTGAAACGCGCGTGCTCACCGTCGAGGTCGGTAGGCCCAGTTGCCGCGCTGCGGCACTGAAGCCGCCTGCCTGCACTACCTTAACGAACACCGCCGCTTCGTTGAAATCCATGATTGTTCCGTTTATTGAAAAGTAATTTCAAATTACACCGTCTAGTGTACTAAATCTTCGGAGCCTATAGTGACACCCATCGAGCACGTAATCGAAATCAGGAAAGGAACAATCATGAAAAAACTGGTCTTTATCAAGCGCAGCAACGGCAACCACTGGGTGGGTGACGGTTTTCCCGTGCAAAGCATTTTTTCTTATCGCGACATCGCCGAACAAGTGTCGCCGTTCCTGCTCATGGACTACGCCGGCCCGGCTCGCTTCGAGCCCACCGAGCAACGCCGCGGCGTGGGTCAGCACCCGCACCGCGGGTTCGAGACGGTCACCATTGTCTACGACGGCCAGGTCTCGCATCGCGACTCCACCGACGCGGGCGGCACCATCGGCCCCGGCGATGTGCAATGGATGACCGCCGGTTCCGGCATCATCCACGAGGAATACCACGGCGAGGACTATGCCAAGACCGGCGGGCCGTTCGAGATGATCCAGCTGTGGGTCAACCTGCCGGCCAAGGACAAGATGACCAAGCCCGGTTACCAGGGCATCACCAACGCGCAGATTCCTGAAATACAGCTCGCCGACCATGCAGGCAAGGTGCGCGTGATTGCAGGTGAGTACGCAGGCCAGCCAGGCCCGGCGCACACCTTCAGCCCGATGAACGTATGGGACGTGCGGCTCAATGCCGGCAGCACGACGACCTTTACCCTGCCGGAAGGCCACACCACCGCTGTGTTCGTGCTGCACGGCGCGGTCGGGCTGGGCGGTGTACACACCATCCGTCCTGCCGAGTTGGCCGTGATGCAGCACACGGGCACCGAGCTGGTGTTGGAAGCGCAGCAGGACACCGTCCTGTTGCTGTTGAACGGGGAGCCGCTGAATGAACCGGTGGTTGGCCATGGCCCCTTTGTCATGAACAGCGTGGAGGAAATCCACCAGGCGATCGATGACTACAACCAAGGCCGTTTTATCCAGGCAGCGGCATAACGCCAGGCCGGATTTTTTGATTCGTAACTCTTGATAACTTTGAAAGGAAACAACATGAACAAGCCCTACGTACGTCTCGACCGCGACAACGCCGCTGTGCTGCTGGTGGATCACCAGGCCGGCCTGCTCTCCCTGGTGCGCGACATTGATCCGGACCGCTTCAAGAACAACGTGCTGGCGCTGGCCGACGCCGCCAAATTCTTCAACCTGCCAACCATTCTGACGACCAGCTTCGAAACCGGCCCCAACGGCCCGTTGATGCCCGAGCTGAAGGAGATGTTCCCGGACGCGCCCTACATCGCCCGCCCCGGCCAGATCAACGCCTGGGACAACGAAGATTTCGTCAAGGCGATCAAGGCCACCGGCAAGAAGCAGCTCATCATCGCCGGCGTGGTGACCGAAGTGTGCGTGGCATTCCCCGCGCTGTCCGCGATCGAGGAAGGCTTCGAGGTGTTCGTGGTCGCCGATGCCTCCGGCACCTTCAACGAAATGACGCGCGATGCCGCCTGGGACCGCATGTCGGCGGCTGGCGTCCAGATGATGACGTGGTTCGGCATGGCATGCGAACTGCATCGCGACTGGCGCCGCGACATCGAGGGTTTGGCGGCGCTGTGCTCCAACCACATCCCGGACTATCGCAACCTCATCAACTCGTACACCACGCTCACCGCGAACAAGTAAGGCTCTGCACAGCGAATAAAAAAGGGGCGATTGCCCCTTTTTTATTGCCTATCCCTGTGCAGCCTCAGCAGGAATATCGACCACGATCCGGTAGCAAGGATCGTATTTTCCCGTCAGCTTCATCCGCTTTTGTTCGATGAAAGCGGTCAGCAACGCATCCATCCTTTGCATGATGGCCGCGTCGCCGTGGATCTCGAATTTCCCATGTTTTTCGATCGCGCGTATCCCCGCATCCTTGATATTGCCCGCCACGATGCCCGAGAACGCGCGCCGCAGGTTGGCGACCAGCGTGTGTTTGGGCAGGTGCTTGTGCAGCTTCAGCTTGCTCATGTTTTCGTGCGTGGGGTGGAAAGGCTTCTGCAATTCGTGTTCGATCTTGAGCTGCGAATCAAAGTAGTAGGCATCGCGGTGCTGCCTGCGGAAATTGCGCACCAGTTTGATGCCGGCCTGGATTTCCAGCGCTACCTGCGCCGGGTCGTCGATGATGATCTTGTAAAGGCGCTGCGCTTCCGGCCCCAGGATATCGCCGATGAAGGAATCGATCTGGCGAAAGTAATCTTCCGTGCTTTTCGGCCCGGTCAATATCAGCGGAAATGGCAGCTCTGCATTATCCGGGTGCAGCAGTACGCCCAGCATGTACAGGATTTCCTCGGTTGTGCCCGCGCCACCGGGAAAAACGACAAAGCCGTGGCCGAAACGGAGGAAGGCCTCCAGCCGCTTTTCCACGTCCGGCAAAATGACCAGCTCGTTGACGATAGGATTCGGCGGTTCTCCGGCAATGATCCCCGGCTCGGTGAAGCCGATATAGCGCCTCTTGCCGACACGTTGCTTGGCATGCCCGATGGCAGCGCTTTTCATCGGCCCCTTCATCGCGCCGGGCCCGCAGCCGGTACAGATGTCGAAACCGCGCAGGCCCAACTGGTAGCCGACCAGCTTGGTGTATTCGTATTCCTCGCGGCTGATGGAGTGGCCGCCCCAGCACACCACGACATTCGGTTCGGTGCGCGGCCGCAACACGGAAGCGTTGCGCAGGATATGAAAAATGGCCTCGGTAATGCCCTCCGAGGTTTCCAGATCGAAGCGCAGATTCCCGGAAATCTCTTCGTGCACGAAGATCACGTCGCGCAGCACGGAGAATAGATGCTCCTGGATACCGACGATCATCCTGCCGTCGACAAAGGCGGTGGCCGGCGCATTGACGATGTCCAGCTTGATGCCGCGCGGCCGCTGGATGATATGGATATCGAAAGTACTGTAGCGCTCCAGCAGCTCCTTGGCGTTGTCGAGCTCGTTGCCGGTATTGAGCACGGCCAACGAGCAGTCGCGATAGAGCTGGTGCAAACTGCCATGCCCGCGATTGAGGAGTTTTGTCGCTTCTGTTTTGGAGAGTACTTCCAGCCGGCCTGTGGGGGCAATTTGTGTATCGATGACTTTATATTCCATTGTCGTTTTGGCCCACTTTAGTCGTTATTGTTCAAAGTATGGCAGTGGATTTACGCATGAGTTCCAGCTGGCGCCCATCCCTGTGGACTAAAAAGCGCCCGAATCAAAAATTCGCGTATTCACTTCTGCTCGCCGGAGCGATTGGTTACCATGAATCCCTTTGACGCACCGGATAGCCCATTGAACGAACCCGTCACCCTGTTGCGAATTCTCGCCATCGTATTTCCGGTGCTGGCCATCGCGCTGGTCGGCTGGGCATACGGCAAACGGCGCGGCGTGGAGATGGGCGGGGCCAATCAGCTCAACATGGACATCTTCATCCCGGCGCTGGTGTTCTCCGCGCTGGCGGATAAGTCCTTCACGCTGGCCGGCCACTGGAATCTGGCGTTGGGCGCGTTCCTGATGGCCGTCGGCTCCGGCATCATCGGCCGCTTGCTGGCCCCGCGCGTAGGCATCGCCCCCAACGCGCTGGTGATCACCATGATGTTCAACAACTGCGGCAACCTTGGCCTGCCGCTCGCGCTGCTGGCGTTTGGGCCGGAGGGCCTGCCGGGGGCGGTGGTGATGTTTCTTGTGATGAACCTGCTGCAATTCTCGTTCGGCATCTGGCTGCTCGATCACCACGCCCGCTGGTGGAATTTCTGGCGCTCGCCCGTCATCCTCGCCGCCGCGGCCGGGCTGGCTGTGAGCTTTTCCAGTTTTTCGCTGTGGCCGTCGCTGCAACTGGCGATCAAGATGCTGGGCGATGTCTCGATTCCGCTGGCGCTGTTCGCGCTGGGCGTGCGCATCGCGCATTCGCACGTCAACCACGACCTGCGGGTTGGCGTCATCGGCGCGCTTGCCCGGCCAGCGGCCGGCATTTCGCTCAGTTGGCTGCTGGCGACGCTGCTCGGGTTGCAAGGGCAGGAGAAAGCCATGCTGATCATCTTCGGCGCCCTGCCGCCGGCGGTGATCAATTACGTGTTTGCCGAGCGCTACCAGCAGGCCCCGCATCAAGTGGCGGCCATCGTGCTGGTGGGCAACATTGCGGCGATTGTGGTCGTGCCCCTGGTGCTGGCGGCGGTGTTGTAAAGATAAAGGGCCGGCTTATCGGATCGGCCCGCCGATGCGGTTCGATTCCGGAATGATGTAACCCGGGGATGGCATCGATATGGACATGATCAAAGGTCAGCGCCGGAAACTCCGCGACCTATATGGCGCTTATTATCCCGGGAGGTTATCCTCCGTGCGGGATTCCATGAGGCCTTCCGCACGCGTCTCCCATAGCGCGACCCAACCGGGGATTTCACCCGCCGGCATGGGTTTCGCGATAAAAAAGCCTTGGACCGAATGACAGCCCGTGCTGCGCAGGAATTCCCAATCTGCCTGGTCTTCCGCGCCTTCGGCCACGGTTTTCATCCCCAATAGTTTTGCCAGGCTAAGGCTGGCGCCATAGATAGCGCGTAGGGTGTTATCGCTGGCTGCGCCATGGACGAACCCTTGATCCACCTTGAGTTCGTCAAACGGGATATCGCGCAACTGGGTGAGCGACGAGTGGCCAGTGCCGAAATCGTCTATCGACAAGCTAAAGCGCTTCAAACGCAGACGGGTGAGTATTTCCAGCGCCGCGGACAAATCCTTCATCAACTTGCTTTCAGTCACTTCCAGCACCACATCGTCCGGCTTGATGCCTGCGCTGGCAGCGGCCGCCGTCACATAATCCGCAAACTCCAGCGTCGCGAGATTATCCATGGAAATATTGAGCGCCATCCGCAGCTGCAAACCATGCTCCTGCCAGGCCCTGAGCTGGGCAAAGGCCTCGCCGATGACAAACCGTGTCAGATCGTCGATCAGCCCATGTTCTTCCGCCACGCTGATGAATTGGTCGGGGAACACCAAGCCGTCCTCGGGGTGGCGCCAGCGTACCAGGGATTCGACTCCCACCACTTTGCCGCTCGCCATATCCACCTTGGGCTGGTAAAAATTCACCAACTCGCCGTTCAGGATCGCTGCGCGTACCTCGTCGGCGTTGTAAACCTTTTTCGCTGCCCGTGGATTGCCGAGTGAGGGCGGCGTCCACTTTTCCAGCAGCGCGGACAATTCCGCTGGAAGGACGGGTTTGTTCAAATGCCCCAGCGTCGAGATATTGTGCGCCCGCACCAGTCTTTCTGCGGTCTGCAACATGCGTTCTTCCTCGCCGCTGATCAGCAGTATGCTGCCGGCATAGCGCCGCTCGACGAGATGACGCACAAACTCCACCCCGTCCATTTCCGGCATATTGAGGTCTAACAGGATCAGATCCGGCGGAGTGTGCGGAGAATCAATCCATTCCAGCGCTTTGTGTCCATTGTCACAGGTCGTCACCTGGCTGAATCCCAGGTTGATCAGAACGTGGCTAAGCAGCTTGAGCATGAACGGCTCGTCATCGAGCACTAGAATCCTGAATGCAGATTTATCGACCATCGTTTTCTTTTCTCCTGGAATCCTGTCCAGACTATCTCCGGTATTCATACGTCTAGATATTTGTTTACGCTGGAAATTTCCATGTCAAAGCGGGAAAAAATCGCGGTTAACACCTCGATTTGTCCGGCTTTGCCAGCCTGTTCCATTTCGGCGCACAGCGCGCCGAGTGCCAGTGCGCCCACCGAGCGCGCCGAGGATTTGAGCTTGTGCGCCAGCGCGCCCACCTGTGCCGCCTGCCCATCCTCGTAGGCGGTCTTCAATTCCACTGCAATCCTCGCCGCGCTGATGCGGAACTCATGCAAGAACTCGCGGATCACGTCAGGATCGTCGCCCACCAGTTTCTTGAGCACGTTCACGTCCACCGGCATGGCGGAAGAATCTGGCACATCGGTACCGGGTTCTTCGGCAGCGGGCGGCAGCCATTGTTCCAGCATGGCTTTCAGTTGCGCCAACTGCACCGGTTTGCTCAGATAGTCGTCCATGCCGACGGCGCGGCAATGGTCGGCTTCTTCCTTGAGCGCGTTGGCGGTGAGCGCAATGATCGGGATATGCCGGGCATCCCTTTCTTCGGCACGAATGACCTTGGTTAGCGCATAACCGTCCATTCTCGGCATGTGAAGATCGGTGAGCAGCAGCGCGTAATCGCCTTTCTGCCACCGTTTCAGCGCCAGGCGGCCGTCGGCGGCTATATCAGCGGCAAACCCGAGCAGCGCAAGCTGGCGCAGGATCACCTTCTGGTTGATTTCGTTGTCTTCGGCCACCAGAATCAATCGACTCTGCCGCAGGGCTGCCGCGCGCAACGGCGGGCTAAAGGCCGTCTCGGCCTTGCTGAGCGGAGAGGCTCCTCTGTCCTCCTGCGTCCGTCCGGCGGCGATGGACACCGCCTTGAGGACAGTCCATCGCGTCAAGACATTGCCGTCTATCTGCACCACATCGGCATACTCCAGGCGCGGATTGCGGCGTTCCCCGTACTCGATCACAACGAAGCGGATTTCCTGTTCCTGGCGAGTCCGGGCAATCGCGCGCAGTTCATCCAGCGGCGTAATCCCGGCATCCAGAATCCACACACACAAGCCGGGCGATCCCGCTCCATCCGGCACTGCCGCCAGATCGGGCGCGCGTTGGACGGTGGCGCCGCCATAGGTAAGGTACACGGCAATATCATCGGCCATCCCCTGCGAATCACCCACCACGAGACACGAAAGCCCGGCGACGGGAGATTCCGACGGGTCGGCTTCAGCCGGCAGCGACACAAAGGGCAGGCGCAGGGTAAAGAGGGAGTCCTGGCCGGGCGTGCTTTGCACCGTGATCTCACCGCCCATGAGCTGCACCAGATGGCGGGCGATAGCCAGCCCCAGCCCGGTGCCGCCAAAACGTCGGGTGGTGGAGGAATCGGCCTGCGTAAACGGGGTGAACAGCCTCGACAAGGTCTCTTCATCCATACCGATGCCATTGTCGGCAATGCGAAACTCCACCACCACCTGCTCCGCGTTACGCTCGGCCAACAAGGCCCGTACGGATACCCGGCCAGTCCGTTCCTGCCCGCTGGAAAACTTGATGGCGTTGTTGGTGATGTTGACCAGCACCTGGCGCAAACGTCCCGCGTCGCCCATGACTTCCGCGGGAATCGCCGGATCGGTGAACAGGGTGAGATCCACGCCTTTTTTCGAGGCCAGGTTATCCAGGATGGCGCAGACTTTCTCCACCACATCGGCCACCGGCATCGGCACATTTTCAATTTCCAGCTTGCCGGCCTCAACCTTGGAGAAGTCCAGAATGTCGTCAATGATGCTCAGCAGGGAATACGCCGATTCGCGGATGAGATCGACCATTTCCACCTGGTAGCCCTTGAGGCTGCTCTGGTGCAACACATCGGCCATGCCGATGACGCCATTCATGGGGGTGCGGATTTCGTGGCTCATGGTGGCGAGGAAATCCGACTTGGCGGCGCTGGCCTGCTGCGCCTCATCCTTGGCCGCGATAAGTTGAAGCTCTATCTGCTTGCGCTCGGTGATGTCGCGCACGAGGACGATAAAGTGGCGCTCGCCGCCCAGCCGCATCTCGCTTACCGAAAGTTCCAAGGGGAAGGTGCTGCCGTTCTTGCGCAGGCCCATGACCTCGCGCTCGATGCCGATGATGTGCGCTTCCCCGGTAGTGCAGTAACGTTCGAGATCGCTGTCGTGCTGGCTGCGATAAGGCTCGGGCAGCAGCGTGTTGACGTTACGCCCGACCAGCTTGGCAACGGCATAGCCGAAAATGCGTTCCACGGCCGGATTGATGGTCTCGATGACGCCGTTCTCCTTGACGGTGATGATGCCATCCACCACGGTATCGAGGACTGTCCGCAGGCGCTCCTCGCTCGCGCTCAGACTCGCCGTCTTTTTATTCACCAGCTCTTGCAGGTGCTCGCGGTGTTTTTTCAGTTCCTCTTTGGTTTGGAAGTACTCGGAGATATCGGAAAAGGTGCTGACGTAATTGCTTATGCTTCCATCTTTGGCGGTGACGGCGGTGATCGTCAACCATGCCGGAAATTTATCGCCGTTCTTCTTCCGGCTCCAGATTTCTCCGGACCAGAATTTGTCGTGCTGCACCTTTTCCCACAATGCTTGATTGAACGCGGCGTCCTGTAATTCCGAGAGAAATAGTGACAGATCGGTCCCGACGACATCTTCGGGGCTGTATCCGCTAATGCGGGTGAAAGCAGGATTAATGCGAAGGATGGTTTTGTTGCTGTCGTTGATCACCAAACCTTCCTGCGTGGCGAAGGCCGTGTCGGCGGCGCGGAGCTGCGCCTCAATTTGAGCGGCCCATTTGAACATGAACGATGAGGCGATGGTGGCAATTGTGGCCGTCAGGAAGATGGTGATCGTATGCGACTCCCACGGCGTCAATGAGCCCTTGAAAAATAATTCCTTCAAGCTCTCATATACGGTCATCAACAATGCCGTACTGAGAAATATGCCGCCCAATCGCCATCTAAGTGGCGGCTGGCCTGGGATTGTTCTTATGGCTGGATGCGTGGGGCGAAAAACATCGAGGATCGGGTGCATTTTGGATATTGCCTCCCTTTGGTTTTTCTTCCAGGTATGTAACTAAAAAGAAACCGTATGTAGTGTGCCTCGGATTCATAATCATTACAATAACTTATCAAATGTGTTTCAGCTTTAACCCAAGGATGGAATCGTTATGGAAATGATCAAGGTCAGCGCCGGAAAACTACGCGCCATCGGTTACGATGCCAAAACCCGCACCCTGCGGGTGCAGATGGATGACGGCAGCGCCCTGGAATACGGCGGCATCGCCGAAGCCCTGTGGCGCCGGTTTCAAAGCTCCGGCTCGCAGTGGAGCTTTTACCGCGACAATATTGAAGAAGAATTCACCGCAAGGCGCGTTTCAGCCAACGCCTCGGGTGGCAAGAACCCTCTGGACGATCTGTTCAAGTCGTAACAGTGAGCCATGCCGGAGCGGATTTAGATTGGATTGAGTGGGGCCCGTAGCAGGTCTAGCTCGCAGTAATCATGCTGCTAAATGGGGTCTGACCCAATTCCCCCCTATATTATGAGAGCAATGTCTCAATCAAATTGAGCGTACAAATTTGTAATTAATCTGCAAACAAAGTTCAAATTAATATGTTTATAATATGGTTATCAGATGGATGTCTGAGGGTGTTTAAAAGCTTCGCAACTGTAAAATTGAAGGATCTACGTTTGATAATTTTTGGTGTTATCAAACGATCATTCACAATTTAATTGGTGATTGATCTCTACCGGCATCTAGGCGTTTGGGTCGCATTCTGACGCTTGGTGCAAAAGCCTAAAGTTTCTCTGTACTTCAGTTAGGCGTAATAAGGTGGGAGTGTGTCAGCGCAGGTTGTTTGCCTTCAATATTTCAACCTATAGGATCGGTAGGCGATTTTGGCATGTTGTCAAAGTCAAACAATCCTAAAAGGAGAAATGTATGACTCAAAAAGTCAAAAATGTTGTGAATGTTGTTGTTTTAAACTTGATTGTTGATCGTCGGGAGGGGATCAACTATGACAAACCCGCCAGCGCTGGCACGTTGCAGAAATTTATTAAGGCTTTAAAGCCCTACGGATTTTTGATTATTAGATTGATGATTTGCTGGATACTGTCTTTGACTATCAAAGCAAGTTTACCTTTCTAATAAACTCCCACTGTTTTTCCCCCGCCTAAGGGATTTATGGCAAGTCATAAAATTTATTATTCTGGTTCCCCTATAGGTTCTTTAGGAAGGTTATCTAAAACCTTAGATGTTTCAGAAGCCCAGCTACTCAAAATAGCTCACAATCCATCAGCCTTTTATGTTGAGTTTGAGAAAACTGTCAGAAATAAAACTCGCTCTTTAGCTGATCCGGTCCCATTACTCAAAACGATTCAAAAAAGAATTATTACCAGAATATTCTGTAATATTGTTTTCCCTCCATATCTACATGGAGGCATAAAGTCATCTTCTCCTCGCGATTTTGTTTCAAATGCCAAGGCTCACGCCAATGCAGAAACAGCCATTGCTTTAGATATTAAAAATTTTTTCCCGAGTATTAGTTCTGCTCAAATTGAACATATCTTTATTTATCTATTTAAATTCCCTCTTGAAGTCTCAAAAGTACTTACAAATTTAACAACATTAAATCAAGCCTTGCCTCAAGGTGCGCCGACAAGCTCTTATCTGTCGAATTTGGTATTGTTTGAGAAAGAATTTCACTTAGTAGCAAAACTAGAAGGTTTGTCATTAACTTATACCCGGCTGATTGATGATATTACAGTCAGCAGTAAGACTCCCCTATCAAAGCAGCAGCAAGGAAAAATTGTTAATCAAGTTATCGGTATGCTGCACTCTTACGGATATCATATTCACCCGACTAAGAAATCATTTTATTCACGCAGCAACCCAAAGAATTTAATGCAAATAACTGGCTTATGGCTTAATCGAGGTTCTCCAAGAATTAGTCGTAGTAAAAGGCAAGAAATTGCTTATGAGGTTAATGAATTAAAGAAATTAGCTGATACGAAAAATGGCAAATCTACAAATGAATATCATGAGCAATATGCCTCCGTATCTGGAAAAGTAGCTTTGTTACGAAGACTAAAGCATAAAGAGGCGGTAAGACTGAGAAATATACTTGACCGCATATCACCCATATATAGTGAAGATCAAATTGCAAAAATTAAGAAACTAATTTTTGCGTTTGCTAGTAAATCTCAAGATCGTCGAAAACTCGGATATATACAAAAATTTTATAAATTTCAGCATGCTGCTTCTATAGTGGCAAGAACAGATTTGTCCTTGGCAAAGCTATTACAAAAAACTCTAAACACAATTAGGCCCTTAGAGATTGCGAGAAATATAAATGGATAGAGCTCGTGATAATGGAATATTAAAAACATATGACCCAATTAAAGGGTATGGGTTTGCCACTAGAGAAAAGGGAAAAGATATATTTGTTTTTTATGCTGATTTTACTGAAAAAAAATCAGAAGCCACTGCCATCGCCGGAACGGTTATAGAGTTTGATGTGGAAATTACTGGAAAAGGGCCTCGGGCGCGAAATATAGTGATTATTTCATAAAATAGTGCAATTCGAGCTCAATACTATCTATTGGGGAAAAGCCCGTATTTCAAGCGTGATTTCGTCGTTAATCTCGAAAGAGCAGTCATCGAAGATCGCAGTTCATATACCCATCCGATGATCATCACTTGTCGGTGCAGCAGCGTGTGGGGTTACTCGAACAGACGCAGACGCAATAAATAATGGCCGAAGCCCCCTTTGTTGATCCGCACTTACTCTCCCCGCAGTTCAAGCAAGTCAAACACCCATCCATGATAATCGCGGCTTTGGTGCTGCATTTGGCGCATAGCTGGGCTCCGGGCGGGAAGCCTTCGGCGTTGGTTTCGCCGCCGGCTTGTACATGTTTTTCCATGTATTCGGCGCGCTTCTCGGTGATCAGTTTTTTCTGGTGCTGGACATGACTTTGGTTTCAGCATCCATACAAATAAAACTGTTTTCATTCGTTGAATAAAATACCTGTGAATGAATGAAAATCATTCGGCATCCGCCGTTCCCAATCCCAAACGGCGCATGGGGTGGGGAAGATACTGCATGCTTTCGTTATCGAATGTCAGATGCGGAAAATATTCCAACGTGATTTGGCGCACGATTTCCGCTTGTCCTGCATCGCGTGGCTTCTTCAGGGGCTCCCGATCGGGCCGGGTCGAGAGCCAATACTTATGGACTGAAAAGGCGCGGGGATCCGGTACGACCATGCGCGTCGGCCAGCCGTCCTCGCCAATGCAGACGGCATCGAATTTGGGGGAATTCATTAGCCATTGCAGGCCGGGAACTTCGGTTGCCACCAGATCGCCTTCCACAAACCGTATCGGCTCGGATTCCCGCATGTCTCGTTCGGGGATGATGAGGTCGACCATGAACTCCTCTTTGTTCGCAGCACGGAAAGTATTGGAACGCATGGGCTCGAAAGATTTATCGATCTTACGCAGGAGGCCGATAAGGCCCGCTCCGTCCAGTTTGCCGGAGGTGATGGAAAGTCGTTTTCGGGTGTCGTACATCAGATCGACATCGCCAGAGGAGGTGAGCTGCGGATCGATTCGCACTCCGGCAACCGATTCATAGGCGAAAAGCGCCTGGGTGCCCAGCACCATGAATTCGTCTCCCATCATGTCTCGCTCGTCCAGCGCTCGCAGCAACTTCGCGACTACAGTGGGCACGCGTCCCAAGCGAAGCGCACGATTGATCTTGGCGAGCTGGTCCAGGCGCTGAGTCAGGCCTTCCAGCCGTTCTTGTGCGCGAGCCTTGCCTTCACGGAATTCCTGCAGGATGCGCTCGGTTTCCGGGCTGCGTGGCCCAAGCGATTTGCCATAACCCGTTCGTCCCGAAAGTCGAAACAGATACTCGCGTCCGCCTGCTTGTTTCCAGGTCATGCCATGACGATAAGTGTCGGCATGCCGGCGCGCCTCGATATAGGACTCGTAGATTTGGCTGGAGTCGATCAGGTATTTGCGCTGATCATTCGACAAAGGAGACATCATGGCTTTTCATTCAAAAAGCAGTTATTTGTATATTGAATGAAAATAACATATTAATCAACAAATTATTTGTTAATAAAAAAGCCGGCTTTCACCGGCTTTTTTGCTTCCTTCACTACCTTAACCGCACTTACTCTCCCCGCAGTTCAAGCAAGTCAAACACCCATCCATGATAATCGCGGCCTTGGTGCTGCACTTGCCACATAGCTGGGCGCCGGGTGGGAAGCCTTCGGCATTGGTTTCGCCGCCGGCTTGCACATGTTTTTCCAGGTATTCGGCGCGCTTCTCGGCGATCAGTTTTTTCTGGTGCTGGTCCGGCTCCGGCTTTTTCAGCATGCCGATTTCCTGCAGATGCTGCTCCACGACTTCGCCGATCTCCGCGACCAGGCTGGGAATGTATTTACCGCCCTTTTTGAAGTAGCCGCCGTTGGGGTCGAACACGCTGTGCAGTTCTTCGACCAGGAAGGTGACGTCGCCGCCTTTGCGGAACACGGCGGACATGACGCGGGTGAGGGCGACGATCCACTGGAAGTGTTCCATGTTCTTCGAATTGATGAAGATTTCGAAGGGGCGGCGGTGTTCTTGCGGGGTGCCTTCACCGACGACGATGTCGTTGATGGTGATGTAGAGGGCGTGTTCGGTGACCGGGGTCTTGACTTTGTAGGTGTTGCCGACCAGTTTTTCGGGACGGCTCAATGGCTCGCCCATCTGCACGACATCGGCGACTTTTGCGGCTTCGGCAGACACGACGGCAGCGGCTTGCTCGGCCTTTTTGTCTTCTTCCGACTGCACGTTGTAACCGGTGATTTTCTTTTCGATCTTGATGGCCATGGTGGTTCCCTCCGTGGAATATGACGTCATCATAACCCACATAATATTGGAATTCTAGTCTTGCAATACACATTATGTTGTGTCTTTTGCAATTGCCGAGCGGACGCTGCCAGAGGGCGCCAGAAACCTAATGCTAATCAATGGGTCTAGTTGTTTTTACACATAAATTCTATCGAATCGGGGGTTGAGGAAGATGCCGCGAGCGATATGGAAAGGTGCGATCAGTTTCGGCCTGGTGCACATCCCGGTGGAGCTTTATCCGGCGGAGAGCCGAAAGGGCCTGGACCTGGATATGCTGGACAAGCGCGACTTCGCGCCGGTGGGTTATAAGCGCTACAACAAGTCCACGGGCAAGGACATCGACTGGAACGACATCGTCAAAGGATACGAGTACGAAAAGGGCAAATACGTGGTGCTGACGGATGAAGACCTGAAGCGCGCCAATGTCGAGGCAACGCAAACCATCGATATCCTGTCTTTTGTCGATTCCGAGGAGATCCCGGAGATTTATTTCGAGCAGCCGTATTACCTCAAGCCGGCGCGCGGCGGTGCCAAGGTGTACGTGCTGTTGCGCGAGACATTGAAGCGCGCCGGCAAGGTGGGCATTGCGCAGGTGGTGATCCGCACCAAGCAGCACGTGGCGGCGCTGCTGCCGATGGACAAGGCCATTGTGCTCAACCTGCTGCGCTATCACGATGAATTGCGTTCGACGGACGATCTCGAATTGCCGGACGCCAAGGACAAGAAAGCCGCGGTGACGGACAAGGAAGTGCAGATGGCGCTCTCGCTGCTGGAAGACATGACCGAAGCCTGGCATCCCGAGCAATACCACGATACCTACCGCGACGACGTGATGGCGCTGGTCGACAAAAAGGTCGAAGGCAAGCAGACGCATGCGCTGACCGAGCCGGAAGCGGGCGAGGAACACGCGCCTTCATCGGCCAAGGTGATCGACCTGATGGAGTTGTTGAAGAAGAGTATCGGCAGCAAGGATAAAAAGCCCATGCGTGCTGCGAATGAAGAGGACGCCGGCGAAACAGCGCCGCCAAAATCGACGAGCCATCGCAGAAAGGCGGCGGCGCCTGCGGCTGCGGCGGCAAAGCGGGCAAGTACGGGCGGCAAAGGCTCGAGTCGGCCGAGCGGCGGGACAACGCGGAAAGCGGCTTGATTCGCTGGTGGGCTGTTAACAGCGTTTCATGGTGATACCCCTCACCCTAACCCTCTCCCGCAAGGGGAGAGGGGCGATTGCTCTGTTGAGAGAAGGGTAGAACCCTAAGATCGTATTCCCTCTCCCCTTGCGGGAGGGGGTTAGGGTGAGGGGGAAATCACCAACAATACGGAGTGCGACAATCGAGGAGACTCGCCATGAGCCTGGAGAAATACTGGCAAAAGCGCGATTTCAAAAAAACCCCCGAACCGCGCGGCAAGGTGGTGCGGCCGGGCAAGCAACTCAACTATTACATCCAGGAACACCACGCCAGCCGGCTGCATTACGACTTCCGGCTGGAACTGGACGGCACGCTGAAGAGTTGGGCGGTGCCCAAGGGCCCTAGCCTTGACCCGGCCGATAAGCGTCTGGCGGTGCATGTCGAGGATCATCCGCTGAGTTACGGCACGTTCGAAGGCGATATTCCCGAACATCAATATGGCGCGGGTCACGTGAAGCTGTGGGATCGCGGCGTATGGGAGCCGGAAGGCGATGCCCGCAAGGCGTATCGCGAGGGTCGACTCAAATTCCATCTGGATGGGCGCAAGCTGCACGGCGGCTGGACGCTGGTGCGCATGGGGCGGCAGGAAGGCAAGCAGGATAACTGGCTGCTGATCAAGGAAAACGACGACGAAGCCCGTCACGGCGATGAAGCGCATATCACGGAGCTGCGGCCGGAAAGCGTGGCCGACAAGCCGCAGGGCAAGCAAAAGAAAGCAGCCGCAGCGCAATCCGGCACGTCAAAAAAACCTGCCAAGCGCACGACGCGCAGCGTGTCTGCGAAGGAGATCGGCGGCGCGGTTGCGTCGGACATGCCCGAGATGATGCGACCGCAACTCGCCACCTTGGCCGAACATGCGCCCAAGGGCGACGAATGGCTGTCGGAAGTGAAATTCGACGGTTATCGCGCCGTATGCCGCATCGAGGACGGCGAAGCAAACATCTATACCCGCGCCGGCAACGACTGGACGAGAAAATGGAAAGGCATCGCCAAGGCGCTAGCCGAGTTGCCGGTGGAAAACGCCTGGGTGGACGGCGAGGTGGTCGCGGTCGAGAGCGACGGCAAGATCAGTTTTCAGGCGCTGCAGAACATGATGCGCGAGGGCAAGGCGGCGCAATTGGCGTATTACCTCTTCGACCTGATGTATCTCAACGGGTACGACCTCACTGCGGTGCCGTTGATCGAGCGTAAGCACTTGCTCAAGGAAATCATGGACCACGCGCCAGAAGGCGGGCCGCTGTTGTACAGCGACCACATCACCGGCGGCGCGCGCGAGGTATTCGAGCACGCCTGCATGCACGGGCTGGAGGGCACCGTCGTCAAGCGCGCCGATGCCGCTTATCTGCAAGTGCGCGGCCGCTCGTGGCTCAAGGTGAAATGCATGCAGCGGCAGGAGTTCGTGGTGGCCGGCTATACCGATCCGGCGGGTTCGCGCGAGGAATTCGGCGCTTTGCTGCTGGGCGTTTACGATGGCGACAAACTGCAGTATTGCGGGAAAGTAGGTACTGGCTTCGGCAGCGAATTGCTGCGGGAAGTCGCAAAGAAGTTCAAGGCGCTCGAGCTCACCAAGCCGGCGTTCGATAACCCGCCGACCGGCAGCGAGGCGCGCGGCGTGCATTGGCTGAAACCCGAGCTGGTGGCCGAGGTGGATTTCGCGCAATGGACCAACGGCGGCAATATCCGCCATGCGTCTTTTGTCGGCTTGCGCGCCGACAAGTCCGCCAGGGAAATCGTGCGCGAACGCGCCATCAGCGACAAGGAAGTCGCCGAGGTCGAACAAAACGCGAAGGCCAAGCCCGCCATCAAGAGCTCGGCGGGCCGCGCCACGGTCGCCGGCATTGCGCTGACCCATCCCGACAAAATCCTGTTCCCGCGCATCGGGCTTACCAAGCTGGCGTTGGCCGAATACTACGAATCGGTGGCCGACTGGCTATTGCCGCACCTGCAGGATCGCCCATTGGCGTTGGTGCGCTGTCCGCAAGGCGACGGGCACAAGTGCTTTTTCCAGAAGCACGTGGACGACAGCGTGACCGATGCCATCGAGCGCATCGAGGTGCCGGAAGAAAATGGCACGGACATCTACATGATGGCCAACAGCCTGTCGGCGGTGATCGGGCTGGTGCAGATGGGCGTGCTGGAACTGCATACCTGGGGTTCGCGCGAGGGCAGCCTGATGCAACCCGACCGCATGATCTTCGACCTCGATCCGGCCGAGGGGCTGGGCTGGGAAACGGTGGTGGAGGGCGCGCAACTGATGCACGGGCTGCTGGATGAAATCGGCCTGCGCAGTTTCCTCAAGACCACCGGCGGCAAGGGCTTGCATATCGTCGTGCCGCTGAAGCCTGAACGACCGTGGGACGAAGTGAAAGCGTTTTCGAAAACCGTCGCCGAGCATCTGGCACGCACGCTGCCCGACCGCTTTACCTCCAACATGGCCAAGGCCAAGCGCGGCGGAAAGATATTTATCGATTATCTGCGCAATGGCCGGGGTGCAACAGCCGTGGCGGCTTTCTCCACGCGGGCCAAGCCGGACGCGACGGTGTCCATGCCCATTTTCTGGGAAGAATTGGGCGGGGATGTGCGGGCCGATACCTTCACTGTACGCAATGTGCAGCAGCGCTTGGGCGGATTAAAAAAAGACCCTTGGAAAGACTATTGGAATCTGAAGCAGGAAATCACCGACGAAATGCTGAATTTGTTCGATAAAAGGTAATGCAATTCATACTCAAAGGAGTATCTTTATTCACGAATAGATGAAAAAGCGCCATTTGTCGCTCCAAAAGCCTGATTTATGCGGAATGACTATTGATCGCTTGTCTCGATTCGTTTTGGCAGCCAACAGAGGCTAGGTCGAGCTCGTGGCTGCTTTTTTTGGGGCCAGAAGAAGGTAAAAAATGCCGCTCGCTTCGAATCAACCTGCTGCAAAAACGTTCAAATTCGACCCTCACGCGCTCGCGAACGAGGAGCTGCTGTATGTCTATCGCGGCCGCACGAATGCCCTGCTGGTAACCATGCTAAGCGGGGCGGTGATGGCCGGCCTGCTGGCTTGGGGCCTCAAGACCTTGACCGCGCTGGCCTGGTTTCCCGGGATGCTGGCGGCGTACGGCTGGCATTGGGCCGTCGGCCGCACGGACAAGGCCACTGGCGGCATCGCCACTCCGCTTTCCGAAATCCGCTCGCATATTGCCGCGGCCGGGCTGGCTGGGCTGGGCTGGGGAAGTGCGGCCATTGCGCTGCCGTGGCTGCATCCTTCCTCGCAGGCCGCAGTGATGGTTTTGCTGGTGATCGCGGTGATTACTTCCTTACCGCGACTGGTCGTGTTCCTTCCGCTGTTTTACGCCTACACCGCCGGTGTGCTGGTGCCGCTGGTGCTGGTACTGCCTTTCCTGGCGACAGATGCGCGGGTGCTGGGCGGCATCGTGTTGCTCGTCACCGGGCTGACGCTGGCGCTTTCGGCGCGCGAAATCCGCGAATTGCTGGTGCAGATCCTGCTCAAGCAAATCACGTTCGAGCAGGTGTCATGGGAAGACCGTCTAACCGGGCTCGGCAACCGCCGCCATTTCGACGACAAGCTCGACGGCGGCTGGCGCCAGGCGGCGCGGCAAGGCGTGCCGCTGTCGCTCATCATCCTCGACGTGGATATGTTCAAGAAATTCAACGACAAGTACGGCCATCCGGCGGGCGACGAGTGCCTGCGCCAAGTGGCCGCCGCGTTGGCAAGCTGCGTGAAGCGGGCAGGCGATTCGGTGGCGCGCTATGGCGGCGAGGAGTTCGGCGTGGTGATGGTGCACATGCCGATGGCGGATGCCAGGAGCATGGGTGAGCGCATGCGCAAGGCGGTGATGGACATCGGCATGGAGCATGAGCTCTCGCCGCATGGCGTGGTGACGATTTCAATCGGCGGCGCAACGATTATTCCTTCGATGAATTCCACCCCGCAGGAATTGGTCAAGCAGGCGGACGAAGCGCTCTACCGGGCCAAGGAAAGCGGCCGTAACCGCGTCGAGTGGAACATGATTACCTGAAAAAAGTATCTGCATAGGACTTTACCTAACCCATATAGGGTAGTTCCTATAAAAATGTAAGAAATCGGGTTGTTGAACGCTATTGGATTGGGATATATTGAATTCGCATTCGCTCTGAATGCCGCAGGAAATAACGACTTTAAGCCTGCGGACGTAATTTGAAGTCTTGATTTGCACTACTTGTTAGAGAGGGTGACATGGCAAACTTTTCAAAGACACGTTTCATTCAATTCATTCGCGACGAAGAAGGGGCCAGCGCAATCGAATATGCGTTGATTGCGGCGATGGTCGCCATTGCCCTGGTAGCCTTCGTCGATCCTATCAATGCTGCCGTCACGGCAATATTCACCAGCATCCAGACCGCACTGACCTAAACCGTCGCCGAGCGGTAGCACATGAGGGTGGCGGAATGGGTGGTCGTGGCTTGGAGCATGGCAGTGCTGGCGTCGGATCTCACGGTTCGTCGCATACCCAATCTGTACAGCATGGCGGCTGCCGTGCTCGCCCTGGCTTATCTCGCCTACACCGGCGAATCGGTGCTGGGGGCGAGCTGGCCATCGGTGCTGATGGGGGTGGTGCTGGCACTCGCCCTGACGCTGCCGGGCTACTTTGCCCATTGGCTCGCGGCCGGCGATGTCAAACTCTTCGTTGCGATAGCGCTGCTGGGCGGCTGGGAGATCGCCTTGATCAGCTTCGCCATTGCCGGGTTTCTCAGCGCGATGGTCTCGCTCACGGCGCTGACGGTGACGCGATATTCGGGAAACACGATGAGCGTCCGCCGCTGGGTGCCGTTCGGTGCGGCCCTTGCCATCGGATTCCTGCTCGCCATCTGGGTTAGGACGTAAGCGATGGAACGGGCGGTAGCGCAACGGCGTAAACAGAAGGGTGCGGCAGCGATTGAGTTCGCACTGCTGTTCGTCC
This sequence comes from Methylophilaceae bacterium, assembly GCA_035460165.1. GTDB lineage: Bacteria > Pseudomonadota > Gammaproteobacteria > Burkholderiales > Methylophilaceae > MM2. The sequence continues at coordinate 19,089 of DATHWW010000011.1, read as the reverse complement.
TGTTTTTCGTGGTGTTTTACGCGCTGGTCAGTTATGCGATTGCCATGATGCTGGAGGAGTCCTTTCAGCATGCCGCCGAAGAGGGCGCGCGCTCAGCGATTGCGGTGGATAACCTGGCATTTGCCAGCAATTCGGCCTATCGCTCCGGCGTCGAACCGCAGGTGCGCACTACCGTGGGCAATAGCCTTTCCTGGTTGCCGGCCGGAGTGAAAAATGAAGTACTGGGCGCTTCCAATGGCAATGTGCAATTAGGCTGGAGCGGCACCAACACGTTGACGGTGACGGTAATTTATACCGGGTACACGAGCAACCCATTGATGCCTGTCCTGACTTTTCCGGCGATAGGCGAGGTGCCGAAACTGCCTGCCGATCTTGTCGGGCGCGCGGTGATCGAGTTATGACCATAAGAGCCGATTTCAGCGGGCTCGGATAAAAAGAGGGTGGATCGTTCATGAACAGTACGTTGTTGCGGTTCCTGGCAGTCATTCTGGCATTGGGCGCCATCGCCACCGCCGCCATCGGTTATCGACTCAGCACGAAGCAGGCAGCACCCGTAGCCGTGCAGGCTCCGCCTCCCAGCTATCCGCAAGTCATCGCTGCCCGCGACATACCCGCCGGCTACCTGCTCACCGTACAGGATGTCCGCCTGGACTCTTCCCCCTTACGTGATGAGCGTGGATATGAAACGGTCGGAAAAGTGGTCGGCAAACTGACCCTTGAGCCGATCGCCGCCGGAACGCCTGTTCTGTCCAGCCATTTCCCCCGGTTGGGCGAAGTTGCGCAGGCCCTGCGGCCGGGCGAGCGCGGGGTGGCGATCAAGGTCACGGAAGTGATCGGCGTTGGCGGTTTCGTCAGTCCCGGCGACCATGTCGATGTCCTGTATTACCAGCGCCCCGTCAAGGAAACCGGCGAGATTTCGTCGTCGCAGGTGGTCTTGCGCGATGTGCGCGTGCTGGCTGTCGGCGAGGAAACCGGCGCAACGGATGCGCAGCCTTCGACCTTCAAGAAGATTACCTCCGCCGAAAATAAAACGGGCGACCAGGCCGAACCCAAAAAGCAGGATGTGGAGAAAGGGAAATCCAGTCGCTCGGCGATTCTCGCTATTCCTGAAAAAGACGCGGCGCGCCTGATGTTGGCCGACAGTAGCGGTCAGATCCGTCTTGCATTGCGCGGCGCCGAACCGCCGCAGATGGCTACTGAAGAAGATGCCTCGCATTACCTGCGCCTTGCCGAACTGGCGACGGGGGGTGGTGTGCGTCCGGTTGCGGTCACGGCCGCCCCGCCGAAACCAGCCGCAAGAAAAACCCAGGCAACGGTCGTGAAAACAAAGAAGTCCGCGCCAGAAAACACATCGCGCGTGATCGTGCATCGAGGTGATCAGGTAGAAGTTGTCACCGTCAAAAACTGACGGTTCGTAATCGGACGAAACAGCAGTCGGGGGAAGTATGACGTTCGTAAAGCAGGGATTGGTTGGAGCTCAATTCAGTCGTATCCATCGCTCGCGTTGGGCTCTTGGCATTGCGCTGCTGCTGGCAGTGATGTCCGTCGCAGCGGAGACATCCGAAACGCTCGCGATGGAAGTGGGGCGGCAGGAGGTCTATACCCATCCTCAACCGATCAAGCGCGTGGCCGTGAGCGACCCCGCGGTGGTCAGCATCAATGTGCTGACCGCGCGCAATCTGCTGCTGACCGGCAAGACAACAGGCGTGACCGAGGTGTCGGTGTGGGAAAACGAGCAGGATGTGCGTCCGGCCCGCGTGATCAAGGTGATGGTCAATACCGCAACGGACGCCGAACGAAGGAAGCTGGAAGTCTCCGGCGCCGCGCCGCTAAAGGTTGAGGCTGTCGGCGCTGATGTGGTGCTCACTGGCGCAGCGGGCTCTTTGGAAAAACATGCACTCGCGCAGCAGGCGCTGGACCCGGAAGCCAAAGGCCCGCTCGATGCCAGCATGGCGGCGTTCGACAGTCAGGTGCAAATCGACATCAAGATCGTCGAGGTCAGCCGGCAGAACCTGATGCGGGCCGGGTTTTTCATCGGCAAGAACGAAGGCAACACCACGCTGGCTATCGGCGCGCCGGGCACGTTGAGCGCCATCAGCAACGACGGAAGCGGATTCGCCCTCGAAAGCAATTCCGGGTTTTTGCCGCTCTTTAATGCGTTCAACCTGATTTTCGGCAATTCGGGCTCGGGTCTGTTTGGCGCCTTAAGCGTGCTGGAAGCCAACGGTTTTGCCTATACCCTGGCCGAACCCAGCCTGACCACGGTTTCCGGGCAGAGCGCGACCTTTCTTGCCGGTGGTGAATTCCCGATTCCCATCCGCAGCGGTTCGGGTGGCGACAGCTCAGTGACCGTAACCTACAAGGAATATGGCGTGCGGCTGATGTTGTCGCCCACCGTGCTCGACGGCAACCGCATCTTTCTCAAGGTGTCGCCGGAAGTGAGCGAGCTCGATTTCGCCAACGCGGTGCAAAGCGGGGGGGTGGCCGTGCCCGGCCTGCGCGTGCGCCGCACCGATACCAGCGTGTCACTGGGCAACGGCGAGAGCTTCGTGATCAGCGGCCTCGTCAGCCGCAACACGCTCAGTAATGTCGATAAATTCCCGTGGCTGGGCGATCTGCCGGTGATCGGCGCGTTTTTCCGCTCGACGCGGTTCGATCGCGAGGACAAGGAGCTGCTGATGGTCGTGACACCGCATCTGGTGCGGCCGATTGCGCGCAACGCCACCCTGCCGGAACTGCCGGGCAGCGACGTGCGCGACTACAAGCCCAGCTACAGCGAAATGTTCTTCCAGACCGGCAGCGCCGTCGGTGCTCCCGCAACCGGCATGTCACGATAAGGGGAGACGGTTCATGAGCGAACGCAACAGTTACATAGCCCTCACCCAATCCCCCGAGTGCCTGCAATGGCTGACGCATGCGCTAACCGAGGCCGGCGAGTTGATCCCGGCCGATCAGCCTTCCATCGAACGGTTACTGCAACTGTCGGATGCCATCGGCGCCTCGGCAATTTTCGTGCAGCTTACAGCGTCCAATTACCGGCAGGAGACGCTGCTGATCGAAGGCCTGATGGCTGCCAAGCCTTTTCTTCCGGTGCTGGTGGTTTCCGAGACGGTGGATGAGGATCTTCTTCTGGCGTCGATGCGGGTCGGTGCGCGCGATTTTATCAAGGTCGGTACGCGCGCCAACGACGTGGTGGCGACGGTGAAACGGCTCGCACCCAAGGATGCCAGCGCTTACACCGCTCAAGCGGATACCGGCGGACGCATCACCACTGTCGTCAGCGCGCGGCCGGGTAGCGATGCGCCGATGTTTGCCTTGCATCTGGCGCTGGCGATACAGGATTCGGAGCCGACGCTGCTGCTCGATCTCGGCGCGCCGCACGGCGATGCGATGCTGTATCTCGGTCTCACGGCTTCGTATAGTTTCATCGACGCGGTGCGCAGCCTGCGCCGCATCGATGCGACGCTGATACAGACCGGTTTCGGCCAGCACAAGAGCGGCCTTACCGTGCTGTCGATGCCGGAAGAGCCGTGGACCGGCGCGCAATTCACTTCTGCTGACGTGTATGTGCTGCTGCGTACATTGCGGCGCTATTTCTCGCATATCGTCATCAATCTGGGCGGCGTCGCACGCTCGGATTTCCTGATGCTGCTGCTGACCAACGCCGACCGCCTCATCATGCTGATCGAGCAAAGCGTGCCGAGCTGCCGGCAGAACCTGCAACTGCTGAAGCACATGCGCGAGGAAAAGATCAACCTGGAAAACGCCGGGCTGGTGGTGGATCGCTACTTGTCGCGCATGCCGCCGGATGCCGACAGCATCGCGCAATCCTTCGGCTTGCCACTATTGAGTACGCTGGCACCTTCCGGCATGGCGCGGCTGGCGACGATGAATTCCGGCGAAAGCATGTTCACGCTCTCGCCCAACGATCCGTATGTCACCAGCGTACGCAAACTGGCGCAGCAGGTGAGGGGGGCGTCATCGGGGCATGCCCATGGCCAGCAGCCGGGCCTGGTGAAACGCCTGATGTCCGCCATGACGGCGGGCAAAGCGCCAGGCAAGGCAACGGCCTAGGAGAACGCCATGGACCTGCGCCTCTACGGATACGATTTCGGCCTCAAGCAGGCTGAGGACTATCAGGAGCTCAAATTCCTGCTGCACCGTTTCCTGATCGGCGAAATCGAGCGCGACCGCATCGCGCTGTTTGAAGTGCCGCGGCAGGAAGTCGCGGATTACGTGCGCGGCAAGGTCACGCAATACATCGCCGAGAAGCACCTGCCGGTGAGCGGCTACGATCTCGAGAACCTGAGCGAGGACATGGTCGATGAGCTGGCGGGCTACGGGCCGCTGGAAACGCTGATCAAGGACGAGCGGGTCAACGATATCCTGGTCAACGGCGCGAAGCAGATTTTTGTGGAACGCGAAGGACGGCTGGAAGCGACATCGCTGCGTTTCATCGACGACGAGCACGTGCTGCGCGTGATCCGCCGTATCCTCGCGCACCTCGGGCGGCGCATCGACGAATCCAGCCCGATGGTGGATGCCCGCCTGCCGGACGGCAGCCGCGTCAATGCGATCATCCCCCCGCTGGCGCTGAACGGGCCGTGCCTGTCGATCCGCAAATTCCGCAAGGATCCGTTGCTGGCGCAGGATCTGATCCAGCTCGGCACTTTCGACCGGGGCATGCTGGAATTCCTGACGGCCGCGGTCGAGAAGCGCTGCAACATCATCGTCAGCGGCGGCACCGGCGCCGGCAAGACTACGCTGCTCAACGTGTTGAGCCGATCCATTCCGCCGACCGAGCGCATCGTCACGATCGAAGACGCCGCCGAATTGCAGCTCGACCATGAGCACGTGGTGCGCCTCGAAACGCGTCCGCCCAACATCGACGGCGCCGGTGAAGTGACCGCGCGCGACCTGGTGCGCAATGCGCTGCGCATGCGGCCGGACCGGATCATCCTCGGCGAAGTGCGCGGCAAGGAAGTGATGGACGTGCTGCAGGCGATGAACACCGGCCACGACGGCTGCATGAGTACGGTGCACGCCAACAACCCCTCGGATGCCATGCTGCGGCTGGAAATGCTGGCTGGGCTGGCGGGATTCCAGGGCTCCGAAGGCACGCTCAGGCAGATGATCGCGGCGGCGGTCGAGCTGGTGATCCAGATCAGCCGCATGTCCAACGGCCAGCGCCGCGTAGTGTCGGTGACCGAGGTCAATGGTGTGCGTGACAACCAGTTTGTGCTCAACGAACTCTACTCGTTCGACCTCGATGCCGGTCGTTTCATCACGGTTAACGTGATGCCCTGCAACCCGAAATTGCGCGACCTGATGGCGAATTCAAAATGGCTTTGAGCGGACTGGTCGGCTGGCTGTTGATTGGCGGCGCACTGCTGATGCTGGGGCTGGCGGCGTGGATTTACGGGTCGGGCAAGAATGCCAGGTTTCGCGAGCAGGTCGCGGTGCATTTCAAACAGGTGCTGCCGCGCGGTTCCACCATTTCCGGCATTCCCCCGGGCCAGCAGGAAACCTTCTGGCATCGGCTGCGCGTGCGCGGTTCGATTTATGCCGGATTCGAACTGGAAGACTGGCATTTCGTCGTGATTCCGCTGGTGTTTCTGTTGTTCGGGCTGGTGGGCTGGGTGTGGCTGAGTTGGGCCGGCGCGCTCCTGCTGTTCAGTGGTGCAGTGCTGATCATCGGCTTTCTGTTGCCGTATCTCCGGTTACGCCGCCGTCAGGCGCAGATTACCGAGCAGGTGCCGATGTTTATCGACCAGGTGCTGCGCAGCCTGGGCAGCGGCCGCAGCGTCGAGGGCGCCATTCGCCTGGCGACCGAAGAGTCCAAACCGCCATTGCGCAATATCCTCGACCGGGTGGTGCGCGCCACCGATCTCGGCGCCGATATGCCGGAAACCCTGAGCGATGCTGCCAAGCTGCACGGCCTACGCGAAATGAGCCTGATTGCGCTGGCGATGCGCATCAGCAACAGCTACGGCAGCAGCCCTAAGGAAATGCTGCAAAGCGTGGTGCAGATGATCCGCCAGCGCGAACTGGCGCAGCGTGAACTGGCCGCGATGACCGGCGAGACGCGCATTTCCGCCTGGGTGCTGTCGTTGACGCCCATCTCGCTGGCCGGATACATGGTCGTCATGAATCCCAATTATCTGAATCTGATGCTACAAAGCCCTTCCGGCAAGACGCTGCTAATGACCGCACTCGGTTTTCAGGTGGCGGGCGTGCTCATACTCTGGCGTATGTTGAAAAGTATCTAGGGCGTGTACACCTTAATTTCACGACTGCGTTACTCCGCAACCCTTCGGGACGAGGGCGATTTGGGCGCCCTCCTTTGTAGTTCCGGCATAACCTGCTGCGCAGGTAAGCCTGCACTGAAACTACGTTTTCGCAAGCCGCTTGTTATGAGCGGCATAACTTCGCGTCTTGCTTCGTGGATGGCATCCCAAATCGCCCTCGTCGCAGACGCAAAATTAAGGTGCACACGCCCTTGAACATCTGGCTCTGGACAGCTGTGCTGTTGATGGTGGGCACCGCCGCGTTGCTGTTTTCCATGACCCAGCGCGATCGTCCGCCGCCCGGCGTGCACCGTCGTTTCGCGGAGGCGCTGCGTGGCGATGGCGCCAATATTTCGCATTTCTTCCGCTTTGAGAAGCCGGATGCCAACACGCGCCTGATGCAAATGCTGGAGCGTTTTTCCAGCAGCGAAATCGAGGAAATGCAGCGATTGCTGGTGCAAGCGGGTTGGGGCAATCCGCAGACCCGGTTCTACTTTCTCGCCGCCGGATGGTTGTTGCCGTTCGTGCTGGCGGGCGCTACCGCGATCTATTCGTTTGCCGGCGGTGCATCTTTGGGCGATATCCTGCTGCATGTCGTGTTCGTGTTCGCCTTCTTTTTTATCTTCATGCGCCGCTTGCTGCGCTGGTGCGCCTCGCAGCGGCAGCAGGTGATACGCAAGGAAGTCACCGCCTTTTTGCATCTGCTGCGCATGCTGTTCGATGCCGGCTTGTCGTTCGAACACACCTTGCAGGTCATCGAACAGCAGGGCGGCAGCCTGATCCCCAATCTTTCCAAGGAGCTGGGCGTGGTGCTGAAGCGCATCCAGGCCGGGCAGGAACGCGGCGAAGCGCTGGCCGAAATGGCGGAGCCGCTGGACATTCCCGAGCTGAACGACACCATCGGTATGCTGAAACAAGTCACGCGCTACGGCGGCAACATCCGCGATTCGCTGATCGAATACACCAAGCTGGTTGAGGAACGCCAGATTTCCGAACTGCGCGAATACGTCAGCAAGCTCTCGGCGAAGATGACGGTGGTGATGGTGTTGTTCCTATTTCCTGCATTGATGATATTCGTGGCGGGTCCCGGCTTTATCGGGTTAGCGCGTGCGTTGAAAGGGATGTGATGATGAAACGAGATATATGCCTTGCGATCGCGCTGGTTTGCAGTCTCGGCCAGGCCTGGGCGGCGACTCCGGCTGTCGACTCGTCGGGCGACAAGAACTTGTGGGGATCGGGCAAGAACACCTGCAAGGAATTGCCGCCCGCATCCTCGACGCGGCTGGGACTCATCCGCCAGATGCTGATGGCCGGCAAGCCGCACGCGGCGATTGCCTATCTCGACGCGGCGCGGCTCGACGTACCGCAAGCCGAACTGCTGCGCGCCGACGGCCTGCGCCAGACCGGCCGCGAGGAAGAAGCCGACCGAATTTATCGCAAATTACTGAGCAGTTGCGTGGGCGGCTACGCCTATCAGGGGCTGGGCCTCAGTGCCAGCAACGCCGGCAAGTGGCGCGATGCGGTCGCCCATCTCAAGGCCGCCAGTGCCGCGCTGCCGGTCGATGCTTCGGTGCGCAACGATTACGGCTACGCACTGATGCTGACGGGCGACCACCAGACCGCCCTGCACGAATTCCTGACCGCCATCGAGCTGGCGCCCAACCAGCGCCGGGCGGCGCACAACCTGCTGCTGCTGCTGTCGCGCACCGGCGAGGACGACAAGGCCGCGGCTTTCGCGGAAAAGGTCGGCATTTCCGCCGAGGAACTGACAGGCATCCGGAAAATGGCGGCACGGCAGTCGGCGACGCCGCAAGCCGACGGCCTGGCCACCGGAATGATCGGCCCGGTGCCGGATAGCGGCGTAGCGAACGGCGATACGAACAATCCTAATGAAACGGGAGCGAACGATGAAACAGAAAACAAGCCGGCTGGCGGCGTGGTTGCTGCTGATCGCCACGACAGCGTACGCTGAAGAGGCTGCGAAAAACGAGCAGCCGCAAGCCGAACCGGCGACGCGCGCCTGGCTGGAATTGCAACGTTCGGGCGATGCCGCATCCATGCAGCCGCAGCCCTTATCCGGCCCGGCGATGGCGCGAGCGTACGTACGCTACCTGAAAGGATTCGAACATCCCCAGCCGATGTATTACAAGCATGACGAGAGCATTTCCAGCAAATAGCCGGAAACGCCAGCGCGGCGCCATCGGCCTGCTGGGCGCCGTCACCTTGCTGCTCGCGGTGCTGTTCGCCGCGCTGGTCGTGGACAGCGGAAGGCTGTGGATGCAGAAGCGGCATTTGCAGACGGTCGCGGACATCGCTTCGATCCAGGCAGCACGCCAACTCGGCTGCGGGGTCGTGCTCGCCAATGTCGTGCAGGCGGCGCAGAACGCTGCCGTCGCCAACGGCTACACCGGCAATCTGGCGAATAGCCCGAATATTGTCGATATCGTAAACGTCAGCACCGTCGGCGGCATTCGGCAGTTCACCACCGGCGGCACCGAAGCCGTGCGCGTTTACGCCACCCGCGAAGTGCCGTCCAGCCTCGTCGCCGGCGGTCTCTTTGCCGGCACGGTGGTGCTGAATGCCCAGGCCGTTTCCCGCGCCGATCCGGCGATTGCTGCATTCAGCGCGGGAAGTTTCGCCGCCAGTATCGATACCGAGGATTCAGTGTTACTTAATGGGGTCTTTGGTGACATCCTCGGTAGCTCGGTCGATCTCGATCTGGTGTCATACGAGGGTATTGCTGCTGCCGACATCACGCTTAACGATCTGCTGCAAGCCAGCGGGCAGGTCGGCGGATTGGATAGCTTGCTCAATACATCGATGAGTCTTGGCAGCATGTTCAGCCTATTCGCGACGGCCATGTCCAACTCCGGCACGGCCAACGCAGCGGCTATCGCCGGTATGCAGGAGTTGGCCTCGGCGGCTGTGGGCGGGACCAATCTCACGCTCGCCGATGTACTCAGTGTCGCCACCCCGGATGAGGAAGCGGCCGGCAAGGTTGGCCTTAACGTGCTGTCGCTGATAACGACCACCGCTCTGATAGCCAATGGCAGCAACGCGCTGTCGGTGCCTTTGAGTGTCAGCGTGCCCGGCGTCACCAGCATCACCGGCCAGATCAACGTAATCGAGCCACCGCAAATGGCAATCGGGCCGGCCGCCAGTGATGGCGGCACGATATGCACCACAGTATCGACGGCGCAGGTGGAAGCCGAAGTCGACGTCGTCGTCACTATTCCGCTGCTGGCAAAAATCGATATGTCTCTGCAAGCGCAGGTCGGGCAAGGTAGCGCGGGCCTGGGTACCATCAGCAATGACGATGGGCAAACCAGCGTCACCATCCAGGCCAGCCCCGGAATCGCCAGTCTCGATATGACCAATGCTGCCGGCACAGGCCCAGCTCGAATAACGACGCTGCTCAACCTACCGATAGCGAGTATTGCGCTTGACTTGCCGGTGCAATCCGCCTCTGCCCAAGCGGTGGTGTTCGACGTGGATCATCCGATAGCTGATCACTTGCCGCAAACTCAGACGGTTTCCAGTCCGATAGGTGACAGTCTGGAGGACGCGCTGGACGATGCTGGCGCGGTAGATGTCACGGTGCTCAGTGTGCTCAACACCGTGCTAGTAAATACGGTCGTGTCGAGCATCGTGACGCCGTTGCTTGGCGAGATCGGCCGCGTGTTCCTCGATCCGCTGCTGGAAATGCTGGGCATACGCGTCGGTGGCATGGACGTCACTTTGGAAGGTCTGCAGATGCGGCAGGAAGACCCGCTGATCATCTAGGCCCATAAAGAGAAAAGGCCGGCAGTTGCCTGCCGGCCTCAGAGTCCGGAGCTGCTATGGATCAGCTTCAGAACTTGCCGTAGTAGCCTTCCTTCAGTGCATCGTATAAGTTGGCGGCGGTGTGGATTTCGCCGTCGTACTCGATTTCCTCGTTGCCCTTGGCTTCGACCACCGTGCCGTCATCCAGCGTGAACTTGTAGGTGGTGTTTTCCAGATCCTTCTCGGTCACCAGCACGCCCTGGAACGCTTCCGGGTTGAAGCGGAAGGTAGTGCAGCCCTTCAGACCCTTCTCGTAGGCGTAGAAGTAGATGTCCTTGAAGTCTCCGTACGGATAGTCGGTCGGTACGTTGATGGTCTTGGAGATCGAGCTGTCGATCCACTTTTGCGCAGCCGCTTGAATATCCACGTGCGCCTTGGCGGGGATGGACGAGGAGTCGACGAAGTATTCCGGCAGCTTTTCATCTTCCTTGTCGGAGAACGGCATCGCGTGCGGGTTGACCAGTTCGCGGTAGGCCAGCAGCTCGTACGACCACACGTCGACCTTTTCCTTGGACTTCTTGCCTTCGCGGATCACGTTGCGGCTGTAGTGGTGCGCGAAGGAGGGCTCGATGCCGTTGGAAGCATTGTTGCCAAGCGATAGGGAAATCGTGCCGGTCGGAGCAATTGAGCTGTGGTGCGTGAAGCGCACGCCCTTGTCGACGATCTGGCTGCGCAGTGATTCCGGGAACTGCTGCATGTAGCGGCTGTATTTGCCCAGCAGCACACGACCCTTGAGCTTCTGGCCGAGCTTGATGCCGTCCTTGGCCATTTCCGGACGCTTCGCCAGCAGGTCGGCGGTGACTTCGAATTCCTCGTCCATGATCGGTGCCGGGCCTTTTTCTTCGGCCAGCGTGACGCCCACTTCCCAGCCCACTTCGGCCATGGTGCGGGTGACTTCCTCGGTGAACTTGAGCGAATCCGCGGAGCCGTAAGGCATCTTCAGCATGGTCAGCGTGGAGCCGAGGCCGAGATAGCCCATGCCGTGGCGGCGCTTGCGGATGATTTCCGCCTGTTGCTGCGGCAGCGGCAGACCGTTCACTTCCACCACGTTGTCCAGCATGCGGGTGAAGGTGGCGACCACTTCACGGTACTCATCCCAATCGAAGTGAGCGTTGTCGGTAAACGGATCGCGCACGAACTTGGTCAGGTTGACCGAACCCAGCAGGCAGGCACCGTACGGTGGCAGCGGCTGCTCGCCGCACGGGTTGGTGGCGCGGATGTTTTCGCAGAACCAGTTGTTGTTCATCTCATTGACCTTGTCGATCAGGATGAAGCCCGGCTCGGCGAAGTCGTAGGTGGAGGACATGATCACGTCCCACAGGCGCTGCGCCTTGATGGTCTTGTACACGCGGCAGGCGACCTTGCCGTCGGACTTGCGGGTCAGGTACTTGTTCTTCACCGGCCATTCGCGCCACACGACTTGCGTCACGTCGTCCAGCTTGAGGCCGTCGGCCTTGGCTTCCTTCTCGGTGACCGGGAACGCCAGCTTCCATTCGGCGTCGGCCTTCACCGCTTCCATGAATTCGGCGGTGATCAGCGTGGACAGGTTGAACTGGCGCAAACGCCCGGCTTCGCGCTTGGCCTTGATAAAGTCGGCCACGTCGGGATGCGAGATGTCGAACGTTGCCATCTGCGCGCCGCGGCGGCCGCCGGCGGAAGACACCGTGAAGCACATCTTGTCGTAGATATCCATGAACGACAGCGGGCCGGAGGTATAGGCGCCGGCCCCGGCAACGAAGGCGCCCTTGGGACGCAGCGTGGAGAATTCGTAGCCGATGCCGCAGCCGGCCTTCAGCGTCAGGCCGGCTTCATGCACTTTCTCCAGGATGCCGTCCATCGAGTCCTCGATGATGCCGGACACGGTGCAGTTGATGGTGCTGGTGGCGGGCTTGTGCTCCTGCGCACCGGCGTTGGAGGTGATGCGGCCGGCAGGAATCGCGCCGCGGCGCAGCGCCCACAAGAATTTGTCGAACCACAACGCACGCTTTTCTTCGGTAGATTCGGCATCGGATAACGCGCGCGCCACACGGCGGTAGGTGTCGTCCATGGTCTGATCCAGAGTCTCGCCCTGTTTGGTCTTGAGACGATATTTCTTGTCCCAGATGTCCAGCGATACCGGTTGCATGGGAACCTCGCGTTCGGCTTCCTGAGCCGTTTTCACTACCTTGAGCATGGTTGGAATACCTCCTGATTATTTTTTGTGCCTATAACCCTTAGAAAGTTGCAGAAAAATGACCGAAAAGACCGCCAAAGCCATTGTGATGCGCCTTGGCCCCCGGTTCTCCAGGGTTTTTCTATAAGCAACTTCTAACACTACATATTGTGTTTCGGATTGAAGTTTCCCCCCTTTGCTAGTGTCCGTCAATAAGCTCTAACAAAATTTTTTGGTTGACTTTCAGCCTTCCCAATTGGCACTGGGAAGAGGCGGGCGTGAGCCCTTGCCAATCCTGAATCCAGTCGCGAAAGCACCAAAATAGTGCCCATAAAACGCTCCAAAATAGGGGAAATTTTTACTGTTGCAGAGGTCCAGGCGTTGGTGGAAGTTAAAACTCAGCCGTTCCATGCGAAAATCGCCGTCATGCCTCGTTGGACATATACCCTGCTGCTTTGTCTGTTGCTCCCGCTCGCCCTGCTGAAGCTGGTGTGGCGCTCTTTTCGCCAGCCGGAATACCTGCACCACGTACCGGAGCGTTTCGGTTTCTATCGCATGCCCCGGCCCACGGAACCCATCATCTGGCTGCATGCCGTCTCGGTCGGCGAGACGCGCGCCACGGCGCCGCTGGTGGCGTTGCTGCGTGAACGGTATCCGCAGCACCGAATTCTGATGACGCACACCACGCCCACCGGCCGTGCGGCGGGCGAGCAACTCTTTGGCGACCATGTGCTGCGCTGCTATCTGCCTTACGATCTGCCCGGCGCGATGGCGCGCTTTCTGGATCATTTCCAGCCCCAAACCGGGCTGCTGATGGAAACCGAGTTGTGGTTCAACCTGATTGCCGCCTGCGAGAAGCGCGACATGCCCTTGCTGCTGGTGAATGCGCGGCTTTCGGAAAGGTCGGCGCGGGGCTATGCCCGACTGGGACGGCTGGCTGCCGATGGGTTGCAGAGATTGACCGCGATTGCCGCGCAGACCGAGCCCGATGCGCAGCGCTTGCGCAGGTTGGGTGCGCAAGATGTGACGGTCACCGGTAACCTCAAATTCGATGTGACACCGCCGCCGGAGGCGCAGGAGAAGGGTGCGGCTCTGCGGCTATTGTTTGGGCAAGGGCGGCCGGTATTTCTCGCGGCGAGCACGCGCGACGGGGAGGAGCCGCTGGTGCTGGATGCGGTGGCTGCGGCGAATGTACCCGGCCTGCTGACGGTGATCGTGCCGCGGCATCCGCAACGGTTCAATGAAGTGGCAGTGATGCTGGAGAAGCGGGGCATCCCGTTTGTGCGGCGGTCTTCGCTCCTGGAGGCGGCCCCCTCACCCCAGCCCTCTCCCGCGAGGATAAAGGGGGCGGTGGGTGCGGATATTCAGGTGGTGTTGGGCGACAGCATGGGGGAAATGTTTGCCTATTATGCCGCGTGCGATATGGCGTTCATCGGCGGCAGTCTGTTGCCGCTCGGTGGGCAGAACCTGATCGAAGCCTGCGCGATGGGCAAGCCGGTACTGATCGGGCCGCATACCTGGAATTTTGAAGCGGTGGCGCAAAGCGCATTGGAAGCGGGAGCGGCGTTGCGCGTGGAAGACCCCGCGCAACTGGGCGCAGAATTACGTGCAATGTTCGCAGACAGCGAGATACGTGAACGCATGTCCCGACAGGCGCTTGCGTTCAGCGGCAGCCATAGTGGTGCGTCGCAACGAGTCATGGGGGTGATTGAGGAAGTGCTGGCCTCTTAAACATCGTTCTTCGGGTCAAGCCTGGAGTACAGCAAGTAGATTCCGTATCCGGCCAGGTGCTAGCTAACCGTCCCGATCTCCACCGATTCCACCCACATCAATTCGCACGCGCCGTTTCCGGTATCCGTGCGACTCAATGAGCTGCGCCATTGCCAGCCGTCGTCCGCGCTGATCGCGACCAGATAGCCGCGCAAGCGGACGATCTGTCCTGGTCGGACTTCCTTCAGTCGCCGCGCTACGGCAGCATCGGCGGGAATCATGTGCGTATTGGCGCTGTGGGCTTCGATTTCCTCACGCGGGATCGGGAACTCATCGACACGCCAGAAGTAAAAACGCCCGCTCTGGCTGATGTCGATCTCTTCCAGCACGGTCGTATCCGACATCGCACCCCAGCCCAGCGCGAAATCCACCGGCGAGATATCGGCTTCACGACCGAGGCGGTAGCGTTCGGTGCCGAGTACGCGCGCTTCGAGGGTGTATTTCGCCAGCGGTTCGACGCGGTAGTTTTCCAGTGTCAGGCGAGGCGGTGAGTTGATCGGTAACTGCTGCGGCTCATTCGCGATGAGTATGCCGGTGCGGGAGATTTCAACCGGGCTGGTGTGGCTGAACTGGTACGCGCCGAATCCGACCAGCGCGATAAAAGCTAACGTCTGCCAGCGCATGTGCTTTAGCGGACGAGCTTGCTGATCTGTTTGAAAGCGTCGCCCTCGGCGACCTTGAGCCACTCGAATACCACCGACTCGGTATTGGTGACGATGACGCCGGCCTGGCGCAGTCGTGCCAGTGCGTTCTGCTTGTTGGCGTCGCGGCGCGACAGCACGGCGTCTTCGACGACAAAGATCTGGCGCCCGGATTCCTGCAGTTGCAGCGCGGTTTGCAGGATGCAGATATGCGCCTCCATGCCGGCGAGGATGATCTGCGGGCGGTCACGGTGCAGTTGCGCGCGAAAAGCGCTTTCATCGCAGCACGAGAAACAGGTTTTCACGACGGCCGCTTCAGGTTTCAGCCAAGTGTCGAGCGCAGGCAGCGTCGGGCCCAGACCTGTGGGGTATTGCTCGGTGTGTACAACGGGAACTTCCAGCAACTGGGCGGCTTGCAGCAGAATGCCGCAGTTCTTCACCAGGTTTTGCAAGGCTTCCGGATCCATCACGCCGCACAGTTTTTCCTGCACGTCGACGATCGCGAGCTGGCTTAAGCCGCGTGTACAAAGCGAAGTGGTGTTCATGAGCCTTCGAGCAGTGTGTTGGTAGCGGCGATGTCGTCCTCGGTCAGCACGCCGGCGGCGGCCTTGAGCTGCAGTACACTCAACAGCCAGGAGTAGCGTGCCTGCAACAGGTCGCGCTGGGCGCTATAGAGCTGTTGCTGCGCATTGAGCACGTCCACGCTGGTACGCACGCCGACTTCATAGCCGAGCGACGTCGAATCCAGCTGGCTCTGGCTGGATACCAGCGCCTGTTCGTAGGCTTTGACCTGCGCCACAGCAGTGGTCACATTCAGGTAGGCTTGGCGTGTTTGCAGTTCGGCCTGGCGCCGTGCGGCTTCGACGTCATCCTGCGATTTCTGCTGGTTGGCGATAGCTTCGCGCACCTTGGAGCTAATGGCGCCGCCCTGATACAAGGGAATTTCAAACTGCAAACCCACCGTGGCGGTTTTGGCGGCCTTGTTGTAGCCGACGAGATCGCTGCTCACTCCGCCATTGGCGCGATTGTCCGAGTAGCTGCCGACGACGTCCAGTGTCGGCAGATGACCTGCCCGCGTGCGTTCCACTTCCTGGTTGGCAAGTTGCAGCGACTGGAGCTGGATCCTGAGCGCCAGATTGTTCTCCGCTGCGACCTCGACCCATTTTTCCATTTCGTAAGGCTCGGGGATTGCCGCCTGCAAATCGCTCTTGGCAGTCGCCAGGCGTTGCGGCATCTGGCCGGTGACGGCCTGGATGGCGTGTTTCTTCGCTTCCAGCTCATTCACCGCAGCGATTTCCTGCGCGACCGTCAGGTCGTAACGTGCCTGTGCTTCGTGCACGTCGGTGATGGTCGCGCTGCCGACTTCGAAGTTGGCCTTAGCCTGTTCCAGCTGGCGGCTGATTGCGGCTTTCTGCGCCTGGATGAGGTCGATCTTGTCTTGCGCCAGCAGAACGTCGAAATAGGCCTGCGACACGCGCAGCATCAGGTCTTGGTGTGAGGTATTGAGCTGCTCGTCGGCCTGTGCGACCTGGGTCTTGGATTGTTCATACTGGATGCTGTTCTGTTTGCGGTAGAGCGGCTGGTTGATGTTGAGGTTGTAGCCGTAGGTTTCGTAATCGTCGTGGCCGCTGCGCCCGATATTGGTGATGCCGCCGGTGCGGTCGAGATTGGATTGCGTGTTCCCGGCGTTGGCACCCAGTTTGGCCGTGGGTAGCAGTAGCGCCTTGCCCTGTACCAGTTTTTCCTGTGCTGCGACATTCGCGTTTTGCGCCGCCGCCCATGTCGGGTCGCTGGCCTGCGCTTGCTGGTAAGTGGAGAGCAAATCCTGCACCGGCATTTCCGCGTGGGACGCCCAAGGCAGAGTCGCGACGATCAAAGCAAAAAGGGCCTTGTTCATTAAAATGGGCTAGTACATCCCGTCAAAAAGGCAACCTGGAAAAAGGTCGTACATCAAGATACTGCCGACCGGGCGTAGGGTCAATCCAGTACCGAGTCATGCGCCTAGAAGCTGAAGCGTTCCGGCTGCGGGGCGCCGGTCAATTCCGGCACGCAGGTTTCGAACAGCACGTCGGTACGGAATGCCTGGTCCGCCACGCGGCGAATCAGCGTGGCTTCCATCACAGGCGCTTCGCCGATGACCGCGAACAGCCGGCCGCCGATCGCCAACTGCTCCTGCAAACCCGCAGGCAATACCGGCACCGAGCCGGTGAGCACGATCGCGTCGTATGGGGCGTTTGCGCTCCAGCCGAGCGCGGCATTGCCGGTTGCCAACGTGACGTTGGGGATGTTGTGGCGCTCCAGATTCTTGCGTGCGGTCGCGGACAACTCGGGGATGCAATCGACACTGACGACCTGCTGCGCCAGCTTCGCCAGCAATGCCGTCATGTAGCCGCTGCCGGTGCCGATTTCCAGCACCTTGTCGGTCTGTTTGAGGCCGAGAGATTGCACGATGCGCGCTTCCATTTTGGGCGACAGCATCATTTGCCCGTGTCCGATGGGGATTTCCAGGTCGGCGAAGGCCAGTCCCAGATATTGCGGCGGCACGAAATCCTCGCGCGGCACCTCTTTCAGCAACGCCAGCACGACCGGGTCCAATACCTCCCAGGTGCGGATTTGTTGTTCGATCATGTTGAAGCGGGACTGTTCGAGATCGGCGTTCATCGTGGTTCGTTCAAGTCGTCAAGTTAGCGGATTATAGCCCAAGCAATATGGTATGCGGCGGCATCGGCCGAGATTGTAATGGGTCGGTTTTTATCATAATGAGCGCTGTTCAAAGTTGGGCCGCCACACTTGGTGAAGCTGGTGCGGGTGATTGGCCGGTATGCGCCTCCGGCAAGGGTTTTTCGACATCTGCTTGCACGGCTGCTGGCGCTTCTGTTAGCCCTTCCGGGCTAGCGGTTATATCGTTGTTTCCTTGCTATTATCGGCATTTTCGAGTACTTTCTCAGCATTGCTAGGGGTCTGCCGCGAGGCAGTGAGAAACACCCTTCGAACCTGATGCGGGTCATGCCGCCGTAGGGAAGCATGATTCGATGCTTCCCTACTTATTACAACGCTGGAAGCATAGCCAATGCTCCTTCGTTTCTAAAGCTAGGAGTATCGAATGAACGCCAATCCCAAATTCCTCAACGTTTCCGCCGAGCTCGACGAAGGTGCGACCAAGTCGTTCCCGAAATCGCGCAAGGTCTACGTGACCGGTAGCCGCCCGGATATCCGTGTGCCGTTCCGCGAGATCAGCTTGTCCGACACGCCGTCTGCGTTCGGCGCGGAACAGAATCCGCCGGTCGTGGTGTATGACACTTCCGGTCCTTACACCGATCCTAACGTCAATATCGACATCCGCAACGGCCTGCCGGCCTTGCGCGCCAAATGGATCGAAGAGCGCGGCGATACCGAGGTGCTGTCCGGCCCGACCTCGCAGTACGGCCATCAGCGCAAGACCGACCCGACGCTGTCTGAAATGCGTTTCAATCTGACCCGTCCGCCGCGCCGCGCCAAGGCCGGCAAGAACGTGTCGCAGATGCACTATGCGCGCCAGGGCATCATCACCCCGGAAATGGAATACATCGCGATCCGCGAAAATCAGCGCCGCGAAAACATGAGCGAACTGATCCTGACCCAGCACCCGGGCCAGAACTACGGCGCCGCAACGCCCAAGCTGATCACGCCGGAATTCGTGCGCGACGAAGTCGCCCGCGGCCGCGCGATCATTCCCCTCAACATCAATCACCCGGAAATCGAGCCGATGATCATCGGCCGCAACTTCCTGGTGAAGATCAACGCCAATATCGGCAACTCGGCCGTCACCTCATCGGTCGAGGAAGAGGTCGAGAAGATGGTGTGGGCGATCCGCTGGGGCGCCGACACGGTGATGGACCTCTCCACCGGCCGCAACATCCACAACATCCGTGACTGGATCGTGCGCAACTCACCGGTGCCGATCGGCACCGTGCCGATCTACCAGGCGCTGGAGAAGGTCGGCGGCGTCGCCGAGGACCTCACCTGGGAGGTGTTCCGCGACACGCTGATCGAGCAGGCCGAACAGGGCGTCGACTATTTCACCATCCATGCCGGGGTGCGGCTGCCCTATGTGCCGCTCACCGCACGGCGCGTCACCGGCATCGTCTCGCGCGGCGGCTCCATCATGGCGAAATGGTGCCTCGCCCATCACCGCGAGAGCTTCCTCTATGAGCGCTTTCCCGAGATCTGCGAGATCATGCGGGCCTATGACGTCACCTTCTCGCTCGGCGACGGGCTGCGCCCCGGCTCCATTGCCGACGCCAATGACGCCGCGCAATTCGCCGAGCTGGAGACGCTGGGCGAACTGACGAAAATCGCCTGGGCCAACGATTGCCAGGTCATCATCGAGGGCCCCGGCCATGTGCCGATGCACAAGATCAAAGCCAATATGTACAAG
>DATHWW010000010.1:0-62831 GCA_035460165.1 Methylophilaceae bacterium | reverse complement strand
GGTCGCCGAGAACAGGCTCTCGGTCTGCTTGTGCATCTGCTCCTGCATCTGCACGAACAGGTTCTTCGACTGGTCGAGGTAGCTGCTCATCAGGCCCTGCATCATCGGCGCCTGCACGTTCATGAACTGCGCCCACAGCTCGGGGCTGTAGGCCTTGCCGGTGCTCAGGCCGGACTGCTCGGCGAAGCGGCTCTGCATCTCGGTGAAGGCCTGGATGTTCTTCTCGAGGTAGGAACCCAGCAGTCCCTGCATCGTGTGGCCGTACAGACGGATGATGTGTGCCAGCACCGGCGTCGTGAACATCGGCATGCCGCCCGTCTCGGCCTCCAGGATGATCTGCAGCAGGATGCTGCGCGTCAGGTCCTCGCCGGTCTTGGCGTCGCGCACGACGAAGCTCTCGTTGTCGAGGACCATCTGCCGCACGTCGGCCAGCGTGATGTAGCCGCTGGTCTGTGTGTCGTACAAGCGGCGGTTCGGGTACTTCTTCAGAACCCGGAGGCTGCCGGCGTCCGGGGCTTCGTCGGCCGGCGCCGTCGTGCTGCGCGGGGACCGGACTTTCGCTTGCGTCATGGGATCCTCTCCTGAGAAGGATTCCCATTCTAGGAGGCGGGCGCCAGCGGCTCCGGAGGGTTTTCCCGCCGCGCCGCAGCAACTGCAGCGCGGTGGGCGGTCCCCGGCGCACTACTGGTGGTTCGGCGGCGTGATCTTGAAGCGCTTCATCTGCCGATAGACCGTGGCCCGGCAGACCTTCAGATCCTGCGAGGCCAGCGTGATGTTCCACTTGTTGCGCTTGAGCGAGCTGAGCAGGCGCTCCGCGTCGATGTCGTCAACGCCCGCGGCCATCGCGATGCCTTCGTCGCCCAGCCTCGCCTGCAACTGCAGCGGCCGGCCATGGCCCAGGCGCTGCATGCCGATCTCCTGCGGCAGGTCGTCGACCGTCACCGGCCCGTCGCCGCTGATCGCCAGCGCGAAGCGCAGCACGTTGCGCAGCTCGCGGATGTTGCCCGGCCAGCTGTAGGTCAGCAGCAGTTCCATCGCCTCGGCGGAAATGCCGGCATGGTCGGTCAGGCTCTTGGCCTCGTCGTTGAAGACCGACTCGATCAGGTAGCGCTTGTCGGCGCGCTCGCGCAGTGCCGGCAGCGACATCGTCGCACCGCACAGACGGTAATAGAGGTCTTCGCGGAAGGTGCCCGCGGCCACGCGATCGCGCAGGTCGCGGTGGGTCGCGGCGACGACGGTGAAATCGACCGGGATCGGCCGCTCGGCACCCAGCGGCAGCACCTCGGATTCCGACAGCACGCGCAGGAAGCGCGTCTGCAGGTGCAGCGGCATGTCGCCGATCTCGTCGAGGAACAGCGTGCCGCCGTGGGCCTGCAGGATCAGTCCCTTCATGCCCTTGCTCTTGCCGCCGGTGAAGCTGCCCGGCGTGTAGCCGAACAATTCGCTCTCGATCAGCGACTCGGGGATCGACGCGCAATTGACCGCGATGAAAGGCATGCGAGCGCGCGAACTCGATTCGTGCAGCGCCTTGGCGAACACCTCCTTGCCGGAGCCGGTTTCGCCATGGATCAGGATGTTGACCTTGCGATCCACCAGGCGCTTGGCCTGCACCAGCAGGCGGTCCATCGCCGGGTCGCCACCGGCCAGCCGGTCCAGCGCCGGGAAGCTGTCGGCCGAGCGGGCCACGGTCGACACCGCGACCGGCCGGTCCGCCAGCAGCGAGGTCAGCGAGCCCTTTTCGCGCGGCGCGACCACCGTGGCGTAGTAGTGCTCACGCGGCTCCGAGCAGGTGACCGACACGTCCAGCCCCGTGCCGGCCCGCGCGATGCGCCAGATGGCCTCCATCGGCGTGGCGAACACCTCCGACAGCGAACGACCGACCAGCGCCCCGCCCTGGCGGCCGCGCGCCGACGGCCACAGCTTGGCGCGCGCGCCGGTGTTGGCACCGACGATCAGGCCGTCGTCGTCGAAGGCCAGCATGGTGTCGCCGGACACGTCGACCAGGCCACAGGATTTGCCGAGGCGCAGGATCCAGTTCTTGCGGAAGTGGCGCAGGAAGTTCGCGTCCTCGATCATCTGCGCGTACATCGACGTGAGATGGAACACGAGGTGCTGGCTGTCCTTGGCGCGCGGCGAGCGCAGCGCCGACACGTCGAACACGGCCAGCAGCTTGCCGTTCGGGTCGAACAGCGGCGCGGTGGTGCAGGTCAACCCGATGTGCGTCGCGTCGAAGTGC
This sequence comes from Methylophilaceae bacterium, assembly GCA_035460165.1. Lineage (GTDB taxonomy): Bacteria > Pseudomonadota > Gammaproteobacteria > Burkholderiales > Methylophilaceae > MM2. Next base: position 60,595 of record DATHWW010000010.1, on the reverse strand, counting down.
TCGGCCTGGTGGCAGGTGATCGGGGTCTGCTCGATCAGGCAGGTGCCGACGCCACAGGTGCCGGCGTGAGCCTCGTTCCAATCTGCGCCGAGGTAGAGCCCGGCGGCACGCAGCTCGCTGTCCCACGCCGGATTGCCGATGTAGTCGACGGTGATGCCGGCAGCGTCGGTCAGCAGCAGCATGTAGCCGAGGTCGGCCACGCGGCGGTACATGTCTTCCATGCCGGAGCGGGCGACGCGCAGGAACTCCTCGATCTGCTGCTGGTGCTCGCGCACCTCCTGAGACGGCAGGATGCGCGCCGGCGTCGGCCGAGAAGGATCGAGCCCGTAGTCGTTGACGCAGCGGGCCCAGGACTTGTAGACGCGGCTCTTCTCGGACGCCTCGTCGATAGGGTTGGTAACCACCGACACCACGTTGTCGATGTGCTGCGTGCGCTCAGAAATCATTCGTCACCTCCGATGGCTTCTGCCGTCTACTCCCGATGGCTGAAGTTCTTCTTATTGCTCGATGATCGCCCGATCGCCATGGGCTGTGCCACAGCGGAAACCCCCGGGATTCATGGGGCGCGCCACGCGAAAGGCGCGTCCCGGACACACCGGCGGCCGCTGCACGCGCTGCAGCGACCGCCCCTGCAATAGCACGCTGCATGCCCACCGGCGCCCTCGGCCGCGTCGCACTCGTTCTCCTGCGCGGACCTGACACCAAGCCATCTCCACGCGTGCAAAGCCTGCGACACCTGTCGCATGCAGAACCTCACCTGCGACATGTGTCGCATCGCGTCCGAGTGCGTGAAAACGGTTCGACTGAAATTCATCGCCGCCCTGCATTGACAGTCGTTCCCGCCCCCTTCCACAATGAACACTGCTCCGGGGTGCACGCTGTTCTGCGTGCTGAGACGGTGATCCGAACCCGCGAACTTGAACCGGTTAGTACCGGCGGAAGAAGAGCTCTCACTCCAGCGGCGCCACCCTTTCCCGGGTGGGCGTCTTCATGGGGCGACCTTCGGAGCAATCACTCTCACGAAGGAGCCCACGATGAACGCCCCCGACAAGCTCGCCTCCCTGCTCTCGCTGACACGCGAGCCCTTCCCCGCCTCGCGCAAGTCCTATCTGCAAGGCTCGCGCAGCGACCTGCGCGTACCGATGCGCGAAGTGACGCTGACCAACGGCGAGACCGTCTCGCTGTACGACACCTCGGGCCCGTACACCGAGCCCGGCGTCGCGATCGACGTGAGGCGCGGCCTGCCCAGCGTGCGCACGCCCTGGCTCGACGAGCGTGCCGACACCGAGGTCTATGCCGGCCGGCTGCACCAGGCGCTGGACGACGGCGCGAAGCACGAGGACCGCGAGGCCCAGCGCATCGCGCAGTTGCGCCTCGACGCCGCAGCGCTGCAGCGGCCTCCGCGCCGTGCCAAGGTCGGCGCCAACGTCACGCAGATGCACTATGCGCGCCGCGGCATCGTCACGCCCGAGATGGAGTACGTGGCGCTGCGCGAGAACGGCAAGCGCGAGTGGATGCGCGAATACCTCGGCGACGCTCCGCGCGAACAGCGCCTGCGCGGCAACCCGATGGGTGCGCAGATCCCAGCGATCGTGACACCCGAATTCGTGCGCGACGAAGTGGCGCGCGGCCGCGCCATCATCCCGGCCAACATCAACCACCCCGAGGTGGAGCCGATGGCGATCGGCCGCAACTTCCTGGTGAAGATCAACGCCAACATCGGCAACTCCGCGCTGGGTTCTTCCATTAGCGAAGAAGTCGAGAAGATGGTGTGGGGCACGCGCTGGGGCGGCGACACCGTGATGGATTTGTCCACCGGCAAGAACATCCACGAAACGCGCGAATGGATCATCCGTAATTCGCCCGTGCCGATCGGCACCGTGCCGATTTACCAGGCGCTGGAAAAGGTCGACGGCAAGGCCGAAGACCTGACCTGGGAAATCTTCCGCGACACGCTGATCGAGCAAGCCGAGCAGGGCGTGGACTACTTCACCATCCACGCCGGCGTGCGTCTTGCTTATATCCCGATGACCGCCAAGCGCATGACCGGCATCGTCAGCCGCGGCGGTTCCATCATGGCCAAGTGGTGCCTAGCGCATCACAAGGAATCGTTCCTGTACGAGCACTTCGAAGATATCTGCGAAATCATGAAGCAGTACGACGTCAGCTTCTCGCTCGGTGACGGCCTGCGTCCCGGCTCGATCTACGATGCTAACGACGAAGCGCAATTCGCCGAACTGAAGACGCTGGGCGAACTGACGCAGATCGCCTGGAAGCACGACGTGCAGTGCATGATCGAAGGCCCGGGCCATGTGCCCATGCACCTGATCAAGGAGAATATGGACCTGCAGCTGGAACACTGCGGCGAAGCCCCGTTCTACACGCTCGGTCCGCTGACCACCGACATCGCCCCCGGCTACGACCACATCACCTCCGGCATCGGCGCCGCGATGATAGGCTGGTATGGCTGCGCGATGCTGTGCTATGTGACGCCCAAGGAACACCTGGGCCTGCCGGACAAGGAAGACGTGCGCGTCGGCATCATCACTTACAAGATCGCCGCCCATGCCGCCGACCTGGCCAAGGGCCATCCCGGCGCGCAGATCCGCGACAACGCGCTGTCCAAGGCGCGCTTCGAGTTCCGCTGGGAAGACCAGTTCAACCTCGGCCTCGACCCGGAAAAGGCCAAGGAATTCCACGATGAAACGCTGCCGCAGGAAGGCGCCAAGCAGGCGCACTTCTGCTCCATGTGCGGCCCGCACTTTTGCTCGATGAAGATCACCCAGGACGTGCGCGACTACGCTGCGACACAGGGCGTGAGCGAACAGGAAGCGCTCGCCAAGGGCATGCAGGAAAAGGCGATCGAGTTTGTTAAGAAGGGCTCCGAGGTCTATCAGAAGGTCTGATTTCAATTTCGTTCGAGCGAATACCGCGTTGTCGTCGTGCTATCGGCACGCCTTCGCCCCGCCTCCGCTCGCATGCAAGCTGAAATGAAAGCCGTTGTTTGTCGGGAGGGCTGCGGTGCCTGCTGCATCGCGCCTTCCATCCATTCGCCCCTGCCGGGCATGCCGCATGGCAAACCGGCGGGCGTGCGATGCGTACAACTTACCGAAGAGTATCGCTGTGCCGTGTTCGGCAAGCCCGAGCGGCCGGCTTTCTGCGGCGGTTTGCGACCGTCGGAGGAAATGTGCGGAGCAACCCGCGCGCACGCCATGCAGTGGCTGGGGCGTCTGGAACGCGCCACCGCTCCCAATTCGCCCGCATGATTGACGCGGCCTTGTAACCTTTACACCGGATAATCGAACCTCTGTATGGATATTCTGATTCTCATAAAGGCTTTCATTCTCGGCGTCGTCGAAGGCGCCACTGAATTTCTCCCCATTTCCAGCACCGGCCACCTCATCATTGTCGGCGATCTCCTGCAATTCAATTCCGAGCGTGACAAGGTCTTCAAGATCGTGATCCAGTTGGGCGCGATTCTGGCGATCTGTTGGGAATATCGGGCGCGGCTGACGCATGTAGTCAGCAATGTCAGCGAACCCGCGTCGCAGCGCTTGTTTGTCAACATCGCGCTGGCCTTCCTGCCGGCGGCGATTCTAGGCATACTGTTTCACGACATCATCAAGACATATCTCTTCTCGCCGCTGACCGTGGCGATAGCGCTGATATTGGGCGGCTTTGCCATTTTGTTCATCGAGAAATACAAGCCCGAGTCCGACACCGCGACGGTGGATGACATGGACTGGAAGCACGCGCTCAAGATTGGTCTGACGCAATCCATGGCGCTATTCCCCGGCGTGTCGCGTGCCGGTGCCACCATCCTTGGCGGCGTGGTGTTCGGGCTATCGCGCAAGGCGGCGGCGGAGTTCTCGTTCTTTTTGGCGATTCCCATCATGTTCGCCGCCACCGGTTATGATCTTTTCAAGAATTGGGGCCTGCTGCACGCGAACGACATCCCGGTTTTTGCTGTCGGATTCGTAACGGCATTTTTCAGCGCGTTGCTCATGGTGCGCGGCTTGCTCAAATATGTTTCCAACCATGACTTCCGCCTTTTTGCCTGGTATCGCATCGTGTTCGGTCTGATCGTACTGGCGTATTTTTCGAGTAAATAAACCTTTGTGCGACTACGATACCCTTGTAAAAACCCTGCATCGTTTCGCTGACCAGGCGCGTGAACGTCCGCTGACATTGGGCGAAGCGCTGGACTCGCTGGATGAAGCGGCTTATGCGTTCATTGCGATCATCCTGGTCCTGCCTTTCGTGCAGCCGGTGCCGCTGGGGCCGATCACGGTAATCGGCGGGCTGGCGTTCGCCACGCTGGGCTGGCAGCTGATGCGCGGCCATGAGTCGCCGGTGCTGCCAAAAAAGTTGCGTAACGTGGAACTGAGCGAAAAGACCTGGCGCATTCTGGTCAACGTTTGCCTGAAAATACTCGGCTTTTGCCGCAAATTCACCAAGCCGCGGTATATCGGGTTGGTAACCGGGCGCAAGGGGCAGAAGATCGGCGGCTTCGTCCTGCTGGCCGGGGGCGCGCTGATGGCGATTCCTTTCGGCGTATTGCCGTTCAACAACGTGCTGCCGGCGTTGGCGATACTGTTCTACGGCATCGGCGAATTGGAAGAGGACGGCCTGATGGTGTTCATCGCCTTTTTCTGGCTGGGCGTCACGGTACTTTATTTCGGCGCGTTCTTCTTCGCACTGTGGTTTTTCGGCCAGGAAGCGCTCGCATATTTCAAGTGGTAGGCCGGTGTTAAACTGGCGTGATTAAGCTTCATTGAGGAAGACAGATGAATAAAGCCCTCAAGTATTCTCTCTATGGCGTCGGCGGCATCGTCGGGCTGGCGCTGGTGGGTGCCGGCGTGCTGGCGGCGACCTTCGACCCCAACGATTACAAGCCCTTGATCGTCAGCCTCGTCAAGGAAAAGAAACAGCGCACGCTGAATATCGAGGGCGACATCAAGCTCGCCTTCTGGCCAAAACTGGGCGCCGACCTCGGCAAAGTGTCCTTGTCCGAGCACAACGACGATAAGGAATTTGCCTCCATCAACAGCGCCAAGGTGTTCGTTGCCGTGCTGCCGCTGCTGAAAAAAGAGCTGGTGATCGATACCATTCATGTCGACGGCGTACGCGCCAATATCGTGCGTTACAAGGACGGCACGACCAATTTCGACGACCTGATTTCCAAGGAAGAAGAGTCGGAAGAGCTCAAGTTCGACATCGACGGCATCGAGGTCTCCGATGCAGCGGTGAGCCTGACCGACGAAATGGGCAATCGCCATTTCAAGCTGAGCGACATGCAGCTTGAGACCGGCCATGTCGCCAAGAACGAGCCTATCGACGTCGATACCAAATTCCATATTGCCGGCGATAACCCCGTGCTCGATGCAAAGATGCAGTTCAAGGGTACGTTACTGGCCGACACCGAGAAGAAGCAATACGGCGTGAAAGGCATGGCGCTGGCTGTGCAGGGCACGGTGACTTCATTGCGTGATGTCGATCTGACACTGGCGGGCGACGTCGACGCCAAGCCGGAAACGAATGAATACGTCGTGGACGGCCTCAAGCTGACCGTGAAGGCGACGCAAGATGCGCAAAAGCTCGACGTGAAGCTGGAAGCGCCCAAGCTGCTGGCGCAGAAGGATCAGGTCAGCGGGGACGATGTGAAGCTCGACGTCACGCGCAGCCAGGGCGACGACACGATGACCGCCAAGCTGGTGATCGCCGATATGAAGGGCTCGCCCAAGGCGTTCGAGAGTTCCGGCATTTCCGGCGACATTTCCGGCAAGCAGGGCAAGCGCAGCCTGTCGGGCAAGTTCTCGTCGCCATTCAAGGGCAATCTCGAAACGCTGGTATTCGATCTGCCCAAGCTGGCCGGCAACGTGGATATCAAGGATCCGTCGCTGCCGAACGGTGCGGCCAAGGTGGGCTTCAACCTGAATACCCACCTGGATGTGAAGCAGGAAAAAGCCGCGGTAGGCCTCGCCATGAATATCGACGGCAGCAACCTCAAGGGCGATGTCGGCGTGGCCGGCTTCAAGCAATCCAACGTGAAATTCAACCTGACCGCCGATCAGCTCGACCTCAACAAGCTGCTGGGTGCCAATCAGAAGAAAGAGGAAAAGCCCAAGGCCGCCGCCGACAACAAGCCGGCCGACCTGTCTTTCCTCAAAACGGTGTTCGCCGAAGGCTCGATCAATATCGGCTCACTGCTGTACGACAAATATCGCGTCAGCAATCTGGCGGCGAAGATCAAGGCCGACGGCAAGACGCTGGCGGTGAGCCCGCTCGCGTTGAAGCTCGACGACAGCAATGTCAAGGGTCGCGTCGGTATCAGCCAATTCGAACGCGCGCTGTACACCTTCGACCTCGATATCGACCGTATCGACGCCGACCGCTATGTTGCGCCGGCCAGCGATGCGCCTAAGGGCCCGGCGCAGCCCAAGAGCGACAAGCCGCTCGACCTATCGGCGCTGAAAGCGCTCAACGCTGACGGCAGCCTGCGTATCGGCGGCCTCAAATACGGCAAGACCAATGCATCCAACATCCGCATCGACCTCAAGTCCGACGGGCAGAAGCTCAACATTGCGCCGTTCTCCGCCAAGGTGGACGATAGCCAGGTCAAGGCCAATCTCGGCATTACCCGCTTCGAGCGGCCGGTGTTCAGCTTCGACGTCGACATCGACAAGCTGGACGCCGACCGCTACATCACCAAGAGCGAAGCCAAATCGAGCGGCACGCAAGACCAGCCGCTCGATCTGAGTGCGCTCAAGAATCTCAACGCTAGCGGCAGCGCGAAGCTGGGCTGGCTCAAGCTCGCCAACATCAAAACAACCAATGTGAATGTCGGCCTCAAGGCCAACGATGGGCTGGTAACGCTGGCGCCGTTCGCCGCCAATCTGTATGACGGCAGCATGGACGGCACGTTGAGTGTGGACGCGCGCGCGACGCCCAGCATCGCTTTCAAGCAGGACATGAGGGGCATCAACATCGGCCCACTGCTGGTGGACGCGATCCAGAACGACATGCTGGAGGGCAAGGGTACGCTGGCGGTGGACGTGAAGACCAGTGGCGACACCGTATTGGCACTGAAGAAGGCGCTCGGGGGTACGGCAGCGATCCGGCTCGCGGACGGCGCGGTCAAGGGCGTGGACATCGCCGGCACCATACGTGACGTCAAGAACAAGCTCAACTTCAGCGGCAACACGCTGGGTGCCGACCAAAAGAAGAAAACCGATTTCAGCGAGATGGCGGCCAGCTTCAAGATCGCCAGGGGCGTGGCGCACAATGAGGATCTCAGCATGAAATCTCCGCTGTTGCGGGTGACCGGTAGCGGTGACATCGATATCGGCAATTCAATGCTCAATTACACCGCGCGCCCCACGGTGGTGAATACAATGAAAGGCCAGGGCGGCGCCGAAATAGAGGCGCTCAACGGGCTGATTTTTCCGGTGAAAGTGACGGGCCCTTTTTCCGCGCCTAAATACGGTTTCGATTTTGCCGCGATAGGCACCGAAATCGCCAAGAAGAATCTGCTCAAAGGAACCAAGGCCGAGCCGCTGCAGCAATTGCTGGAAGGCAACAAGGAGGACGCGCTGAAAGGCTTGCTGGATCGCAAGAAGAAACCTGCCGAGCAACCGGCACCTGCCCCTGCCCAGCAGGAAGGCGCAACCGTGCCTCCCGCCGAACAACAGGCGGCGCCCGCTCCTGCTCAGCCTGCGCCGCAGGAAAAGCCCAAGCCCACGCCCGAAGAAAAGGCGAAGAAAAAGCTGAACGAGCTGCTGGGGCTCTAGCTAATATTGGCTTTCATGGCCTGGCACAGGGCCTGGACGAGGCTCCGAGGCGCAGCCCGAGAGAACACAAGCGAGCGTCAGCAATAGGACGAGCAGTATTTTCATGGCGAGCTCCAGTATGATGACCGGAAAACCAATTTACTCCTGTGCATGACCGATTTCCATCATCCCATGAATGATTTCGCCCAACGCCTGATCGCCTGGCAGCAACAGCATGGCCGTCACGACTTGCCGTGGCAGAACACCACCGATCCGTACGCCATCTGGGTATCGGAGATCATGCTGCAGCAGACCCAGGTTTCCGCAGTGATTCCTTATTACCAGCGCTTCATGACGCGCTTCCCGGATATTGCCGCGCTTGCCGGAGCCAGCGAAGACCATGTGCTGGAACACTGGAGCGGGCTGGGCTATTACTCCCGCGCGCGCAATCTGCACGCTGCGGCGAAGCAGATCATGAATCTGCACGAGGGCCGCTTTCCCCAGAATGTCGAACTGATCGAGGCGCTGCCCGGCATCGGGCGGTCTACGGCTGCCGCGATTGCCTCGTTTGCTTTCAGTCAGCGCCACGCAATCCTCGACGGCAATGTGAAGCGCGTACTCGCGCGTTGTTTCGGCATCGATGGCTGGCCTGGCCAGCCGGCTGTGGAAAAGCGCATGTGGCTGCTGGCCGAGACCCTGCTGCCGGAAGAGAACATAGAGGCCTATACGCAGGGCATCATGGATCTCGGGGCAACGCTTTGCGCACGCAGCAAGCCTTCCTGCCCGGCCTGCCCTTATGTCGATGTCTGCGTGGCGCATGCCGAGAGCCGCGTGGCAGAACTGCCGACCCCCAAGCCCCGTAAAACGATCCCGGAAAAAAAGACGGTCATGTTGCTGTTGCTTTCCGGCAATGAAATTCTTCTGGAAAAGCGGCCGCCTAGCGGCATCTGGGGCGGTCTTTGGAGCCTTCCCGAAATCGACGTGGACGCCGATGCACTGAAAGCCGTGCGCGAGCGTTTCGGTTTTGAGGCCGCAGTCCTGCCTGCTCCCATGGTTCCGTTTTCGCATACCTTCAGCCATTTCCGGCTGGAGATCACGCCGCAGCCCGTGCATGTGAGCAAGTCCTTGCGCGCCGAAGAAAGCGGCCGGCTCTGGCTGGGCCGAGAGGAAGCGCTAGGCGCTGCGCTACCTGCGCCGGTGCGCAAATTGCTGGAACAGCTCACCTAAAAAACAGCTTAATTTTGCCGGGGAATCGGTGTAGAGTTATCCCATCGTCGAACGTATTTCACGATGGAGTTTTGCCATGGATAATAAATACGGTTTAGGCAGTGCCAAGGTCGCGCATGTGCATCACGATGCCAAGCATGGCACTTCGACGACCCCAGCAATGGTCTGCCATAATTGCGGCAGCGACCGCCTGATCCTGTGCCCGACGCTGAACGACCATTTCTGCAAGGACTGCGGAGAGTATCAGGGCGATGTCCCGGCCGGTTATTCCACGGGTCGCAGCGCAGATTACTAGGAATACCGATACCCAATAAAAAGGGCAGCTCAAAGCTGCCCTTTTGCATTTTCCGGAACCGGATTACTTCTGATCCCAGCTGTCTTCCCACATGCAGTGCTTGATGGTGTGGCGGTTCTTGATCAGTTCTTCGACGGAAGGCTCATCGTTCAGCGCGCGCTTGATCGCCAGCTTGGTCGCGTCGTAGTTGTTCTTGTACATGTCGGCCTTGTCCAGCTTGCCTTCCTTTGCCAGCGCAGCGCAACCCGGATCGATCCACACCAGGCTGACGATGCACAGGTCGTTGACCTGGTCGCGCGGGATAATGCCTTCGATCACGCAATCCAGGATCGCGTCGGCAGTTGCTGCCTGAACCACGCCGCCGAACAGTTCGATGTTGATGGAGTCCTTCAGCGTGACTTTCGGCACCATCATGGTCGCGGGACGAACCAGCTGGTTGATGTCGCGCACGGCGAACATCGCGGTGTGGCCCTTGCTTTGTGCCATCATATTGGCGAATGCGGTGCCGACCGGGCCGTCAACGGCGCCGATGAGGATTTCCGGCATCGCGGCGGTAACGTCCTTGCCTTCGCTGAAAATGGTGGCTTCGCCAGCCTTGAAGATGATCTTGTTGGACATGATTGTTCCTTGGGAGGGGTTGCGAAAAGGGCGTATTTTATAGAAACGCACCTTCCCCGGCAAATCAAGCGCTTAGCGCTAACACCATATCGCGGTGCGGAATGCCGGCATCGTCATATATCTCGCTGCAGATCCGAAAACCGGCTTGTTCATAGAAAGGGATCGCATGGGTTTGGGCGGACAGACTGACTTCGGATAACTCTTGCGCGCGGGCTAGGGCAATCAGCGTTTCCAGCATGGCCCGGCCTACGCCGCTGCCGCGCCATTCCGGCAATACCGCCATGCGACCGATCTTGCCTTGCGGCAGCATACGCGCGCAGCCTATAGCACGGTTTGCGCCATCGCTGGCTAATACGTGCATGGCACCCTCATCCAACCCGTCCCATTCCAATGCTTCGGGTACGGACTGCTCCTCGATGAATACGCGGCGGCGTATTTCCGCCAGCGCCGCGCCGGCATTGGGCCAATCGACGGCAATGACAGAAAAACTCACTCGTTTTGCTGGCCGCTGTCCTGGGTCTGCCGATCGATATCCTGCATCTGCTGGTCGGCCTGCTGTTGCAGGGTGTCCTCGACGCCTTTGGCTTTATCCATCGCGTTACGCTGGCTTTCGAACAGTTTGGGCGGGGGTGGTTGTTCTTCCCTGTCGCAGGCGGGCAGCAGAAAGCTGCAGAAGGCCGCCAGAAGTAGTATGAGTCGCATTTCAGTCTCCTTTTCGGCTATTGCAGGGGCCGGGTTAAGCGTGCATTATGTCCCGTCTTTTTGTTTTACGAGGAACAATGCATGGATAAGTATATTCCCGTTGCGGCGCGCCTGCTGCTGGCACAACTTTTTGTCGTGGCGACCGTCATCCAACTGATGGTGTTTATGAACAATCCGGACGGCTACGAACAATTCCGTGTGCAACTTGGCATGCTGGGGTTGCCGGGCGTTTTTGCCCCGCTGATGATACTGGTGCAACTGGTCGGCGGCATTGCTTTGCTGCTGGGTTTCAAGACGCGCCTTTTTGCTTTCGTGATGGCTGCTTATTCGGTTTTCATGGCGTTCGCGCTGGGTATGAGCGTCATGCAGTGGCTGGCTGTCGCCGGTGGCCTGTTGGCGTTGGCAGCGTTGTCTCCGACTGCATGCAGCCTGGATAATCTGCTGAAGAAGAAGTAAACGTTTTGTAGCGCAGGCGCTCTTGTCCCGCATCCCAAGCGGATGGGTTGATTACAGGCGAGACAGCTACGCTATGAGTGGGAAATCAGAGATTGGGCAGCGCAACGCTGCCCCATTTTTCTACCAATTGATGCTCTACGCCCAGCTGGTCGAGGATTTTGGCCACGATGAAATCCACGATGTCTTCCACACTCTTGGGCATGTGGTAAAAGCCGGGGTTGGGCGCCAGCATGACCGCGCCCATGCGCGATAGCTTGAGCATGTTTTCCAGGTGGATCGCGGAGAATGGCGTTTCGCGCGGGACCAGGATCAGCTTACGGCCTTCCTTCAGCATCACATCCGCAGCGCGTTCGATCAGGTTGTCGCTGAGTCCGGTGGCAATCGCCGCCAATGCACCCATGGTGCACGGGCATACCACCATCGCATCCGCCGCGCCGGTGCCGGACGCGATCGGCGCATTCCAGTCTTCGCGGGCGAATACCAGCAGTTGCTCCGGGCGGCAGCGGTAACGCTCGATCAGCATCCGGTGCGCTTCCGAAGTTTTAGCCGGCAGGTTCAGTCCCATTTCCTGCGCAGCGACGAACTGCGCCGCCTGCGAATAGACCAGGTAAACGGTGTGCCCTGCACTCAGCAGCGATTCGAGCAGCCGCATCGAGTACGGCATGCCGGAAGCGCCGGTCAGCGCCAGGGTGATGGTTTTACTCATCCGAGGGAGGTCAGGTTCTTGGGCAGTGGGAAGACGACGCTCTCGACGATGCCGTCGAGTTCGTTCACTTCTTCAGCACCTAGCGACTTCAGCTTGGCGATGACTTCCTTGACCAGCACTTCCGGCGCGGAAGCGCCCGCGGTGACGCCGACGCGCGTCTTGCCGGCCAGCCACTCCTGCTTCAAATGGCTGGCGTTATCCACCATATAGGCTTCGACGCCGTTGTTCTGCGCTACTTCGCGTAGGCGATTGGAATTGGAACTGTTGGGCGAGCCGACCACGATCACCAGATCGCATGCCTGGGTCATCATCTTTACCGCATCTTGCCGGTTTTGCGTGGCATAGCAGATGTCGTCGCTCTTGGGCGCGACGATGTCGGGAAAGCGCTGCTTGAGAGCGGCAATGACGCGGGCTGCATCGTCCAGCGACAGCGTGGTCTGCGTGACAAAGGCCAGCTTGTGCGGATCCTTGACCTCCAGACGCTCCACGTCTTCCGGCGTTTCCACGAGGTACATGCCTTCCTTGGATTGCCCCATGGTGCCTTCCACCTCAGGGTGGCCGCGGTGGCCGATCATCACGATTTCGCGATCTTTTTCGCGCAGCTTGCTGACTTCGACGTGCACCTTGGTGACTAGCGGGCAGGTGGCGTCGAATACGCGCAGCCCGCGAGCCTCGGCTTCGGCACGCACGTCCTTGGAGACGCCGTGCGCGCTGAAGATCACGGTGTTGCCGGCGGGAATCTCGTCCAGTTCTTCAACGAACACCGCGCCCTTGCGTTTCAGTTCGTCCACCACGAATTTGTTATGCACGACTTCGTGGCGCACATAGATGGGTGCGCCGAAGCGTTCGAGCGCTTGTTCGACGATGATGATGGCGCGGTCTACGCCGGCGCAGAAACCGCGCGGATTTGCGAGTACGACTTTCATAAATATAAGTTCTGTATCAATTCCCCAACCAGTGGGCAAAGGTGAGTAAAAGCAAAAGTCCCATCATCACGACGAGTACGCGCCAGACGAGACCGGTCGCGCTTTGCAGGTAATCGGCATCGGCGTCGTCGCCCATGCCCAGTTCGGGGCGGTATTCGAGCACGCCCTGCGCCGGCAAGGTTTCGCCCAGGCGTACGCCAAGCGCCCCCGCACCGCTGGCGAGGATGATGCCTTGCGCTTCGTTCGGCCAGGCGGCCGCTTGAGTGCGCCAGCAATACACGGCATCCTCAAAATCGCCGACGACGGCAAAGCTCGCGGCGGTAAAACGTGCCGGCAGCCAATCCAGCCAGTCGAAGGCCTGCAACGGAAAATCGCCGAAGCCGTCATGTTTGTCGGCCCATTCCACTTTCAGCAGATAGGCCACACGGTAAAGCAATGCACCGGCCGGGCCGAGCAGGAAAAACCAGAAGATCGGCGCGAACAGGTCATAGTGCGCATGCCGCAGCGTGGCCTCGATGCCGACCTTGGCGATATGCGCCGCATCGTAGGTATGCGCATTGCCGCCTTGCCATTCCTCCAGTAGCGTGCGTGCTTCATTCAGCTTGTTTTCGCGCAGCTTGTTGGATATCCGTTCCGGCATATGGCCGAAACGTCCCACGCGCAACACGAAATAGAGAATCGCCACCGAAAACAGCGCGCCAAGCGCGGCATTGGCTCGGTCAAGCGCGATGTAAGCGATGCCGACGATCACCACCGGCAACAATACCGCGATAATCCACGCCAGCATGCCGTGCTGCTTGCGGCCGTCGTTGAAGTTCTGCTCAAGCCAGGCGGCATAAGGCCGGTGAATATTGCGCAACCAGTCGGGTTGCGATTCCGGCCGGTAATAACCCAGTACGAGTGCGGCGAGCAGCGAGAGGAAACTCATGGATTTGTCTCCAAGGGCATTTCCACGGTAAGTACACTGGCATCGTAAAGCTCAACCGTAGGCAAGTGCAAGGTCATGTTGTGCTGCCTGGTGTAATCGAGCAACGCGCCGTAAGCCTTGCCGTACGCGAACACCGGATGGGCCTTGATGCTGGCCGAAATCACGCGGCGCCTGGGGATGGTATCCGTTTCAAGCGGTGCTTTCGGGGTGTAGCCTTCGTCGATGATAAAGCCGGTTCGCGCCTTGCGCTGATCCGTAGGCGTCGTACGCGGATCATCGAATATGATCGTGATCGAGCGTTTCAGTTCCACCCCTTGCTGGCGCAGCACGCCCTCGACATCTCCGCGCTTGGTGACAAGTTTGGAATAAGGGCCTTCGGCGCTCAGGTAAGCATAGCGATATGGGCCGCGCTCGGTAATTTCAATCGTTGCCGTGGAAAACAAGCCCCACCACGTAAGAATACCCAGCGTGGGTAGCGCGAACGCCACCAGGAAATAAAGCCACTGTTTCTTCAAGTGTCTGTACAAATTCGGGAATCAGGCCGGAAAAGATACCACAATCCGCCAGTGCCGGACACGAAATCGGTATAATTGCCCCCTTTCGCAGCAGTGCCAGAGAATGATGAAACATACCGCAACGCTACTGATCAATTGCCCGGACCGCAAAGGTCTGGTCGCCGCGATTGCCGACTTTTTGTATCGGCATGACGCCAATATCCTCCACGCCGATCAGCACCAGGATAGCGAACTCAACCTGTTCCTGATGCGCGTGGAATGGGATCTCAACGGTTTCGGCCTGCCGGTTGAGGATTTCGAAAAACATTTCGCGCCGATCGCCGAGCGTTTCCAGATGCAATGGCAGCTCAAGCTGGCAACGCAGAAGCCTAGGATGGCGATTTTCGTGTCGCAGTATGACCACTGTCTCGCCGACCTGCTGTATCGCCATCAAAGCGGCGAGTTGGCCTGCGACATCCCGCTCATCATCAGCAATCACCCGGATACCGCACGTCTGGCCGAGTTCTACCAGATTCCGTTCCATGTTATTCCGGTGACCAAGGACACCAAGGCGCAGGCCGAGGCGCAGCAGTTCGAACTGCTGGACAAGCAAAACATCGATCTCATCGTGCTGGCCCGCTACATGCAGGTGTTGTCATCCGATTTCGTCGCCCGCTACCCGCAGCGCGTCATCAATATCCACCACTCCTTCCTGCCAGCCTTTGTCGGTGCCAAGCCCTATCATCGGGCTTTCGAGCGCGGCGTGAAGCTGATTGGCGCCACCAGTCATTACGTGACGGAAGTGCTGGATGAAGGTCCGATCATCGAGCAAGACATCGCCCGCGTGTCACATCGCGATCAGTTGGAAGATCTGATCCAGAAAGGGCGGGACCTGGAGAAAGTGGTGCTGTCACGCGCGGTGCGCTGGCATATCGAGAACCGGATTCTGCTGTACGCGAACAAGACGGTGATTTTCGATTGATGATGCCATGCCCCATCGTTAGGATGGCTGCGCAACATCAATAAAAAACGGGAGCCTTAGCTCCCGTTTTTTATTCAATCACCGTTATTGATCAGCTCACTTCGCCAGTGTCGGAAGCTGGATCAGTCATCGGGGGAAGTTCTACCGTGCTGTCATCTGCCGGAACTTCCGGCAAATCTTCGGCGTAAACCAAGGGTGCGGCGGTCAATGCAAATAAAGCGAGCCAAGCAAGCAATACTTTTTTCATTTCTTCCTCCCAAATGATGGTTTTGATTAGTCGCTGTCGCGGTGTCCGCGAACCGCTAATCTACCCCTAACCGAGAAAGCCGGCAATCCCCTGGATTTTTTACGGGTAAGGAAGAAATGAAGTCCAATAATTAATCGGGAAGGACCATCTCCTTCGCAAACAATTGCTGCACGACTTCGCGCTCGCGCACCCGATGCACATTGCTGCCATCCACCATTACCTCGGCCGCACGCGGGCGGGTGTTGTAGTTAGAGCTCATGCTCATGCCATACGCGCCAGCTGAAAGAATCGCGAGCAGGTCGCCTTGCTTGATCGCCAGCGAGCGATCATGTCCGAGGAAATCGCCGCTTTCGCAAACCGGGCCGACAACTTCGTAGACTTGCGCAGCGTCTGCGCCCGTCTTCACCGGCAGGATGTCGTGCCACGCGTCATAAAGAGCAGGGCGCATCAGGTCGTTCATCGCTGCATCGACAATGGCAAAGTTCTTGGTTTCGCCGTGCTTCAGGTATTCCACCGTCGTCAGCAGCAGGCCGGCATTGCCGACCAATGCGCGACCGGGCTCCATCACCAGCTTGAACTTGCGGCCGGCAAGCTTGGCGCGAACGGCTTGGGCGTATGCGGAAAACTCGGGCGGTGTTTCGTCCGTATAGCGGATGCCGATACCGCCGCCGATGTCGAGATGCTGAATCGTGATGCCGGAGGATGCGAGCTGATCGACCAGCGCCAGCACGCGATCCAGCGCATCGAGGAAGGGTGACAATTCGGTCAGTTGCGAACCGATATGGCAGTCGATGCCGTGCACGGAGATGTTGGGCATCGCGGCTGCGCGCTTGTATAGCGCCAGCGCTTCTTCGTAGGCGACGCCAAATTTGTTGTTCTTGAGGCCGGTGGAAATGTAGGGGTGCGTCTTGGCATCCACATTGGGATTCACGCGCAACGATACCGGCGCTTGCTTACCCATATCGCCCGCGACGAGGTTGAGGCGTTCCAGCTCGGCTTCGGATTCCACGTTGAAGCAGAAAATACCGGCTTCCAAGGCCTGGCGCATTTCCGCCGCAGTCTTGCCCACACCCGAAAACACCACCTTGCGCGGATCGCCGCCGGCAGCCAGCACGCGGGCCAGTTCGCCGCCGGAAACGATGTCGAACCCGGCCCCCAGCTTCGCGAACAGATTCAGGATCGCCAGGTTGGGGTTGGCCTTCACCGCATAGCACACCAGATGCTCATGCCCGGCAAAGCCGGCGTCGAAGTTGCGGAAGGCCTCGGTCAGCGCGGCACGGGAATAGACATAGCTGGGCGTGCCGAACTCGGCCGCGATTTGCGACAAAGGCACGTCTTCGGCGTAAAGCTCGCCGTTTTTAGATTCAAAAGGGATCACGGGTTACCTTGAGGATACTGTTTTTCAGGAATGTAAAGCGGACCTTTGGAACCGCAGGCGGTCAGCGTCAGGCTCAGCACGATACACAGCAGGATTGCACGCATGTCATTCAGTCCAAAGTGATAATTTTAACACGTCCATTCAATTGGCCCTGTTGGCATGCATTTCGGCTATTGCTTGGGAAATCGCACGGCTTAAGGGGGTGAACTCATAATTAAACACGGTGCTTGTGTATTGGGCGAAGTCTTCCAGAATATCCAAGGGGTCTGTGCTTAGAGGTTTTTCCCGTTCTCTTACCGACCGGAGCGCTGCAAATCGCTCCGATTTGAGAAAAAAGGACGAATCTTCTTCCGTGACCTGGACATTGAGCTTATGCGCCAGCCTATTTCGAATTCTGTTTAGCCGTTTTATCCCGGGCACGATATCGGCCATGTCTGGATTGCTCGGCTCTAGCAATTCCGTTTTTTGCGAGAAGGATAGTCTGGCTTGATTCAAATCGCCCAGGCGCGGATTTGTTTTTGCCAAATACTCCGTCATGTAGTGCTCAACAAATAAATGTGCGCGCAGGATGCGGCCGATTAACTCTATGTTCTGATTCCACTGCGTATGAATTTTTTCTAATTCCTGATCCGCAGCATTGAAGAACGCATCTTTCCCGCCCATTAATTCGATAGCGCGTGCGGTGATCTTCTGCTGGTCAATGTCGGATATATCCATGTGCTTTTCCCTCAACTGTTACAGTTACCGCTCAATAAAGCTGCTCGATGATTTGCGGCATCGGTAATGGCTGTCTCGGCACCGGAGCGGCATTCAGGTCTGGCGGCGTTTGGCCGGGTGCGGCCGTTGTGCCCGGAGCTGGCGTGACGGGGGCCGCATTGGGGTCCGGCGGGGTCTGGCCAGGGGTAGGTGCTATTGACGGGGCTGGATTAGGGGCGATGGTCGGGGAAGGGATGGTTCGAACCGAGGGCGTCGTGCCGGTTCCGGTCGCGCCGGCGGCAGGTTTTTCCGGCGCTACCGGGGGCTTCTTCATCGCCGACAGCTCGGCCTCGGCGGCTTTCTGCTCCGCCTTGATGCGCGCTTCTTCCTGCTTGCGCCATACCATGGGGCATAGTTTCTGCTCGAAGGCGTCGCCGACGGTATCGGGAATAATCGGGGCGGCTTCGGATTCGTCCTTGGCAATATATTCGACCGTGTCGCCCGTCGTCGCGTAATAGAGATAGCTGATCAGCTTGGCGGTGTGCTCGGCGCAATCGATGCGTTCGCGCAGCAGGCCGGAGGCGACTTCCTTGCCGTTGATCACTTGCGGCGCGGCGAAGATCACTTTCTTCCAGTAGGTGATCTGGTCTTCCTTGATGGTCAGTTTGCTGCGGTCGTAGAAGTACTGGTCGACCGCGCCAGCCTTGCCCAGGGGTGCCCAGTCTGCGGCCAATGTTGGGGTGCACACCGGCAGTGCCGCAAGGCCCAGAAGAAAAGTGATCGCTAGCTTCATGTCTGTTTTTCTGATGAAGGAATCTCGGCATTATCGCGCAGTAAGCGCGCGGCGATAAGCCCGTTGATGGCACCGAAAATCAATGCGGCGGCGGCGAAGACCGGGATGAGGTAAGCGACGCCGGCATGCGGGATCAGCCACAGGCGCACGATCAGCAGCTGGCCGGCAATATGGGCGAAGGCGGCCAGGATGCTGAGGCTGACGGGGCCGTACCATTTTTTCGGCAACCAAATCCCGAATCGCAGGATTAGCAGGCTGCATAGCGCGCCGGAAAGGCTGAGTGCGAAAGCGGGCGAGAGGAAGTTGCCGAGTAGCAGGCTACCGGCGACGACGCGCAGCAATGACACCCAGGCGGCGGTGGCGAAATTGAAGCGATAGAGTACGTAGAGCGTGACGATGTTGGCGATGCCAGGTTTTATGCCGGGCAAGGGCGATGGAATGACAGCCTCGATCAGGTGCAGCGTGATCGCCAGCGCCGCCAGCCGCGCGATGCGGTGGTCGTCGGGCGTGGTAGTGATTTCAATAGTTGAGCGAGTCATACGCTTTTTCGCCACCTAAGAGTTCCAGGCTGACCTGGTTGGGCAGGCACATCGCCACTTGTCCGGCGCGCGTCAGCCACCCTTGTTTCACGCAATACTGGTGGCGACCGGGGTCGGCTGCGACGCGGGCGCGGCCGTGGTCGATTTCGATGCGGCTGATGCCCAGCGGACCGGGCACGTCCAGCGTACGCTTCTGCGTCAGGCTCATCGTGGCGAACACCTGATCGCCGGCGCGGATGCGCAGCTTGCCGGCGGGCTCGTTATGCCATAGCGTTGCGAACAGCAGCGCCACGATGGCACTGCCGATGGCGAGCACCAGCCAGTCTCCCGGCAGGGGGTTAGGGAAGGACTTCCAGCGCGACATTTTTCTCGGTGAATCGCAGGCGTTTCTGCATTGCAGCGGTGATGTGGATCTTGCCTTGAGCGTCGATCAGCATGGCGTGTTCTATGCCCATCGTGCGCGCTGCTTCGCGCCAATTGGCACCAGACAGAAAAATAGGTTTGGACGCCACGTCGGACAGCGTGCCGGCATGCGAGTTGGGCGGAACGAGTATGCTGACGGCCTGGACGCCCTGTGCCGGCTGGCCGGAGCGAGGGTCGAGCACGTGGCAGTAGCGTTTGCCCTCAAGTTCGAAATAGCGTTGGTAATCGCCGGAGGTGCCGATGGCCCAGCCGTCCGGCAATTCCAGCGAGGCGAGGGGCCCCGGTTGGCGCGGATGCTGGATGCCGACGCGCCATGGGCGGTCGCCGTGGCTGCCGATGGCGATGATGTTGCCGCCGATATTGACCAGTGCGCCCTTCACGCCTTGCTTGCGCAAATAGGCCGCCGCCAGATCCAGAGACCAGCCCTTGGCGTAACCGCCGAGGTCCAGTCGCACCGCTGGGTTGCGGCTGCTTGCTTTGCCGTTTTCGATGACGATATCGCTCATTTGCGGATTCGCCGCGACCCATTTCCGGATGTCGGCCGGATCGGGGCGAACGGGCTTGAATTCGTCGCCCTGAAAGCCCCAGGTCTGGATCAGGTGGCCGATCGCCGGGTTGAAAAGTCCGCCGGATTGCTGCGAGAGGCGCGTCGCGTCGTTCAGAATTCCCGCCAGTTCTGGCGAGATGGCGGCAGATTCACCTGTCGCAAAGGCTGAGTTGAGGCGATCAAGCGCGCTGCCGGCTTTCCAGGCGTGCAGCTGATCATGCACGCGCTGAAATTCCTGCAGTACATGATTCGATAGCTCGCGTGCGCGGTCCTCCGACTCGCCGTAGATGCTGATATCCACCAGCGTGCCGAACACATAGGACTGCGACTGGTGTATGGGTTCGCGTCCGCAGCCTGCAAGCGCGAGCAACCCGATCAGCATGAATGAATTAAGCGAGCGAGCGAGATGAGACGCAAGGTGCATGGTGCGCCGGCCGCGAAGCATAACTGTCAGAGAGGCGAGTGGCCGAGCGCCGCGCAATACCGCGATTCGCTCGCGCAGCCCCTTAACCCAAGCGCTCAAGTGCATCGACGAACAAGGCCGCCGGATTGCAGTCGGTCTGCGCGGCGATTTCGACCATGCCGGTGGGACTGGTGACGTTGATTTCGGTGAGGTGGTCGCCGATGACGTCGAGGCCGACCAGGAAAAGACCTTCCTTCTTCAGTTCGATACCTACAGCTGTCGCAATCTCGCGGTCACGGGCGGAAAGTGGCTGGGCCACGCCCTTGCCTCCGGCAGCAAGGTTGCCGCGCGTTTCGCCGGCCTTGGGAATGCGCGCCAGTGCGTAGGGCAGCGGCTCGCCATCGATGATGAGGATGCGTTTGTCGCCGGCCTTGATTTCCGGCAGGTAGCGTTGCGCCATCACGGTGCGGCGTTCGTAATGCGTGATGGTTTCGAGGATGACGCCGATATTGTGGTCCTGGCGATGCAGGCGGAACACGCCGCTGCCGCCCATGCCGTCCAGCGGCTTGACTACGATGTCGCCTTCGTCTTCCAGAAACTGGCGGATCGCGGCGATGTGTCGGGTGACGAGGAAGGGCGGGGCGAATTGCGGAAAACGCGCCACCGAGAGTTTCTCGTTCCAGTCGCGGATGGAACGCGGACGGTTGAGTACGCGCGCGCCCTGGTTTTCTGCCAGCTCCAGCAGGTAGGTGCTGTAGATGTATTCGGTGTCGAAAGGAGGGTCCTTGCGCATCAGCACCGCATCGAAATCCGTGGGCGTATGGAGTGTTTTCGCATCCAGCGAGAACCACTCTTGCCCCTCGCTGAACTGGAATTCGGCGGCTTGAAGCAGCGCGGTTCCATTGCGCAAAATGAGGTCGTCCTGCTCCGCGACGAACAAGGTATGCCCCCGCGCAGCCGCCTCGCGCATGATCGCCAGGCTGGTGTCCTTGACGATCTTCAAGCTTTCGAGCGGATCGAGTATGAATGCGAATTTCATGCAGCGAGTTCGAGGGGGGCGGTTTCTTTCAGTTCGATGGCAGCAGCGAGCAGTGCCAGACGCGCGATCACACCGTAGGCATAGAAGCGATTGGGCGCCGCGTCCGGCTTGCCGGCACAATCGGGCAGCGAGCAGGCGGTATCGAATGCCAGCGGCACGAAATGCATGCCCGGCGCATTGAGGTTCTCGTCGATACCGCGGCCGGTATGCACGCGGTAGAATCCGCCCAGCACGTAGTGATCCATCATGTAGACCACTGGCTCGGCTACCGCTTCGTTGATGCTTTCGAAGGTGTAGACGCCTTCCTGAATGATGACTTCCTGCACCTGCAGGCCTTCTTTCACCACCGACATCTTGTTGCGCTGCTTGCGGTTGAGGCCGCGCACGTCGTCCGGGCTTTTCACCGTCATGATGCCCATGCCGTAAGTGCCGGCATCGGCCTTGACGATGACGAATGGATCCTGCTCGACGCCGTATTCGCGATATTTTGCGCCCATGCGCGACAGCAGATCGGAAACTTGCGATGCCAGGCAGTCCTCGCCGACGCGCTCGTGAAAGTTGATCATGCCGCAGCTGGCAAACATCGGATCGACCAGCCATGGGTCGATGCCGATCAGTTCGGCGAAATCGCGCGCGACGCGGGTATAAGCCGCGAAATGGCGCGATTTTCGGCGTACCGCCCAACCGGCATGCAGCGGCGGGATCATCGATTGTTCAAGTCCCTGGAGGATTTCGGGTATGCCGCCGGAAAGGTCGTTATTCAGCAGGATTGCGCACGGGTCGAAGTCATCCAGCACCAAGCGGTTGCCGACACGTTTGACAGGTTCCAGCACCAGTTCGCCGCCATGCGGCAAGGGCAAGCGAGTGACTTCGGTGATTTCCGGCGAAATGCTGCCGATGCGTACTGTCAGCCCGGCCTGCCGCAGGATATTGGTCAGCGCCGCGACGTTTTGCAAATAAAAGGTATTGCGCGTGTGATTTTCCGGCACCAGCATGAAATGTTGCGCTTTCGGGCAAACCTTTTCCACTGCAGACATCGCCGCTTGCACGCTGAGCGGCAAGAAGTCGGGGCTCAAATTGTTAAAGCCGCCGGGAAACAGGTTGGTGTCAACCGGGGCCAGCTTGAAGCCGGCATTGCGCAGGTCGACCGATGCATAGAATGGCGTGCCGTGCTCCAGCCATTGCGTACGCAGCCAGTATTCAATGCGCGGCATGGCATCGAGGATGCGCTGTTCAAGATCGAGAAGCGGGCCGTTGAGGGCGGTGGTGAGATGAGGAACCATAGTCTTGCGATTGTAGCGCAAAAAAAATGCGGGCCGAGGCCCGCAGAGGGAGGAGAAGGAGAAATAAAAACCGAACAAAGAGATGAAACAGTTTCGGTTTTTAATTAGCATTTAGTATGCCAAATATGGATTTCAATAATTTTCAACAAGTTATGGATTTTCAGGGTAATGCGGAAAAAGTGAAGTGCACGCCAGTGGTGCGATAGTGCATCAAAATGTTCGGTTTAATTCCTCGACCGGGAAGGTTGGTGCAATGGATGTTTAACTCTGTCTCCCATGAAACAATCCGGTCATGAGCGAAAAAGACCCCAAACCACTCGAGCACTACCTTGGCATTCATTACGATCATCCGGCGGGGGTTTAGGAGTGAGTACATCGTTTTCATTGCGTGCGGCGACGATAGAGGATGTGCCGCAACTCGTCGAGCTGCTCAAGGTATTGTTCGGCATTGAGCAGGATTTTCATGCCGACCCGGAAAAGCAGTCGCAAGGATTGCAGCGTTTGATTTCGGAATCCGAGCGCGGTGTTGTCATGACGGCGTGCGACAGTTCGGGAAGAATCATCGGCATGGTCAGTGCGCAACTGGTGGTTTCGACGGCCGAAGGCGCGTACTCCGCATGGATCGAGGATATGGTGATAGACGAAGCGTGGCGTGCCCAAGGCGTCGGCAGAAAACTGCTGGAGTCGGCGCTGGCCTGGGCCAAGTCGCGCGGAGCGACGCGCGCGCAACTGCTGGTCGATCTGGATAACGAGCCGGCGCTTGGGTATTACGGCCATCTCGGCTGGCACGCGACCCGCTTGGGCGCGCGTCGACTATCTCTGAAAGACGACGCTTAACGAAGGAAGTTACGGAGGCTGATGATAGCGGGCATTCGCCTTTGCAGCACGGCTTCCACATCCACCATTAACCAATAAAAAAGCGGGCACTTTCGTGCCCGCTTTTTGTGTTGCTTTTACTGCGTCAGTGCTTAGTAGTTGTAAGCACGTTCGCCGTGGTCGGTCGTGTCCAGACCTTCGCGTTCCGCTTCTTCGGAGACACGCAGGCCGATCACGATATCGACGATCTTGAAGGCGATGAAGGCGACGACAGCGGACCATACGATGGAGGTGCCGACGGCCCAGCCTTGGGCGATCAATTGCGCGCCCATGTCGAATTCGGCAGCGGCGTTGGCAACGTAGTCGTACCAGCTGGTACCACCCAGAGCGGGGCTGGCGAACACGCCGGTTGCCATCGCGCCGAAGATACCGCCGATCGCGTGCACGCCGAACACGTCGAGTGCATCGTCATAGCCCAGCATGTATTTCACCTTGGCTACGAAGTAGTAGCACAGCGGGGAAACCAGCAAGCCGATCACGATCGCGCCCATCGGGCCGACGAAACCGCAGGCCGGGGTGATCGCCACCAGGCCGGCAACGGCGCCGGAAGCGGCACCCAGCATGGAGGGCTTGCCCTTGCCGAACCATTCGACCAGCACCCAGGACATCGTGGCGGCAGCGGTGGCCAGCGTGGTGTTCAGGAACACCATTGCGGTCAGGCCGTTGGCTTCCAGGTTGGAACCGGCATTGAAGCCATACCAACCCACCCACAGCATCGCGGCGCCGACCATGGTCAGCGTCATGCTATGCGGATGCAGTGCTTCCTTGCCATAACCCAGGCGCTTGCCCAGCATGATGGCGCCAACCAGGCCGGCGATACCGGCGTTGATGTGCACCACTGTGCCGCCTGCAAAGTCGAGCGCACCCTTCTGGAACAACCAGCCGGCGGTAGCACCGGCAGCAGCACCGGCTTCTGCAGAGGTATAAGCGTCAGGACCTGCCCAGTACCAAACCATGTGGGCGATAGGCAGATAGGAGAAGGTGAACCACAGTGCGATGAACAGCAGCACGGCAGAGAACTTCATGCGCTCGGCGAAGGCACCGACGATCAGCGCCGGGGTGATGGCGGCAAAAGTCAGCTGGAACGCGATGTACACGTATTCCGGAATCACCACGCCCTTGCTCCAGGTAGCCGCTACGGACTCGGGGGTTACGCCGGAGAGGAAGGCCTTGGACAGGCTGCCGAAGAAGGCATTGCCCTCGGTGAAGGCAATACTGTAGCCATAGATGGCCCACAGCACTGATATCATCGAGAAGATCACAAACACCTGCATCAGCACCGACAGCATGTTCTTAGAACGCACCATGCCGCCGTAGAACAGCGCCAGGCCGGGGATGATCATGAACGTGACCAGTGCGGTGGCAACCAGCAGCCAGGCAGTATCGCCCTTGTCAGGCGTCGGGGCAGCAGCTTCAGCCGGTGCGGCTTCTGCAGGTGCTACTTCAGCCGGTGCAGCCTCGGCAGGAGCCGCAACTTCAGCAGCGGGTGCGGCTTCAGCGGTCGCAGCGGGTGCTGCTTCCGGCATTGCTTCTTCGGCATAACCCAGGCCGGAAAAGCCGAGGGCGCCGAAGCTCAGTGCGCCAACCAAGGCGAACATCGAAAAAATACGCTTCATGGTGTTCTCCCTTACAGCGCATCCGGACCGGTTTCGCCGGTGCGGATACGATAAACTTGTTCGAGATCGAAGATGAAAATCTTGCCGTCGCCGATTTTGCCGGTGCTGGCGGATTTTTCTATTGCTTCAATCACCTGGTCGAGCATGTCATCCTTGATGGCAGCTTCCAGCTTGACCTTGGGAAGGAAGTCGACGACGTATTCAGCACCGCGATACAGCTCGGTGTGCCCCTTTTGCCGACCAAAGCCCTTGACCTCGGTGACGGTGATGCCCTGCACGCCAATGGCGGAGAGGGCTTCACGCACTTCGTCAAGCTTGAAAGGCTTGATGATAGCGGTGACAAATTTCATTTAAGTCTCCTGTTATAGAGTAGTAATAAGGCGCGGGCCAGGTTGCGCGTCCAGCCCGCCGCCGGGGTGCTGCAAAATTAGAACAGCTTTTGCACGAAGACGGTGAATTGCTCTTCGGTTTGTTCCTTCAGTAGCCAGAAATCATCATCAGAGTTGTTGTCGGTGTAGTAGCCGCCGACCTTGACGCCGTTGCTCCATGCCTTGGTCACGCCGATCTTCCAGTCGTCATAGTCGTATTCATCGTTGTCGACGCCGAGGAACTCGCCATCGAATTTGAATACACCGTAGTGGAGGTTGACAGTCAGGCCGGTTTCACCGATAGGGATATCGGCATTAGCTTCCCAATACATGGAGCCTTCGGCATCGTCGAAGCCCCAGGCTTCATCGGAAACCACATAGGAAAGCTTGGTGTTGAGCCACTTATAGCTCAAGCCGCCATAGACTTCGGTGGCGTTGGTGTCTGGAGCACCCACATTGCTGCCGTCACCAAGATAATCACTATTTTCGCTACCCGGATACAGGTATTGCAAAACGCCAACGTTATAACCAATGCCGGTCTCGCCAATGGTATTGGCATAGCCGCCGTACAGGTCGAGTTCGATGCTGTTAGATTCTTGATAGCCGCCATCCGTGGTCCAATTGACATTGGATGCCCATGCGCCGGCATAGAAGCCGCTGGCATGCGCGTAGTCGATGCCACCTTGCAGTGCCAGTTCTTCATCGGTTTGGGTCATGCCGCGCCAGATATACTGGCTGAACAGGCCTACGTTATAAGTAACGGTATGGGGGGATGCCGGCTCGGCTGCGGCAGGAGCTGCGGCTGCTTCTTCGGCAAGCGCCATGCCTGGA
The DNA here is from genome assembly GCA_035460165.1 of Methylophilaceae bacterium. Classification (GTDB taxonomy): domain Bacteria; phylum Pseudomonadota; class Gammaproteobacteria; order Burkholderiales; family Methylophilaceae; genus MM2. The sequence goes on along the minus strand of DATHWW010000010.1, from coordinate 34,453 downwards.
GTAACGAAACCTGCTCCCAGCATAGCGACTAGTAGAATTGATTTACGCATAGTGCACCCTTTCAATGGAACGATAAAAGAAAACAAGCACGAAATTCGAAGCAACACTCATGCCAGAAAAAACCTTCAAAACTCGGGCAAGAGTGTCGCCTTGCGGTAACATTGTTTTTAGCAAAACTAAAATATCATTATATTTCAGTCTGATATAACGCACCGGAGTGGTGCGGCAATGACCATGGTATACCTAAGGACTCTGATAGACTACCGTTAAAACCATGAGGATTTAGCATGTTGAACGCCAAAATATTCGATGAAATCGCCAGTAAAATCAGCCAGATGCTTGCCAGCACGCCCGCTGCGGATTTAGAGAAGAATCTTAATGCACTATTACGGGGCGTATTCACCAAATTGGAGCTTGTGACGCGCGAGGAATTCGATATTCAGACACAAGTGCTCCAACGCACTCGGGAGCAACTGGATGCGCTGGAGAAAAGGCTGGCCGAAATAGAGGCTCAGCAAAAATAGTAACCGGAATTCTCAATCGGAAGAAAAACAAGATCATGGGACTTGCCGTTTTATACAGCCGTGCCTTGTCCGGCATGGATGCGCCGCTGGTGACGGTGGAAGTGCACCTGGCGAATGGATTGCCCAGCTTCCAGATCGTAGGCCTGCCCGAGGCGGAAGTGAAGGAGAGCAAGGATCGCGTGCGTGCGGCGCTGCAAACATCCCGCTTCGAATTTCCGGCGCGGCGCATCACGGTAAATCTCGCCCCGGCCGATTTGCCCAAGGAGAGCGGACGTTTCGATCTGCCCATTGCCCTCGGAATATTGGCAGCTTCCGGCCAAATTCCCATCAAACGGCTGGCCGAGTACGAATTTGCCGGAGAGCTTGCATTGACCGGCGAATTGCGCCCGGTTCGCGGCGCATTGGCGATGACCTATAAGGCCAGCCGGGACGGCCGCGCGTTTATCCTGCCCCAAAATAGTGCGCGGGAAGCGTTTTTGGTGAAATCGGCGACAGTGTACCCCGCGACAAGCTTGCTGGAGGTCTGCGCGCATCTGGCCGGGCAGAGCGAGCTGGTTCCATGTACCGAGATTGAGGGCGCAGAGCGGGCGACATATCCCGATCTGATGGAAGTCAAAGGACAATCGCTGCCCAAGCGGGCACTCGAAATCGCGGCGGCTGGACAACATAGCCTGATCATGGCCGGGCCTCCTGGAACGGGCAAGTCGATGCTGGCGGCGCGTTTCCCCGGAATCCTGCCGGAAATGACAGAGGATGAGGCGCTGGAGTCCGCGGCGATCCAGTCGCTGGGAGCAGGGTTCAGAACGGAAAACTGGAAGCGCAGGCCTTTTCGTTCGCCGCATCACACGGCATCGGGTGTGGCGCTGGTGGGGGGCGGCGGGCATCCGCGTCCGGGCGAGATTTCGCTGGCGCATCATGGCGTGCTGTTTCTCGATGAGTTGCCGGAGTTTTCCCGCTCGGTGCTGGAGGTGCTGCGCGAGCCTCTGGAGTCCGGATGCATCACCATTTCGCGCGCGGCGCGGCAAGCGGATTTCCCGGCCAGGTTTCAGTTGATCGCGGCGATGAATCCGTGCCCATGCGGTTACCTCGGCCATCACAACAACAAATGCCGGTGTACGCCGGATCAGGTGTCGCGCTATCGCGCCCGGATTTCCGGCCCGCTATTGGATCGCATCGACCTGCATATCGAAGTGCCGGCGCTGCGCGAGGACGAATTGATTGCTGCGGCGTCCGGGGAAACCAGCGCGACGGTACGCGGCCGCGTCCAGGCGGCGCGCGATATCCAGATGCAGCGTCAGGGCAAATCCAACGCCCAGCTCGGCAGTCAGGAGGTGGATGTCTTCTGCGCCGCTGACGATGCGGGTGCGGCCTTGCTCAAGCAGGCGATCAGCCGCCTCAATCTTTCGGCCCGGGCGTATCATCGCATCCTGAAAATTGCACGTACGATCGCCGACCTGGCCGGCGGCGGTGCAATCAAAACCAACCATATCGCCGAGGCGATCCAGTACCGGCGGAACGAGGTCGGCTGAGATGGTGCACGAACTGGAAAGCTGGAAAGAAGAAAAACGCTCGGCTTACCTGTATCGCATTATTTCAGACCAGGAAAGTGGTACGCCGCGCCAGTTGCTGTTTCTAGAGTTAGCGAAGGAGGCGGATAGCCAATCTGAGCTGTGGGCCGTGGAACTGCGCAAGGCCGGTCATCCCGTTCCGGAAAGATATGCCCCCGACCTGCGGGTGCGCGTCGTGGCCTGGCTGGCGCGCAGTTTAGGGCCGCACAAGATTCGCCCGATTCTGGCCGCGATCAAGATCCGCGGCCTGTCGGTGTACTCCCCCCGTCGTCTGGGTCACCCGATGCCCCAAACCATTGAGGAAGTGGGCGCTAGCCATCAGGGCGGCGGTACTTCCGGCGGATTGCGTGCGGCGGTGTTTGGCGTCAACGATGGGCTGGTGTCGATTGCCTGTCTGGTGATGGGAGTTGCGGGTGCGTCCAGCGAGCACGGCGTGATTCTTCTCACCGGCGTGGCCGGCTTGCTGGCGGGGGCGTTATCGATGGCGGCAGGAGAATATGTCTCCATGCGTTCCCAACGCGAAATGTTCGAATACCAGATCGGGTTGGAGCGCGACGAGCTGGCGCAATATCCGAGCCAGGAAGCGGCCGAACTGGCGCTGATCTATCGTGCGCGAGGTATGCAAGCGGACGAAGCGAAAACGCTGGCGGAGCGCATGATTGCCGATCCGGAAATGGGTCTGGATACTTTGGCGCGTGAAGAGCTAGGGCTGAATCCTGACGAACTGGGTTCGCCCTGGATCGCGGCGCTTTCATCGTTTTTCTCGTTTGTTGCGGGCGGCACGATTCCGTTGCTGCCATATCTGTTGGATATTCAGCATCGCCCTTTGCTGGTGACCGTGGTGCTGACCGGCGTAGCGCTGTTTGTGGTGGGGGCGGTGTTATCACTGTTTACCGGTCGCGGCGCGCTTTGGGGCGGGCTGCGCATGCTGGCGATCGGTGGTTCGGCCGGTCTTGTGACCTATCTGATCGGCGACTGGATGGGTGCCGCCTTACTCTGACCTGCTGTTGTTGTTGGCAAGGATGCGTCAATACCTCAAGGTATTCTATAATCATATAGTTAAACCGAACCGGCTCGCTTTGCCAGCGGGACCGGTTGTTTTATTTTCAAGAACCCGATGAAACAGGACGCCATGTTGCCCCACGTTATTTCCCCGACCGAAGCCCGCCTGCGCGAGATTTTGTCTCGCCGCATCATGATATTGGACGGCGCGATGGGCACGATGATCCAGCAGTACAAGCTGACGGAGCAGGATTATCGCGGCGAGCGTTTCAAGGATTTCGCGGCACCCGCCGGCGAGCGCGAACTGTTCGTCAAGGGCAACAACGAGCTGCTGACGCTGACGCAGCCGCAGGTCATCCAGGAAATCCACGAGCAATACCTGGCGGCAGGCGCCGATATCGTCGAGACCAATACCTTCGGGGCGACCACGGTGGCGCAGGACGATTACCACATGGCGCAACTCGTCTATGAGATGAACGTCGAAGCCGCCAAGCTGGCGCGCGCTGCATGCGACAAATACTCGACGCTGAACAAGCCGCGCTTCGTCGCCGGCGCACTCGGTCCGACACCCAAGACCGCGTCGATTTCGCCGGACGTCAACGATCCGGCGGCGCGCAATGTGACGTTTGATCAGCTGGTGGCTGCTTATCTCGAGCAGACGCGCGGGCTGGTGGAGGGGGGCGTCGACATCCTGATGGTCGAAACCATCTTCGATACGCTCAACTGCAAAGCGGCCCTGTTTGCGATCGAGACTTTCTTCGAGGAAACCGGTCAGCGCCTGCCGATCATGATTTCCGGCACGGTGACCGATGCGTCCGGCCGTATTCTTTCCGGCCAGACGGTGGCTGCATTCTGGAATTCGGTACGCCACGCGCGGCCGCTGACCATCGGCCTCAACTGTGCGCTGGGCGCGACCTTGATGCGTCCGTACGCAGAAGAGCTGGCCAAGATCGCCGATACCTATGTGTGTATCTATCCCAACGCCGGACTGCCTAATCCGATGTCGGATACCGGCTTCGATGAAAAGCCGCAAGATACCTCTTCGCTGCTGAAGGAATTCGCCGAGAGCGGTTTCGTGAATATCGCCGGCGGCTGCTGTGGCACCACACCGCCGCATATCCAGGCGATTGCCGAGGAAGTGCAAGGCCTCGCTCCGCGCAGGATTCCGGATGTGCCGGTTGCCACGCGCCTTTCCGGGTTGGAGCCTTTCGTCATCGACGACAGCTCGCTATTCGTCAACGTCGGCGAGCGCACCAACGTGACCGGCTCCAAGGCCTTCGCGCGCATGATACTCAACGGGCAGTACGAGGAAGCACTGTCCGTCGCGCGCCAGCAGGTGGAAAACGGCGCGCAGGTGATCGACATCAACATGGACGAGGGCATGCTGGACGCGGTCGCGGCGATGACGCACTTCCTCAACCTGATCGCCTCCGAGCCGGATATCGCGCGCGTGCCGGTGATGATCGACTCGTCCAAGTGGTCGGTGATCGAGGCCGGCCTCAAGTGCGTGCAGGGTAAATCAATCGTCAACTCGATCTCGATGAAGGAAGGCGAGGAAGAATTCCTGCGTCAGGCAAAGCTTTGCCGCCGCTACGGCGCTGCGGTAATCGTGATGGCCTTCGACGAAAAGGGGCAGGCCGATACCTTCGAGCGCAAGATCGAAATCTGCCAGCGCGCTTACGATTTGCTGGTGGAGAAGGTCGATTTCCCGCCCGAGGACATCATCTTCGATCCAAACATTTTCGCGATTGCGACGGGGATCGAGGAACACAACAACTACGCGGTCGATTTCATCAATGCGACGCGCTGGATCAAGCAGAATTTGCCGCATGCAAAAATCTCCGGCGGCGTGTCAAATGTCAGCTTCAGCTTCCGCGGCAATGATCCGGCGCGTGAAGCGATCCATACCGTGTTCCTCTATCACGCGATTCAGGCCGGCATGACCATGGGCATCGTCAACGCCGGCATGATGGGCGTTTACGACGACCTCAGCCCCGAGCTGCGCGAGCGCGTCGAGGATGTGGTGCTGAATCGCCGTCCGGATGCGACCGAGCGCATGATTGAAATTGCCGGGACGCTTAAAGCGGGCGGCAAGAAAGAAGCTTCCATCCAGGAATGGCGCGGAACCCCGGAAAACCCGGTGCCGGTCAACAAGCGCCTCGAGCACGCGATGGTGCACGGCATCACCGATTTCATCGTCGAGGACACCGAAGAGGCGCGAGCAGCGATCATGCAAAACGGCGGCCGGCCGATCAACGTGATCGAGGGTCCGCTGATGGACGGCATGAACGTCGTTGGCGATCTGTTCGGCCAGGGCAAGATGTTCCTGCCGCAGGTGGTCAAATCGGCGCGCGTGATGAAGCAGGCGGTGGCGCACCTGATTCCGTTCATCGAGGAAGAAAAACGCCTGGAGCAGGAGCGCACCGGTATCGTTGCCAAGCCCAAGGGCAAGGTGGTGATCGCGACGGTCAAGGGCGATGTACACGATATCGGCAAGAACATCGTGTCGGTGGTGCTGCAGTGCAACAACTTCGAAGTCGTGAACATGGGCGTGATGGTGCCCGCTTCGGAAATCCTGGCGATGGCCAAGGCGGAAAACGCCGACATCATCGGCCTGTCCGGGCTGATCACGCCATCGCTCGAGGAAATGGCGCACGTCGCCCGTGAAATGCAACGCGACCCGCACTTCAGCGGACTGAAAACGCCGCTCCTGATCGGCGGGGCGACGACGTCGCGCGCGCACACCGCGGTGAAGATCGCGCCGCATTACGAAGGCCCGGTGATTTACGTGCCGGACGCTTCGCGCTCAGTATCAGTGATGCAGTCCTTGCTTACGCCCGAGCAGCGCGACGCCTACATCGCCGAGGTGGCGAACGACTATGACCGCGTGCGCACGCAGCATGCCGGCAAGAAAGGCATACCATTACTGCCGCTGGCTGACGCGCGCGCCAACAAGGCACAGGTGAAATTCACCGGCCCCGGCGCGCCGGTCAAGCCGAAATTCATCGGCCGTCGCGTGATCGATAATTTCGATCTGGCGACGCTGGCCGAATACATCGACTGGGGCCCGTTCTTCCAGACCTGGGATCTGGCGGGTGCCTATCCGGCCATTCTCGAGGACAAGGTCGTCGGCGAAGCGGCGACCAAGCTGCTGCAAGAAGGCCGGGCGATGTTGAAGAAGATCATCGACGGTCGCTGGCTGACCGCCAGCGGCGTGATTGCGCTGCTGCCGGCGAACAGCGTCAACGACGACGATATCGAGATTTACACCGACGACACGCGCAGCGCAGTGGCCTTCACCTGGTACGGCATGCGCCAGCAGACGGTGAAGCCGGTGATCGACGGCGTGCCGCGCCCGAACCAGTGCCTGGCGGATTTCATCGCGCCGAAGTCGTCGGGCGCCGCGGATTACATCGGCCTGTTCGCGGTCACCGCCGGGCTGGGCGTGGAGAAGCACGAGCGGCGCTTCCTCGATGCGCACGATGATTACAACAGCATCCTGCTGAAATCGCTGGCCGACCGACTGGCCGAGGCGTTTGCCGAATATCTGCACGAGCGCGTGCGTACCGATTTGTGGGGCTACGCGCATGACGAGGAGCTCAGCAACGCCGAGCTCATCAAGGAGAAATACCGCGGCATTCGTCCTGCGCCTGGCTATCCTGCCTGCCCGGACCACACGGTCAAGCCGGATATGTTCCAGCTGCTGCGCCCCGAAGACATCGGCATGAGCCTCACCGAGTCGTTCGCGATGATGCCAGCCGCAGCGGTGTCGGGTTTCTATCTGGCGCATCCGGAATCCCGCTACTTCAGCGTCGACAAGATCGGCGAAGACCAGGTGAACGATATGGCGGCGCGGCGCGGCTTGCCTAAGGAATATCTGGAGCGCTGGCTGGCGCCCAATCTGTCTTGATGTGTTTTATGGTTGGAAGTTATTCAGCACAATAAGGAAAAATAATGATTTTTTTGCGAGTAGGATTTTTTATAGCGCTGCTGGCGACAACCTGTTCGGTGTTGGCCAAGGAAGAGGCGCATGCTGACGAGGCGGAGCAATTGCGTGGCATTGTTCGTAACCTGATGGACGACAACTCGGTGTTCGCGAAATCGCATAAAAGCGATTACTACAAGCCGTTCGTCGACGGACAGCATCCGCGTGCCACGGTGGTGACCTGCTCCGACTCGCGCGTGCACACGCATGCATTCGATAAAACGCCGGATGGCGATCTGTTCATGGTGCGCAACATCGGCAACCAGATTTCCACGGCCGAAGGCTCGGTGGAGTACGGCGTGCATCATCTGCATACGCCTTTGCTGATCATCGTCGGCCATTCCGCCTGCGGCGCAATCAAGGCTGCGCGAGGAGATTTTTCAAAGGAATCGCCCGCCATCAAGCGCGAGCTCATCACCATCAAGTTGCCGGTCAAAAACCCCAAGAACGATGACGCAGCGGAAATCCTGCGCGGCATCGATGGCAACGTAAACAACCAGGTCGCCTATGCGTTGAAGAAGTTTTCGCATGAAGTGACTGCGGGCAAGCTCACCGTGATCGGCGCAATCTACGATTTCCGCAACGACATGCAACAAGGGCAAGGCCGGCTGGTCATCACCAACGTCAACGGCAATACCGAATCCGGCGGCATACTCGCGAGCCTGATGAAGATCAACGGCAACGGAGTGAAGCTGGACAGGACCCCTTCCGACAAACAAACAGCGAAACACTGATGCATATACATATTCTCGGAATTTGCGGCACGTTCATGGGCGGCATCGCCGTCTTGGCGAAAGCCGCCGGCCACCGCGTCACGGGCTGCGACGCCAACGTCTATCCGCCGATGAGCACGCAGCTCGAGGCACAGGGTATCGAACTGATCGAAGGTTTCGGCAGCGAACAGCTGGCGTTGAATCCGGACATTTTCGTCATCGGCAATGTCGTGTCGCGCGGCAATCCGCTGATGGAAGAAATCCTCAATCGCGGCCTGCCGTATATTTCCGGCCCGCAATGGCTGGCGGAGAATGTGCTGCATGACAAGTGGGTGCTCGCTGTCGCGGGTACGCACGGCAAGACCACGACCAGTTCCATGCTGGCCTGGGTGCTCGAGTATGCCGGGCTGGCGCCGGGCTTCCTGATCGGCGGCGTACCGGAGAATTTCGGTGTTTCCGCGCGGCTGCCCGGTGCGCCGCGCCAGGAGCCGAACGGCCGCTCGCCGTTTTTCGTGATCGAAGCCGACGAATACGACACCGCGTTCTTCGACAAGCGTTCCAAGTTTGTGCACTACCGCCCGCGCACGGCTGTGCTCAACAACCTCGAGTTCGACCATGCGGATATCTTTGCCGATCTCGCCGCGATCGAGACCCAGTTCCATCATTTGGTGCGTACCGTGCCCGGCAGCGGGCTGGTGGTCGCCAATGGGCGCGAGGAGAGTCTTGACCGCGTGCTCGCCCGCGGCTGCTGGACGCCAGTGGAGCGCTTCGGCATTGGCGGCGGATGGATTGCCGGCGAAGTTGCGAACGATGGCAGTTTTGAAGTGCTGCTTAACGGCGAGCCGCAAGGCCGCGTGCAATGGGAATTGCTGGGCGAGCATAACCGCATGAACGCACTGGCCGTACTGGCCGCGGCGCGCCACGTGGGCGTGCCGGTGGACGTAGGCATTGCCGCCCTGGGCGCATTCCGTAACGTGAAGCGCCGCATGGAAGTGCGCGGCACGGTCAACGACATTACGGTCTACGACGATTTCGCGCACCATCCCACCGCCATTGAAACGACAGTGGCCGGTCTCCGCGCCAAGGTCGGCAATGCGCGTATTCTGGCGGTGCTGGAACCGCGTTCGAACACCATGAAGCTAGGCGTAATGAAAGCTGCGCTGCCCGGTAGTCTGAAAGATGCCGACCGTGTCTTCTGCTACGCCGCCAATCTCGGCTGGGATGCCGCCGCCGCTCTGGAGCCGCTGGGAGCGATAGCCTCGGCGAGCGACGATCTCGGGAATCTGGTTGAGGCCATTGCGAGCGAAGCCCGTCCGGGCGATCATATCCTGGTGATGAGCAATGGCGGTTTCGGCGGCATCCACCAGAAACTGCTGGAGAGGTTAGAAATTTGAACGGTATCGTAGACTGGGTCAAAAGCACGCTGGGCGCAGCCCTCGTGTTTTCAGTCGTCGCGCATACCGTGCTGATAGCCGGCCTCGGCTTCATCAAGCCGCAAGAGAAAAAGCTGCAAGACAAGGCGCAGGCGCTCGAAGTGGTGCTGGTCAACGCCAAGACCAAGCAAGCCCCGATCAAGGCCGATGCGCTGGCGCAATCCAATCTCGACCGCGGCGGCAATACCGATGCCGACCGGCAAATGAAATCGCCCTTGCCGGTCCCCAAGACCCCGCCCGACGAGTCGGCCACCAAACTCGCAGCCGAAACGAAACAGGCCAAAGTCAAGGCTGCCGCCAAGCAATCCGAAGCGCCGCGCAAGCCGCAGCGCATCGCCGAGCAGGAAAAGCCGGCGCAGGAGGTGATGGTCAAGCCACAGTCGCCGCAAAAGGTCGAGAGCGAACCGACGCAGCTGGCCGAAGCGGTGGAGCCGGAACAGGGTAAGCATCAAGAAAAACCTACGCTTATCAATACCGCCGATCTTGTTGCGCGCAGCCTCGACGCCGCTCGTCTGGAAGCGCAACTTTCAAAGAATATGGATGCCTATCAGAAGCGGCCGAAACGAAAATTCATCGGTGCGCGGACGCGCGAATACCGCTTTGCCAGCTATGTGGAAGCGTGGCGGCAAAAGGTCGAAAAGGTCGGAAATCTCAACTATCCGTCCGCAGCCAAGGAGCAGAAGCTCTATGGCCGGTTGCAATTGACGGTGTCCATACGCGCGGACGGCAGCATTGAAAAAATCGAGCTCAACCGGAGTTCGGGGTATCCGGTATTGGATGATGCGGCACAACGCATCGTCGAACTCGCCGCGCCTTATGCGGCCTTTCCCGAAGAGGTGCGCCAGGATACGGACATCATTGAGATCACCCGAACCTGGACGTTCACTCGTGAAGACACCCTATATTCAGGAGATTGAGCATTGTCATATTTCGAACGTCACGTTTTTTTCTGCCTGAACCGCCGCGATGACGGCTCTGCCTGTTGCTGCGATCATGATGCGGAAGGGATGTTCGAATACGCCAAGAAGCAGGTCAAGAAACTGGGCATGAACGGCAAGGGCAAGGTGCGCGTCAACCGCGCCGGCTGCTTCGATCGTTGCGACGAAGGGCCCTTGCTGGTGGTGTACCCGGAGGCGATCTGGTACACCTTTGTCGATAAAGAGGATATCGACGAGATCATCGAAAGCCACCTGAAGCAGGGCAAGGTGGTGGAGCGGTTGTTGGTCTAATCCTTCATGCTGCTAACAAGAGCAGCGGCCTGTAGCGCAGGCTTTCTCGCCTGTAACGACGATGCACGCGTTTCAGTCTGCGCCCAGTATTTTCTGAAGTACCGTGCGGAGATTGTCAGCAAGTCCGGGTTGTAACGGCCGCAATGGCGTTTCTCGTATCACTTCACCCCAGATGGGATTCGGAAAATGCCGGTCGTCGGCAAAGCGCGGGATGATGTGCCAATGCACGTGCGGCACCATATTGCCCAGACTCGCGAGATTGATCTTGTCGGGTTGCACCACCTCGCGCACTGCGGACTCCACGGCAAAGACCACGATCATTAACTGCGCCCGCTCGGCTTTGTCCAGGTCGGTCATTTCCTTGACGTGGCGGTTCAGGATGACGCGGCAGAAGCCGGGATAGTGCGCATCATTGACCCAGATCACGCGGCAAAGGTCGTTTTGCCACAGAACCTCTCCGCCGGGCCGGTCGCATAGTTCACAGGACATTGATCTCTCGTTTTTGAGCTATAAAAAACGCCGTTGAGCGCAAACCCAACGGCGTTTTCATTTTGCCAGCAATAATCGCTTAAGCGAAATTGGCTTCGGCGAAATCCCAATTGGCGAGGTTGTTCAGGAAGTTTTCCACAAACTTCGCACGCAGATTGCGATAGTCAATGTAATAGGCATGCTCCCAAACGTCGATGGTCAGCAGCGCCTTGTCACCGGTGGTCAGCGGAGTGCCGGCAGCGCCCATGTTGACGATGTCCACCGAACCGTCCGCCTTCTTCACCAGCCAGGTCCAGCCGGAACCGAAGTTGCCCACGGCGGAAGCCTGGAATGCCTTCTTGAATTCGTCGAATGAACCCCACTTGGCGTCGATTGCAGCAGCCAATGCGCCGTTGGGGGAACCGCCGCCGTTCGGCTTCATGCTGCTCCAGAAGAAAGTGTGGTTCCACACTTGCGCGGAGTTGTTGTAGATGCCGCCGGACGACTTTTTGATGATGTCTTCCAGAGCGGCATTCTCGAATTCCGTGCCCTTGATCAGGTTGTTCAGGTTGGTCACATAGGTCTGATGGTGCTTTCCGTAATGGAATTCCATGGTTTCGGCAGAGATGTGCGGTGCCAGTGCATCCTTGGCATAAGGCAGCGCGGGAAGTTGATGTTCCATTTGGAGTCCTTTCTTGCGGGGATTAAAAATTCGGGTGGCGTATTTTGCCACAAAAAGCCGAGCTGGCTTGTCAGGTATTGGAGACAAGATAATTCATGACAAGTGAATTCAAGGTTTGTTCTTTTTGGCGCGAGGATGTGCCTGATCGTAAACTTTTGCCAGGTGCTGACAACACGCCGCAGCGCGGCTTGTTGCGGCGCAGGCTAACCCCGCTTGTCGGGGTTAAGCCGCGAAGCGGCGGCCGTAGCCAAAATCCAGCCGGTTATTTTTTACGGGCGCGAGGATGTGCCTGATCATAAACTTTTGCCAGGTGCTGAAAATCCAGATGGGTATAGACCTGCGTCGTGCTGATGTTGGCGTGGCCCAGCATTTCCTGCACCGCGCGCAGGTCGCCGCTGGATTGCAGCACATGCGTTGCGAAGCTGTGGCGCAGCATGTGCGGATGCACATTGCCGGCGATGCCTTGCTTGATGGCCCAGGTTTTCAGGCGGTATTGCACAGCACGCGGGCTGAGCCGTTTGCCGCTGCGTCCGACGAATAGCGCGGTTTCTTCTGCCGATTTCAACAAGGCGCGCTGCGGCAGCCATGTCTTGATGGCGGCAATGGCAAATTGGCCGACAGGAACGATGCGCGTCTTGTTGCCTTTGCCGGTGACGGTGACGGTGCCTTCAGCCAGATCCAGGCCGTCGAGGTCGAGATCGACCAGTTCCGCGAGCCGCAGACCGGAGGAGTAGAACAGCTCCAGTATCGCGTGGTCGCGCGCGGCGAGGGTGTCGTCGTCTTTCACGTCCACCAGCTTTGTGGCCTGTTCCGGTGAAAGCGCCTGGGGGAGGGTTTTTGCCGACTTGGGCGGGCGCATGCCGACGCAGGGATTGTTATCGATGCCGTGGCGGCGCGTCAGAAAAGAAAAAAATCCGCGCCAGGCGGACAGCATGCGGGCGATGCTTTTGCCGCCGATACCGCGACCGTGCAAGGTCGCGACGAATCGGCGGATATGGGCCGTCTTCAAATCCTGAAATGAGACGTCGCCCGCGAGGTCCTCCAGCGTGCGGATGTCGCGTGCGTAGTTTTCACAAGTGAGCGGGCTCAGGCCCCGCTCGTGGGCTAAATGGTCGAGATAGGCTGCCAGAAAGTCCAATTCGCCGTTGAATCGCGCTAGAGGATGTAGCGTAGCAGGGCGACGCTCAGCAGTTCACCGATGCGTTTCAGGTACAGCGTGCCCATCTCCGGATAGAAGCGTTTTGGATCTTCGCTGGCCATGGCCAGCAGTCCGAATACGTTTTCGCCGCGCAGCGGAATTAAGGCAAAAGACTTGAGCGGAGCATTTGTTTCGCCGAACCAGCCATCCAGGTTGAGCGAAGGATTATGACCGCAATAGGGTGCGCTCAAACCTTGCGCCCAAGTACGCAGCGTATCGTCGACCGGGTTGAATTCGCCGCCGGCATTGTCATCTGCGCTTTGCGGCTGTGCCCACAGGCGGATCGCGACGTGCGGCACCTGGAAGTCTTCACGCAGATTGTGCGTCGTCATTTGCACCAGTGCATCGAAGCTGCGCGCGGCGAGGATGCCGAGCGTCAGGCGATGCACCTTGTCGCTGATGACGTCGTTTTCTTCGCCGAACTGAATCAATTCGGATAATTTGGCTTCCAGGATGCGGATTTTGTCGCGTTGCGCCAGTTGCTGGCGCTCGGCCAGGGAGATCGTGCCGCTGCCATGCGGGCTGGGTAGATAGATTTCGGTCAGCAGGTGCGCGTTGCGCTCGAAAAATCCGGGGTTTGCGCGCAGGTATTCGGTCAGTTGGTCGTCGGTCGTTTGCATAATGTGCTTTCTGGTAATTTCTTAGAGTGTAATTTCGCCGTCGAATACCGTCACGGCGGGGCCGGTCATTAGCACCGGATTATTTCCGCCGTCCCAGCGTATGGTCAGTTCGCCGCCGCGCATCGCAACGGTGACGGGCGATATGAGCTTGTTCAATCGGATGCCGGTCACGGCTGCCGCGCAGGCGCCTGTGCCGCACGCCAGTGTTTCGCCCGAGCCCCGCTCGTAAACGCGCAGCCGGATGTGGTGATCGTCGACGAGCTGCATAAACCCGGCGTTGACGCGCTGCGGGAAGCGCGCGTGATGTTCGATCAGCGGTCCTCGTTCGGTGACGGGTGCGGTATCTACGTTATCGACAAGCTGCACGGCGTGGGGGTTGCCCATCGATACCGCGCTAATTTCGACGGGCGTGCCGTCGACTTCCAATGCGTAGGTAAGCGTCTGCTCCGCCGCGACAAAAGGAATGTCGGAAGGGATAAAGCGCGGCGCACCCATATCCACCGTGACTTGTCCGTCGTTTTCCAGCCGCGGGAAAATGATGCCTCGCGCGGTTTCGACGCGAATTTCGCGTTTGGTCGTGAGCTGTTGGTCATGCACAAAACGCACGAAGCAGCGTGCGCCGTTGCCGCACTGCTCGACCTCGCCGCCATCGGCGTTGAAAATGCGGTAACGGAAATCTGCATCGGGGACGGTCGGTTTTTCCACCAGCAGCAATTGGTCGCAGCCGACCCCGAAATGACGGTCGGCCAGGAAACGGATTTGCTCCGGTGTCAGCGAAACGCTCTGGCGAATGGCGTCGATCACGACGAAGTCGTTGCCTGCGCCCTGCATTTTTGTAAATTTGAGTTTCATGGGTGCTTATTCTAAGTCATGCGTTGCGGCGGGAACAGCAACGGGCAGATCGACGCCTTTGGGTCTGCGATGGCGCGGATAACTCCATAGGTATTGCTCGGGTTTGCGCCGGACTAATTGTTCGATGGCTTTGTTGATGGCTGCGGGGGTCGGGTCGGCGTCCAAGGGTTCGATATGCATCACATAGCCGCGCCCCCATGACAATCGTTCGCCGAACGCCAACAGCACCTTGGCGCCGGTCGATTGCGCCAGACGATGCGCCAGCGTCATGGTATAGGCCGGACGCCCGAAAAAATCCGCCCATTCGCCCTCGTTCTTTCCGGGATTCTGGTCTGGAAGGATGCCGATGGCGCCTCCTTTTTTCAACGTTTTCACCAGTTCACGCACACCCGTGAGCGTAGTTGGCGCAAGCCTGATGCCGCCGCGTGCCCGGCCGGACTGAATCAAAGGCTCGAGCCATGCCTGACGGGGCGGGCGGTAAAGCACGCTGATCGGGCGATGGGCGGCGTAATACTGGGCGGTGATTTCAAAGCATCCGAGATGCGGTGTGAGGAAAATAATGCCGCGATTGTCACGCCATGCTTCCTCTACATGCTCCCAGCCGTGGCAGGCCCGCATCCACTGAAGAATTTTCTTCTGCGGACGAAGCCAGATGGCGACAATTTCCAGCGTCCCTTTTCCGGATTCGGCCATGCTGCGGCGAATGATGGTTCGCAATTCAGTTTCGTCGCGTGCGATGCCGCTGGCGGCAACATTGGTGCGCGTGCGCCGGGCCATTCTTCCTGTGCCGAAGTACGACCAGCCGACAATGGTGCCGATGGCGTGTATCAGTGGCAAGGGCAGGCGCGCGATGATGCGCAGCAACCGGGTGAACATGAATTCTTTTTTCAGTCAGGGCGTAATTTGTTATTCTAGCAACCTTTTACCGCGCAAAAATACTGTATGAGCGATTACCTGTTTACCTCCGAATCCGTGTCCGAAGGGCATCCCGACAAGGTTGCGGATCAGATTTCCGATTCCATCCTGGATGCGATCCTGGCGCAAGACCCGACCGCGCGCGTGGCAGCTGAGACGCTGACTAATACCGGCCTGGTCGTGCTGGCGGGTGAAATTACCACCACCGCCAACGTCGATTACATCAAGGTTGCGCGCGATACCATCAAGCGTATCGGCTACGACAACACCGATTACGGCATCGACTACAAGGGTTGCGCGGTGCTGGTGGCCTACGACAAGCAGAGCCCCGACATCGCGCAGGGCGTGGATGGCGCACATGATGATCCGCTGGATCAGGGCGCCGGCGACCAGGGCTTGATGTTCGGCTATGCCTGCGACGAAACCCCGCAACTAATGCCACTACCGATCTGGCTGGCGCACCGCCTGGTGGAGCGCCAGTCGCACCTGCGCAAGGATGGCCGCCTGCCGTGGCTGCGTCCGGATGCGAAGTCGCAAGTGACCGTGCGCTATGTGGATGGCAAGCCGGACTCCATCGATACCGTAGTGCTGTCCACCCAGCATGCACCGGAAATGCACCTCGATGCGATCCGCGAGGCGGTGATCGAGGACATCATCAAGCCGGTGCTGCCCAAGGAGCTGATCAAGGGCGAGATCAAGTATCTGGTCAATCCGACCGGTCGTTTTGTTATCGGCGGCCCGCAAGGCGACTGCGGCCTGACCGGCCGTAAAATCATTGTCGACACCTATGGCGGATCCAGCCCGCACGGTGGCGGCGCATTCTCCGGCAAGGATCCTTCCAAAGTGGACCGTTCCGCCGCTTATGCCGGCCGCTATGTGGCGAAGAATATCGTTGCTGCCGGGCTGGCCATGCGTTGCACGGTGCAAGTATCCTATGCGATCGGTGTGGCACGCCCGACCAGTGTCATGGTGGAAACCTATGGTACCGGCAAGATTAGCAACGAAAAACTCACAGAGCTGGTGCTGAAGCACTTCGACCTGCGCCCCAAGGGCATCGTCAAGATGCTGGACCTGCTGCGCCCGATCTACGCCAAGACCGCCGCGTACGGTCACTTTGGTCGCGACGAGCCGGAATTTACTTGGGAAGCGGTGGACAAGGCGGCAACATTGCGCGCTGATGCCGGGCTGTAATTTCCCGGCCTGGGCTTGAGCCAGAGACGGCGACGCGATTGCGTCGCCGTTTTTCTTTGCACTGGGCCAGCATTGCAAAAAGCGGATATCGCTTTATAATTCACGCCTTACCGAGAAGCGCTGCGACGGAGTTCTCCGCCAGGCTCGGTTTCGACGAACTGCGCTTGCCTTTAACCGTGCCGGGCACGGGAAACGGGTGAGCAGTCCCCCCTTCCCTCCGGCCACACATTTCAGGACTAATGATATGAATACTGTGGCTGACTTCAACGACTACGTGGTTGCCGACATGAGCCTTGCCGACTGGGGCCGCAAGGAAATCGCGATTGCCGAAACCGAAATGCCGGGCCTGATGGCGATCCGCGAGGAATACGCACAAGCCCAGCCGCTCAAAGGCGCGCGCATCACCGGTTCGCTGCACATGACGATCCAGACCGCCGTGCTGATCGAGACGCTGGAAGACCTCGGCGCCGAAGTACGCTGGGCCTCCTGCAACATTTACTCGACTCAGGACCACGCCGCGGCGGCGATCGCTGCCGGCGGCACGCCGGTGTTCGCGGTCAAGGGCGAAACCCTGGACGAATATTGGGATTACACTCACCGCATCTTCGAATGGGCGGACGGCGGTTATTCCAACATGATCCTGGATGACGGCGGCGATGCGACGCTGCTGCTGCACCTGGGCGCGCGCGCCGAACAGGATGTTTCCCTGTTGAACAATCCGGGCAGCGAAGAAGAAGTTTGCCTGTACAACGCGATCAAGGCCAAGCTGGCGACCGACAAGACCTGGTATTCGACCCGCCTGGCGCAGATCCAGGGCGTAACCGAGGAAACCACCACCGGCGTGCATCGCCTGTACCAGATGCATGAGCGCGGCGAATTGAAATTCCCCGGCATCAACGTCAACGACTCCGTGACCAAGTCCAAGTTCGACAACCTGTACGGCTGCCGCGAATCGCTGGTGGATGGTATCAAGCGGGCCACGGACGTGATGGTGGCGGGCAAGGTTGCCGTCGTGGCCGGTTACGGCGATGTTGGCAAGGGTTCCGCGCAGGCGCTGCGCGCGTTGTCGGCGCAGGTGTGGGTGACCGAGATCGATCCGATCTGTGCATTGCAGGCGGCGATGGAAGGCTATCGCGTAGTGACCATGGATTACGCGGCCGAACACGGCGACATCTTCGTTACCGCCACCGGCAACTACCATGTGATCACGCACGAGCACATGAAGAAGATGAAGGATCAGGCTATCGTGTGCAACATCGGCCACTTCGACAACGAGATCGACGTTGCTTCCTTGTCCGATTACGGCTGGGACGAGATCAAGCCGCAAGTCGATCACGTGATCTTCCCCGACGGCAAGCGCATCATCCTGCTGGCCAAGGGCCGCCTGGTGAACCTAGGCTGTGGCACCGGCCATCCCAGCTATGTAATGAGCTCATCCTTTGCCAACCAGACCATTGCGCAGATCGAGCTGTACACCAATACCGCGCAATATCCAGTAGGCGTCTATACGCTGCCCAAGCATCTGGATGAAAAAGTGGCGCGACTGCAACTGCGGAAGCTCAATGCACAATTGACCGTGTTGTCCGATGAGCAGGCTGCATACATCGGCGTGTCCAAGGCCGGTCCGTACAAGCCTGAGCATTACCGCTATTAATCGGACGTTAATCCAATCAACAGCCCGGCACGCCGGGTAAGCTACTGGAGGAGGAAGCAATGAAACTGATCGTTGTCTGGCTACTCAATGCGCTGGCACTGCTGGCTGTTGCCTATCTGATGCCGTCCATACATGTGTCGGGCTTTCCCGGCGCCTTGATTGCAGCAGCAGTCATCGGACTGGTCAATATGCTGATCCGGCCCGTGCTGGTGCTGTTGACCTTGCCGGTGACCTTGCTGACGCTGGGCCTTTTTATCCTCGTCATCAACGGACTGCTGTTCTTTTTTGTCGGCAACATCCTGCAAGGCTTCCAGGTGGCCAGCCTTTGGTCGGGCATCCTGGGAGCGCTTCTGTATAGCCTGATTTCCTGGGTCTTGGCGGCGCTAGTACTGGGCGGAAAAGATTAATAATTGAAAATGAATAATACGCCTGTGATCAGTTTCGAATTTTTCCCGCCGAAGACGGCGGAGGGCATGATCAAGCTGCATGCCGCGCGCGAGCAGCTTGTGCAGTTGAGTCCCAAGTTTTTCTCGGTGACCTTCGGTGCTGGCGGTTCAACGCGCGACCGCACTTTGGAAACGGTGCTTGAAATTCAGGAGCGCGGCACCGAAGCGGCGCCCCATCTTTCATGCATTTCCTCAACGCGCGACGAGATACTGGCTATTCTGGCGCAATACCGCGAGCAGGGTATCCGGCATCTGGTGGCATTGCGTGGGGACCATCCTTCCGGCGAAGTGGCCGCCAGCGATTTCCATTATGCAAACGAACTGGTGGAATTTATCCGCAAGGAAACCGGCGACTGGTTCGAGATCGAAGTGGCCGCTTATCCGGAGTTCCACCCGGAGTCTCCTTCGGCGCGGTCCGATATGGAAGCGTTCAAGCGCAAGGTGAATGCCGGCGCCAATGCTGCGATTACGCAATACTTCTATAACGCCGACGCTTATTTCCGCTTCATGGACGAGTGTGAAGCCATGGGAATTGCCATTCCCGTGGTGCCTGGCGTCATGCCGATTTACAACTTTACGCAGCTTTCGCGATTCTCTTCCGTTTGCGGCGCTGAAATTCCGCGTTGGCTGCGCCTGCGCTTGCAGGATTACGGCGAAGATCTACCCTCATTACGTTCGTTCGGGCTGGATGTGGTAACGGAGTTATGCGATCGACTGCTGCAAGGCGGGGCGCCTGGCTTGCATTTCTATACGCTTAACCAGGCGGGCACGATCTCGACGATCTGCCAGCGTCTGGGGCTATAAGACCTCGACGCTGGCAGATGTCAGCTCCCGTTGCAAAAGCTGCTGCTCTTCGTTCGACAGGCTTTAATGCAAAGTGGGACGGGTATCGCTAAAGAGCGCGTCCTCGACGAACAGGTAGTCTCCGGCTTTGCCCTGATTCCAGAGTGCCATCAACACAATCCACTTGGTCTCCTCCAGCGAAATCGCCTCAGGCAGCGCCATGGCGCGATCGATGACCAGTTCGCGTTGCGCCGGGTTCAGCACGCCGGCCTGCTCCAGGAACATCAGGAAACCCAGGCTTTCGCTACTGATTTTTTTGGTTTCGATCTCGCTATAAATGCGCAGAATCCCGCGGCTGGCGATATTCGCCTGTGTTTCTTCCTGCGACATTGCTTCAAGCGCATTAAACCAGTCGAAGGCGCCGTGGATGTCGGCATCTTCAAATCCGGCTGCGGATAATTCTTTTGCGAGTGTATGTTGGTCGGGATGGATATTGGCTTCGAAATAATTCTCGAACAGGTAGACGAGGACTTCAAACATTCAGGCTCCTCATTCAGGTAAAAATTAAGCGAGGCGCTGGTAACGTCCTCCCGGAAGGCTTGCGACTTTGCCTTCCAGTTCCAGCACTAGCAGCATGCTGGAAAGGGATTCGCTCGTCAAGCCGCTGCGCTCGATTAATCCATCCATGGTGACCGGGTCATAGCCCATTTTTTCCAGCAGAGGATCTTCGGGGGGCGCAGGTTTGGCGTCCTTGGTGATTTCTAGTAAGGGCATGCCGCCTAACTCCTCCAGGATGTCATGGATGCTGTCGACCAGCTTGGCTCCTTGCTTGATTAACTGGTGGCAGCCTTTGGCAACGGGTGAGTGAATGGAGCCGGGAATGGCAAAAACTTCGCGGCCTTGCTCCGCCGCCAGTCTTGCGGTGATCAGCGATCCACTCTGCAGATTGGCTTCCACAACCAGGCAGCCGCGCGCAAGGCCGCTGATGATGCGGTTGCGGCGCGGAAAGTTTTGCGCCATCGACGGGGTGCCGAGAGGGAATTCGGAAATGATAAGACCTTTTTCTGCAATCTCATGCGCCAATTGGCGGTGCTTAGCCGGGTAAACGATATCGAGCCCAGTGCCGACGGCGGCAATCGTGCTGCCGCGTCCTTGTAGTGCGCCTCTATGCGCTGCGCCATCGATGCCGAGTGCCATGCCGCTAACGATGCAGTAGCCGCTTTCGCTAAGGGCCTGCGAAAATGCCTCAGCGGTTTTTTCGCCTTGGAGTGTCGCGTTGCGGCTGCCGACGACGGCGATGGTAGGTGTATTGAGAAGTTCGACCCGGCCTTTGCAGTAAAGCAGCGGGGGAGGGTCGGGGATTTCGAGCAAGACGCGCGGGTAATGCGCATCGGCCAGTGTTACTAGATGATTTCCCGGCCGCTCCAGCCATGCCAAGGCTGGAGCAACGGATTCGGCGTTCAGTCCTTCGGAAATCTGCTGAGCGATGGCATCCGATACTACTTTGCGCAACTCGCTGCGTGAGGTAGCGTAAATGTTTTCCGGCGTACCGAAGTGACTTAACAACGCACGATAGGACTGAGCGCCCAGTCCATCAAGCAGACTCAGGCCTATCCACAGCGCCGCCTCTTCGGGCGTTGAGCTGTCAGGGTTTTCCAAAGGATCAGGGAGTAACGACGATATCGGAAGTGCTTATCGAGCGCTCGGATTCCATGATCAGGCCGTACGAAACACGTTCAAAGGTGCGGAAAATCATCACCAGGCCGACACGCTCATCAGGGAGCTTGATTTCGCTGGGCTCGGACTCGAACTTGCCATCTGTTCGTCTCGTGCCGAAACGCGTCTGGACGCGGCCCTCCTCGTCACGCTTCAGTGTGCCGTCTTCGTTGCGCTCCAGGTTGAAATAACCTTCGCGCTCGCTGCCCTTGCGTTTTTCGGGAGGGAGCTTCTTGCCTTCATGATAGATGGCGAGCACGTGACCTTGTTCGAGCCCGTCGGCGCTGCCGCGATTGATGGCAATGATGGAGTGCTTGCCAACGTCCTTGGGGCCTTGATAGGTCGATATGACGCGGCCGAGGATGTCTCCATCGGGTGCATGGGGCACAAAAGAGTTCATGACGGAGTCTGTGGGCTTGATCAGCCGGTCATCCGTGGTGACATCTTGCGTAATGCGGCCGAGCTGGACGGTGGCTGGTTGGCCGTATTTTCTTGTATGGGCATCGCCAAGATAGACCGTTTCCGTTCCCAGGACGTCCTTGGTGTCGGGGTCGACCAATTCTGTGCCCGGGCGGAAAATCTGCCAGTCGAGGCCGTCACCGTCATTGATTCTGGTGACGTAAACATTCATGTTGTTGGCGAGCAATAACCTTCCATCCTCGGCGCCGACAATCTTGGGAGCATCTTCGAGCTCATCCTTGCTGATCACAAGCGGCTGGCTCAAGAAGGGCGCGATGACGCTGGGAGAGATGGTCGGCACGGCGAGTTTTTCGAGCTGTTCGATGCGGACGCCTGGTTCAAGCTTGACCGTTCCGCGCATCAACCGCAGTTGCGGCGTGGCTCCGCTGAGGTCAAGCACCACGACGTCACCGGGGTAGATGAGATGCGGGTTGCGTATCTGTTCGCGATTCATTTTCCAGACTTGCGGCCACAACCAGGGGTCTTTTAGAAAGCGCGCTGAGATGTCCCACAAAGTATCACCCTTGACCACGACATAGCGATCCGGATGATTCTCCCTGAGTTGTATGACGTCCGCCCATGCCGTTGAAGCAAGGCACCAAAGCAAGAGCGGCGTTATAATGTATTTTTTCATGTTGACCCCGGCCGATGAAAAGCGAAATGCAATTCTTGAAGTTGGTTTAAATTCTGCATGTAATTCATTAGACAATCAAGCTTTTATGGCAATTTTGAACATCTTGCATTATCCCGACGAGCGCCTGCATACGGTAGCCCGGCCGGTTGTGGAAGTCGACGACAGGATACGCCGGCTGATCGAAGATATGGCCGACACTATGTATGCCGCACCGGGTATCGGCTTGGCCGCGACGCAGGTCGACGTGCATGAGCAGGTGATCGTGATCGATATTTCCGAAGATAGAAGGGACTTGCGCGCCTTTATCAATCCTCGCATCGTCAATAGCTGCGGCACCCAGGACTACGAAGAAGGCTGCTTATCCGTGCCCGGCATCTACGAGACCGTGCGCCGTGCCGAGAAGGTGACGGTCGAAGCGCTGGACCGTAACGGCCAGAAGTTCACATTGGAAGCGGACGGCCTGCTGGCCGTGTGCATCCAGCATGAAATAGATCATCTCAAAGGCAGGGTGTTCGTCGAATACCTGTCGCAGCTCAAGCAAGGCCGCATCAAGAACAAACTCAAGAAGCGCCTGCGCGAAACCATGTAATTCTTCGGTGAAACATTTGTTCGCAGACGGAGTTTGAACCTGTTCCGTCTGCGTTCTTTTGCCAAGTCGGCGATCGAAGCCTTCACCAAAAGTGAGACAGAGATGAAAATAATTTTTGCCGGAACGCCGGAGTTCGCAGTACCAGCGCTGGCGGCATTGATCGACGCCGGGCACGAAATCGTATTGGTGCTGACGCAGCCGGATCGGCCGGCCGGTCGCGGCATGAAGCTGAAAGCAAGCCCCGTCAAAGAGCTGGCGCAACAGCACGGTCTTTCGATTTATCAGCCGGAAACGCTTAAAACAGTCGAGAGCCAAGCACCTGTTGCTGCGGTCGACGCGGATGTGATGGTCGTTGCCGCGTATGGGCTCATCCTGCCGCAAGCGGTGCTCGATATGCCGCGTCAGGGCTGTCTCAACATCCATGCTTCGCTGTTGCCTCGCTGGCGCGGCGCGGCGCCCATCCAGCGCGCGATTCTTGCCGGCGATGCCGAGACCGGCGTGACCATCATGGAAGTCGTGCTGGCGCTGGATGCCGGTGCGATGCTGAAAAAAGGCGTGGTGCCGATTACCGAGCATGACACCGCACAAAGCTTGCATGATGCCCTGGCGGAAATGGGCGGGCGGTTGATGGTCGAGACCTTGGCGGAGCTGGGGGCGACTCGGCCCCAGCCGCAGGAGGAAGCGCTGGTGACGTACGCCGAAAAATTGCGCAAGGACGAGGCGCCGTTGGACTGGCATAGTAATGCTGCCGATCTGGCACGTCAGGTGCGTGCGTTCAATCCCTTTCCAGTGGCGCAGGCGACGTTTCAAGGGGAAGCCTGGCGTGTCTGGATGGCTTATGCCGTACCTGATGTTGCAGGGGTCCCGGGCGAGGTTCTCGATACTTCCAACGGCATACTGGTTGCCTGCGGTACGGGGGCGCTGCGCATGACTGAAGTACAGAGGCCTGGCGGAAAACGCCTGTCGGCACGGGATTTCCTCGCGGGCAATCAGCTCAAGCCCGGCGACCGGTTCGCCGCTTGAATTTTTCGCGACGACCGCCATCTAATCGGCGTCGATATTGAAAAGGTAATAAAGCATATGTTGGGCAACTGGTTGAAAACCTCAGTCCTGATGGCGGGCATTGTGGTGCTGTTCGGCATGGTCGGCGCAGCGATGGGCGGTGCAGGCGGCATGCTGATCGCGCTGGCGCTTGCCGGGGCGATGAATGTTTACGCCTACTGGTTCTCCGACAAGGCGGTGCTGCGCATGTACAACGCGCGCGAAGTCGATGCGCAAAGCGCGCCCAAGTTCTATAACATGGTCAAGGAACTGGCAGCCAATGCCGGTTTGCCGATGCCGCGCGTTTACATCATCGACGAAGCGCAGCCCAATGCGTTCGCTACTGGCCGCAATCCGGAGAACGCCGCGCTCGCTGCAACCACCGGCATCATGCAGATTCTGTCCGAGCGCGAACTGCGCGGCGTGATGGCGCATGAACTGGCCCATGTGAAGCACCGCGACACCTTGATCTCAACGATCTCCGCGACCATCGCCGGCGCGATCTCGTCGATCGCCCAGTTCGGCATGCTATTTTCCGGCGGACACAATGACCGCGAAGGCGGTGTGCATCCTGCCGTGGCGATCCTGATCATGATACTGGCGCCGATTGCCGCGATGCTGATCCAGATGGCGATTTCGCGTTCACGCGAATTCGAGGCGGATCGCGGCGGCGCAGAAATTAGCGGCGATCCCGGTGCGTTGGCTTCCGCCTTGCAGAAAATCCATAACTACGCGCATCGTGTACCGATGGAAACCGCCGAACAACACCCGGAAACGGCACAGATGATGATCATCAATCCCTTATCTGCCGAAGGCATCAAAGGTCTCTTCAGCACCCATCCGCAAACCGAGGAACGGGTTGCGCGACTGATGGCCATGGCCATCTGACGCCGGCAGCCACTCTTGGATAAAAGTCAGCAACTCGCAGCCCAGGCTATCAGCCAAGTCTTGGGCGGGCGCAATCTCACGCAGGCGCTGGAAAGTCTCTGGCGTCTCCATCCGCAACTGACGCCTCAGCAGCGCGCCATCACGCAGGATCTAAGTTATGGCGTGCTGCGGCATTACGGTCAGCTGCAGGCGGTGCTCGAACAATTGCTGGAGCGCCGCCTGGAAGACGAGTCGGTGCGCTGCCTTCTGCTGGCAGCCTTGTATCAGCTGGAACACGGCAAGGCTTCCGCGTATGCGGTAGTCGATCACGCGGTCCAAGCTGCAGTAGGAATGAAAAAAGTATGGGCAAAGGGGCTGGTGAATGCTGTTTTGCGAAATTTTTTGCGCCGCCGCGAAGCGCTACTGGAAGCCATTGTCGGCAATGAGGTCGCCCGCTATTCCTACCCGCAATGGTGGATAGAAAAACTGAGAAAAGACTATCCCGCCGAATGGGTTGCCATATTGGAAGCGGGGAATTGTCATCCGCCGCTTACCTTGCGCGTCAATCGTCGTCGTAACTCGAGCGCGGACTATCTGCATAAGCTGGAAGAGCTAACGATAGGCGCGCATCCCCTGGGCGCAAGCGCCATCATGCTCGACCAGCCCGTGCCGGTGGAGAAATTGCCCGGCTTTCTGGAAGGCGGCGTGTCGGTGCAGGATTACGGTGCCCAGTTTGCGGCCGAGTTGCTGGATGTGCATGACGGCATGCGCGTGCTGGATGCCTGTTGCGCGCCGGGGGGGAAGACCGGCCATGTGCTGGAAACGGCAGATGTCGCGATGACCGCAGTGGACAGCGATGAAATCCGTCTAGCGCGCACCCGCAGCAATCTCGACCGGCTCGGATTATCTGCGAAACTGGTAGCCGGCGATTCCGGCAACCCCGATACGTGGTGGGACGGCCAGCCTTTCGACCGCATCCTGGCCGATGTTCCCTGCAGTGCATCCGGCATTGTCCGGCGGCATGTCGATATCAAATGGCTGCGCCGCGAATCGGATCTGAATAGCTTCACCAGCCAGCAGACGCAGATACTGCGCGGTTTGTGGCGTACCTTGGCAAACGGTGGTAAATTGCTGTACGTGACCTGCTCGATATTTATCGAAGAAAATCAACGACAAATCGATGCGTTTCTCGCTGAGCAGGCGGACGCTCGACAACTCCCGCTTGCCGGGCTGAGGGACGGCCAATTACTGCCATGTGCTGACAATGACGGATTCTTTTACGCACTACTTCAGAAAATTTAGCCGGTTTGGGCTTGGGTTGATTTGCTGCCTTGTTTTCAATGCGGCGGCAGAGGGCATACAGGTCAAGAGCGCGGAGCTGGTGCCGATCGATAATGCATACCAGCTCAATGCCGATTTCGATATCGATCTTTCCCCGGAGGTGGAAGCCGCGCTGAACAAGGGCGTTCCACTGACATTCCTGATTGAATTCCAACTGGTTTCACCTCGGCAATACTGGTTTGACGATGAAATCACCACCAAAAGCCAGCTTGTACTGCTTAGCTATCACGCCCTTTCCCGTCAGTATTTGATCAATATAGACCAGCACCAGAAATCCTTTACTACCTTGCAGGAAGTGCGGGACGAGCTTTCGCGGTTGCGCGACTGGGTAGTGCTGGACAAGTCGGATATCGTTAAAGGCGAGAGTTACCAGGCTATGCTGCGTTTCCGGCTGGATCATTCCCGTCTGCCGAAAGCCTTGCAAGTCGAGGCGCTCAGTTCGGAGAAATGGACATTGGTGTCAGAGCGTTATCGCTGGGTCCCTAACTTCCAGCCCCATGATCGATAGTGGATTAGCCTTAACCGAACTAGCATGAAGTACATCGTCTTCATTTCCGCGGTACTGGGCGCAGTGCTGCTTTACCTCCTCTCCCACGCCAGCGCGAACACCGCCCTGTCCGGGCAGAATTACACGCTGTTGCTGGTGCTCAACATCGCTCTCGCAGTGTTTTTCATCATCCTGATCGGCTTGCAGTTATGGAAGCTGTATCGCCAGATGCGCAAGCAGGTGATCGGCAGCCGGCTTACGCTGCGATTGCTGGGCATGTTTGCCTTGATGGCGCTGATCCCGGGGATGATCGTTTATGCCGTGTCGGTCAATTTCCTGACCCGCTCCATCGAGTCGTGGTTCAACGTCAAGGTCGAGGCGGCTCTGGATGGAGGGTTGCGTCTGGGCCAAAGCGCACTCGATATCCTGCTGGACGACCTGGAGGAGAAGGGCGAGAACATGGCGATATCGCTGGCCTTCCAGCCCAGCACTTCGCATTTGTCGATGCTGAACGACCTGCGCGAGCGGAGCGGCGTACAGGATGCGGTGTTGTTGACGCTGCAAGGCCGTATTCTTGCCTTCTCCAGCGACGATGCCTCCAGTTTCCTGCCTGATCTGCCCACCATTCCGCAGTTGCGCCAGGCCAGGCAGCGCATCTATGGCAGGATAGAACCGATTCCGGATAAAGGTTTGTACCTGCGCGTACTGGCCCCGGTCAATACAGCAGATATCCACGGCGAAACCCGGATATTGCAATTGCTGCAGCCGGTGCCGAAATCGCTTTCGCAGACCGCCGAGTCGGTGCAGGCGGTCTATCAGGATTATCAGGAGCTCTCCTATACGCGCACCGCCCTCAAGGAAGTGTTTGCGCTCACTCTCACGCTGGTGCTGATGCTTGCGATGTTGTCCGCGCTGGCGTTTGCTTTCGTGCTGAGCCGCCGGCTATCGGCGCCGTTAGGGGTGCTGGCCGAGGGCACGCGCGCGATTGCCAGCGGCGATTACGGGAAAATGCTGCCGGCGCATGGCAAGGATGAACTGGGGGTGCTGGTTCAATCCTTCAACAGCATGACACGGCAGCTGTCGGAAGCCACGCAGGCGGCGGAACGCAACCGGGCGCGCGTGGAAGCAGCGCGCGGGCATCTGGAAACCATTTTGTCTCATCTTTCCTCAGGGGTGATTGCGTTCGACGACCGCTTCCGCATGCGGACGTTCAACCCTTCGGCAGCTCACATCCTCGACGTCGATCTCGGGCCGATCGCGGGGCAGCCGCTGGAGCGGTTGGCACAATCGTCCACCATGTCCACGCTGATTCAGACGATATTGACGCATTTCACCGACGACAAGACCGGCGAGTGGCAGCAACAGATCGAGTTTGAAGGCGCAAAAGGCAGGCAGGTGCTGCTGGTGCGCGGGACGCGGCTCCCGAGAGGTTCCGAGAGCGGTTACGTCGTCGTGTTCGACGATGTCACAACTTTGTTGCAGGCGCAGCGTGATGCAGCCTGGGGGGAAGTGGCGCGTCGCCTGGCGCATGAAATCAAGAACCCGCTGACGCCTATCATGCTGTCGGCGGAGCGGCTGGAGCACAAGCTCAGCGACAAGCTGGAAGGCGCTGATGCCGAGATGCTGCGCCGCGCGACGCAGACCATCGTGGGTCAGGTATCCGCCATGAAAAGCATGGTGGATGAGTTCAGCGAATATGCGCGTTCCCCGGCACTCAATCTATCGTTGCTGGACTTGAACGCGCTTGTGCGCGACGTGCTGGCCTTGTATGAATCCCATGGCATCCAGATTCGCCTTGAACTCGACGAGAAAACATCGCCGATTCATGGCGATGCAACCATGCTGCGGCAGGTGCTGCATAATTTGCTGAAAAACGCGCAAGATGTGCTGGAAGGGAGGCCGGAGCCTCTGATCCGTGTGAAAATAACGCCTGAAAATGGTATGGTAAGGCTTGCGATTTCCGATAATGGTCCCGGTTTCCCGCCGGACCTGATCGCACGCGCTTTCGAACCCTACGTTACCACCAAGCGTCAAGGCACCGGTCTGGGCTTGGCCATTGTGAAAAAAATCGTGGAAGAGCATAAGGGCATCATCAAGATTGAAAATCAACCGCAAGGCGGAGCGAGCGTCTCGTTGCTGCTGCCGATGAAGGAGGCTGCATGACTGCGCGCCAGGTGCTGGTGGTGGATGACGAAGTCGGCATCCGCGAACTATTGAGCGAGATCCTGAGCGACGAAGGCTATCACGTCAAACTTGCGGAAAATGCTGCGCAGGCGCGCGATTCCCGCCAGCAGGAGCGGCCCGATCTGGTGTTGCTCGATATCTGGATGCCGGACTGCGACGGAATCAGCCTGCTCAAGGAGTGGGGCAACGGCGGGTTGCTGACGATGCCGGTGGTCATGATGTCCGGTCACGGTACGATCGATACCGCGGTCGAGGCGACCCGCATCGGGGCCTTCGATTTCCTTGAAAAACCCATCGCTTTGCAAAAGCTGCTGAAGACGGTAAACGCCGCCCTGAAGCACGCGGAACATCAGCCGCGCAGCGGCATGAATCTGCTGAGCTTGGGTAAGAGCGCGGCGATCGCCGACCTGCGCACGCGTCTTGAGCAGCTGGACGGGCTCAAGGTGCCGCTGTTGCTGATCGGGGCGCGCGGTTGCGGCGCCGAATTGTGCGCGAGATTCCTGCATCGGCCCGAAACGCCATGGCTGGAACTGACTCAAACGGAGAAGCTGGCCAGTGCGCCGCTCGAGCTGCTGGAGCAAACGCGCGAGGGTTTGATTTACGTGCCGGAAGTGGCCGATCTCGGCAAGACCGAGCAAAAGGGATTGCTGTTACTGCTCGGTCGGGCGGAAAAATACGATGTGCGTGTGGTGTGCGCCACTACCCGCGCATTATCGCAGCTGGTGCAGGCCGGTCAGTTTGAGGAGTCCCTGCTGCATGCGCTCTCTTCCGCCAGCCTGAAGATACCGACCCTGGACGAGCATCGCGAAGACATCCCCGATCTCGTCAAGGCGATGACGACTTTTCTGGCTGAAAACGGCGAGGTTCAATATCGCGAGTTCGATGTGGCCGCGCTGAATGCGATGCGCAACGCCGAATGGCCGGGAAACCTCGCGCAACTGAAAGTCGCTGTGAAAAACCTGATGCTGACCAGTATCGGCGAAAAAATCACTCTCGAGGATGCTACCCGCGTGCTTGAACAGTTTTCCGTACCCGAGCCTGCCAACCGCACGGCTACGCAGTTGCCGCTGGATCTGAACTTGTCTTTGCGCGATGCTCGTGATGCATTCGAGCGCATTTATTTCGAACATCACATCGCCAAGGCCGGCGGCAATATGAGTCGGGTGGCGGAAGCGGTTGAGCTGGAGCGAACCCACCTGTATCGCAAGCTGAAGCAACTGAATATTCGCACGAAGCAATAATCGATATTCAGCGGTCTGAAACTCCGTGGCGGATATGACGGTGACGGATACGGTGCTTTCCAAGGAAAGCAGGAATTCGGGCAAGCGCAGCAAAAGAGTGCGAGAAAGCCGGTATGCTGCGACCACCCCGACCGCTGGCAGCAAAAAAATAGAACCTGCTTTATCCTGCCAGCTCGGCAATCACGGGGGTGTGGTCGGAGGGTCGCTCCAGTTTGCGGGGACCCTTGTCAATCCAGCAGGCAGTGCAGTTGCCGACCAGTGCCGGCGACAACAGAATATGGTCGATGCGCAACCCGAGATTGCGGCGGAATGCCGCCATGCGGTAATCCCACCACGAGTAGTTGCATTCCTGCTCTTCAAAGAGGCAGAATGCATCGGTTAACCCCAAACCGATTAACTCCTTGAACGCTGCCCTTTCGGCCGGGCTGACCAGTACTTGCCCCACCCATGCAGCCGGATCATGCACGTCGCGATCCTCCGGCGCGATATTGTAGTCGCCAAGCAAGGCAAGTTTCGGATGGCGCTGCATTTCCTCGCGCAACCAGCTAGTCAAAGCCACCAGCCAACCCAGTTTGTACTGGTATTTGTCCGATTCCAGGCTTTGTCCGTTGGGCATGTAGGCGCATACGATGCGCACATCGTTAACGGTCGCGACGATAACCCGTTTTTGCTCGTCGGCGAAGGCGGGAATGTTGATGCTGACGTCGCTTAACGGATACTTGCTGAGGATGGCGACACCGTTATAGGTCTTCTGTCCCGCGTGCACGGCTTGATAGCCGGCCGCTGCTAGGGCATCAAACGGAAACTTGGCGTCTTCCAGCTTGGTTTCCTGCAGGCACAGCACGTCGGGCTGATTGGCGATGAGCCAATCCAGCACGTGTTGCAGACGCACGTTGAGCGAATTGACATTCCAGGTGGCGATCTTCATTACGCCGCTTCCGTCATGCCGTTATGGCGCAGCAAGGCATCGATGGTCGGTTCCCGGCCGCGGAAAGCGATAAAGGACTCCAGCGCCGGGCGCACGCCGCCCTGGGCGAGGATTTCGCTCCAGAATCGGTGGCCGGTTTCTTCGCTTAAGACCCCGTTTTCCTCGAACAAGCTGTAGGCGTCGGCGGAGAGCACTTCCGCCCACTTGTAGCTGTAGTAACCCGCCGCGTAGCCGCCGGCGAAGATATGCGAAAAATTATTCGGGAAGCGATTCCACTGCGGCGGGCGCACCACGGCGACCTCGTCGCGCACTTCTTCCAGCAGTTGCAGCGGCGTCTTGTCGCCCTTGGGATCGAAGTCGCTGTGCAGCAGCATGTCGAACAGCGAGAATTCGATCTGGCGCACGGTCTGCATGCCGGCCTGGAAGTTCTTCGCCGCGACCATCTTGTCGAACAGCTCTTTCGGCAAATGCGCGCCGGTGTCTACATGCTTGGTCATGTGGCGCAGCACGTCCCATTCCCAGCAGAAGTTTTCCATGAACTGGCTGGGCAGTTCCACAGCATCCCACTCCACGCCCTTGATGCCAGACACGCCGTATTCCTCGACCTTGGTCAGCAAATGATGCAAGCCATGACCGAATTCGTGGAACATCGTGATGACTTCGTCATGCGTGAACAATGCCGGTTTATTGCCGACAGGCGCGGAAAAGTTGCAGGTAAGAAAGGCGACCGGCGTTTCGATGCCTTGGGCCTTGCGGCGACGCGTGATCGCCTCATCCATCCAGGCGCCGCCGCGCTTGCCGTTGCGGGCGTAGAGATCGAGATAGAACTGCCCGATCAAATGGCCGTCGTGGTCGTTAATGTCGTAGAAACTGACGTCCTTGTGCCATACCGGCGCTTCCGATTTGCGTACGCGTACGCCGTAGATGGTCTCGACGACCTTGAACAATCCAAGCAGTACCTGCGGCTCCGGGAAGTATTGCTTCACCTCCTGATCCGAGAACGCGTATTTTTCTTCACGCAATTTTTCCGAAACATAGGCCACGTCCCACGCTTCCAGTTGCGGCAGGCCCACATTGTCGGCAGCGTACGCTTGCAGTTCCTGCATGTCTTTTTCCGCAAAAGGCCGTGCACGTACTGCCAAGGTACGCAGGAAATCCATCACCTGCGGCGCGGTTTGCGCCATTTTTGTCGTGAGGGACACTTCGGCATAATTGGCGTAGCCCAGCAATTGCGCAGATTCAGCGCGCAGTTCGAGGATTTCCTTGATCAACGCGGTGTTGTCCCATTCCGCCTTGCCGAATTCGGAAGCGCGCGTGGCATAGGCGTAATAAAGCTTTTCGCGCAACGCGCGGTTGTCGGCGTACTGCAGAACCGGCATATAGGACGGGAAATGCAGCGTGAATTTCCAGCCGGACTTGCCGTCGGCTTCGGCGGCCTCGTGTGCGGCTTGCAGCGCATCTTCCGGGATGCCGGCGAGATCGGTTGCGTGTTCGATCAAATACGCAAAGTCGTTGGTCGTATCGAGCAGGTTTTCCTCGAAGCGAGCCGATAACGAGGACAGGGCTTCCTGGATTTCCTTGAAACGTACCTTCTTGTCCTCAGGCAATTCCGCGCCGCCGAGCCGGAAGTCGCGCAATTCGTTCTCGATAATCTTGCGTTGCGCGGGGGTTAGAGTGTCAAAGGTCGGGTCTGCGTGCAGCGCACGGAATTTTGCATATAGCGCTTCATTTTGCGATATATCTGCGTAAAAAGCAGTTAATACCGGCA
This sequence comes from Methylophilaceae bacterium, assembly GCA_035460165.1. GTDB lineage: Bacteria > Pseudomonadota > Gammaproteobacteria > Burkholderiales > Methylophilaceae > MM2. The sequence goes on along the minus strand of DATHWW010000010.1, from coordinate 1,935 downwards.
GGTTTTCATTGTAGGCCTCGCGTAATTCGGGCGTATTAACTACGGAGTTCATGTGCGAAACCTGCGACCAGGCGCGCGAGATGCGTTCCTCCATGTCTTCCAATGGCCGGGCGAAATTGTCCCATCCCGGTTTTTCCATGTTTTGGCCTAGGGTGTCGATCAAGGCACGGGCTTCGTCCAGCAGCTGGGTGATGGCGGGCGTAACGTGCTCGGGGCGTACTTGGTCGAATTGTGGCAGGCCGGAAAACTGCAGTAACGGGTTTTGCATCTGAAACATTATCCTTAGTTGATTAACCGTAGGGTAAACGGGTAACGGTATTCTTCACCCTTGCTGGCTTTACTGGCGGCGACGATGCAGAGAATGATATTGCCGAGCCAGACCGCCGCCATCAGCACGAAACCGATCAATATGAACACCAGCACGTAACAGACCATGTAGGCAATGAGTACGCTGATCTGGTAATTCAGTGCTTCGCGGGCTTGCTCGCCGACATAGGCGTTTTCGTCCTTCTTCAGTAGCCAGACGATCAGGGCTGGTACAAAACTGAAGAATATTCCGCCGAGGTGGGTGAGTACGGCAATGTTCTTGTCGTTGGCGGATATTGCGATGTTCTCGTCGTTCATGGCGTTCCCCCTTATTGATTGAGCTTGTCCAGCAAAGGTTCAATGCGGTCGATTTCGGCGCTGGCGAGAATCTTGCGCACACTGCTCGTCAGCCGCGGCAGGCTGGATTGCAGCACCTGGCGCTTCACCGCCAGCACGTGCGCCGGATGCATCGAGAATTGGCGCAGGCCGAACCCCAGCAGCAAGCGGGTCAATTTGGGATCGCCTGCCATTTCGCCGCACACCGATATCGGCTTGCCTGCCTTGTCGGCAGCGCGGATCGACATTTCGATCAGTTGCAGCACGGCGGGGTGCAGCGGGTTGTAGAGGTGCGCCACCGAGTCGTCGGTGCGGTCGATGGCCAGCGTGTACTGGATCAGGTCGTTGGTGCCGATGGACAGGAAGTCGACGTGTTTCAGGAAGAGCTTGAGTGTCAGCGCAGCCGCCGGAATTTCAATCATGGCGCCCAGCTGCACCGGCCCGTAGGCAATGCCCTTGTTGTCGAGCTCCGCGCGCGCATGGTCAATCAGCGACAGCGTCTGGCGAATCTCCCGGCCATGGGCCAGCATGGGCACCAGCAGGTTCACCCGGCCGTGCGCCGCCGCACGCAGGATGGCGCGCAGCTGTGTCAAAAACATCGGCGGGTCGGCCAGGCTCCAGCGGATGGCGCGCAGGCCCAGCGCCGGGTTTAGCTGCCCGTCCTGCGCCCGGCCGGCGAGTTTGTCCAGCGGTTTGTCGGAGCCGATGTCCACCGTGCGGATGGTGACCGGCATGCCCTGCATGCCTTCGACTGCCTTGCGGTAGGCCAGGTATTGCTCCTGCTCGTCGGGCAGCTTGCCGGGCCGGCCCATGAAGAGGAACTCGCTGCGGAACAGGCCGACGCCGACCGCGCCGACCGCGATCGCGCCCGCGGTGTCGTCGGGCATTTCAATGTTCGCCAGCAGCTCGACCTTCTGGCCGTCAATCGTGATCGCCGCCGTGTGTTTGAGGCGGTTCAGGCGCTGGCGCTCAAGTTCGCCCTGGCGCTGCTTGAAGCCGTATTCGGCCAGGATGATGGGCGACGGGTCCACGATGAGCACGCCGGCGTCGCCGTCGATGATGACCCAGTCGTCCTGCTCGATCAGCTGGCTGGCGCTGCGCGCCCCCACCACGGCCGGAATGTCCAGGCTGCGCGCCACGATGGCGGTATGTGATGTCTTGCCGCCCACGTCGGTGGCAAAGCCGACAAACAGGCTTTGCTTGAACTGCAGCATGTCGGCCGGCGAAATGTCATGTGCCACCAGCACCAGCGGCACATCCATGGTGTCGTCGAGCAGCAGGTCCTGCTGGCGT
>DATHWW010000009.1:0-223860 GCA_035460165.1 Methylophilaceae bacterium | reverse complement strand
TGTGCTACAAAACCGACCCCGCAAGCATCCTTTTCGTTTGCCGGATCGTATAAACCTTGTTTAGCTGGCATGACCGCTGCCCCTGTTATTCCCTCGCCACCTGTTCGACAAACCGTCACGCGCTGCGTAAACCGAGGGTATTTACGTTGCGTTCTGCCGCGCACCCGCGCGACATGCTGAAATTAGGGTGAAACCTTGTAATCTTACCGATATCAATAGCCTTCATCAACCATGACATGTAGATGGTGATAATGAAGGCATGGTCTCCCAGCGTCTTGCAATCCAGCCCTACGCTGTGAGAACGGTAGTCGCCGAATGTTTTATGTTTGAGTGGCGCGAGGAAAAGATGTTCTATGAAATGGCGGATGCGAGGTGCATTCCCAAGCTCCTCCTGGTCTATTTCATGCAGAAAGAGCTTGGGCGAAAGGCTGACTAGCCGAAGGCTTTTCTTGCCGCAGCCAGGGTTTTTTCTATTTCTGCATCGCCATGGGCCGCCGATACGAAACCTGCTTCAAACGCCGATGGGGCAAGGTAAATGCCCTCCTCCAGTATGTGATGGAAGAAGCGGTTGAACGCCTCCTTGTCCGATTGCAGCACTTCGGCATAGCTGGCGGGGCATTTCCCGCTGAAATACACGCCGAACATGCCGCCCACGCTTTGCGCGCTAAAAGTCACGCCTTTTTCCTTGGCAACGGCGCTCAGGCCGTCGACGAACTGAAGGGTGCGTGCGGTGAGCCGCTGATAGAAGCCGGCTTCCTGCACCAGTTGCAGCGTAGCGAGGCCGGCGGCAACGGCGACCGGATTGCCGGACAGCGTGCCGGCCTGATACACCGGGCCGACCGGGGCCAGGCATTGCATGATGTCGGCGCGGCCGCCAAAGGCGCCGACCGGCAGGCCGCCGCCGATCACCTTGCCCAGCGTGGTGAGATCGGGCGTGATGCCGTAGAGCGCCTGCGCGCCGCCGAGCGCGACGCGGAAACCGGTCATCACTTCGTCGAAAATCAGCACCGCGCCGTGCTTGGTGCATTGCGCCCGCAAGGCTTCCAGAAAACCGGGGACGGGGGCGATCAGGTTCATGTTGCCGGCGACCGGCTCGACGATGATGCAGGCGATTTCGTTGCCGATCTGCTCGAATAGCGCTTCGACACCCGCGATATCGTTATACGACAGCGTCAGCGTGTGCGCTGCGACTTCAGGCGGCACGCCTGCTGAACTGGGTTGGCCGAAAGTGAGCGCGCCGGAGCCGGCTTTCACCAGCAGCGCGTCGGCGTGCCCGTGATAGCAGCCTTCGAATTTGACGATCTTGCTGCGGCCGGTAAAGCCGCGCGCGAGGCGGATCGCGCTCATCGTCGCCTCGGTGCCGGAACTGACCAGGCGCACCTGCTCCATGCTCGGCACCAGCTTGATCAGCAGTTCGGCCATCTCCAGTTCACGCGCGGTCGGTGCACCAAAAGAGAGGCTGTTCTCCGCCGCCGCCTTGACAGCCTCGATCACGGTGGGGTGCGCGTGGCCGAGCACCATTGGGCCCCACGAGCCGACGTAGTCGACGTAATCCTTGCCGTCCTCGTCCCACACGTAGGCACCCTTGCCGCGCTGGAAAAACACCGGCGTACCGCCGACCGAGCGGAAGGCGCGCACCGGGGAGTTCACGCCGCCGGGAATGAGTTTCTGCGATTGTTCGAACAGTTGCTGGTTGCGAGAGGTCATGGTGTCAGTCTTGCGTAAAAAGTTTGGAAAATGTTTGCGCGGCCTGCCGGATATCCGGTGCCGTCCACAACGCGCTGATCACGGCGATGCTGTCCGCGCCCGCCTGGATGACCAAGGATGCATTTTCGGCGGTGATGCCGCCGATGGCGACCGTGGGCAGCCCCAGCGGCCTGGCCTCGGCGAAAAGTTCTAGGTGAGCGCGCACGGTAGCGGGCTTGGTGCCGGAATCGAAGCAGGCGCCGAAAGCCACATAGTCGGCACCCTGCGTCTTGGCCTGTTCTGCAAGGTCGAGCCGGTTATAGCAAGAGGTGCCGATGATCTTGCGTGCCCCGAGCAGCCGACGCGCTGCGGCGATGTCGCCATCCGTTCCGCCCAGATGCACGCCGTCCGCATCCAGTTCGACGCACAACAGGATGTGGTCGTTGATGATGAAGGGGACGTTGTGCGCCTCGCACAGCCACATCAGTTCGCTGGCCTGCTCGCGCTTCAGCTCATAACTGGCCGTCTTGTTGCGGTATTGCAGCACGGAAACGCCGCCCTGCAACGCGGCCTTGGCCTGCTTGAGCAGCAGTGCGGTGTCCGGCAAGTCGGGCGTGACCGCGTAAAGCCCTTTAATCTTGAGCATCCTCTTCTTCCCGCGCCCAGAACAGGCGATCCGGAATATATTGACCCATGCCGGGACGGAACCCCGCCTGCAGCGTTTGCCAAGTGTATTCCTGAGCCTCGGCTACCGCTTCCTCCATCGTCAAGCCATGTGCGAGGCAGGCGGCAATGGCGGAAGTGAGGGTGCAGCCGGAGCCGTGGTAGCTGCCAGGCAGGCGTTCCCAGGAATAGCTGCGGATCAGGCCTTTTTCGGAATACAGCGTATTGACCACCTCGGTGGTGCGTTCGTGCGTACCGGTGATCAGCACGTATTCGCTGCCTAGCGTCAGTAGTTGACGCGCGCACTCGTCCAGCGATTCGCCGTCCTCTTCGTCGGCGTCGTCGCCGAAAGCGAGGCGGCGCGCTTCCAGGCTGTTGGGGGTGAGCAGTGAGGCTTGCGGGAACAGCAGGTCGATCATCGCATCCTGGATTTCGTCCCCGGCCAGTTCGTCGCCGCGGCCCGAAGTAAGAATCGGGTCGATCAACAATGGGATGTCAGGGTAGTCGGCCACGATTTCGGCGATGATGGCAACATTCTCTACGCTGCCCAGCATGCCCAGCTTAAAGGCCGCGACTTCCATGTCCTCCAGCACCGTGCGTGCCTGCTCGTTGACCCAGTCGGCGTCCAGCGCCATTACGCTATCCACCCCCAGCGTATCCTGCACGGTAATACCGGTGACTACCGACAATGGATAGCAGCCGATGCTGGCCAAAGTCAGTATGTCGGCTTGCAAACCGGCGCCGCTGCTGGGGTCGGTGGCGGCGAAAGTGAGTACGAGAGGTGGGACGGGTCTGGTCATGGCGGGCTTATTGGTCTGCAAGCGGGCGAGCCGCAGGCAGTGAATTCAAAACGCTATTTTAACGTAAGCTGCGAGGCGCTCGCATGAAAACCTGCACTTGCATAGAGCAAGAAGAAATCAGCCATGCTTGGACAGCCGGCAAAGCTCGGGTATAATCGCCTCCCTCGCTGTTTCGGCAGTACTGTTTTTTTGCAGTGCGCGCTTCAATGGTGGCTGTAGCTCAGTTGGTAGAGTCCCGGATTGTGATTCCGGTTGTCGTGGGTTCGAGCCCCATCAGCCACCCCATCTCCCTCTTTGGTTTGTGCTGGTTTTGCAAAGCCAGTTCCGGCATGATTCCAGTTTTCCCTGCTCCGCCATACGTTTCCTATGAACGATAACCAGCTTCTTCGTTACAGCCGTCATATCCTGTTGCCGCAAATTGGCATTGAAGGCCAGCAGGCGCTCATGGATGGCCATGCGCTGATCGTCGGCGCAGGCGGGCTTGGCTCGCCGGTGGCGTTATATCTCGGGGCGGGTGGCGTCGGCAAACTCACCATCTGTGATTTCGACAAGGTGGATTTGACCAATCTCCAGCGGCAGATCATCCATACAACCTTATCCATCGGCATCAACAAGGCCGAATCCGCGCGTCAGGCGCTGGATGCGATCAATCCGGAAATCATGGTGGTTACCGTACCTAAAAAATCCACTGAGGAAGAGTTTGCCGAACTGGTGGACGAAGCGGACGTGGTCATCGATTGCAGCGACAACTTTGCCACGCGCTATGCGCTCAATCGATTATGCGTACGATTGAAAAAGCCGCTGGTTTCCGGCGCGGCCATTGGCTTCGAAGGGCAAGTAACGGTGTTCGACTTGCGTAATGATGACAGCCCTTGTTATCACTGCCTATTCCCCGACATGGGCGCGGAAGGCGAAATGCGCTGCGCCGAGAATGGCGTATTTGCGCCGCTGGTGGGCATGATAGGCACTGCGCAAGCTGCGGAGGCGATGAAGATACTGCTGAATACCGGCCAGACTTTGCAGGGCCGGTTGCTGCTACTGGATGCAATGGCGATGGAGTGGCGCAGCATCAAGCTAAAGCGGGATCCAGGGTGCAAGGTTTGCGGCTAATCCTAGACCGTAATCCTTAAGCTGCATTTTTGCCTGCGTGACCCCGCACCCCCAACCCTCTCCCGCAAAGGAGCGGGAGTAAGCAAACGAATTATTTTCCGCTGACCAGGGCCTTTACCGCTCCGACCAAGTCGCCCGGCAGCAACACCAGCTTGCTGTTTTCCGAAGTTGAGAGCTTCTGCATCGCCTGAATGTAGCGGTCACCGAGCAGGAAAGTGGCAGAAGAATTGTTTTCCTTGACCGCCTCTGCGATCAGCCGGATGGATTCAGCGCTGGCCTTGGCAGCGACTTCCTGCGCTTCGGCGTCCTTGCGCGCCGCTTCCAGGCGGGCTTCGGCGTTAAGAATGGTCGCTTGTTTTTCACCTTCCGATTTGGTCACCAGCGCCACGCGTTCGCGTTCGGCGGAAGCCTGCATTTCCATTGCGTGCTGCATGTTGGGCGAGGGCTTGATGTCCTGGATCTCGACGGATTTTACGGTTAGGCCCCAGTCCAGCGCTTCGTCGGCGATCGCGGTTTTCAGTTCGGCTTTGATGCGGTCGCGCGAGGTGAGTGCCTGGTTCAGTTCCATGCCGCCGATGATCGAGCGCAGGCTGGTCTGCACCATATTGCGCATCGCTTCGTGGAAATTTTCGATGCCATATACCGCGCGTTCGATGTTGGATACCTTGATGAAGGCAATGGCGTTGGCGAGGATGACCGCATTGTCCTTGGTGATCACCTCCTGCTGGGGCACATCGAGGATGATGTCCTTGGTAGTTACCTTGTAGCTGATCTTACTGAAGACCGGATTGATGACGTGCAGGCCAGGGCTCAGCACCGCGTTAAACTTGCCCAGCCGCTCCACGACCCACTCTTCCCCTTGCGGCACGATGCGTATGCCTTTCCAGATCGCGATGGCTACGAGGATGACCAATACATACATCAACACGGACATGATGATTCCTTCTTCTTGATTAATGACGTTTAACGCGCAGGCTATTGCCTTCGATGGCGATGATGACCGCTTCGGCGCCTGCCTCGATTTCCTCGTTTGCCACGGCTGCCCATTCACGGCTGCCCATCACACCTTGGGCGAACTGGATGCGCCCGTTCTGACGAGGGGTGACTGTTTCGATAATGGTCCCGATGCGGCCGATCTCGTCGCCCTGTGACTGGCCAATGTGCAGGTCAATGGAATTCTTCTTGTAGTTGCGGCGCCAGATAACAAGAGCGCTGATGGAGAGTCCCGCAAACAGGAATAGTTGAATCGCGATGGGCATGGTAGGCATCAGCCAGGTCACGATCGCCAGCAGGATGGCTGCGATGCCGAACCACAAGACATACATCGTGCCGGTGAGCATTTCGAAGCCCAGCAGCACCAGCCCCAGGATGCCCCAGATCCACATGATTTCCAGCATTCAATCTTCTCCCCCGCTTTTGTTTTCGCCATCGTACCAGAGTTGAAAAACGCCGCGGCATTGCGTGCGCCGGGGTGGAGCATTACACTCGCTGCACAACAACTATCAGCCATGTGGAGGGCGTATGGGCAGCATCCTGTTTTTGGGGTTGATCGCGGTCATCCTGGTGTATTTCATCCTGATCTACAACAATCTCGTTGCGATCAAGAATAACGTCATCAAGGCCTGGGCTAATATCGATGTGCTGCTCAAGCAGCGTCACGACGAGTTGCCCAAGCTGGTGGATACCTGCAAGCAGTACATGAAATTCGAGCAGGAAACGCTGGAGAAGGTCATCAACGCCCGCGCCCGTGTGGCCGATGCGCGTGAGACACATAACATTGCGGCACTTGGTGCGGCTGAAAGCGCATTGCGTGCCGGACTCGGCAACCTCTTCGCGCTGGTTGAGTCCTATCCCGAACTCAAGGCTAATGAGCAGTTCCTGCATTTGCAGGCACGGATCACCGGCCTCGAAAACGCGATTGCCGACCGCCGCGAGTTCTACAACGAATCGGTCAACATCAACAATGTGCGCATCCAGCAGTTCCCGGACCTGGTCGTCGCGCGTATGTTCCATTTCCCGCCCCAGGCCATGCTGCGCTTCGAAGCTTCAGAGTTGCAGGACGTGAATATCGCCAAGCAGTTCGGTTAAGCGGCTCGGTCGCATGCCGCTGCTTTTTCGCGACGGGTACGTCAATCTGCTCACTTCCGGCGGGCATTTGCTGTTGCTGCTGGGTGCTGCGCGCATCAACGAGCGCCCGATATGGACGATTAGTTTTGCATTGATCGCCACGATCAGTTTTTTTGCATGGGCGTCCAATTTTCGGCGTGGCCGCGCGATTGCGGATACACCCACCTCCAAAATCGGTTCGGCGGCGCAGGGCTATGTGGAAATTTACGGTCGAGCTAGCCGCGAGCATCACATCCAGGCCAAAGGCGGCAGTCTTCCCTGCATCTGGTTTCGGTGTACGAGTTACCGAAAAAATTCTGAAAACAAATGGCAGCAGATCGAGCATGTTGTGAGCGATACCCTGTTCGAACTGTCTGACGGCAGTGGCCGGTGCATGGTGGATCCAGATCATGCGGAAGTTATCACTACGCATAACCGGACTTGGTACGAAGGCGATTACAAGCACGTCGAGGAGCAGTTGTTCGCGAGCGACAAGGTCTATGTCCTAGGCGAGTTCCATACGGTCGGAGGGGCGCATGACCTATTGAGCCATCGAGAGGATGTTGCGGCCTTGCTGGCGGATTGGAAGCGTGATCAGGCATCTTTGCTAGGTCGTTTCGACCTTAACGGCGATGGCCAGATCGACATGCAGGAGTGGAAACTGGCCCGTAAAGCTGCTGCGCGCGAAGTGGAGAAACAGCACCGCGAATTGCGACAGCAACCCGGCGTGCATGTGATGCGCCACGCCACCTCTGGCCGCATGTTTCTGATCTCCAATCTTTCGCCGCACCAGCTGAAGCGTAAATACGAGTTGTGGGGCGCATTTCACTTGAGCATGTTTTTTGCTGGCCTGGCCGCTGTGATCTGGCTCGGCGCGGGCGGAGTGGCGGCGGGGCTGTGATAAAATCCCGCCCCATGAGCGAACTCGACAAATCCTTTGAACCCAAGAACATAGAAAACCGCTGGTACTCCTTCTGGGAGTCCAGTGGTTATTTCTCCGCCGGTCTCGATACTGGCAAATCCGATAACTTCTGCATCCTGCTGCCGCCGCCCAATGTCACCGGCACGCTGCACATGGGCCATGGTTTCAATCAAACCATCATGGATGCGCTAACGCGCTACCATCGTATGCGCGGCGCCAACACGCTATGGCAGCCGGGCACCGACCACGCCGGCATCGCGACGCAGATCGTCGTCGAGCGCCAGCTGGATGCGCAAGGCCTGAGCCGCCACGACCTCGGCCGCGAGAAATTCCTGGAAAAAGTGTGGGAATGGAAGGAACATTCCGGCTCCACCATCACCCGCCAGATGCGCCGCCTCGGTACCTCGCCCGACTGGAGCCGCGAGCGCTTCACGATGGACGAAGACCTGTCCAAAACGGTCACCGAAACCTTTGTGCGCCTGTTCCGCGAAGGCCTGATCTATCGCGGCAAGCGCCTGGTCAACTGGGACCCCAAGCTGCATACCGCGGTGTCCGATCTGGAAGTGATCAGCGAAGAGGAAGACGGTTCGCTATGGCACATTCGCTACCCGCTGGCCGATGGCTCGGGTTCGCTGACCGTTGCCACCACCCGCCCGGAAACCATGCTGGGCGACACCGCCGCGATGGTGCATCCGGAGGACGAGCGCTACGCGCACCTGATCGGCAAGACGGTCAAACTGCCACTGTGCGACCGCGAAATCCCGATCATCGCCGACGACTACGTGGACCGCGAGTTCGGTACCGGCGTGGTTAAGGTGACCCCGGCGCATGACTTCAACGACTACGCGGTCGGTCAGCGTCACAACCTGCCACTGATCTCCATCCTCACGCTGGACGCGAAGATCAACGACCATGCCCCGGAAAAATATCGCGGCATGGATCGCTTCGACGCGCGCAAGACCATCGTTGCCGATCTGGAAACGCTCGGCCTGCTGGAGAAGATCGACAAGCATAAATTGAAGGTGCCGCGCGGTGACCGCACCAATGTGGTAATCGAGCCGATGTTGACCGACCAGTGGTTCGTCGCGATGAGCAAGCCGGGTGCAAACGGCAAATCCATCACTGACCAGGCGCTCGAAGTCGTCGCCAGCGGCGAGATCAAGTTCCATCCGGAAAACTGGGTCAATACCTACAACCAGTGGCTTAACAACATCCAGGACTGGTGCATCTCGCGCCAACTGTGGTGGGGCCACCAGATTCCCGCCTGGTACGGCGTGAATGGCGAAGTGTTCGTCGCGCACAGCGAGGAAGAAGCGCGCAAGCTGGCGGACAAGGAGGGCTATGCGGGCGTGCTGACGCGCGATCCGGACGTGCTGGACACCTGGTATTCCTCCGCGCTGTGGCCGTTCTCCACGCTGGACTGGACGCCGGAATGGCCGGAGAAATCCAACCCCGCACTCGACCTTTACCTGCCGTCCTCGGTGCTGGTCACCGGTTTCGACATCATCTTCTTCTGGGTGGCGCGCATGGTGATGATGACCAAGCACATCACCGGCAAGATCCCGTTCAAGGATGTCTATGTGCACGGCCTGATCCGCGATGTGGAAGGCCAGAAGATGTCCAAATCCAAGGGCAACGTACTTGATCCAATCGACCTGATCGACGGCATTGGCATCGAAGAGCTGGTGAAGAAGCGCACCACCGGCCTGATGAATCCGAAACAGGCGGAGCAAATCGAGAAGCGCACGCGCAAGGAGTTCCCGGAAGGCATCCCCGCGTTCGGCACCGATGCGCTGCGTTTCACCTTCGCCAGCCTCGCCAGCCCCGGCCGCGACATCAAGTTCGACATGCATCGCTGCGAGGGGTACCGCAACTTCTGCAACAAGCTGTGGAATGCCACCCGCTTCGTGCTGATGAATTGCCAGAAAGAGGATGGTACGCCTCAGGATTGCGGCATGGAGCCCTGCACGTCCGACTGCGGACCGGATGGCTACCTCGATTTCTCCCAAGCCGACCGCTGGATCGTCAGCCTGCTGCAGCGCACCGAAGCCGACATTGAGAAAGGCTTCGCCGATTATCGCTTCGACTACGTGGCGCAAGCGATCTACAAATTCGTCTGGGACGAGTATTGCGATTGGTATCTGGAAATTGCCAAGGTGCAATTGCAGAACGGCACCAACGCGCAACAGCGTGCTACCCGTCGCACTTTGCTGCGCGTGCTGGAAACCGTGTTGCGCTTGGCGCATCCGGTGATCCCTTTCATCACCGAAGAGCTCTGGCAGACCGTGTCCAAGTTCACCGGCGTTGAAGGCGAGACGCTGATGTTGCAACGTTACCCGCAGGTGCAGCCGCAGAAGATCGACGCGGCTGCCGAAGCCTGGGTCGCCACGCTCAAGCAGGCGGTCGACGCCTGCCGTAGCCTGCGTGGCGAAATGGGCGTATCGCCGGCGCAAAAGGTGCCGCTAGTGGCGGAAGGCGACCAGGCCATGCTGGAAGGTTTCGCGCCCTATCTCAAGGCGCTGGCCAAACTGTCTGACATGGCTATCGCGGGCACCCTGCCCGACGCGGACGCCCCCGTTGCAGTGGTCGGCGATTTCCGTTTAATGCTCAAGATCGAAATCGATGTCGCTGCCGAGAAAGAGCGCCTGTCCAAGGAAATTGCGCGCCTAGAAGGCGAAATTGCCAAGGCCAATGCTAAGCTGTCCAATGCCGGTTTCGTCGACCGTGCACCGCCTGCGGTGGTGGCACTGGAGAAGGAAAGGCTGGCAAACTTCAACGCGACGCTAGAGAAACTGCGCGTGCAGTTGGCAAGATTGAAATAGCAAAAACGGCGGCATGAGTTTTTGCTCATGCTTTTTTGCGACTACGAGTATGTTTTTCCCGATCGGAGGTGCGATGAAAGATTAAAGCCTCCGCATCACTGGAATGACGATTTTGTCATAGAGCGAAACATGGTTACCACACAGTGTTTTTTTCAGTAATACAAAGTTTAGATACCAGGGAAGAATACCTGCGCAATCGAAATATTTGATTTTTTCGATTGAAAAACCGTTTTCGCGCAAGGTGTCGGCTAACTGGACCTTCCTATATCGTCGATAGTGGCCAATGCTTTTGTCGAAGTCGCTGAACAAAGCGGGAAGTGCTGGCACAAAAATAAGTACATGCCCATCCGGGACCAGCTTGTCGCGCATGATGGCTAATTCAGCTTTGTCATTCTCTATGTGTTCCAGCACATTGATGTAGAGAATCGAGTCGAAACCTCCGGCTGAGCCCGCTCCAAAGAATTCATTGATGGCTTCGACTCGACTCTCGCCTTCGATCGAAGCCGTCAACATTGGGAATATCTGCAGCGAGGGCTCATAGGCCACCAGATTTTCCAATGCTGTTTTCAATAGCATCTTGGTAAAGTTACCGCACCCCGCCCCTACTTCTGCGACAGATTTCCCAATAAACGGTTGGAATTCTCAAGATCCATTGGTGGTAGTTCTCTGCAAACGACATGGCCTCGAGATCCTTGCCGGGATAATCCGTTTTTGCAGACGGTCGAATTTGCATCATTTCATCCTGGCAAGCAGTCCGACGATGGTGCTGTCATTGCTGTTTGGATAGAGATATGTCGGCTCGATGATTTCCAGTTTTTCCCTCATCCGTTCGTACGGATATAAAGGGGATGAAAAAGACGGGCTTGTGTAAATCATCATATAAAAAAATCGACATTCGCTTTTCAGCACACTGCTTTCAAAGGCATCTGCGTCTGCACCAGCACTAGGAGGAGCGATGCTTTTGCGTTTGGAAAGATAGGCTACTACGGAAGGCTTGATGGAATAGATACACGCATTCCCAGGTACTTTACTTTCGATATGCTTCATTCCTTGTTCAAGTGCCGCCATGGCTTGGATATTGAATCTTGCGGCATCAGGATTGGTTGAGTACCACCATTCGGCGTGCCGGTAAGTGGTAGGAATTCCTGTGGGCAGGGGGCTCAAAAATCGATGTAGGTGCAAAGCGAACTCAGGGATGACCGAAATGGTTATTGTCGCCAGGAGTAGGGCGACGAGCGGCTTGATTCGAAGCTCAGGCAGCTTCCACTTGTCGGCGAGCCATACCGCATGCATCAAAATAATCGGCAATATTGCGATAGTCAGCCGTTGAGCCTCTGCCGGGAATGGCCAGAGAATAGCCATCGCGATGTAGCAAAGGACATACAGGCCGTCTGCATAACCGAGTTTGATCCGCCAAAGCGTCCCCGCCAGCCCTGCCGCGAGTGTCGCAATGCCGGCGATGCTCGAAGCTCGGCTATCGCCGAAATTTGTGAGCCACCCTACAAAAAGGTATCTGGCCTGCAGGCTGATCTGATCTGCCATAACGGCGGGATCGTGATAGCCATTAAGCAGTTGTTGCCAATAATTCGTTGTGCCGGTTTTGCCCAGTTGACTCCACAAAATGACGGGCGCGATCAGTAGTAAGCTCAATAACCCTTTGCGCGGTATGCGGTGGAACCACATCCAAGCAAGTGCAGCAAAGATCAGTGAAATAGCCGCGGTGCGCGTCAGGTATGCTGCTGCGATTGAAAGTAGTGCCAGAATAACCAAGGGTTGCGATGGTCGGCGTTGAGACTCCGACAGGCAGAACAAGGCGGCCATCGTAAGTAATACATAGAGATTTTCGCTATGAATCGATAATGTCTGGAAATAAATTCCGGGGAGAAGCGCAAGAGCGATGAGTGTGCACCACGCTGTTTTGGTATCGATTGGAGCGCGGATTAACCACAGATAAAAAATTACGAATGCGAGTAAGAGAAATCCAGTCGTGACCAGATGGGCCAGTAGCAAGCTTTCACCGCCGCCGGACAATCCAAGTAATAGGGGGAAAAGCGGAGGATAAATACTTGCACTGGCAAGATATGAGGCTGCGGGAGAGGGTGTGCTATAAGGAGAGTAATACTGAGCCATCAGCAGGTAGTTGGCATTGTCTCCGCCAAATCCACCAAGTATGGTGCTCCAAGACCAAGCAAGGTAGCCTGCAGTGATGGCTGCAAGCAGAAAGTACGGCAGCAGGCGCGTGGCCATTAGCGAGTCCGTCCGAGACCGTATTTCATAATGCAGTAGATGGCCCGGACACCATCTTTCCAGCCGATTTTCTTGCCTTCTTCATAGGTGCGGCCTGAATAGGAAATGCCGACCTCATAAATACGGATCCTCGGAATGCGCGCGATCTTTTGGGTCACCTCCGGCTCGAAGCCAAAGCGGTTTTCCTCGATATTGATGGACTGGATGATTTCCCGGCGGAACATCTTGTAGCAAGTTTCCATATCCGTCAGGTTGAGGTTGCTGAACATATTGCTCAATGTAGTCAGGAATTTGTTGCCAAGGTAGTGCCAGTAATAGAGCACGCGATGGCATTCACCGCCGAGAAAGCGGCTGCCGTATACGACATCCGCACGACCGTCGAGCAATGGGGTGAGCAATTTGGGATATTCCTGAGGGTCGTATTCGAGGTCGGCGTCCTGGATGATCACGTAATCGCCCGTGGCATGCGCGATGCCAGAGCGCAGGGCGGCGCCTTTACCTTGATTGACAGGATGATGCACCAGCACGTCGATACGCTCTCGCAATGGGCCATTCAGCAGGGCATCCACGCCATCGGTCGAGGCGTCATTGACCACAATAACCTCGATTTTATTTACCGGGGCATCGCGTACGGCATCCAGAAGACGTTCAATGGTGGCGCATTCGTTGTAACAGGGGACGACGACCGAGAGCGTGTAGGTCATGCCAAGGGCCTTTCAGCAAAGATGTAATACTTTCGGGCAAGATAATTCCATATGAATACCGAGCCCGTGGCGATAAATTTTGAAATCATCAACCCTGCTCCTGCGTGTTCCACGCTCCAGAACAGAATCAACTGATGCAGACCCAAGCCTAGCAGGCTGACAAAGTAGACGAGTCCTATTTCGGTCGATCGCTTATGTCTGCGACGGTCCGCAAAGACAAAAAATATGCTGAGGATGTAATTGACCAGCGTGGCCAGTAAAAATCCAATTGCAGCCACCCACAGGTATGGATACCCGAGATGCTTGGCGAACAGGGCAAAAAAAGCGATGTCGACGCATGCTGCAATGCCGCCTACACAGGCATATCGGATAATCGGGCGCCGGCTGGCAAGGTTGGCGAAGTGGGCAAGCCTCACACTGCGATCGCCTGCAGCAGGGAGTCAAAATATGCGATGGTTTTTCTCAACCCCTCCTCCAGCGCGATTTCCGGTTTCCAGTCGAGTTTTTCCTTGGCTAAGGAAACATCCGGGCAGCGCTGGGTCGGATCATCTTGCGGGAGGGGCTGATAGCTGATTTTTGAACGGCTGCCGGTCAGGTCGATGATGCGTTCGGCCAGCTCCCGCACGCTTATTTCATGAGGGTTGCCGAGGTTGACCGGCGTATGCAGGTTGTCGATATCCATCAGTGCCATCAGGCCGCGGATAAGATCCTCCACGTAACAGAAAGAACGCGTCTGGCTACCGTCGCCATACAAGGTAATGTCTTCGTTACGCAGCGCCTGCACAATGAAATTGCTGACGACTCGGCCGTCATTCGGGCTCATGCGGGGGCCGTAAGTATTGAAAATGCGGGCTACTCGAATATCGAGGGCAACCTGGCGATGGTAATCATAGAAGAGTGTTTCGGCACAGCGTTTGCCTTCGTCATAACAGGCGCGCGGCCCGACGGGGTTGACATTGCCCCAGTAGTCTTCGCGCTGGGGATGTACGGTGGGATCGCCATACACTTCGCTAGTGGAGGCTTGCAGGATGCGAATCTTGAGCCGTTTTGCCAGCCCCAGCATATTGATGGCACCCATCACACTGGTTTTGGTGGTTTGGACAGGGTCGCGCTGATAATGAATCGGGCTCGCTGGGCAGGCCAGGTTGAAGATTCGATCTACCTCCAGGTAAATCGGGAAGGTGACATCATGGCGGATTAATTCGAATAAGGGGTTTTCCAGCAAATGAACGATATTGCGTTTGTTGCCGGTAAAAAAGTTATCCAGACATAGCACTTCATCGCCTTGTGCCAGCAAGCTTTCGCACAAGTGCGAACCCAAAAATCCGCCTCCTCCCGTGACGAGAATACGCGCCATCCCTGCCCCCTTAGTTTTTAAAGATTTTATATGAACAGGCTGACGTCCGCCTCGCCGGCGAATTCGAAAAAGGTGGCGGCCCCCCCGATTTCGATGCCGTCGATGAATTCCTCGCGCTTGAAGTTGAACAGATCCATGGTCATCTGGCAGGCGATCAGTTTCACGCCGGATTCCAGGCAAATATCGCGTAGCTCCTGAATCGATGCAACGCCTTTATCCGCGATCTTCTGCTTCATCATTATCGTCGCCATCGACTCCATACCCGGCAGCGTCTGCACTAGATTAGGAATCGGCAGTGACATCGGCATTGCCGGATTGCCCAAAGGGCTGACCTTAAGGTCGGAGACATCCTTTTTAAGCAGTGTCAGTCCATAGAAGGTAAAGAAAATACTAACTTCATAGTCCAGCGCTGCCGCGGTGGAGGCTAGAATGAATGGCGGATAGGCCCAATCCAGCGTGCCTTTTGATGCTATCAAGGCAAGCTTTTTTGCCATGGCTACGCCCGTTTTTTCATGACGAACGTGAATTCGCCATTGGCTGCTTCATGCGAAAGCAATTCGTGGCCTGTCTGTTTGCAAAACGCCTGGAAATCTTTCACTGACCCTGGGTCGGTCGCGACGATCTTCAGGATCTGGCCGGGTTGCAACTCGGCCAATGATTTCTTGCAGCGAAGGATAGGCAAAGGACAGTTTAGTCCGCGTGCATCCAGCTCTTTATCGAATTCCATTCTTTACTCCTAACGCTTCGGCTCCAGTGTGAATCCGGCGGCACCCCAGCCGAGTACTCCGCCGCGCAGATTGAAAATATTTCCCCGGCCCTGACTAGCTATGAAACTGCAGGCCTGTGCGGAGCGGATGCCACTATGGCAATAGAAAATCAAGGGGGTTTCCCCTAGTAGTTCTTGCGTGCGCAGAGGCACAAGGTGCAGTGGGATATGCAATGCTCCGTGAATAATGCCGCGAGCGGCTTCTTCATCGGTGCGTACGTCAACAAGAAGAATGTTACCTTGTTTAAGCAACTCGCTCAGCTTGATGCTTTCGATTTCCTGATAACGGGTCATGAATAAATACCAATAGAATTTGATTCCCGAATCTTCTTATCATGAACTAGCGCATTGTTTTATTCAATGAGATATCCCATGGGCTTTGAATACCTTACGAGCAGTAAGCCATAAAATCCAGATGTCGAGAGCTAAAGACTGCCGTTCGAGATATTCCTTGTCCAGCCTGACTTTTTCAGCGATCGACAGCTCATCACGGCCGTTGATTTGAGCCCATCCGGTGAGTCCGGGTACCAGTCGGTGCACCCCGGCCCTCGTCCGCAGTTCAATCAGGTCATCCTGATTGAACAGTGCGGGTCTGGGGCCGACAAAGCTCATGTCCCCTTTGAATATGTTCCAGAGTTGAGGCAGCTCGTCGAGACTAGATTTGCGCAAGAAAGAGCCTATCGGGGTCAGGTAAGCTTCGGGACTGGTCAACAGGTGCGTTGCCACGACAGGAGTATCGATGCGCATGCTTCTGAATTTAGGCATGCGAAAGATGATATTTTCCTTGCCGACGCGATCCGACCAGTAGAATGCGGGACCTTTCGATGTCAGGCGGATCAATATCGTCAAAGCCAGTATCGGCAATATCAATAGCAATGAGCATGCCAGGCACAATGTTAGATCCGTAATACGTTTTTTACTTGATTTGAACATTACGGTTTCCTATGACCGATGTACCACATGAGGTCCGTAGCAGGTTGAACTGTGCCGAGGCCATCACGGCAATGGCGATCACGGCACTGACCAATGCGCCGATACTGCCGGTTACGACGGCGATGCATACGCCGCTCCATATCAGCCAGCTCAGTGGCAGTATGAGCAACTCCTTTAAGGTCAGTCCGATTTGCCGGTACGTGGTCATCAGCAATAACAGGGTGGACAGCAATGTGGCGGCCAGCACACCGATCGCGACTCCCAGAACGCCCAGCTTGGGAACCAGCAGCATGTTTACCAGCAGATTTCCGGCAAAGCCGAGCATGGCTGCAGACATTACGCGTGTGGAAGCGCCCGACACGATAGCCATTTTCATGATCAGGGCGCCGCAGATAGCGATGGGTAATTGCAATACCCCAACCTTGAGAATATTGGCCAAGTCAATTACCTGAGCCTCGGATAAATTGTTTGATAGCGTTACCGCGACAAGCGGTTTGGCAAACAGGAACGCCCCCAGAGCCAGCATCCCGCCAACCCAGGAGCCGATCACCAGCAGTAATTTTGCATCGGTTCGCATCTCTCCATGGGTTCCTTTTGCCAGTAGATGGACAAGGTGCGGCAACACTACTGCAGTGGCTCCGACACTTGCCAGCCCTGAGAAGAGTACAACGATCTTGCTGGTGAATGCCCATGCGGAAATTGCACCGGAAGTGACATGAGCTGCAAAAGCATAATTCAACGGTACCAGGATCGCGGGTAATACGGCAGCAGGCGCCAATCGCAAATACATCTTCATGACCGGTTCGAGTACGGTGCGCCTTGGTCGTACCGGGATGAAGCGCATGCCAGAACGTCGCAGGCAAACCACCACCCACAGCACATTGAGCATGGTTCCTGCCAGTATTCCGAAAATTGCCAGGGGCATGGCTTTGTCAGCACTCGCCGAAACAAGCGCACCGATGGTCAGGAGAGGAACGAACAGTTGCCCGAGTGCAGCGTTTCGCTGACGCCCGAGTGCATTTAAGACCGCATTTCCTACGACTGTCCATGCGGAGAGCAGAATAATCGGCGCAAACCAGCGCAGCATGGATGCCGAGGAGGCAAGCTGTTCAGAGTCGACATTCCCCAGCACCGCGCGCGTAAGGTAGGGTGCTGCAGCCACGACAGCAAGCGTTATGCCTCCCAGCAGGATCAAGGCAAAACCAAGCTGGTGTTGCACCAGTTTCTTTCGCATTTCATCCCGGATGTCGCCGCGAGCAGAAAGAAAGGGCATGGTCAGGGCATCTGCCATCGGCATGGCAAGGCAGGTCACAAAAAACATCGAAATCATGGCGGCAGTAAAAAACGCATCGAGCACATGCGTCATTCCCAACTGCTTGATGAGCATGAGGTCTCGAGCAAAGAAGCCGAGATAGCAGAGGAGCGTGATGGCGATCACCAGTGCTCCTGACGCAGCGAGGCGGTCTGCGCTAGAGGGGGTTACCAAAGTGCCCGCTTTATCGATGGAACCGAGTTCGCTAATCTGGCCGGCTAGCGTTGTCGCAGTGCATCTGTGGTCGAGATAGGCGAGGATGAGGCTAGCCCAACCTACGGAACCGCAGAGCAGGAAGAAATGCCACAAGCCGTACCGTTGCCGGTACAACGTGCCCACGTTAGGGTGTATGTACGACAACACGACTAACAGGGTGGCGCAGAATACCATACCCGCCAGCAGTTTCCGGCTTGGTCTGCGGAAAAGGAGCACGGCGACTCCTATTGCGAACACGTACCAGATAGCGGTTTCCATCGCCCCTATCAGGCGCGGGGGCGTCATGCGTTCTCCCCAGCTATCAGGGAACGGAGCGAAGAGACCGACGAATAATGCGCGTGGAAAATAAGCGATTGCACTCAGTGAGTCATTGGGAAGGCGGTCGCCATCAATCTCCGAACTGGCGCTAACGGATCGGCCGAACGCAACAAAATGAGCGCGGAGTTCAGACGCGCGTCTGAGAGGTTTCTCAAGAAATTCCGAGATAGCATCGTTGGAATGCCATTGCCATTTCGATTGCCAGTGGGTGGAGGTCGAGTCGAAAGAGTGATATGAGTCCTCTCCATAGACCCCGATCGATCTTTCCGATTGAGAAAAAAACAATGCCACTAGCATTACCATGACAATCAGTCCGAACAGTCTTATCACTTGAGGCCAAGTCAATTCCGTTCGGAAGTTTTTGTCGGGCAGTAAGGTAGCCAGAAACGAGGCAAGCAAGGCTGCCACCAGGAGTACAACATAGTAAGGGCGCACTACCCCCAGCAGCATCGCTCCCAGCAAGGCAAACAGCAATGGCATTCCAATCGATCGAAGTGAATTGCCGCGATAAGAGTACATCTCCAACCACGCGTACAGAACCAGCAAAATTCCGGCAATAGCAAAAGCATCCTTGTGGTTTTGCCCGTACCACTGAAGGGCCGACGGAAACACCAGAAATGCGATCCCCGCCAACAGGCCGCCGAGCTTCCCGGTATGACCGGACCAGAGGTGGGTACCCAGACGATAAATCAACAATGCACCAGTCACATGGGCCGCGGCGTTGAACGGGATGAACCAAGCAGGGTCCGGGCCGAGCAAGGCATAAATCGCTGCGAGCAGGCCGACATTGCCCGTAGCACCTGGGGGAAACAGGCTCCACTCCGACCAACCATGCGCATGGATGCGAGTTGCGATGTCGACGGCCATATTGTGAAACACAATGGCGTCATTCATGAGCAAACCGTGACCTGCATGCATCTCGGGGAGTAGCGGCAATATCACTTTCTGCATCAACAAGGCCATGGACGATGCGTAAACAAATCCGAGAAGCCAGAATAGCCTGGCGGATGGGTAACTAGCAGTGGGAGCTGACTCCAAGTGATTGTGCATATTTTAGTTTTTCTTGGATCGATGAGTCAGCGGGCATGCAGTTGCGTGTGATAGAGTTCGGCCCAGGCCGCCGTGACCGAGTTGCTTGCGAAGTCATGTATGGCACGCGCACATGCCTGTTCTCCCAATCTCTGGAGTAAATCCCGGTCTTCACATAGCTGCAACATTGCGGAGGCTAATGCTCCGACGTTGCCTACGGGCACCAGAAGTCCTGTCTTGTTGTCCATTACGGCATCTACAATGCCGTCGATACGATAGGCAAGTGCAGGTATCGCGCATGCGGCGGCTTCTATAACGACTGAGCCGAATCCTTCCCGGTAACTCGGTAACACCAGAACATCGGCTGCCGCCATAAACCGCTCGGGCTGCGTAGTCGACTCGCACCAGCGAATACGGCCTTGGCCCTTAGCCCCAAGTGTTTGCAATTCGGCTAGTAAATGCTCGTCATCGGGCCCGACGACCCAGAGTTCGACTTGTGGATGCTGTGTCGCCACAGAAGAGTAAGCGTGTAGGAGGTCGAAAACGCCTTTGTCTTTGGCCAAGCGGCCCAAGAACAGAAAAACCAGCGTTGTAGGAAGTGTCCCCGCGATATGTCGTTCTGTGTTGCGTATTTCGGAGTTCGGTCGGAATCTTTTTATATCGACTCCGGATATCGAGCCAGGACCCAAAACCGAAACTTCACCTTTTCCAACGATTTTCTCGGTCTCTAGCAAACGGCATTGCGAAGCGCTATCGGCAAATACCTGCGTCGCAGAAATAGCGATCAGCCGGTCGAGTATTTTCAGCAGCCATCGTCCCAGACCTTTTTTGGTGGCCCACACTTGGCCGGTGAACGTGTGGAACCGATGTGGTACTCCTGCCAAGGAAGCGGCCAGCATCGCGAGCAATCCGGCCTTGGGGGTAATACTATGTACAGCCTCTGGCCGTGTACGCAGAAAAATTCTCAGCAATTGGTATAGCGCATGCAAATCTTTAATGGGAGAAATCTTTCTTACAATGTCGACGTGCTCAATGTTGATCTTTTCATGTAAATCTTCAGAAATCGGATAGACGAGCAGATTGACGCACAGAATCACTTGATATTCATCGCTCAACGCCAATAAATGCGTACGCAGAAATGCGTTTACCGCGAATGGAGTCGTAGCGATGAAGAGCAACTTTTTTTTTACGCTGGATCCTGCATCAAACTTCGCGAACGAGCACGTCATTTTTTCTGTAGAAATTTCCGAAAAAAGGTTTTGCTGGTGCGGACCATAAATTTAAAGGACGACCATAATATCAAGGCGAGATATTGCGCCAAGCTAATTCGACCGGAATGCCTCTGGTCGCCAATCACGCTCAATACTGCCAGTTCCATTGTGACAAGGTGCGAACTTAGACCTGATTCACCGTACAGTGACTTGGAACTCCCGGCGAGAACCTTGCTTAATTTGGGAATGGGACCATATTGGAAGGCGATGTCTAACCAAAGCGCATAGTCTTCCGCACCACGCAAATGCTCTGGAAAGCGTGGCGCGATATCACGCTTTACCACCATAGCAGGAGTCGAAAATTGATTCCTGATCAGCAGTTGATGATAAGAATAATCCACAGCGGAAGCATTTTTGGCCGATTCTGTTCTAGCAATGGCGTTGAGGACTGCAAATCTATGGCCGCATGCTACCGTATTGGGGTGCTGACTAAAAAAATCCATTACCTGCGCTAATTTCTGGGGCAGCCAGAAGTCGTCAGCATCTAAAAAGGCAACATAATCGGTAACCGTCCTTTCCCAGCCAATGTTTCTGGCTCGTGATGGTCCGGAATTTTCCTTCAATCCAATTACAATCACGTTAGAAAGGGGCGTCCCCCGAAATTGATCAACAACACCCAGTGTTTCGTCGGAACTGGCATCATCAACAATAATGATTTCCGTCGGTAGCATTGTCTGCTCAAGGACTGAGTGGATTGCGCGCTCGATGGTCTTTGCGCTGTTAAAGCAAGGTATTACAACGCTGACTGATGCTAATGTCTGCAATTCTTGCATTTCTTGTAAGCACATGGCTAATCAAAGGATCCATTTGAGTTTTTCATACAACGGATGACCTCGACGCAACCCCAAAGATGCCTGAATAACCAGCTGCAGACGATCCAGGTAACTGGCTTGAACATTGTGCTCCCGTTCCAATTTTTTCAGCAGCTTCATGGTCTTGTGGGATAAAGGCCAACTACGCCTAAAGAAGTTGACTATGATCGCCCCGCAGGTTTCAGATGAGGCTCCCATTCGTTGACCAATCTGAATAATTTTAGGAATGAATGCCTCAAGTTGATCCAGCGAGTACGATACTTGCTCCGGAAATACGAACTTTTCGAAAACAGCGAGTTCATCCGACAGAAGTACGGCTTTCGCGTACTCACGAGCAATGTGCGCGCTACATTCCAGTTGTTGTTTCTTTTTGGTCTGCGATACTTGCCCAACATGCTTCCGGTAACGGAAGAGGACTTCAGGGATGTTGGCGAATTGAATACCGGATTTTACCAACTCAGTCCAAAGCGCGTAATCCTCAGCGTGTGCATAGTCTGGATTGTAAGGATGTGTCTTTAGCACAGCAGCACGAGCCATTACCGTTGGATGTGATAAGGCACTGCCAAAAAGCAATCGGAACTTGATGCTGTCGTGGCTCTTGTCATAGCGAAAAACTTTTGCGCCAAAGCTTCCTATGTAGCTTGTCCAAGTTCCACACACGTCAATTGCCGATCCCTGAAGACATTCCAACTGACGGGTGAATCGCTGTGGTAGGCAGATATCATCACCGTCCATTCGGGCGATATAATCACCCTTTGCCAAGTCAACACCACGATTAAGGGTCGCGATGAGTCCTAGATTTTTACCATTCTCAATAACTTGAACGCGGGAATCGCGCACCGCGCGAAGAATATCGAGAGAACCATCGGTTGAACCGTCGTCAATTAACAGTAGCTCGAAATCATTGAAGGACTGCTTCAAGACGCTATCAATTGCAGGTGTCAAGTATTGACCACAGTTGTAAATGGGCATGACGACAGAAAGAAGCGGCATATTAGTTTTTCTATAGACGAACCCAAGTAGAAGGGCAGATGCTTACCGATGACAGTTGTTCACTCTTAAACCATTGGCTGGGAGCAATCACAATTTTGTGAGGGTCCGCATTAAGCCATGCGGCCCACCAACTGAAAGAACTGTTAGCAACAATGTGATGATTGCAGGCTGCCATCAAAAATAGATCCTCATGAGGTACTCCGGTACTCCCTTGAACGAAGATCATTTCTTTTCTAAAACGCAAGTTTTCCCTTGCCCAAGGGATATCATCTGAGAACACGACAAGCCTGAATGTCTCACCAAGTTTCTGCTCGAAGTAGTCAACTGCTTGCTTGTAGTAGCTCATCATAAGTGCACCGTGTATTGAGCTCGCGCCGACATCGGTAACGTAATCACCTCGACGAATATGCAACGAGACCGAGGTAGATGATTTGATCGCTAGACGCTGTGCATCGAATTTCGGTCCCAACGGTAAATTGGGCGATAATTCGGCGCGAATCAGCTCGGCGTGATCCGCGAAATATCGTTCGTTCTGCCAATAGCCATCCAAATAGACATTAGTAGGCCGGCTTGGCGTCAGTAGTTCCGGGACGTAGGAGAGGTTTTCTGGCTCCTGAATCAGTCGGATACGTTTCCAGCGCAAATACCTCTCGGGCGTGATTCCTACGCGGCGCAGCCCTACCCAGGCCCGGCCGCCGAGCCTAATCGCTGGCAAAGCTTCGGAAGCACTCAGGCGAAAACGATCCAGTCCATAGCGATGTAGAGAATACCTATCGAAGAGCGATGTATCGATGAGCAATGGCAGCTCTAGACGAGCTGCCAAGGCCCGGCCGGTTGCGTATTGGAACATCTGGTTTCCTAACCCGCCAATGATACGTACGACGACCTGCTCACGCATGGTATCTGTTTCGAAACTGAGCAGAATTTCTCGTATTTCTCACGCTTCAGCTTCCAGTCGCCCCGCAATTGTCGCGACGAAAGTATCGATCGAAAATTCCCGAGCATCTTGACTCGTTAGGAATTGACTGACTGATGCCTGCATTGCCGAACACTCGGAATCACTCATCTGACGGAGGAAGGTATCTAGAGCTTCAATTGACGAAAAGCGAGCCGCATCGACATAACAGGCCGAAGGAATATGGCGGGATGTGTCTGGGTGCCCCCAATAGACGGGGATTGCACCTGCGAGCATCGCATCGAATATCTTTTCCGTTACCCAGCCAGAAGGTCCGGAAAAATTCTCGAAACAATAGCAGAATCGATAACCTGCGATGGTTTCAGCTTTGCTATTAACCTGACCTCGCCAAACACTAAGATTCGGGGCCAAACACTCTCGCAGCCCCGGTATCCGTCTAAAAACTTTGTGCATGAAACTTTTGGGCGTTGGCATTTCCCAGCCGGGCCCAAACAGAGAGAATCGTTCCGGTGCGTTTGACTGATACCAATCTATAACCCGTTTGCGTGCGCTGTAAAGCTCATCGGCGTGATGTGACCACTTATTACCGGCTAACATGCATGCAAATTTTCTATTCTTCCACTGCCATCGTTTAGGAGTATGCAAGCCCTGTGCATAACGGATCGGGAAGTAACGGACCCCATCTACCCAATCATCGCGGTAGGTGAATACCGATTTGCATTGATCGAGTAAAGACCGGTCACCATTCGGCGCATGAATGTACTCACTCTCTAACGCAAGCACGTGAATTGGGATAGACATTGCGATTGCGGTATGCCAAGTCCAGTTGTTAGCGCGAGGTGCATTTAAAAAAAGGACGGCGTTCGCATCGCTCACAGGCGTGATGTCTTGGGTGTCGATAGAAATGCCAGACTCGGACAGCCTGGTCCTTAACCTTGCGAACGGAGCTTGGCAATTATCCCGATTTGCAACTGGATCTGTTAGCGAGAAAATCCGGTTTTTCAGGAAAAAAGGTTCTACGACAAAAGTGACTTTCATTTTCAAAAAAGCTTCACGCCTGATATTGCCAAGTCGTGGTATTGATCCTGCGAAGATATTTAATCAGCTCCTCATAGCCCGAAAGATCAACCCCGATATCTTTATTGAAAAACGTTTGGGCAAACAGCGCATAGCGATCAAGTGCATATTGCCTATAGCTTTCGGCCATTCTGACGCTTTTATTGCGGTAGATGTTGATGCCAGAGCCAACTGCAGAGAAATGGATTAATTTGCTTCCAAAATCTATCTTGAACGGAGTGTCGTAGTCGTTCACTTTTGTATATGCATTGCAACGGTTACCTTCTAAGTTACACCCTCCCACCTCGTCATGCGGCAAGAAATCTGTTTGACCCCCATTACCCAGGATTTCAAACATGACAGGATCAAAGAAATCGATAATGGGATGACCTTTTGGGTTATAGCTTCCCAGACACATACGGACAAGTTCGCCATAAGAATGCGGATTGACCCTGTTTCGATCAAAGCCAAAACAACAGGTTTGCGTCACGTCCTGCAAATGACGGACATCGTTTCGCTTGTTTGGATTGTTTTTATAGCAGCGTACTTGACCCACTAAGCTTGCACCTCGGTTCATTCTGTCCAGGACGTCCTGGACAACAGAACCGAGAAAAATGACATCGCTATCAAAGTGAATCATGTGTTTCTCGGAACGAGTCATTATGAGATAAGACCACAAGCGAGCAGTTCCGAGATGACCGCGATTGAATCCCTTGTGAAGTGAGGACTCTGTCAGAACAGGCTTGCCGAGACCTAGCTTGCTCCATGCAAGATATTGTACTTGTGCCCAAATCCCCGAACGCATGCTCTTTTTGATCACTAAGGGATGATCAGGTATCTCTGCGAGATCCTCGGCATAACCGTAAACATGAACAGGGACTGCATTGTGGTGTGCCAGATATGACAACATGGCAATGCGTCCGATTTCGCCACAGTTAAAAACTTCGGTCCAGACAAATGTATCTTGCATCATGCGATCACTCCCCAGTCGTCACGGTCTCGATTTGTCGTAACGTCATCCCAGCTTGGATTAGATAAGGCATTGTAATGGGCTTTCATGTGTGCCCATATTTTCATATTCTTGCGATACTGGATCATTCGCAAACGCGGATGCCAGAGGTGAATTGAAGCGGTCATTGGGTCAGGATCATATATTAAAGTATTAACTTTGCCGATTCGACAATTGAAAAGATCATCCTCCGGCCCGTAACCAACCAGACTTTCATCATAGCCACGGATTCGAGAGAAGCTCTCTAGATGAATTACTCCATTGCCATGCGCAAACCCTCCGCTGTTATTAGGTAATTTCAGCAGTGCCGCATAGTCGCTGGAGTTTCCGGGAGAGCTTTTATGCGTGAATCGTCGCAGAAAGCGCCGATCCATCCACTTGGGCCAATGAACCGGTGAGAGATTGTAATTGTATGTCACAAGCCGTATTGGAAAATCGCTTGTGGTAAGCACATCATCCAACTTCTTTCTCAATCGTTGAATATGGTCATTACGGTATACCAGATCAACATCTGAAACTACGAAATAAGGAGAGCTGATTAGGTTTCGTACGCCGAAATTAAGGGCATGTGCTCTACTGAAAGGACCATGGTATGGCCGATGAATATATCGGGCGTTAGGCACAATATTGCGCAACATCGGCTCAATACATTCGATCGAATTATTCGAAACGCAGATATTTATTGCCTGATTTCGAATGCTTTGAAGAGAACATGCAAAACGATTCAAAGCACCTTCCATGTGGCGTGGCTCGAAATTGAAAATATACAGAAAATCAAAGGATTCGTTTGAATTCATGACTAATGGTAGTGTTGGACAATACGCAACGCTCTAAAAAATACTTTGACCAACAATCGATCGATTGCCCCATTGCAATGACCAAGCACGTAACTTCTTCTAAACCAATACAACATATCTTGCAAACAGCGAACCAGTTCATCCTGTCCCCCAGGATAGTATTGGTCGATTTTTTGTGAGATGTAATGCAACGCGCCAGCCGTCTCTTCGTACTCTTCTGCGGACTGGTAACCATTCCGGAAATGATAAAGGCGGGCGAGGGTCGGTGCTATGGAGGCATAATCGGAGTCTTTTAGCCAATGCGCCAGATTTTCATGACTAATCTTGATCATTCGCTCTGCAAACACATCTTGCAGCGTGCGTGACATGCTTCCGGGAACTTCCCGGTAATCCACTAGAATTTCAGGCAGATTCGCTCCAGCGGAAAAACGACAAATTCTTGACCATAGCTCGAAGTCTTCCGGCGGTTGCCTTTCTCGGTCGCAGCTATAACCACCGACTGCTTCGAACACACTGCGTCGTATTGCCACGGAACTATGCACGAAAGGTGTGTCGAACAACACGCTGAAAGCAATTGCAGAGGTTCCCGCAGGGTGACGATGTATCCGCTCCGGTTTCACGTCGGAATTTTCGGAAAAAATTCTTGCCCAACTTCCTACAATGCCAATCTCGGGATGTTGATCAAGAAAGGCTACTTGTCGTTCGAGCCTGTTTGGATGGGAAATGTCATCTTGATCTTGACGAAACAGATATTCTCCGTGTGCTTGACTAGCAGCGCGGTTCAAAGTCGCAGGCAGCCCTTGATTCTCCTGCTCGAAGTAGCGGATACGAGTATCGGTATAGCCCGCCACGATACGGGCAGAGTGGTCCTTCGAGCCATCATTCACAATAACCAATTCGAATTCACTAAATGACTGGTTAAGAATGCTGTCGATAGCATCTGCAAGATATCGAGCCCCATTGTAAACGGGCAAGAGAATGGAAATACGTGGCGTTGCAATATCGCTCACTGTGCTACGCCTTTCAGCAACGAGCTCTTTTCGATCTCAGTTACTGCGCCATTGGCTACGCGATAGATGCGGTCGCAGTCCATTACGGTTTCCAGGCGATGGGCAATCACGATTAACGTTACCTTCCCCTTCAGCGCGCGTATCTCCTGAATGATTTCTCGCTCTGTGTCGTAATCGAGTGCGCTCGTGGCTTCGTCCATGATCAGCACAGAACGCCGATGATAGAAAGCGCGTGCCAATGCAACACGTTGGCGCTGCCCGCCGGAGAGTTGGGCACCATTCTCACCACAAGGAGTATCCAGCCCCAAAGGCAAGGTCGACACATGGCTTCGCAACTGCGCTGCATTTGCAGCGAGTTCTGCCCGCTGTTTGGCATCAGAAGCGGGATCGAGTAATGAGATGTTTTCAGCAAGCGTTCCGTCAATCATGAAAAGTTGCTGAGGAATATATGCAAAGTGACGCATTAGCACTGCCGAATCATATTCGCCGACCGGCCTGCCATTAAAGCTCACATTGCCCGCTGTAGGTCGCCAGAGACCAAGCATGATTTCAGCAAGTGTCGTCTTACCCCCTCCTGAAGGGCCAATCAGACCGATCGAATCACCCTTACGGATCGACAAGTTTACATTCGATAGAATCTCTCGACTTTCCGCGTTAAATCGGAATGAAAGCTGATTCAGCTCAAGTTCAGAAAATTCGACAGCATGTTGCTTGGGTCCCGTGCCGTGAGTTTTTGGTGGCGCACTTCGTTCAATATCCAGATCGTCGATCAAACGATCCACCACAAAATGGCTGAAACGGAGCTGTGCCAAAGAATTCAGGACATAATTGGCAGCCGGCGTCAAGCGCATTACTGCTATTCCAAACACGCCCATCAAGGCTAACATTTCTTCCCGTGGCATCTGCTCGCGTTGCATGATCATGATCAGGGCGCAGATCGAGGCCATAAGGCAAAACTCAATCAGATACTTTGGGATCGCTTGAATCCATAGATGTTTTGCGCTCAATTCGGAGAAACGTTCCGCAGCGGTCTTGGCCTTGGCGAGGAGGCGATCATCCACCCCGTAAACCCGTATTTCACGAATCCCGCCTGTCACCTGCTGTACGGCACGAATCAAATCCTCACCCAAATTAGCCGTCTCGATGCCATATGCGTGGATTCTTTTCTTCACGACAGCATCGAATACGAATACAACAACACCCACTAAAGCCAAGAGGAAAGCTAATGCTGCAGCATTTAGATAGAAAAGATAACCTAAAATCGAAGTTGCGATGATGATCTCGGTCAGCAAGCGCAGTTGTGTTCCAACCAGACCATAGGCAAATTGTGCCGTGTAACCGTGGACAGCCTGAACGAAACCAGCAGAAGAAGATCCAGTCAATCGGCTTAAGTCGATGGTGTAGTAATGTTCCAGAAGATCGTGGCGTAAACGCTTGTCAAGTGCCGAGCAAAAACCAAAAATCTTTTTCAGAACCAACGCCGCTCCGAGTAGTTTGATAAAGAATACGCATAGCAGGAGACTAGCCATGATCGTCACGGGGCTGCGATCAGTACCAAATATCGTCGCTATCGAGGCATACCATGTCTTGTTTTGTATGATTTCGGGCGAAACAATACTTGCAATGAAAGGTCCAACCAAACCGACACTGGTGGTATCCAAGAGGCTAAGTAACGCAGATGCTAGAAAGACCATGGGCAGCTTACGACGTTGCTCGCCGAGCAGTAGCCAGCTACGAGCCAGTAATTGGCCGGCGCCTAGTGAATTTTTAACGGTCATGAGAATTTAACCACCGGCGGATGCTATTCGCCCCGAGGTGAGGGCTCCGTTCTGCTGAAGAGCATCTTGAATTTACGAATGGCAATATCGCCGTAAACCGATGCTTGATGAGAAAAGGTATTGAATATCCGGATCGGCAACAGTAATACCAGAATCAATTTGTCGAGCCAATTGTGGAGGATAGCGATACAAGTCAGCAAATAGATGAATTGCCGCCAGCCTCGTTGGAGAATATTCGGGCCATTCCGCAGAAACTCGGCTGAGTAAACAGGCAATCGTTTGTAAATTGTGACTGCTGAATCAACCAGAATATTCCCATTCTGAACGCAATCCAATACAAAAAGATAATCCCCTCCTCCATAACGGTTGTGTTTGTATTGGCTCCAATGCTTGATGTTTTTCAGGAAACTGGTCTTGAAAAGGCCACACACCACATTGGACTTTCCATTACGCTCTTCCGCGAGAAAATATTTGATTAAGCGCCGAATCCGCCTACCCTTGAATTCCAAGGCATCAAATTCGCGGACAATCTCATCGGTTTCGTTGATCGAGACAACCTTGCCGAGCGCTATAACCGTCGTCGGGGTGTTAAATTTGGGTAATAAAGCCTCTAACCAACCAAGATCGCGAAAATCGTCATCGTCAGCCCACATGAAATACTCACCGGTTGCTTGTTCCAAAACGAACCGGATATTGCGAGGAGGCCCCAAATTGGTCTTTTGGTGAAAACACTTGATTCGAGGATCACGCGCTGCATATTCGAGCATGATTGCCTTGGTTTCTGTACATGGAGTGCAATCTTCAGAAATCAAGATCTCCAGGTTAGAGTAAGTTTGGTTAATCACACACTCTAGCGCTCTCCTTAAGCTTTCGGGACGGTTATATGTGGCGATCCCCACAGACACCAACGGGCTTGCAACAGAATTCATGCCATGACTTCCGAACTTAACTTCGCAGTATATCGAGCTTGTATTAGAGCTATCCTTAGGGAGTGCATTGGCGCCTCGGAAACAACTCAATCGTACTTTTTACCGCATCAGCTAGATTCCCAGTAAATAAGAAGCCCTGTCGAGTTAACCTGGAATTGAGCACTTCATACGATAATGAGTTCATGATGCGACTCTCGACTAAGTCAACTGTCAGCTTAGGAATATGATGGCGTATTGTATTCACGACGTCGGCAACACTGATATTGTTTGAGACGGCGTTATATATACATCCGTCAAACAGTTTGTTCTGAATAATGAAGGCAATAGCCCGGACCGCATCGCTTAAGTCAAGATATGGGCGTTTCTGATCATAGGCAGTTTTCCAGACCGTAAGTGGATGCCCCATCGCAGCTTGCCAGCAAAATTTGTTAACGGCCGTATGGAAGCGCATTCCTGGAGAAGTCCCGAAAATAGTGCCAAAGCGAAAAGACATGGCTTTCAGTCCAGCATTAGCGCACATCTCGGCAATTAACAGTTCTTCTTTGCGCTTAATTTCTGCATATGGGCTCTGTGGAGAAATATCCTCAAGTCCACAGTCTTCGTCCACAGTAGCGTTACGCGTTCCATATACGCTGGTCGAAGAAGCATGAATTAAGGGGATGCCAGCGGCGATGCAGGCTTCAGCTACACATCGCGTTGCATTGAAATTGACTCGCTCCATCGCTTCTGGGTGGTCGAAACTAGCGCCAGGATCGGTCAATGCCGCCAGGTGTACTACTACATTGGCATCATGAAATACTGACTTGAGATCAATTTGGGTGACATCGCCCTCGATGAAGAGATAACTTGCTGCGGCTGGTAAATCGAAGAGGGAAACGAAACGCTGTGTTGATAGATTATCGATAATAATTATTTCTATGTTCGGGAAGAAATTCGGTAACTCCCGAATTAAACGTGAACCGATGTGGCCGAGGCCGCCGGTGACAATCGCCTTCATACGCCCCCCACCTTCCGGAAAGCCAGATAGGCGTCGTAGTCGCGGATATAGTCGCTCTCGTCGTAGGGTAGGTCGCAAAACACAATCAGGACCGTGCCTTCGCTGGTGTAGAGCTGCTCGGCCCAGATACCGTTCGGCACGACCAGCGCGTGACTGGCCTGATCGAGTGCGAATTCCCTGCGCTCCTTGCCGTCATCGCAGACGACGCGGCAGGCACCCTGCACGCACACGAGAGTCTGCGTCAGCGCCTTGTGCGCATGCTTGCCGCGCAGCGAGTTGGCGTGTCCCGTAACGATGAAGACACGCTTGATATCCATGCCGAAGTCGACGGCTCCGTTGTAGGCAACGAGCAGGCCCTGCCGGTCGGAGTAGCTGGGGACGTCGATGGTCCGGATGTCGTCGAGACCCTTCATTCGAATGCCGCCTTGGGCGCGAGGCCAAGAACGGAACGGATGCCGTTGCAGTATTCGAGCAGCTGGGCATCGCTGGTTTTGAAGGCAGCGGGCAGGCAGATGCCGCGGTATGAGAGATCATAGGCGACTGGATTCCTGCGCATCATTTCGACGCCGCGGCTGCCGTAGGCCGGCATGCTGCTGAGCGGATAGAAGAAGGGGCGGCCTTCGAAGCCCTTTCTGGTCAGCTCGGCAATGACCTGTTCCTTGTTGACCTTGTGGCTGTGGCCGAAGATCAGCGCGGTGCACCAAGCGCCGTTGCGGCCTTCAGGCGGCTCGGGATTCAGGTAGACGTCAGGCACGTCGGCGAATGCCTGGCGATAGCGCTCAAGCAGATGTCGCTTTGCCTGGACCAGCTCTTCAACGCGCTGGAACTGAGCATAACCGAGAGAACCGAGCAGATTACAGGGCATGTACTTGTATGCGGCCTCGTCGTTGAAGTAGTGTTTGTCCTTGGAGCGACCGTGGTCGCGCAGGAAGTGGCAGCGCTCATAGAGCTTCTGGTCGTCAACCAGCAGCATGCCGCCTTCGCCCGTGGTAATGGTCTTGGTGCGGTGGAAACTGAACACTGAGCCGATGCCGAAACTGCCAGCCTTCTTGCCGCGGTAGACGGAGCCGAGCGCGCCGGCCGCATCCTCGATGAGATAGAGGCCATGCTTGTCGGCGACGCGGCGGATGGCGTCCATGTCGGGCATGTTGCCGTAGAGATCCACTGCAATGACCGCCTTGGTCTTCGGCGTGATGGCGCGCTCAAAGCTGTCAGCCGACATGCACCAGGTGGTTTCGTCGATGTCCGCGAAAACGGTCTTCGCGCCTACATGAGTGATGTGCGTGGCGGAAGCGATCCAAGTGCATTCGGGTACAATCACTTCATCTTCGAAGCCGATGCCTAAGCCCAGCAGAAGTAAATGAATGGCAGAAGTACAGTTCGGTGTCATGAGCGCGTATTTTCGGCCATGATATTGAGCGAATTCGCGTTCGAAATTCTCGACATACCAATACTTACGGTCTCCATACCAACCATTCTGCATTGCGTCCATAACGGTCTTGATTTCATGTTCCGTTATCGAAGGGCCAAAGAGTTCCAAATTCACAAACTTCTCCTATGTAAAGTTAGGCAGGCACGGCTGATAGGGGATAGCCGTACTGAGCCAATGGCAAATTGTACTTTTCCGCCAACTTGGTATTACCCTCGCAATAAAGCTCATGAATTGTCTTCTTTATTTCGGGGCTCATCGCTATCTTGGCTGGGGAGCCTTTTTCGAGGAAACCATCTACAAGATTTGAAAGTCGGTTGCCGAACGGGAGGAGCTTGCTGAACTGGGTACCCCAGAAGAATGAGGTACGGAACTTGTTGTAGGCCAGCAAGCGCCCTGTAAGGCGGCGACGTTCATGGCTCGCTTTCAATCCATTCAATGCTTCTACGGGATCGATGCGCAGAATGCCGGATAGTTTGTCGATGAAACTCTTGCGATCGCTGACAAATTCTTCAAAGAGCAATACGTGCACGCGATCTTTACCAAACAACTGCTCGTAGATAGACAGAAACTGGTCGTACCTGAAACTGGCAAGTGCGCCGTACTTGTCGAACATGGTCTGGAAGGAAATCCAATCGTCAACGCTTACATGACGTCGAAAATAGGATGGTGGAGCTGGCTTCAGGAAGGCTCCATGATTGGCGTAGAAGGAGGGCACCGCGGTATGCTGGTTACGGATAACCAGCAGTATTTCCGCATCGGGTACGAGCGAATGTAGACGTTTTGCACAAATCAGCGGCAAATGGCTGGTCATCACGTCTTCATTCGAATATAGGAAGGTCTTGTCGGAAGCCTCACTCAGATGGCGCTGAAAAAGCTCGGCGCACTTATTGGCGGGGTAATATAGGTCGTCATCGTTGGCCAGCGAGTTTACCAAGGGCGCATAGTCGGCATAGCCTACTCCGTCCTCCCCAAGGTACTGAATTTGGCTATGTGTGCTGAACAGCGCTCGCTGCAATGTCGTCGAAGCTGTTTTGTTTGCTCCGATGTGGATTACCGAATGACGCATTCCTGCAATGACCTCGAATTTTACATCTGGCGGTGCCATTTAGTTGCATTTTGGCTGGTTAATTAACAAAGACAGCAGCGAGATCATGTGCTTTCGATGCCAATTTTGTATAGGCAGATGCATATGGGCAGTTAACTATTTTTTTACTGCGACTACCTTGATCATGCGATCGCGATCTTCCTTCCATGAAAAAAAGGAAAGGTCCTCGATTTCGAAGCCCAGGAAGTCAAGCATCGCCCGAATCTTCTTTTCTGTATAGCAGTTCTTGTGGAACTGGCCTTCGCTGTTTTGTGGGCCAAACATGCTGGCGGTTAGATAGCCCCACCGACTCTTGGTGGAATAAGAGTATTGGCCGAACCAGTGTTGCTTTGCGATTGCTTCGGCATCATTGCGGTAAAAGTCGCGCCAATCATCATCAGCGGCCAGCCATTTCGTAACGGTGTCTTCAAAGTCCGGCACCGAAAACACCAGTTTCCCGCCGCGACGCAGCACGCGTAACATTTCGTAAAAAAATTTCTTCTCTTCGAGGAAGGACAAGTGCTCAAGCATGGAATCGCTTCTGATCTCGGAGATTGTGCCGTCTTCGAAAGGTAATGCAAAAATGTCGTACTGAAAGACTTGGACGTCGTTCGGAATTTCTATGTTTGGATAACGAGCTTTGATTTCTTCAAGCGTATTGAGATCGATATTGATATAGCCGGAAAGGGGCCGCGAGGCACAGCCAAGATTAAGTCTGATTTCTTCCATCATTACAGATTTCCAACTATTGCCCTTTGGCGATTAACTATGATTATCGAGCATAAAATGCTCGAATGCTAGAAATAACGCGTTCCTGAGCATTTTTGTCTAGCCCTGGAAACATTGGCAGACTCACGATCTCCTTAACGATCGACTCGGTGATCGGTAATGCGTGCTTACCATTGAATGCAGGCATCAGATGTACCGGAGTCGCATAGTGGATGCCGCATGTAATTCCGTTCCGAGCGAGATGCTGGATCAGCATGTCGCGATCGGCCGCCGAAGTGCGGATAACAAACAGGTGATAGACATGTGAACTGTGCGCTCGTTGTGCGGGCAATATAATCGGTAAGTCTGCCAATGTAGTTTTGTAGCCAACTGCCTGTTGGGCGCGATCAGTATTATGCTGATCAAGGTGCGGCAGCTTGACGCGGAGGATGGCTGCTTGCATTTCGTCCAAACGGCTGTTCATTCCGGTTTCGATACTAATCCGCCTATCATCCCAGCCATACTGGCGCAGGCGTCGGATGCGCGCCGCTATTTCGGCGTCCTTGCAGACTACTGCACCTGCGTCGCCAATGGCTCCTAGATTTTTGGTCGGGAAAAAGCTGAAACAACCAATGTCACCAATTGTACCTAGCTTCTTTTCTCGAAAGGATGCGCCTGCCGCTTGTGCGCAATCTTCGATTAGCCGTAACCTACGACGTCGAGTAATCTCCAGCAACCCATCAAGATCGGTGGCCTGGCCATACAAATGGACAGCTATGACTGCCTTGGTTCTGGCCGAACAGGCTTCTTCGACCTTTTGAATATCCAGCGTGTAGCAGTCAGCGGAAATGTCGGCATACACTGGCGTTGCACCACTCAGCATGACAGCGGTAACAGTTGCTGTGGCGGTATGAGAAGGGACTATGACTTCGTCGCCAGGGCCGATATCAAGCGCACGAAGTGCCAGTACGATGGCATCCGTTCCACTGCCGCAGCCTATCACATGCGTAACACCCAAATAGGCGGAAAATTCAGCTTCGAAAGCGGACACTTGACCGCCGAGGATATAGTTACCATTCCTCAATACGCTCTGAATCGCAGCGTGAATCTCACTTTCTAGCGGAGGAAGCTGGGCCAAGGGCGAGGCGCATGGAATCATTGGTTAACCCATTCAAAAAGCAGTTGGCAAGGGTGCTCCAGTCGGTTCTCGATCGAAAAGTTACCCATGGGCAACGGACCTTCTTTGCCGAGTCGCTTGGAGAGATGCAGCGATTTATAGACGAGCCGGAAGCCCAGCTGCTCTATGGCCTTAATTAGTTCGTCGCGATTCAGAAAGCGGACGCGAATCTTGCAACCGTAGTAATTCTGGAGAGATACGAAGGGCGAAATATCACCGGCTAGCAGCCCAGCCAGAACCAAGTAACGTGGACGCAGGTTGGAGAACGTCGTGAGCAAGGCTCGCCAATCGTCGATATATTGGAAAGAGCGGCCAGCATGGACGATGTCAAAGTGGGCATCCTCTTTGGGAATACTCGTGTGGAACTGCAAATTGCTGAGTCCCGCAAATTGCTTGCGACCGCGTTCGCAGATCCCGCTGCCTTCCACAACATGGAATTCGATACGCTCGCTACCAGGTATCGAGCCCATTACGAGAGGATAACTGGAGGCAAGGCCGCCGCCAAAGTCTAAAATCTTCAAATGTCCCTGTTGCACTGCCAATGCGGCAATGACAGGTAGAATATAGTCGCGGGAGATAGCGCAAGCGGGAATTGTGCCGTGCTCCCCGGTTTGGTCAGATATCTCTGCACTTATGGCTGCGGCTTGTTCGGCGAGCCATTTCTCATTGTTGAAGGCATCACCAAGCTGAGGTGCGTCATCCCAGTGTTGATACACCCCCTCCCAAATATGAAACTCGCGGTCGGCAGACATCAGTCTTTCTCAATATGTGTCAACCACTTGCCACCGGCTTCCGTGAAAGCTTTTTCTTTCTCGAGAATCTCGGTCTTGTGGTTCCAGGCAAACAACAGCACGGTATCAGGGTGGTTTTCGGAAAAGGCTGAATAGGGTTTCACCGGGATGTGCATGCCGGGCGTGAACTTGTCCTGCTTGATCGGGGTCGTGTCGGAAATAAACTCGACCAAATCCGGGCCGATGCCACAGTAGTTCAAAATGGTGGTGCTTTTTGACGTGGCACCATATCCGACGATGCGATGACCGGACTTTTTTTCTTCTGTCAAAAGACGAACCAACCGCTCTTTCGAGGCTTCGCATGCTTGGCGGAACTGCTCGTAAGTTTTGGGAAGATGAAGGCCAACTGCCTTTTCTTCAGCAAGAGTTGCTGCCACTACCGAAGCAACGGGGCGAGCCGACCTGCGGGCAAGAACATAACGCATAGAGCCGCCATGTGTTTCCTGCTTCAAGAGATCAATTAACTCAAAACCATAAGGCGCAAAGATATTACTTACGGAAAGGGCCGAAAAAATGAAGACATGTTCATCATAAATCTGGTCGTACGACGTTTTCTCAATCATTGAACCCAAATAAGGATCTTCAAAGACAAGAACACCATCTTGCTTCAGCAATACATCAGCCCCTTTTGCAATTCCATGCATATCTGGGATATGGCACATGACATTTGCAGCGATAAGCGCATCGGCCTGGCCATATTGCTGAGCTATTTCAGTGGCAGACTCTGGGCCAAAAAACCGAACCATAGTATTGACGCCATGTTTCCGAGCTTCTTCAGCTACGTTTGCCGATGGCTCCACTCCCAGATGACGAATGCCTCTTTTGGCGAAATTCTCGAGCATGATTCCATCATTGCTACCAATTTCTACAACGAAGGAGTCTCCAGTTGCTAAGTGATGCTCGCAGACCCAATCAGCATAGGCTTTGAAATGGCGCTGCATATGAATAGATGTTCTCGAGAAGAATGCATAGTTCTCATGAAACATCATTTCAGGCGCAGGTTGATCCTCGATTTGAAATGTCAGGCAATGTGGGCAAAAGGCAGGCTTTAGCTCAAAGAAGTATTCTTTATCGAAGTCTTCCGGCTTCAAAAAACCATTTGCAATAGGCATCTTGCCATAGGACATAAATGGCTCAATTGTATTTGTGCATATTCTACATTTCATTACAAGGCTCTCTTTGGGCTTAAACTTTTGGTAGTCTTGATGGGTCGATATTTTTTAACTGTGGAAACAGTGCGTCTCGGGCTTTGATTTTAGGATTACTTATGGGCCAACGGATGTTTAAATCCGTATCATTCCACAATACCCCTGCCTCATCGTCGGGATAATAGTAGTCGGTGCATTTGTAAAGAATTTCATTGGTTTCCTCAAGTGCGCAGAATCCATGTGCGACGCCAGGCGGCAAATATAATTGCTGGTTGTTATCGCTTGAAAGTGTAAATTCAATGCAAATTCCGAAGGTGGGTGATGTCAATCTCAAATCAAGGCCGACGTCAAATATACAACCTCGCGTTACATAGACCAAATGGCCGATAGGGCGCTTAATTTGATAGTGCAGTCCTCGTAGCACTCCTTGTTCGGATAATGAGCGATTATCCTGGACAAAATCGACATTTAATCCAAATTTCTCATATCTTTGTTTTTGATAGCTTTCGAGGAAAAATCCACGATGATCTCCATATACATCGAGCTCGATCAGGTATGCACCTGATATTGCTGTTTTAGTAACTTTCATTCAGGTTTATGCAGTCAATGACTGCAGCGCAGAGCGTAAGTAATTAAGTTCACGATCTAAGGGAAAGTGATGGTTGCCGATAAAAATCCCTGATTTGTCAATCCACTCCGCATTTTCAAGCCCATGGGGAATTTCATAATCAAACCATTTTAGCACTTCATTCTTGGCAAAATTTCCCGCCACAATCGGACGGCAATCTATACCATTTTTTGTGAGGGTTTCTACAAGCTGTTCGCGAGATATATTCGTATTCTCATCCAGAACCATGCTGAATCCGAACCAGCTACTTTGACCTATCTCTCTTTGCACACGCAACCAGGAGAAGTCGCGCATCAGCTCTAAAAAGCGCTCAGCATTGACACGTCGGTAGGTTATCATTTTGGGCAGTTTCGTTAATTGCTTGAGGCCAATGGCTCCGGAGAGCTCAAGTGGACGCAGGTTGTACCCAGGCAGTACAAAGCGGAAAGACTCCTCAAACACATTCTCGATCTTGGTTCCACAAACGTGATTCTGCTTTGGCAAGTTCCGCGTCCAGCCATGCGCGCGAATGGAGAGCATGATGTGGTAAAGCTCTTCGTCATCCGTAACAACCATGCCGCCTTCCATCGTAGAGATGTGGTGGCTGAAAAATGCACTAAAACTCCCCATTAAGCCGAATGTGCCAGCTTGCTTGTTTTTGAATTCCGCACCCATGGATTCGCAATTATCTTCGAGAAGAATAATGTTACGCTCCGCAATGATTTCCTGAATTTTCTCGAAGTTATTGGGGTTGCCGAGCAGGTTAACAACCATTAATGCCCGTGTTTTTTCAGTAACGGCTAGCTTCAACTTGTCCAAGTCATAGTTGAGCGTGTCCTTGTCAATGTCGACAAACTTCAAGCGGAGACCGTATTGATATAGCGGCGAGTATGTTGTGCTCCATGATACTGCAGGGACGATAACCTCATCTCCAGGCTGGAGTGACCCTTGTTTGCGGTAGCGCAGCGCTGCAACCATGAGCAGATTGGCAGAGGAGCCGGAATTCACCATCACACAATATTTTGAGCCGGCATAGTCAGCAAATCGTTGCTCGAATGCGGCAACATATTTGCCCATTGTGAACATGCCAGATGCAATGACTTCCTGCATTGCTTGCAACTCTTCGTCATCCCAGGACGAGGTTGCCAGTGGATAAATGGTCATTGTGTAACTTCCATATAATAGTCATAGGTTGCTTGAATACCGTCTCGCAAACCGGTTTTCGCATTCCAGCCCCAGGTTGTTTGGCGTTCTGTCGAAACCAATTTCTGCAGCATGCCTACAGGTTTTGTTAGGTCATGTGAAAAGCTGCCTCCCCAACCGATTATCGTAGCAGCAGCCTGATAGTAATCATTGATTGTATAATCGTAACCGAGGCCAATGTTTAGTAAATTGGGCATTGTCTCGAAGTGATCAAGCGCATACATCAGGGCATCCGCGAAATCCCCCGCGAACATGAATTCACGGCGTGCCATACCATTGCCCCAA
The DNA here is from genome assembly GCA_035460165.1 of Methylophilaceae bacterium. GTDB lineage: Bacteria > Pseudomonadota > Gammaproteobacteria > Burkholderiales > Methylophilaceae > MM2. The sequence goes on along the minus strand of DATHWW010000009.1, from coordinate 184,866 downwards.
ATGTCTACTGTTGCTGTTCCAGCACTTTTTGCCATATGAATCTTACGAATAATGGCTGGAATTAGATGCGAGTGCTCGGGAGAAAACTTGTCATGCCGGCCATAGAGATTGCAGGGAATGAGCGTCTTGTAATCTAATCCTCGTTCCCGTCGCAAGTAGTCACATAGCCTTGCAGCTACAATCTTTGCCAAGGCATAGCCTTCATTCGTCGGCTCAAGTTCTCCTTGAAGGATCATTTCCTCTTGCAGAGGGTTGACTGCAGTGCGCGGATACATGCAGGAGCTGCCCAGGTTAATCAGTCTGGGTACACCGGCCTCGGCTGCGGCCATTATGACGTTTCGGCCGATATCGAGATTGGCTATCAAGAACTCTACGGGAGCTGCAACATTGGCTTGAATCCCGCCGACGTGGCCAGCCGCATGGATTACCATATCCGGTCTGTTTGATAGGAAGTATTCCCGCACCTCAGCCTTGCATGTCAGGTCCAGTTCTTTGCGCGATGGGGCAAGGAAGATCCACTCATTTGCAACTGGATGTTCAAGTATGTTGCGGCCCACCATCCCGGAGCCTCCGGTAAGGCAAATTTTGCCGCGGGAACCTCTCATTTTACTCGTTGAAGTTATAGGCATTGAATCCATGCTTCTTCACGAGCTCATCACGCTCGGCAGACTTGAGATCTTCTCGCACCATCTCGGCAACCAATTCCTTGAAGCTGGTGCGCGGCACCCAGCCCAGTTTTTCCCTGGCTTTGGTGGCATCGCCCAGCAGAGTTTCAACCTCCGTAGGCCGGAAGTAGCGCGGATCGACGCGGACTACCGGCTTGCCTCCAAAATAGCCGACTTCATCAACTCCTCCGCCCTGCCAATTAATCTTCATGCCAATTTCTTCTGCAGCGGCTTCGACGAACTCACGCACACTGTATTGGATACCAGTAGCTATAACGAAATCATCCGGGCTTTCCTGTTGCATCATGAGCCACTGCATTTCCACATAGTCTCGTGCATGTCCCCAATCCCTCTTGGCATTGAGATTGCCGAGATAGAGGCAATTTTGCAGACCAAGCTTGATGCGTGCCAAGGCCCGCGTGATCTTACGCGTTACAAAAGTTTCCCCTCGGATTGGGGACTCGTGGTTAAACAGGATACCGTTACATGCATACATCCCGTATGCCTCGCGGTAATTAACGACAATCCAGTATCCATAGAGCTTCGCAACCGCATAGGGGCTCCTAGGGTAAAAAGGTGTGGTTTCCTTCTGCGGAACCTCTTGGACAAGCCCGTATAGCTCTGAGGTGCTAGCCTGATAAAAACGGGTTTTCTTTTCCAGACCAAGGATACGGATCGCTTCCAGTATGCGCAAAACACCAAGGGCGTCGGAGTTGGCCGTGTACTCGGGCTCTTCAAAACTGACCGCTACATGAGACTGGGCAGCAAGATTGTAAATTTCGTCAGGCTGTACCTGCTGGATGATACGTACGAGCGAAGAAGAGTCAGTCATATCTCCATGATGTAAATGAAACGGCTTGCCTGGATCGTGTGCGTCATGAAAGAGGTGATCGATACGGTCAGTGTTAAAAAGCGATGTTCTGCGCTTGATCCCATGCACTTCGTATCCTTTGTCTAGTAGCAACTCTGCCAAGTAAGCTCCATCCTGGCCTGTAACCCCAGTAATAAGTGCTTTCTTAGTTTTTTCTCCATCCATAGACATCCTCAAATTTAATTTCCAACAATGATTATTGACTTACCTGCTAAACCTAGTGAGTGGCAGTTCGCTGATCAAGCAGTGATTTGAAATAATCGATAGTCTTCAAAAGACCCTCTTCTAAGGGGATTTTTGGTTCCCAATCAAGATTTTGTCTGGCCAATGTGATGTCGGGTTTGCGCTGAACAGGGTCATCCGAAGGCAGAGGTTTGAAAGTTAATTGGCTTTTACTCTCCGGAATCATCCGCAACACCATTTCAGCAAGCTCCCTGATAGTGAACTCAACCGGGTTGCCGATATTTACTGGGCCAACGAAGCCTGCATTGTTCGTCATCAGGCGAATCATTCCTTCAATTAAATCATCAACGAACTGAAAGCTTCGCGTCTGACTCCCATCTCCAAAAATAGTAATGTCTTGATCGTTTAAAGCTTGAACAATGAAGTTTGAAACAACACGGCCATCCTTGGGGTGCATTTTAGGGCCGTAGGTGTTGAATATTCGTGCAACCCGAATATCCAATTTATGTTGACGATAATAGTCAAAGAATAAGGTTTCCGCACAACGTTTGCCTTCATCATAGCAAGATCTCAGCCCAATCGGATTGACATGACCCCAATAATCTTCTCGTTGCGGGTGTGCCTCAGGATCTCCGTAAACTTCGCTGGTGGATGCCTGCAAGATTTTTGCCTTGACCCTTTTTGCCAGCCCCAACATGTTGATTGCACCATGCACGCTTGTCTTGGTGGTCTGAACTGGATCCCACTGATAATGAACTGGAGAGGCTGGGCAAGCCAGGTTGTATATTTCGTCGACCTCAACATAGAGAGGAAACGTTACATCGTGGCGCATTAGCTCAAAGCATGGATTATTCATCAGGTGGGCAATATTATCTTTGGTTCCACTATAAAAGTTGTCAACACATAAAACATCACACCCATCCCTGATAAGACGTTCGCACAGATGTGCGCCGACAAACCCTGCGCCACCTGTCACCAATATTCTTTTTCTGTTTGCAACTCGCATATTCTTCCTTTTCATGAGGGTCGATTCACTTTAATAGCGGCCGTAATTGTCTTCATATCTCACGATATCGTCCTCTTCCAAGTAATTACCAGACTGTACTTCGATAATTTCTAAAGGAGTATCGCCGGGATTTGCTAGCCGGTGTATTTCACCCATGGGAATGTAGGTGGATTGGTTCTCCCCGAGCATGATTGTTTTCTCACCACAAGTTATTTCAGCAGTACCTTTCACGACTATCCAGTGTTCGGCACGGTGGTGATGCTTTTGCAGACTCAAACTTGCTTTAGGATTGACCTGAATTCGCTTGACCTTGAATCGATAACCTTCATCAATACTGTCATACCATCCCCATGGGCGATGCACTTTGCGGTGGAGGGTGTACTCTTGACGATTTTGTGTGCTTAAGGTGCTGACGATTTGTTTGACTTTCTGGCAACCAGATTTGTCCGCTATCAAGATAGCGTCGGGTGTTTCGATTATGACAAGGTCTTGGACTCCTACTAGGCTCACTAGGCGGCTGCTGGCTTGCACAAGAGTATTGCTGGTATCGATGGATAGTACATCTCCTTGATGAGCATTTCCCTCAATGTCCTTAGGCAGGACGTTCCAAATTGCATCCCAGGACCCTAGGTCATTCCATCCAGCATCAAGGGGAACCATTTTGATTTTGAATCGGCTACCTGGACAGTGCTCCATAACTGCATAGTCAACGGATTCACTAGGGATGGCAGTAAACTCTGAATTACTTGGACGAATGAAGTTTGGGGTCGTTTTGCGGTCAACTTTTCGTAATGACCAAGATTCTCCGGTCAATCTGGCCATGTCCGGTCTAAAGATTGTTAGAGCCTCGAGCCAAACGGACGCTCGCATAACAAACATACCAGCATTCCAGTAGTAATTCTTTGAGTCGACATAGAATTGTGCTGTAGCAACATCGGGTTTTTCAATAAAGCGTTTTACGTCTAAAGACTTTCCCATGGAATGATCAACTACCTGAGCTTGAATATAGCCATAACCCGCTTCGGGCCGATCAGGGGTTACTCCAAAAATGACAATCGCTCCTGCGGCAGCCTCTTTGATGGCTGTCTGCATGGCTATAGTGAAGGCGGAAATATCAGCTACAGTCTGATCGGAGGGACTTACCACTAAAATGGGATCATTACCCGACTCAATGGCAGCAAGGGCTGCTAGCGTCAAGGCGGGTGCGGTATTGCGACCGGCGGGCTCAAGGAGGAAGGCCTCGGAAGCGATGCCGGTTTCGCGGAGTTGCTCCAACGCCAGAAAGCGATGCTCTTCCCTTGTAACTATCAGCGGAGCAGTAATGTTGATATTCGCGGAACCTAAACCAGAGAGACGTTTGACGGCAAGCTGGAACAAACTTTCCTTGCCCGTCAGGCATAGAAACTGCTTAGGAAATCCGGAGCGGGATAAGGGCCAGAGGCGTGAGCCCGAGCCACCACATAAAATAACTGGCTGAATTACAGTTTGATTTTGATTGGAGGGCAATGTTTAAATTCCCTGTCCAATTTTTATCGGAATTATCATGCACGTGAACTTCTGGGGCAGGATGTTTTGCTGAAACTCAGCTCGTCGGTTGCCATTGATTTTTATATTCTTAAGGTGTTCGTACGTTATCGCTGGTGTTCTTTAACGGCCAGCAAGCGCAGCCAGAAGTTTCGAGATGTAGGTGCAGAATAGGGAATTATCTGAATCTAAGGACGGACATTATTGTGCCATACCATATTGGTTTTAGAAACATTTTTGCTCGAGACTGTGAGGAGGCCCAACTGATTTTATGCAGACCGGAATCCGTTTCTCATGAGCGTCAGAACATGCTGCAGTCCTTGCCGTCCTGATAAAGTTTGGGCATGGTGCATCTCCTAGTTGGAAGTCGAGAGAGTGGTGCTCGAGATTCTGCAATATATTACACTCCCCTGTCGAAGTTGCGGTATAGCTCGGGGCGCAGGGCAAAATGCGAGGTCAGGCGAAATCTTTTTCGATGCCCGCAATCAGCGGCAATGGCTCACGAATAGGATTGTCAGAAAAGTATCAGAATCAAACAAAAGCCCAGCACGGGGCTGGGCTTTTGTTATTGATTCTATTGAATCGAATCCTGGTGGCCAGGGGCGGAATCGAACCGTCGACACGCGGATTTTCAATCCGCTGCTCTACCAACTGAGCTACCTGGCCACATCCTGCTGCCCGGTGAGGGCGTCAGGAGGCGGGATTATAGCAAACTCGTCGCAACTGGCAAAAGAAATTTCTATTCGCTCGTTTGACTCCGCTCGTTCGGTAAGGTACAAACCACTTTCCCAAATTACCTCCGCCGTATTTTCCGGATTCTTTCATGGCGTTAGCTAGCGATATCTCTATTCCTTCTCTTGAGGCTGACATCAAGGGCCGATTGCAGTCAAAAATCGACGGCAAGACCAAGCCGCTGGGCGCGCTCGGCCGTCTGGAAAGGCTGGCGCTGCAAATCGGTCAGATTCAAGGGACGCTATCGCCGAAGCTGACGCAGCCGGTGATGCTGGTATTTGCCGGTGATCATGGCGTCGCGACCGCGGGCGTTAGTCCGTTTCCGCAGGAGGTAACGCGGCAGATGGTGCTCAACTTTCTCGGCGGCGGCGCAGCCATTAACGTTTTTGCACGCCAGAACGGCATGGCGGTGCGTGTGGTGGATGCCGGCGTCAATTACGAATTCGGCGGCATCGAAGGTTTGATCGACGCCAAGATCGGTTTTGGCACGCGTAATTTTCTAGAAGATGTGGCGATGACGTGCGAAGAGTGTGAGGCTGCCATCACGCACGGTGCGGCACTGGCCGCGCAGGAAATCGCTCAAGGCAGCAATGTGCTGGGATTTGGCGAGATGGGCATCGGCAATACCTCGTCTGCTGCCATCATCACCAGCAAACTCTGCGGTTTGCCGCTGGAGCAATGCGTCGGTCGCGGCACCGGGCTGGACGATGCCGGTTTGCAAAAGAAGCGTGCCTTGCTGGCTGAAGCGATTGCCCGGCACAACACAGGTAATGATCCATTGGATGTTCTGGCTACCTTCGGCGGCTTTGAAATCGCGATGATGGCGGGAGCGATGCTGGGTGCGGCCCAGCGTGGTGCTTTGCTGCTGATAGACGGCTACATCGCTACTTCCGCATTGCTGGTGGCGGCTAGTCTGCAGCCCGCTATCAAGGAGTATTGCGTTTTTGCGCACGAATCCGGCGAACCGGGGCATGCGCGTCAACTGGCCTGGCTGGGTGTCGAGCCGTTGCTGTCTCTGGATATGCGGCTAGGCGAAGGCACCGGTGCGGCGCTGGCCTATCCGCTGGTGCAGGCGGCGGTGAATTTCCTGAATGAAATGGCCTCGTTCGAGTCCGCCGGCGTCAGCGGACGCAGCGCGCAATGAGGCATGAATTGCGGCTATTTTTCACGGCCTTGATGTTTTTTACCCGCATCCCCTGTGCGCGGTGGGCGGGAAGTACCGAAGAAGACCTGAATCGCGCTTCCAGATATTTTCCCTTGGTTGGCGTCATCGTCGGGCTGGTGGCTGCAGCGGCTTACCTGGCGGCAAAGCTTGTTTTCCCGCAGGAAGTGGCGGTACTCGCCAGCATGGCCGCAACTTTATGGCTGACGGGTGCATTCCACGAAGATGGTCTCGCGGATGCAGCTGACGGCTTGGGTGGTGGATGGGAGAAGGAGCAAGTGCTCACCATCATGCAGGATTCCCGGCTCGGCAGTTATGGTGCATTGGCAATGGTCATGGCGCTGCTCATCAAATTCCAGACGCTGTCGCACCTGACTCAAGCGATGATTCCCGTAATTCTCATTGCCGGCCATGCACTCAGCCGCTTCTGTGCCGTTCTGGTGATTGCTACACAACAATATGTGCGATCCAGCGGCAAGGCCAAGGCGCTTGCGACGCGCCCTTCCAAAGGCGGGCTGGCGGTGGCGGCGGTATTTGGATTGGCTCCATTGGCTTTACTCGCCCCATCCCTGCTCTGGGCGCTGGTGCCGGTGGCGCTGGTTTGGCTGTGGTTCAACCGGATGCTCAAGCGTCGCCTGGGTGGCTATACCGGGGACTGTCTGGGCGCGATGCAGCAATTGTGCGAACTGGCGTTTTACCTGGGCGTGCTGGGAATGGCTGCCTGATGGAGCTGTACCTGGTGCGCCACACAACGCCTGCGATACAGCCCGGTATTTGCTACGGCCATGCTGAGCTCGATCTGCACGCGGATGCAGGCGACGAAATTGCTGCGGTATGCGACAAATTGGCCAATGTACAACCTGCTGGCTTCTACACTAGCCCGTTATTGCGCTGCCGCCGCTTGGCCGAGGCGTTGCCGTGGGGCGAGGCACAGCAGGATGCGCGTCTCAAGGAATTGCACTTCGGCGATTGGGAAATGCAGCGCTGGGATGCGATTCCGCGTGAGATTTTCGATTATTGGGCGCTGCGTTTTGTAGAGCACGCGCCACCCGGCGGCGAGTCTTTTCAGGTCTTATATCAGCGCGCCAGCGAATTTTTTGCCGCATGTGTTGAAAAGCATGCCGGCCAATCCGTCGTGGCGATCACCCACGCCGGGGTGATCCGCGCCCTGTTGGCACACGCGCTCAAACTTTCGCTGGAGAATGTGCCCGGCTTCCATCTGGATTTCGGCGGCGTGACCAAACTCATCGTGTCCGGACCTCATATCAATGTCGCTTATGTCAACCGTTAAGTGCCCGGCGCTCCTCATCGCCGCGCCGTCATCCGGCTCCGGTAAAACCAGCGTGACGGCGGCCTTGGCGCGCTATTTCACACGTCAGGGCAAGAATGTGCGCGTATTCAAGACCGGTCCGGATTTCATTGATCCTGGCGTGCTCGAGTGTGCTTCCGGCAACCCGGTTTATCAGCTCGACTTGTGGATGATCGGCGAAAAGGAAAGCCGGCGCTTGTTGGTAGAAGCCGCCCACGAGGCTGACCTGATCCTGATCGAGGGCGTGATGGGCCTGTTCGACGGCACGCCCAGCAGTGCCGACCTGGCAGAGCATTTCGGCATCCCAGTGCTGGCGGTGATCGACGCCTCCGCGCAGGCGCAGACCTTCGGTGCGTTGGCTCTGGGACTGGCAAGCTATCGTCCGGCGCTGCCTTTCGCCGGCGTACTCGCCAACCGTGTGGCGAGTACCGGCCATGCCGGTATGCTGAAATCCAGCCTTCTGCCAGGAGTGCGCTGGTTCGGCTGGCTGCCGAAAGCGCCAGAGGCAGCCCTTCCGGAACGCCATCTCGGGCTGGTGGGTGCAGCTGAGCAGCCGGATCTCGATGCCAAGCTGGATCGGTTGGCTGACGCGTTGGTGATGGATGAAGATCCCATGCCGAGTGCCGTTGCCTTTCCCGCAGCTGAGCCGGCTAGCCAGCCGCGCTTGCTGCAAGACACGCGCATCGCGATCGCCCGCGACCATGCCTTCGCTTTCATCTATCGCGCCAATCTCGATCTGCTGGCCGCGATGGGTGCAACGCTGGAGTTCTTCTCGCCGCTGGCGGACAGGGCGTTGCCGCAGGCGGATGCTTACTATTTTCCAGGCGGCTATCCCGAGCTGCATCTCGATACCCTGTCGGCCAATACCGGCCTGCGCGACGGTCTGTTGATGGCGCAGACGGCGGGTATGCCTATCCTGGCCGAATGCGGCGGCATGATGGCGATGTTCGAAGCGATTACGGATGCCGAAGGCCGTCGTGTGCCGCTATGGGGCCTGCTGCCGGGCGAAGTGAAGATGCAAAAGCGCCTCGGCGGCCTTGGCCTGCAAGCGGTGGAGCTGCCCGAGGGCATGCTGCGCGGCCATACTTTCCACTACTCGAAGACGGAAACCGCCTTACCGCCATTGACCAGGGCCATCAAGCAATCCGGCAGCGAGGGCGAAGCGGTCTATCGCGTCGGACGACTGACCGCTTCTTACCTGCATGCCTACTGGCCGTCCAACCCGCAGGCCGCTGCCCGGCTATTTTTGCCATGAGCGATTTTAGCGAGGCCGACAAGGAAGCAATTTACCGCGTGATCGCCGAGCGGCGCGACATGCGGCATTTCCTGCCCGACCCGGTGCCGCCGGAGCTACTGGCGCGGCTGCTGCAGGCTGCCCACCTCGCGCCCAGCGTCGGCTATATGCAGCCCTGGCGCTTTATCCGTATCGCCGACCGCGCGCTGCGCACGCAAATCCACGCACTGGTCGAGGCCGAGCGCGTTGCCACCGCGTCCGCACTGGCCGAGCGCGAGGACGAATTCATGCGCCTGAAGGTCGAAGGCATCCTGGAATGCGGCGAGCTGCTGGTGGTTGCCTTGACCAACGGCCGTGAGAAGCATGTATTCGGCCGCCGTACCTTGCCTGAGATGGACCTGGCCTCGGCCTCCTGCGCCATCCAGAACCTGTGGCTAGCCGCCCGTGCAGAAGGCCTGGGCATGGGCTGGGTGTCCCTGTTCGATCCCGTCCAGCTGGCGCAGTTGCTAGATATGCCCGAGGGCGCCAACCCCGTCGCCGTACTGTGCCTCGGCTATGTTGAGGCGTTCTACCCGCGCCCCATGCTCGAAATGGAACGCTGGGCCGACCGTATCCCGCTGGAGACGCTGGTGTTCGAAGACCGCTGGAAGACCTGACGCACTTTCATCCTGTTGTCATGCAAGCTCCTTACGATGGGAGCTCTGACTACAGGATGGAAGCATGCGCAGTTTCATCGATAAATTTATCGCGGCCGGTATGCTGGCCGTCGCCTTACCGGCTTTGTGCGGCGAGCCGGTGGTACAGGGCCCGGAATCGGTGCAGGATTGGTATGAGGCGGGCCAACGCTTCATCCGCGATGCCGAGAAGTTGGAGCCTCGGGCACGCAAAGCAAAAAACGTCATTTTCTTCGTCGGCGACGGCATGGGGATTTCAACATTGACCGCCGCCCGTATCCTCGAAGGCCAGATGCAGGGCCGCACGGGCGAGGAAAACCGACTGTCATTCGAGGATTTTCCCTACGCCGCGCTTTCCAAGACCTATACCTGGGATCAGCAGACGCCCGACTCCGCGCCCACCATGACCGCCATGATGACCGGCTACAAGGCGCGCGAAGGCATGCTGTCGGTCGACCATATGACGCCGCGCGGCGCCTGTGATCCCCATCTTGTCGCAGCTCATGCCTTGCCTACCCTGCTGGAACAGGCTGCCGCCGCCGGAAAATCGACCGGCGTCGTCTCCACCGCCCGCCTGACGCATGCTACCCCGGCCGCGACCTATGCACACACGCCGATGCGCGACTGGGAGGCCGATGCCGACCTGCCTGCCGGCTGCGGCGTCAAGGACATCGCGCGGCAGCTGATCGAAGTGTCACCGATAGTGCGTGACAGTCTGAAAGTGGCGATGGGAGGTGGGCGCACCAATTTCATTCCGGCGATCCAAACCGATCCCGAAAGCGGCAAGAAGGGCAAACGCAAGGACGGCCGCGACCTGATCGCGGAATGGCAGCAAACGCGGGGTGCGGGTGCGCGCTATGTATGGAGCCGTGCCGGCTTCGAGGGCATTGATCCGGCCGCAACTTCGCACCTGCTGGGGCTGTTCGAGGGCGGCCACATGCAATACGAGTTGGATCGCGCCAAGGACAAGGGCGGCGAACCGTCATTGACCGAGATGACCGAAAAAGCGATTCGCATCCTGCAGAAAGACAAAAGCGGCTTCTTTCTGCACGTCGAATCGGGCCGCATCGACCACGCGCATCACGCCGGCAATGCCAAGCGTGCACTATTGGAAGTGATCGAGCTGGCACGCGCGGTGCACAAGGCGCAGCAACTGACCGATCCGCGCGAGACGCTGATCGTCGTCACCGCCGACCATGGCCATGTGTTTACCATGGCCGGCTATCCGCACCGCGGCAACGATATTCTTGGCGTGGTCGCGGAGGTGCCGGAGGCCGATGGCGAGCCGGTAGGGTCGAAAAAAGACAAGCTGGGCCTGCCGTATACCACCCTCGGCTATGCCAACGGCCCGGGGTGGCGCGATCCGGCGACCAACGGTGGCAAGCGTCCCGATCTCATGCATGCCGATACGCTTGCCGACGATTACCTGCCTGAAGCCGCAGTGCCGCTGGAATCGGAAACGCATGGCGGCGAAGATGTGGCTATCTTTGCCATCGGGCCGATGGCGCATCTGATCCATGGCTCGATGGAGCAGAATTGGATTTATCACGTGATGCGGCGTGCGTTCGGGTTTTAGCGGTTTTCCGGCGCGGCTTGCCAAGCCTGGATAATGCCTACAAGTGCGTCCAGTCCATCGGTCAACGCTGCGGGGCCGGGTTGCAGAATCAGCGGCGATTTGATCTCGAACACCTGGCCGTTTTGCACCGCGGGAATTGTTTCCCAACCCGATCGCGCCGCGACTTGTTCCGGGCGGAATTTCTTGCCGCACCAGGAGCCGATGATGATGTCGGGCTGGCGGCGCACTACCTCCATCGGGTCGTCGATGATGCGCTTGCCAGCCAGCGACTGAGAAGAGAGTTCCGGAAAGCACTCCTCGCCGCCGGCGATCACGGTCAGTTCGGACACCCAGCGGATGCCGGAGATGATAGGCTCGTCCCACTCTTCGAAATAGACGCGTGGCTTGCGCGGCATATCGGCAGTTGCCGCGCGGATGATCTCGACGCGTGCCGCGAGTTCGCGCGCCAGGGCCTCGCCCCTGCCCGGTTCGCCGACCAGCGCGCCCAGGGTGGCTACCATGCGCAGGATGCCCTCTACGCTGCGATGGTTGAAGATATACACTTCGACCCCGGCCTTGATTAGGTCGCGCGCGATGTCGCCCTGCAGATTGGAAAAACCCAGCACGAGATCCGGCTTGAGTTCGAGGATGGCCTCGGTTTTGGCGCTGGTGAACGCCGATATCTTCGGTTTCTCCTTGCGCGCTTGCGGCGGGCGCACGGTGAAACCGGAAATGCCGACGATGCGGTCCTGCTCCCCCAGCAAGTAAAGCGTTTCGGTCGTTTCCTCGGTGAGGCAGACGATGCGTTCCGGATAGCGGATGGTCATGGCAGCAGGTAATCCAGCTTGGCCCAGGCCCGTTCGCCGGCCGGTAGGCCGAAGCGCAGGCTGGAAGTTTCGGTGAACAGGCGGGTGAGTATGCCGAGACGCGCGAGCTGAAGGTGTAGCTTTTCGGCGTCGGGCGTTTTTACCCACTGGAATAGTGCCGTGCCGCCATCCGGTTTCAGGCCGTGGCGGGTGAGCAGTTCGGCAAGCTGACAGCTCTGTGTCATGAGCCAAAGTTGTTGTTCCGTCTGCCATTGGCGGTTAGCGAGTGCTTGCTGTGCTACCCAGCGGGTCGGGTTGGCCACGTTCCAGGGCCCCAGCTTTTCGTGCAGGTTTTCCAGCAGCTCATCCCAGGCCAGAACAAAGCCGGCGCGTATGCCGGCCAGCCCGAAGAATTTGCCCAGCGAGCGCAGAATGATCAGGCTCGGTAATCCGGCGTGCGCCGCCAGGCTATATTCCGGCGTGGCGTCCATGAAAGCTTCATCCACGACCAGCCAGCCGCCGCGGGCGGCGAATCCGGCATGCCATTCCAGCAGCGCCGGAGCGGAAATCAGCCGCCCGGTCGGATTGTTGGGGTTTGCCAGCACCAGTACATCCAATGCCATGCCCGGTGCGTAATCCTGGATGATTTCCACCGCATGGCCTGCCTGCCGCCATGCATGTGCATGCTCGGCGTAGGTGGGACTCAGGATGCCGACGCGGCACGGCGGGCGCATTATCGGCAATGTCTGGATTGCCGCCTGCGAACCGGCGCAAGGCAACAGATGCATTGTCCCGTAATAGTCGGCCGCCGCCGGCAACAGGCCGTCCTCGTCTTCCGGTAAGCGCAGCCAGCATTCGGGCGGCACCGGCGGCACCGGATAGCCGATGGGATGGATGCCGGTGGAAAGGTCCACCCATTTGTTGAGTGGGATGCCATGTTCGCGTGCAGCGGCTGCCAGTTTTCCGCCGTGCTCAAGCATAAGCGAGGGCTCCTGCGAGCAGGGCCAGCACCAGCCATAGATAAACGCCGTATCTGACCAGCTTCAGGGCGCGTTCGATATCGCCTGTCTGCGGCGCTTCGCCCGCACCCAAATCCGGTCGCTGGTGCCATTCGCCGTGGTAGCGCGCTGGGCCGCCCAGCTTGATGCCCAGCGCGCCCGCGCCGGCGGACATTACCGGGCCGGCATTAGGGCTGTCCCAGGTTGGCGCCTGCTTTTGCCAGCAGGTAAGCGCTAGTCGCGTCTTGCCCAGCACGGCATAGGTCAGTGCCGCCAGGCGCGCCGGGATGTAATCCAGCACATCATCCAGCCGCGCCGCCGCCCAGCCGAACATCAGGAAACGTTCGTTCTTGTAACCCCACATCGCATCCAGCGTGTTGGCAAGACGGAACAGCAGCGCACCCGCACCGCCGAAGATGAAGAACCAGAACAGCGCGCCGAACACACCGTCGTTGCCGTTTTCCAGCACCGATTCCACCGTGGCCGGCACCGGATCGATGGCGGATGAATCGCGGCTGACCATGTATGAGGCGGCCGTGCGCGCTTGTGCTTCGTCGCCGGCCTGCAAGGCGCTCGATACGGCACGGGCATGTTCATGCAGACTGCGATGGCCGATGGCGAAATAGAGCAGCAATACATCCACGACCGGGCCGATGTCGGGCGAGCGGCACAGCCAGCAAGCGACGGCACCGAAAGGAATAAGCAGCACGGCTACGCCCATGACCCCATAAACACGGGCGGAGGATTTGGCGCGACGCGATGCCGGATTGAGCCACGCTGCGATGGCATTGGCCAGCCGGCCGAACCCTACCAGCGGATGCCAGCGGCGCGGTTCGCCCAACAGTGCGTCGAGTGCAACGGCGGCCACGGCCAGCAGCGGCGTTATGGGATAATGTAGGGATGAAATCATTAATGGTTCAGGGTACGACCTCGGATGCCGGCAAGAGTACGTTGGTCGCCGGATTGTGCCGCGTATTGTACCGCAGGGGCATCCGCGTCGCGCCGTTCAAGCCGCAGAACATGGCGCTCAATTCCGCCGTCACCGCGGACGGGGGCGAGATCGGCCGGGCGCAGGCGGTGCAGGCGATGGCCTGCGGTCTGGAGCCGCACACCGACATGAATCCAGTGCTGCTCAAGCCGACTACCGACCAGGGCGCGCAGGTGATCCTGCAGGGCAAGGCCGCGCTGCAGCTGGACGCCGCCGCCTACCACGCCTACAAGCCGCTGGCGATGCGCGCGGTGATGGATTCCTGGCAGCGCTTATCCGCGCAGTACGACTGCGTCGTGGTCGAAGGCGCGGGCAGTCCGGCCGAGATCAACCTGCGCGCCAACGACATCGCCAACATGGGTTTCGCCGAAGCGGCGGACGTGCCGGTGCTGCTGGTGGCCGACATCGACCGCGGCGGCGTGTTCGCGCATATCGTCGGCACGCTGGCGCTGCTGTCGGAGTCCGAACGCAGCCGCCTCGTCGGTTTCGTCATCAACCGTTTCCGCGGCGATATCGCGTTGCTGCAGCCCGGCCTGGACTGGCTGGAAAAGGAAACCGGCAAGCCGGTACTGGGCGTGCTGCCCTACCTGCACGGCCTGCATATCGAGGCCGAGGATGCGGTGAAACGCGAGGGGGCTGACGGCGATGCCGACGGCAAGCTGCGCGTGATCGCGCCGGTGCTGCCGCGCATCAGCAACCACACCGATTTCGATGCGCTGCGTTTGCACCCGCAGGTGGAGTTCCGCTTCATCGGCGCCAACGAGGCTATCCCGCCGGCCGACCTGATTATCCTGCCCGGCAGCAAGAGTGTGGGCGCCGACTTGGCCTACCTGCGCGCACAAGGCTGGGAAGCTGCGCTGCAGACCCATTTGCGCTACGGTGGCAAGGTGCTGGGCATCTGCGGCGGCTTCCAGATGCTGGGCGAGGCGATCCACGACCCCTTGGGGTTGGAAGGCGCGCCCGGCAGCGCCGCTGGACTGGGCTGGCTGGCGCTGGAAACCACGCTGGAGCCGAAAAAGCGGCTGGCGCGCGTGCGCGGCCGGCTGGCTTTCGACGAGGCGGCTGTGCAGGGTTACGAGATTCATATGGGGGTAAGCCGCGGCGCGGCCTTGCAGCATCCCGCAGTGCAGCTGGAGAGCGGGCCGGAAGGCGCGCTGTCGCAGGACGGGCGTATAGCGGGCACATATTTGCATGGTTTGTTCGATCACCCCGAGGCGTGTGCGGCCTGGCTGCGCTGGGCCGGGCTGCGCGAGGCGGATGCCGACTTCGACTATCAGCGGCTGCGCGAGGCAGGGCTGGAGCGCCTTGCTGACGCGGTCGAGCAGCACCTCGACTGGGCGCGGCTCGATCCTCTTCTTTCTTAGAGGCTGACCACCGCGCCTACTACCGGTCCCTCCGCGGTACACGCCGCGCTCCAATACTCGATGTCGTTGCCCTGGCTGTTGAATCGGTTGAGTACGTTCACTACTTTGAGCTGCTCACTGGTGACCAAGCCTTCGCTGGCGCTGTCGTCGATGTCTGCATAAAAATCTCGAAATTTGGATGACTTATTGTCTAGGCTTTAGCCTGCGCCAGCCGATGACGACCCCCGTCAGGCTGAACAACAGTCCGCCCAGGCACAGCGAGACGATGAGCAGCGTGCGCAGCGGCGGGTGCGCGACGAGCCATGGCATATCGAAGGTATGCAGCGCGCTGTAGAGCCAGCGGTACCAGCGCCGCGAGTCGTCCACCTGTTCGATCACCTGCCCGCTGGCGCTATCCACGTGAATCCACGTATGGCGCGCATCGGCGCAGCGCAGGCGGTACAGCGGGGCATTGTGTCCACTGGGCGCGACGTAATAGGCGTCGTCAGCCGCTACGGTTTCCGCCGTGCCGCATTGCCCTGATAGCAGAGGCCGCGCGGCGGCCGTGACTGCCGCCGGGGCAAAATGGGCGACGGCATTCCTCTGCCGGTCCACGATCAGTTGCTTTTCCGCATCGAAGCGGGCGCGCAGATAAGGCTGGCCGCCCAGCAGGGCGAATTCGATTTCCTTGGCGCCTTGAAGCTGACCGAGCGGCACAGCGCCGAAACGCGCGGTCTCGAACGTGCCGCCTGCCAGCCCCGCGATTTCCTGCGGATCGGCGGCATTCTTGGAAAACAGCCGGCCGTGATCCATCGACAGCCAGCCGCTGAAGATGTAGGTCAGCACGAACACCGCGCAGACCAGCCCCAGCATGTGGTGCCAGTAGTGCATGCCGCGATAGGGGCTCAAGCCTGCGGCATGGTTCCAGCGGGCGCGCGCCACGCCGACGATCAGCCCGGTTACTGCGCCGGCCAGCGCGGTCAGCGAGAGCCACCACACCGTGCTATCCCATGCTGCCCAGTGCTTGCGCAAGGCGGTAGGGTAAATCCAGTGCACGACCGCGCCGGCGTAGTTCCAGCCGCGCTCGAAGCGCGTGGTGTCGCGCACTACTTCACCGGTAACCGCCGATACATACAACTCGGTGCCGGCATCGTCGTGGAGGCGGATGCGGTGGAGCGGGCGGAACGGATCGAGGCCGTTGGGCACCGTCCACTGGTCGTGCGTGGCGAGTTCCGCGTAGTCCGCGCGGGGGACGTTCAGGCCGCGCAGGTGCGCGTGTTGCAAGGCTAGGCGCAGCGCTTCGTCTCGGACGGCCGGTGGCGCGATTTCGCCGCTGTCGGCATAGATCGCGGCGAGACCTGAATCCTGCACGAACACATATTGCGGGCGTTCGCCGCGCATCGCCAGCCGGACTTGTGCGATTGACGCAGCCGATGCAGTTTTCCGCGCCTGTTCCGGCGAGACGTGCACCTGGGCCGTCGCGATGGGCGTCATGCCGGCAAAGCGCTCGTCGGCGGTGAGCGTGGGGAAAGCGACGAAATGCATCACCATGCCGGTGGCAAACCACATCGCGAACAGCAGGCAGAATGCGATGCCGAGCCAGCGATGAATCAAGTACAGATAACGCATATGATTTGCTTACAAATGGCGCAACATCAATAGCGGAACTCAGCCGTCACTTCCAGACTTCTCGGCGCGCCGATGATGAATTGGGCGGTATCGTAGAAAGTGCTGGCGTAGAGTTTGTCCGTCAAATTGCGCGCATTCAGGCGGAACGTGGTGTGCTGGTTGGCATGCCAGGCAATGTTGGCATCGTAAACCGTGTAGCCGGGCATGACCGACGTGTTGGCGTTGTCGGCATAGCGCTTGCCTACCATGCGCGCGCCCAAGCCGGCTTCCCAGTCGGCGCGCTGGTAATAAATCCAGGCATTGGCAAGCCGCTCCGGCACATCGGTGGGCGTGTTGCCTGCGCGCGAGGCTCCGCCGGCTTCAAGCAATTCATCAAAGCGCGCATCGAGCACGGCCAGGTTGAAGTCGGCACGCCAGTGTTCGACCGGAAGCAGCATCGCGCTTAACTCCAAGCCGCGCGATGATTGCTTGCCGCCCTGCACCCTGAGGGTAGGGTCGCTGGGGTCGCGCGTAATAATGTCGTCCTTGGCGATGTGATAAGCGGCCAGCGTCAACTGCCCCTTGCCCTCTGGCAGCATATGCTTGACCCCGATCTCTGTCTGTTTGGCCGAAGTGAGGTTAAAGGCGCTGTTTCTCGGCCTGAGCGTCACAATGGACGACACCGGGTCGGAGCCGCGGCTGTACTGGCCATACATCGCCGTACTTGGAGCAAGTTGATATACAGTGCCCAGCCGATACGAGAAAGGCGAATAATCCGTGTCCCGATTAGTCCCGGTGATATAGCTGTGGTGGTCTACGCTAATCCAGTCCTGGCGCAAACCGGCAACCAGCTTCAGCTTGTCCGTAACATCGAAGGCATCCTCAAGAAATAAGGCGTTCTGGTCGGTTTTGGACTTGAAATCGGGAATGGTCGGGTCAAGTAGGGCGTCTGAAAACAAGCCGGGATCGAAGCCTTTGACAGGGACGGTATTGATTGAATCTGTGCCGTTATAGAAGTTATCGAAGTAGCGGAAATCGACGCGCGTCACTTCCCATCCTACCGTCCAGCGGTTTTGATGGCCGAAAGCTTCCGAAACTGAAGCCAGTTCTACGCGATTGCCCAGTTGCTTCTGTTTGTGCCGAATCTCGGTGTAGCCGAAGCGATCCACGGTATTGGTCGCGTCATCGAGCGAGAAATATTCCAGGTTGCGCCAGTGCCGCCGCGTGTTGAACCAGTAGCTGACGTTGGTGAGTTTCAGGGCCTCGGAGAGCTGCCACTCCACTTTGGCTTGCAGCCGGTCATCCAGGAAATCCATGACATCGTCGCGAATATTGTAGTTCTGGTCGCGTAGCGAGGAGTCGATGCGGCCGTTGCGCAGCGGGATACCGGTGTAGCGCGTTGGCGATTCGTCGCTATGATCGAAAGTGAAGTTGAGACGCAGGTTTTTCATCGGCGTCAGCAGCAGGCCGGTCATGAGTTTCTGGCTTGTGTGTTCGCCGCGATCTACGTGACCGTTGCCGCCGGTGGCTGAGGCATCGACACGGAAGGCGCCAATTTCGCCCACGGCTCCGGTGCCGCCAACGCCTGCGCGGTATTCGCCGCGCGTGCCTGTGCCGATCAAGGCCTCGAGCGAAGTCTCGCGTTCTGGCGCCTTGCGAATGCTGTTGATCAGGCCGCCTACCGTGCCGTCGCCGAACAATACAGAAGCCGGGCCGCGCAATACTTCGATGCGCTCGTAACCCCAGGTGTCGGAAGGGTAGGTCAGCGTACTTGCCGCTGTCAGCAAGCGTATGCCACCTTCCGCCTGACCTACCGAATCGTTGCCGGTAAAGCCGCGGGACGAAAAGCCAACACCCACACCAAGGTTGCTGATGTCGCTGATGCCGGTGGTACGCGATACGGCCTCGCGGATGGAGCTGTCGCCACGGCTGCGTATGGTGTCCGCATCCAGTGTTTCCACGCTGGCGGGGGTTTCCATAGCGGTCAGCCCAAGTCGGCTGGCCGTAGAACCCGGTGTATCCAAGCCAGACTGGGCCGAAATGGAAGAAACAACGTCAACTTCTGGAAGTGTTGCGATGTCCTGCGTATATGCAGGTACAGATATGAACAAACCACCAAGGCCTGCCAAAGCAGTTTTTCTCATGATTTTCCCTTTGTGCATGCGACCCCGCATGCCAACAAAAAATGGAAAACCGCTAAGGATTAAGTAAAGGATGGAGAAGAGTAGGTTTCTTCGCCGGCCCAACACCGACACCCCGCGGTATTTCCAACGTGGCTGGCAGGCCGGTCTCCGGGCTCGCGAGTCTTGATCCGCCGCCTTCCCGGGCAATGGCCCAGTGGCATGTTGGCGTATCCGCACTCGCTTACCGTTGCGGGGGCAGCACAGGAATAGCTTCATGGAAGCGCACCTGTTTCCCAGTTTCACCCATTCGCGGAATCGCGTTCGGGCACCTGACAACTGGGCGCGATTATATCAGGGGTTTTACTTGAGGGTCAGCGGCAATCCGGCAGCGATGAACACGGCGTTGTCGCAGACGGCGGCCAATGCCTGATTGAGCCGTCCCTGCTCATCCTGGAAGCGGCGGTTGATCTCGCCCAAGGGGACGATGCCCATGCCCACTTCGTTGCTGACCAGGATGATCTTGCCTGGCAAGGTCGGAATCAGTTCCAGCACGGCTGCGCGTTCGCTTTCCCAATTGCCGTCTGCCGGCGCCTTGCACTCCGGGCAGATCCACTGCGCCAGCCACAACGTCATGCAGTCGACGATGACGCAATGGCCGGAGGCGGCGCGGGCGCGTAGTGCCTCGGCCAGATGGAAGGGCTCCTCGACCAGGCACCAGTGGTCGGGGCGGCGCTCCTGATGGTGGCGTATGCGCGTTGCCATCTCCTCGTCCCACACTTGGGCGGTGGCGATGTAGGTGACCGGAAATCCGGAAAACTCGGCCAGTTTTTCCGCATGGGCGCTTTTGCCGGAACGGGCGCCGCCGAGGATCAGGGTTTTCATGATTGACCTCCATTACGAGTTGAGGATGCGGCCGACTCCTCGATCAATAGCAGCTTGCCGGTCTTGGGGTCGCGGTAGACCTGGCCGACGGCCTGGTAACCCTGCCCTGCCGCATCGCTCGCCTTGGGCGGGGCAGGAATCTCGCGGCCCTGTACGATTTCGCGCGGCGGTTGCAGCACGGCATGGCCGCCCGCCGCCAGCGCGGCCAGCAAACCGCAGGAGAACACCAGCATCACGTCCACCAGGTTGACCAGGCCGGCGCGCGGGTCTTCATCGTCGTGGTCGAAGCGGCTGTGCAGTCGGCTGCGTGGTTTCATGATACTCGTTCCAGGTTTTCCAGCACATCTTCGTACCAGCGGCGGCGCATCTTGCCGACAATCAGGCCGATGATGCCGGCGATGAGTCCCAGCACCGTCGCGTCGAACGCGGTGGTCACGGCCGCCGCCAACTGTGCCGGCTGGCCCTGACCAAGTGCGGCCAGGCCCGGCCCGAGCGGGATGATAGTGGCCATCAGCCCCAGCATCGGCGGGATGCGCGCGAGGAAGTCGGCGCGTTCCAGCCGGTGCCGCGCCAGATGCATGACCGCGTCGGCATCGCCGGCGGCGCGCATCCGCTTCAGCCCGCGCAGGCGCTCGCCAATGGCCAGGCCGGCTTCGAGCACGGCCAGCGCGACGGCCAACGCGAGCAGGAAGATGACCGGTTGCAAGAGCCAGGTAATGGCGTGGTGCAGCGTGCTTAACATGGGATTCCTTTCATTACGCTAAAGATCGGGGCATACGCGCGCCACGGAACAGGCCGGCGAGGAACAGCGGCAGCAGCAAGGCGAGCCATGGCGCATGGTTTGTCGTGATGGGGGAAGGCGTCAGGCTGACTTCGTACGCGCGGCGTGGGCCGCCATCCGCGGCTTTTGCCTTTTCCGCGGACGAGGCGGCAGTCTTGGCGGTTTGGGCGATTTTTGCGGCAGCGGGGCTTGGGGCTTGTGCCGGCAATGCTCTGGCTGCGGGATTGCGTTCGCCGCGCGCCTCGCGCAGGGTGCGTTGCAGTGCCTGGTTGTCGGCCGCGCTCAGATACGGCGTCAGCCATTGCCACATCGGATGGGTGGGCGCGGTGTGTCCGCTGCCGGGCAGGCCGTTCTTGCCGACCAGCGTTGCCAGTTCGTGACCAAGCTGACGGATGGTGGCTTCGTCCGCATGCCAGAAACCCTTGTGTGCGGCGACCAGCATCAGCCCCAGCATGTGCGCGCGTATTTGCGCGTTGTGGCCCTTCTGCAGGAACTTGTCCAGGCCGAGCTGCAAGCCGTCGTCCACATAGACGCGCTTCACCTCATCCCACGCCCAGTCCTTGATCAGGTCCGGGCGCGTGACCTGCCAGCCCCACAGATTTTCCATGAACTCCTGCCCCATGGTGCGCGCGCCGGCGTAGCCGTGGTTCATCAGCGGCTTGATCCAGGACGGGTTCAGGAAGCGGCCGCGCAACTCCATCAGCAGCGCGGTATCCAGCGGCTCGTCGGTAGGGCGTTGCGGGTCGGCATGATTGAGGATGCGCGCCGCGGGGCGGCTTCCGGTGAGGGTTTCCACCGCCAGCGACAGCCCGCCCAAGTAGTCGAAGGCGTCGTTGTTGTCCATCAGGCCGTAGAGATTGGACGCACGGCCGTGGTAGGTGGTGGCGATGTCGGCCAGGGCGGTGTTGAACACGGCATGCGCCGGCTCGCCCAGCGCATCGACGGCATAGGCGTGCCCCATGCGCCGCAGGTAGGCCTGGCCGAGTTCGCTGCGCTCGCTCCATGCGCCGGAGCGTTCGGTGAGGCTGTTGACGCCGGCGCCGTAAGCCCCCGGTGCGTCGCCGAAAATGCGCCAGGCAGCGGCGCGGCCGGCCTCGGTGGCAGGCACGCCCTGCGCCTGCAGTGTCTGTGTGCGTTGCACCCAGTGCAGCGCGACGCCGTTGGCGGCGAGCGGTTCGCTGCCGCGCTGCACATCTGGGCCTATTGGCGCGAGCGCGGCATTCAACGCTGGCGCCAATTGCGGTTGCGTTTCGAGGATGGTATTTGCCGACGCGGCCAGCGCCAGGCGGCCGCCGATATCGATCCATTGCATCAGGTTGGGGTAGAGGTCGCGGAACAAGCCGGAGGTGGTCACCACCACATCGAAGCGCGCCTCCTTGCTGGGCGGCGTCAGCTTCATTTTCTGCACGATGCCGCGTGCGTTCCATTCCGGCTCGATGCCCATCATCGACAGAATGAAGCTGACCATGACACCTTCGTCGCGCACCGCATCCGACGCCCACAGGATGACGCCTTCGCTATGCTGCGGGTTGTCGCGGCCGCGTGCCTTGGCCGCCATGCCGGCGCCGAGCTGGTAGCCGATGCGGGTGGGCAGCACGTCGCCGTCCAGCGCATGGAAATTGCGCCCGGTGGGCAGCGCCTCGGGCGAGCGCAGTGGGTCGTTGCCCTTGCCGGGCGCGATGAAGCCACCATTGAGGCCGTGCAGCAGCGCCTGCATTTCAAGTTGCGGCGAGCGCGCCAGGTTGTCGCGGGTTTCGGCGCTGACGCTATCCGGCTTGCCGCGCGCCATGGAGTCCAGCATTAGTTGCAGCGACTGCTCCGACCAGGGCCGGCCAAAAATATGCAGCCCATGCGGCATGAATTTCTCCTGCAGCTTGGTGAGGTAGTGACCCACCTCGTGCGCCAGCAGGTCGTCGTCGGCCTGCTCGAAGCCGATACCGCGCACCTGCAGCACGTCGGCCATGCTGGCTTCCAGTTCGGCGCGCAGTTGCAGCGCTTCCACCAAGCGGCGCATTTCCCGCGCGGCCTCGGCGCGCAGCGTGTCGGAGCTGGAGGATTCGTAGCTCTCCACCACCTGGCGCAGTTCCAGCAGGCGGTCATAGAGCGGCGTCGAGGTCAGCGGCGGCGTCAAATGGTCCACCATCACCGTCAGCGCGCGGCGCTTGGCCTGCGTGCCCTCGCCCACGCCGTCGACAATATAGGGATAAATCCCCGGCAGATCGCCGGCCACCAGGCGCGGATAGTCCTGCGCGGACAGCCCGACCGCCTTGCCCGGCAGGAATTCGTAAGTGGAATGGCGGCCGACATGCACCAGCGCGTCGGCGCGGAACTCGTCCTTGAGCCAATGATAGAAACCAAGGTACTGGTGCGGCGGCGGGATGGTGGTGTTGGCATGCAGCAGCTCCTCGTCCACTTCCCAGCCGCGCGGGGGCTGCGGGCCGATGAACACATTGCCGAATACCAGTCCCGGGAACAACATGTGCCGATCGTGCACCATCACCCTGCCCGGCGGCTGGCCCCAGCCGCGCAAGCCTTCCACGCCCAGCGCGGCGAGGCGCGACTTGAGTTCGACCAGCTTGCGGCAGTCGCTGTGCTTGTCCAGGCAAGTTTCGTAGCCGCTGTGCAATTGATCCAGCAGGAGGAGCGCCTGTGCCCGCTGCGGGTGATCCGCGCCTTCCACCAGGTGGCGCAGTTCGCGCATCGATTTGCCGAGACGGTTTTTCGCGATGTCAATTTCCCCGGCCTGCTGCGCGGCGACGAGTTCCGCATGCAGCCGCCCCAGCGGCCCTTCCGTCAACTCGCCGCGCACGGTCGCCGGCAGCGTGGCGAACCAGCGCGCATAAGCGGGAGCGTCCATGTTCGCCACTTTCCCGGCTATGTCGGCCAGCGCGCCGTAGTCTTCGGGCAGGTTGACGCCGCGTTCCTGCATTTTGTCCAGCAGCGCCTCGGGCGTCGCCGGCAGCTCGCCGACGGTGTAACCGGCCGCCTTCATCGCATGCAGCATGTCGAACAGCGACGCCGGTATGTCGAGGTTGTCCGCGCCGATGTTCTGCCGGCCGGGTGGGTGATTGTAGTAGACGATGGCGACGCGCTTCTCGCGGTTGGGTTTGCTGCGCAAGGTCTGCCAGTTTCTTGCCCGATCCACCAGCGACTCGATTTCGGCCGGGATGATCTCCGGGCGGCGCAGCTCCACGCCGGTCAGCGGATCGATGCTGGGCGCGCCTGCCGCCGCTACCACCAGCGGCTGGCTCATGCCCTGCACCTCCGGCATCGCGACGCGGTACTGGATGGAGTTGATCGGCAGGCCTTCTTCGGACAATTGCCAGGCGGCCGCGCCGCGGTCGGTGAGGCGGATCGCCTTAAACACCGGCACGTCGAGCTTTTGCAGCAGCTCCACGACCGGTTCGCGCCCCTCCGCGGCACCGACAACGAAGTCCTGCAATACCACCAGCCCCGCCGCTTTCGCCGGCGCCAGCAACGCAGGCAGACGCGCCACGGCATCCCTGGAGGCTTCGCCCCAGCGCGCCAGAACCACCGCGCACGGCATGCCGCGCTTGCGGCTGGCGGCGCAGATGGCGTCGGCGGGCTGCGGGTCGCTGGTGCTGAGGTCCAGCACGGCGAGTGCCGGGCCGGCAGGCAGGTTTGCGTTGTCGCCCGCGATTTCGCGGCCATCGACGCGCAGGCGCAATGCCTTTTCCGCCTTGGCAACGGGCATGGCTGGAGCCGGATCGAGCAGATGGCGCATGAACGCCGCCTGGTTGTCGACGCCGCCGCCCTGCCACAAGTCATGCAGCGCCAGCCAGCGTGCGGCGGCCGGATGCCGGGCAGCGGCGGTCGCCACGGTGTCGGGCACGGTGTCCTGGGTTTGCGTCAGCGTCTTGGCGTCGCGGAATTCGCTGACGGCCGCGCCGTCGATGCGGCTGCGGAGCGACAGTGCGCTGTCGCCATTGAAGGCGACGAAGGTGCCGGGCCTCTGCGCGCCCAGCCGGTCGAGACGGCTTTGCAATAATTTGGAGGATTCGGAGAACGCCGCTACGGCGAATACCGCGTCGGCCTCTTTCAGCCAGCCGTCCAGAGTTTGCGGGCCGGCGGCGAGCATCTGCGACTGGGTACGCAGAATGATGCGGTCTTGCGGATGCTGTGCCAGCGCCATGCGCGCGGCTTCCGCCGCCGCCGGTGCCGTGCGGTCGGAAACCACGCCAAACAGCGTGGCGGCCTGAGCCGTGACCGGCAGCATGCCGAGCAGCAGCCAGCGCGCGATGATCTTATGCATGATTAAAGCGGCAAACCGGCGCGGTTTACCATTCGATGCCCGGCATCGCCTGCACTCCGGCCTTGAATGCATGCTTGACCAGATTGATCTCGCTCACCGTGTCGGCCAGCTCGATCAAAGCTTCGGGCGCCGCGCGGCCGGTAATGATGACATGCTGCATTGTGGGCCGCTGGAGCAAGGCTTCGGTGACCTCTTCCATTGTCAGCCAGCGGTATTTCAATGCATAGGTGAATTCATCAAGGATCACGAGATCGATGCTGTCGTCATCCAGATGCGCGCAGACCAGCTCCCACGCCTTGCGGGCGCTCGCCGCGTCGCGTTCGGCATCCTGCGTTTCCCAGGTGAAGCCGTCACCCATCACGTGCCAGCTTACCCGGGGATGATCACGGAAGAACGCTTCCTCGCCGGTATCCGAGCGGCCCTTGACGAACTGGACGACGGCGGCTTTCATCCCGTGCCCCAGCGCGCGCGCCAGCACGCCGAAGGCCGCGCTGGACTTGCCCTTGCCGGTGCCGGTGTTGACCAGCAGCAGACCGCGCGCGACTTTGGCCGCGTCTATCTTGGCATCGACAACGGCCTTCTTGCGCGCCATGCGCTCGGCATGGCGCGCGTTCTTGTCATTGTCGGCCATGAGTTACGCGATCAGGCTTGCTTGCGGGCTTCGCCGCGCGCGAACGCAAAGGCCAAATGCACGACGATGGCGATGCCCATCCAGAACGCCAGGGTTTCCAGCGCATGCGGGTAATACTTCACCAGGCGCGCGCCGAATTCGGCCAGGGTCGGTTCGGCATAGCGGCCGGAGAGGAAATAGAAGCCGCCACTGCTGAACAGCTCGGCCAGCATGGAGCCGCCCAACAGGCTGGCGCCGAGCTTCGGCAGCGCTTGCACGCCGAAGCTATAGTGCTTGGCAAACCAGCGTCCGGCCAGCCACAGCGAGCCGTAAGCCGGGATCAGGAAGGGATAGGCCGGGCTGGTGCAGAAGTTGCTCACGCCGCCCCAGGTGACTGCGGCGAAATCCAGCCCGCCGGCGAGTGCCAACAGGCCAACGAAGGCCCATGCCGGGCTCAGGTAGACGCCGGCGAGGAAAAACACCGCCCAGGAGGCGCTGGGCAAATGGGTGATCGAGGCGAAATGATGGCCGCGCGTAGCGATCATCAGTGCGACCAGCACGAGGCCGATCAGGAGTTGATGGGATTTCTTGAGCGTAAGCATGGTGGTCTCCGGGCTTGGTTCATATTGATTTTCGACGCTGGATTTTAGCATGGGGTCAGGTACTTGATGCTGGTCAAGGCTGAGGCGCATAGCGCAGCGTTACCAGCAAATTGGTACCGGGCGTGCCGAAGTCGTTAGCAAGTTCGTAATCGCGATCAAACACATTGTTGACGCGGGCATTGAGTGACCAGTCGGCATTGATGCGGTAATTGGTGTAGACGTTCGCTATCGTGTAACCGCCCATCTCGATGGTATTGGCCGTGTCGTCGAAGCGGCTCGAAGAACCTTCGATCGAACTGCCGAGTTCCCAATTGCCGATCTGCTTGGCGACGCTTAGGGTGGCGTGCCGCTTGGCGCGTCGCGGAAGAAGGTTGCCGGTCGCTTCGTCTTCGGGGCGCTGGAAGTCGGCGCTGGCACCGATATTCAAACCGGCTAATACGCCCTGATAAGTCAATGTCATGCCTGAGAGCTCTGCTTCGTCGATATTGGTGGGAACGAGTACCGGATTGCCAGTATTGACGATCAAGTCGGTGACTTTGTTTTTATAGTAGGTGGCACTGATGTGATGCATATTATTGTCGTAATGCAGGCCTATTTCCTTGTTGTGGGCCTTTTCAGGTTTGAGATTCGGATTGCCAACGAAACTCTTGCCGCTGCCGGCAGAAGTTAAAGGTGAGTAGAGTTGATTGAAGGTTGGGGCATTGAATGCCGTGCCATAACCAATGCTGGCACGCAATGCCGGTGTAAATTGATAGCCGTAGCTTAATCCGCCCGTCGTTTGATTGCCGAACTGCGAATTGTCATCATTGCGCAAATTGATCTGGGCACTATGAGCTTCCCAACCGGTTTGCCAGCCAGCCAGCCAGGAGTGGATACTTCTTTCTGTAACGGCAAAATTGGTCGAGCTTTCAACTTCCTGCTCTCTTTTTTCATAGCCTAGCGTCACCAGTCCAATGGATGTCGTGATGTCGTTCTGCCAGGAGTATTGATACTGCGTGGTCTTGATGAGGCTGCGGGTTGTTCTGGTGTTGGCAATGTTGCGACTGAGCGAAGTCAGATCATCGACGCTGCGCCCGGCGCGCAAGGTGCTTTGCCAGTTGTCGGTAAAGCGGTTTCTGCTGTAGAGGCTGAAAGACGAAAGCGTCTGCTCGCTGCGAAAATCGAAGCGGTTGCGCGGATTGGCTATGGGTGCGGTCCCGCCACTATCGAAGAAATTCTTGCCTTCGCTGACGTATGCATTCAAACCGATTTCATGGTTATCGCCGAAATGCTGTGCCAGCTTGCCGGAAAAGTTGAAATTGCGGTAACCGTCGTCGTCCGAGTTGTAAGTTGCCGCGCTTGAGTTGGCAACGGAAGAGAAGCCGTTCGTGTCAATGGTCCCTGCCTGCAGACTAAAGCTGGTGTCATTGATGCGCCCGCTGACGCCGGCATCGGCGATGGAAGTGCCGTAAGTGCCCAGGCCGACCGAGGCATTAACGCGCGGCGCGCCCTTTGCCGACTTAGTGAAAATCTGGATCACGCCGCCGATGGCGTCCGCGCCGTACAGGCTACTGGCCGGACCGCGCAGGATTTCTACGCGCTCGATCTGGCTCAGCGGGATGTTTTCCAGCGAAGTCGTGCCGGTGGTGGCCGAGCTGACGCGCATGCCGTCGATCAACACTAGGGTGTGCGTCGGATTGGCGCCACGGATATAAATGTTGCTGGACTTGCCGATGCCTCCCGCTTGTGAGATTTCCACTCCCGGTTGCGCATTCAGCAATTCGACAAGCGACGTTTGACCCGCTTGCCGGATTTCTTCCTCGGTGATGACGGAAATGTCGCTCAATACATCGGCGATTTTTTGCGGCGTGCGCGAGGCTGTAACCACGACGTCATCGGTGGTGGTGATTTCTTGCGCGTGGGTATTGATGGGAGCGAGCAGGCCTGCAAGACTTGCCAAGACAATTTTATTCAAAGTTTTTCCTTAACAGAAACATGCGACCCCGCATGCCTGGAATGAATTAAGGAAATACCAGAAAAGGCCGAATTTATAGACTGGAACGGAAGCGCAGAAGAGTTCTAAAGACTGTGCATAGCGTTGCCAAAACCGTCACCCCGCGGTATTTCCAAGCTTGGTTGCGCAGGCCGGTCTCCGGGCTCACAAGTTTTGGTTCATCGCCTTCCCGTGGATACCACAGTGGCATGTTGATGAACCCGCACTTGCTTACCGTTGCGGGGGCAGCACAGGTATTTCACCTGTTTCCCGTTTCACCTAATCGCTGGATAGCGAATTCGGCACCTGACAACTTCCGGCATTTTAACGATTAAGGAAGATCCTCGCCAGCAATGTGCAGTAATACTTTCACTAAATATTGTTAGCGGTTGACCTTTCAAGGATTTTCAAATTATAGTTCCAGCATGGAAGCGGATTTGAAAGCGCTGGAAGACAAGGTTGCGCAGCTTATTAGCCTGTGCCAGCAATTGCGCACGGAGAATATCGACCTGCGTCAGGAATTGGCGCAGGCGCAGAACGACGCGCGACAGTTAAAGGAAAATATGGCGCTTGCCGGAGACCGCCTCGAGGCATTGCTGGAAACCTTGCCGGAGGACAGTCATGGCTGAAGCCAAAGGTATTGATGTCAGCATCATGGGGCGCGAGTTTCGCGTTTCCTGTACTGACGACGAATATGAAGCGCTGATGACGGCTGTTTCGTATCTTGACCGCAAGATGCGCGATATACGCGATAGCGGCAAGGTCATCGGCGTCGAACGTATCGCCATCATGGCAGCCTTGAACATAGCCCACGAGCTTTTGACCACAAGAAGCGGAGGGTTTGACATCGGGGACTTCAAGCGTAGAATCAATTCCATGCAGGAACAGATCGATCAGGCGGTAGCCGAGCAAAACGAGCTGTTCTAAGCCTGCCTTCGAACGTAAGTGTTGTAGTCGAGTCTTGCCCAAACTGTAGTAGTTTTCGCACCTCTCCCCGCGCCTTCGTTTGAATGCGGCACTGAAAAAAAGATTTTCCGGTTTGTTCCCTGCGATGTTGCCAGATCATAGATTCCTTGAACCAATATCAAGCATCTGGTTGTGACTTAAAACGAGTGCTGTTGTGCGTGCCCCATACGCGGGCGTGCCTGATGCGCTCCCGTTACGACCCCCTGGTCTCCCAGGTTCAGGATGCCGATCTGGCGGCATTTGCGGGGAACTCCTAATTTTCGTCCCAGGTATTCCATGCGCTACTGGTTAATGAAGTCCGAGCCCGCGGACGTTTCCATCGACGATCTCGCGTCCTTCCCTAACCAGACCATAGACTGGTATGGCGTGCGCAACTACCAGGCGCGCAATTTCATGCGCGACCAGATGCAGGTCGGCGACGGCGTACTGTTCTACCACTCCAACTGCGATGAGCCGGGCATTGCCGGTGTCGCCGAAGTCAGCAAGCTGGCCTATCCCGACCGCACGCAATTCGATCCCAAGCACAAGTATTTCGACCCCAAGGCCACGGCGGAAAACCCGCGCTGGTTCAATGTGGACGTGAAGCTGGTGCGCAAGACGCGGCTGTTGAGCCTCAAGGAGCTGCGCGAAACGCCGGAGCTGGCGAACCTGCGCATTCTGCAGCGCGGCAACCGCTTGTCCATTACCCCGGTCGATCCGCGCGATTGGGAAATCATACTCGATAAGCTGAAATAGCCATGGGCCAGCGTTATGCAGAACTTAGCCAGGAGCTGATCCAGTTCATCTGGAAGCAGCAGATGTTCTTTGTCGCCACCGCGCCTGCCGATGGCTACGTCAATCTTTCGCCCAAGGGGCTGGATTCGTTGCGTGTACTTGATCCCCATACCGTCGCATGGCTCAATGTCACCGGCAGTGGCAACGAATCCGCCGCGCATGTGCTGGAAAACGGGCGCATGACCATCATGTTCTGTGCGTTCGAAGGCAAGCCGATGATCCTGCGCCTATATGGTCAAGCACGCGTTGTTCACCAGCGCGATGAAGAATGGACAGCTTTGCTGGCGCATTTCGACGGCTTGGCCGGCGCGCGACAGATTTTCGTGCTGAATATCGAGCTGGTGCAGACCTCGTGCGGGATGGGCGTCCCCTTGTTCGATTATCACGGGCAGCGCCAGCAGCTGGTCGAGTGGGCGGAGAAGAAAGGGCCGGACGGTTTGGAGGAGTACTGGGAGCGAAAAAACCAGGTCAGCCTGGATGGCAAGCCGACCGGGATTTTCTCTACCGACTAGCGACGAATCGCTAACGACTAACCCAGGAACAGCTTGTACGCCGGGTTCTGGCTTTCGTCCCAATATACGTAGCCGAGCTTATCCAAAAATTCCTTGAACGCGGCATGCTCCTGCTGCGGCACCTGGATGCCGACCAGCACACGGCCGTAGTCGGTGCCGTGATTGCGGTAGTGGAACAGGCTGATGTTCCAGTTGTGCCCCATGTTTTCCAGGAACTGCATTAGCGCGCCCGGTCGCTCCGGGAATTCGAAACGGAACACCACTTCGTTCTGCACCTGCGGCGCATGGCCGCCAACCAGGTGGCGCAAATGCAGCTTGCCCATTTCGTTGTCGGTCAGATCCAGCGCCGGCAGATCGTGGCGCTCAAGCATTTCGACAAGCTTCGTGGATTCGCCCTGCTGGTGCGTGGTGACGCCGACGAAGATGTGCGCTTGGCTCGGGTCCGAGTAGCGGTAGTTGAACTCGGTGATGTTGCGGTTGCCGAGCAGGTTGCAGAACTTCTTGAATGAACCGGGTTTTTCCGGGATGGTGACCGCCAGCACGGCCTCGCGGTTTTCACCGATCTCGGCGCGTTCCGCGACGAAGCGCAGGCGGTCGAAATTGGCATTGGCGCCAGAAGCAATGGCGATCAGTGTCTTGTCGTGCAGCTTGTTCTGCTTGGCGTATTCCTTCAGCCCGGCGAGCGCCAGCGCGCCCGAAGGTTCCAGGATGGAGCGGGTATCCTCGAACACGTCCTTGATCGCGGCGCAAATGGCGTCGTTATCGACCAGGATCATTTCGTCCACATATTGCTGGCACAGGCGGAAGGTCTCGACCCCGACCTGCTTGACCGCGGTGCCGTCCGCGAACAGGCCGACCTGGTCGAGCGTGACGCGTTCGCCAGCCTTGAGCGAGCGCGTCATCGCGTCGGCATCGACGGTTTCGACGCCGATGATCTTGATTTCCGGACGCAGTCGCTTGACGTAGGCCGCGATGCCGGAGATTAGCCCGCCGCCGCCCACCGCGCAGAAAATCGCATGGATGGGATTGGTGTGCTCGCGCAGGATTTCAGCCGCGATCGTGCCCTGTCCGGCGATGACGTAGGGGTCGTCGTAAGGATGGACGAAGGTGAGTTTTTCGGATTTTTCCAGTTCCAGCGCGTGCGTATAGGCATCGGAATACGAATCGCCCGCCAGCACGACTTCACCGCCGCGGTTCCTGACCGCCTCGACCTTGATCTGCGGCGTGGTGGTCGGCATCACGATCACGGCGCGGCAGCCGAGCTTCTGTGCGGACAGCGCCACGCCCTGAGCATGGTTGCCCGCGCTGGCGGCGATGACGCCGCGCTTCAATTGAGCGGGCGTCAGGTGCGCCATCTTGTTGTAGGCGCCGCGCAGCTTGAAGGAAAACACCGGCTGCATGTCCTCGCGCTTCAGCAACACCGTGTTGCCAGTGCGGCGCGATAGATTGGGTTGCGGCTCCAGTGGGGTTTCCACGGCGACGTCATAGACGCGCGCGGTGAGGACTTTTTCAAGGTAGTCGTTTTTCATCGATGGGCGGGGCGTGTATCATTCAGTTATTGGTTAATCGTGCAATTATAAAGAAAACGCAAGAGCGAAAGGGTATTAAAGAATGGCGACTCAAGACGAACTCAAACAACAGGTTGCGCAAGCGGCGGTGGCTTATGTAAAGGGTGGCATCATCGGTGTGGGCACGGGCTCGACCGCCAACTTCTTCATCGACGAACTGGCCAAGGTCAAGCACAAGATCGACGGCGCCGTGGCGAGTTCTGAAGCAACCGCCCAGCGCCTGCGTGCGCACGGCATCGAGGTGTTCGATCTCAACAGCGTCAGCGGCATGGAAATCTACGTCGACGGCGCCGATGAAATCACTGAGCACATGCACATGCTGAAGGGCGGCGGCGGCGCGCTGACGCGCGAGAAGATCGTGGCGGCCTGTGCCGGCAAGTTCATCTGTATCTGCGACGCCACCAAGCTGGTGCCGGTGCTGGGCAAGTTCCCGTTGCCGGTGGAAGTGTTGCCGATGGCGCGCAGCTATGTAGCGCGCGAACTGACCCGCATGGGCGGCCAGCCGCAGTTGCGCGACTTCACCACCGATAACGGCAACGTGATTTTGGACGTACACGGCCTGACCATCCTTGACCCGGTTGCAACGGAAGCCCAGATCAACCAGATCGTCGGCGTTGTGACCAACGGCCTGTTCGCCGCCCGGCCGGCCGACGTGCTGCTGCTGGCGACCGAAAATGGCGTCAAGACTTATACTCGCTAAGGCTGCAACAAAAGTGTCACAGCAGCGGACTAAACTGCTAGATTGACACTCATTCTAAAGGACCACTTCATGCAATCCGAACATACCTCCAAGCAATACGATGCCGAACTCGAGTCCGTCCGCGCCAAGGTGTTGCAGATGGGCGGCCTGGTCGAGCAGCAGATCGCCCAGGCGCTGGAGGCGCTGGTCAGCGCCAATCCCAAGCTTGCCGACGAAGTGATCTCCAACGACCATCGCGTCAATGCGCTCGAGGTTTCGGTGGATGAGGATTGCAGCCACATCATCGCGCGCCGCCAGCCTGCCGCCGGCGACCTGCGCATGATCATGATGGTGGTGAAAACCATCACCGATCTGGAGCGTATCGGCGACGAAGCGACCAAGATCGCCCGCGTCGCGCAGAAAATCTACGAATCCGACCGCATGTACTCGCCGCGCTTTACCGAAATCAAGAACATGACGGCGATGGCGCGCGAAATGCTGCGCACTTCGCTGGATGCATTCGCGCGCCTGGACGTGACCAAGACCGTCGAGGTGGCCCGCCAGGACGAGCAGGTGGACGAGCATTTCCGCGCCATCATGCGTCAACTCATTACTTTCATGCTGGAAGACCCGCGCACGATTTCGATGTCGCTGGAGGTGCTGTTCGTGGCCAAGGCGATCGAGCGCATCGGCGATCATGCCAAGAACATCGCGGAATACGTGGTGTACATGGTCAAAGGCAAGGATGTCCGCCATACCAGCGTGCAAGAGATGGAACGCGAAGCGCTGCAGTAATCCGGTTGCGGGCAGGCATGGGTTCTCAATGAGCTTGCTCGCAATCACTCCTTCTGACCGTTATACGGAGCCCCGGCATTGAGCAAGAATGCGATGCCTTCCGAAATCGCCGCGGTCGATCTCGGTTCAAACAGCTTTCGCCTGCAAATGGCGCGGCTGGTCGACGACCAGCTGGTTTTCCATGATTCCTTACGTGAAATGGTACGATTGGGTGCCGGCCTGGGCAAGGATAAGCTGCTCGACGCCGATTCCCAGACGCGCGCCATCGAATGCCTGAAGCGCTTTGGCGAACGCCTGCGCGGCCTGCCGCCGAACGCGGTGCGGGCTGTTGCCACCAATACCTTCCGCGTTGCCAAGAATGCTTCGCAACTATTGAAAGAAGCCGAAGCCGCGCTCGGTTTCCCGATCGAAATCATCGCCGGGCGCGAGGAGGCGCGGATGATCTTCGTCGGCGTCACGCACGGGCTGACGACGGAAGCGCAAAAACGCCTGGTCATCGATATCGGCGGCGGGTCGACCGAATTCATCATCGGCAGCGGGTTCGAGCCGCAGGAGATGGAAAGCCTCTATATGGGCTGCGTCAGCTACAGCATGAAATATTTTGCCGACGGCCGGCTCAGCGAAGGCAATCTCAAGCGTGCCGAAATCGCTGCCCGAGCCGAAGTGCAAGGCATACGGCGCAAGTTTGTCGCGGGACATTGGAAAGAGGCGGTCGGCTCCTCCGGTACAGCGCGCGCACTGGGCGAAGTGTTACGGACGCAAGGCTGGAGCGATGGGCAGATTACCTTGGAAGGCTTGGAAAATCTGCGCAACTTTCTGCTGAAGGCCAAGGACATCAAAAAGCTGCAGCTGGAAGGTTTGAGTCTTGAACGCTTGCCTTCCTTCCCCGGCGGCTTCTGCATCATGCTCGCTGCCTTCCGGGAACTGGGGATAGAGCGCATGACGGTAGCCAGCGGGGCCTTGCGCGAAGGCGTGCTCTACGAGCTGGTGGGCCGCATGCATCACCAAGACACGCGTGAGGCCACCGTGGCGCGCTTCAAACGCCGCTATCATGTGGATGCGCAACAGGCGCGTCGCGTGGAATCCATGGCGCTAAACCTGTTTAAACAGGTGGCACACCGCACGAAAACCGGTGATACGGCTGGCCGTTACCTGTCATGGGCGTCGCGCCTGCATGAAATCGGTACGTCCATTGCCCATAGCGGCTATCACAAGCATTCCTCGTATATTGTCGAAAACGCCGACATGCCGGGATTTTCGCGTATGGAGCAGCAGACTCTGGGTTTGCTGGTGCGCTGTCAGCGGCGCTCGCTGCCGAAGGCGCTGCTGCCGGCCCTGGAAGACGAGCGTTGCGTGTTGATCGCCGCCTTACGTCTTGCGGTGTTGTTCCATCGCAACCGCATGCATGGCTCTTTACCCAGGTTATCCTTTGATTGGGATGGTGATGGATTTCATCTGGTGGTGGAAGCCGAATGGCTGGGCCACAATCCGCTGACGGAAAGCGCCCTGCATGCCGAAACCGCTTACTGGAAAGACGCCGGTATCAATTTCAAGCTGGGTTGACCGGCAGCTCGCCCGGGATCAATTCCTGGCCGTAGACGCCAAGTAGATATTGCTGGGCGCTGAACGGCGTGCCGCGCGAGTTTTTCAGGCGGAAATTCCCTTCCGGCAGCATTTCCCACGCATTGGTATTGTCCTTGAGGTAGGGCTGCAGGCCTTCCTTGATCACGCGCTTTTTCAGTTTGGGGTCGAGCAGCGGAAAGCAGGCTTCGATGCGGCGGAAGAAATTGCGGTACATCCAGTCGGCGCTGGCCAGGTAAAGGTCTTCCGCCTGGTTATTATAGAAATAGAAAATGCGGGTGTGCTCCAGGAAGCGGCCGACGATGGAGCGCACGCGGATGTTATCCGAGACGCCGGAGATCCCCGGCCGCAGGGCACAGACGCCGCGTACGATGAGGTCGATCTGAACGCCGGCGGCAGAAGCCTCGTACAGCGCGGCGATGATTTCCGGGTCGAGCAGCGCATTCATCTTGGCGATGATTTGCGCCTTTTTGCCGGCACGGGCGAGCTCCGCTTCATTGTGAATCGCCTTGACCATTTGCTGGTGCAGCGTGAAGGGCGATTGCCATAGGTGCTTGAGCTTGCTTGCCTTGCCGAGGCCGGTCAGTTGCACAAAGAGTGCATTTACGTCCTCGCAGATATCCTCATTGGCGGTCAGCAGACCGAAATCGGTGTAGAGGCGCGCCGTGCGTTGATGATAGTTGCCGGTGGAGAGGTGCACATAGCGGCGCAGGCGGTCTTCTTCGCGCCGTACCACCATCGCCATCTTGGCGTGCGTCTTGTGGCCGACGACGCCGTAGACCACATGCGCGCCGGCATTTTCCAGCTTGGCGGCCCAGTTGATGTTGGCTTCTTCATCGAAGCGCGCCATCAGTTCCACCACCACCGTCACTTCGGTGCCGCGCTTGGCCGCCTCGATCAGCGAGCTCATCAACGTGGAGTCGGCGCTGGTGCGGTAGATCGTCATCTTGATCGCCAGCACGTTGGCGTCGTTGGCCGCCTGCTGGATGAATTCGACGACGGGGTTGAACGACTGGAACGGGTGATGCAGCAGGATATCGCCCTTGCGGATCGCCTTGAAAATATCGTCCTGTTTGGCGATTTCCTTGGGCATGCAAGGGATGAAAGCCGGAAACTTCAGGTCGGGGCGATCCACCCAGTCCGGCACCTGCATCAGGCGCACCAGATTGACCAGGCCGTTGACCTGGTAGAGATCGTCCTGCTCCAGCCCGAACTGGCCGAGCAGAAATTCCGACATTGCCTGCGAGCAGTTGTCGGCGACTTCCAAACGTACCGCGTCGCCGTACTGGCGGTGCGTCAGCTCGCCCTGCAAGGCCAGCCTGAGGTCGGTCGTGCTTTCGTCGTCCAGCGAGAGTTCGCTGTTGCGCGTGACGCGGAACTGATAGCAGCCGCGCACATGCATGCCGGAGAATAGTTCGTTGACATGGGCATGCAGGATAGAGGACAGGAACACCAGTCCGTACTCCTGCCCGGCAATCTCCTTGGGCAAGCGGATGACGCGCGGCAACGCGCGCGGGGCCTGCACAATGGCCATGCCGGAGTTACGCCCGAAGGCATCCTTGCCTTCCAGTTCCACCGCAAAGTTGAGGCTTTTATTGAGTACGCGCGGGAACGGATGCGAGGGATCGAGCCCGATCGGCGTCAGGATAGGCATCAGTTCGCGGAAGAAATAGGCGCGTATCCACTCTTGCTGCGCTTCGTTCCAATGCGTACGGCGCAGTATACGGATGCCCTGCTCTGCCAGGCGTGGCAGGACGATGTCGTTCAGCACCTGGTACTGGCGCGCCACCAGCTGGTGGGCTTCGGCGCTGACGCGAGTCATCACTTGGCGCGGCGTCAATCCATCCGGCGCGGTGCTGGGGGCGCCAAACTCGATCTGCTCCTTGATATCGGCAACACGCACCTCGAAAAACTCGTCGAGGTTGCTGCTGACGATGCACAGAAACTTGAGGCGCTCCAGCAGCGGGTTGCGCTCGTCTTCGGCTTGCGCCAGTACGCGGCGATTGAACTCCAGGATACCGAGTTCGCGATTCAGAAAGTATTCCGGCGACATAGTGAGCTTAGGCGGGGCCATCAAAAGCTCCGAAGCGTAACAGCGCTATGTGACGGATTTGTGACAATCCTGTTTATTGCGCGGGGGGCACGTAACCTGAAGCCTGTTCCGCACCGGCGCCGAAGAAGTAAGCCTCGGTCTGCTCTTTCAAATACTGGCGAGCACGCGGGTCGGCCAAGCTGAGGCGATTTTCGTTGACCAGCATGGTCTGGTGCTTGAGCCAGCCGGCCCAGGCTTCCTTGGAGACGCTTTCATAGATGCGTTTGCCCAGTTCGCCGGGATACGGCGGGAAGTCCATGCCTTCCGCTTCGCGGCCGAGTTTTACGCAGTTCACCATTCTTGCCATGTTGAATACCTCAGGATGATTCTTAAAAACGTTCATGATAGCCGATGCTGCATGGCAGGGCGAGGCCGCAGCTTTGCTGCGGCGTTGATTTACCTATCCGCGCACTCCTTCTCCCGCAAGGAGAGGAGGGAGTGCGCGGGGGGGTTAAAACTCGCCGCGTATTCCGAGCATCACGGAGCGGCCGCCCAGTGGCGCGATATCCTTCAGGACGGACGTGTGCTCACGCGCTTCTTCATCCAGCAGGTTGGTCGCTTTCACGAAGGCGTCGAGATGCAGCTTCGTCGGCAGGTGATAGCTGATGGTGGCATCGACCATCGTGTAGCCGTCGGTCGGCAGCTCGTTGTCCGCAACGCGGTTCTGGCCGAAGGTGCGCGTCACGTCCAGCGCGGCGTCGAAACGGCTGAAGGAGTAATCCAGCCCGAAGCCGAGCCGCAGCGGCGAGATACGCGGCAGGGGATCGCCGGTGCGGCGATTGGTGGCACGGACGTAATCACCTTTGACGCGCAGATCCAGCGCGCCAACGCCTTCGTACATATGGAATTTGCCGGCGACTTCCAGGCCCTTGAACACGGCCGGTACCGCCTGAATCTGCGACTCCGGCAGTTCGCCGCTGACATTGTCGATCAGGCCGTCTTCCGTGCGCAGGTTGCCGGTCAACAACGCGGTGATGTAGTTATCGAAGCGCGTATAGAAACCGCTAATGCTGAAGTTGTTGCCACCCTTGCGCCAACGTAATTGCAGATCCAGCCCGTTCGATTTTTCCACCGAAAGGTTGCGATCGCCCAGCTCATACTGGCCGGTGGCCGCGTGCGGGCCGTTGGAGAAAAGTTCGTAATAAGTGGGCGCTCGCTCGCTATGCGAAATATTGCCGGCCAGCGACCAGGCGGAGTTCAGATGATACAAGGCACCCCCGGAAAAACTGGTGGGCGTGAAATCCTGGCTCTCGGCGCCGCCGAAACGCGGCGTACCGGGATTGTTGGGATCGTCCGGACCGCCGCCGACGGAGGAGACCTTGGCGCGCTCGACGCGCGTACCAAAAGAAAGCTTGAGCGCTTCGTCGAATGCCGCGATGGGCCATTCCTCATAAATGTACGCGGCGCGAGTGTCAGTTTGCACATTGGGAATCAGCGCTTCGTCCCCCTCCGCACTGAAATCGCTGCGATGGAATTGCAGGCCGATCACGCCATTAAGCGGGCCGATCTTGCCGTGAGAGGCTTCCAGCGATCCTTCCCAGCCGCGATTCTCAAAGGTCGTGCCGACTTCGCCGTCATCGATTTCCTGATGTTCGTAATCCACGCGTGCCAGCCGCATTTTTACCCGGCTGATCGCCTCGCCGAGATCGCGCGCCTCGCCTGCCAGATCCCAGCGCGAACTGTTCATGTCGATGCGCACCGAAGGTTCGGCCACGGTGCCGTAATTGGAGTTGAACGTCGAAAACGAAATCCCGGCATAGCCATGTTCGGATGTAAGCGACGCGCCTAATGCGCCGCCATCGCTTTGCGAGGAGCTATTGCGCAAGGTGCCGCGCGATTCATCTGGTTGCGGATCGGCTACG
Source organism: Methylophilaceae bacterium (assembly GCA_035460165.1). Classification (GTDB taxonomy): domain Bacteria; phylum Pseudomonadota; class Gammaproteobacteria; order Burkholderiales; family Methylophilaceae; genus MM2. The sequence continues at coordinate 146,136 of DATHWW010000009.1, read as the reverse complement.
CGCAAACGCGAAGAGCGTGCAAATCCGGGAATATCGAGATCGTCGGTGTCGCGGGTATAGCCGTCGGCATGGATGGCGAATAGGCCGTTGCCGGCTTCGATCAGCGCGGAGGTGCTGCGCTGCTTGTCGGCGCCGCCGATCCGGGTTTCGGCACGGCCGCTGAGGCCATCGATGGGGTCGCGCGGGATGCGGTTATCTATGGTGTTGACTACCCCGCCGACCGCGCTGCCGCCATATTGCAGGGCCGCCGGGCCGCGCACGACTTCGATCTGTTCGACGCTAAGCGGGTCGAGCGGAACCGCGTGATCGGGACTGAGTGAGGAGGCGTCGATCATGCCGATGCCATTCTGCATCAGGCGGATGCGGTCGCCATCGAGCCCGCGGATCACCGGGCGCGAAGCGTTGGGGCCGAAATAGCTGGAGTGAACGCCGGGCGTGCCGTTCAGGGTTTCGCCGAGCGTACTTTCCTGCTGGCGCATCAGTTCGCGGCCGTTGAGTACGGAGACGGGCGGAACCAGTTCGTCTACCGCACTGCCGAGCGGATTGGCGGTGACCGCCGTCGTCGGCAGTTCGATATGGATGGAGTGATCGTGATCGTCCTCCGCATGGGCTTGCTTCGCCAGCACGGCAAGCGCGGCGGCAAGTGCAATGGATAAAACACGCGCGCGCGGCGCGTCGAATAAATGATTCATGGCTGTTCTCGCTGAAAATCAATAGTAAACGTCGGGCCTGCAAGGCTCGGGCGTAACATTTAGCCTGTCTGGCAGGCGCTTGATGCTTCAGGCGAAAACGGGAGGTGCGCGGGCGGAGTAAGCGAGGAGGTAAAACGAGTCGGCCGCGACGGTCTGTGCCGCGACGGTAACATGCGTGCCGGTGCATGGCGGCAATAGGAATGCCGCAGAGGGCGCGGCTCCTGCCAAATGGGCGTAGACCACGCACTGCTCGCAGGCGGCGGTGCTGTGGGTCTGCTTGTCCTGTTGCTGCTCATGTGCGTCCGCATAGTGCGAAATGGCGTGCATCGCCGCGCCCTGCTGGCCGAGGCCGAACAGGAATGCGAGGGTGAGAGTGAGGAACAGGCGCCGCAACATGGGCGGGATTCTAGCAGATAAGTTTGAAAAATCAGCAGATAGTATTGAATGCAATTACTTGAAGCGGCTGGGAATATGGTCTGGCGATCTCAAATGATTTCTCTAGTGTATTTCAGCTGAATGATTGAATATTGCGTTTGACGTGAATTCCTGACTATCCCTATTGATAGGTTTTTTGGGATTGCATGGAGGCATCAAAAGCCGGAGGTGCGAATGCTGGACGACAAGAGTGATGAGTTTGCTGGGAAGGAGGAGAACGACCTGGCGTGGTCGTTGGGTCGGCTGTTCGAGGTGAGCGCCGAGCATTTTCCTTATCCCGTGCTGTTGTCGAGTGCGGCTGTGGGAGATGTCCTGCAACTGCTGCCGCATCCGCAGCCGGACAAGCATGCACTGCTGGTGCGCTACCAGGACCAGGTTGCCGGCTTCATTTCATTGCAGGATCATGCCGATCTTGTCGCGCGGGTGCGCCGCGGCGAACGCTATGAAGCGGTGGTCAGCGAGAATTACGGTGGTCGCTGCCGGGTGCTGATCCGGCGCGACGGCCAGCGCTGACCATCAACTGTTGATCCCGGCGCCGTGCGCCTGCTGGTCGGCGTGATAGCTACTACGCACCATCGGGCCGCAAGCGGCCTGCGCGAATCCCATCTCCAGCGCTTGCTGCTCGAACCACGCGAAGCGCTCCGGCGTGACGAAGCGCAGCACCGGCAGGTGGTGGGCGCTGGGTTGCAGATATTGCCCTAGCGTTAGCATCTCGACATTGTGGGCGCGCAGGTCGCGCATCACTTCCAGAATTTCCTCATCCGTTTCACCCAAACCCAGCATCAAGCCCGACTTGGTGGGAATGTGCGGGAAGCGCGCCTTGAAATCGGCCAGCAGTTGCAGCGAGTGTGCGTAATCGGCACCGGGGCGAGCTTGCTTGTACAGGCGCGGCACGGTTTCCAGATTGTGGTTCATCACGTCCGGCGGCGCTTCCGACAGCACTGCCAGAGCAGTATCAAGGCGGCCGCGGAAATCCGGCACCAGCACTTCGATCTTCAGGCTGGGCGAATGCTCGCGTGAAGCGCGGATGCAGTCGACGAAATGACGCGCGCCGCCATCGCGCAAGTCGTCGCGGTCGACGCTGGTAATGACGACGTATTTCAGGCGCATCTGGGCAATGGTCCGCGCCAGCTTTTGCGGCTCTTCCGCATCCGGCGGCAGCGGCTTGCCGTGCGCGACGTCGCAGAACGGACAGCGTCGGGTGCAGACGTCGCCCAAGATCATAAAGGTCGCGGTGCCGCCGCTGAAGCATTCGCCGATGTTGGGGCAGGAGGCCTCTTCGCATACGGTGTGCAGGTTGTTGTCGCGCAGGATCTGCTTGATCTCGCGGAAGCGCGCGCTGTCCGGCACCTTCATGCGTATCCATTCCGGCTTGCGCATCGCGGGTTGCGGCACGATCTTGATCGGGATGCGCGCCGTCTTGGCCGCGCCTTTTTCCTTGCGGAGGATGCTGTCGCTCATGATTCCAGTTTAGCTCAATTGATTTTGCAGCAGCGCGATCAGGCGCTGCGCCAGCGTATTGCCGTCGGCAGCGATGCCAAGGGCGCGGGTTTGCGTCACCTGCAGGCAGCGATAGCCGCAAGGGTCGATCGCGGTGAAAGGCGATAAATCCATGTCCACGTTCAGGCTCAACCCGTGATAGCAACAGCCGTTCTTGAGGCGCAGGCCGAGCGAGGCGATTTTGCTGCCATTCACATACACGCCCGGCGCGTCGGGACGGCCTTCCGCCAGCACGCCGTGTTCCGCCAGCAGGGCCATGATCGCGCCTTCCATGCGATCCACCAGTTGGCGCACCGTCAGGCCTTGGCGTTTCAGATCCAGCAACAGGTAAATAACGATCTGGCCGGGGCCGTGGTAAGTGATCTTGCCGCCGCGGTCGGTGCGTACCAGTGGAATATCGTCGCGCCACGGCAGTCGCACGTCCTTGCGGTTGAGCCCCAGCGTGTAGACCGGCGGATGCTCGGTCAGCCAGAGCTCGTCCGGCGATTCGGCAGTGCGCTCGGCAGTAAAGGTCCGCATTGCTTCCCACGTCGGCTCGTAATCGGTTAAACCCAGACGCCGAATAACCAGGCCGCCCGCACTGCTGGCGTGCTTGCCTGCGACACTCCGGGCATCGAGGGCCGGCATGGAGGCGTGGACGCTGGCGCTGCGGATTTCCTGCATTGCTTACAGCACTACCTTGACCATCGGGTGGCTGGTCAACGCGCGATAAAGATTATCCAGTTGTTCCTTGGAGGTGGCCGTGATGGTGCAGGTCAGGCTGATGTAATTGCCGCCCGAACTGGCGCGCATTTCCATGCGGCTCGCATCGAAATCCGGGGCATGGCTGCGCACTACGCGCAGGATCTCTTCGGCAAAGCCGTCCTGCGTTGCCCCCATTACTTTCAGCGGAAATTCGCAGGGGAATTCAAGTAAGGTGTCTTTATCTGCCATGTTTACTCCGGCGCGCGCATGACGCGCGTCTTGTAATCCTGATAGAGCGCATGCATGCGCCAGAACACCGGGCCAGGCTTGCCGCCGCCGACGGCTTGGCCGTCCAGCGTGGTGATGGCGAGCACTTCCTTGGTCGAGGAGGTCAGCCACAGCTCGTCGGCCTGGCGAATGCGGGTCTGATCGAATTTGCCGACCTGCACGGCAATGCCATTGGCTGCCGCCAGCTCCAGCACCAGGTCATAGGTAATGCCCGGCAGCATGTGGTTGTCCTTGGGCGGCGCGAGGATGACGCCGTTTTCCACCGCGAAGATATTGCTGGCAGAGCCTTCGGTCAGGATGCCGTCGCGGAACATCACGGTTTCCGTTGCGCCGGCATCGATGGCCAGTTGGCGCAAGAGCACGTTGGGCAGCAGCGATATCGCCTTGATGTCGCAGCGGTCCCAGCGGTTATCGACGGCGGAAACCGCCGCCACGCCACTTTCGAAAAGTTCTTGCGACGCGGTAACAAGCGGGTTGCTCATCATGAATACGGTCGGTTCTGCGTCCTGGGGGAACGCATGGTCGCGCTTGGCGACACCGCGTGTGATGTGCAGATAAACATACTGGTCTTCGGGTTCGTTGCGGGCGATCAATTCGTGAATCAGCCCCGACCACTCTGCACAATTGTGGGGGTTGACGATCCGAACGCTATCCAGGCTGTGCTGCAAGCGCATCAAGTGCTCGCTCAGGCGAAACGGCCGGCGCGAATAGACCGGGATGACCTCGTAGATCCCGTCGCCGAAAATGAAGCCCCGATCAAGCACGGGCACGAACGCTTGTTCGATCGGGAGCAACTTTCCGTTGAGATAGACGGTTTGAGACATCGTGTGAGCTTGTTTCAGCAGCAACGGCTCTTATTGAAGCATAAGCTTCAAACTATCCCACAGGCTGCCGAAGATGCCCGCCACCGGCATTTCCTGCGCGGCGATCAGCGGACGTTCGAGTATCTGTTTGCCGTCCAGCGAGAAGCGGATCGCGCCGACTTCCTGGCGTGCAGCTACCGGGGCGATCAAGGGCTGCTTGCTGACCACGCTGGCCTTGAGACGGGCGAGCTGGTTCTTGGGCAGGGTGACATGGAGATCGTCCGCCACCGTAGCAGCCAGTGTGTCATCGCGGCCCTTCCACACCTTGAGCTTGCTGACTGCTTGGCCGCGTTTGTAGATCAAACGCGATTCAAAGAACTGGAAGCCGTAGTTCAGCAGTTTCTGGCTTTCCACCGCGCGTGCGGTATCGGACGGCGCGCCCAGCAGGATGGCGACCAGGCGCATGTCGCCGCGCTTGGACGAGGACACCAGGCAATAGCCGGCGCTGGAAGTATGGCCGGTCTTCATGCCGTCGACGTAAGGATCGACCCACAGCAGGCGGTTGCGGTTGGCCTGTTTGATGTTGTTGAAGGTGTAATCCTTGAGCGAGTACAGGCGCTTGTACTGATCGGGGAAGTCGCGCACCAGTGCGGCGGCCAGGATGGCCAGGTCGGACGCCGTCGTGTAATGGTTGGGGTCCGGCAGGCCGGTGGAGTTCACAAAGTGCGTGCCTTTCATGCCGAGGCGCGCCGCTTCCTTGTTCATCAGATCGGCAAAGCCTTCTTCTGAGCTGGCAATGCCCTCGGCTAACGCGACGCTGGCGTCGTTGCCGGAAATGACGATCATGCCATGCAGCAACTCATCGACGGTGACGGGCTTGTTGGGTTCGATGAACATGCAGGAACCGGCCCCGCCGCCGCAGCCTGCCCCGCCGCCCTTCCAGGCCTTCACGCTGACCGGCAGCGTTTGGTCAAGCTGCAGATGGCCATTCTTCAGCGCCTTGAAACTGAGATAAGCCGTCATCAGCTTGGTTAGCGAAGCGGGCTCGACCCGTTCGTTGGCGTTTTGCTGGGCCAATACCGCGCGGCTGTTGAAATCCAGCAGCAGGTAGGCCTTGGCCGCCAACGTAGGCGGTGGAGGAATATCGTCCGAAGCGAGGGCAAGGGAGGATAGAAACAGTAATGGCAGCAGCAGGAGTTTCATGAGTTTTATCTGTTTGTCGTTACGAGGGTGGAAATTCCGAGCGCCTGGCGGATTCTGGATGCAGCGCGTTCGGCTTCGTCGCGGCTGGCGTAGGGCCCCAGCCGGACACGATAGATGCCATTATTATACCAGTTCTCCATGGTCACATTCTGGACCAAACCGTTCTGGCGCAAGCGTTCGTTCAGCTGTTCGGCGTTTTCGCGTGAGCGGAAAGCGCCGGCCTGAACATAATGGCCCGCCGTGGCTGCCGGTTTTGCCGGCGGAGTTTCTTCCGTCTTCGTGACGGTGGCCTGCTCGGGCGATCGTGTGTCGATGGCCTCGACTTCCACGATGCCGCTGCCGCTGCCGACGATCCCCAGGCGATGAGCGGCGGCGTAGGAAAGGTCGATCAGGCGTTCCTTTTTGAAAGGGCCGCGGTCGTTGACGCGCACCACGACCGATTTCCCGTTGGCAGGGTTGGTGACGCGCACATAGCTGGGAATCGGCAGCGTGGGATGGGCCGCCGACATGCCGTACATATCATAGAGTTCGCCAGTGGAGGTCTTGTTGCCGTGATAGCGCTTGCCGTACCAGGAAGCCAGGCCGCGAGCCTTATATGGCTGGTACTCGTTCATCGGCGAGTAATTCTGGCCGAGCGCGACGTAAGGGCGATTGAAGCGGTTTTGCAAAGGCTCGTACTTGGGAATGGCATCCGGAATCTCGTCGAGATTGGCCGGCGGATTATCCCCCGGGCCGTCGTCCAGATAATAGCCGCCGCGTTTGGGAGTGGTCGCGGATTGCGAAGCGTCCGGCTTGGTTGTCTCTTGCTTGGGCGCGGATGCTTCCGGCTTGGTCGCAACGCTGCCGCCGCAACCGGCCAGCAGCAGGAGCACCATGCAAATAACGATATTTCTTCGGTTCATCAACTCGTTACCAGTTTCTTGTGGGTTTGGATGCTCATCAAGATACCAAAGCCGATCATCAGCGTCACCAGCGAAGTGCCACCGTAGCTGATCAACGGCAAAGGTACGCCAACGACTGGCAGGATGCCGCTCACCATGCCCATGTTCACGAACGCGTAAGTGAAGAAGGTCAGGGCGATGCTGCCTGCCAGCAGGCGGCAGAATGCGTTCTGCCCATTCGCAGCGATGACCAAGCCGCGGCCGATGATCACCGCGAACAGCAGCAGCAACAGCAGGTTGCCGACCAGTCCGAACTCCTCGCCGAACACGGCAAAAATGAAGTCGGTATGTCGCTCCGGCAGGAAATCGAGCTGCGACTGCGTGCCATTGAGCCAGCCCTTACCGGACAAGCCGCCCGATCCAAGCGCAATGGTGGCCTGTATCGTATGGTAGCCGGCGCCTAGCGGGTCTTGTGTTGGATCAAGCAAAATCTCGATGCGCCGCCGTTGGTAGTCATGCAGCATGTGCCATAAAAACGGCGCCGCCGCCGCGCCCGCTACTGCCATCCCTATCATCAGGCGCCAGCTGAGGCCGGCCAGGAACAGCACGTAAAAGCCCGAAGCGCCGATCAAGATCGAGGTGCCCAGGTCGGGCTGTATGACTACCAGGCCGACCGGTAGCGCCAGCAAAATCGCGGCGACCACGTAATCCGCAAACCGCAGCGTAGCGTCGCGTCGGTCGAAATACCAGGCCAGCATCATCGGTGCCGCGATTTTCATCAACTCCGACGGCTGGATACGCGCCACACCCAGATCCAGCCAGCGTCGCGCGCCCTTGGAAACATCGCCAAACAGGAACACGCCTATCAGCAATACCATGCCCAGCAGGTAGAGCGGGACGGCTATCCGCTGCAAATGCTGCGGCGGAATGTTGGCAAAAATCCACAGGGCGCCGAGCGCTACCAGGATATTGACCATCTGCGCGTTCATTCGATCCATGCTCTGGCCGGATGCGCTGAAAAGCACGATCAATGCGATCGTCAACGTCAGCATCAATATGCCCAGCAAAAACTGGTCGAAATGCTTGCCTAACTGTTTGAACAGCATATTAATCGTGAGCATCGGTTTCTTCCTCCGCTGCCGGTACGGCATTCGGGCTGGCCTCCGGCGGCGGTGCCGGAGGTTCCTTGCCGAGCAGATAGTAATCCATCACTTGCCGTGCGATAGGCCCGGCGGCTGAACCGCCGTGACCACCATTTTCAACGATCACGGCCAGCGCGATCTTGGGCGACTCGGCCGGTGCATAGGCGATAAACAGGGCGTGGTCGCGATGGCGCTCTGCGACGGCGCTTTCATTATATTTTTCGTTCTGCTTGATGCCGATCACCTGCGCGGTCCCGGTTTTCGCGGCGATCAGATAAGGCGCGCCGGCGCCCACGCTGGACGCGGTGCCTCCAGGTTGCGTCACGTCCAGCATGCCCAGTTTCACCAGGTTGACATGCTCGGGGTCGAGCTTGATCCTATCCATGACTTCCGGTGTCATCGGACGCAGGCTACCCGTACCGCCCGGCTGGATACCGGAGACCAGGCGCGGTCGGTAAGCGGTGCCATTATTGGCAAGAATCGCTGTGGCCTGCGCCAATTGCATCGGTGTTGTCAGAGTATAGCCTTGGCCGATGCCGACGATCAGCGTTTCGCCGGGGTACCAGGGCTGTTTGAAGCGTTTCTTTTTCCAGGCCGGGGTCGGTAGTAGCCCGCCGAGTTCGCCGGTCAGGTCGATGCCGGTTTTTTTGCCGAAGCTGAAATGGCCGATAAAGGCGCTCATGCGCTCGATACCGAGTTCATGCGCCAGCCCATAGAAAAAGGTATCGCACGATACCGTAATGGCCTTCCGCATATCCACCGTGCCATGGCCGCCCGGCTTCCAGTCGCGGTAGCGATGGCTGCTGCCGGGCAATTTGTAGAAGCCGGGGTCGCTGATGCTGAATGGCGGTTCGCGCCGGCCGGCTTCCAGCCCCGCCAACGCAACGAAAGGCTTGAAGGTCGAGCCGGGTGGGTAAATGCCGCGCAGCGGACGGTTGATGAGCGGTTTGTCGAGCGATTCGTTAAGCGCTTTCCAGTTGTCCGGGTCAATGCCGTTTACGAACAGGTTGGGATCGAAGGTCGGCATGCTGACGTAAGCGAGTATTTGCCCACTGTTGGGGTCGAGCGCCACCAGCGCGCCGCGCCGTACGCCGAAGGCCTTTTCCGCGATATCTTGCAGCTTGCTGTCGATGGACAGCACCAAGTTGTCGCCAGGTACCGGAGCAGAGCTTGAAAGAACGCGTACCGCATGACCATCGGCATCGATCTCGACCTGCTGCGTGCCGGTAATGCCGTGCAGGGTGCGCTCGTAAAACTGTTCGACGCCCGACTTGCCGATATGATCCGAACCCAGGTAATTGGGGAATTCGCCGCTCTTTTTTAGCGACTGTTGATCGTTGTCATTGATACGGCCGATGTAGCCGATGAGGTGGGCGCCCAGAGGGCCTTGAGGATAATGACGGAACAGGCGCGAACGGATTTCGACGCCGGGAAAACGATAGCGGCTTACCGCGAAGCGCGCCGCTTCGGCTTCGGTGAGCTGCATGAGCAAGGGAATGCTTTCGAAGCTATGGCTCTGCTCGCGCAGCTTCTTGAAACGCTTGCGATCGGACGGCCTTACCTCCACCAGCATGGCAAGGTCATTGATGGTCTGTTCCAGGTCTTTTACCTTGGCGGGCGTGATTTCCAGCGTATAAGCGAAGAAATTATGCGCCAGCACGACCCCGTTGCGGTCCATGATCACGCCGCGTGTTGGCGCGATTGGCACCAGCGAAATGCGATTGTTTTCCGCCAGCGTATGGTAATAGTCGTAACGCAGATATTGAAGATAGATAAAGCGTGTGGCGAGTATGCCGAAGCAGATCAGCATCACGGCACCGGCCACCCCTAGGCGCAGGCGGAAAAAATGCTGCTCTTGCCGGTGATTTCTCAGCTCGAATCGCGAGTTCATACGGCTGGGGACGAGGTCAAGATGCGTTCTTGGCGTCGATGACGCGCGAGAACACCAGCAATTGCCAGAGTAGTACGCCGCTCAGGCTGGACAGGAAATAGCCCCATCCCGGTAGCGGATTGCCGGCCATGAGTTTGATGACCAGCAGGACGATCTGCGACACGAGCAGCAGCAGCAGTACGTAACCCACTTGCTGCCAGGCACTGAACAAGACCAGCCGGCGCTGGTAATAAATCGCAAAAAACGCGGTGACGGTATAAGCGAGCGCATATTGCCCGAACAGGCTGCCGCTGGCGACGTCGAGCCATAGCCCCATCATCCAGGCGGTGCCGACATTGCATAAATGCGGCGCACGCAGCATCCAGTAAAGCAGCACCAGAAGCACGAAATCCGGTCGCAGCAGCAGCCCGAAACCCGCCCAGGGCAGCAGGTAGAGCATATAGGCCGCAAACAGCGTGGAATAGATGAGCTTAAGGCTTACGGGGCGCATTGCGAGGGCTCTTCTCCGATGGCTTCGCGGCGGGCTTTTCCGGTTCCGGCGGCGGAGGCACGTTTTCTGCGGCCGGAATCAGCAGCACTTGCCGATGTGTCTGAATGCCGGCAATAGGCACGCAGGTAATGCGTGCAAACGGGGCATAGGTCTTGCGGTCGATTTCTACCACCTTGCCGACGGCGAGACCGGCCGGATAAACGCCGTCGATCCCGGATGTGACCAGTCGATCGCCGACTTGAATGTCGACGTTCACCGGTAGGTAAGGCAGGTCAATCAGCGCATCGCGGCTATTGCCGAAAGCGATGGCGCGCAAGCCGCTACGTTCGATTTGCACGGGGACCGCCAAGTCCTTGTCGGTCACCAACGTGACTTCGCTGCTGAAAGGATAAACCTGGGTGGCTTGGCCGATGACTCCCAGTTCATCGATGACGGCTTGGCCGGCAGTAATGCCGTGACGCGCGCCGAGGTTGACGATGACTTTCTGGTTGAAGGGGTCGCGTCCGCTGTTAACGATTTCCCCGAGACGTGCCGGCCGAGGCATTGCGGGGAGCGCAGAAAGCATGTTGCGCAAATGTGCATTCTCGGCTTGCAGTGTGCGAAAACGTTGCAGGTCCGTGCTATCCAGCAGTGCACGCTGGCGCAACTGGCGATTTTCATGGACCAGATTGGTCTGCGTGGTGATGTAGTCGCTGACGTAAAGGAAGGCATTCACCGGTGCGCGCACCGCGACTTCGAGGGGGTGCAACACAACCGACACGCCTTGTCGGATTTCAGTGAGGTAATGCAGCCGCGCATCGACCGCCATGAGGGCAATCGATACGGCGGCGAAAAACGTCAGCCGCGCGAGCGGACTTGGTCCGCGGACGAAGAACGCCGGCGGGTGCTGGTGATCCATCGAGGACGGCACGTGCAGCCGTCCTTACGAGATATCATTCATTGGCAAACACGTTGCCCAGTTTGTCCATCTCTTCCAGCGCACGGCCGCTGCCGCGGGCGACGCAGGTGAGCGGGTCTTCCGCGACGATCACCGGCAGGCCGGTTTCTTCCATCAACAGACGGTCGAGATCGCGCAGCAATGCGCCGCCGCCGGTCAGCACCATGCCCTTTTCGGCGATGTCGGCGCCCAGTTCAGGCGGCGTTTGTTCCAGTGCGGACTTGACTGCGCCGACGATCGCGTTGAGCGGTTCGGTCAGCGCTTCCAGGATTTCGTTGCTGGAGATGGTGAACTTGCGCGGCAGGCCTTCGGCGAGGTTGCGGCCGGTGATTTCGAGCTCGAGCACTTCGGAGCCGGGGAAGGCGGAGCCGATTTTTTTCTTGATCAATTCGGCGGTCGGTTCGGAAATCTGCATGCCGTAATTGCGGCGGATATAGTCGATGATGGCCTGGTCGAACTTGTCGCCGCCGACGCGTTCGGACTTGGCGTAGACGATACCGCCCAGCGAGATCACGCCGACTTCGGTGGTGCCGCCGCCGACGTCGACCACCATCGAGCCGGTGGCCTCTGCCACCGGCAGGCCGGCGCCGATCGCGGCTGCCATCGGCTCTTCGATCAGATATACCTGCCGCGCTCCGGCGCCGATCGCCGATTCGCGGATCGCGCGGCGTTCCACCTGGGTGGAGCCCACCGGTACGCAGATGATGATGCGCGGATTGGGCGAGAACATGCGCGATTCGTGAATCTTGCGGATGAAATACTTGAGCATCTGCTCGGTGATGGTGAAGTCGGCGATCACGCCGTCTTTCATCGGGCGTATCGCCGAAATGTTGCCGGGCGCGCGGCCCAGCATGCGTTTCGCTTCGATGCCGACCGCAAGTATCGTTTTCTTGACGGTGGGGCCACCCTCGTGGCGGATGGCGACGACGGAAGGCTCGTCCAGCACGATGCCCTTGCCGCGCACGTAAATCAGCGTGTTGGCGGTACCGAGGTCGATGGCGAGATCATTCGAAAAATAACTGTTTAGAAAGCCGAACATTGTGTGCGTATCCCAAGCATGCTGCCGTACACGGAATGTGTGCGGCTGAAGGTGCGATGTAAATCACGTTATAATACCGTATATCGCATTGAAATTTAAGATTTGCATAAGGTCTCACACCAAAATGTCGCTTGAAATATCTGATGTAAAACGCATAGCCCATCTGGCACGTATCGAAATCGACGATGCCGGTGCCGAAATCGCGTTAAAACAGCTTTCCGGCATCCTTGGCCTGATCGAGGAAATGCAGGCGGTCAACACCGACGGCATAGAGCCAATGTCGCATTCGCAGGACGTGACGCAGCGCTTGCGTGAAGACATCGTCAGCGAAACCAATCAGCGTGCACTGTTCCAGTCCATCGCGCCCGCCGTCGAGAACGGCCTGTACCTCGTCCCCAAAGTCATCGAATAACAAACCCATGATCAACAGCAGCCTCAAGGAGCTGGCGACCCTGCTCGCCAGCAAGAAAATCTCCAGCCTGGAACTCACGCGCGAATTCCTCGCCCGCATCGGCCGTTTTAATCCGAGCATTAACGCCTACGTGACGCTGGATGAGGAAAAGACCCTGGCCCAGGCGCGCGCCGCCGACGCACGCATCGCCAAAGGCGAGGCCGGTCCGCTGACCGGCATTCCCATCGCGCAAAAGGATATTTTTTGCGCCAAGGGCTGGACCACGACCTGCGGCTCGAAGATGCTGGAAAACTTCGTCGCGCCTTACGATGCGCACGTCATCGAACAGTTCGACCTCGCCGGAGCGGTGAATCTGGGCAAGACCAATATGGACGAATTCGCGATGGGATCGTCCAACGAGACCTCTTACTTCGGCAAGGTAAAAAACCCGTGGGATAAGGAGCGTGTGCCGGGCGGCAGCTCCGGCGGTTCCGCGGCGGCCGTGGCCGCACGTATGTGCGCCGCCGCGACCGGTACCGATACCGGCGGCTCGATCCGTCAGCCGGCCTCGCTGTGCGGTCTGTCCGGCCTCAAGCCGACTTACGGCGTGTGTTCGCGCTACGGCATGATCGCTTTCGCGTCCAGCCTGGATCAGGCCGGGCCGATGGCCAAGTCGTCCGAGGATTTGGCGCTGATGATGAACGTGATGGCCGGTTTCGACCCGCGCGACTCCACCAGCCTGCAGCGCGACAAGGAAGACTACACCCGCGACTTGAACAAGCCGCTGACCGGCCTGCGCATCGGCCTGCCCAGGGAGTATTTCGCCGCCGGCCTGGATGCCGGTGTGGTCAAGGTCGTGGAAGAAGCGATTGCCGCATACCGCAAGCTGGGCGCCGAGACCGTCGAGATCAGCTTGCCCAATACGCAGCTGTCGATCCCGGTGTACTACGTACTGGCCCCGGCGGAAGCCTCCAGCAACCTCGCGCGCTTCGATGGCGTGCGCTACGGCTACCGCGCGCCGGAATATACCGACCTGCTGGACATGTACAGCAAGACCCGTGCGCAAGGCTTCGGGGACGAAGTGAAACGCCGCATCATGATCGGCACCTATGTGTTGAGCGCTGGCTATTACGACGCGTACTACCTCAAGGCACAGAAGATACGCCGCCTGATCGCGCAGGACTTCACCGATGCTTTCAAGCACTGCGACGTGATCATGGGTCCGGCCGCGCCCGGTACCGCGTTCAAGATGGGCGAGAAAACCGCCGATCCGGTGTCGATGTACCTCGAGGACCTGTACACCATCGCCGTCAATCTGGCCGGTTTGCCCGGCATGTCGATTCCTGCGGGCTTCTCCAACGGCCTGCCGGTCGGCTTGCAGATCATCGGCAATTACTTCGACGAAGCGCGCATGCTCGGCGTCGGACATCAATATCAACAAACAACCGACTGGCATAAGCGTATGCCGGAGGGAATGTAATCATGCAGTGGGAAGTCGTGATCGGGCTGGAAACACATACCCAGCTTCAAACCAATACCAAGATTTTTTCGGGGGCCTCCACCGCCTTTGGTTCGGAGCCGAACACCCAGGCCTGCGTCGTGAGCATCGCCCTGCCCGGCGTGCTGCCGGTACTGAACAAGGAAGCCGTGCGCTGCGCGATCAAGTTCGGCCTGGCCATCGACGCCGAGATCGCGCCGCGCTCGGTGTTTGCTCGCAAGAATTACTTCTACCCCGACCTGCCCAAGGGCTACCAGATCAGCCAGTACGAACTGCCGGTAGTGGGCAAGGGGCGCCTGACGATCCAGGTCGGCGATGAAGAAAAGGTGATCAATATCACCCGCGCGCATCTGGAAGAAGACGCCGGCAAGTCCGTGCACGAAGACTTCCACGGCATGACCGGCATCGACCTCAACCGCGCCGGCACGCCGCTGTTGGAAATCGTGACCGAGCCGGACATGCGCTCGGCTGCCGAAGCGGTAGCCTACGCCAAGAAACTTCACGAGCTGGTGCAGTGGATCGGCATCTGCGACGGCAACATGCAGGAAGGATCCTTCCGCTGCGACGTGAACGTGTCCGTGCGCCCCAAGGGTTCTGACAAGCTGGGCACGCGCCGCGAGATCAAGAACCTCAACTCCTTCCGCTTCATGCAGCAGGCGATCGAGTACGAAACCCGCTGGCAGATCGAAACGCTGGAAGACGGCGGCACCATCCAGCAGGCCACCGTGCTGTTCGACCCGGATACCGGCGAGACGCGCGCGATGCGCAGCAAGGAAGAAGCCAACGATTACCGTTATTTCCCTGACCCTGACCTGTTGCCGCTGGAAGTGACGGCGGAGGATATCGCCAAGGTGAAGGCCACCATGCCGGAGCTGCCGGAAGCGATGAAGGCCCGCTTCGAGCAGGAATACGGACTCACCGCCTACGATGCCAGCACGATTACCGCTTCGCGCGCGATGGCGGATTATTTCGTCGCTGCGGCTGCCGATTTTGGCGGCGAGGCGAAATTGGTCGCCAACTGGGTGATGGGCACGGTCGCCGCCAAGCTGAACGAGGAAGGCCGCGAAATCGCAGCATCGCCGGTTACTCCGCTACAACTGGCCGCACTTCTGAAGCGCATTCAGGACGGCACCATCTCCGGCAAGATCGCCAAGGACGTGTTTGCCGCGATGTGGGCAGGCGAAGGCGATGCCGACGCCATTATCGAAAAGCAGGGCCTGAAGCAGGTCTCCGATTCCGGAGCGATCGAAAAGATCGTCGATGAAGTGCTGGCCGCAAACGCCGCAATGGTCGCGGAATACAAGGCCGGCAAGGAAAAAGCCTTTAACGGCTTGGTTGGTCAGTGCATGAAGGCCAGCAAAGGCAAGGCCAATCCGGCGCAGGTCAACGAAATCCTGAAGCAAAAGCTGGCTTAAGGGCGGGTTTAAACCTGCTCCGTCAGCCGCTTGATCTCGCGCCATTGCGCTAGCCGGGCGGCGAGAGGAATCGCTGCATTGGCCGGACTGGTCGACGATAGCCTGATCAGTTCGATGGGCGGCAGATGCGCCAATGTGGGCAGGGCATATTTACGAAAGGCCTGTTCCGCCTTGGCGCCATTGAAAAACACATGTCTGATTTGCGTGTGGCGCGCAAAGAAATTTGCGAAATCATTGGCAACAATCGATGCTTCCACGATGTCCGAATCCAGCGCGCTGACGCGAAAGCATTCCTTCAATACGTCCCACAGCGCAACCCCTTCACCCCGCAGTACCTCCAGCCGTTCTTCATAAGGTAATTCCAGGCCTGCCCCGAACAACTCGCCCATGATCGGCCAGAACAGATTGCGCGGATGGGCGTAATACTGGTTGGCGGCGAGCGAGGCTTTGCCGGGCATGGAGCCGAGGATGAGCAGCCGGGCATCGGGCGCGGCGACGGGCGGAAAGCTGCAGACGATCATGATCTGATGGCGTTAAAAAGGCGATGCCGTTCGGATGCGGCATCGCCTCGTAAAGTTTCGCGGCGGCGAATCAGCTTGGCATCTCGCCCAGCGCGGACTGCTGGTAATTCTGCAGGCCCAGGCGTTCGATCAGTCCCAGTTGCGTTTCCAGATAATCGATGTGTTCTTCGGTGTCGTCCAGAATTGCGGAAAGGATGTCGCGCGAGACATAATCCTTCACCGATTCGCAGTAATGAATGGCATCGAGGTAATGTACCCGCCCGCCGATTTCCAGGTTGAGGTCGCATTGCATGCATTCCGGCACGTTTTCACCGATCAACAGCTTGTTGAGGTCTTGCAGGTTGGGCAGGCCATCCAGGAACAGGATGCGCTCGATCAGCTTGTCCGCGTGCTTCATCTCTTCGATGGATTCTTCGTAAACCTTCTTGGCCAATGCCATTAGGCCCCAATTCTTGTACATGCGGGCATGCAGGAAATACTGGTTGATTGCCGTGAGTTCGAGGGTGAGCGCCTTGTTAAGGTGCTGGATGACTTTCTTGTCACCTTTCATGATATGCCTCCGCATGTGGGTGTTAAACAAGCAGGATAGACCGGCTTGTCAAGCGTGGCAATAGCTGAAAAGGCTGGGGGAATTAGCCGTAAACGACGGCGTTGTCGGAGGGCGATTGAACGTTGGTTTGCTGTTGGCCGCGCAGGATACCGAGCGCGCATTGCGAGCAACGGCCGCACTCGGAAGCGACGCCAAGGCGCTGGCGCAGTTCGCGCATCGAGCACGCGCCGTCGCAGATCGCATCGCGGATCTGACTATCGGTTACGGCACGGCAAACGCAAACGTACATAAGGCACCTTGAATGGGAAACTCAAGGTGCATTTTATCTAAATGAGAATCGTTGTCAATACTATTTAGATCACGCCGTATGCTGCCCGGTATTTTTCCACGTCGGCTTTGTGCGCGACCAATTCCGGAGCATCTTCCAGATAAAGGATGAGGTCGTCCAGGGTGGCGATGCTGATCACCGGAATGCCATTGTCGCGTTGCACTTCCTGCACCGCAGACAGCGTGCCCTGGCCGCGTTCCTGGCGGTCGATGGCGATGGCGACGCCGCATGGCATGGCGCCTTGGGCGCGGATGATGTCTACCGACTCGCGCACCGACACCCCGGCGGAAATCACGTCGTCGACAATCAGCACGCGCCCGGCCAGCGGCGCGCCGACGATGATGCCGCCCTCGCCGTGGTCTTTGGCTTCCTTGCGGTTATAGGCATAAGGCACGTTGCGGCCCTGACGGGTCAGCGCGATCGCGATGCTGGCGGCCAGCGTGATTCCTTTGTAGGCGGGGCCGAACAACATGTCGAACTGGATGCCGGACTTGAGGATGGCCGCTGCGTAGAATTCACCCAGTTTCATCAGGCTCTCGCCATCGTTGAACAGGCCGGCGTTGAAGAAATACGGGCTCAGGCGGCCGGCCTTGGTCTTGAATTCGCCGAAACGCAAGACCTGCTTTTGAATCGCGAATTGGATAAACTGCTGGGTGAAATCTGACATTGGATTGATACCGAGAAAACCAAATTGCTGCGAATTATATCGTTAAACCTCAATGGCATCCGCTCCGCCACTACCAAGGGCCTCTTTCCCTGGCTGGAAAAACAGAACGCCGACATCATCTGCTTGCAGGAGCTGAAAGCGCAGGCCCCGGACATGACGCGCGAAATGCTGCAGCCGGACGGCCTCTATGGCTATTTTCACTATGCCGAGAAAAAAGGCTACAGCGGCGTCGGCATTTATTCGAAGCGCCAACCGGATGCCATCATCGAGGGCCTGGGCATGCCGGATATCGACGCCGAAGGTCGTTATATCGAAGCGCAGTTCGGCAATCTGTCCGTGGTGTCGCTTTACCTTCCTTCCGGTTCCAGCGGCGAAGAGCGGCAGACGGTGAAGTTCAGCGTGATGGAGCGCTTCCTGCCGCGCCTGATGCAACTCAAGGAAAGTGGACGCGAGGTGGTTATCTGCGGTGACTGGAACATTGCACACTGCGAAATCGACCTTAAGAACTGGCGCGGCAATCGCAAGAATTCCGGTTTCTTGCCTGAAGAGCGGGCGTGGATGAGCAGGATATTCAGCGAGCTGGGTTGGATCGACGTCTATCGTCGTCTCCACCCCGACACCACCGACGAGTGCTACACCTGGTGGAGCAACCGCGGGCAAGCGTGGGCAAAAAATGTGGGGTGGCGCATCGACTACCAGGTCGCGACGCCGGATATCGCGTCCAAGGCTGTCGCCACCAGCGTCTACAAAACCGAGCGTTTCAGCGATCACGCGCCGCTTATCGTCGATTACGACCTATAATCGGCGATAACTGCCCGGAAACATTCACTATTTGTTATGCTACGAGCAGGCGGTAATCACGACGACGTAAAGGAGAACAATGATGGAAACCGACAAAACCCGGGTAATCATTTTGACTGGCCATTACCGTATCGTTGGACATATCTCAGTGCTTCCCGAGTCGCGAGTGACCGATTACATCTGCGAATCCAAGGAATTCATCGCCGTTACCGAAGCCGAAATCTGGGATCACGACCAGCGCAAAGTTGCAGTGACCAGTTTCATGAACATCAACCGCGAGCATATCGAAATCATCATGCCGGAAGATTGCCTGACGCAAGGCATCGGCCTGCCCTTGCCGCACATGATCCGGTAGTCATTCCGTGCAAAGCGGCCGCGATACCGCTTGCAGCACTTCTCCCGTTGCGGTGTTTTGCACAAAGGCGGCAAGTCCCAGCGCTTTCGAATTCCATTCCATATCCAGCTTGATTTCATGCCGCCATGAGGCGGGTGATTTCCTGTTCAACGCAAACGGTCCTAGCCATTTACGTACGACAAAGTCGTGATGCAATGTGGCCCCGGCATTTTCGCCTTGCTTGACGACGCTGCTCAGGTTGTTTTCATACAGCGCCAAAAAGAGAGCATGATTACCTTCCTGTGTATTCTGCGTGGCGGTGGAAACATCGAGACTGTCCGGCCTGGGTCGTTTGAGCGTCAGGCGGATGGTGGCTTGAGCGGCGGAGCTATTGATCGCGGCCAATTCGCGCTCGAAGCGACCCGAATTTCTCCAGTTGCGGAAATCGCGCCCGTTGAGCATGAGCTGCGGCGTATACACCAGCGTGGAATTGCCCAGCAATGCCATTTGACGTTGACGCTCGGTAAAGCCGGGCTGGGCGAAGCGATCGCGCCAGCCGATGTAATCCCAGTAGTCCACATGCAAGGCCAGCGGGACGATACGCTCGCTGCCGACGCCTTTTGCTGCGAGGCTGCTTAACCAGCGGTCGGCAGGCGGGCAACTGCTGCATCCTTCCGAAGTGTAGAGTTCCAGCAGCGCAACGCGATTCAATCCGCTGCTGACGCCGCACTCTGTGGGAGCGCCTGCGGCTATTATTGGCAAGAAGCACATCAGGCAACCGATCAGGGTACGACGTATAGGCATGGCACGCTCCAGTCTTTGCCTTTAGTCGTGCCGGGATGCCTGGCCTTACATTTACGCCGATACCTGCTGCGGCCGGCATTCGGTATCATGCGGGATCAACATACATGCACCTCGCCGATGAATCCCTATCTCGATATTTTCCGCAATCGCCGCATCGCCGTGATCTTTCTGCTGGGCTTTTCTTCCGGCCTGCCGCTGGCGCTGACCAGCGGCACCTTGCAGGCCTGGATGACGGTGTCGGGCGTCGATCTCGCCACCATCGGCATCTTCACGCTGGTGGGCCTGCCCTACACCTGGAAATTCCTGTGGGCGCCGCTGATGGATCGCTTCGTGCCGCCCTGGCTGGGACGGCGTCGCGGCTGGATTGCGAGCATGCAATTGGCGCTGATGGTGTCGATTGCCGTCATGGGTTCGTTGAATCCTGCGAATGCTCCGTGGGCGTTGGCTGCGCTGGCGCTGATCGTTGCCTTCGCTTCCGCATCGCAGGACGTGGTGTTCGATGCCTACCGCACCGATGTCCTGCAAGCGGCCGAGCGCGGCGCCGGCGCCGCGGTTTCGGTGCTCGGCTACCGCCTGGCGATGCTGGTATCGGGGGCGCTGGCATTGATCATTGCCGACCAGATCGGCTGGCAGCATACCTACTGGCTGATGGCGGGGCTGATGGGATTGGCGGTGCTCGCGACATTGTGGGGGCCGGAGCCGGATGGGCATATCCAGCCGCCGCGTACCCTGACGGAAGCCGTGGTGGAGCCGCTGCGCGAGTTCTTTTCTCGCAACGGCGCCTGGGGCCTGTTGCTGCTGATCGTGCTGTACAAGCTGGGCGACGCCTTTGCCGGATCGCTGACCACGGCCTTCCTGATACGCGGCGTTGAATTTACTCCGACCGAAGTCGGCGCTATCAATAAGGGGATGGGGTTGATCGCTACGCTATTCGGGGTGGTCGCCGGCGGCGCGTTGATGGCGAAGTTAGGTATGTTCCGCTCGCTGCTGCTGTTCGGCGTGCTGCAGGCCATTTCCAACCTCACCTTCATGTGGCTGGCTGCTGCCGGCAAGGATTATGGCCTGATGGTGCTTGCGGTCGGTTTCGAGAATCTCGCCGGAGGCATGGGCACCGCCGCCTTCGTGGCGCTCTTGATGAGCATGTGCGATCACCGTTTCACCGCCAGTCAATATGCCTTGCTTTCCGCACTTGCGGCGGTCGGGCGCGTTTATGTCGGGCCTTCTTCCGGTTATCTGGTCGAGGCGGTCGGCTGGACGACATTCTTCGGTTTCACTTTTATCGCCGCGCTGCCGGGACTGGGCTTGCTTTGGCTGATGCGCGGCCGTCTGGAGGCCTTGGGCCGTGCCTGAACTTAGCCTGATTTCCGCGTTGCTGGTCGGCCTGCTCGGTGGCGGGCATTGTGCCGGCATGTGCGGCGGCATCGTCAGTGCGGTCAGCCTGTCTCTGCCGGGCCAGAAGCCCAGGATCGGATATCACTTCAGCTATAACGCCGGCCGCATCGCGAGCTATACCCTGGCTGGCGTGCTGGCCGGCTTGCTGGGGTCGTCCAGTTTGTTTCTCAATCATCTGCTGCCGGTGGAAAAGCTGCTCTACCTGCTGGCGAACCTGATATTGATTGCGCTGGGCCTCTATCTGGCCGGGTGGTGGCGTGGTGTGCTGATGCTGGAGCGGGCTGGCGGCATATTCTGGAAGAGGATACAGCCATTATCGAAGAAATTCCTGCCGGTGCTGACCTGGCGTCAGGCGTTCGTGCTTGGATTGCTATGGGGCTGGCTGCCGTGCGGTCTCGTCTATAGCGTGCTCGTCGCGGCGCTGGCGACGGGTAGTGCTTTGCAGGGCGGCGCGCTGATGCTGGCGTTCGGGTTGGGAACCTTGCCCGCGTTGCTGGCGATGGGGATGGCGGCGGTCAGGCTGAAGGGATTTCTTCAACACCTCTGGGTGCGGCGCGTCAGCGGCTTGCTGGTGCTGGGGTTTGGTGTTGTCGGGCTGATTAAACTTTTCTGGTAGATACGTTAAGAAGAGCTCGTCATTCGAGAAATTGTGTAGCAACTCTTCTGCATCTCACTGTGCTGGTTCTGCCAGCGGCGGCCCCGGAATGACGAATCAGGCGCCGTTGCCCAAACGATACATCGCCAAGCTACCCAGGATGTTGGGTAGCACGCTGACCGGCTTGCCATCCGTCAGCACCAGCCGCTCGGTGACGCGGATGTTGTGGTCGCGGCAGAAGTTATCGAAATCGCTGATGGTGCACAGGTGCACGTTAGGCGTGTCGTACCACTGGTAAGGCAGGTTGCGCGATACCGGCATGTTGCCGCCGATCAGCTGGATGCGGTGCTTCCAGTAGCCGAAGTTGGGGAAGGTTACGATGACTTCCTTGCCGACGCGCAGCATGTCCAGCACGATACCTTCGGTGTTGTGCATCGCCTGCAAAGTCTGCGATAGGATCACCACCTCGAACGACTGCGCTTCGAAACCCGACAGGCCGGCTTCCAGGTCCATCTGAATCACATTGACGCCGTTTTGGACGCAAGCCAGTACATTGGCGTCGGCGCGTTCGACGCCGTAACCGCGCACATTCAGCGTGTCGCGAAGATAGCCGAGCAGTGCGCCGTCGCCGCAGCCGAGGTCGAGCACTTTGGCGCGGGGGGCGATCCAGCGAGCGATCGCAGCGAAATCCCGGCGTTCGGACGCGGCTTCGGCGAAGTGCATATGCGCTTGCACTGGGGTATGCGTGCTCATCATTGGCCCTCCCCGAATTCGATATTTTCCAGATAGGCGCGCACCACCGCGTGATAGTGCGGATCCGGCATCAGGAACGCGTCGTGGCCGTGCGCGGCGGTGAGTTCGGCGTAGCTCACGGTCAATTCGTTATCCAGCAGCGCCTTGACGATTTCGCGCGAGCGGCCGGTCGAGAAGCGCCAGTCGCTGGTGAACGAAACCACTAGGAAATCTGCCTTGGCCTTGGCCAGCGCGGCGGAGAGATCGCCGCCGAACTCCGCCGCCGGGTCGAAATAGTCCAGCGCCCGCGTCATGCGCAGATAGGTGTTGGCGTCGAAGGCCTCCGCAAACTTGTCGCCCTGATAGCGCAGGTAGGACTCCATCTCGAATTCGACGTCGAAGCTGTACTTGAGCTCGTCGTGCTTCATCTTGCGGCCGAATTTGGCGCCCATCGCATCGTCCGACAGATAGGTGATATGGCCCAGCATGCGCGCGATGCGCAGGCCGCGGCGCGGCACAACGCCATGCGCGTAGTAGTCGCCGCCGTAAAACTCGGGGTCGGTAATGATGGCCTGGCGTGCGACCTCATTGAACGCCATGTTCTGTGCCGTGAGATTGGGCGCCGCGGCAATGACCAGCGCGTTCTTCACGCGATCGGGGTAAGTCAGTGTCCACTGCAGGGCCTGCATGCCGCCCAGACTGCCGCCGATGATGGCCGCGAAGCTTTCGATGCCGAGGTGATCGGCCAGTCGCGCTTGCGAGGCCACCCAGTCGTGCACGGTTACCACCGGGAACGCCGAGCCCCAAGGCTTGCCGGTGGCCGGGTTGATCGTCTTCGGACCGGTCGAGCCGTTGCAGCCGCCGAGGTTGTTGACGCCGATCACGAAAAAGCGGTTGGTATCCAGCGGCTTGCCGGGACCTATCATGTTGTCCCACCAGCCGGGATATTTGTCGTCTTCGCTGTACTTGCCCGCAACGTGATGCGTGCCGGACAGCGCGTGGCAAATCAGGACGGCATTGGATTTGTCGGCGTTGAGCGTGCCATAAGTCTCGAAGACCAGGTCGTAGGCAGGCAGTACCGCGCTGCACGTGAGCGTCAGCGGTTCGGAGAAATGCGCAGTTTGCGGAGCGACGATCCCAACAGATGATAATTCAGACATGGCGCGATTATACTATGGCCTTATGCACGCTGCTCCCCCTCCCAATATCGCTTCCTATCAAGGTATCGCGCCGCAAATCGGCCCCGGTGTTTACATTCATTCCGGAGCCTATGTCATCGGCGACGTGGTGCTGGGCGAGGATGTATCCGTCTGGCCGGGTGCAGTGATACGCGGCGACGTCAACCATATCCGCATCGGCGCCGGCTCCAATATTCAGGATGCCAGCGTGCTGCACGTCAGCCACAAATCAAGCTGGGAGCCGGACGGTTCGCCGCTGATCATCGGCAACAACGTCACCGTCGGCCATAAAGTTATCCTGCACGGCTGCGCCATTGCGGACGAATGCCTGATCGGCATGGGCTCGATTATCATGGATAAGGTGATCATCGAGTCGCGCGTGCTGGTGGGGGCGGGTAGCCTGGTGCCGGAGGGGCGTGTGCTGGAAAGCGGTCATCTTTATCTCGGCAGTCCGGCGCGCAAGGTGCGGCCGCTGACAGAGCGCGAGCTGGCACATTTTATGTATTCCGCCCAGCATTACATTCGCTTGAAAAACAATTACATGGCGGGATAAATCGGGCGCGTTGCGCTTGATTCGGGGTATAATCATTCATTGATTTCAACTCCAAGGAATTCCCCATGCGCATGGAAGTTCACGTGCACGGCTACATCGAACTCGTCGAAGGCGTCAGCAAGCGCCAAGTTGAGGGCGCGTTGCGTCCGCTGCTGCAATATCTCGATGCGGAACATCTGAACGAGGTACAAAGCCTGGAGCCGGATCAGCCCGGCTTCGCGTTCAACGACCGCAATTACAGCCTGGAAATGTGCTGCACGCTGGAGGTCGGACGCAATTTCTTTTCGTCGCTGGAGTCCTCGATGCATGCGCTGGGTCGCCTGGTGGAAACCGCGACGGCCATCGAAGTGATCCTATATCACGAGGATGGTCGGGATGAAACCCAGTTGATGTTCGTCGGCCCGACGCCGGCCGCGATCCTCGACGCCCAGCGCCGCCGTATGGTGGAGGATGTCTCCAACCTATTGACTCGTCACTTCAAGCAGGATGCCGTGGATGAAGTTGCCAAGCTGATCGGCGATCTGTTCCGCCGCGAGCAGGGCAAGACGACCCAGGCTGCGCCGGTACAGGAGCCGGAAGATCCCACCACAGTGCAGATCCCCGGCGAGCCGGGGCGTCATCGGTTGCATTGATTAGTAAGAGTCACAACACCTGAAGCTTGATCGAGTGGCTGACGATGCTCAAAAGCTGAGAGTAATTTTCTTTGGCGTCATCGCATACATTATTTTGTATCTGACACTGATAGTAGCGTTAACGGTACTCAATAACTTTGGCGCGCCATTTTCCACTATCATGGGACTGACCATGGTGCTTACTACCGGGGGCTATTTCTTCGTTGGTTTTCTTGTGGGGCGCCGGTCTCGGGAATAATGGAGCAATGCATGGTTTAACTGTGGGAGGGGCGGGGGCAGTGCTAATAATCACTGCACTACTTGTACTTGCTTCAACAGTAAATTTTATAGGGTCAGTGAGCGATTCTTTTCCGGTCATGTTGGTAATGGTTCTGCAGAGTTGCTTAATTTGTTGCATAGGCGGGGCGGTAGGACAATCTTCTCGCAAGCGTTAATCGTCGACGTGCTTTAGCTCTTAAAATTGCGTCTGCCCCACGTTATCCGTTGTATTCCAGCCAGATCGGGCGCATGACCGATCTCGGTATATCCCGCCTCTTTCAGCAATCTTGCCACCCGTTCTGCCTGGTCATAACCGTGTTCCAGCAGCAGCCAGCCGCCACGTTCCAGATGGGCCGGAGCCGTTGCGACGATTTGCCGGATGTCGTCCAGGCCGTCCGTGCCGGAAGCGAGCGCCGACGAAGGCTCAAAGCGCAAATCGCCTTGTGACAAATGCGGATCGGCGGAGGCAATGTAGGGCGGGTTGCTGACGATGAAGTCGAAGCGTTCGCCCGTAAGCGCCGAAAACCAGTCGCTTTGCAGCAGGCGCAGGTTTGTCGCGCCGAGTTTCTCGGCGTTTTGTCGTGCAATCGACACGGCGGCCTCGGATTGATCCACGGCGGTCACTGCTGATGTGGGCCGATTGACGGCGATGGCAATGGCTATGGCGCCGCTGCCGGTGCCAAGGTCGAGTATCCGCATTGGGTGTTCTCGCCCGCTCGCGGAAGAGGGGTGAGAAGAAAGCGTATTTTCAAGAATAAGCCGTAACGCCGCTTCGACCAGCGTTTCGGTATCCGGGCGAGGTATCAGGACTCCCGGCGCGACAGAGAAATCCAGCCCGTAAAATTCACGACTCCCCAGGATGTATGCCACCGGTTCGCCTCGCAAACGGCGCTGTAGCAGGCTATTGAAGCGTGCTTGATCTTCGCTGCCGAGCGCATGGTCGGCGTGGGCGATCAGCCATGCGCGCGTTACACCCAGTGCGTGCCTTAGCAGCGTTTGCGCATCGACGCGCGCCTCGTCGGCGGGCAATTGCAGGGTTTGCACAAGCTGTTGCCTGGCTTCGGTCAGCAAGGCTTGTGGAGTCACGGTCAGAGCGACTCTTCCGACAGTGCGGCCAGCTGCTCGGCCTGATGCTCGGCCAGCAGCGCGTTGATCAGCTCATCCATGTCGCCCTGCATGATGGCGTCGATTTTGTACAGCGTCAGGTTGATGCGATGGTCGGTGATGCGGCCCTGCGGGAAGTTGTAGGTGCGGATGCGTTCGGAGCGGTCGCCGCTGCCGACCAGGCTCTTGCGCGTCGCGGCCTCCTTGGCCTGCTGTTCGCGCACTTGCACGTCCTTGATGCGCGCCGCCAGTACACGCATCGCGGAGGCCTTGTTGGAATGCTGCGAGCGGCCGTCCTGGCATTCGGCGACGATGCCGGTGGGCAAGTGCGTGATGCGCACGGCCGAATCGGTCTTGTTGATGTGTTGGCCGCCGGCGCCGGAGGCACGATAGGTGTCGATGCGCAGGTCGGCCGGGTTGAGCTCGACGTCGGCGACCTCGTCGGCTTCCGGCATGATGGCGACGGTGCAGGCCGAAGTGTGGATGCGACCCTGCGTCTCGGTTTCCGGCACGCGCTGCACGCGATGCCCGCCGGACTCGAATTTCAGCTTGGAGTAGGCGCCGTAGCCCTCGATGCGGGCGATGATTTCCTTATAGCCGCCCAGTTCGGATTCGTTGGCCGACACCACTTCCACCTTCCAGCGGCTCCGCTCGGCGTAGCGCGAATACATGCGGAACAGATCGCCTGCAAACAAGGCGGATTCGTCGCCGCCGGTGCCGGCGCGGATTTCCAGGAAGATGTTGCGTTCGTCGTTGGGGTCCTTGGGCAGCAGCAGCTTTTGCAGCTCCAGCGCGCTCGCTTCCAGTTTCTCCTTGCCGGCCTCGATTTCCTCCTGGGCGAACTCCTTCATGTCCGGGTCGGCCGCCATTTCCTGCGCCGCGGCGATGTCGGCCTCGACTTGCTTGTAGGCGTGGTAGTGCTCGACGATGGGGCCGAGTTCGGCGTGCTCGCGGGAAAGTTTGCGGTAGTTGTCCATGTCCGCCGTCGCGCTTTCGCTCGACAGCAGCAGGTTGAGTTCTTCCAGGCGCTCGCTCAGGTGAGCGAGCTTTTTTTGTATGGTGGGTTTCATAGGGTCTGGTAAAGCTGACGGATCAGCGATTCGAGGGCTTCGCGATCCGCGCCGGTGGCGGTGTTGAGGGCATGGCTGGGCGCATGCAGGAATTTATTGGTAAGCGTGTTGCTGAGCGTTTCCATGACGCGTTGCGGATCTTCGCCGCGCGCAAGTTGCTTGAGTGCTTTTTCGACTTCATGGCGGCGCACGCGGTCGGCATGGTCACGCAGAGCGCGGATGGTGGGCACGGCTTCGCGCGTTTCCAGCCAGTGCATGAAGTTATCGACGCGAATGTCGATGATGGATTCCGCTTCGGCAGCGGCCTGCTGGCGGTTGCCCAGGCCTTCCTGCACGATTTGCGCGAGGTCGTCCACGCTATACAGGAACACGTCGTCCAAATCTGCGACTTCCGGTTCCACGTCGCGCGGCACGGCGAGATCGACCATGAACATCGGTCTATGCTTGCGCTGCTTGACCGCGCGCTCGACCATACCCAGGCCGACGATGGGCAGCTGGCTGGCGGTGCTGGTGACGACGATATCGTAATCGGCGAGATGGTCCGGCAGGTCGGCGAGCAGGATCGCCTGGCCGTTGAAACGCTGCGCGAGTTGCAGGCCGCGTTCCAGCGTCCGATTCGCGACGGCGATCGAAGCCGGTTGCTGCGCGGCAAAGTGCTCGGCGCACAACTCAATCATTTCGCCGGCACCAATGAACAGTACCTTGAGCGGTTTCAGGTCGCCAAATATGCGTTGCGCCAGTTTGACCGACGCGGCGGCCATCGACACCGAGCTGGCGCCGATGTCCGTCGTACTGCGTACCTCCTTGGCGACGGCAAAGGTCTTCTGGAATAGCTTGTGCAGCAGCGTGCCCAGCGTGCCGGCGTTCTCGGCGATCTTTACCGCCTGCTTCATCTGGCCAAGTATCTGCGGCTCGCCCAGCACCATCGAGTCCAGTCCGGCAGCGACGCGAAAAGCATGCTTCACCGCATCGTGGCTATTGAGCGTGTAAGTGTAGGGCTGGATAGAGGACGGTTGTAGGCGATGATATTCCGCCAGCCATTCCAGCGCAGCCTGCGGGTCGTCCGTGTTGCAGTACAGCTCGGTGCGGTTGCAGGTGGAGAGGATGGCGGCTTCCGTCACCGGCCGATGCGCGGTGAGGTCGCGCAGCGCGAGGCTCAAGCTTTCGCTGTGGAAAGCGACGTGCTCGCGGATGGAAACGGGGGCAGTGGTGTGGTTGACGCCTAGGGCAAACAGATGCATGGCGCAATTTTCCGTTATCGGATGGGCTTAAGCAACAATTTCAGACGTTAATCTCTTTATAAATCAAAAACCGATCGTGTTTCCGCTTTTTGCGCGGGCTGATTGGTGTCATCGGGCGCTGAAAATCGTGCCATTTCACCTTTTCCTTTGGAATTAGGGGGTTTCTTGCCTACCGATTGCGGTTAAAATGGCGCTTTTGCCCGAATATCATGGAGGGATCATGAGCAAACAATTCCGTATCGCCCCCAGCATTCTGTCCGCGGACTTCGCGAAGCTGGGCCAGGAGATCACCGACGTTATCGCCTCCGGCGCCGACATCATCCACTTCGACGTGATGGACAACCATTACGTGCCCAACCTGACCATCGGCCCGCTGGTGTGCCAGGCAATCCGCCCGCTGACCGACGCGATCATCGACGTGCACCTGATGGTGAAGCCGGTCGACCGCATCATCCCGGATTTCGCCAAGGCTGGCGCCAATATCATTACGTTCCACCCGGAAGGCTCCGAGCACATCGACCGTTCGCTGGCGCTGATCAAGGACAACGGCTGCAAGGCCGGTCTGGTGTTCAACCCGGCGACGCCGCTGGACTATCTGGACCACGTAATGGACAAGATCGACATGGTGCTGCTGATGTCGGTCAACCCCGGCTTCGGCGGCCAGAAGTTCATCCCGCAGGCACTGGAAAAGCTGAAGCTGGCCCGCGCCAAGATCGACGCCTACACCGAGAAGACCGGGCGTGAAATCTGGCTGGAAATCGACGGTGGCGTGAATACCGCCAACATCGCCGAGATCGCCCGTGCCGGCGCCGACACCTTCGTTGCCGGTTCTGCGCTGTTCGGCGCACCTAAGGACACCGACCCGCACCGCTACGACACCATCGTCGCCGCGTTGCGCGCCGAGTTGGCCAAGGCGTAATCGTGAACCGCGCTTCGGTGCTGTTCCTGCTGTTGGCGCTAACCGGTTGCGACAAGCTGACCGGTGCGGCGGATCAGAAGATTGCCGATGCCGAAGCCATCGGCTTCGCCTGCCGCGTGTCGCAGAAGACGCCGGAAGCCTGCATGAAGGAAAACGAAGCGCAAAGCCCCTCCTCCATTCTCGACGGCTGGAAATCGGCCGACGAGGATATCAAGGCGGGCAAGCTGGACCCGACGATGAGCGGCATGTCCTCCAATTCTTCAGCCGAGGGCGAAACTGCCGCCCCGGCCGAAGGTGCGGATGCTGCCGCGGCCGCACCTCCCGCTGAAGAAAAGAAAGACAACGCAGCCAAGCCTGAGGAAGCACCCAAGGACGAAGACAAAGGTAAACACTAGCGTGAGCAATTCTGAACTTGTTTTTCCATTGCCGATCAAGGCGGTCGTGATCGACCTCGACGGCACCCTGCTGCATACCGCGCCAGATTTGGCTGAAGCCTCCAACCGCATGCTGGCCGAACTCGGCATGCCGCCGGTCGCGGAAGAAACGGTCAAAAGCTACATTGGCAACGGTGTCGCCCAACTGATTAAGCGCGTGCTGACTGGCACCATGCACGGCGAGCCCGATCCCGAACTGTTTGAGCGTGCCCGCAAGATTTACGACCGGCATTACAGCGAGGTTTTCAGTCTGTACAGCCGTCCGTTCCCGGATGTGGTCGAAGGCCTGGAAGCCTTCAAGAAAGCCGGCTACCGCATGGGTTGCATCACCAACAAGATTGCCAAGTACACCGAGCCGTTGTTGAAAGATACCGGCCTGCACGATTATTTCGAGCTGGTCCTGAGCGGCGATACGCTGCCCAAGATGAAGCCGGATCCCATGCAGCTGCTGCATGCATGCGAGGAATGGGGCATTACGCCGGATCAAATGCTGCTGATCGGTGACTCGGGCAACGATACCCAGGCCGCCCGCGCGGCCGGCTGTCATGTGTTCTGCGTGCCCTACGGCTACAATCACGGGCAGCATGTGCACGAGATGGATCTGGATGCGGTAGTGAGCGGACTGCTCGAAGCCAGCACGCTGATACGCAAAGCCTAACGATGGACTCCCGAATTTTGAGCACAAGCTGGCGATGGTGGCGTTGAAGTCCCCTTCGCCGGGCGGTGCCGTCAACCGCCACTGACTACAAGCTCAAGATTTGGAGAACCGCATGCTGCATACATTATCCGAACAGGAATTCAACGAACTCGCCCGTCAGGGGTACAACCGGATTCCGCTGGTCGCCGACACCTACGCCGACCTCGATACCCCGCTGTCGCTTTACCTCAAACTCGCCAATCGACCTTACTCTTATCTGCTGGAGTCGGTGCAGGGCGGTGAACGGTTCGGTCGTTACTCTTTCATCGGTTTGCCCGCAAAAACGCGCATCGTTGCCTACGAGCGCAATGTGCGCGTCGAGTGCGACGACGAAGTCATCGAAACTGCCGAGGACGTGAATCCGCTGGATTTCGTCAAAGGGTTCCAGGCGCGCTTCAATCCGGCGCCGCTCAGCGGACTGCCGCGCTTTACCGGCGGCCTCGCCGGCTATTTCGGTTACGACACGGTGCGTTACATCGAGCGCCGGCTGGCGGCCACCAAAAAGAAGGACGTGCTCGCCACGCCCGACGTGCTGCTGCTGCTCACAGAGGAGCTGGCGGTGATCGATAACCTCAGCGCCAAGCTGAGTTTTATCGTCTATGCCGATCCGGCGCAGCCCCATGCTTATGCCCAAGCGCGTGAGCGCCTGAACGAGCTGGTGCGCAGCCTGCGTCAACCGGCGCAAATTCCCAAGGCGCCGGCAATGCCGGCTGCGGTCGCGCAGTCCGAATTCGGCGAAGCCGGCTTTAAGGCCGCGGTGGAAAAAGCCAAGCGCTACATTTTTGACGGCGACATCATGCAGGTCGTGCTGTCGCAGCGCACGTCGCAGGACTTCCCCGCGCCGCCGCTGTCGCTATACCGCGCGCTGCGCAGCCTGAATCCTTCGCCCTACATGTTCTATTACGACATGGGCGATCATCACGTGGTGGGCTCCTCGCCGGAAATCCTGGTGCGACTGGAAGACGGCACCGTCACCGCACGCCCCATTGCCGGCACGCGCCCACGAGGAAAAACGCGCGAGGAAGATCTCGCGCTGGCGGAAGAACTGTTGGCCGACCCGAAGGAACGTGCCGAGCACGTTCAACTGATGGACCTCGGCCGTAATGACGTCGGCCGCGTTGCTGTGACCGGCTCTGTGCGCGTGACGGACAACATGATGATCGAGCGCTACTCGCACGTGATGCATATCGTGTCGAACGTCGAAGGGGAACTCAAGCCGGGCATGGATGCCATAGACGTCCTCAAGGCGACCTTTCCTGCCGGCACCGTCTCCGGCGCACCCAAGGTGCGCGCGATGGAAATCATCGACGAGCTGGAGCCTTCCAAACGCGGTATTTACGCGGGCGCGGTCGGTTACCTGGGCTTCAACGGCGACATGGATCTGGCGATTGCAATTCGTACCGGCGTCATCAAAAACAATACGCTGCACGTGCAGGCCGGAGCCGGCATCGTCGCCGACTCCGTGCCGCAAAGCGAGTGGATGGAAACCCAGAACAAGGCACGCGCGGTACTGCGTGCGGCCGAGCTGGTGCTGGCCGGTTTGGATAACGGCAGCGACTGACAATCTACCTGTTTGGCATACAGGGCTTTCGCCGGTTACTATTTCCGGCGAAAATAGCGTTTAAATTTCAATCATTAAAGTCATAAGATGCAAAACAAAAACAGCTATACCTTTGAGGAGTTGCTGGCCTGCGGGCGCGGCGAGATGTTCGGGCCGGGCAATGCGCAATTGCCGTTGCCGCCGATGCTGATGTTTGATCGCATCGCCTCCATCACCGAGGATGGAGGCAGTTATGGCAACGGCCAGATCGTCGCCGAACTCGATGTGAAACCCGACCTCTGGTTTTTCGGCTGCCATTTTGAGGGCGACCCGGTAATGCCGGGATGCCTGGGTTTGGATGCGATGTGGCAACTGGTCGGGTTCTATCTCGGCTGGAAGGGTGGCCTCGGCCGCGGCCGCGCACTCGGTTCCGGCGAAGTCAAATTCAGCGGCCAGGTGTTGCCGACCGGCAAGCAGGTAACCTATCGCATCGATATCAAGCGCGTCATCATGCGCAAACTGGTGATGGGCATTGCCGATGCCCGCATGGAAGTCGACGGCCGTGAGATCTACGTCGCCAACGACTTGCGGGTCGGCCTGTTCACCCGTACGGACAATTTCTAGGAGGCACGATCATGCGTCGCGTCGTCGTGACCGGGTTGGGTATCGTTTCCAGCCTGGGCAACAACAAATCGGAAGTGCTGGACAGTCTGCGCGAAGGTCGCTCGGGCATTACTTATCAGCCGGAATATGCTGAGCAGGGGCTGCGTTCGCAGGTGGCCGGGTCGGTCAAACTCAATGTGCAGGAGCTCATCGACCGCAAGCTGATGCGCTTCATGGCTAACGGTCATGCCTACGCCTGGATTGCGATGCAGGAAGCCATCGCCGATGCTGCGTTGCCGGAGGAGCTGGTGTCCAACGTGCGCACCGGCCTTATTGTCGGCCAGGGCGGCGCCTCGCACGAGAGCGTCGTGGAAGGCGTGGATACGCTGCGCGAGAAGGGCGTACGCCGCGTGGGCCCATACATGGTGACCAAGTCCATGGCCAGCGGCATTTCCGCCTGCCTTGCTACCGGCGCCAAGATCAAGGGTATCAACTATGCCATCAGCTCCGCCTGCGCCACCAGCGCGCATTGCATCGGCGCTGGCGTGGAGCAGATCCAGCTGGGCAAGCAGGATATCGTCTTCGCCGGCGGCGGCGAGGAGGAGCATTGGACGTTGTCGTTCATGTTCGACGCGATGGGCGCGCTGTCCAGCAAATACAACGACACGCCTGACCAGGCATCGCGCACCTACGACGCCAACCGCGATGGCTTCGTCATCTCCGGCGGCGGCGGTATCGTCGTGTTGGAAGAATACGAGCATGCCAAGGCGCGCGGCGCGAAAATTTATGCGGAAGTGGTCGGCTACGGTGCGACTTCGGACGGCTACGATATGGTTGCGCCCTCCGGCGAAGGTGCCGTGCGCTGTATGAAGCTGGCGCTGGAAGGTGTTGAAGGGCCGGTGGACTATATCAACACCCACGGCACCAGCACCCCGGTCGGCGACGTCAAGGAACTGGAAGCGATTCGCGAGGTGTTTGGCGCAGCAGGTCCGGCCATCGCCTCCACCAAGTCGCTTTCCGGCCACGCGCTGGGCGCTGCAGGCGTCAATGAAGCCATCTACACATTGCTGATGATGGAAAACAACTTCATCGCCGCATCGGCCAACATCGAAACACTGGATCCGGCCGCGGAAGGTTTGAATATCGTGCGGCAGCGCATCGATAACGCCAACATTCAGACCGCGCTGTCCAACAGCTTCGGCTTCGGCGGCACCAACGCGACGTTAACATTTTCACGGCGCACCCTGGCTTAACAATCGTATCGGCCTCACGCCGATACGATTAGCGATTCCAGCAGTCCTTCGTTTGGTGCCGGTGACTACCGTACCGTTCACGATGATTTTTTCCGGCCCTGGCTGGTGAAGCGTAAACGAGCCGCAGGTATCGCCGTCCATTATGCTGTCGTCGCAAACAAGAGTCAGCAATCGCCGCCATTTTTGACTAGAATTCACCCTTACGCTGAATTAGATAAGGCCTGCCGCTCATGCTGCTGATGCTGGACAATTACGACTCCTTCACCTACAACCTGGTGCAATATCTGGGCGAACTTGGGCAAGAGGTGCGCGTATTTCGCAATGACGAGATTACGGTGGAGGAAGTGGCACAGCTCAAGCCGCGCCATATCGTGATCTCCCCCGGCCCGTGTACGCCCAATGAAGCGGGCATTTCGGTGTCGTTGATCCATGAGTTCGCCGGCAAGATTCCCATTCTTGGCGTGTGCCTGGGCCATCAGAGTATAGGCCAGGCCTTCGGCGGCAAGATCGTGCATGCCAAGCAGTTGATGCACGGCAAGACGTCGCCCGTGTTCCACAATGATGTCGGGGTATTCAAGGGCTTATCCAATCCCTTCACCGCCACGCGCTATCATTCGTTGGTGATCGAGCGCGAAACCTGTCCGGACTGTCTGGAAATCACCGCCTGGACAGACGACGGCGAGATCATGGGCGTGCGCCACAAGACGCTGGCGATCGAGGGCGTGCAGTTCCATCCGGAATCCATCCTGACCGAACACGGGCATGAGCTGCTCGGCAATTTCCTGAAAGCCTATTGATGCTGACGGCCAAAGACGCCTTGCATCTGCTGCTGGAGCGCGCGGATCTGACGCACGCGCAGATGCTGGAACTGATGCGACAGATCATGTCGGGTGACATGACGCCGGCGCAGATCGCCGGCATCCTCATTGCCTTGCGTATCAAGGGCGAAACGGTGGACGAGATTGCCGCCGCGGCCGAGGTGATGCGCGAGCTGTCGATCAAGGTGAAGGTCTCGACCGATGCGCATCTGGTGGATACCTGCGGCACCGGCGGCGACGGGATTCAGACCTTCAACGTTTCCACCGTGAGCGCGTTCGTCGCGGCAGCGGCTGGCGCGAAGGTCGCCAAACACGGCGGCCGTTCGGTCTCCTCCACCTGCGGTAGCGCAGATGTACTTGAAGTGCTGGGCGTCAACGTCAACATGACGCCGGAACAGGTGGCGCAGTGCGTCGATGAGATCGGTATCGGTTTCATGTTCGCGCCCAACCACCACAGCGCGATGAAGCATGCCGCTCCCGTCCGGCGCGAGCTGGGTGTGCGTACCCTGTTCAACCTGCTCGGCCCGCTGACTAACCCGGCCGGTGCGCGGCGGCAAGTGATGGGCGTGTTCGACCGTAGTCTCACGGCCAAGCTGGCGCATGTGCTGCATAAGCTGGGTAGTGAGCATGTGCTGGTGGTGCACGGCGCGGATGGAATGGATGAGATTTCCTTCGCGGGCGATACCTATATTGCCGAGCTGAAAGATGGACAGGTGAGCGAGTATGTTCTCAACCCGCAGCAGTTCGGCATGCCATTGCACAAAGCGGAGAGTATCCGCGTGCAGAATGCCGAAGAATCCAAGGCGATCATCCTTGCCGTTTTGTCGGGCCAGCCCGGCCCGGCGCGCGACATCGTGCTGCTCAATGCCGGTGCCGCCATTTATGTGGCGGGCGTTGCCGCCAGCATCAAGGAGGGTATCGATGCGGCCGCCCATGTCATCGATAACCAACTCGCCAAAACCAAGCTCGATCAACTGGCTGCGAGAAAGTAGCCAAGAGTAGCCATGTCCGACATCCTGAAAAAAATTCTCAATACCAAGCATGCCGAAGTCGCGGAGGCGATGGGGCATAAGCCTCTGATTCGGATGCGAGGCGAAGCACAGCAGGCTGGCATAGCGCGTGATTTCGTGGGATCAATTCGGTCCAGAATCGCTGCGGGAAAAGCTGCGGTTATTGCCGAGATCAAGAAGGCCAGTCCGTCGAAGGGCGTGATTCGGGAGGATTTCCGTCCGGCCGAGATCGCCGCCACTTACGCAGCCCACGGCGCGGCCTGCCTTTCGGTTCTGACCGACGAGCTTTATTTCCAAGGTAGCCCCGACTATCTGAAGCAGGCGCGTGCCGCGTGCGACATTCCGGTGCTGCGCAAGGATTTCATGATCGATCCTTATCAGGTCTATGAAGCACGCGCGATGGGTGCCGACTGTATTTTATTGATCGCCGCCGCGCTTAGCTTGCCCCGCATGCGCGAGCTGGAAACGATAGCGCATGACCTGGGCATGGCGGTGCTGGTGGAAGTGCATGACGGCGACGAGCTCGATCTGGCGCTGCAACTGGAAACGCCGCTGGTCGGCATCAATAACCGCAACCTGCGTACATTCGACGTGACGCTGGATACCACGCTGGGACTGTTGTCGCGCATCCCCGAGAATCGCATCGTCGTTACCGAAAGCGGTATTTTCACGCCTGAGGATGTCGCGCTGATGCGCAGCCATCAGGTCAATACCTTTCTGGTGGGCGAGGCTTTTATGCGTCAAGCGGATCCCGGGGTCGAACTGGCGCGGGTTTTCGGCTAAAGGATCATCATGACCAAAGCATTCGGCAAATACCCTTCCACCCGTCCGCGTCGCATGCGGCGCGACGACTTTTCTCGCCGGTTAATGCGCGAAAATGTGCTGACCGCGAATGACTTCATTTACCCGGTGTTCGTACTGGATGGCGAAAACCATAGCGAAGCGGTGGGCTCCATGCCGGGCGTGCAGCGTCAGAGCATCGACCTGCTGCTGAAAACGGCGGCAGAGTGCGTTAAATATGGGATTCCCGCCCTAGCCTTGTTCCCGGTAGTGGACCAGTCTTTGAAATCGCTGGATGCCAACGAGGCTTACAACCCCGACGGGCTCGTCCCGCGCACGATCAAGGCGCTGAAAAAAGCTTTTCCCGAGCTCGGCGTCATTACCGACATTGCGCTCGACCCCTATACCAGTCACGGACAGGACGGCCTGATCGACGACAGCGGTTATGTCTTGAATGATGAAACGGTGTCCGTGCTGGTACGGCAGGCGCTGTGTCATGCCGAAGCTGGCGCGGATATCGTGGCTCCGTCGGACATGATGGACGGGCGGATCGGCGCGATCCGGCAGGCGCTGGAATTTGACGGTCACATCCATACGCGGATTCTCGCGTACTCGGCCAAGTATGCATCCAGTTTCTACGGGCCTTTCCGGGATGCGGTCGGTTCAGCGGCGAATCTGGGCAAGGGCAACAAATACACTTATCAGATGGACCCGGCCAACTCAGATGAGGCGCTGAAGGAAGTCGCGCTTGATCTGGAAGAAGGCGCCGATATGGTGATGGTGAAGCCGGGTATGCCGTATCTGGATATCGTTCGTCGCGTGAAGCAAGAGTTCGGTGTGCCGACCTTTGCCTATCATGTCAGCGGCGAATATGCGATGCTCAAGGCCGCCGCGCAGAATGGCTGGCTGGATGAGCGCGCCTGTGTCCTGGAGGCATTGCTGTGTTTCAAGCGAGCGGGTGCAGACGGCGTACTGACGTATTACGCGCTTGAAGCCGCGAAATGGCTCAAGGATTAACGCGGCATGCTATTGATGCGATCACGCTCCAGCTTGAGGATATAGCGCTGGAGTAAGGACTCCATCGATGGGTGGAGATTGACGAATTGGCAGCCTGAGCGGAATGACTTGCTGCCGTTCTTGAGCGTCACTTCGAACAAGCTCTGGATGCTCAATGTCAGTTCGAGTACGCCGACGCCAGGCAGCTCAATGCGGCAACCGGGGTAGGCCGCGCCGACTTTCAGCAGCATGTCCGGCGAATTCCCGATGATCATGCCTATCCCACCGGCACTGATGTCCATGATGGGAAACTCTTCAGTCCGACCTTGCCCCAGCGGAACGGTACATATCAGAGGATTGATGATGGGGGTCGTCAATCGATAGTATTCGCGGCGCTGCAATTGCAGAACCTGGCCGGGAAACGGTATGACAAATGCTGGCCTGCTTTCGAAGCTTCCCTTTTCTACGCCTTGGCTCGTGAACTGCACCTTGACCCGATCCAGGGAGGTTACAAAGATAATTTTGTCGGCACGCAGGATGCGCTCGTTTATCTCAGTGTTCGATCCGTAATCCAGCATCACGGTGTCACTTTCCGGATCCACATGCAGGACGGAGGTCAGCAGCAATCCTTTTCCGTTATCGAAAAAAGCGCTGACCATTTCGTTGCGTTGAGCAAGTCCGCGCAGGGTGCGCGTGATTTCCAGGCGGTTGGTCACCAGAAAGCGCGTATCGTCCGTGCTGGCGGTCAACTCCACGCTGAGTGTCGATTCGATCGTTTCGGCCATGTGTTTAGACGCCTTGCTGTAGTAGTGCCGCGACGGACGCGGTTCCTGCACGAATCGAAGCGTTGCCGTGCGAAGCGCCTTTCGGCAGTGTGCGTAAATCGTCCGTGGCAAAAATGATCAAACGAATCGAGCCGTGCTTGCCTTCAAGTGCGAATACCGGCAAGCGGTGCTTCTCTCCGGCGATATGAAAGGGTTTCTCGTCGACCTGGTAAGGAATGTTTTGGTTGAGCAGGAAAAGCTCGACGTCCTTGAGGCTGTCCGCGAAAAGATGGATTTCCGTATCGGCATAGCGTCCGGCGGTTCCATCCAGCACCGCACCGGATAAATGCGGGTTGAACTTCTCCAGCATGCGCATCACGTCCAGCGCCTCGCTGCGAAGCTGATGCAGCAGTTGGGGCTGCGCCGTGCTATGGAAGAGCTCATGCTGCAGTCGCAGTTCCTGTTCTATTTCCGAATTGCTGGGGAGGCCGTGGTCTTCATCGCAACCCAATTGCCGCGCGGCTTTTCGTTTCGCCTTGGCGTAATCGGCCAAGCCCTCCTCCGCCATCAGGCGCGCGGCCTGTTGAGCAATCAATCTGCGCAGATTTTTTGAGCTGGATTCCTTCATTCGTCAATAAAGCTGGTCGATCTGCAATTGTTTTTGAATCTGATCCCAGAAACCATCGGTCGATTCGGTGACCTGTGCGATCGGGGGCGGGAATTCGCGGTAGAAGTATTCATACACGCCGCTTTCTTCCTCTTCCGCCTGCTCGCCGGTAGCTGGGTTGATCTTGATTGAAGCGACGCCATCCGGAATCTGGTAGGGCAAGTCGGGCGAGCCGCGCAAGACTTTTGCCATGTAACTGATCCACATCGGCAGGGCGGCCCGTCCGCCGGTTTCCTGTCCGCCCAGTGATCGAGGTTGGTCGAATCCTATCCAGGCAATCGTGACCTGCTTGGGATTGTAGCCCGCAAACCAGCCATCGACATGATTGTTGGTGGTGCCGGTTTTGCCTGCCAAATCGTAGCGTCCAAGTTCTCTCGCCTTGGCTGCGGTACCGATGCGCGCCACATCCTGCATCATCGAGGTCATGATGAATGCATTGCGCGGGTCGATGACGCGCGGCGCATTGGCGCCGGCGATGACCGGTTTTGCCTGTTCGATCACATTGCCGTTGGCATCGACGATTTTGCCGATCAGGTGTGGCGTGACGCGATAGCCGCCATTCGCAAATACCGAATAGGCATTCGCCATTTGCCAGGGCGTGACTGCGCCTGCTCCCAAGGCCATTGCGAGGTAAGGAGGATGATCCTTGGCCGCAAATCCGAAGCGGGTAATGTAGTCCCGGGCATAGCCCACGCCTATTGTTTGCAGAATGCGGATGGAAACCATGTTTTTCGACTTGGTCAGCGCCGTGCGCATGCGCATGGGGCCTTCGTATTCATTGTCGAAGTTATGGGGCTCCCAGGCAGTGCCGCTGCCGGTTTCCGCAGCGCTGAGCATTATCGGCTCGTCTTCGATCATGCTGGCTGGCGTGTAGCCTTTTTCCAGCGCGGCGGAATAAATGAAGGGTTTGAAACTGGAGCCGGGTTGGCGCCAGGCTTGGGTCACATGGTTGAATTTATTCCGGTTGAAATCGAAACCGCCCACCAGTGCGTGTACTGCGCCCGTTCCCGGGTCCATGCCGATCAGTGCCGCTTCCACTTGCGGGAGCTGGGCAATCTGCCATTTATCCTTGATCTGCCGTACACGAATGATGGATCCGCGTCGCAGTTTCAGTTTGGTCGTGGCCTTCTCGCTCAGCGATTTTTG
Organism: Methylophilaceae bacterium; assembly: GCA_035460165.1. Classification (GTDB taxonomy): domain Bacteria; phylum Pseudomonadota; class Gammaproteobacteria; order Burkholderiales; family Methylophilaceae; genus MM2. The sequence goes on along the minus strand of DATHWW010000009.1, from coordinate 106,460 downwards.
TACGAAAAGAAGATCCTTGCCGGTAATCTCGATCACCCCACCGTTCTTGCGATACGCCTTGAGCAATTTTGGCGTGGCCTCCAGCACCACGGCAGGCACCAGTGTATGGAACTCGTCGATATCGCCCATCGCGTCGTCCAGGAATGCTTCGATCGATTGCATTCCTGCGCTGTCCAGCTCTATCGACCCTTCCGGGCCGCGATAGCTGTGACGCTTGTCGTAATCCAGTATCCCTTGCAATACCGCATCGTTCGCCGCTTCCTGCGAATTCTTGCGTATTGTGGTGTAAACCTTGAGGCCGCTGTTGTAGATGTCGTCCTTGTAGCGTGCGTACATCATTTGCCGCACGATTTCCGCAACATAGTCGGCCGACAAGTCATGCATTTTCCGCGATTGGCGTAACCGCATTGGCTCTGCCAGTGCGGCCTTGTATTGCGCGTCATTGATGAAATGAATTTTATGCATGCGGCGCAACACATAATGTTGGCGTTGCGTAGCCCGTTTGGGATTGACGTGGGGGTTGTAACGGGAAGGAGCCTTGGGCAGCCCCGCCAGCATCGCGAATTCGGCGGTACTGAGTTTATTTAGAGGTTTGCCGTAGTAAACCTGGGCCGCGGCGGCAAAACCATAAGCACGCTGACCGAGGTAAATCTGGTTGATATACAACTCCAGAATCTGATCCTTGCTGAGGCTGTGCTCGATTTTGATCGCCAGCAATGCCTCGCTCAGTTTTCGCTTGAGGGTTTTTTCACTCGATAGAAAGAAGTTGCGGGCGACTTGCATCGTGATGGTGCTAGCCCCTTCTTTCGCTCCGCGGGCGGTCGCGTTGGCGATAGCGGCGCGTAAAACCCCTAGGGTATCAATGCCGCCGTGCTGGTAGAAACGTTCGTCTTCTGCGGCAAGAATGGCCTGCTTGAGCTCGGTCGGGACGTCCTGGATCTTGACGAACGCCCTGCGCTCTTCGCCGAATTCGGCAATAAGCTGGCCTTCCTGCGAGTAAACGCGCAAAGGTATTTTGGGGCGGTAATCGGTGAGTGCCTCCAGGGAAGGAAGTTCGGGATATATCAGTACGCCAGCAAGGGCTACGAGTGCGGTCAACGCAAAACCTATCGCAACCAGGGAAAGCGCTACCAGCTGCCACCATTTCTTCGGGAACATTCAGCGAGGTAAATTCTGTGGAAAATTGACTCGTTATTATATGTCGGTGAATCAAATATGTGGAATCAAAAAAAAGCTTTACATACCCTATGCTTGTTGCTAGCATCTAACGTAAATTATTAGCATTGCGTCTAACTATAAAGCACAGAAAGGGAATTTCAATTTGAAATTCGACTTTTTCAAGGAGCACACGCCTCCATTAATCGGGGTTGATATCAGTTCGGCATCGGTCAAGATGGTCGAACTGAGTGGCGATGGTGCCGGCGTATATCGGCTGGAAAATTACGCTATCGTTCCTCTCGCGAAGGATTCCGTGGTTGATGGCAATATTGCCGGTCTGGAGCAGGTCGGCAGTGCTGTCGAGCGCGCCTGGAAATTGCTCGGCACGCGCGAGAAACGAGCCGCGCTCGCCTTGCCTGCCGCTGCCGTCATTAGCAAGAAGGTCTTCATGCAATCTGGCCTGCGCGAAGAAGACATGGAGTTGCAAGTCGAGGCTGAAGCCAACCAGTACATTCCTTTCGCCCTCGATGAAGTCAATATCGATTTCCAGATTCTAGGCCCCTCTCCGAATAGCGCTGAAGATGTCGAGGTGTTGATTGCAGCTTCGCGCAAGGACAAAATCGAGGACCGCGTAGTCGTGGCCGAAGAGGCCGGTTTGAAAGTGGTCGTGATGGACGTGGAAACCTACGCCACGGAAGCGGCGTACGGACTGGCTTGCAATCAACTGCCCAATGGCGGTCGCGAGCAGACTGTCATGATCATCGACATCGGCGCGGTCATGATGCATATCAATGTGCTGCACGACAACCAGTCCGTTTACATCCGCGAACAAAGCTTCGGTGGCGATCAGCTGACGCAGGAGATTCAAAGACGTTTCGGCCTCGCCGCGGAAGATGCCGAGATTGCGAAGCGCAAAGGCGGATTGCCGGACAGCTATGCCACCGAGGTGTTGCAGCCATTCACGCAATCGCTCGCGCTTGAAGTAGCTCGTGCACTCCAGTTCTTTACCAGTTCCACTCAATACAATCGAGTCGATCACATCATGTTGGCCGGCGGGTGCTCGGCCATCCCCGGGGTCGATCAAGCCGTGTCGGAACGCACACAGGTCAATACGGTCATCGCCAATCCTTTCACTAATATGTCCATGTCGAGCAGAGTCAAACAGCAAAACCTTGCTGTTGATGCCCCATCGCTCATGATTGCCTGCGGACTCGCATTGCGGAGATTTGACTGATGGCTGTCCGTATCAATCTTCTTCCTTACCGTAAGATTCGCCGGGCGGAGCGCCAGCGCCAGTTCAATATGATGCTGGTTGGTACGCTGATTGCTGGCGTGGCGGTGGTATTCCTGGGAAATAATTACATCAGCGGCCAAATCGAAACGCAGATGGAACGCAATACGCGTCTGGAAAATGCGATTGCGCAGCTTGATAAGGAAATTGCGGAAATCAAGGATCTGAAGTCAAAAATCGGCGCGGTTCTCGAGCGGAAGCGCGTGGTTGAAAATCTGCAGAGTGGAAGAAGTCGAGCCGTTGTCCTTCTCGATGAAATCGCGCGTTTGTTGCCGGAAGGCATTTATTTAAAAGGAATCCGGCAGCAAGGTAACGTTGTTACACTGGACGGCGTAGCCGATACCAATGCGCGTGTTGCCGCCTTGGTTCGCAACTTCGGGGGATCCAGTCACCTGGAGTCGCCAGAACTGATCGAAATCCATTCGATTTCGGTCAACAATCTGAAGCAAAGTGCCTTTACTGTCAGTGTTAAACAGAAGGTGCAGCAGGCTGACGAAAGCGGAAAACAATAGGGCAGGCGACGATGAAACTCGAAGACTTCAATAATATAGACCCAAAAAACATGGGGAGTCTGCCGCTGCCGGTCAAGGCGGTGTTGCTCGGCGGAATATTCATATTCCTGGTTGGTGCGGGTTATTGGTTCATGTGGAAGCCCTCCATGGAAGAACTGGAGCAGGTTGCCAGCAAGGAAACCGAGTTGCGCGGCGTCTTCATGTCTAAGAAAAAAGAAGCCATCAACCTTCCTATTTATAAGCAACAAATGGTTGATATCGAAAAGACATTCGGTACTCTCTTGCGTCAATTGCCTGATAAGTCCCAGATGGATGGATTGCTAACAGATATTAACCAGGCAGGGCTGGAAGTGGGCCTGGAGTTTGATTTGTTCAGGCCCGGTGCGGAGGCTCCAGCAGAGTTTTATGCTGAAAAGCCGATTTCGATTCGTGTTGTGGGTGGATATCATCAGCTTGGGGCTTTTGCGCAAAACATAGCCAAGTTGTCGAGAATTGTGACTTTGGAAGAGTTGACGATCACCCCGATTGGTACGGGCGACCAATTGGGCGTCAACGCCATTGCTAAAACCTTCCGTTACCTTGATTCGGGAGAAGCCCCGAGCGGGCCGGCACGACATTGATGAGAGCGTGATTGCACGGAGGGACGGCGCATGACTGGGGATAATGTGAGGGAAGACGAGTGAAGGCCTTAGTTACAACAATCGTACTGGCGGTATTACTGTCGGGGTGCGGCGCTGACGAGGGGGATGACCTCGATCAGTTTATTAAAGATTCTGGAAATGGCTTGAAAGGGAATGTCGAGCCTCTTCCTGAAGTCAAGCCATACGTGCCTGTGGCCTACAATGTGGACTCCAGCCTTCATGATCCGTTCAAGCCGCGCAAGGCGCTGGTGAAGTCTGGCGGGTTTCAGCCTAATTTGAATCGTCCGAGAGAAGCGCTTGAGGCTTTTCCGCTGGAGAGTCTGCAACTGGTCGGAATTATCACCAAGGGCAAAATGAAAATCGCCTTGCTTAAAACTCCAGAGAATACTGTTCAGCAGGTCAAGATCGGGAATTATCTAGGGCAGCATATGGGCATCATCGTTGACATCGTCAATGAAGCGCCTGTAGAAGTTAAAGTTAAAGAAATCGTACAGGATGAGCTTACCGGCGAATGGACCGAACGTCCGGCAAGTATTGTTCAGCAGGAACAAGGATAGGGGTGGAAGTCATGATAATGAATAAATTTGTTCGATTCGGAATGCTCGCTTTAGGATATTCCGCATTTGCGATCGGAGTTCAGCTAGCTCATGCCGTGGATAATGTCCCATCGCTTAACACAATCGAAAAAATTGACTTTGCGACTTTGCCCGGCGAAAAACTGAATATAAAGGTAACGTTGAGTGAGCCGATGGCGAATCCTCCTGCAGGATTTACCTTGAGCAACCCATCGCGGATAGCGTTGGACTTTCCATCAACCACCAACGGTTTGTCCAAGAACATGCTCGCAGTTAACCAAGGCGTTTTACGCAGCGTGAGCTTGGCCCAAGCCAAGGGGCGTACGCGCATGGTACTGAATCTCAGCCGTACTGCAGCTTACACCGCGAGAGCAAATGGCAAGGAAATCGATATCGCGTTGCAGCCATCAGACAAGATCGCTGGGGTTGGTGGCGAGACAGTGACAAAATTCGCCGAGCCGAAGCTTGGTGAAACTAGGCATTCTTTAAGCAATGTAGATTTCATTCGCGGGAAAAATGGCGAGGGACGAATTATTGTCGACTTGTCGGATAACACGACGGGCATCGATATCCGGCAGCAAGGAGCGAAGATTCTCGTCGATTTCCTGGCAACGGATATTCCGGAGAATCTCCAGCGACGCTTGAATGTGACGGATTTCGCAACGCCGGTACTGTATGTCGATGCCGTGCAGCATGGTAAAAACGTAAGAATGACAATCGAGCCCAAGGGGTTATGGGAACACTCAGCATATCAGGCCGATCGTAAATTCATTATAGACGTCCGCCCCTTGGTCGAGGATCCCAGCAAGCTCATTCAAGGCAGCCGCCAAGGGTATAAAGGCGAGAAGCTGTCCTTGAACTTCCAGAACATTGAAGTACGTTCGGTATTACAGGTGATCGCGGATTTTACGGGCTTCAATATCATTACCAGCGACACCGTCGGCGGTAACATTACCTTACGCCTTAAGGATGTGCCTTGGGACCAGGCGCTGGACATCATTATGCAGGCACGTGGCTTGGGCATGCGTAAGGACGGTAATGTGATTCTGATCGCGCCGGCTGAAGAGCTTGCTGCCAAGGAAAAGCAACGGCTAGAAGCGCAACGGCAAATTGAGGATCTTGAGCCGTTGCGTACAGAAACTTTTACTCTGAAATATCATCAAGCCGAGGCATTCAAGACCATCTTGACCGATCCTAAGCAAAAGATACTATCTTCACGCGGCAGTGCCGTGATAGATCCGCGCACCAATACGCTTTTTGTCCAGGATACTGAGAAGAATCTTGAAAAAGTTGAAAGAATCCTCAAGGTTGTGGATGTGCCCATACGCCAAGTGCTGATTGAGAGCAGAATTGTGTTGGCTGACGATGGCTTCTCCAAGAGTCTGGGTGCTAAATTCGGCGTGCTCAAGAACGCCGGAAGGTTCGGTATTACCGGTTCCCAACCAGGAGCCAGCAACGCTGCCCTTTGCGGTGCGCTGACTACTGCTGTGGACTGCGGTGATTTTGAATATAACGATACCTTGATCACTAATCTGCCAGCAACGGGCGATGGGCTGGGAAGGATTGGACTAACGTTCTTCAAGGCCTCAATGAATTTGCTGCTGAGTTTGGAGCTCACCGCTGCCGAGGCAGATAACAAAACGAAAACGATTTCTTCGCCAAAAGTGGTTACCGGTAATCAGCAAAAGGCAATTATTGAGTCCGGTGTGGAAATCCCTTATCAGGAAGCATCCAGCAGCGGTGCAACCAGCACATCCTTCAAGAAAGCGACGCTGGGGATGGAAGTTACGCCGCAAATTACCCCAGATAACAAAATCAACATGGATTTGCTGATCAAAAAGGATGCGGTCGCCAATTTTAATGTAAACGGTACACCCGCATTGAACACCAATAGGGTCGAAACCAAGGTCCTGGTGGACAATGGAGAAACAGCAGTCTTGGGTGGAATATTTGAAGAGACCACCAGCAAGACAGTTAACAAGGTGCCTTTCTTCGGTGATTTGCCGATGTTCGGTCGTTTATTCAAACAAAATATCGATACCATCGACAAGAATGAATTGCTGATTTTTATCACTCCGAAGCTGCTGGACGACACGCTCAAAGCGAACTGATATACCGCTCCTCAGCCATCGGTTAAAATGCCCGTCATGCAAATGGCGGGCAATATTTTTTTTGTGGGTTTGATGGGCGCAGGCAAAACCACGGTTGGCAAATTGCTGGCCAAGCGGTTGGGCAAGACGTTCTACGATTCTGATCATGAAATCGAAAGCCGTACAGGCGTTAACATCCCGGTGATTTTCGAGGTGGAGGGTGAAACCGGGTTTCGCAAACGTGAAGTCACGGCGATCGAAGAACTTACTGCTATGCACAACATCGTCCTTGCCACCGGCGGCGGCGCAGTACTATGCAAGCAGAACCGCGAAAATCTGAGTCAGCACGGGACGGTTGTTTATCTTCGTGCCAGCGTCAATGAGCTGTGGCATCGCACAAAGAACGACAAGAACCGACCCCTACTGCAAACCGATGACCCGCGGGCCAAGCTGGAAAAACTGTATACCGAGCGCGATCCCTTGTATCGCGAAATTGCCGACATCATCATCGACACCGGTGATCAATCCGTAGGCTCCATCGTGCAACACCTCGAAGAAACCTTGAACAAACATGCAAACGCTCACCGTTGAATTAGGCGATCGATCCTATCCGATACATATCGGACAGGATCTGCTCAGTCGAACCGACCTAATCATGCCGCATCTGAAGCGCAAGCAGGTCGCAATCGTGACCAATGCCACAGTGGCGCCACTGTATTTGGAAAAGCTTGCAGAGCCATTGCGCGCGTTGAATGTTTCGGTGCTTCCTATCGTTTTACCTGACGGCGAGCAATACAAAAACAGCGATACGCTGAATACCATTTACGATGCGCTGCTTAGCAAGCGTTGCGAGCGCAGCACGACTCTGATTGCGCTCGGTGGTGGTGTGGTGGGCGATATGACGGGGTATGCGGCGGCCACTTACCTGCGAGGCGTGCCGTTCATACAAATTCCAACCACGCTGTTATCCCAGGTGGACTCATCGGTAGGCGGTAAGACTGGCATCAATCACCCGTTGGGCAAGAACATGATAGGCGCGTTTTACCAGCCGCAACTGGTACTGGCGGATACCGATACGCTCAATACACTTCCCGATCGCGAATTGTCGGCCGGCATTGCAGAAGTCATCAAGTACGGTCTGATCCGCGATCCGGATTTCTTTATGTGGCTTGAAACGAACATGCCGCTATTGCGTGCACGTAATCCGCAAGCAATGGCATATGCGATCTATCGTTCTTGTGTGAACAAAGCCACTGTCGTCGCGGCAGATGAAAAAGAAAGCGGCGAGCGTGCCCTGCTAAATCTCGGACATACTTTCGGGCATGCCATCGAGAACGGCATGGGTTATGGCGTGTGGCTGCATGGCGAAGGCGTCGCCGCAGGTACCATGCTGGCTGCAGATCTTTCACGTCGCATGGGCTGGCTGAGCGCGGCCGATGTGGAGCGCATCGAGCGCAGCTTTAAGGCTGGCGGCTTGCCGACCGCGGCGCCGGCGCTTGGCGTCGATAAATACCTCGACTTGATGGGGCTGGATAAAAAAGTCGCGGATGGAAAAATCCGTCTGATCTTGCTGAAATCCATCGGCAAAGCCGTCATGACGGGCGACTATCCGCAGGAATTGCTCAAGGAAACGCTGACGATCGCATGAACCCGCCCGCCCCCTACGCCGCCCAACCGGAGCGCTCGCGGGGCAGGCAACATCATGAAGCGTCGCCCGAAGGGCGTAACGAATTCCAGCGGGATCGCGACCGCATCATCCACTCCACCGCCTTCCGGCGGCTGGAATACAAAACGCAAGTATTCGTTAATCACGAAGGCGATCTGTTCCGCACCCGCCTGACGCACAGCATCGAGGTCGCGCAAATCGGCCGTGGTATCGCGCGCAATCTCGGGCTGCATGAGGATCTGGTCGAGGCCATCGCGCTCGCGCATGATCTCGGCCATACCCCTTTCGGCCATGCCGGGCAGGATGCGCTCAATGAATGCATGCGCGACTATGGCGGTTTCGAGCACAACCTCCAGTCGTTGCGGGTTGTAGATTTGCTGGAGCAGCGTTACGCCGAATTCGACGGACTAAATCTCACTTTCGAGGTGCGCGAAGGCATCCTCAAGCACTGCTCGGTCCAGAACGCGAAACAATTGGGAGCTATTGGTGAGCGCTTCCTCCAGAAGCAGCAGCCATCGCTGGAAGCGCAGGTCGCCAATCTCGCCGACGAAATTGCCTACAACAACCACGATGTAGATGACGGCTTACGTTCTGGGCTGATCACTCTGGAGCAGCTGTCTGAAGTGCCGGTTTTTGCCCGACACCTTGCTGACGTCAAGAATCGTTATCCCCACCTCGAAGGGCGGCGCTTAATTCATGAAACCGTGCGCCGCATGATCAATTCGCAAGTCCAGGACCTTTGCCAGCAAAGCAGCAAAAATATCAGCGCAGCCAAACCTGGCAGCATAGAAGACATACGAAAGGCTGGAGCACTGATCGAATTCAGCCCGGAAATGCAACAGCAGCAACTGGAACTGAAGCAATTTCTGCGCAACAAACTCTACCGGCACTACCGCGTTAACCGCATGAGCAGCAAAGCGCAGCGCATCGTTCGCGATCTTTTCGCCGCGTTTCATGACGATCCAAAACTGATGCCGGACGAGTTCCAAATGCGGGCACGTGAAGAAAAACCGCGGGCCGTCGCGGATTACATTGCTGGGATGACAGACCGCTATGCGATACGTGAATACAGACGATTATTCACGGTCGAAGAATTGCCGTTATAAATGCAAAAAGGGTAGCCGATGCGCTACCCTTTTTAATGAATGGTGCCGGAGATAGGAGTCGAACCTACGACCTTCGCATTACGAATGCGCTGCTCTACCAACTGAGCTACACCGGCGAGGGGTGAATTATAAGGTTTTGCCGTAAGCAGGGCAAACGGCAGCTATCGGGAGGCTAATGTACTTTCGAGTAGCCGATGATACCCAGCATGAACCGTACGAATCCATAAGCGACCCACGCAAACAAGCGCCGCATCAAAGGGGCCTTTTTCCAGTCGTCCTGCAATATACGTTGAGCGCCGGTGTCGATGCTGCGTTGCAGGTCTTGCCGTAGATCATGTGCGAAACTCTTGTCGTTGACGACGATATTGGCTTCATGCGAAAGCAGCAGGCTGAACGGATCGATGTTGGATGAGCCCACGGTGGCCCAATGGCCGTCGATCACCGCGACTTTGGAGTGCATGAAGCTCGCATGGTATTCATGGATTTCAATGCCGCCGCTGAGCAATTGTCCATACAGCGCACGTGTCGCATAGTCCACCAATACATATTCAACGCGGGCCTGCAATAACAGCACAACACGTACGCCGCGGCGGGCCGCGGCGAGCAGGGCCTGGCGAAAACGTCGACCGGGGAGGAAATAGGCATTGGCGATGACGATTTCATCGCGGGCAAGACGGATGGCGGACAAATAGGCGCGTTCGATGGCGCGGCGGTACAAGGCATTGTCGCGTTTCACGAATGCGGCGCGCATCCCGCCCACGGCTGTGGTATTGGTGTGTACCTTGCTAAGCGTGGCCTGGCGCAAAGCGGCCCATGCAACGCGGCGCCACATGCGGCGCATGGTGGCATGCATGGCCAGTACCGCCGGACCTTCGACGCTGGCGGCATAATCGATGCGGGGCGGAGTGTGTTCAGGCGCGTTCATGTCGTCGATGATATTGATTCCGCCGACGAAGCCAATCTGCCCATCAATCATTGCCAACTTACGGTGCAGGCGGCGCAAGCGATTGCGCTTGAGCGTCCATGGGGAGATCTTGGGGCGGAAATACAGTACCTCGACCCCGCCGGCCTGCAGGTTGCGAACGAAATCCTTGGAAAGATCCTTGCAGCCGAATCCGTCGAGCAATACGCAAGTTGTGACCCCACGCCCAGCCGCGCGGCACAGTGCGTCGGCGATTCGATTGCCGATAGTATCCGGTTCGTAGATATAAGTTTCCAACAGGATCTCATACCGTGCCTGATCGATCGCATTTTCCAGAGCTGGGAAGAATTCCGTACCGTTGCGTAGCAAAGTCACGCGATTTCCTGGCAGCAGTCTGGTCATAGGGGTAGCAGGGTCGCGGATAAGGCGGCATGGTCGGATACGCGCGCAAATGCGGCGCCGCCATGCACCTGGGCGTTATGCACATGAAAGCCGCGCACGTAGATGCGGTCCAGACGTAGCAAAGGGAATACGCTGGGGAAACTGCGCGCCGGCTTGCCATAGCCGTGTTCGAACACTTCGCGTAAGTGCAGGCTGTCGGCGAGCGTCTGGCCGGCTTTCATGCGCCAGTCATTAAAATCGCCGGCAATGATGAGCGGAGCGTTGGGGGGCACTACCGATTCGATACGTGTGCGTAGCCAGAACAATTGTTTTCTACGCCAGCGCGCGAACAAGCCTAGATGTACGCAGATGCAGTGCAAATCCTGATCCCAACCGGGAATACGAACTTCGCAGTGCAGCATGCCGCGCTGTTCGGTGGAGTGGGCCGAGATGTTGATGTTTTCCCATTTGGTAATGGGAAACTTGGAAAGCAATGCGTTGCCGTGATGACCGGCGGGATAGACGGCATTCTTGCCGTAGGCGTAATCATTCCAAATGGAATCAGCCAGGAATTCATGTTGGCTTTCGGTGGGCCATAGCTTGAAACGCCGCTTGTGCTGAGTATGTGCGCCGAGGACTTCCTGCAGGAAAACAATGTCCGCCTGCAAATGGCGGATCAGTTCGCGCTGCTCATGCAGCACCAGTCGTGCATTGAAGCTGGTAACACCCTTATGGATATTAAAGGTAGCAATGCGTAGCTGGCGATGCATGATCCTCGATCAGGAAGCTTCCAGCATCCGGTCCAGCGCGAGTTTCGCTAGTTCGGTTTCTTGCGGCGAAACATGGATGCGATTGACGACGTTGCCCTCGACCAGGTTTTCCAGCGTCCAGGCCAGGTGCTGCGGGTCAATGCGCGCCATCGTGGAGCATTCACAGACGATGGAGGACATGAAGCGCACGATCTTGCCTTCCGGCTTCATGCGCTCGGCCAAGCGATTGACCAGATTAAGTTCGGTGCCGACTAGCCAGCGCGTGCCGGGCGCGGATTCCGCGACGGTGCGCAGGATGTATTCGGTGGAGCCGACGTAGTCAGACAGGTTGCAAACTTCGAAACTGCATTCCGGGTGGGCGATAACCTTGCCTTCCGGGTGTTCGTTGCGGAAGCGCAGGATATCCTGCGGGCGGAACATCTGGTGCACCGAGCAGTGGCCCTTCCACAGCAGCACTTTCGCCTCGTCGATCTGCTCCTTGGTGAGTCCGCCCAGTGGCAGATCTGGGTCCCACACCACCATCTTGTCCAAGGGGATGCCCATCTTGTAGCCGGTCCAGCGACCGAGGTGCTGGTCGGGGAAGAACAGCACTTTCTCGCGACGCGCGAATGCCCATTCGGCAATCTTGCCGGCGTTGCTGGAAGTGCAGACGATACCGCCGTGTTCGCCGCAGAAGGCTTTCAGGTCGGCGGCGGAGTTGATGTAGGTGACCGGAGTGAACGTGGTATCGAAATCGTAGTGTTCGGACAACTCGCGACGGCAGCGTTCAACCTTCGACAGGTTGGCCATGTCCGCCATCGAGCAGCCGGCGGCCATGTCGGGGAGGATTGCAATCTGGTCCGGACGCGACAGGATGTCGGCGACTTCCGCCATGAAGTGCACGCCCAGGAAAACGATGAATTCCGCATTGGATTCGGCAGCGTAGCGAGACAGCTTGAGCGAATCGCCGGTGAAGTCGGCGTGCTTGTACACACCTTCCTGCTGATAGTGGTGGCCGAGAATCACCAGGCGGTCGCCGAGCTTTTGCTTGGCCGCAATGATACGCTGCTGCAGGTCGTCTTCCTGCGCGGACTGGAATTTCTCGAATTTGATGGTCGCTGTTTGCATGGTAGCCAGAATAAAAAAAATTATCTAATCTTACAACGTTAAGCCGTGACGCTCACCCAATGTACGGAGCGCATGCACATTGGTCCATGAAAAAACTTTCGTAGCCGCCTCGCGCCAATTTACCCATTCGTACCTGAGGTGTTCATCGGGCGCGAGTGTGACCGGCATCGCACTGGGGAGTTCCAGCCCGAATACATGCTCGATGTTGTGCGTCACTTCCGGCGCATAGCGGTGACGCCAATGCGGGTAAATCTCGTATTCATTGGACAGTTGCCAATCGGCAAGATTATAGCGTTCCGCATCCAGCCCGGTTTCTTCCTGCACTTCACGAATCGCGGTTTCGCGCAGGCTCTCTTCGTTTTCACGGCTGCCGGTCACCGACTGCCAATAGCCCGGCTTGTCCGCGCGCTCCAGCAGCAGCACCTCAAGATCGGGGGTGTGGATCAACACCAGCACCGAAATCGGTTGTTTGTGCGCCACTAATCGCCCTCGAACGTGCAAAGCGCATGGACGGCGTAGCCGGCCTGCTCTAAACGTTGGCGACCGCCGACATCCGGCAGGTCGATGACGAAACAGCACTCAACGACTTTGCCGCCGGCCTTTTCAATCAGGGTGGCGGCTGCCAGTGCGGTGCCGCCGGTCGCGATCAAATCGTCCACCAGCAACACCTTTTCGCCGGGCTGGATGGCATCGATATGCAGTTCGACGCGGTCGCTGCCGTATTCCAGTTCGTAATCATGCCCGATCTTGTCGGCCGGCAACTTGCCCGGCTTGCGGATCGGCACGAAGCCGATGCCCAACGCGAATGCCAGTGGCGCGCCGATGATGAAGCCGCGCGATTCGATGGCCGCGATCTTGTCGATTTCCTGGCCGGTATAGTAATTCACCAACTCGGTGATGGTGATCTTAAAGCCGACCGGGTCTTTCAGCAGCGTGGTGATATCACGAAACTGAATGCCCGGTTTCGGGAAGTGCGGGACGGTGCGTATGCGCGACTTGACCGGCATGCGCCGCCTTTTATCCTGCGGCGTTCTGCTGGCGAACGCGGATATGCAGCTCGCGCAATTGCTTTTCATCGACTTCGTTCGGCGCCTTGGTCATCAGGCACTGCGCGCGCTGGGTCTTGGGGAAGGCGATTACGTCGCGGATCGATTCCGCGCCGGCCATCAGCGTCACCAGACGATCCAGGCCGAAGGCCAAGCCGCCATGCGGGGGCGCGCCATATTGCAGCGCGTCGAGCAAGAAGCCGAACTTTTCCTGCGCTTCCTCCTTGCTGATCTTGAGTGCGTCGAACACCTTGGACTGCACTTCCTGCTTGTGGATACGCACCGAGCCGCCGCCGACTTCCCAGCCGTTCAGCACCATATCGTAGGCCTTGGACAGGCAAGCGTCGGGGTTAGTCGTCAGCAGGTCTTCGTGGCCGTCCTTGGGCGCGGTGAACGGGTGGTGCAGCGCGGCCCAGCGGTCGTTCTCTGCATCGTGTTCGAACATCGGGAAATCCACCACCCACAGCGGCGCCCAGGCGCGACCATCGACATGGCCTTTCTCATGGCCGATCTTGGCGCGCAAGGCGCCCAGTGCTTCATTGACCACCTTGGCCTTGTCGGCGCCGAAGAAGATGATGTCGCCGGATTGCGCGCCGGTGAGCTCGACGATGGCCTTGAGCGAGTCGGCGTGCAGGTTCTTGACGATGGGTGACTGCAGGCCGGTCTCGTTCAGTTGGCTGACGTCGTTGACCTTGATGTAGGCCAGGCCCTTGGCGCCGTAAATCTTGACGAATTCGGTGTAGGCGTCGATCTCGCTGCGTGAAATCGCGGCGCCATTCGGCACGCGCAGCGCGGCAACGCGGCCGCCGGCCATGTTGGCGGCGCCGGAGAATACCTTGAAATCGACCGTCTTCATCACCTCGGTCAGTTCGGTGATTTCCAGCGTGACGCGCATGTCCGGCTTGTCGGAACCATAGCGGTTCATCGCCTCGGAGAACGGCATGCGCGGGAACGGGTTGGGCAGGTCGATGTCCTGCACGTCCTTGAACATCTTGCGGATCATGTCCTCGACGATGTTCATGATCTGCTCTTCGCCGAGGAACGAAGTCTCGATATCGACCTGGGTGAATTCCGGCTGGCGGTCGGCTCTGAGGTCTTCGTCGCGGAAGCACTTGGTGATCTGGAAGTAACGGTCGAAGCCGGACACCATCAGCAATTGCTTGAACAGCTGCGGCGACTGCGGCAGCGCGAAGAACATGCCGTGGTGCACGCGCGACGGCACCAGGTAGTCGCGCGCGCCTTCCGGCGTAGAGCGCGTCAGCATCGGCGTTTCGACTTCGATGAAGCCATTGCTGTCGAGGTGGTCGCGCAGCGTCTTGGCAACGCGATAGCGCAGCATCATGTTTTTCTGCATCGCCGGGCGGCGCAGGTCGAGGTAGCGGTGCTCCAGGCGAACCGTTTCCGAGAGATTCTCGTCGTCCAGCATGAACGGGGGCGTCAACGACGGGTTGAGGATTTCGATCTCGCTCGCCAGCATTTCGACTTCGCCCGTCGGGATGTTGGGATTGACCGTGCCTTCGGGACGCGGACGCACCTTGCAGGTGATCTTCAGCACGAATTCGTTGCGTACGGTTTCGGCATTGGCGAAGGCTTCAGGCGTATCCGGATCGATCACGATCTGCGACATGCCGGTGCGATCGCGCAGGTCGATGAAGATCACGCCGCCGTGGTCGCGACGACGATGCGCCCAGCCGCACAGGGTTACGGTTTGGCCGATATGTTGGCTGTTGAGTTCGCCACAATAATGAGTACGCATAGGAATTCGAATCTGTTTTTAGAGTGAAAAGTTGGGTTAGTCGCCGGCATAGGTGCTGGCGGGAGATTTGTCCGCCGGCACGACCACGCCCATGGAAATGATGTATTTCAATGCTTCGTCCACGCTCATGTCGAGCTCGATGACTTCGCTCACCGGCATCATCAGGAAGAAGCCGGAAGTCGGGTTGGGCGTGGTGGGCACGTAAACGCTGACATGCTCGCCGGGCAGGTGGCGCGCGACGGAACCGCCGGGGTGGCCGGTCTGGAAGGCGATCGTCCAGCTGCCGGCGCGCGGATATTCCACCAGCAGCGCCTTGCGGAAGGCTTGGCCGGAGTCGGAAAACAACGTGTCAGATACCTGCTTGACGCTGTAGTAGATTGACTTGACCACCGGGACGCGCGCCAGCAGGGCTTCCCAGAACAGCAGGATGCGCTTGCCGAAGAAGTTGGTGGCGATCACGCCCGTCACGAGCACGATCAGCACCGTCAACAGGGCGCCGAGACCGGGTATGGTGTAGCCCAGCCGCGCTTCGGGCCGCCAGGATGCCGGAAGCAGCAGCAGGCTGCTGTCCATGATGCCGATCAATGTGGCGAGCACCCAGATGGTGATGGCCAGCGGCACCAGCACCAGCAGGCCGGTAATCAGATAACGTTTGAACATTTAGGCGAGCAGCTTAGTGGCAAGCGCAGCTGCCGCCGCACGGTGTGGCAGCGGGGGCGCTTTCTTCCTTCGGCTTGGCGGTATTGCCGCCCTTGAAATCGCTGGCATACCAGCCATTTCCCTTGAGTTGGAAGCCGGGTGCGGTCAGTTGCTTGGAAAAGGCAGCGGCATGGCAGTGCGGGCACTCGATGAGCGGTTCCGCACTCATTTTTTGCATGACGTCTTCCGCATGTCCACATGCGGAGCAGCGATATGCATAAATCGGCATGATCAATAACTCCCTAAAAAAACAAAATTATACCTTATTCGGCAGTCGCTATTTAAATGTGGATGGGTTGTGGATTTTCAAGGGAGTGGCCGCTTTTGCACGGTTTCTGCGGGACAAGAAAAAAGGAGCGGATGCGCTCCTTTGGTAAGGGGGATGAATTAAAGCAGCTATCACTTGTTGAAGCGCTGTTTCACCTTCACTTCACAAGCATCCTTGGCATCGCCGGCGTAGCTGTCGCATTTCTTCATTTCGGCCTCGTAAGTGGCGTCCATTTTTTCTTCGCGGGCGTCCTTTTGGGCTTCATTGATGTCCTTGTGGGCTTTATATACTTCCTTCCGTGCCTCGACGTCTGCCAGCGCACGGTCACGCTTGGCTTCGGCCTGGGTTACGCACAATGACTTGGCGTCGCCCTTCTGATCGTCGCAACGTTCCTTGTCAACGTCGAATGCGGCTTTGGCGCGCACCTTGGCTGCAGCGATCCTTTCCTTGCCGGTATTTTTGTAAGCCGCTTCGAGTTCGGCCTTGGCGACATCCTCTTTGGCATCGGCTTCGACCACGCAAACATCGCGTTGATTGCCCATGAGTTTTTTGCACTTCGCCTTGTCGGCATCATGCGTTTTCTCAATATTGTCTTTTTGAAGCTTGTAATCTTCCTTGGTGATAGCTTGCGAAATGGCTTGAGCATAGACTGGCGCAGCCATCAGCATGCTTATCAGTCCGGGGACCAACATTTTCTGAATGGTATTCATGCGGATTATTCCTTTCGTGTTTGGGTCAGATCCAGTTTTCGTTGCTGCAGCGGTCATTGAATTGCTGCACCTGCTTTTCGGCCTCTTCCTTGGAGACCCCGTAGAGTTCCTGAATCTTGCCGGTGAGCATTTCGCGGTTACCCTGGAGCTGATCTATCTGGTCGTCGGTGAGCTTGCCCCATTGCTGGTGGACCTTGCCCTTGAGCTGTTTCCAGTTACCTTCGATTCGATCCCAATTCATGTTTTTCTCCTTAACTAAATAACGGCACACCATGTTGTTCGTACGGTGCGGTGTGACACCATGGAAATATGCTAAGGATTTGTCTGACAGGGCGCAGTCGGCCTAAGGCGAGACTTTTGATAAGAGGAAAAGAAGGAATTTTGTAAGACTATGCTGACATCAAAAAACTATCGGGCGCTACTATCGAGCAAGGCAGCGGCTTCTTTTTCAATGGCGTCGATAGCCTCATCGAAGTGCATCGATTTATCGAAAAAGTATTTAACGCCGAGTGCTTGCGCACGGTGGCGATAGATAACGTAGGCGTGGTTGGTCAGCACCATACTGATCGGGGGCGGGTAAGGGAAATCCGGTTTGTGGATTTCCTGCAGAACATCGAAACCGGTGCCGTGGGCAAGCTCGATGTCGACCACCACCATATCGAAGCGCTGCGACCGCAGCGTGGCGATGGCCTCAGCGGAGGTGGCGGCAAAACCGTCGAAGCGGGCAACACTTGAACCGTCAAGCGCCTCCCTCAACGCTTCTCGAATGAGCGCCGAATCTTCAACCAGCATGACATGGATGCGCTCACGCTCCATGACCTCTGGCATGTTTTGCATTTCAGCGGCCATTTGTTTTGGACGCCCCTCGTGGTGTATTAATCCGGTAACAGACATGATCGATCAATGATAAATAGCTGAACAGGGTTGCGCTATCCGAAGCAGGACTACAAATTCCTGCAAGCCGCTTCACCATGTCCTACTTGATCAACTCGTTCTTGATGGCGTAATAAGTCAGATCGGCATTGGTTTTCATGTTCATTTTCTCCAGTATCCTCGCGCGATAAGTACTTACCGTTTTGACGCTGATAAAGAGCTCTTCGCCGATTTCGGTGACGGACTTGCCGGTCGCCAGCTTGAAAAAAACCTGAAATTCCCGGTCGGACAAAGTCTCGTGCAGCAGCTTGTCCGAGGGTTGCATCAATTCGCTGGCCATCAGTTCCGCCAGCGCGGATGAAATATAAAGTCGACCGGCGCAGATGGTGCGGATGGCCTTGATGATTTCATCCGGATCGGCGTCCTTGGAAAGATAGCCTTTGCAGCCGCTGCGGATCAGGTTGAGTGCGTATTGTTGTTCGGAGTATCCGCTTAGGATCAACACCGGCAGATCCGGCGCCACGCGCTTCAAATCATGCAGGGTATCCACCCCGTTCTTGTTGGGCATGGAAATATCCAGCACCACAATGTCGAACTGTTGCTTGCGTACTTTCTGGATCGCCTCATTGCCGCTTGCCGCTTCGTCCTCGACGCGCATGTCTTTTTCCAGGTCGATGAGATTGCGCAAGCCCGATCTGACGATGCTATGGTCATCCACCAACAGAATCTTTTTCATGATGAATACCTATCGAGTTTATGAAACGTTGCGGATGGGGGAGCGTTGCTAAAGTTATTGACGCTTACTCCAGTCCGCAAGTTCTTCGGCATGTTCCTCTTCTTTGGCCAGAATGTCCTCCAGCATGCGTCGCGTTGTCGGATCCTTGTCGCCGATATAACGGATCATTTCGCGGTAAGTGTCGATAGCAATGCGTTCGGCGATCAGGTTTTCGCGGATCATTTCGTCCAGGCTGGAGCATGCGACATAGTCGGAATGACTACGCTCCGCCAATCCTTGCGGCGAGAAATCCGGCGCGCCGCCCAGCTGAACGATGCGAGCGGCGATGCGGTCGGCGTGCTCCTGCTCGTCTTGTGCATGGATTGCGAATTCTGAAGCAATGGATTCGGAGCTCAGTCCAACCGCCGTGAAATGATGCATTTTGTAACGCAAGACGCATACGATTTCAGTAGCGAGTGCATGATTGAGCAGTTCCACCACTTCGGCGATGTCTCCTTGATAACTGGAAGTATGCGCGCCTTCCAGAACATCCTTGCGAGCATTTGCGCGGATGGCCGGAATGTCGATATGAAAGTGTTCCGGGGAGGTCTTGGTCGTTGCGAGTTCGGTTTCCATCTTGATCGCTCCATTGGTATGCACGGCAAAGCGCAACGCTTTGAACGCGCTGCGCTTCTTTCTGGCAGTTGCAGGTTATCGAGCCTGATCGGAATCAGGCGGCGAACGGTGGGTCAACCAGTAGGTGATCAGCGCTCCGGCGCCGGCGGCAACAAACAAGCTGGACATGGGATGTTCGTAAACCGCATTGCGTGTACGAAACCGTGTCGTACTGAGCGCGGTGGACAGCTCGCCTTCGCGTTCTCCGGCCCAGGACGTCACCTTCCTGCTGACGTTATCCAGGCTTTGCCGTACTTGCTGGCGAACTTCATACGTGGTTTCCGGGCTGAGCAGATCGTAAACCTTGCCTAGCAGCAGTTCGATTTCAGACTTGATTTCCGTTCCTTCCTGGCCGACGCGGTCGCTCACGTTTTCCAAAGTATCTTTGGTTTCAGCTGAAAGATCGGAAGCGGTAGCCTTGGCGCGGGCCGCAATGTCGTCTGCGACATCCTGCGCGCCCTCTTTAATTTCCTGCACTTTTGAACTTAGCATGATGGAATTTCCTCTTAAGAATGTCGGATATCCTTGAATCTTTTCGATGATCTCGGGACTCGCGAGCGCTATTTGAATACGCCTACCAGTATTGAAATGATCGTGATGACCAAAAAGACAAAGAACAGAATCTTGGCAATTTCTGCTGCACCCGCAGCAATGCCGCTAAACCCGAAAAAGGCGGCAATGAGGGCGATCACAAAGAAAACGACGGTGTAATAGAGCATGATGTCCCACCTTTCTATATTTGAGGCGCTTGAACCAACACCCATGAAATCACTATAAGCATCGCAGGCGGCAGCATTTAGCGGCTATTAGATGAATAACAAGTAAGAAATCACTGACAGGGGTTTATTGCGGGTCGTCGAAAGGGCGTGCATGAAGTTTTACTATTGGTGCCGAGAAGCGGTACGAAGCATCGGATTGCGTTTGATCCTGGTATTGGCGGGTTATGTCCTGCTTTCGATGTTGGCAATAGGGCTCACCGATGCATGGATGGGCGCATTGGCAAGGCAGAACGCCTATCTCACCTATGCACGCGACACGGTTATGCTGATCAGTGAGTTGCGTACGCGTATGCATGAAGCGGAAAGTGCGCAGCGCGGTTATCTCATCAGTCTTCAGAACAAGTATCTTCCGGTAAATGAAAAAGCCATCGAGCCCCAGATCAATAGCATGCAGCAAGTGCTACGCGCATTGGAAAAGCACGTGGACGCCAGCGGAGAGGCCGAGCAGCGATATGCGGAGTTGCTGAAGGATATTGCTGCCGATGTAGAAGGCAAATCCGCCGAATTGCAGATGTCCGTCACGTTGGCGCATAAGGGCAATATGGAGGCCCCCATGCAAATGGTGAATGCCGAGGAAAGCCAACAGCGTATGAATCAGTTCATGCAAAGGACGCAGGCCTTCATGGACAGCATGAACAAGGACATTGCAAGGATGATGGAACGACGCGCCAATACCATGGCTGCCGGTCGTTTCTCAGTCGCGGCGAGTATCTTGCTGGTGTTGGTGCTGCTCGTGCTGTCGGTCAAGAAACTGGTTGAGGAAATCGTTGATCGCGACCGGCTCAGCAAGAAGCTGGAAACCGATGTCGTCAATTTCGAACAAAAACTCGAAGAACGCACCAGCATGCTCAAAACCCTGGCCGTGGACTACCAGTACGACGTCGAACGCGAGCGCAGAAAACTGGCGCGTGAGTTGCACGACGAAATGGGCTCCATCCTAACCGCGACCAAAATGGATATTTCCTGGGTGTTGCGCAAAATCAAGGATGCATCGCCCGAGGCGAGCGAAAAATTGAATCGAACCTTACGCTATCTGGATCAGGGTATCGAACTCAAGCGCAGAGTGGTGCAGGATCTTCACCCATCCCTGCTGACCACGTTCGGCCTGATCCCTGCGCTCAAGGCGCTGATCGAATCGGCTGCAGACCGCAATCAATGGGAACTCGATATGGAGCTGCCGGACGAAGGCACTCCCATCAGCGAAGCCTTGGGCCTGATTGCTTATCGCCTGGTCCAGGAGACACTGACCAATGCCACCAAATATGCGCAGGCGACCAAGGTCTCGGTGCACCTGCAAGTGGATGATCGTTATCTCAAGCTTGAAATCGCGGATAACGGCAAAGGCATGGATTTAACTCAGGGTTATGAAGTCACACACGGGCTGAAGGGCATGCAGCATCGTGTAACCGCGATCGGGGGGAAAATGCAGATCGACAGCGAACCCGGCAAGGGTATGTTTACCCTTGCCCTGATTCCGCTGAATGCCGCTGCCGAATCCAGGACTGCGAGCGCAGCTGATTAGGCGGCATTTAAAGGTTAGTCTCTCTGTTCTTCTATAGCTTTGTCTTCCAGCTTTTCACCGCCTGTCTGAATATCCTGGCCGGCACCTTTCATCGTATTGCAAGCGGTCAGGAAAAAGACCGACATCAGACCCAGTATGAGAGCGAGGCGCTTTATCATTTTCGATTCTCCAGTCACTTTGAAAGGACGTCCGGCAGCGGATGCATGCTTCGGACACGTGGATTCAGTTTATAAATAAAAAGCACTCAAGCGCTGCTGGCCGATAGCCGAAAACGTTGTCAGTAAAGTCTTACAAAATGGCTGCGTTGGCCTTCGAGATTACGACGCGATAAGCCGAATCGGTGCCGGCCGGAGGGTTAGGAAGCGCTTCGAACACCATCCCCGGCAGGCTAGTGCATTCGGTATGGAATGCGCCCGTCACCAAAGTCTCGCCGGATTGGGCGAGATCTTCGCCGAGGCGGCTGGCGGCATTCACTTCGGCGCCGAACACGTCGGTGTCGCCGATGCGCAGCATGCGGCCATGCCCCAGGCCGATGCACAGTAATACCTTTTCCTCTTCCAGCCGATCAAAGTTGTAATCGCTCACCGTCTGCTGCATGGCCAGTGCGCATTGCAGGCATTTATGCGCATTACGGAAAATCGCCAGGAAGGAGTCTCCCTCTGCCTTCAGCACGAATCCGTCGTGATTATCGATGACTGGAATCAGCAAGCGTTTGGATTCATGGATGGTCTGGAGAAAATGGATGATGCCGAACTCCACTACGCGCCGCGAAAATCCCGAGAGATCGGTAAACATCACGCACCAATCTTCGCCGAACAAATCCCAGATGCGGTCGTCAATACGCTGCTTATCGGCGCCTGGTTGCAGGCGCTCCTGTATCAGGCGCGTCAAGCGCTCTTCAGAGCGGCGGGTATTGAGCGGGTCGTGGGGGGCCATAGCTTTCTCTTCCGGGTAATTGGCGCTGACAAGGCTTTCGGTGGAGTCTGACTTCCCCGGCAGCGGTCGTTCATTATGATTTGATATTTTAAGATTGGATTGCCCGTTCGTTGATCTGCTGCGGAGCTTCAATGATTTCTGTTTCGCTTTCCCGCCGACATGCTTGTCGACGCGGACGGATTTCAACCAAACACTGACGCAGCTAATGCGCCGGCTGGAACTGGTGCGCCTGCATGGCGCACGACATAAATTACTGAATGCCGGCACCGCACTTAGACGGCAGATATCGGTCACATATATGTTAGCCGCCGAGGCATCCTATGCCCGACGGCATTGAGATCACCCACACGAAGAGGAGATGGATCATGTTACGTAACCTGTTCACCAAAAAGAAACTCGCTCTGGCATTGCTCACGATGTACGTCATGCGCAAGCGCAGCCACCGCCAGCATCTGCCGGGCTAGGCATCCCCGCAACGGCCGCTATAGCGGCCGTTGTGTTATCAATCTCATTGCAATAGTCTCGCATCCGATCGAGCTGGTAACCTCCGATCAAGACCGGCAATCGCTCACATTTCTCCGCAATTCGCAGCTATAAAATTTCCCCATAATAGTCCCTTTGGGGTTTATTTATAACCTATTGGTTCTGATAGGTTATTTATTAAAAACCCTTTGCTATCGTATAACCTGCAAAGAATTGGTCTCCCAACTTAACGTGGAGCAACGGATGATCCATCATGCCTTGGTACTTAATCTGCACCAGCCTCCAGGGAACCTGCTGGAGTTGCTCGGATACCAAGCATGGGAAACCCAGGAAATCCTCCAGGCCATCGACCGCATTCCGCGTTTGCTCTGGGGCTACGAGGATGTTGCCAGGGTGCATCTGGCGTTCTCGGGGACGTTGCTGGAGACGTTGGCGGACCCAGACTTCCAGAGTCGCATGTATGGCGTGGTCGACTGCGGTTCGCTGCTCTGGCACTTTCAAAACCGCGATCTATTCCGCATCCTCGGCACCGGCTATTACCATCCGGTCTTGCCGCTGATCCCGGCGGCCGACCGCGAGGAGCAGTTGCGACGCTGGCTGGGCATAGGCTCTCACCTATTCTGGCGCAAGGATTTCCAGGGATTCTGGCCGCCGGAAATGGGTTTCTGCATGGAGCTGATTCCCTTGATTAAGGGCCTGGGCTATCGCTACGTGATGGTCGATAGCAACCACGTCAAGGCGGTCACGCCCATGTCGTGGCATGAGTTGCGCTACCGCCCCCACATCGCCCGCTACGAGGACGACGAGATCATCGTGGTGGTGCGGGACCGCGAGTTGTCCGATGCGCAGGAGTCCGGTCTGGATCTCGATTGGTTTTCGCACGAACTGCATGAACGCACCCGCTGGTGCGACTTCATTCCTTTGGTTACCACGGCCACCGATGGCGACAACGGCGGCTGGTTTCGCAACGCCAATCTCCAGGCTAACTTCTGGGGGTTCTACCGGAATCTACTGGATCAGGCGCGCTCTGGCGCCGGCAGCATCCACCCGATCTTTATCGACGACTACCTGGATCATTATGGCGTTCACGGCGAGGTGCGGGTGGATAGCGGCGCCTGGAATACCGGCTGGCACCACGGCCATGGTTTTCTCCAGTGGACCGGCTCCCAAGCCCAGCGCGACGTTTTGGCGCGCGTGGCGGAAACCAGCAGCGCCGTGCATGCGGCGCGCCGGCAAGCCGGTGAGCGGCATAGCCAGGACCCGGAGCTACATCACTGGCTGGAGAGTGCGATGTGGCAATTGCTGCGTGCCGAGACTAGCTGCAATTTTTTCTGGGGTGAGGCATGGGTGCCGAGGGCGCATAACGACCTGGATGGTAGCTGGGCGAGCCTCATGCAAGCGCATACGCGCAAATGTCTGATTTAATGCAATAATGGGTCGAGCAAGTCTCCGTCATGCAGGGTAGCCACTCTTAGGGGTCTCCATGTACATCGCCATGGTCGCATCCGAATGTGTACCAGTCGCCAAAGTTGGGGGGCTCGGCGATGTAGTGTTTGGCTTGAGCCGCGAACTTGAAATTCGCGGCCATGCTGTGGAGATCATTCTTCCCAAGTATGACTGCATGCGCTACGACCATATCTGGGGACTCCAGGTTACCTACGAGAACCTGTGGGTGCCGTGGTTCAACTATCACATCCGCTGTACTGTCTGGTTCGGCTTCGTTCACGGGCGCAAATGCTATTTTATCGAGCCGCACTCCCCCGATAATTTTTTCAACCGCGGCACCTATTACGGTTGTATCGACGAGCACATGCGCTTTGCCTTTTTTTCCAAGAGCGCCCTGGAATTCATGCTCCAGACGGGCAAGCGGCCCGACGTCATCCATACCCACGACTGGCAAACGGCGCTGGTGCCTATCATGCTGTATGACATATACAAGCACAGCGGAATGGAAAACTGCCGCGCCTGCCATACCATCCACAACTTCAAACACCAGGGAATCGGCGGCGAGAATGTACTGTGGTTTACCGGTCTGGGCCGCCCCGGCCATTACTATGACCGCAATCGCATGGGCGATGATTTCAACCCAAGCGCCATCAATTTCACCAAGGGCGCCGTCGTCTATTCAAACTTCGTGACCACCGTTTCGCCGCGGCACGCCTGGGAGGTCCGTCACACCGAGTGGGGATACGGACTGGGCCATACCCTGCATGTCCACCAGAACAAGTTCGGCGGCGTCCTCAATGGCCTCGACTACGACATGTGGAATCCGGAAACCGATACCCTCATTCCGCATCGTTACAGCATCGGCGACCTTGCAGGCAAAAACAAGAACAAGGAGGCGCTGCGAGCACGCTTGATGCTGCGCCAGGAACACAAGCCGCTGATCGCCTACGTTGGCCGCCTCGACATGCAGAAGGGCGTGACGCTGATCCGCCACGCGTTGTTCCATTCCTTGCGCCGGGGCGCGCAATTCGTATTGTTGGGCTCCAGCCCGGAACGCGGCATCAACGCCGAGTTCTGGCAGCTCAAGCATGAACTCAACGACAACCCCGACTGTCACCTGGAGATCGGCTATAACGAAGAACTGGCCCATCTGATCTATGCGGGGGTGGATATGCTGATTGTGCCCAGTCTCTTCGAGCCGTGCGGGCTGACGCAGATGATCGCCATGCGCTACGGTACGGTGCCTATCGTGCGCTGTGTGGGCGGATTGGCCGATACCGTTTTCGATCGCGACCATTCCGAGCGTCCAACGAGCGAGCGCAATGGCTATGTCTTTCACCAGGCCGACCACAGCGGGCTTGAATCGGCCATGAACCGGGCCATCGGCCTCTGGTTCGATTATCCGCGGGATTTCCGCAGCCTCATGAAAAACGGCATGCGCTGCGACTACTCAGGGAATCGCCCGGGGACGGATTATCAGAACATTTATGAACTCATCCGACACAAGTGACCTATTCCATCGGCAACTTTGCAAAAGGAGCAAGACTCATGGCTCAGCTATCCGAATACATTGACAGCCGCCCCAATCTCTGCGGCCAGGAGAACGACATCGAGGGCATCATCGCCGAGGCTCAGGGACGGCCGGTCTTCCTGCCCGAGAGCAGGATCGACTTCGGCCACATCAAAAGTGCGTTTGCCAATGCTCTGCACATGCACCAGCCGCTCATTCCGGCGGGAGGCGGGGATCTGCAGACGGCCGAGGTCATCAGCAATCTGCAGTACATGATGGAGAACCCAGGCGTCGGCGACAATCACAATGCCTCGGTCTTCCACTGGTGCTACAAGCGCATGGGCGAATTTATCCCCCAGCTCGTGCATGA
This sequence comes from Methylophilaceae bacterium, assembly GCA_035460165.1. Taxonomy (GTDB): domain Bacteria; phylum Pseudomonadota; class Gammaproteobacteria; order Burkholderiales; family Methylophilaceae; genus MM2. Next base: position 80,453 of record DATHWW010000009.1, on the reverse strand, counting down.
AGGCAAGGAGCCCCGCATCATGCTGGAGTACTCCGGCACGCTGCTGCATGGTCTGCGCAAGATGGGTCTCAACGACGTCTTCGATACCTTGTCGACGATCACTAACAACCCCGACTACCGCCGCTGCACCGAGTGGCTGGGGGCACCCTGGGGGCACGCGGTGGCCCCTTCCACCCCCATCCAGGATTTCCGATTGCATGTGCGCGCCTGGCAACACCACTTCGCCGCCATCTTCGGCGGCGAGGCGCTGACACGCGTGCGCGGCTTCTCGCCGTCGGAAATGGCGCTGCCCAACCATCCGGACGTGGCCTACGAATTCGTCAGGACGCTGCGGGAATGCGGCTACCAGTGGGTGCTGGTACAGGAACATAGCGTCGAGCAACCGGAGGACGGCTGGCATCCCCAGCGTGCCCATCTGCCGCACCGCCTGGTCTGCACCAACTCGAAGGGGGAGACCGCCAGCATCATCGCCATCATCAAGACCCAGGGTTCGGACACCAAGCTGGTGGCCCAGATGCAGCCCTACTACGAGGCGCGCGGACTCGGCCCGCTGACGCTCGGCGGCCGCGAGGTGCCGCCGCTGGTGACCCAGATCGCTGACGGCGAGAACGGCGGCGTGATGATGAACGAATTCCCGTCCAAATACCTGGAGGTCATGCGCGAGAGCAGCGGCTCGGAAACGCCTCCCATGAATGCCACCGAGTACCTGGAACACCTGTTCGCCCTGGGCGTGGCCGAGGGCGACTTGCCGGTCATCCAGCCCGTTTTCCAGAAACTGATTTGGGAGCGCATGAAACCCGGCGAGGGGCCGGACCGGCTGGCGCAGGTGGTCGAGGACATCCGGCGCGAAAACCACCGCTTTCACATGGAAGGGGGCAGTTGGACCAACAGCATGTCCTGGGTGCAGGGTTACGAGCATGTGCTGAAGCCGATGGATGAAGCCAGCACGCGCTTCTACAACACGGTCACCCAGCGCGGCATTCCCACCTCGGACACCCGTTACCGCAACGCTCTGTTCCATCTGCTCTCCGCCGAGACCAGTTGTTATCGCTACTGGGGCGAGGGCATATGGACCGACTATGGCAAGGAGTTATGCCGTCGCGCTGATGCCATCATGCAGAACGACTTCTGATGCCCACTGCAACCTGGAGATTGGCATGAACCAAACACAACTTGTTGCCGAATTGGCGCGCATTAGCGAAGCACGACATCATGAACCGTTTAGTGTTCTCGGGCGGCACCCTGACGGCGAGGAGGTCGTGGTGCGGGCTTTCAATCCACATGCCACCGAGATATTTATCGCCGAGGGCGACATCCCCCTGGAGCGCTTGCCGGGAAGTAATTTTTTCGAATGGAGGGGCAAGCCGGATGGCCTGCCTGAGCATTATCGGCTGATCTGGCGGAATGGGGAGCATTACGAACATATCGCTCACGATCCCTATACCTATCCTCCACAACTGCCTGATTTCGATCTTCACCTTTTCAGCGAGGGCCGGCATCGTCATGCCTATCGCTTTATGGGGGCGCACGAGCATGAAGTCGATGGAGTTCCCGGTATTTGTTTTGCAGTCTGGGCGCCGAATGCCGAGCGCGTCAGCGTGGTAGGGGATTTCAACCACTGGGACGGCCGCTGTCATCCTATGCGGGTAAGAGGGGGCAGCGGTATCTGGGAGCTGTTCATTCCGGGTCTATCGCCTGGCCATATTTACAAGTACGAGATCCGCAATCGGCACACGGAGCAAGTGCTGCTCAAGGCCGACCCTTACGGACAGCAGCAGGAGTTACGCCCGCGCACGGCCTCCATCGTCGCTGGCAGGAGCCGGTATCAATGGGGCGACGGCGAGTGGATGCAAAAACGCAGACAAGCCGATTGGCAGCACTCACCCATGTCCGTCTACGAGGTGCACCCGGGGTCCTGGCAGCGCGGCATCGAAGGCGAGTTTCTCGACTATCGCGAGCAGGCGCATCGCCTGGTGGATTATGTCAAGGAGATGGGTTTTACCCATATAGAACTGCTGCCAATCACGGAACATCCCTTCGACCTCTCGTGGGGCTACCAGACTACCGGCTACTATGCCCCGACCAGCCGATTCGGCGCACCCGATGATTTCCGCTATTTCGTGGAGCACTGCCATCGCCATAACATCGGCGTACTGCTGGACTGGGTGCCGGCGCATTTCCCCAAGGATGCCCACGGTCTCGCCCGCTTTGACGGCACGCCGCTCTATGAGCACGAGGATCCTCGTTTGGGGGAGCACTTGGACTGGGCCACCCTGATCTTCAATTTCGGCCGCAACGAGGTAAAGAACTTCCTGATTTCCAGCGCCCTGTACTGGCTGGAGGAAATGCATATCGATGGCCTGCGGGTCGATGCCGTGGCTTCGATGCTATACCTGGACTACTCCCGCAACGAGGGCGAATGGGTGCCCAACCAGTACGGCGGCCGCGAGAACCTGGAGGCCATCGACTTTTTGCGCGAACTCAATGTCGTGCTGCACGATGAATGCCCCGGCATCCTGATGATCGCGGAGGAGTCCACCTCCTGGCCCCTCGTCACCCGCCCGACCGACGTCGGTGGCTTGGGCTTCGACCTGAAGTGGAACATGGGCTGGATGAACGACACCCTGCGCTTCATGGCACATGAGCCGATCCACCGCCAATACCATCACGACCTGCTCACCTTCAGCATGCTCTATGCCTTTAGCGAAAATTTCATGCTGCCGTTCTCGCACGACGAGGTGGTGCACGGCAAGGGCTCCATGCTCAACAAGATGCCGGGGGACGAGTGGCAGCGCCACGCAAACCTGCGCACGCTGTATGCCTACCAGTTCACCCATCCCGGCAAAAAGCTCATGTTCATGGGCATCGAATTCGGCCAGGGGCTGGAATGGAACAGCGCCGGCGTGCTCGACTGGTATGTGCAGGATTACCCGCTACATCGGGGAATGCAGCGCATGGTGAAGGATCTCAATCATTTGTATCGCCATTCGCCCGCCCTGTACCGTTACGAGTTCGACTGGCAGGGCTTCGAGTGGATCGATTGCCATGACGCACAGCAATCCGTGCTCAGTTTTCTGCGCAAGGGCGATGGCGGCGAGATGCTCTTGGTTGTGCTCAACCTGACCCCGGTGCCGCGCCACAATTACCGGCTTGGGGTGCCCCATGAAGGCCGCTATCGCGAAGTGTTCAACTCGGATTTGGAATGCTATGGCGGAAGCAACCTGAGCAATGGCTCTGAGCTTATTCCTGCCGAAGATCGGCCATGGATGAATCGGCAATATTCACTTGCCTTGGACCTGCCCCCGCTGTCAACCATAGTCATCGCACGGGAGGGCTGAGTCCCGATCTTTCGCCTCGATATCAATCCGATTCGAATCGAAAATAGCTGTAACAAATAAAAACGGAGCCAATCAGGCTCCGTTTATTTTACTTACTACTTGCGACTTATCCGACTCAGAACGGAATGTCATCTTCGAAATCATCGAAGCCTGAACCGCCGCCCGCCGGTTTGGCGTTGCCGCCGGAAGCCGGTTCGCGTGCGGACTGCTGGCGGGGCGCCTGGGACATGTCGTCACCGTCATCCATCACCTCGAAGGCATTGCCGCCGGTGCGTCCGCCCAACATCTGCATGCGGTCTGCGACCACTTCGGTGGTGTTGCGCTCGTGGCCTTCCTTGTCGGTCCACTTGCGGGTTTGCAGGCGGCCTTCGATGTAGACCGACGATCCCTTCTTCAGGTATTGGCCAGCCACTTCCGCCTGTTTGCCGAACATCGAAATGCGATGCCATTCGGTACGTTCCTGGCGTTGCCCGCTCTTGTCCTTCCAGGTGTCCGTGGTGGCGATGCTGAACGACGCCAGCGCATCGCCCGAAGGCATGTAGCGCATTTCCGGATCGCGGCCCAGATTTCCGACCAGAATTACCTTGTTTACCGATGCCATCTCAATGTTCCTTTCCAATTAATTGCAGTGCTGCCTCTTCATCCCACGCATGCATGTCTACCTTGAGCAGTGCCACGCCTTCATCCGCCAGTACTACGGCTTCGCGTACGCCTTGCAGCAGCAGTAGGCGGTCGGCGAGTTGCTGCCCTTCTTCGGCTGTCATTTCCGAAAGATGGAACATGCGGCTTTTAACGGCGGGCGGTGCTTCCATGCTGGCGGCAAAGAGTAGCCATAAAGCGATCAGCACGCTGCAGAATACGAAAACCGCAGCATAGCCGTGGAGGTGCGATAACCAGCCGCCCACGGCTCCGCCGAGGAATATGCCCAGCGATTGCGAAGTATTATACACACCCATCGCCGTGCCTTTGGAAGCGGCGGAGGCTACCTTGGAGATTATCGAAGGCAGGCTGGCTTCGAGCACATTGAAGGCAATGAAATAAGCCGTCAGCGAGGCGACGATGCCCCAGAACTGGTTGATCGACGACGCGAATAGCAGCTGCGCCCCGAACATCAATGCAATGGCAGCGACGAATACGTTTTTAAGCTTGGCTTTTTTCTCGCCGTAGATGATCGCCGGCACCATGCATACGAAGGAAATGCCCATGATCGGCAGGTAGATCTGCCAATGATGGTTGGCGTCGAGGCCGCCGCTTTTCATCAGGGCGAAGGGCACGACGACGAACATCGCCATCTGCGCCGCATGCAGCGCGAAAATGCCGAAGTTGAGGCGTAGCAGTTGGGTGTTCTTGAGCACTTCCGACAATTTGGACGCGGAAGCTTCCGCATCGGAATGAAAGCGGCTGACCTGCGGGTCGGGCACGACAAAGCGGACAACCAGCATGGCCAGCAGGGTCAGGATGCCGGTCAGCGCGAAAATTCCGGGGATGCCTATCCACTGGTTGAGCGCAGGACCGGCCACCAGCGAAAAAGCGAAGGTGATGCCGATGGTGCCGCCTATCATCGCCATCGCCTTGGTGCGGTGTTCTTCCCGCGTCAGATCGGCGACCAGGGCCGTCACCGCGGCCGAAACCGCCCCCGCGCCTTGAATCGCGCGGCCGACGATGGTCATTTCGATAGTCTGCGCCAAGGCGGCGATCAGGCTACCCAGGGCAAATATCGCTAACCCGAAATAAATCACGCGCTTGCGACCATAGCGGTCGGATGCCATGCCAAACGGCAGCTGGAATACGGCTTGTGTGAGGCCATAAGCGCCAAGTGCGAGGCCGATCATCAAATGACTGGGGTTGCCGGGCAAACCTTCGGCATAAATCGCAAAAATCGGCAGGATGAGGAACATTCCCAGCATGCGCAGGCCATAAATGGAGGCCAGGCTCAGGCTTGCTCGCAGCTCGAGGGGGGTCATGCGTTCCGGATTGGACATTGGAAAAATGATTGAGGTGAGGGGTGAAAATTGCGTATATTAACAGGTTGACCCACTCTCGAGACAGCATGGATACCATACGCATCCGCGGCGCGCGTACGCATAACCTTAAAAACGTTTCGCTGGATTTGCCGCGCAACAAGATGATCGTGATCACCGGCCTTTCCGGCTCGGGTAAGTCCTCACTCGCGTTCGACACCTTGTACGCCGAGGGTCAGCGCCGCTATGTGGAATCGCTTTCTGCTTATGCGCGGCAATTCCTGGCGCGCATGGACAAGCCCGACGTCGACCTGATCGAAGGCCTCAGTCCCGCGATTTCCATCGAGCAGAAATCGACCTCGCACAACCCGCGTTCCACCGTCGGTACCGTCACCGAGATTCACGACTACCTGCGGCTACTGTACGCCCGCGCCGGCGATCCGGAGTGCCCGGAGCACGGCATCAAGCTGGAAGCGCAGACCGTGTCGCAGATGGTCGATCACGTGCTGGCCCTGCCGGAAGACACCAAGCTGATGATCCTGGCGCCGGTGGTTTCCAACCGCAAGGGCGAGCAGGTCGAATTGTTCGACGAAATGCGCGCGCAAGGTTTTGTGCGCGTGCGTGTGGACGGCGAAATCTACGAAATCGACGCGGTGCCCAAGCTCGCCAAGACCACTAAACATAACGTGGACGTGGTGGTGGACCGGCTCAAGGTGCGCGCGGACATGAAACAGCGACTGGCCGAATCCTTCGAAACCGCGCTGCGCCTGGCCGACGGCCGTGCGCTGGCGTTGGAAATGGATACCGCAAAAGAGCACCTGTTTTCCGCCAAATTCGCCTGCCCAATGTGCAACTATGCTTTGGCCGAGCTCGAGCCCCGCCTTTTCTCGTTCAATAATCCTATGGGTGCCTGCCCCAAGTGCGATGGGCTGGGCAACATCAGCTTTTTCGACCCCAAGCGCGTCGTCGCTTTCCCGCACCTGTCGCTGGCGGCCGGCGCGATCAAGGGCTGGGATAGGCGCAACCAGTTTTATTTCCAGATGCTGCAAAGCCTGGCGGAACATTACGGCTTCGATCTCGACACCACTTTCGAAAACCTGCCGCCGGAAATCCAGGAAATCGCGCTGCACGGCAGCGGCAAGGAGAACATCTCCTTCCGCTACATGAACGAGCGCGGCGGCTTCTACCTCAAGAGCCATCCGTTCGAAGGCATTCTGCATAATCTCGAGCGGCGCTACCGCGAAACCGATTCGGTGATGGTGCGCGAAGAGCTCGCCAAGTATCTGAACGGCTGCCCTTGCCCCGAGTGCGGCGGCACGCGTTTGCGCAAGGAAGCGCGTCACGTGCGCGTCGGCGGCAGCAACATTCACCAGATTTGCGAAATGCCGTTACGGCAAACGCTGGTGTTCTTCGAATCGCTCAAGCTGAGCGGTCAGAAGCTGGCCATCGCCGACAAGATCGTGCATGAAATCAGCAGCCGTTTGCGTTTCCTGACCAATGTGGGACTCGAATACCTGTCTTTGTCGCGTTCGGCCGAAACGCTTTCGGGCGGCGAGGCGCAGCGCATCCGTCTCGCCAGCCAGATCGGCTCCGGCCTGACCGGCGTCATGTACGTGCTGGACGAACCTTCTATCGGCTTGCATCAGCGCGATAACGATCGCCTGCTGGAAACCCTGTTCCGTCTGCGCGATATCGGCAACAGCGTGATCGTTGTCGAGCATGACCAGGACGCCATCCTGTCTGCCGATTATGTGGTGGACATAGGTCCCGGTGCGGGCGAGCACGGCGGCAGGATTATCGCTGAAGGCACGCCTGAGCAAATCAAGAGCAATCCGGATTCGCTGACGGGGCAATACCTGAGCGGACGCAAAGCCATCGAAGTGCCGAAAAAGCGGCATCAACCCGATCCCCAGCGCATGCTCAAGCTGGTACAGGCCGAAGGCAATAATCTTAAAAACGTTACGCTTAACCTGCCGGTCGGTTTGTTGACTTGCGTAACCGGTGTATCGGGCTCCGGCAAGTCCACGCTGATCAACGACACCCTGTTCCGCGTTGTCGCGCGTCATTTGTATGGAAGCTCCACCGAGCCGGCGCAGTATGAAGCCATCGAGGGACTGGAGTTCTTCGACAAGGTGGTCGACGTCGATCAAAGCCCGATCGGGCGCACGCCGCGTTCCAATCCGGCAACCTACACCGGTCTTTTTACCCCCATCCGCGAGCTATTCGCCGGTGTGCCGGAATCGCGTGCGCGCGGCTACGGGCCGGGCCGTTATTCCTTCAACGTCAAAGGCGGCCGCTGCGAAGCGTGCCAGGGTGATGGCGTGATCCGCGTGGAAATGCACTTTTTGCCGGATATTTATGTGCCGTGCGACGTATGCAAGGGCCATCGCTACAACCGCGAAACGCTGGAAATCCACTACAAGGGCAAAAACATCCGCGAAGTGCTGGAAATGACCGTGGAGCAGGCCAACGAATTCTTCCATGCGGTGCCGGTGGTGCAGCGCAAGCTGCAAACGTTGCTCGATGTCGGCTTGGGGTACATTACGCTCGGTCAATCCGCGACCACGCTGTCCGGCGGCGAGGCGCAGCGCGTCAAGCTGGCGTTGGAGCTTTCCAAGCGCGATACCGGTCGCACGCTGTACATCCTGGACGAACCGACTACGGGCCTGCATTTCGCCGATATCCAGTTGTTGCTGAACGTGCTGCACCGATTGCGCGACCACGGGAATACCGTCGTGGTTATCGAGCACAATCTTGACGTTATCAAGACGGCCGACTGGCTGGTGGATATGGGTCCGGAAGGTGGGGATGGCGGCGGAACCGTCGTGGCGGAAGGTTCGCCAGAAGCCGTGGCTGAGTCGCCACGCAGCCATACAGGGAAATACCTCAAGCCGATGTTGTGATCGAACTAGCCCGACGGCGTGCCAGGCTCGTAACTAAATGATCAGGGAAGGTCGGCCAGGCGCATCCTGGCAGCAATGGTGGCTGTCCTGCGGGCAAGTCCGCGTGCGCTGCGATGGTCATCGTAATAGCGCGGATTCGGGATCATGGCCGCAAGCTTGGCGGCTTGCCACGCGCTCAGACCGGCGGCGCTAGTGCCATAGTAATGGCGTGCTGCGGCCTCGGCGCCGAATACGCCGTTCCCCCACTCGATTACGTTGAGATAGATTTCCAGAATCCTGCGCTTGCTCATCATTTTTTCGAGCATCAGCGTAATCACGACTTCCTGCAGTTTGCGCCACGGCGTGCGCTGGGTGGACAGGAACAGGTTTTTGGCGAGTTGTTGGCTGATGGTGGATCCGCCAGCGACGACACGGCCTTTCTTCAGGTTCTTTTCATACGCTTTCTGGATGCCATCCCAATCGAAGCCTTCGTGTATGACGAACTTTGAATCCTCGGCCACTACCACCGCGCGCTTGAGATTGTTGGAAATCCGTTTGTACGGCACCCATTTTTGGCGCAGTTTCGCTGCCGGATTCTTATCCTGCATGACCTCCAGGCGATCATCCATAAACGCGCTGGAACCGGGGTTGTGATTGACCCACCAGCAAATATGCAAAAAGATCCATAGCTGGTAGATCAGCACAAGAACAACGAGCGCGAGCAGCCCGCGCCAAAGGAATCCGCGCCAACTCATACGTGGTTATTGGCGCAATTTATTGATGACGCTGCGCGTGTCGGGACGAACGTCGCGCCAGAGATAGAACGACTCTGCGGCTTGCTCCACCAGCATGCCGAGGCCATCGGCGACCTGGGCGCCTTCCTGTTGTGCGAATTGCATGAACGGCGTTTCGCGGCCGTACATCATGTCGTAGGCCAGAGCGTCGGCTGCAAAAATGCCGGGAGGGATAGGCAGCGCGCTATCGGTGAGCCCTGCCGAGGTGGCGTTGATGACGATATCGAAGGATAGTCCTGCCAGGGATTCGTAAGTCTGGGCCGAGACCGTGCGATTGAGCACGTCGCGCTGTTCGACCTTGCGCTGCATTTCCAATGCGCGATCCAGCGTGCGGTTGGCGATCACCAGTAATGCCGGTTCCTGATCCAGCAAAGGATAAAGAACGCCCTTTGCAGCACCGCCCGCTCCCAATAAAAGAATGCGCTTTCTTTCAATATCGATGCCGAGATTGTTTTGAATGTCGCGCACGAGGCCGGCGCCATCGGTGTTGTCACCGATAATGCGTTCCTGATCGAATTTCAGGGTGTTGACCGCTTCGGCATGCCTGGCGCGCGAAGTCAGCGTGGTTGTCAGCTGAAAGGCTTCGAGCTTGAAGGGGATCGTGACATTGAGGCCTTTGCCACCTTCGTCGCGGAAACGCAGCGCCGTGGCGCGAAAGTCATCCAGTGGAGCGGGAATCCGCCTGTACTCGATGTCCTGCCCAGTCTGGCGCGCGAACTCCATGTGTATCACAGGCGATTTGCTGTGCTCCACAGGGTTGCCGATAACAGCGTAGCGATCCATCGCGCGTCAATTCACCCAGGGCAAGCCGGCCATCTTCCAGCCATTGATTTTTCCGCGTTGTCCGGTTGCGGCGTCGGTGGCGCCTTCGAAACCTTCCAGCACGTTATAGCAGTTGGTATATCCCATTTGCGTAGCCACTGCGGCGGCATTATGCGAGCGACCGCCGGTGCGGCAGATGAACATCACGAGCGCTTCGCGATCGACTTGCTGGCTGAGTTGGGCAAGAAAGTCGGGGTTGGGTCGCATGTCGGGGTAAAACGCCCATTCAATATGCATTGCGTCCGGAATACGGCCAACCAGTTCGAGTTCGGGGCGAGTGCGGACGTCGACCAACCGAGCCGTTTGCACTTCTTCCCGCAGTTGTTGCGCTTCCGATGGCGTCAGGCAGCCGGCATAAGACAGGCCGTTTTCGCGTGCGCGCTGCTGAGCGGCGCTTAAAATGTCATTGAGTGTTCCCATCGGGAAACCCTCCAATAGAATGTTATATCCGAATTATAAAGTGTTTTGAGAAAGGATGTTCTTGCACCATGTTGGTGCAATTGAATGTTCGGCCGCACTACTAGTGTGCGCTGAATTTTGGTTCTCTTTTCTAACCTTATGTGTGAAAATAAGAATTTGCTTTTGATTCATGGCACGCTTAATGCTTATTCAGCGTGTCTAAAATTTGTTTAATTGTTTTTGCCTTTATTTAGGGAGATTGAGATGGCGGTCGCCGATGTAATGAAAATGGTGAAAGAAAACGAAATCAAGTTCGTTGATTTCCGTTTCACCGACACGCGTGGCAAAGAACAGCACGTTTCCGTGCCGGTTTCTGCATTCAATGAAGAGAAGTTCACCGAAGGCCACGCTTTCGACGGCTCTTCTATCGCTGGCTGGAAGGGCATTCAAGCTTCCGACATGCTGCTGATGCCAGATCCGGATACCGCAAATATTGATCCGTTCATGGACGAACCGACCCTGCTGCTGAGCTGCGACGTGATCGAGCCGTCCGAAGGCAAGGGCTACGACCGCTGCCCGCGTTCCATCGCCAAGCGCGCTGAAGCCTACCTCAAGTCCTCCGGTATCGGCGATACCGCTTACTTCGGTCCGGAACCCGAATTCTTCATTTTCGACTCCGTAAACTGGCAAGTCGATATGTCCGGCAGCATGTGCAAGATTCACTCCGAAGAAGCCGCATGGGTTTCCGGCGAGAAGTTCGAAGGCGGCAACATCGGCCACCGTCCGAACGTCAAGGGCGGCTATTTTCCGGTGCCCCCGGTCGACTCCTTCCAGGACGTGCGCTCCGCCATGTGTCTGGCTCTGGAAGAAATGGGCGTGCCCGTTGAAGTGCACCACCACGAAGTCGCCACTGCCGGCCAGAACGAAATCGGCACCATGTTCTCCTCCCTGGTGCAGCGCGCCGACTGGACGCAAATCCTGAAGTACGTCGTACACAACGTTGCACACCAGTACGGCAAAACCGCGACCTTCATGCCCAAGCCCATCGTTGGCGACAACGGCTCCGGCATGCACGTGCACCAGTCCATCTGGAAGGATGGCAAGAACCTGTTCGCAGGCAACGGCTACGCCGGCCTGTCCGAATTCGCTCTGTACTACATCGGCGGTATCATCAAGCACGCGCGCGCGCTGAACGCGATCACCAACCCGCTGACCAACTCTTACAAGCGTCTGGTGCCGGGCTTCGAAGCTCCGGTGAAGCTGGCTTACTCCGCCCGCAACCGTTCCGCTTCCATTCGCGTTCCGTACGTGCAATCCGACAAGGCGCGCCGTATCGAAGTGCGCTTCCCGGATCCGGGTGCAAACCCGTACCTGGCGTTTACCGCGATGATGATGGCTGGTCTGGATGGCATTCAGAACAAGATTCACCCTGGCGATCCGGCAGACAAGAACCTGTACGACCTGCCGCCGGAAGAAGATGCAAAGATCCCGACCGTGTGCTCCAGCCTGGAACAGGCTCTGGAATACCTGGACAAGGATCGCGAGTTCCTGACCCGCGGCGGTGTGTTCTCCAACGACATGCTCGATGCCTACATCGACCTGAAGATGGAAGAAGTCACCAAGTTCCGCATGACGACCCATCCGGTCGAGTTCGAGATGTACTACTCGATCTAAGTCGTTTACAGGCTTGACAAAAAAGGCGGGGAAACCCGCCTTTTTTGTTGTCTACTGCCGTCAACTAAACCGTGATTCCATGCGTTGCCTAGGGACTACAACTGCACTACACTTCAGGCCATGAAAAAGTTATTCTGCTTACTCTTGGGTTTGGGCGTGCATTTTTCTGCCGGAGCCGAAATCTACAAGCATGTCGATGCCAACGGGAACGTCACTTATTCCAACGTTCCGATGAAGGGCGCAACCAAACTCGATATCGAACCCCCTGTTTCCAGCGGCAGCGCGCCTGCCAAGAGCACCAAAACGCCAACACCTGCCAATTTCCCGCGTGTGGACAAGTCTGAGCAGAAGCAGCGGGACGAGAAGCGTCGGCAGATTCTGGAGGAAGAACTGGCGAGCGAGCGTTTGGCATTGGAGCAGGCCAAAAAGGAACTGGCAGAGGGCGAAACCGATCCAGAGGTGTTCAAGGTCAAGGGCAAGGACGGCAAGACCGTGACGCGGCGCAATGTAGCTAAGTTCCAGGAAAAAATGGAAAGGCTGCAGGAGAATGTTTCCTTGCATGAAAAAAATATCGAGTTGCTTGAAAAAGAGCTCGCAGCACTTAAATAACGTGCCTTCACCGCTTTCTGGCCTGGCTCTTGCTTAACCGGAAAGCGATGCCAACCAAAATCCCAAATTCCTTCGCCGGGCTCGAACATCTTGCCACGGCTGTTTTGCTACTCGATGGCGGAAGCCACGTGCTCTATGCCAACCCGGCCGCGGAAGTCCTGTTCGCGATCAGCATGAACCAGATGAACGGTTTTCAGCTTGGGCAGATTTTTCCGGGCTGCGATACCTTGTTGTCAGCAGTGGAAAGTGCGCTGGCGACCAACAGCCCCTTCCGCGAGCACGAGTTGCCGATTACCACGCTCAGGCAGGGCAACCTGTCGGTGACCTGCACAGCCACCCCGGTGGATATTTCGCCGATCCGGCTGGTACTCGAATTCCAGCAGATGGACCAGCAATTGCGAATCGCCCGCGAAGAGCGCATGCTGGTGCAGCAGCAGGCCAATACGGAATTGCTACGCAATCTGGCGCATGAAATCCGCAACCCGTTGGGCGGCCTGCGAGGAGCGGCTCAATTGCTGGAGCACGAACTGCCGCAGCAAAATCTGCGCGAGTACACGCAAGTGATCATCAAGGAAGCGGATCGTTTGCAATCCTTGATGGATCGCCTGCTGGTCCCGCATCGCGTCCCGAAATACGAACTAACGAATATCCACGAAGTGCTGGAGCGCGTGCGTAGTCTGATTCTGGCGGAGTCGCCACGCGGCATTACTATGCGTCGGGATTACGATACCAGTTTGCCGGAACTCGTTGGCGACCGGGAAAAACTCATCCAGGTCGTGCTCAATATCGCGCGCAATGCGGTTCAGGCAATGCAAGGCCAGGGCGAAATCATCTTCCGCACACGGGCGGAGCGCCAGGTGACGCTGGTGCGCAAGCGTTACCGCGTCGCCATCAAGCTGCAAATCATCGACAACGGCCCCGGTATCCCGCCGGACATTCGCGACCGTATTTTCTACCCATTGGTGTCGGGACGTGCGGACGGGTCCGGGCTGGGGCTTACGCTCGCCCAGACTTTCGTCACGCAACACCACGGCATGATCGAATGCGAAAGCCAGCCCGGAAATACCTGCTTTACCATCCGGCTGCCGATCGAAAGCACGGCAATGAAGAACAGCAGCAGCATCAGACAGTGACACTGGCAAATTAAAAGAGAATACGTATGAAACCGATCTGGATTATCGACGACGACCGCTCCATCCGCTGGGTGTTCGAAAAAGCCTTGGCCCGCAGCGACATGGAGTTCAAGACATTTTCCTCCGCTCCGGAAGCGCTGGCCGCGCTGGCTGAAGAAGAGCCGCAGGTCGTGGTGAGCGATATTCGCATGCCTAACGGCTCCGGGCTCGATTTCCTGCAGGAAATCAAGCAGCGCTTGCCTGATGTGCCAGTCATCATCATGACGGCTTATTCTGACCTGGAAAGCGCCGTGGCGGCATTCCAGGGAGGTGCCTTCGAATATCTGGCAAAACCGTTCGACGTGGACCAGGCCATCGACATCATCCGACGCGCCGTTGAGGAAAGTACGCGCCAGGCAAACGACGAAGAATACCCCCAGGAGACGCCGGAAATCATCGGGCAAGCGCCTGCGATGCAAGAAGTGTTTCGCGCGATCGGGCGCTTGTCCCGCTCCCATGCGACCGTGCTGATCAATGGCGAATCGGGCACCGGCAAGGAACTGGTGGCCATGGCATTGCACCGCCATAGCCCGCGTGCCGATAAGCCCTTCATTGCAATCAACACAGCAGCCATTCCCAAGGATTTGCTGGAATCCGAACTGTTCGGTCACGAGCGCGGCTCTTTCACCGGCGCGCAAGCTGCGCGGCGTGGGCGATTCGAGCAGGCGGATGGCGGAACGCTCTTCCTGGACGAGATCGGCGACATGCCGTCGGACCTGCAAACGCGCTTGTTGCGCGTGCTATGCGACGGCCAGTTCTATCGCGTGGGTGGTCATCAGCCGGTCAAGGTCAACGTACGCATCATCGCGGCGACGCACCAGGATTTGGAAGAAAGAGTAAAACAGGGCTTGTTCCGTGAAGACTTGTTCCACCGCCTGAACGTGATACGCCTTCGTCTACCGCCGTTACGCGAGCGACGCGAGGATATTCCCTTGCTGGCGCGATATTTCCTCCAGCAAAGCGCCGTGGAGTTGGGCGTCGAGCCCAAGCAACTGTCGGCGTCCGCCCTGCGCTATCTGGCGACGCTCGGCTGGAGCGGCAACGTGCGTCAACTGGAAAACGTCTGCCACTGGCTGACGGTCATGGCTCCGGGGCAGAACATCGATGTCGCCGATCTTCCGCAGGAGCTACGCGAAGATGTCAGCCGACCGATCAATGTGGCTTCATGGCAGGAAGCATTGGCGCAAGAGGTCGCTGATGCACTGTCGCGCGGCGAGCAGAATGTGCTCGAGAGCCGCACCAATGCATTCGAACGCATCCTGATCATCAAGGCGCTGGAGCATACCGGCGGTCGCCGCATCGAGGCCGCCAACCAGCTTGGCATGGGGCGTAATACATTGACTCGCAAGATTCAGGAGTTGGGGATAAGCGAATAAGTCACGGTTCAGGAGATGATGCTGCGCTTGCGCAGCAAATCTATCACTTGGCTTACTGATTCTTGCAAAGACTGGCTTCCGGTATCGATTACCAGTTCAGGATTTTCGGGAGCTTCATAAGGTGAGGATATTCCAGTGAAATTCGGAATGACGCCTTGTCGCGCTTTAGCATACAAACCTTTTACGTCGCGTTGTTCGCAAATTGCAAGCGGGCAATGGCAATAAATTTCGATGAAATCACCATGCGCAACCAAGGCCCGTACGCGCTCGCGATCCGCTCGATAAGGTGAAATGAATGCGGTGAGTGCGATGGTGCCGGACTCAATGAACAGTTTTGCCATCTCACCGATGCGGCGAATATTCTCCACCCGATCCTCCGGACTAAACCCCAAGTCGGAACATAGTCCATGGCGCACATTGTCCCCATCGAACACAAAAGTGCGGCAATCTTGCTGGAAGAGGGCATGTTCCACCGCATGAGCCAATGTGGATTTCCCCGCTCCGGATAAGCCAGTGAACCAGAGAATGACGCTTTTGTGCCGATTGAGGCTTGCGCGTTGTTCTCGCGAAACCATGGGTTCATGCCATTGGATGTGCTGGTTTGAAGTATTCATTGGTTATTATTGTTGCATGATAGAGAGCGCATTTTCACAAAGGTGAGAGAGGAAGAATTTTTCTGCTCTTGATGTGTTTGGCCAGAATCTTGTAGGTGTCCAGATCGAACGCTGCGTCGGCGCCATTCGCAAGTATTTCCGCAATCTCGCTTTCCTCGCGCGCCGTGCCCAGATACGACCAGCGGTCGACGATATGAACCTCCTCGCGACCATCGTGCTTTTCTGGGATACCTATCGGTCCGGTGTGCGGCCAGGCGTTGAGCTTCAGTCTGGCAAGAGCTTCCGTCAGGCGCAGGTCGTGACGTAGTAGGTCTTCCTTGCCAACGCAAACGCCCTGACATTTTTTGAGTTGATAGGCGAAGCAAGGAACTGCCTTGCCACGCGAAGGTTTCTCAATTCCCAACTGAATCAGACACAAGCGGTGCGCTTCGGCCAGATCGCGTAGCGTCTGCATGGCTTTGCGCTGTGAAGTGAACATTCCGTAAAGATTGTCAGTTCGGCCGAAATCGATATCGGCCGCATATTTCAACGCGACCATGTAGCCGCCTTGCGGCGCAGGCAGCATTTGCCAGGCGCATAAATCATTTTCGCGGCGCAGGCGCTGGTTATGGATAGGTTGTAGCTGTTTGATCAGTTTGGCCTCGAGCAGCAAGGCGCCGAGTTCGCCGGCGGTTTCACGCCATTCGACCCGTTTCAGCTGTTGCGAGATGCGTAGCTCTTTGGTGCTGCGGTGATCACCCGAGAAGTGCGCAAGCACGCGGCTGCGCAGGCCGGTGCTTTTGCCGATATACAGCGGCATGTCGTTGTCGCCGTAGAACAGATACACGCCCGGTCCTTCGGGGATTTCGTCGATCAATCCTTCCGGGAAGTGCGTGGGCAAGGACGGTTTTGCCATTACGTGGCGCATGGCGTCGTCGATGGCGGCGGCGTCATGCTCATGCGGCAGCTGCTGCAGAAACTTCGCCAGCACGCGTGCATCGGCCAGGGCGCGATGGCGGTCTTCCATCTGGATACCCAGGCGCTGGATCAGGCTGTCGAGGTTGTGTTTGTAGAATTGCGGATACAACCGCCGCGATAGGCGCACGGTGCAAAGCGTATCGGCGCGAAATCCGGTATCCAGGCGCTTGAACTCACTCTTGATGAAGGCATAGTCGAAACGCACGTTATGCGCGACAAAGATGCGGCCGGCAAGTCGTTGCTGGAGTTCCGCTGCCACTTGCGAAAACGTAGGCGCGGTTTCGACCATGGCATTGCTGATGCCGGTGAGTTGCTGGATGAATGGCGGGATGCGGGCTTCGGGATTGACCAGCGTGCTCCACTCGCGCACCGAGCCGTCAGGATCCATTTCCACCACGCCGATTTCGGTGATGCGGTCATACTGCGGGCTGGTGCCTGTCGTTTCGACGTCAACGCAGGCGATGGGTTGGTCAAGCATCAAATAAGTCAAATGGTTGGGAGTGGGTGTGCACTTACTTGTCGGCGTGCCAGTGGCCGGATTTCCCGCCCTGTTTTTCCAGGAGCCGGACGTCGGTGATCGTCATGCCGCGATCCACGGCCTTGCACATATCGTAGATGGTCAGTAGCGCCACGCTGGTGGCGGTCAGCGCCTCCATTTCAACGCCCGTGCGGCCCACGGTTTCGGCCGTGACGATGCAATGAATGGTGTCGGGTTCGGCAATCTCAAACTCCACGCCGACCTTGGTCAGGCCGATGGGATGGCAGAGGGGAATCAGATCAGAGGTGCGTTTCGATCCTTGAATCGCGGCAATGCGCGCAATGCCGAGTACGTCGCCCTTCTTGGCGTCGCCTTGCAGGATCAACGCCAAGGTTTGCGGCTGCATGCGGATGCTGCCGGCGGCACGGGCGATACGCCGCGTTTCGGATTTTTCGCCCACGTCCACCATGTGCGCCTGGCCGGCTGCGTTAAAGTGTGTAAATTGCCCCATCGCGCTATGAACTCTCAAGATGAAGCATATATCATAGCAGGGTGAAATTCGTTTATCTTTTTCTGCTGCTTTTGTGCGTTCCCAACGCCCTTGCCGACGGCCTGCCGGATCTGGGCGATTCCTCCCAGTTGGCATTGACCGCACAGGACGAACGCCGCATCGGCGAGGAAATCATGCGCGACGTAAATGCCAGCGGCGATGTGATCAAGGATATCGAAGTCGTTGATTACATGCAGAACCTGGGCTATCGTCTGGCCTCCAGCAGCGGCGATTCCCCGCAGAAATTCACATTTTTCGTCGTGCAGGACCCCAGCATCAACGCATTCGCACTTCCTGCCGGCATCATCGGCGTGCACAGCGGCCTGATCATGGCCTCCAGCAGCGAGTCCGAGCTTGCCAGCGTCGTCAGCCACGAAATCGGCCACGTGACGCAACGCCACATCGCCCGCATGATCGCCCAGCAGAAGCAGGATGCATGGCAGTCCTTCGCCGCGATGGCGTTTGCGTTGCTCGCCGCGCGCTCCAATCCGCAACTCGCAGGCGCCTCGATGCAGGCGGCGCAGGCCGGCGCGATTCAGAAACAGTTGGACTATACCCGCGAGCATGAGCGTGAAGCCGACCGTGTCGGGTTGCAGATTCTCAGTCAGGCGGGGTTCGATACGCGTGCGATGCCGGCCTTCTTCGACAAGCTGATGAAGGGCACGCGTTTTTACGAAGGTAGCGCGCCGTCCTTCCTGCGTACCCACCCGTTGACGACGGAGCGTATCGCCGACGTGCGCAATCGCGTCGAGCAGCTGCCCTATCGGCAGGTCACCGATAGTCCGGAATTCAACTACACCCGGGCCAAGCTGCGGGCGATGATGGGTAATCCCAACCAGGCGGTGCAATGGTTCGAGTCCATCCTGAGTGACAAGAAATACGTCGACGAGGCCCCTCAGCGCTATGGGTTGGCCGTGGCGCAATTGCGGGCGAACCAGCTGGAGGCCGCGCGAGAAGAGGTGGCGTGGCTGCGCAACAAGGCGCCGCGTAATCCGATGATCGAGACGCTCGCCGGTAATCTGCTGATTGCGATGGGCAACGAACGCCAGGCCGAGGCGCAGTTCAAGCAGGCGCTGGCGGCTTATCCCAATCATCGCGGAATTATTTATGGCTACGGCGAGTTGTTGCTGGCAACCGGGCAACTGGACGCGGCGGTCAAGCTTCTTACCGATAAACAGCAAGCCTATCCCGACGACCCTTATCTGTACGAATTGAAATCGCAGGCATACACGCGTCTCGGAAAGAATCTGCTACGTCACCAAGCGCAAGGCGAAGCATATTATTTGCGTTACAACCTGCCTGCCGCGATCGAACAGATGGAAATCGCTCTTAGAAGCGGTGACGGGAATTTTTATGAAATGTCGAGCGTTGAGGCGCGTTTGAAGCAAATGCGCTCAATGCTCGCAGAGCCTAAGCGATAGGTCGAAAATGAATCGTCGATCGATGTTGAAGTCGTGCGCGGCCATGATTTCCCTGCTCGCGCTGGTGCCGCTGCAGGCGCTCGCTGCCATCTGGAATCGTCAGGCATTCGAGTCCGTTAAGGTTGAAGGCGCATTGCAAGGCTTGGGCGTCGCCGGCGATGAGGCCAGTCCGGAAATCGAGATTGTTGCACCGCAATTGGCCGAAAACGGCGCCATTATCCAGATCGAAGTCACCAGTCGCATTCCCGGCACCGAAGCGATCGCCATCCTGGCGGAAAAGAATCCGACGCCGCTGATCGCCAATTTCATGTTTTCGAATGGAGCAGAGCCTTACCTTATCACCCGCATCAAAATGGCGGAAACGGCCGACCTGAAGGTCATCGTCAAAGCCGGCGACAAGTATTACTCGGCTTCGCGACGCGTTGAGGTGGCGTTGGGAGGCTGCGGTTAATGGCTGACATGATGAAGATCCGCGCGCGCCTCAAGGATGGCGCGACGGAGGTGAAAGTATTGATGATCCACCCGATGGAAACCGGTCGCCGCATCGACGATGCCGGCGCAACCGTGCCGGCGCATTTCATCCAGCTGGTGACCGCGACGCTAAACGGCAAGACAGTGCTGGAAGCGCAGTGGGGTACCGGCATTTCCAAGAACCCTTACCTGACATTCCGCCTGCGCGGGGCGAATCTGGGTGACAAGATCGCTGTACATTGGGTAGACAACCAGGGCGCGACTAACGCCATTGAGGGCGTCGTCGAGGCCGCTTAGAGCATGTCGCGAATTTCGCGCTCGTATTCGGGAAAGTAGCGTCCGATCACGGGCAAATTGAAAGTTCGCAGGATGCTGGTATTGGACTCCCGCTCCAGCAGAAAATCGAACGAGCGGCTGAGCAGGCGTTCGACCGCGACTTTTCCCTCTGTCAGCTTTTCGGCGTAATCAGGGTCAACCGTGACGGTATGTGTGGTGGTCGCCTTGTCCTCAACCGTCACCTCATACGTTGTATCGCTGAGCTTCCTTACTTGTATCATGTGGCCTCCAGTCCTCCAGATCAGTCTGGTTTCACGGTGGGTTGCAGCATCTGGCGCAGCAGCGGTAGCGTGACCGGCCGCTTGGCAGTGAGCGACCACTTATCCAGCGCATCCAACGTTGCCATCAGCGTGCGCAAATCGCGTCGCAAATGACGCAAGCAGTAGTCCAATACTTCATCAGGTAACTTCATGCCGCGTTCATCGGCGTGCGCTTTCAGCGCCTGCGCTTTCTCTTCGTCCGAAAGCGGCTGCAGCTGGTACACCAATCCCCAGGAAAGCCGTGTCGCCAGGTCGTCGCGCAATCCCATCTGCATCGGCGCAGCCTCTCCCGCGGCAATCAGCGCGCCGCCGCTTTCGCGCAAACGGTTGTAAGTATTGAACAGCGCAATCTGCGCGTCTTCGTCGAGGCGCTGGACATCGTCCGCAATGACTATTGCGACGCCATGCTGCTTGGCAAGTTCACCGCACGCATGCAACACATGGCTTTTGCCGCTGCCGCCGGCGCCCCACAGATAGATGAAGCGGACATCGGCCTTTCCGGTCGCGGCAAGGTAAAGACTGTGCAGGGCCTCGGCGTTGCGTCCGGGAACAAAATTTTCCAGCGTCGGCGCTGGGGCCGGCTGGATGTCGAGCAGGAGTTGCTTCACTTCAGGTAGGTTTCGCTGGCGATATAGGATTGTTTGAGATGGCGCAGGCCGACGGCGATGGCGGCGCTGACGGGCAACGCCAGCAGCACGCCGGCAAAGCCGAACAGTTGACCGCCGGCGAGCAGCGCAAAAATCACTGCGACCGGATGCAGTCCGATGCGGTCGCCGACCAGCCAGGGTGTCAGCACCATGCCTTCCAGCAACTGGCCGACGCCGAATACCACGGCAATGGGGATCAGCGGCGCAACGCTGGAAAATTGCAGCAATGCCGCCAGAACAGCGAGCACGATGCCGATGGTGATGCCGAGATAAGGCACAAAGCCGAGCAAGCCGGCGATAATGCCGATGGGCAGTGCCAGCTCGAGGCCGGTCATCCACAATGCGATGGCGTAGAACGCGCTCATCATCAGCATGACGGAGAGTTGTCCACGCAGGAACTCGGCCAGCACCAGATCGATTTCATGCGCGATCAGCGCGATTTTATCGTACCAGCGGCGCGGTACCAGCTGGCCAATGCGCACGATCAGCTCGCGCCAGTCGCGCAGCAGGTAAAACAGCACCAGCGGTACCAGCAGCAAGCTCATCAGGAAACCGAAGAAGGCCGCGCCATGCGTACCGACGATGCGCAGCGCCTGCCCCGCGAAATTGCCGGCAGTTTTCCAGTGTTCGGTCAGCATGGATTGAATCTGCGCAAGGTCGATGGCCAGCGTGATGCCGAAATACTGCAGAAGCAAGGGTTCCAGCCAGCTACGCAGGGCTTCAAAATATGCAGGCAGTCGTTGGGTGAGCAGCAGGATTTCTTTTTGCAACAGAGGCACGACGATCAGCAGCAACAGGATGAATACTCCCGTCAAAAGCAGCAGAACCAGCACCGTGGCCGACGCGCGTCCCAGCTGCCAGCGACCGAAATGGATGCGCATCAGGCGGTCGACGAGCGGGCTGCAGATATAGGCGAGGATGGCAGCGCTGAGAAACGGCGCAAGAATGTCGCGCAGCAGGTAGAGCAGCACGCAGAAGAGCGCGAGCGCAGCCAACCATTGATAGGGCAGTCCGTTGTCTCGTTTTGCGGCCATTTCGGGTAAAATCACGGTTCTTGAAGCCTGTAATGTATCCTCTGGAAAGCGAGAACTCAACTTGAACCCTTCCGATTCCGCCAAAACCTCGATCAGCTACCGCGATGCGGGGGTCGATATCGAAGCCGGCGACGCGCTGGTCGAAGACATCAAGCCATTTGCCAAGCGCACCATGCGCCCCGAAGTGCTGGCCGGCATCGGCGGCTTCGGCTCGCTGTTCGAAGTGCCGAAGAAATTCAAGAACCCGGTGCTGGTGTCCGGCACCGATGGCGTTGGCACCAAGCTCAAGCTGGCTTTCCAATTGAACAAGCACGACACGGTCGGCATCGACCTGGTGGCGATGTGCGTCAACGACATCCTGGTGCAGGGCGCCGAGCCGCTGTTTTTCCTCGACTATTTCGCTTGCGGCAAGCTGGAAGTCGGCGCCGCCGCGCAGGTGATCAAGGGCATCGCCGCTGGCTGCGAACAGGCTGGTTGCGCATTGGTGGGCGGCGAAACCGCCGAAATGCCGGGCATGTACCCGCCGGGCGAATACGATCTGGCCGGTTTCTCGGTCGGCGCGGTGGACAAGGAAGCCATCATCGACGGCACCACCATCGCTCCGGGCGACGTGGTGCTGGGCCTCGCTTCCAGCGGCGCGCATTCCAACGGCTACTCGCTGGTGCGCAAGTTGATCGAAGTCTCCGGCATAGCCATGGACAGCGATTTCCACGGCCGCCCGTTCCGCGACGTGGTGATGGAGCCAACCCGCATTTACGTGAAGCCACTGCTCAAGCTGATCGATGCGCTGCCAGTCAAAGGCATGGCGCATATCACCGGCGGCGGCCTGACGGAAAACATTCCGCGCGTGTTGCCGGAGGGCGTCACCGCCGAACTGCAGCGCGGCAGCTGGAGCATCCCGCCGCTATTCGCCTGGATGCAGGAGCAAGGCAATATCGCCGAAGACGAAATGCTGCGTACCTTCAATTGCGGCATCGGCATGGCGGTGATCGTGGCTGCAGAGGACGCCGAGCGTGCAACTGCGCTGTTGGCCGCCGAAGGCGAACAAGTCTCGCGCATCGGAGTCATACGTACCCGCGCCGCCGGCGAGCATCAGACCGTTATCGCCTGATCTTCGTTAACCGTCCGTTTTCCGGCGCGTTATAAGGTCAAGGAGGATTTTCCATGTTACGTATGCTTGCCATTGCGCTCACTTTCATTGCGACCGGTGCGTTTGCCGCGCCGCAGCAGATCAAGGCGGAATACCAGGCCACGCGCAATGGCCAACCGTTCGCCAACGTTACCGAAACATTTACCCGTGAAGGCGAGCGCTACAAGCTGGAAAGCATTACGCAAGGCATAGGCGTTTATGCGCTTTTCGGCAAGCGCCGCTTGTACAGCGAAGGCGAGGTGACGGCCTCAGGTCTGCGCCCAACGCATTTCGAACAGCAACAGGGCGACCAGCCTAAAAAAGCCGTGTCGGCGGATTTCGATTGGGCTGCCGCCACCCTGACGATGAAGTACAAGGGCAAGACCAATAACGCTCCGCTGGAGACCGGCGCGCAGGATATCCTGAGCTTTGCTTATCAGTTCATGTTCAAGCCGCCGCAAGGCGATGAAGTCGTGATGCCGGTGACGACAGGCCGAAAAATCCGTGTCTATCGTTACCGGGTTGCGGAACGCGATGTGGCGATCGATAGCGAGGCGGGAAAGTATAAAGCGGTTCACCTCGTCAATGCAGAGCAGGACGAGGACCAAAAGGAGCTGTGGCTGGGCGCCGAAGCGCACCATATCCCGGTGCGGATTACCATGAAGGATGAAAACGGCGCCAAAATCGAGCAGACGCTGACCAGTCTGCATGTGGAATAAACGCGTTTATCGCCCGTTATTCTGGGCGCTGCTCGTTTCGCTGCTGGTGCATCTGGCGCTGGCCGCCCGCGTGTCCTGGCTTGAACGGGATCAACCGACAGGCATTCCTATCATGGTCGAATTGGCGCCGGCGCCACTGGTCAAGCCTGCCTTGCATAAAACGGCGATGCCGGCCAGCAAACCCAAACCCAGCAAACCTTCACCGGTAAGCAAGCCCAAGCCGAGCGAACCGCCTCCACTCGCACCGCCTGCGCCGGTCGAGCCGGCGATTCCGCCATTCCCCAATATGCAGCCAGTGGCCGAGCTTCCGCCTCCGGTGCAGGAAACACCCATTGCCGTTGTTCCATTGCTGGAAAAAGAAGTGCCGGCACCGACGGCCATGGCCACGGCCGGAGAGGATGGCATCAACCCGCCATTGCCCGCAGAAGAGCCGCCGCCTTCAGCGCCCCGCCATGTGGAAATCGAATACCGGATTTTGCGCAAGGGGGGCGTGGCTGGCATAGAGCGGCATCGCTATCTGGTCGGCGAGGATGGTCGATATAGCCTTACCAGCATCGCCGAACCCAAGGGCTTATTGGCGCTGGCGCTCTCGGACCTGACCCAGAAGAGTGAAGGTGCCGTGACCCCGCAAGGGCTTAAACCCGCAACTTTTATCTATCAATACGGCAAGAATCCCGATAAGACGCAAAGGGCTGCCTTCAATTGGGAAACGGGAAAGCTTATGCTGGAAACCGGCTCGCGCCGGCAGGAAGTAGCATTGACGGACGGAGCGCAGGATCTGATGAGTTTCATGTACCAGTTCATGTTTGTTCCGCCGTTGCAGGAAATGCAATTGGCCATTACCAATGGCAAGCGGCTGAAAACGTACGCCTATGGATTCGACGGCGAAGAAACGCTGCAAACACCGTTCGGCGAGGTGCACTGCCTGCATATCGGCAGAAGCAGCGATGACGGCGAAGAAAAAACGGACCTGTGGCTTGCCGCAGATTATCATTACCTCCCGATAAAGATCAGTAAAACAGAAAAGGACGGCACGGTGCTGGAGCGCGTTGCGACCCGCCTGCTAGTGGAATAGTCATGACACAACAACTCAACGAAGCTTTGATGCGCCAGGCCGGCATGGCGCTGGCGACGGTACTCGGCCCGCACGGTCCGGCCGATGCCAAATTGAGCGCTTATTTTCGGGACAATCCCAAGCTGGGCGTCAAGGATCGCGCCTTCATCGCCGAATCGGTCTACCAGGTATTGCGCCGCAAGCGACTGCTCGAATACCTGGCCGACGGCGTCGATGCGCGCCGCCTGCTGCTGGCGGCCCAGCTGCGCTTGCAAGGGATCAGCCTGCGCGATCTCGGTCCCTTGTTGAACAAGCAGCAGACCGAATGGGCACACGCGATCAAGGCCAAGTCCACAGAGAACCTGCCGCTGGCGATCCAGGCCGATCTTCCCGACTGGTTGTGGGAACGGCTTGTCGAGCAATACGGCGAGCAGGAAGCGCTCACTCTCGCGCGCAGCATGCATCTGGCAGCACCGCTCGATTTGCGTGTGAATGCCGTCAAAGCGACGCGCGAGGAAGTGCTGGAGCAGTTTGCCAAGGACAGGATAGAGGCCGAGCCTACCCCCCTGTCGCCCTATGGTATCCGCCTGCAATCCAAGATCACGCTCAATCGCCAGCCGATGTTCATGGACGGCAAGATCGAGGTGCAGGACGAAGGCAGTCAGCTGCTGGCGCAACTGGTGGCGCCGCGACGCGGCGAAATGGTGGCGGATTTCTGCGCCGGTGCGGGCGGCAAGAGCCTGGCGCTGGGTGCATTGATGCGCAATACCGGCCGCCTGTATGCCTTCGACGTGTCGGAAAGGCGCCTGCATAATCTCGGCCAGCGCCTCAAACGCTCCGGCCTGTCCAATCTTCACAGCCAGGTGATTGCAAACGAACGCGACGCCAAACTGAAGCGCCTAGCCGGCAAGTTCGACCGCGTTCTTGTGGACGCCCCTTGCAGCGGCCTCGGCACGCTGCGCCGCAATCCCGATCTCAAATGGCGTCAGACACCGCAAGATATCGACGAGCTCACCGTCAAGCAGGCGTCCATCCTGCAAAGCGCGGCCAAGCTGGTGAAGCCGGGTGGCCGTCTGGTGTATGCCACCTGCAGTTTGCTGCGCGAGGAGAACGAGGCTATCGCCGAGGCATTCCTGGCGAATAACCCCGAATTCGAACTCGCCAATGCCACCGAAGTCCTGGCCCAGCAGCAAGTCCCGCTGGATACCGGCCCTTACCTCAAGCTGATGCCGCAGCAGCATGGAACGGACGGATTTTTCGCGGCGGCAATGACACGCAAGAGCTGATTGGGAGCGCCGAACAGGCTGCCGACTCGGCTTGACGCTTAAATACATTTGTATGAATATACAGCTCCCCGGTCTGCTCCTGATCGCCGGAGAAAAACCTGAAATTGCTGTAATCATTTGAAAAATCAGGATTCTTGTTTGACTCCTTTACGCTGAAAGATATTTGCCTCATGCAAAACCAACTGGATATCTTCGTCGCTTCCCTGAATGAATTCTGGATTCAGATTGCGACATTTGTTCCCAAGCTCCTCGCCGTCATCATCATTCTCTTCATTGGCTGGGGGATCGCGCGGCTTGTGCGAGCCGGGGTGCATCGCCTGTTGAGTTTTGCGCATTTCGACTCGATTGCGCAGAGGTCCGGCCTGGAATCCTTTCTGCAGCAAGGCAACGTACAGCTGACCTTGTCTGGCATCATTAGCGAAATCGTCTATTGGCTGGTCATTCTGATGTTCGTGATCACCGGTGCCAATATGCTGGGATTGGCCGAAGTGTCCGGCTTCCTTGTCGGGTTGGCTGGCTATCTGCCGCATATCATCATCGCGATCCTGGTGCTGATTTTCGGTACCCTGCTGGCGCGCTTCATCAATCGCCTGGTGTTCGCCTGGCTGCATAGCATCAAGTTCGAGGGCGCGCTGGCGGTCAGTACATCGAGCGAATACCTGGTCCAGGTTTTTGTGCTTTTCGTCGCGCTTGAGCAGTTGAACATCGGTACCCAGTTGCTGACCGCCTTGTTCGTGATCGTCGTCGGCGCGGTTTTCCTGGCGCTGGCGATCGCCTTTGGTCTGGGCGGCAAGGAGTGGGCCGCCAAAGTCATCGAAAATATCCAGGAAAACGCGAAGAAGAAATAAGCTCAGGTGAGTATCGTTCAGACTGCTTCACATAGCCCTCCGCCAGCCGACGCCGGCGGAGTTTCCGATCCCGTCGCGGTACTCAAGCTGTTCCGCGTCATCTTCCAGTCGGTCAATCGGCATTCGCATGAAGTCGAGCGGAAAGCAGGTATGGGCGGCGCGCAATTGTGGGCGCTGGCGGAAATTTCCGGGCGCCCCCGCATCACCGTCACCGAGCTCGCCAAGGCGATGTCCATCCATCAATCCACCGCCAGCAACCTGCTGGAAAAGCTGGAAAGCCAGCATTACATTGCCCGTAATCGCAGCGACGAGGACAGGCGCGTAGTGTTGCTAACCCTGACGCCGCAGGGCGAGGAGGTGCTGAGCAAGGCGCCGCTGCCGCATCGGGGCGTATTGAGCGATGCGCTGTTGAAACTGGACCAGCCTAGCCTGGTGCTTTTGCAGGACAGCCTGGAAAAACTGGTCGCCCAGCTTGAATACAAACAGCTCAAGGGCGCTTTCGAGCCGTTGGGTAAGATATGACTCGTTGATCGCGCGCCGTCTCGAACAAGACTAAAGACGAAAAATGAGACTTCCTTCCCTCAATGCGCAAATTCTGCTCGGAGCACTAGGCGGCGTAATCGCCGGACTGGCGCTGTCCGCCGTGGGCAAGGACGCTCCCTTCACGCAGAACAGCCTGTATGCCGCCGGTTTGGTCGGCAACCTGTTCATCGACTTGCTGAAAATGGTGCTGATCCCGCTGGTGTTCACCTCCATCGCGGTGGGTGTCGCCAACTTGCGTGCGCATCGGCAGATGCACCGGGTGTGGGTCGCGACGCTGGGCTTTTTCGTGTTGTCGATGTCGATCGCCATCATCCTCGGCCTGGGCGCATCCAACCTGTTTCAGCCAGGCCAGGGCTTGCATCTCGATATGTTCCGCGATGCGATACAGGGATACGAAACCAAGCAAATGCCGCTGCCGGAATTCTTCGCGCAGTTCCTGCACGGGTTGTTCATGAATCCGGTCACGGCGCTGGCGCAGGGCAACGTGCTGGCGGTAGTGGTATTCGGGCTGATACTCGGCATTGCACTGGTGATCGGCGGCGAGCGCTACAGCAAGGTGCTGCAATTGCTGCAGGAAGTACTCGACTTGTCGTTGATGCTGGTGGGCTGGATCATGCGCCTGGCGCCGCTGGGCATCATGGCGTTGCTGATCCGGCTGGTGGCGACGCAGGATGCTGCGCTGCTGGCAACGCTGGGAAAATTCATCGCGGTGGTGCTCGGCACCACCTTGCTGCATGGCGTGGTGGTATTGCCGCTGCTGCTGTATCTGGTGACCGGCGTGACGCCGCTGCGTTTTTTCCGTGGCTCGCGCGAGGCGCTGGTAACTGCGTTTGCCACCAGCTCCAGTTCGGCCACCCTGCCGATTTCATTGCGGTGCGCGGAGCAGAACCTGCATGTGAAGCGCGACATCGCATCCTTCGTTATTCCGCTGGGCGCCACCGTCAACATGGACGGCACGGCGCTGTATGAGGCGGCTGCGGCGCTGTTTATCGCGAATCTGGCGGGGATTGAGTTGAACGGGGTGCAGCAATTGATCGTGTTCTTTACGGCGATGATCGCCGCGATGGGGGCGCCGGGCATTCCTAGCGCGGGCATGGTGACGATGGTGATGGTGTTGCAATCGGTCGGGCTGCCGGCCGAGGCCATTGCCATTCTGCTGCCGATCGATCGTTTATTGGACGCCTTCCGCACCGCCGTCAATGTCGAGGACGACATGATAGGCAGCCTGATCGTGCAGAAACTGGTACGCGACCCGGGCGACTAGTCCTTCTGCCGCAATCTTGCGCGTAGCGCCTCGGCGATTTCGATGCGCAGGCGCTCGGCGATGTTCTGCTGCATGCGAGCCGCTTCTTCTGCAACGATGATATCCAGGTTTTCCAGCATCAAGGGCATCAACGCATCGATCACCGCCTCCGCCAATTCCTCGCCGCTATCGGCCGCGGCCTCCGGAACTGTGCCTTCGTAAATCTCTGTCAACACCGGAATTTCGATGTTTTCTTCAAGAATGACAAAAGGCGTATTGCTGTCTTCCGGCGAGAGCGCCGACTCGGTCAAGGTTACTGATGGTTCTTGTGGAGCCGGGAGGGTTTCCGGCGTTGCTGGCGCCTGGACTTCTCCGGCCTGGCTGCGCTTCATCAGAGCATCCAGACGGCTCAGCACCTGGTCGAATTGCTGGTTATTACCTGATTCGTCCGCCACTATTGACCCGCCACGTCGTGTGATTTGATTTCGTAGCCGCGTTCGCGGTAAAAGCGGAAACGCGAGCGCGCGTTGCTGCGATCATCCTCTTCCACTCCGACGACCTCAATCAGTCCTTTGAAACGACTGAAGAACGGTGGATGCTCAGGAGTAAGGTTGATCAGAATATCGTCATGCAGCAGATTCTGGCCCTGCCAGTCGATGATGATGGGGGTTTCGGGACCGAGTGCATGATCGCTACGGCAGTGCGGCAGAAAACCGGTGGGCGGCTGCGACCAAAGAGCCGATTCGAGCGCCGCTGCCGCTTTGACGTCCGTCGTATAGATGAAGAGCCGCCGCTGCCTGTTCAATGCATGGTGCGCAAGCTCCGCCACTTGGCGGAACTTGTCCATGACATTGAAGTAGAAGTCGATGCGTGTCATCGGCCGGTTAGCGCTCGTTGCTACGTTGCATCAGGAAGTGCGTCAGCAATGGAACC
Organism: Methylophilaceae bacterium; assembly: GCA_035460165.1. Classification (GTDB taxonomy): domain Bacteria; phylum Pseudomonadota; class Gammaproteobacteria; order Burkholderiales; family Methylophilaceae; genus MM2. The sequence goes on along the minus strand of DATHWW010000009.1, from coordinate 50,903 downwards.
GGACGCCCCGTGGAGCCCTTGTCCTTGCCCGACTTCCAGGCGGTACCGGCGATATCCAGATGCGCCCAGTCGAATTTCTTGGTGAAGCGGGACAGGAAGCAAGCGGCGGTGATGCTGCCGCCCGCGCGCCCGCCGATGTTGCCCATGTCGGCGAAATTGCTCTTCAGCTGCTCCTGGTAATCATCCCAGGTCGGCATCGGCCAAACGCGATCGAAGGTTTCCTCGCCGGCATTGTGCAGTTCCTTGATCAGGCTGTCGGAGTTGCCGAACAAGCCACTCGCATGATGGCCGAGGGCGATCACGCAGGCGCCGGTCAGGGTGGCGATGTCCACCACCGCTTCCGGTTCGAAGCGCTCGGTGTAAGTGAGTGCGTCGCACAGGATCAGGCGGCCTTCGGCGTCGGTATTGAGGATTTCGATGGTCTGGCCGGACATGCTGGTGACGATATCGCCCGGCTTGTTGGCGTTGCCATCCGGCAGGTTTTCGCAAGTCGGGATGATGCCGACCGCGTTGATCGACAAGTTCATTTCGGCGATGGCCTTGAACGTGCCAAGAACGCTGGCCGCACCGCACATGTCGTATTTCATTTCATCCATGTCGCCTGCCGGCTTAATGGAAATGCCGCCAGCGTCGAACGTGATGCCCTTGCCCACCAGTGCTACCGGTTTCTGGTCGGCTTCGCCCTTGTTGTAATGCATGACAATGAGCTTGGGCGGCTGACGGCTGCCCTTGGCAACGCTGAGGAAGGAGCCCATGCCGAGCTTTTCCATGTCATCCTTTTCAAGGACTTCCACCTTGAAGCCGTATTGATTGCCCAGCTCGACGGCTTGTTCGGCCAGGTACAATGGAGTGCAGACGTTGCCCGGCAGGTTGCCTAGATCCTTGGCCAAGCGAATGCCGGAGGCGATGGCAAGGCCGCGCTGGAGCGCCGCATCGCCTTTCTTCAGGTCGTTGCGTTGCGGAACATTGATGATCAGTTTGTAGACGCCGCGGCGCTCTTCGTCCTTTTTGCATAGTGGGTGCGCGAAGCGATAGACCGAATCCATGGTCAGTTCGACCATCTGCTCGATTTTCCAGCCGATATCGCGTTTCTTGATCGGCAATTCGGCGAGGAAGCTGGCGGCATCGTTGGCGCCGTGATTGTCGAGGGCTTTGATGGAGGCAGCAACGGCACGACGGTATTCGCGCTCGCGGAATTCGCGCTCCTTGCCGAGACCCACCAGCAACACGCGGTCGCACAGCGTGCCGGGGACATTGTGCAGCAACAGGCTGCTGCCCAGCTTGCCCTCCATGTCGCCGCGGCGCAGAATGCTGCCCAGATAGCCGTCGGAGGCACGGTCGATGGCGGCGGCAGCGGCGGAGAGCTTGCGCGATTCGTACACGCCGACGATGACGCAGGCGTTACGCTGTTTCTCCGGATTGCCGTTTTTTATGCTAAATTCCATTGCTGAAGCCCTTTCCGTAAAATTTATCCGATTATCCAACGTTTCCACTCGAATTCAAACCCGGGATGATATTTAGACGATCCTTGACGCAGGAGCTCTACTCCACCGCGCTCGCCACGTTCCTGACGCTGGTGGGGATCGTGCTCGCCCAACGCGTCGCCCATTATTTGGGCATTGCAGCGCGCGGGAACCTGGCCAGCGACGCCATCAACGCGCTTCTGGGTTTCAGTCTGCTCAAGTATCTCCCTTTATTGCTGACTTTGACGCTTTTTCTCAGCGTATTGCTGACGCTGACACGCTGGCATCGAGACAGTGAAATGGTGGTGTGGTTCACTTCCGGGCTGGGACTTGCTGCGTGGGTGCGCCCAGCAATGTGGTTTGCTTTGCCGCTGATTATCGTGATCGCCGTACTCAGTTTGTTTGTCTCGCCGTGGGCGACAGGCCAAGGGCAGGCGTTCGCCGACCAGCTCAAGTCACGCGACGAACTGGCCGCGATTTCACCGGGCGTTTTCAAGGAATCTCGCAGTGCCGACCGCGTGTATTTCGTCGAAAGTTTCGACGAATTGGGCAATACGGTAAAGAACGTGTTCGTGCAATCGGTTCAACACCAGAAGCTGGGCATTATTGTCGCGCAGAAAGGCTTCCGCGAAACAGCGGAGAACGGCGATAACTTCCTGGTGATGCAAAGTGGCCGGCGTTATGAAGGCAAGCCCAATACGCCGGAATTTTCGATCACCGAGTTCGAGCGTTACGCGATCCGTATCGAATCGGCCGAGGTGCAGGAGCGCCCGCCCAGCACCCAAACACGTTCCAGTGAAGAGCTGCTGCGCGAACGCTCCAAGGAAAGCAGCGCGGAATTCCAGTGGCGCCTGGCGACGCCAATTTCCGCCTTTCTGCTCGTTTTGCTGGCGATTCCGATGAGCTTCGTCGATCCGCGTGCCGGGCGTTCCGCCAACCTGATCATGGCGCTGCTGGTATACGTGATCTACAACAACCTGCTCAGCATCAGCCAGGCCTGGGTGCAGCAGGACAAGATCCACCCTATGATTGGGCTGTGGCCGGTGCACGGCATCGTGCTGGCGCTGGCCGTTTATCTGTTCTATCGTCGGCTGTTTCTGTTGCCGTTGATTCCCAATCTGTTCCGTAAATGAAGCTTTTTAGCCGTTACCTGTTCCAGGAAATCGTCTACAGCGTCGTGCTGATGATGGTGGCGCTGCTCGCGCTGTTCGCGTTCTTCGATCTGATCCAGGAACTGGAAAGCTTGGGCAAGGGGACTTATGGGCTTGGACAGATTTTGCTGTTCGTGCTGCTCAGCATCCCCGGCCATGTATACGAGGTGGTGCCGGTGGCCGTGCTGATCGGCACCCTCTATGCGCTTGCGCAGTTCGGGCGCAATTCGGAGCTGGTAGTGCTGCGTACGAGCGGCATCTCGATGTCGCAACTCGCGCGCCCGCTAGTCGCGGTGGGGCTTCTGTTTGCCGGGGTAACCTTTCTTGGCGGCGAACTGATCGCTCCCTTGAGCGAAAAAGCGGCGCAGCGCATGCGCATCATGGCGACCGATTCCGTCGTGGCGCAAGACTTTCGCTCCGGCATGTGGGTCAAGGACGGCAATAGCTTTATTAATATCCAGGATGTCCTGCCGGATGCGGGCCTGCTGAATGTGCATATTTACGAGTTCGATCCGGATTTTCATCTGCGCGTGATCAGCAATGCCAAGACCGCCAATTACGTGGGCGGCCACTGGAAGCTCAACGAGGTGACGCAAACCAGCTTTGCAGATAAGAGCATCCGTTCGCAGTACTACGACAACGCCAACTGGCAATCGGTGATCCAGCCGGAATTGCTGAATGTATTACTGGTGGTGCCGGAGAAGATGTCCGCCTGGAACCTGTATTTCTACATCCAGCATCTAAGCGAAAATCACCAGAAAACGACCCGTCATCAGATCGCCCTGTGGTCAAAGATGGTGTACCCGGTGGCGTGTATCGTGATGGTGGTGCTGGCGCTGCCGTTCGGTTTCCTGCAGCAGCGTGCGGGCGGCATTAGTGCCAAGATCTCCGTAGGTATCATGCTGGGCATCAGCTACCAGGTGCTGAACAGGCTGTTCGTACACCTCGGCTTGCTGAACGATTGGCCTCCGCCTGTCAGTGCTACGGTGCCGACCCTGCTTTTCCTGGTCGCCGGTGTAGGGATGTTGTTATGGAACGAACGGCGTTAAGCTTGCTTGTTGAGTAAAACCAGCCGTGTGCCGCCAAGGCGATCGTGCAGGAACTGCCCATCCTTATCCAGCAATGCCCACCAGTAGCCTGTCCCGCCGAATAGCAAGCCAGCCGTAGCCAGCAGCAGTCGTTGCAAGGCTCGAGGAAAAGTGAGCGGTGCGCCGTCTTTCGTCAGCACCCGTATGCGCCAGGTTTTCATGGCCAACGTTTGCCCGCCATGCGTCCAGCACCAGAGAAAATAGCCGGAAACCGTCAGCAGGGAAACGCCTTGCAGCAGCCGGCGGGCAAAACCGTCCGCGGCGTTGTCGAATAGCGTGGTGACGACAGCCGAAGCCAGCATCCACAAGGCGATGATCGTCAGCGACTCATATAGCAAGCCACCGAGTCGGCGTAGAAATCCGGGCGTTTCCAAACGCTAATTGCCGAAATCGTCTTCGGGTGCGGGTTCGGGACGGTTGTTGCGGAGTTTTTGACGTTCGGACTCCGGCAGGCGCTGATATTCGCGCCATTTTTTCCGCAACTCGTCCTGCTTTTCCGGGGGTAGGGAGTCGAACCGCTGGTACTTCTTGCGCGCGTTTTCACGCTCGTAGGGTGTCATGCGGCTCCAGTTGTCGAGTCGCTGCTGCACGCGCTGCTGTTGCTGCGGATTCATTTTAGGATAGTCGCGTGCGATATCGAGCATGCGTTCGCGCTGCCAGGGACGCAAGGTATCCCATTCTTCGGCCAGAGGCGACAGGACCTGCTTCTGATCTTCGCTCAATTGCGCCCAATTCGGATCGCCTCCCTGTGCGGCATGCGCTGGCACCGCCCACAAGGCGGCAATCGCGATTAGCGCCGCGAGGAATTTTCTAGCCATACATCAAACCCCTTGTCCACATACGCTTCTGGCGGCAGGTCGGAAGCGAGCAGCAATGCATCTGCCTCGACCGGTTCCGAATAGTTTTGTTGTAAGACGACGAACACCAGGAGTGCCGCCGAAATCACTAGCACCATGGGCATCCAAGCGTGATGTCCATGCAAGTGTTCGTTGATGTAGCGGCCCATGCCGGCGAGAGTGGTTTCGGCATGGGCGACATAGGCCGGTTGGGCCATCGCGGCGACCGCTTTTCGTCGGGCCGCAAACAACTTGTCGGAGGTCTGCTGATCCAGTTCCGAGGCGCCATAATTCAAAACGTCGACAATTTTCTTTGCTGTGTCCTGTTCGCGTGTCATAGCCGAATTCCTTTCTTCCCGAGCACTGCCGCCAATGCATGCACTGCCCGTGAGCAATGCGTCTTGACGCTACCCTCGGAACATCCCATTATTTTTGCCGTTTCCGCTACATCCATATCTTCCCAGTAACGCAGTACAAAGGCTTCGCGTTGACGGCCTGGCAGTTTTTGTAAGGCACTTTCGATTATAGCAAGCGTTTGGGTACGCTCCACCTGCTTCTGCGGGTCGTCAGCGCCCTCGTCTTCGATGGAGCTTAAGGTTTCCAGCGGATCACGATCCTCGTCGTCATCGCCGGATGAAAACGAGGAAAACAATGTCGTCCAGAGATTGCGGACTTTCTGGCGGCGGAAGTGGTCGCGGATGGTGTTTTGCAAAATCCGCTGAAACAGCATCGGAAACTCATCCGCAGGCCGCTGCGCATACTTTTCCGCCAGCTTGAGCATGGAATCCTGCACGATATCGAGTGCCATGTGGTCGTTGCGTACTGCATATACGGCCTGTTTATAGGCGCGTCGCTCGACCTCTGAAAGAAAATCGGATAATTCCTGAGAGTTGGCCATTCTTTTGAGAAGCTTGAAGGACAGTCTTGGTCCCGGTTCCCGCCGAGTATAGCAGGTTGATTTTTGTTGCGTGACCGGCTTTTCGTTACAATCGACCTTTCAATTCGAAAGCCTGCACCATGTTAGGTAAATTACTGTTACTGGCCCTGGCCATATGGATGGTTTTGCTGCTGCTTAAGCAATACCGGCGTGGGATCGACAAGCGACCGCGACCGTCGGTCAAGCCGGAATCGCAGGACATGGTCTCTTGCAAGGAGTGTGGCGTCCATCTTCCCAAGAACGAAAGCATCTTGAAAAAAGGCGCCTATTTTTGCTGCAAGGAACACAGCGATAAAGCGGAGCAATGAAGCTACCCGTCCTCGTTGCCGAGCCGCCTTTACCGCATTCCGACGCCTACTGGCGTACGATGCGCTACTTCAGCTTTTACCGACTGATCGTTGCTGTTCTTCTTTTTAGCACCTATTTCCTGTTCGGCGAACGTGATTGGTGGCGGGGCTACGATAGTCCCTTGTACCTGAATGTGGCATTCAGTTATGTCGCTTTCGCTGTGGCGATGACTGTGCTGGCATTTGTCCGATGGCCGAGATTCAATCGGCAACTGACCTTGCAGGCGATGGGCGACATTGTGTTTATCGTGTTGCTGATGCATGCCAGTGGCGGGGTCAAGAGTGGCTTCGGCTTGCTGCTGGTGGTGGCGATTGCCGGCGCAAGCCTGATCAGCCAGGGGCGGCTTGCGTTGTTTTATGCGGCGCTCGCCAGTATCGCCTTGCTGTTGGAACAGACCTGGAGAATGCTGGCCGGAAGCGAGAGTTTTGGCGATTACAGTCATGCAGTCATGCTGGGGCTTAGCTGTTTTGCAACTGCCTGGCTGGCGCACACCTTTGCCAAGCGTACCCAGCAGAGCGAAGAGCTTGCTTCGCAACGCGGCATCGACCTGGAAAACCTGGCACAGATCAACCAATTGGTGATCCGCGACATGCAGGATGGGGTGATGGTGGTCGATCAGGATGCGCATCTCCGCCATCACAATTTGCGCGCCGAGAGCTTGCTGGGCGTCAACGCCGGCAACTGGAAGGAAGCGTCGCTGGACACCTTTGCTCCGGACATCGCGCAGCTTTATTCGGAATGGGCGCGCGGCAATGCCGCCGGAGACCAGAAATTCTCGGCCAATGGCAAAGAGCTGTCGCTGCGCTTTTTGCCGGTGGGTGCTGACCGCAAGCACGGCGCGGTGATTTTCATTGAAGACTGGAGCCGCGTACAAGAGCAGGCGCGCCAGCTTAAACTGGCCGCGCTCGGTCGCCTGACGGCCAACATCGCGCATGAAATCCGCAATCCGCTGAGTGCGATCAGCCACGCCAACCAGTTATTGCAGGAAGAGGAAGGCGCCGACCCAACATACCATCGCTTGCTGCAGATCATCGACGACAACGTGCATCGGCTGGACCACATGGTGAAGGATGTGTTGCAGCTGAGCAGGCGCGACCGCAGCCGGCAGGAAACCATCAGTCTGGACGATTTCCTGGATGAATTTCATGAGCATTTTTGCCGCATCGAAAAAATTCCGGCGGAAGGCTTCGTGGCCGAGTTCGAAAGCGGCGACTTGGCAACGCTGTTCGATCGCCATCATTTGCACCAGATATTATGGAATCTTTGCCGCAACGGCTGGCGCCACGGAAAAAGGCAGGCAGGCAGCCTGAAGGTGCATTTACGTGAAGGCGTGCGACCGTCGCGTCTCGAGCTTGAAGTGTCTGACGACGGCGATGGCGTTCCGGCGGAAGTTCGGCCGCATCTGTTCGAGCCGTTCTTTACCACCGAAGCCAGCGGTACCGGACTCGGGCTCTATGTGGCGCGAGAATTGTGTGAGGCCAACGGTGCGGTGCTGGATTATGTAGAATCTCCGGTCGGGGCGCGATTTATTATCTATTTGAAGAGACAATATGCCTGATTTCCCTGCAACGGCCTCGTGCCTGGTGGTGGACGATGAAGCCGATATCCGCGAGCTGCTGGTCCTGACGCTCGAGCGAATGGGGCTGTCCGTCGAGTGCGCATCGGATGTGGCCGAAGCGCAGCGAAAGCTGGAGCAGCGAGAGTTTGCGCTTTGCCTCACCGACATGCGCTTGCCGGACGGTGACGGCCTGGAATTGATGCGCCACATTTTCCAGCACCGGCCGGGTATGCCGGTGGCCGTCATTACCGCTTACGGCAGCGCCGAGAATGCGGTTGCCGCGCTCAAAGCCGGCGCATTCGATTATCTTTCCAAGCCCATCTCGCTCAAGCAATTGCGGCCGCTAGTGCAGTCGGCACTCAAGCTGTCGGAGCGTACCGAACCCAAGACGGCCGGACTCGCCTTGGTCGGCGATTCCGCCCCTATCCGTCAGGCACGGCAGATGATAGACAAGCTGGCACGCAGCCAGGCACCGGTGTATATCAGCGGCGAATCGGGCAGCGGCAAGGAACTCGCCGCGCGGCTGATCCACGCCAATAGCGCGCGGCGCGAGGGACCGTTCGTGCCGGTAAATTGCGGTGCGATTCCCGAGAATCTCATGGAAAGCGAATTCTTCGGATACAAAAAGGGCGCATTCACCGGCGCCTTGCAGGACAGGGAAGGTTTTTTCCAGGCTGCCAATGGCGGTACCTTGTTTCTGGACGAAGTCGCAGACCTGCCGTTGCCGATGCAAGTGAAGCTGCTGCGCGCGATCCAGGAAAAGAAAGTGCGCATGGTTGGCAGTACGCAGGAAGAAAACGTAGACGTGCGCATCATCAGCGCAACGCACCGCAATTTGTCGCAGATGATGGAAAACGGTTTGTTCCGGCAGGACTTGTATTACCGGCTCAATGTCATCGAGCTCAAGATGCCGCCGTTGCGGGAGATGGCCGAGGATATTCCGCAGCTTGCCGCGAACATACTGGAAAAGCATTGCCGGGAACTCGGCACGACGCTCCCGAGCCTTTCGGCAACGGCGGCGACGGCCCTGACCCGGCATGGCTTTCCCGGCAACGTGCGCGAGCTGGAGAATGTGCTCGAGCGCGCCCTGGCCCTGTGTGACGGCGGCGTTATCGAGCGTGAGGACCTGTTGTTGGAAGTATCGTCGACTTCGGCCGAAGGCGACGGGTTCGTGCCCGATGGAGAAGTTGCGCTACCGGATTATCTCGAGAGCATCGAACGGAAAATCATCCTCGATGCCCTCGAAAAAACCGGCAACAACAAAACTGCCGCGGCAAAATTGCTGGGCGTCAGCTTCCGCACCTTGCGTTACCGGCTCGAAAGACTGGGACTCGGCAGGGATTAGTCTACGACAGCGCTACTACCAGGTAAGTCAGGTACATCGCGCCATTTACCCATACGTGCCACACTTTCAGGTGGCCCTTGCCCGCCATCCAGCGCAGCCAGAGCGCGGCCAGCAAGGTGATGATGACGCCTGCCAGCACTTCGCTGCGCGGCTCCCACGGTGTCAGCATGATGCCGATGGCCGGCAGCAGCGTGCCCTGGAATACCATCGCTCCGGTGATGTTGCCGAACGCCAGCGTGTCCTTGTGCTTGCGAACCCAGAGGATGCTGTTGACCTTCTCCGGCAACTCGGTCGCGATTGGGATGATCAGCAGCGACAGCAGCAGCGCGGAGATACCAATGATCGCAGCGGCTTCTTCGACGCCATGAATGAAGCCATGCGCGCCGAAAATCAGCAGCGCAAGGCCGCCTGCCAGTTGCAGCAGGATGACGAGCATGTTGTTGGGCAGGCCGATACGGCACAGGAACATCGGGTCGTCGGCTTCGGTGGCATGACCTTCATGCACCAGTGCCTTGGATGCGCGCAGGGTGAGCATGATGTAGATGAAATAGATCAGCACCATGCCGAAGCCCAGCGCGGCGCGGACTTCTGTCATGGTGTGCGGGATGAACAAGGCGAGCGTGGCGAAAGCAAAAGCGGCCAGGAAAAAGTTGAGGTCGCGGATCAGGCCGGTTTTTTCCGGCCGGAATTCGCCATGTACGCCACGCTTTCTCAGCACCGCAAACGCCAGCAACGACAGCGATAGGGTAGACAGCATCAGCGGTGCGCCGAGAATGGCGCCGACGCCGATTTCCTCGTTGACCTGGGTGTTGGCTGTGCCCGCCAGCAATGCCAGCAGCGGCACCATGGTTTCCGGCAGCGCCGTACCGACGGCGGCGAACAGCGAACCGGTGACGCCCTCGGAGATTTTGAGTTTTTCGCCCAAGTGTTCGAGAGCGTTGGTAAAGATTTCGGCAGCGACTAGAATCACCACCAGCATGACTAATAATTCGAGGAATATCATGGAAGGCCCTGACAGTTTGTTTAGCACGCGATTGTATCGGAATCGGGCTTCCTACGCATGAGTGCGCTGCGTGTCGAGGCGGACGGCGTTGTTTCTGGCGCATGCCAGATCGCTTCACCCAACTGCGATGAACGCCCGCCCGGATGCTTGGCCGAGCTGATCGTGATCCACAATATCAGCCTTCCTCCTGGCGAATTCGACGGTGACGGCGTGATCGAACTGTTCACCAACCGGCTGAACCCCGCAGTGCATCCGTATTACCGTGAAATCCATCATTTGAAGGTATCGGCACATTTTTTCATACGCCGAAGCGGTGAACTAATCCAATTCGTCCCATGCGGCAAGCGCGCCTGGCATGCCGGCGTGTCGCAATGGCAGGGCCGCGAGCGCTGCAACGATTTCTCAATAGGCATCGAACTGGAAGGCGATGACGAAACCCCATTTGAAGAAGCGCAGTACGTGACGCTAAATGGCTTGTTGGCCGCGCTGAAAGAGATTTATCCCGTTATGGCAGTGACCGGTCATTCGGATATTGCCCCGGGCCGGAAAACCGATCCGGGGCCGTGTTTCGACTGGAGCAGGGTTAACCGTTAGCGGGTTTTTCCGTTGCGTAGAACCATTTCAGCATGAACGGCGGCGCCATCGTAGTGAGGGCGATCACGATCAGCAATGCAGCGTAGAGCCCGCCGGGCAGAATGTTCTGGCTGAAGCCTAGCTGGGCGAAGATCAGCCCCACCTCCCCCCGCGGAATCATCGATATGCCGATAGCCGTCTGCATGCGGCGCGACTCGCGTATGCAGAACCCGGCCGCGAATTTTCCTATGAACGCCGCGACCAACAAGGCGCCGGCGAGTGCCCAGATGAAACTCGAGCCCCAGTCCACCGCATTCAGGTTGAGCGATACGCCGACCATCACGAAAAACAGCGGCGAAAAAGTGTGGATCAGCGGCCGCATCTGGTCTTCTACCTTCTGCGCCAGTTTGGGGCTGGGCGTGAAGGCGATGGCGTAAGAGGGGGTTAAACGGATGTGCATCTTCAGGCCGAAATGCTGACCGAACGCCAGACCGGCGGCGAAGCCGCCCATGATTTCCGGCGCGCCGACCAGATGCGCCAGCCAGGAAAACAGCAGTATCAATGCCAGTGCCATCGTCAGCAGCAGGCCGGGGGACGCGGCGCGGCGGTCGAAGTGGTCTATGATTTCGGCGGCGAACTTGGCGACAAACGGTGCCAGCACCATGAAGAGGACGATGTACAGCCCGACTTCGCCTAGCGCTTTTATGGAAACCTGCTGCTCCACTGCGAACTGGTACAGAAAAGCCAGCGCCAGCACACCCAGGATGTCGTCCAGCACCGCTGCCCCAATGACGATTTGCGCTTCGTCGGACTGGCGTTTCTTGAGGTCGTCCAACACCCGTACCGTAATGCCGATACTGGTGGCGGTCAGCGTGCCGCCGATGAACAATGAGGTAAGCAGCGACAAATCGAAGAGCCAGGCACTCACGCCGTAACCGAGAAAAAACGGCAGCAGGAAGCCGACTACCGCCACGATGACCGGCTTGGCTCCCGAGCTTGCCAGCCGGCGCAGGTCGGTATCCATGCCCACTTCGAACAGCAGCAGGATGATGCCGATTTCCGCCAGCAGTTTCATCGTGGCGTCTGGCGATACCCAGCCCAGCAATGAAGGCCCGACCATCAGCCCTGCCAGCAACTCGCCGATGACGGCGGGAATGCCAAAGCGCGCGGCGGTTTCGGAAAATACGCGCGCCGCGATCAGGACGATGGCGAAAAGAAGGAAAAATTGATGCAATTCCATGTGCATACTTTCGGTCGAAGAATGCATGCATTCTAATGGCGATTCGTTTTCTCTATCGAATGACGTGCCTTGAAGGGGCTATCTCATGCCTGCTGCCACATTTTCGTATACGCAAATCTATCGTTGCGTGTCACGTATTCCACCTGGACGCGTGGCAACTTACGGCCAGATCGCAAGGCTGGCGGGTATCCCGAACGGCGCCCGCTCGGTCGGCTATGCGCTGAGTGCGTTGGATGATGGCAGCCGCGTTCCCTGGCATCGCGTCGTCAATGCCGCCGGAGAAATCAGCGCGCGCTCGACCGATGACTCCATGGAGAGCGTCCAGCGGATTCGTCTGGAGCGGGAAGGCGTGATTTTCGATGCGCAGGGCCGTATCCGGCTCGCGATGTATCGGTGGAATGACGATAGTGAATAGCCATGCTGGCGCGCTATGGAAACCGGGCGGGCAATTCGGGTGTGGTTGCGTATGAAATCCGGCGCGACAGCATTCTGGTCAAATTCCTCGACGGCAGGATTTATACCTATACCAACCGCAGTGCCGGGCGCGAAAATGTGGAACGCATGAAGTTGCTGGCACGCTCGGGTAAGGGGCTAAGCGGATTCATCAGCACCCACGTCAAAGACCGCTTTGCTGCGAAACTCTCAAATTGACCAACCGGTCGGTCGGTGGCTGACTTTCTTGCCTGGAACAATAAAAAAGCCTGACGCCGTGACGTCAGGCTTTTGAAGAATTGATCCTTTTTAAACGGTTATGTAGCGTGCGGCAGTCAGTGCCGCATCGTAATCCGGTTCCCTGCCGATTTCCTGCACCAGTTCTGCATGTAGCACCTTGTCGTTTTCATCCAGCACGATCACGGCGCGGGCGGTGAGGCCGGCCAGCGGATAATCCGTGATCATCACGCCATATTCCTTGTGGAAATCGCGTCCACGCATGGTGGAGAGGGTAAAGACGTTTTGCAGGTTCTCCACCGCGCAGAAACGGCTTTGCGCGAATGGCAGGTCGGCGGAAATCACCAGCACGACGGTATTTGGAATCAAGCTCGCCAGCTCATTGAATTTGCGGGTCGACTCTGCGCAAACCGGCGTATCCAGGCTGGGCACAATGTTGAGGATTTTCCGGCGACCGGCGAACTGGCTGAGCGAAACGTCGTTCAGGTCCTTGTCCACCAACATGAAACTGCGTGCGGAATCCCCGACACGAGGAAATGTTCCGCCTACGTTGATCGGTTCACCCTTGAAGGTCACGGTTGCCACGAATTATTCTCCCCTTGAATATTGTTTAAGTATGCCTTGCCGCCCCCCGTATTGGCAAGCCGGGATAAGGCTGCAGAAGGGGGTTGGAGAATATTTGCATGACTGAAAGCGAGCCGGTCAACGTAACGTACATGTCCCGCGTTCAATTCCGATTGTGTTGTAAGAAACATTCCAATAGTATTTTCGGTCTTAATCTTAGTGGTGTAAGAATATCTTGACGCAAGGCATCATTGTCCATGCCTCATGTGTGTGTTTAAGTTTCTCATGTATCATGATGACAAATCATGATTATTTGGATACTATGGTCCCCGGCAGATAAGCATGATCAGGAGGAAGAAGTGAAACTAAGGTTGTTGCTATTCATTACTGCGTTGACCTTTTCTTTCTCCATCCCCACTGCATGGGCCGCCGAAGGCAGCAGTTCCGGGGAAAAGCGAAGTACAGTGACTACCGCCAAGGCAAAAGCTAAAGCCAAGGCGAAAGCGAAAGCCCGGCAAAAAGCCCGCATCAAAGCGCGTATCGCCAAGCGTGCCGCTTATGTCCACAAAATCAACCATACCCCTTCTGCAATAGAGCAGCTTGACGACAGTTTCGGCGGTGAGCTTCGCCTGGCCTCCGCCAAGGCGCTGATTCTCAACCAGGAAACTGGCGAAGTGCTCTATGCCAAGAGTACCGATCTGCCGACGCCGATTGCTTCTGTCACCAAGCTGATGACCGCAATGGTTGTGCTGGACGCGCGTCAGTCTTTGGATGAAATGGTGACGGTAACTTCAGCGGATGTTGATACCTTGAAAGGAACCAGTTCCCGCCTGCCGGTGGGCTCTACGTTGACGCGGGCGGAAATGCTTCAGCTTGCGCTGATGTCTTCTGAGAATCGCGCGGCATCGGCGCTGGGGCATGCGTATCCCGGGGGGTATCAGGCATTCATCAGTGCGATGAATGTGAAGGCGATGATGCTGGGCATGACGCGCACCCAATTTGTGGACGCGACCGGCCTCAACAGCGGGAATATCTCGACTGCGGAAGATTTGGCCAGGATGGTCAATGCCGCCTATGAGTATCCGGAAATTCGCCAGGTCAGTACCGCTGCATCCTACGCCGTTGAAATGAATGGCATGCGCCGTCCCGCCGAATTCCGCAATACCAATGCCCTGGTGCGTAACAGCGACTGGAATATCGGCCTATCGAAAACAGGTTTTATCAACGAGGCTGGCCGTTGCCTGGTGATGCAAGCGTTGATTGCCGGACAACCGTTGATCATTGTGTTGCTTGATTCGGCCGGCAAGTACACGCGGATCGGGGACGCCAACCGTGTTCGCAAATGGATAGAAAGCAACCGATTGATTGCAAAGATGGGTTAAATCCCACAGGACTGAAATAAATCATAATAAAGCCGGCCTTGCGCCGGCTTTATTTTTTCTTGGCTGTCGATGTCTTCTTTGCCGCGGATGCTTTCTTGGGGGTAGCTGTTTTTGCTGCGGCAGGTTTGCGCGTAGCAGTTTTCTTTTTGGCGGGTGTGCCTTTGGCTGCCTTCGCTGCCAGCAACTCAAGCGCCTGCTCCATCGTGATCGACCCGATTTCCTCGTCCTTGGGCAGCGTGGCGTTAATCTTGCCGTGCTGTACATAAGGGCCGTAGCGGCCGGAATAGATCGCGATGCTGCCACCCTCGGTCGGGTGCTCCCCCAGTTCGCGCAGCGGGGCGGCCTTGGCCTTGGCTTGCGCCAGCAGTTCGACGGCGCGCGGCAGGCCGATGTCGAAAATGCTGTCCGACCGCGGGATCGACTTGAAGGTGCCGTCGTGGTTGAGGTAAGGCCCGAAACGGCCGATGCCGGCGGTGATCTTCTTGCTGGTATCCGGATGCAGGCCGATCTCGCGCGGCAGCGCGATCAGTTTGAGCGCGATATCCTGATTGACGCTCGCCAGCGGAATTTCCTTGGGAATGCTGACGCGCTTGGGTTTCTTCTTGGGGTCGTCGCCGTTTTGTCCCAGTTGCAGGTAGGGACCATAAGGGCCGTTCAGCAGCAGGATTTCCTTGCCGCTGGCCGGATCCAGGCCGACATTGACCGGTTCTGCGCTGGTCGGCGCATCGCCGTCCAGGTTGCGCGTGTAGTCGCATTCCGGGTAGGCGGTGCAGCCGATGAAACTGCCGCGCTTACCCAGACGTTTGGAGAGCGGCTTGCCGCACTTGGGGCAGGCTTCTTCCAGCACTTCAGTACCGGGGCGCTCGACTTCGCTCTTGTCCGCGATCTGGCGGTTGAAGCCCTGCCAGAATTCGTTCAATACCGGAATCCAGTCGCGTCCGCCTTCGGCGATGTCGTCCAGCTCGTTTTCGAGATTGGCGGTGAAGTCGTAATCGACGTACTTGGTGAAGTGTTCGGTCAGGAACTTGTTGACGATGCGGCCGACATCGGTCGGTTTGAAGCGCTTGTTGTCGAGCAGCACGTATTCGCGATCCTGCAGCGTCGAGATGATGCTGGCGTAAGTCGACGGGCGGCCGATGCCGTACTCTTCCAGCGCCTTCACCAGGCTGGCTTCGGAATAGCGCGGCGGCGGCTCGGTGAAGTGCTGGTCGCCCCACATCTTGATGAGGTCGAGCACTTCGCCGACTTCCAGTGCCGGCAGTTTGCTTTCGCCTTCTTCCTCGGCGTCGTCCTGCCCTTCCATGTACACAGCGATAAAGCCGGGGAAGATCATGGTCTGGCCGGTGGCACGGAACAGGTTGGCCTCAGAGCCCACGGCGAGATCGACGCTGACTGCGTCGAACTTGGCAGGCGCCATCTGGCAAGCCAGCGCGCGCTTCCAGATCATGTCGTAGAGGCGGAACTGCTCCGGCGTCAGGTGGCTGCGCAGGCTGTCCGGCGTGCGTCGAATGTCGGTGGGGCGGATGGCTTCGTGCGCTTCCTGCGCATTTTTGGCCTTTGTTTTATACATGATCGGCGATTTCGGCAGATATCCTGCTTCGAAATTGCCCTTGATGTAGTCGCGTATCTGCATCACCGCTTCGGCTGCCATGCTGAAGGAGTCGGTACGCATGTAAGTAATCAAACCGACCGTGCCTTCCGCACCGACGTTGATGCCTTCATACAGCTGCTGGGCGATGCGCATCGCGCGGCTGGTGGTAAAGCCCAGCTTGCGCACCGCTTCCTGTTGCAGTGTAGAGGTCGTGAACGGCGCAGCCGGGCTGCGGTTTTTCTGTTTCTTCTCGACGCGGCTGATGGTGGTCTTGCCCGCACTCGCCGCCAGCAGTTTGCCGACGATCTCGGCTTGCTGATCCTGGGTGGTGACGGTGAACTGCTCGACCTTGTTGCCCTCCAGCTGGACCAGACGTGCATCGAAAGTCTGCTTCTGCTTGCGGCTTTGCAGGTGGATCGTCCAGTATTCCTGGCTCTTGAACGCCTCGATTTCCAGCTCGCGCTCGACAATCAGCCGCAGTGCCGGGCTCTGCACGCGACCGGCGGATAAGCCGCGACGGATTTTCTTCCACAGCAGCGGCGACAGGTTGAAGCCGACCAGATAATCCAGTGCGCGCCGCGCTTGCTGTGCGTTGACCAGCGGCATGGAGATATCACGCGGCTCATCGATGGCATGCTGTACGGCGCTCTTGGTAATTTCGTGGAACACCACACGCTTGAGGATCTTGTCCTTCAGCAGCTTTTTCGATTTCAGGATTTCGGCGATATGCCAGGAAATCGCTTCCCCCTCGCGGTCCGGGTCGGTTGCCAGATAGATGGCGTCGCTGGTCTTGACCGCCTTGGCGATGGCATCGACGTGCTTGGCGTTGCGGTCGATGATCTCGTACTTCATCGCGAAATCGTGCTCGGTATCGACGGCCCCGCTTTTCGGGATCAGGTCGCGCACGTGGCCGTAGGACGCCAGCACTTCGAAATCCTTACCCAGGTATTTCTTCAGTGTTTTGGCCTTGGAAGGCGATTCGACGATCAGCAGTTTGGACATGGAGGGTGCGCAAAATAAGTGCAAGAGCGGCAGATAATACAGACTAAACCGTTGCCAAGACAAGAAATGCCGATTGGGCAGAAGGCGTTAGGACAGGTTTCATTCCGAAATTCGGTGGAAATGGATATCGGGCGCACGTATTATTCGTGCCATGCGACACCACGGCAGATACTCATTTGGGCTACTGACTCTTATCCTTGCAGTGGCATGGCTGATTGAAAGCCAGTGGCTGCATATGCTTGCTCCGTTGCAAACGCGCCTGTCGGACGTCATGGTGGCGAAACATGCGCTGAAGAGTTCTCCCGACCGCGACATCGTCATCGTCGATGTCGACGAGCGCAGCCTGGCGGAAATGAGTTCCAGCGTCGGCCGCTGGCCTTGGCCGCGCTCCATGCATGCTGAAATGATCGAAGCTATCGAACGCCAGCAGCCGCGTGCCATCGTGTTCGATATCCTGTTCAGCGATCCCGACCTGACGCGCCCGCAGGATGACGCCTATTTCTTTGTGGCCGTTCGCGCCACGAGCAATACTTATTTTCCCTTGCTGGTGCTCGAAGATTACGCGCAGGCAGCGCGAATTCCGCTGGCGCAATATGGCAAAGCCCTGGGCATTGTTCCAGGCCCGAATGCAGATCCGAAGGCCGGTGTCACCTTGCTATTGCCGTTGATCCCCATGGTCGAGACCGGGCGGCTGGGGGCGCATAACGCCGTCAACGATGCCGACGGCGTGCTGCGCGGCTATCCGGTCTATCACGAAAAATCGGGCTGGCGCCTTCCCTCCTTGCCCGCCAAGGTCGCGCAAGGGCTGGGCTATGCACTGCCGGATTCAGCATGGATCACCCTCAATTGGCATGGCCGCGCCCTGTCGCATGCGCGGGTTTCCTATGCCGATGTCTACGCCGACCTGCAACGCAAGCAACCGCAACGGCCGGCAAACGAGTTTGCCGGCAAGATCGTTATCATCGGCGCGACCGCCAATGGCTTGCATGATGTGCGCGCCACGCCGGTCGATGGGTTTTATCCGGGCGTGGAAATCCTCGCCACCGCCATCGACAACCTGAAAAACGGCGATCCTCTGCGGCCGGCGCCGGATTGGATTCCAACCGCTATTGGGCTCCTGCTGCTGTTGGCGCTGTACGCCGTTTTCCTGCGTTTTCGCTCGGTCGTGCGTATTGGCATCGCGCTGGCAGTGGTTACCCTGTTGTCGCTGCTGGCAAGCCATGCCGCATTGTCCTGGCGCTATGTGTTGCCGCTATTGGCGCCCGTGGTGTTTGCCTGGCTGTACTACGCCATTGCGGCATTGATGGAATACCTGGGCGAACGCAAGGCGCGAGAACGGGCAGTGCAGACGTTCGGTAGGTTTCTCGATCCGCGTGTGGTGCAGTCGCTGGTCAATCGGGGTGAAACCACGCAGTCGCTGAGCGGCAGGAGCGGAGATATCAGCGTGCTGTTCTCGGATATCCGCGGCTTCACCACGCTGTCCGAGGCCAGTACGCCGGAAGAGGTCGTCGAGCTGCTGAATGGCTATTTCACATTGCAATCAGGCGCGGTTTTTGGCCAGGAGGGCACGCTCGACAAATACATCGGCGATGCTATCATGGCCTTCTGGGGGGCGCCCGAGCATCAGCCCGACCATGCTGCGCGTGCCGTGGCTGCGGCGCTGGACATGAGCGAGCGGCTGGAGAAATTCCGCGAACTGGCAGGACCGCTCGGTAGCGAGCTTGAAATCGGCATCGGCGTACACAGCGGCCCGGCAGTGGTTGGCTTCATCGGTTCGGAAAATCGTCAGGATTACACCGCCATCGGCGATACCGTTAATCTGGCGAGCCGGATCGAAGGACATACCAAAGGTATCTGCCGCGTCCTGGTGTCGGAAGAAACCAAAAACAGATGCGAACAGCAGGCCGCTTCCCCCTATGAGTTTGTCGACCGCGGCAGCTTCCAAGTCAAGGGAAGGTTGCAGCCGGTACGATTGTTCGAACCCAGGGAGAAATCATGAAATTACGCAGACTAGCGTCGGCGGCTTTTTTGCTGCCTATCAGCGTTGCATCCATCGCCGCAGAAAGCGGGCAGACTCTCGTGAATACCGATCTCAAAAGCGAGCCTTTTGTCGATGCGAAAACGCTGGCGAGCTTGCCCGGCAATAGCGCGGTAGACGTACTCAAGCGCCAGGGCGGCTGGATGCAGGTAAAGCCGGCCGGTAACAGCGAGGGTTGGGTAAAGATGACCGCCGTCAAGCTCGGCGGCACGACCGCCAATGCCAAGGGTGACAGCGGCATGACGGCATTGTGGAATACCGCGATGCAGGGCCGCTCGGGCAATACCGGCGTCACCGTGGCTACCGGCGTGCGCGGCCTCAGCCCGGAGGACATGAAGAATGCACAACCTGCGCCGGAACAGGTGAAAAAGCTGGAAAGTTTTGCAGCGACTCCAAGCCAGGCGGAATCCGCGGCAAAGAGCGGCAAGCTCTCCAAGCAGAGCATCGATTACATCGTGGATGCAAGCGGAGGTAAGAAATGATGGTGCGAGCATCCTTGCTGCTAGGCGCACTCCTGCTGGCTTCCGGGGCGGTGCATGCTTTCAATCTCGATCTGAACAAACTGATCGACATTGGCAAGAAAACCACGGATTTAAAGGAAGTTGGCGAAAAAGGCGAGGCCGAAATCGGCAATGCTTCTGCTGCGAGCCTTTTAGGCGCAGCCCCGTTGGTGCAGAACGAAAAATTGCAGGCGTACGTCAATCAGGTCGGTCTCTGGCTGGCGATGCAGACCGAACGGCCCGATCTTCCCTGGCGTTTCGGGGTGATGGATAGCGACAGCGTCAATGCGTTTGCGGCGCCGGGCGGCTATGTTTTCATTACGCGCGGCTTGCTGCTGCGCATGCGCAATGAGGCGGAACTGGCTGGCGTGTTAGCGCACGAAATCGGACATGTGCTGAAGCGCCATCATCTGGTCGCCATTCAGAAGAATGCCAAAACCGGCCTGGCGGCGAACTTGATGAGCATGGCAGTGGATAATAGTAGCGGCGGTTATGGCGAATGGAAAAAGAAGGCGATCGCAGCCAGCACTGAACTCTATGCGCGAGGCCTGGACAAGGACGACGAGTTTGAGGCGGACCGTCTCGGCGTGGTGATTGCGGCGCGTGCCGGCTACGATCCTTACGGTTTGCCGTCGGTGCTGCAGATGCTGGATGGCATGAATGCGCAGGACAGCAATCTGGCGTTGATGTTCAAGACGCACCCCTCGTCACGGCAGCGGCTCGATCTGCTGGATACCGCGATGACCGGAAATCTGGAACGCTACGCCAACCAGCCGGTGATGCAGGAGAGGTTCGAGAAAATCGTTGGGGAATACGCGCGCAAAGGGAAATAAGACCTTGATTAACCGCCAAGACGCCAGGCTTCGTCAAGACGCCTTCCAGGCTTTTGAATTCTTGGCGACTCGACGATTCAGCCTTTAAGATTTATCCCGCCCGGATGAATTCGATGCGGTTCCCCACGGCGTTTGCCAGGTTCAGTGCCAACTCCTGATCGATATCGCCAAACAGCGGATCCTCCTCGTCGGCCTTGGGCATGATGGACTTGAAGTCGAACAGTTCGGTATCGGCCAGATGGGAGGGCGCCACATTGGTCAGCGCGCGGAAAATCTTTTCCGTGCGCCCCGGATACTCAAGCTCCCACGCCTGCAGCATTTTCTTGATGTTCTGCCGTTGCAGGTTTTCCTGCGAGCCGCACAGGTCGCATGGAATGATGGGGAACTCCATGCCGCGGGCATAGGCGGCGATATCCTTTTCCGCGCAATATGCCAGCGGTCGAATTACGACGAATTCGCCCTGATCGGTGGCCAGCTTCGGTGGCATCGCTTTCAGTTTCGCGCCGAAGAACATGTTGAGGAACAGCGTCTGCACGATGTCGTCGCGATGGTGGCCAAGCGCGATCTTGTTGGCGCCCAGTTCCTGTGCGGTACGGTAGATGATGCCACGGCGCAGGCGTGAGCAGAGCGAGCAGGTGGTCTTGCCTTCGGGAATCTTTTCCTTCACCACCGAATACGTGTCCGCTTCGACAATGCGATAATCCACGCCCAGCTTTTCCAGATAAGCCGGAAGAATATGCTCGGGGAAGCCAGGCTGTTTCTGGTCGAGATTCATCGCGATCAGCTTGAAATCAATCGGCGCACGCTCCTGCAAGGCGAGCAGCAGCATGAGCATCGCATGCGAATCCTTGCCACCACTCATGCAGACGAGGATCGTATCCCCGTCCGAGATCATGTTGTAATCGCCGATGGCCTTGCCGACCGAGCTGATGAGCTTGTTGCGCTGTTTCAGGAAATTGCCTGAGACGTTTTCGGGGTAATGTTGCATGGTGAAGTTTCTATAAATTGATGGACCGGCCGCCGTCGACGGCGATGACCTGTCCGGTGATAAAAGGCGCATCCTCGACCAGGAAACGCACCGCCTTGGCGACGTCTTCCGGCTGACCGACACGCTTCAGCAAGGTTTGCGAAATCACGCGCTGGCGGTACACCTCGTCGAACTGCGGATTGTCCTCGGGCCACAGCACGGGGCCGGGCGCCACGGCATTGACCCGCACTTCCGGCCCAAGTTCATGTGCCAGCGAGCGGGTCAGGGTGACCAGGCCGGCCTTGGCCGCGCTGTAGACCACGTAGCCTTTCTTGGGGCGCTCCACGTGCATGTCGGTGATGTTGACGATGCACCCTTGGTGCTTGGCCAGTTCCGATGCAGCCGCCTGCGAGAGAAACAGAGGCGCCTTCAGGTTGATGCCGACGAGGTCATCCCATTGGTGCTCGCTGATTTCGCCCAGTTCGGTCGGATAATAGTTGGACGCGTTGTTGATCAGCACGTCCAGGCGTCCGAAGTGCTTGATCGTCTCCTGCACCAGTCCGGCCAGCTTATGCAGGTTATGCAAATCGCCCTGAATGATCGCGACGGATTTCGGGCGCTTGAGGTTGAGCTCGGACTGCAACGCTCGCGCTTCACCCAGCGACTGGCGATAATGGATCATCAGGTCCGCCCCATGCTCATGCAGCAGCCGGCAAATGGCCGCCCCGACGCGCTTGGCGCCGCCGGTGATGAGGATGACTTTGTTGGGGAGATTGTTCACGATGAGCAGAATCCGGACGAAGGTTATAATTTACCATATTGATCGGCTCTCCCTTAGATGATATCCCTTCCTTCACCTCCCCCAGAGCAGCTCGCGCATAGCGCCGATGTCACCGCTGCAATTCGTGCCGAAATTGCCGCATCCGACGGCTGGATCAGTTTTTCCCGCTTCATGGAGATAGCCTTGTACGCGCCCGGCTTGGGTTACTACAGTGCTGGCATGCAGAAGTTCGGTGCCGGCGGCGATTTCGTCACCGCACCGGAAATTTCCTCGCTGTTCGGCCGCACGCTGGCGCGGCAAGTGGCGCAAGTCGTTAAGGCGAGCGACGGCGACGTGATGGAACTCGGCGCCGGCACCGGTCGGCTGGCGGTGCAGTTGCTCGCCGAATTGCAGCGATTGAATGCACTTCCGGGACGCTACCTCATCCTCGAAGTCAGTGCTCACTTGAGAGCGGTGCAGCAGGAAACGATACTGCGAGAATTGCCGGCCGCGTTGGCGTCGCGCGTGGAATGGCTGGATGCCTTGCCGGAGAAGTTCGCAGGCTGCATGGTTGGCAACGAAGTGCTGGACGCGTTGCCGGTGCACCTCGTGGCGCAGCGGGAAGACGGCCTCTGCGAGCGTGGCGTGGGTGTCGAAGGCGACGCCTTGGTGTGGCGCGAGCGAACGATAGACGGCGCATTGGCAAATACGGCTCGTGCATTTGCGTTGCCGCCCGGATACGTGACCGAGATATGCCAGGCCGCGCCGGCGCTGATCGCCAGTCTCGCCGAAAGCTTGCAGCACGGCGCTCTGCTGCTCATCGATTACGGTTTCCCGCGTCGCGAGTACTATCACCCGCAGCGCAGCGGCGGTACGCTGATGTGTCACTATCGCCACCACGCGCACGACGATCCTTTCCTGTATCCCGGTTTGCAGGATATTACCGCGCACGTCGATTTCACCTCCATCGCCGAAGCGGGGGTGGTGCATGGCCTGCACGCATCGGGCTACGTATCGCAGGCGCAATTCCTGATTAATAGCGGGATCACCGACTTGCTGACGCAGGTTTCCCCCAGCGATGCGACGGCCTATTTCCCCTTGGCCGCCGAGGCGCAGAAGCTGATCTCGCCAGCCGAAATGGGCGAGCTATTCAAGGTGATTGCACTGAGCAAAGGGGTGAACGAACCGCTGCTCGGATTCGCTCGGGGTGACAAACGGCACACGTTATAAACGGCCAAAGCCGCTCGGGTATAATTCGCCCCTTTCTTCCCCGCTGGAATCCCTACATGGAAAATCACCGTGCCATCCGCAGTTTCGTCTTGCGCCAGGGGCGTCTGACGCCCGCGCAACAGCGTGCGGTGGAAACCTTGCTGCCGGTTTACGGCATTCCATACGCGGCTGAACCGCTTGATCTCGACCAGGTTTTCGGCAGGCAGGCGCCGAAGATCCTGGAAATCGGTTTCGGCATGGGCGCCGCCACCGCGCAAATCGCCGCGACCAATTCCGACAAGGATTATCTGGGTATCGAGGTGCATACGCCGGGCGTAGGAAATCTGCTCAAGCTGATGGAGGAGCAGGGCATCACCAATCTGCGTGTCGTCCAGCACGATGCGGTGGAAGTATTGCGTCACATGATCGCCGATGCGTCGCTCGACGGCGTGCATATCTTCTTTCCCGATCCGTGGCCGAAAAAGCGGCACCACAAGCGCAGATTGTTGCAGGCGGAGTTTGTCGCGTTGCTGTGCAGCAAGCTGAAGCCGGGCGGCTACCTGCACTTCGCGACGGATTGGGAGGAGTATGCGCAGTGGACGCTGGAGGTGCTGCGCGCGGAGTCTAAGCTTGCCAATACCGTCACTGATTACGCGCCCCGGCCGGAATATCGTCCATTGACCAAGTTCGAGCAGCGCGGGCTGAATCTAGGTCATGGGGTTTGGGATTTGATTTTTACCCGAGGGTAATGCGCTTCGCTCGGCATTCCAATGACTGCGCAGCAGAGCCCGCATCCAGACTGGGAGAGCAAGCAAAAAGTACCGTAATAGCGACTCCGCTCAGGAGGGATCGCTCTTTATTTCTTCCGGTGCCGCTTCCGCTGGCGGGTTCAGCCATGCGCCGATGATCTTCTCGGCTTCTTCCACCCCTTGCTTTTTCAGGCTCGAAAACAACTGCACGGTGCAGTTTCCCCAAGCTTCCTGCAATTCCTTGCGCACGGCATTCAGCGTTTTCATCGCTTCGCTGCGCGAGAGCTTGTCGGATTTGGTCAGCAGCACATGAATAGGCTTGCCGGTCGGGCCGAACCAGTCAAGCATCTGGCGGTCTAGCGGAGTCAGCGGGTGCCGCGAATCCATGACCAGCACCAGGCCGTGCAGGCTGAAGCGTTGTGAGAGGTAGGCGGCGAGGACCAGTTGCCAGTGCTTGCGCATGGCCTCCGGTACCTTGGCGTAGCCGTAGCCGGGAAGGTCGACGAGGTAGCGGTCGCCGCCCAGGCTGAAGAAGTTGATCAGTTGCGTGCGGCCGGGCTGCTTGCTGACATAAGCCAGGCGGTTGTGATTGGCGAGCGTGTTGATGGCGCTCGACTTGCCGGCATTCGAGCGCCCGGCGAATGCTATTTCGATGCCCGTGGCCGGGGGAAGGTCGCGTAACTGGTGTGCGGAAATAAAGAATTCGGCGTTTTGGAACAGGGGCATATCGAGACTTTCGGGGAACGGCAAAATGCTATCACGATATCCTGAATTTGGATAAAATGCTGCACATTCCGGCCCCAAAGGCCGTCACAGATAGACTCATTCGAGGAGTATTCAATGCGTTTCCAAGTTTTTGCCGCATTGGCGGCCGGGTTGATCGGCGCGGCCGGTGCCCAGGCGGCTGGCGATGCCGCGAAGGGATCCACTATTGCCACCACGGTGTGCGTTGCCTGTCACGGTGCAGACGGTAATAGCGTCATCACGATGAACCCCAAGCTGGCTACACAGCATCCTGAATACCTCACCAAGCAACTCAAGAACTTCAAGTCGGGCGACCGCAAGAATGCAGTGATGTCCGGCATGGTGGCGAATCTGACCGATGAGGACATGGCTAACCTGGGGGCTTATTTCGGCTCGCAGAAGGCAAACGGCGGCGCGGCCAAGACCAATGGCCCGGGTTCCCTGGGTGAAAAAATCTACCGCGGCGGTTTGCCCAATGTCGGTGTTCCGGCTTGCGCCAGCTGCCATGGTCCGACAGGTTCCGGCATTCCTGTGAATTTTCCCCGGCTTGCAGGACAGCATGCGGAATATACGACTAACCAGTTGAAGACTTTCCGCTCGGGCGAGCGCACCAACGATGCGGCGCAGATGATGCGTATCATTGCCGGCAAGTTGTCGGATAGCGAAATTGCCGCGGTCGCCGATTATATTCAAGGTCTGAAGTAATCCTTTTCACAGCCCATGCGTTAACTGGGGGTGGCATCTGCCGCCCCCAAGTTATTTAAAAACAGTGAAAAACCCTAATCTCTCTACTTCCCGTGCGATATACGAGCTCTTGAGCTCGATGCGTTTTGCGATCAGCCTGCTGACAGTGCTGGGCATCGCTTCTATTATCGGTACCGTGCTCAAGCAGAACGAGCCCTATCCGAATTACGTCGTGCAGTTCGGCCAATTCTGGTTTGGCATGTTCGAGACGCTGGGGTTGTATGACGTTTATCACACCGCCTGGTTTCTGCTGATTTTGGTATTTCTGGTACTCTCGACCAGTCTTTGCATCTACCGCAACACGCCTTCGATGTTGCATGAGCTTCGCACTTTCCGCGAGCATGCCACCGAGAAATCGCTGCGCAACTTCAATCACAAGAACGAATATTTCTTTTCCGCTGCACCGGTGGAAGTAATCAAGGGGCTGGGTGCATTCCTGGCCGCGCGCGGGTTCCGCTTCCGTACCGTGCCGCAATCCGACGGCAGCACTTTGCTGGCGGCCAAGGCCGGCAGTTACCAACGCCTCGGCTATATCCTGACGCATTCCGCGATTGTTGTTATCTGCATCGGCGGGCTGATGGACGGCAATGTGCCGTTGAAAGTGCAGGAGCTGCTCGGTTACAAGGCCGTCGAGTCGCGCGATATTCCCGAGACGGAAGTGCCGGAAAAGAGCCGCCTCTCGACCGCCAATCTTTCGTTCCGGGCCAACATGACGCTGCCGGAAGGCGCCCAGGGCAATGTCGCGTTCATGCGCGTGCGCGACGGATATCTGGTTCAGGAGCTGCCGTTTTCGGTGGTGTTGAAGGATTTTCGCATCGCGCATTACGCGACCGGTCAACCCAAGTCTTTTGAGAGCGATGTGGAGATTCTGGACAAGGATCTCAAGGAGCCGCTGAAGGCCACCATCCGCGTCAACCATCCGCTGGTCTATAAAGGCATTGCGATTTACCAATCGGATTTCCAGGACGGCGGATCGCGCATGGACTTCAATGTCTGGCCGCTGCGCGGTGCGGACCATGCGCCGGCAACCATGAAGGGCCGCGTGTTCGACAATCTGACGCAGGGTGAAGGCCAGGACGCGCTGACCGTCGAGCTGGACGATTTCCGCCTCTTCAATATTCTCAATCTGAGCGCCGACGGCAAGGGCAAGCCGCGTAACGTGGGCCCCAGCGTTACTTTCAAGGTACGCGATGCGCAAGGCCAGGCGCGCGAGTACATCAATTACATGCAGCCGTTGACGATAGGCGGACGGCCGTACTTCGTATCCGGTGTCCGTGGGGCGCAGAACGAGGACTTCAACTATTTGCGCATCCCGGCAGACGGCGAAAATTCGCTTGGCGATTTCATGCGCCTGCGCGCCGTGATGTTTGATGCCAGCCTGGCGCCTAAGGTGGCCAAAAGGCTTTCGTCCAAGGCATTGCAGGGTCAGGAAACCAGCGCGGAGCTTCGCGATAAGTTCGAGGGCAGTACGGTGCGGCTGTTGAAGGCGTTCGCCGAGGGCGGCTATACGCAGGTGGCCAAGCTGATCGAGGAGTCGGTGCCGGAAAAAGAGCGCGAAAAAGCCGCGATAACCTATCTGAAGATCATCGCCAATGCCGCCTATGAAGGTTTGGCGTTGAGTCGCGAGCGCGCCGGTTTGCCCGCGCCGCAACCGGATGAATCCACGCAGCAGTTCGTGCACGAAACCCTGAATTCGATGAGCGACGTGTTTTTCTACGGGACGCCGTTCTATCTCGAAATGACCCAGTTCGAGCAGATGCAGGCCAGCGGCTTCCAGTTGACCCGTTCGCCGGGCCAGAATCTCGTGTATGGCGGTTCGGTGCTGCTGGTGCTGGGCATCTTCGCGATGATTTACCTGCGCGAACGAAGAATATGGCTTTTGGTCAAACCCGAGTCGCAAAGCGTGCTCTTCGCCATGTCTTCCAATCGGAAGAACCGCGATTTTGAATTCGAATACGCGCGCCATAGCGAGCAGCTGCAAACGTTGTTCAAAGGATGAAAATGGAATCAATACTCAGCCAAGATGCTCCCATCCCTTTCATGAAGCGCCTTAACTGGGCAGACTGGGCGTTCTTACTGCTGCTGCTGGCCGGCGCCGTGTTTGCGTATAGCCAGTATGCCGATTACATGGATGTTTACGAAAAAGGTTTCCTGTTCGCCGCGGTGCCTGGCTTCGGTTGGCTCGGTTGGTATTTCAAGCCGATGCGCCTGCTGATCGTCGGCATCGCCGCCGTCAGTCTGTTCGGCATTAGCCAGTATCACGGCGATCTGGCGCGGACGGAACAGGCGTTCTTCCTCAAGTACATGTTGTCCAGCCAGTCCGCGATCATGTGGATGAACGTGCTGTTCGTAATGGCGACCGCGACCTACTGGCTTGCGCTGTTATCCCGCTCGGACTTTGCCGGCAGGGTGGCGTCGGGGTTGACTTGGACTGCCGTGCTGATGGGTTTCGTCGGCCTCATGGTGCGCTGGTACGAGTCCTACCTGATCGCGCCGGACGTCGGTCATATCCCGATCAGCAACTTGTATGAAGTATTCGTACTGTTCTGCCTGATCACCGCGCTGATCTACCTTTACTATGAAAAATTCTACGAGACCCGCCAGCTCGGCGCCTTCGTATTGCTGGTGGTCAGCGCAGCCGTCGGCTTCATCCTGTGGTACACCTTCGACCGCGAGGCACAAGGTATCCAGCCGCTGGTTCCCGCCTTGCAATCCTATTGGATGAAAATTCACGTGCCGGCCAACTTTATCGGCTACGGTGCCTTCTCCCTGGCGGCCATGGTCGGCGGGGCTTACATTCTGGCGGCGCGCGGCATTCTGGCGACGCGGTTGCCCAAGCTCGAGGTGCTGGACGACCTGATGTACAAATCCATCGCGGTCGGCTTCGCATTCTTTACCATCGCGACCATACTCGGCGCCATGTGGGCTGCGGAGGCCTGGGGTGGCTACTGGTCGTGGGACCCAAAGGAAACCTGGGCACTGATCGTCTGGTTGAACTATGCCGCCTGGCTGCACCTGCGGCTGGTGAAGGGGCTGCGCGGCCCGATTCTGGCATGGTGGGCGCTGGTCGGTTTGCTGGTGACGACATTCGCCTTCCTCGGCGTGAATATGTTCCTGTCCGGGCTGCATTCCTACGGTGAACTGTAACCGCTAGCAGTCATGCCGGATGCGTCTTACCCTTGCCCGTTAGCGCGGCATTCTGATTTGCATTAGAATGCCCCGCTTATGACTGACAACATCGTCGAAATAGACAATCTTTCCTTCTCGTACAACAACCGGTTGCTGCACAAGGGAATCAACATGCGCTTCCCGCGCGGCAAGGTCGTCGCGATCATGGGCGGCTCCGGCTCGGGTAAAACCACGCTGCTGCGACTGATCGGCGGGCAGCTCAAGCCGAGTGCCGGCGAGGTGCGTGTTGACGGGAAGGTGGTGCATGAACAGGATCGCGCCGGCATTTACCAACTGCGGCGCAAGATGGGCATGCTGTTTCAATTCGGCGCATTGTTCACCGATCTTTCGGTGTTCGACAATGTAGCCTTCCCGATGCGCGAACATACCGATTTGCCGGAATCCATGATCCGCGATCTGGTATTGCTCAAGCTGAACGCAGTAGGGCTGCGCGGTGCGCGCGACCTGATGCCTGCCGAGCTGTCCGGCGGCATGGCGCGTCGGGTCGCTTTGGCGCGAGCCGTGGCGCTCGATCCTTCCATCATCATGTACGACGAGCCGTTTGCCGGTCTCGATCCGATTTCGATGGGCGTGATCGTCAACCTGATTCGCAGTCTCAATGACGCTCTCGGCGCCACGTCCATCGTGGTGACACACGACGTGCACGAGGCTTTCCTGTTTGTCGATTACGTCTATTTCGTTTCGGCTGGCGTCGTTGTCGCGGAAGGTACGCCGGAAGAGCTGCGCTCCTCCGCGATGCCATTCGTGCACCAGTTCGTGCACGGCGAGGCGGACGGTCCGGTACCGTTCCACTATGCCGCGCCGGACTATCGTCAGGATATGCTGCGAGGCGCCAATGTTTAAGCATCTGGTCAAGTCGTTGCGCGGCATTGGCCATCGCGTGATCGATAGAATCTGGCGTCTCGGTTGCGCCGCACGTTTCTTCCTGAACACGCTGGTACTCTCCGGCGAAAGCCTGCGCCGTTTCGGCCTGACGATACGGGAGATGTATTTCACCGGCGTGCTGTCGCTGATCATCATCCTGGTGTCGGCATTGTTCGTCGGCATGGTGCTGGGCCTGCAAGGCTACAACACCCTCCAGAAATACGGCTCTTCCGAGGCGATCGGCGTGCTGGTGGCGTTATCGCTGGTGCGTGAGCTGGGCCCGGTCGTTACCGCATTGCTGTTCGCCGGGCGTGCCGGCACCGCGATTACCGCTGAAATCGGCCTGATGAAGGCCACCGAGCAGCTTTCCGCAATGGAAATGATGGCGGTCAATCCAATTGCACGCGTGGTTGCCCCGCGTTTCTGGGCCGGCGTGATTTCGATGCCCTTGCTGGCGGCGCTGTTCTCGATCATGGGTGTGTTCGGCGGTTACCTGGTGGCGGTGCCTTTGCTGGGCATCGACGAGGGTGCTTTCTGGTCGCAGATGCAAGCCAATGTGGATTTCCGCGAGGATATCGTTAATGGCGTCATCAAGAGTTTCGTTTTTGGCATTGCCTGTACCATCATCGCGCTGTTTGAGGGTTACGATGCTCCGCCGACCGCCGAAGGCGTGAGCCGTGCGACAACCCGTACCGTGGTGAATTCGTCGCTGGCAGTGCTGGGGCTGGATTTTGTGCTGACCTCGTTCATGATCAGCGTTTGAGGAGATTAAATAATGGATAGAACAACTCTGGATTTATGGGTCGGCATTTTTGTCGCGGCAGGTGTCGCGGCGCTGATCGGCCTGGCGATGAAGGTGGGCAACCTGACTTCCAACCAGATCGGCGAAACCTATATCGTGACTGCCGCTTTCGAAAATATCGGCGGATTGAAGACGCGCGCCCCGGTAAAGAGCGCGGGTGTTGTGGTCGGTCGCGTGGATAGCATTCAGTTCGATAATGAAACCTTTGAGGCGTTGGTCACTCTGAAGCTAGACAAGCACTATCGCTTCCCGAAAGACACGTTTGCCAATATCTACACGTCGGGCCTGCTGGGCGAGCAATACGTCGGCCTCGATGCGGGCGGTGACGAAGTGGCGCTCAAGAATGGTGATAAAATCGCGCATACGCAGGACGCCGTAGTGCTCGAAAAAATGATCAGTCAGTTCCTCTACAACAAGGCATCCGACGCTAGCGAAAAGAAAGAGACGGAGACAGCTAAATGAAATTCATGGTTAATTTAATGGCCGGCATCGCCGCCATGCTGCTTGCCACCGTGGCAACGGCGCAAGAGGTAACGCCGGATGTGCTGGTCAAGAATACGGCCAACGACGTTCTTGAAATCATTCGCCAGGACAAGGACATTCAGAGCGGCGATATGCGCAAGATTTCCTCCCTTGCGGAAGAGAAAATTCTGCCGCACTTCGATTTCGAGCGCATGTCGCGCATGGTGCTGGGCAAGCACTGGAGCAAGGCTTCCAAAGAGCAGCAGCAGCAATTCGTCAACGAATTCCGTTCGCTGTTGATCCGCACCTATGCCTCGGCACTGACCAAGTATCGCAATCAGGCTATCGAGTACAAGCCGATGCGCATGCAGCCGAGCGACACCGAGGTCACGGTTCGTACGCAGATCGTGCAACCGGGCAGCCAACCGCTGCCCATCGATTACAGCCTGGTTAAGAAGGAAGACGGCTGGAAGGTTTACGACGTGGTGATTGAAGGTGTCAGTCTGGTGACCAACTACCGCGGGCAATTCTCCGCTGAAGTTCGTCAGTCCGGCATGGATGGGCTGATCCAGCGCCTTGCCGACAAAAACAAGCAACCGTCTTCTTCGGCCGCAAGCGACAGAAAGCAAGGCTGAGTTGTCGTTCATCGAATCACAGGGCAGCACGCTGCGTGTCAGCGGGGCAATGACGATGGAAAACGTCGATGCCGTGCTGGACGAAAGCGAGGCAGCCTTGACCTCGCCCAATCTGGAGATGGATCTCTCCGGCGTGACGGAGGTCGACTCGACGGCGGTCAGCCTGATGTTCGAGTGGCTGCGTCAGGCGCATAGCCGCAATATCAGCCTGACTTTCGTCCATCTGCCGTCCAATCTGGTCAATATGGCGACGCTGTACGGCGTCCTTGATCTCATTCCTCAGCATCACCACTGAGGCGCGTTGCGCCTTAGTGCATTTCCATGACTCCCGCGATCCAGATCGATCAGGTCCATAAATCATTCGGTGCTTTCGAAGCGCTGAAGGGTATCGATTTGACCATTGCCCAGGGCGAATTCTTCGCGCTGCTGGGCCCGAATGGCGCGGGTAAGTCGACATTGATCAATCTGCTTGCCGGATTGTTGCGTCCGACCAGCGGCAAGCTCAGCGTCATGGGGCATGACGTAGTCAATGATTATCAGAATGCGCGCCGTTTGCTGGGGGTTGTGCCGCAGGAGCTGGTATTCGACCCGTTTTTTAATGTGCGGGAAATGCTGCGCTTTCAGGCCGGATATTTTGGTCTGGGCAAGGAAAACGATGCCTGGGTGGACGAGGTAATCGAGTCGCTGGGGCTGACCGACAAGGCATATACCAACATGCGCCGGCTTTCCGGCGGCATGAAGCGCCGTGCGCTGATCGCCCAGGCGTTGGCGCATAAGCCACCGGTCGTAGTGCTGGACGAGCCGACCGCCGGTGTGGACGTTGAACTTCGCCAGATGTTGTGGGAATTCATCAAGCGCCTCAACCGCGAAGGCCACACCATTATTTTGACTACGCATTACCTGGAGGAGGCAGAGACCCTGTGTTCGCGGGTGGCGATGCTGAAGCAGGGCAAGGTGGTGGCGCTGGACAGTACGCACAATTTGCTTAATCGCGTGCCGGGCAAGAATCTGCGTCTGCGTCTCGCGGCCACTACGCTGCCGGCGTCGTTGACCTCCTTGCTACGGTCGCAGGATGAAGGGCACTATACCTTCGCACTGCCGGAAGTCGCCCAGATCGAATTCGTCCTGTCGGAGTTGCGCAACGCCGGCATCAAGGTCGAAGACATGGAACTGATCGAGATCGATCTGGAAGACGTGTTCATGGAGATCGTCAGGCAATGATCGGCATGTGGACGCTTTTCAGGAAGGAAATCCTGCGTTTCTGGAAGGTGAGCTTCCAGACGGTGGCTGCGCCGGTGATTACCGCGCTGCTTTACCTGCTGATCTTCTCGCACGTGCTGGCGTCGCATGTCCAGGTGTACGAGGGCGTCACTTACACTGCTTTCCTGATTCCCGGCCTGATGATGATGTCGCTGTTGCAGAATGCGTTCGCGAATAGCTCATCCAGCCTGATCCAGTCCAAGGTGATGGGCAATATTGTGTTTCTGCTGCTGACACCGCTTTCCTACTGGCAGTTTTTTCTGGCCTTCCTGTTGGCGGCGATCATTCGCGGCCTGGTCGTGGGGGCGAGCGTGTGGCTGGTTGC
Organism: Methylophilaceae bacterium; assembly: GCA_035460165.1. Classification (GTDB taxonomy): domain Bacteria; phylum Pseudomonadota; class Gammaproteobacteria; order Burkholderiales; family Methylophilaceae; genus MM2. Next base: position 18,072 of record DATHWW010000009.1, on the reverse strand, counting down.
CTTGTTCTTCGTTGACCTGCCGGTCGCCCAGCCCTTGCTGATACTGGCATTTGCGATACTAGGCGGCGGCTTGCTCGGGACGCTCGGCATCATTGCCGGCATCTGGGCTGAGAAGTTCGACCAGATGGCGGCTTTCCAGAACTTCATCATCATGCCATTGTCCTTTTTATCCGGCGTGTTTTATTCGATACATTCGCTGCCGCCGTTCTGGCAAAAAGTGTCTCATCTCAATCCATTCTTTTACATGATCGATGGATTCCGCCACGGCTTTTTTGGCCAGGGCGATATCGCGCCGGAAATCAGCCTGACCGTTGTCGGAGTAAGCTTTTTGGCCTTATCATGGATTACTTTGCGCCTGCTCAAGAGCGGCTATAAATTGCGGGGTTGATGATGTTAAGTGCAAAGCAAGTCGAGGACTACATTCAGCAAGGCCTCTCCTGTGACCATGTCGAGGTGCACGGCGAAGACGGCCAGCATTTCGAAGCCGTCGTAGTCAGCCATCAGTTTGCCGGCAAGAACATGGTCCAGCAGCACCAACTGGTTTACCGGGCGCTGGGCGACCGGATGAAGCAGGAAATACATGCGCTTTCACTGCGCACTTATACGCCCGAGACATGGGCGTCAGTTAACGATTAATGGAGAACACCATGGATGCACAGGAAAAGATTCGAGCACAAGTGACCGCAAACCCGGTCGTGCTCTACATGAAGGGAACGCCGCAGTTTCCCCAGTGCGGTTTTTCGAGCGTGGCAGCGCAGATACTCAAGGCTTGCGGCGTCAACAATTATGTTTCAGTGGACGTGCTGAGCGATCCGGAAATCCGCGAAGGCATCAAGACCTATGCCAACTGGCCGACCATTCCGCAGCTATACATCAACGGCGAGTTTGTCGGCGGAGCAGATATCATGCGTGAGATGTACCAGAACGGCGAACTGCAAAAAATGCTGCCGAAAGCGGCTTGAGCGCATCGCGCTTCATAACTAAAACTTAAAGATCAGGGACGGAAGCTAGACGGCTTTATGGACAAATTAGTCATCCAGGGCGGCCAGCCGCTCAAAGGGGAAGTACGTATTTCCGGCGCCAAGAACGCCGCGCTGCCGATTCTATGCGCGGCGCTGCTGACCAGCGAGCCGCTCACGCTAACCAACGTTCCCGCTCTCAACGACATCCAGACGATGCTCCGGCTGCTGGAGCAGATGGGCGTCAAGGTCGCCCAGTCGGGCGATACGGTGACGCTGGATGCATCCGGGCTTAATAACCCCACGGCTCCCTATGAAATGGTGAAAACCATGCGTGCCGCGGTGCTGGTGCTGGGTCCGCTGGTGGCGCGCTGCGGCGAGGCGCACGTCAGCCTGCCCGGCGGCTGCGCTATCGGCGCCCGTCCGGTCGATCAACACATCAAGGGCCTGCAGTCGATGGGCGCCGAGGTCAAGGTCGAGCATGGCTACGTCAATGCCAAGGTCGGCCGACTGAAGGGCGCGCGCCTGTTCACCGACATGGTGACGGTGACCGGCACCGAAAACCTGATGATGGCCGCCTGCCTCGCCGATGGCGAAACCGTGATCGAAAACGCCGCGCGCGAGCCGGAAGTGGTCGATCTGGCGCAGTGCCTGTCCGCGATGGGCGCACGCATCAGCGGCGCCGGCACGGACGTGATCCGCATCCAGGGCGTCGAACGCCTGCATGGCGCGACGCACAGCATCATGCCCGACCGCATCGAGACCGGGACTTACCTTTGTGCCGCAGCCATTACCGGCGGCGAAATTCGCCTGACCGGCACTTCCATGGGCTATCTGGATTCGGTCGTGGACAAGCTGATGGACGCCGGCTGCGAGATCAGCGGCGAGAAATCGCCGCAGTTCGAGGCGATCACGCTGCGCGCACCGAAAAAACTTAGTGCGGTGTCCATTCGCACTGCGCCGTATCCGGCCTTCCCCACCGACATGCAAGCGCAGTTCATGACCATTAATACGGTGGCAGCGGGTACCGCAGTGATCCGCGAAACCATTTTCGAAAATCGTTTTATGCACGCGGTCGAGTTGCAGCGCTTGGGCGCCGACATCCAGATCGACGGCAATACCGCAATTGTGCGCGGGGTTGCCCAGCTGGAAGGCGCAACCGTCATGGCGACCGATCTGCGCGCCTCAGCCGGACTGGTGCTGGCCGGTCTGGTCGCCGAAGGCGAGACGACCATCGAGCGTATTTATCACCTCGACCGCGGCTACGAGCACCTTGAACAGAAGCTGTTGCAACTGGGCGCCATCATCAGAAGAGCAAAATGAGCCAGATCACCATTGCCCTGTCCAAGGGCCGCATTTTCGAGGAAACCGTGCCGCTGCTGCAGGCAGCGGGCATCGTGCCGGCCGAAGACCCCGAATCCTCGCGCAAGCTCATCATCGGGACCAATCGCGATGACGTGCGGCTGATCATCGTGCGCGCCAGCGACGTGCCGACCTATGTCGAGAACGGTGGTGCCGATCTCGGTATTGCGGGCAAGGACGTTCTTTATGAACATGGTGGGGCCGGGCTCTACCAGCCGCTCGATTTGCAGATCGCCCGGTGCAAGATGATGGTCGCGGTGCGCGAAGGTTTCGACTATAACGCGGTTGCCAAACCTGGCGCCCGCCTCAAGGTGGCCACCAAGTACACCAAGATTGCACGCGAACATTTCGCTGGCAAGGGCATGCATGTCGACCTGATCAAGCTCTACGGCTCGATGGAGCTGGCCCCGCTGGTCGGCCTCGCGGATGCCATCGTCGATCTGGTCAGTACCGGCGGCACCTTGCGCGCCAACCACCTTGTCGCCGTGGAAGAAATCATGCCGATCAGCTCGCGCCTGGTCATCAATCAGGCGTCGCTCAAGCTGAAGCGCAGCCAGATACAGCCCATTATTGATGCCTTTGCCGGTGCCGTTACACCAGGAAAGTAATATGTTGAAAATCAGACGCTATACGACGACCGATACCTCTTTCGACGCCTCTCTGAAGCAGTTGCTGGCATTCGAAGGGGCGCAGGACGATCAGGTCGATGCCGTGGTCGCGGGCATCCTTAAGGATGTCAAAACGCGTGGCGATGCTGCCGTGCTGGAATATACGCAACGCTTTGATCGCCTGAGCGCGGAGCGCATGGACGATCTTGAGCTGCCGCAAGCGCGCTTGGCCGAAGCGCTGGGCAGCCTGCCTGCCGAACAGCGCGAAGCGCTCCAGCATGCCGCCGAGCGCGTGCGCGTCTATCACGAAAAGCAGTTGATGAGTTCCTGGAGCTACACCGAAGCCGACGGCACCATGCTCGGCCAGCAGGTGACGGCGCTGGATCGCGTCGGCCTGTACGTGCCCGGCGGCAAGGCGGCCTATCCCTCTTCGGTGCTGATGAACGCTATTCCAGCCAAGGTTGCCGGGGTGCAGGAACTGATCATGGTCGTCCCGACACCTGGCGGCGAAAGGAACCCGCTGGTATTGGCCGCTGCGGCCGTCTGCGGCGTGGATCGCGTATTCTGCATCGGCGGCGCACAAGCGGTCGGCGCGCTGGCGTACGGCACTGAAACCGTGCCGCAAGTGGACAAGATCGTCGGTCCCGGGAATGCTTACGTGGCTGCGGCCAAACGCCGCGTGTTCGGCGTGGTGGGCATTGACATGGTCGCCGGCCCGTCGGAAATCCTGGTGATCTGCGACGGCAAGACCGATCCGGACTGGGTGGCGATGGACCTGTTCTCGCAAGCCGAGCACGACGAACTGGCGCAGGCCATCCTGCTGTCGCCGGACGGCGCATTCCTCGACCGCGTTCAAGCGAGTATCGACAAACTGATCAAGGAAATGCCGCGTGCGGAAATCATTCGCACCTCGCTGCAAGATCGCGGCGCGCTGATTCAGGTGCGCGATCTTGACGAAGCGGCCGAGATTGCAAATTACATTTCGCCGGAACACTTGGAGTTGTCGGTCGAAGATCCGGTTGCATTGACCAAGCAGATCAAGCACGCCGGCGCCATCTTCATGGGCCGCCAGACCTGCGAGTCATTAGGCGATTACTGCGCCGGCCCGAACCACGTGCTGCCGACTTCGCGTACCGCCCGCTTCTCGTCGCCGCTCGGTGTGTACGATTTCCAGAAGCGCTCCAGCCTGATCATGGTGTCGGCCGAAGGCGCGCAGACCTTGGGCAAGGTTGCCAGCACGCTGGCGTATGGCGAAGGCTTGCAGGCGCATGCCCGTGCCGCCGAATACCGATTGAAATAGGGTCTATCTTGAGCAAATTCTGGAGCGCTACCGTCGAGCGATTGACGCCTTATGTGCCGGGCGAGCAGCCCAAGCTCGCCAATCTGGTTAAGCTCAATACCAACGAGAATCCCTACGGGCCCAGTCCCAAGGTGCTCGAAGCGTTGCAGGCGGAGGTCGCCGAATCGCTACGCCTATATCCGGACCCGAATTCCGACCGTTTGCGCGGCGCGATTGCCGAGTACTACGCTCTGCGGCCGGCTAACGTCTTTGTCGGCAACGGTTCCGACGAGGTGCTGGCGCACGTTTTTCAGGCGCTGCTGAAGCACGCCCAGCCCATTCTCTTTCCCGATATCACCTACAGTTTTTATCCGGTGTATTGCGGGCTTTATGAGGTGGGATATCAGACGATACCGCTGACCGCATCCTTTGAGATCGACGTTAACGACTATGTTCAGCCCAACGGCGGCATTATTTTCCCCAACCCGAATGCACCGACCGGACGATTGCTGTCCTTGGGCGAGATTGAACGTTTGCTGCAGGCGAATACAGATTCGGTCGTCGTGGTGGACGAAGCGTATATCGATTTCGGTGGCGAATCCGCGATCCCGCTGATCGAGAAATACCCGCAACTGCTGGTAGTGCACACGCTATCCAAGGCGCGCTCGCTCGCCGGCCTGCGCGTCGGCTATGCGATCGGCGATCCTGACCTGATCGAAGCGCTGGTACGCGTCAAGGACAGCTTTAATTCCTATCCGCTGGATCGCTTCGCGCAGGCCGGCGCCGCTGCGGCGATGGAAGACCGCGCGTATTTCGAACAGACGCGCCGGCAGGTGATGGCGACCCGTGAAAAGCTGGTCGCCGATCTTGAGGCGCTGGACTTTACGGTACTGCCTTCGGCGGCGAATTTCATTTTCGCGCGCCATGCCAACCGTGACGGTGCCGAGCTGACGGCGGCCCTGCGCGAGCGCTGCATTATCGTGCGCCATTTCAAGAATCCCGTTCGCATCGCGCCCTTTATGCGCATCACGATAGGCACCGACGAGCAATGTCAGCAGCTGGTGTCGGCATTGCGCGAGATTTTGCGGTAGAATGAGCCCATTTTTCAGCGACTTAACCATGCGAACCGCTCAAGTCAGCCGTAACACCCTGGAAACACAGATTTCCGTGTCATTGAACCTCGATGGCACCGGCGTTTCCGAATTCGCGACCGGCCTTCCTTTCCTCGACCACATGCTTGATCAGATTGCTCGCCACGGCATGATGGATATTTCCATCCAGGCCAAGGGCGACCTGCACATCGACGCGCATCACACCGTAGAAGACGTGGGCATTACCCTGGGCCAGGCCTTCGCCAAGGCCATCGGCGACAAGAAGGGCATACGCCGCTACGGCCACGCCTACGTGCCGCTGGATGAGGCATTGTCGCGCGTGGTGCTGGATATTTCCGGCCGCCCGGGGCTGGAATTCGGCGTCGAATTCACGCGCGCGCGCATCGGCGATTTCGACGTCGACCTGTTCCACGAATTCTTCCAGGGCTTCGTCAATCACGCCTTGGTGACCCTGCACATCGACAATCTGCGCGGGGACAATGCGCACCATCAGGCGGAAACGATCTTCAAGGCGTTCGGGCGCGCGTTGCGCGCTGCCGCCGAAGCCGATCCGCGCATGGCGGGCGTGATGCCTTCTACCAAGGGAACGCTATAGCCGCCTTCGGCACATTTGCAATCGAGATTGCAGATTTCGAACTCACTTTCTGAATGCTGACGCTGACAGCTATCCATCATGACTGATATTGCAGTAATCGATTACGGCATGGGCAACCTGCGCTCGGTGGCTAAAGCGCTGGAGCATGTTGCTCCCGACCGTTCCGTTGTGGTTACCAGCGATCCCGCCGAGATCGCTGCCGCCGAACGCGTGGTATTCCCCGGGCAGGGCGCGATGCCGGATTGCGTGCGCGAGCTCGACAGCCGCGACCTGCGCCGTGCGGTGCACGAAGCCGCGGCGAGCAAGCCCTTTCTCGGCATTTGCATCGGCCTCCAGTTGCTGTTCGAGCACAGCGAGGAGGGTAACGTCGATGGTCTCGGCATACTGCCGGGCAAGGTCAAGCGCTTCCCGCAAGCGCGCATGGTTGATGGCGCCGGCAGCAAGCTCAAGGTTCCGCACATGGGCTGGAACGAAGTCCATCAGACGCGCAGTCACCCGATGTGGGCCGGCATCGCGCCGGACGCGCGCTTTTACTACGTCCACAGTTATTACGTGGAGCCGACCGATGGCGCGTTGGAGACAGCCTATACCAACTATCCGTTCCGCTTTACCGGCGCGGTCGGGCGCGATAATATTTTTTCCGTACAATTCCATCCGGAAAAGAGCCAACAGGCTGGATTGTCGTTACTTTTCAATTTCGTCAATTGGGACGGTCGTCCCTGATTTTATTGCCCATATATCATGCTGATTATTCCTGCGATTGATCTCAAAGACGGCCACTGCGTGCGTCTCAAACAAGGCCTCATGGAAGACGCTACGGTGTTTTCCGAAGATCCCGCCGCGATGGCGCGGCACTGGGTGGAGAAGGGCGCACAGCGCCTCCATCTGGTGGACCTGAACGGCGCCTTCGCCGGCAAGCCGGTGAACGAAGAGGCGATCAAGTCCATCGTTGCCGCTGTGGGTGGGGATATCCCGATTCAGTTGGGTGGCGGCATTCGTGATCTGGACACGATAGAGCGCTATCTGGACGACGGCATCAGTTACATCATCATCGGTACCGCTGCGGTGAAAAACCCCGGTTTCCTGCATGATGCCTGCTATGCCTTCCCCGGCCACATCATGGTCGGGCTGGATGCGAAGGACGGCAAGGTGGCGGTGGACGGCTGGTCCAAGCTGACCGGTCATGACGTGATCGACCTCGGCAAAAAGTTCGAGGACTACGGCGTCGAAGCCATCGTTTATACCGATATCGGCCGCGACGGTATGCTTAACGGCGTGAACATCGAAGCGACGGTGGCGCTGGCGCAAAACCTGCGCATACCAGTTATTGCCAGCGGCGGCATCACCAACCTGGAAGACGTCAAGCGTCTGTGCGCCGTTGAGGACGAAGGCATCATGGGCGCCATTACCGGCCGTGCAATTTACGAAGGCACGCTGGATTTCGCCGCCGCACAAGCGCTGGCGGAAGAACTGAGTGCCTGATGGGCCTCGCCAAACGCATCATTCCTTGCTTGGATGTTACTGATGGCCGCGTGGTCAAGGGCGTCAATTTCGTTGAACTGCGCGATGCCGGCGATCCGGTGGAAATCGCTCGGCGCTATGACGAGCAGGGTGCGGACGAGCTGACGTTTCTGGATATCACCGCCAGTTCTGACAATCGCGGACTGATCCTGCACATCATCGAAGAAGTCGCATCCCAGGTATTCATCCCGTTAACCGTAGGCGGCGGCGTACGCGCTGTCGAAGACGTGCGTCGTCTGCTGAATGCCGGGGCCGACAAGGTCAGCATGAATACCGCCGCCGTGGTCAATCCGCAATTGGTAGCGGATGCTTCCGGCCGTTTTGGTTCGCAGTGCATCGTGGTTGCGATCGACGCGAAGCAAGTGGGCGATCACTGGGAAGTGTTCACGCACGGTGGGCGCAAGCCAACCGGACTGGATGCGGTTGAATGGGCGAAAAAAATGGTCGCGCTAGGCGCGGGCGAACTGCTGCTGACCAGTATGGATAGAGACGGTACCAAGAGCGGTTTCGACCTGGCGCTGACGCGCGCTATCAGCGACGCAGTGGATGTGCCTATCATCGCTTCCGGCGGTGTCGGCAATCTGGACCACTTGGTCGACGGGGTGAAGCAGGGCGGCGCCGATGCGGTGCTGGCCGCCAGCATCTTCCACTTTGGCGAATATTCGGTGGATCAGGCCAAGCATTACATGGCCGATCACGGCATCGAGGTGCGACTCTGATGAGCGAAAGCTGGCTGAACAAAGTCAATTGGACGCACGACGGGCTGGTGCCGGTCATTGTGCAGGAAACCGGCACCGGGCAAATGCTGATGTTTGCCTGGATGGATCGCGAGGCGCTGAGGCTCACGGAAGAAACCGGCCATGCCGTCTACTGGTCGCGCTCGCGCAAGAAACTGTGGCACAAGGGCGAAGAGTCCGGCCACGTGCAGGTCGTCAAGGAAATTCGCCTCGATTGCGACGAAGACGTGCTCCTGTTGACGGTGGAACAGATAGGCGGTATCGCCTGTCATACCGGGCGTCATAGTTGTTTTTTCCAGAAGTTGGAAAATCGGCAATGGATTTCGGATCAGCCGGTGCTGAAAGACCCGGAGGAGATCTACCACCATGAGTGATACGCTCAATCGTCTTGCCGAGGTGCTCGAGAGCCGTAAATCCGCAGATCCTCAGTCTTCCTATGTCGCCAAGCTCTACGCCAAGGGCATGGACAGCATACTCAAAAAGGTCGGCGAAGAGGCAGCGGAAACGATTATCGCCGCCAAGGATGGCGATCCGCAGAAAATCATCTACGAAACCGCCGATCTCTGGTTCCACACGCTGGTGATGCTTGCGCATGTCGGGCTGCACCCAGATGATGTCCTGAATGAGCTGGCGCGACGCGAAGGTCTTTCGGGGCTTGCCGAAAAGGCCTCTCGGCCATCCGAGTAAGTGCGGCGCAAGTTCTGACGGCGCCCATAAGGAGAATTGAATGAGCGACTGCATTTTCTGCAAGATCGTAGCCGGGGATATCCCGAGCAAGAAAGTGTATGAAGACGAGGAGTTTATTGCATTCCACGATATTCGCCCCATCGCCCCGGTACATTTCATGCTTGTTCCGAAGCTGCATGTCGCCAGCCTGGATGAGTGCAGCGAAAGCCATCGTGATTTGTTAGGCCGATTGATGCTTTTGGCTCCCAAGCTGGCGAAAGAGCAGGGATTGGAAGACGGCTTCCGCACCATGATCAATACCGGGCCTGGCGGCGGGCAGGAGGTTTTTCACCTGCATGTTCACATATTTGGAGGCGGCTCCACGTTGCCTAAAACGTAGGCCGCCCGTTTTGAGGAGTAGATGATGGGTTCATTCAGTATTTGGCATTGGTTGATCGTGCTGGTGGTGGTGTTGCTGGTTTTTGGCACCAAAAAGTTGCGTAATGTCGGCGGCGATCTCGGTGGTGCGGTAAAGGGCTTCAAGGATGCCATGCGTGAAGAGCAATCCAAGCCCAAGCTTGAAGACGAAGCCGAGCGATCCAAAACCGTTGAAGGCGAAGTGACTGAAAAAACCAGGCATTAAGCCGTGTTCGATGTTTCCTTTGGCGAGATCCTGATCATTGCCGTGGTGGCGCTGATCGTGATCGGCCCGGAAAAGCTGCCCAAGGTGGCGCGCACCTTAGGCCTGCTCGCTGGTCGCATGCAGCGTTATGTGGCGACCGTGAAAGGTGACATCGAGCGTGAGTTGAAGGCGGATGAGTTGCGCAAGATTCACAGTGATGTGACGCATGAGGTGGCCGCCCTGGAGTCGGACATGACGAATGAGGTACGGCAGGCCAACAGCTCCGCCAATTCCATACTCAACGATATCGAATCACCCGCCTCCGACCAGCACAAGCCGGGTGCGTAGGCAGCCTGGATCATGAGTACTTCCGATACCTTCATTTCTCACCTGATCGAACTACGCGATCGCTTGCTGCGGATCGTGGCCGGCATTGTGTTGACCTTCATCTGCCTGTTCCCATTCGCCAACAAAATTTACTCTTTGCTGGCAAGCCCGTTGTTGAGTCAACTGCCGCAAGGTGGGCAAATGATTGCAACCGCAGTGACCACGCCTTTTTTCGTACCGATGAAAGTTGCCATGCTGGCGGCTTTTGTGATCTCGCTTCCCTATACTTTGTACCAAATCTGGGCCTTCATCGCGCCCGGGCTTTATCAGCATGAAAAGCGGTTCGCGGCACCTATGGTGGTGCTCAGCACTCTGCTGTTCCTGCTAGGCATGGCGTTTGCCTATTTCCTGGTGTTTCCGGTGGTTTTCGGATTTATTGCCGGTACGGCGCCCGAGGGCGTGGCGGTGATGACGGATATCGGCAACTACCTTGATTTCGTGATCACGCTTTTCCTGGCTTTTGGTATCGCATTCGAGGTGCCGGTGGCCGTGGTGGTGCTGGTCCGGATGGGGGTGGTGAATGTGGCGACGCTGAAAGAAATCCGTTCTTATGTGATCGTTGGCGCGTTCATTGCCGGCGCGATCCTGACGCCACCGGATGTGATTTCGCAATTCATGCTGGCGGTACCGCTTTGGCTGCTCTATGAAGCCGGCATTCTGGCTGCCGGCTTTCTTGGTACCAAGTCGGAGAGTTACAGCTAGCTCCAACCTCCGCAGGTCAGGCGTTAATTCACCCTGGCTTGCAGTTTCGGCCGCTTGCCGATCGGAATACTCAGCTTTTGCTCCACCTGGTTGCGCACAATCTTGACCGATGCGAGTTCCCCAGGTTTCAGGCTGGAGATCAGGTTCAGCATGTCGGAGCTGTCCATGACGGCGTTGCCGTTCACTTCCAGCAGGATATCGCCCGGCTTGATGCCGGCTTTGTCCGCTGGCCCTCCGCGCATTACGCCCGCAATCAGTGCGCCGCGCACCTCCTTGAGCTTGAACGATTCCGCCAGTTCCGGAGTGATGTCCTGCGCTTCAATGCCGATCCAACCGCGGGTGACGCCACCTTGACGGATGATCTGCTCCATCACTTGTTGAGCCAGGCTGACAGGGATAGCGAAGCCTATGCCCATGGAGCCGCCGCTGCGTGAGTAGATGGCGCTGTTGATGCCGATCAGGTTGCCTTCGGTGTCCACCAGCGCGCCGCCCGAGTTGCCCGGGTTGATGGGGGCGTCAGTCTGAATGAAGTTCTCGAAGGTATTGATGCCGAGATGGTTGCGGCCCAGCGCACTGACTATCCCTTGTGTCACGGCTTGGCCCACGCCGAAAGGGTTGCCGATGGCGAGCACCACGTCTCCGATGGCGAGCTTGTCGGAGTGGCCAAATGTGATGGCGGGAAGATCCTTCATGTCGACCTTGAGTACCGCCAGGTCGGTCTCGGGATCGCTGCCGACGACACGCGCCGGTACGGTACGGCCATCCGCCAATGCAACCTCGATTTCATCGGCGGCTTCGATCACATGGTGATTGGTCAGGATCAGGCCGTCGGTAGTGACGATGACGCCGGAGCCGAGACTGTTCTCGCGTTGCGGGATGTCATTGAACTGATCGCCGAAAAAATGCCGGAACAAGGGGTCGTCCATAAACGGCGATTCGTTGGCCTGCGACTCCTTGCTGGTGAAAATATTGACTACCGAAGGCATCGCCTTCTTGGCGGCGCCACTGTAAGAGGCGATGTTCTGGCGCGGAGCGGCGGGGGTGGATTCGACTTGCTTGACGGTAATTTCCGAATCATTGCCGTTCAGCAAATCAGGACGAAATGTCTGCAGAACGAACAGGGCGGCGAGACTGATCGTTACGCTTTGTGCAAAAATGAGCCAGAGTTTTTTCATGGTTATTAAAATAGCTCCACGCGTTGTTTCCATGACAGGGCTAACCGTTCAGACGAATGATCGAGAGCAGATGGGGAAAATTAATGAAACTATCCGAGTTGGTAGATTATACCGGACAATTATTGCAGGTTGAGCGCTTCCGGGATTACTGTCCGAATGGACTACAGCTCGAAGGGCGGCCGGATGTCCAAGTCGTCGTGAGCGGCGTCACGGCGAGCATGGCCTTGCTGGAGCGTGCGGCAGAGCTGGGTGCTGATCTGGTGCTGGTGCACCATGGATATTTCTGGAAAGGTGAAGATGCGCGCGTGGTCGGCATCAAGCGCAATCGTTTGAAGTTTCTTCTGGAACAAGACATAAGTCTCGTTGCTTATCATTTGCCGCTGGATGTGCATCCAGAATTCGGCAATAACGCCAGATTAGGGAGTTTGCTGGAGTTCAATATCGAGGGCTGGTTCGGCGAGCAATCCATCGCGGCGCATGGGACATTAAAACAATCGATGACGCTTGGGGAATTGGGACGGTCGATCTCCGTAATACTGGCGCGCGAGCCCATGCTGGTCGGGGATCCGAATAAGCGGTTAAGTCGCGTCGCCTGGTGTACTGGCGCTGCGCAGGACTATTTGGAGTTTGCGGTGAACTTAGGTGTGGACGCGTTCATAACGGGAGAGGTGTCGGAACGTACCGTGCACATTGCGCGCGAATCGGGCGTGGCTTTTATCGCCGCTGGTCATCATGCCACGGAGCGCTATGGCATTCAGGCGCTGGGTGAACATCTTTCGCAACGCTTTGGTATTAGTCATCATTTTGTCGATATCGATAACCCGGTTTGACCCTTTTGTCGTTTAAGTTTTGCTTAGAAAACTGTACAATCCCGTCCTTTTAGAAAAACTCCAAGGTATTGCGATGGCTAACCAAGAAGTGGATCACAGCAAGCGGCGCTTCCTGATTGCTGCGACGGCAGTGGCAGGGAGTGCGGCGACCGTAGCCGTGGCAACTCCATTCGTCATGAGCATGTTGCCCAGCGAGCGCGCCAAGGCCGCCGGCGCTCCGGTGGAAGTGGATATCGGCAAGATCGAACCGGGTTCGATGATTACCGTCGAATGGCGCGGCAAACCGGTTTGGATCGTTAATCGGACCCAGGAAATGCTGGATCAGCTGGGCAAGATCGACGATAAGCTGAGCGACCCCAAGCTTGAAGTTGCGCAACAGCCGGACTATACCAAGAATGCGACGCGCTCCATCAAACCCAACCTGATGGTGATTGTCGGTATCTGCACCCACCTTGGATGCTCCCCCTCTTCCAAGCTCAAGCAGGGCGAAGACGGCATGGGCAGCGATTGGCCGGGCGGCTTTTTCTGTCCCTGCCACGGCTCCAAGTTCGACCTCGCTGGCCGCGTGTTCAAGGGTTCGCCTGCCCCGATCAATCTGGAAGTGCCGCCTCATTACTACCTCAGCGATGCCCGTCTGTTGATCGGCGAAGATGCCAAGGGAGCGTAACGAATGAATAAATACCTGACCTGTGCGCTGAATTGGGTGGATGAGCGATTTCCGCTGACCGCCAACTGGAAGGCGCATCTTTCCGAATACTACGCGCCGAAGAATTTCAACTTCTGGTACTACTTCGGCTCCCTGGCCATGCTGGTGCTGGTGCTGCAAATCGTCACCGGCATCTTCCTGACCATGCACTACAAGCCGGATGCAGCGCTGGCGTTTGCTTCCGTCGAATACATCATGCGCGACGTGTCGTGGGGCTGGCTGATCCGCTACATGCACTCCACCGGCGCTTCGATGTTCTTCGTCGTGGTTTATCTGCATATGTTCCGTGGCTTGCTTTATGGCTCGTACCGCAATCCGCGCGAGCTGATCTGGCTGTTCGGCGTGGCGATTTTCCTGTGCTTGATGGGCGAGGCATTCTTTGGCTACCTGCTGCCGTGGGGTCAGATGTCTTATTGGGGTGCGCAGGTGATCGTGAACCTGTTTGCGACCATTCCGTTTGTCGGGCCTGACGTTGCGGAGTGGCTGCGCGGAGACTATCTGGTTTCCGACGCAACGCTCAACCGTTTCTTTGCATTCCATGTGATCGCGTTGCCGCTGGTATTGCTGGGCCTGGTGGCTGCCCACATCATTGCGCTGCACGAAGTGGGATCCAACAACCCGGACGGGATCGAGATCAAGAAGAACAAGGACCCCAAGACCGGCATTCCGCTCGACGGCATTCCTTTCCATCCGTATTACACGGTGAAGGATATTGTCGGTGTGGCCGTCTTCCTGATCGTGTTCTCGGCGATTGTGTTCTTCGCCCCGGAAATGGGCGGCTATTTCCTCGAAGCCAACAACTTCGTGCCGGCCGATCCGCTGAAGACGCCGGCCCACATTGCGCCGGTATGGTATTTCACGCCGTATTATTCGATCCTGCGTGCGGTGCCCCCAATCCTGAATTCGCAGTTCCCCGGCGTGGCTGCCATGGGCCTGTCGGTAATGATTTTTGCGGCCCTGCCTTGGCTGGACAAGAGTCCGGTCAAATCCATCCGTTATCGCGGCGCGCAATACAAGGGTTGGCTGGTCGTTTTTGTGGTGAGTTTCCTGATTCTGGGGTATCTAGGCACGGTGCCTTCCAATGTGTGGGGGCAGTTCGCTGCGAATGTGCCGGTGCTCGGCGGTGCGGATCGCGCTACGGTTGTGGCGCGCGTGCTGACGGTGGTGTATTTCCTCTTTTTTGCGCTGATGCCGTGGTACACCAAGAGAGACAAGACGAAACCAGTGCCGGAAAGGGTGACGGGATAATGAAGAAACTGCTATTCATGTTCGGGCTATTGCTGCCGCTGGCAGTGCAAGCCAGCGAGGATGTGCATCTGGACAAGGCCCCGATCAATCCTTCCAATCAGCCGTCATTGCAGCGCGGTGCAAAAGTGTTCGTGAATTATTGCCTGAACTGCCACAGTGCGACGTCGATGCGCTATAACCGCCTCAAGGATATCGGCCTCACGGATGAGCAGATCAAGAGCAATCTGTTGTTTGCCGGCGAGAAAGTGGGTGAACCCATGCAGGTCGGCATGAAGCCGAACGATGCAAAGGCTTGGTTCGGCGCACCGCCGCCGGATCTTTCGGTGATTGCCCGTTCGCGGACGCCCGATTGGTTGTACACCTATTTGCGCGGCTTCTACCGCGACGAAACGCGTCCTACCGGCTGGAATAACGTCGCGTTTGCGAATGTCGGCATGCCGCATGTGCTATGGGAATTGCAGGGCGAGCAAGCGCTGCAGGTTCAGGAAACCAAGGATATCGAAGGCAATGCGGTGGTGTCGCATCAGCTGGTGCTGGTGAAGCCCGGCAAGATGGCGCCGGCCGAATATGATGCGATGGTGGCCGACTTGGTGAATTACCTGGCGTTCATGGCGGAACCTGCCAAAGCCAAACGCCTCCAACTCGGCATCATCGTGCTGCTGGCGCTGGCATTCTTTTTCATGCTCGCGCTCGCGCTCAAAAAGGAATTCTGGAAAGACGTACATTAGTCATTTTTGACGTTGCGGGAGGTTCCGGTTTTCCGGAGCCTCCCTTTTGCTTTTAATCGAGATCGGACAAAGCTTATGATGACCTTATATTCAGGTACAACCTGCCCTTACAGCCAGCGCTGCCGTATTGTGCTCTTCGAGAAGGGCATGGATTTTCAGGTGATCGACGTCGACATGACCAACAAGCCGGAAGATCTGGCGGTCATTAATCCATACAATCGCGTGCCAGTCCTGGTCGAGCGCGATCTGGTGCTGTACGAGGCGAATATCATCAATGAATACATTGATGAGCGTTTTCCGCATCCGCAGCTGATGCCGGCGGATCCGGTAATGCGCGCCCGCGCCCGTCTGTTCCTGCATAACTTCGAAGACCAGCTGTTCGATCACATTGACGATATCGAATCCGATAACGCCAAGGTGGCTGATAGCGCGCGTGCCATTGTGCGCGACAATCTGACGCAGATCGCACCTATCTTCAATAAGCAGGAATACATGCTGGGCGACGAGTTCTCGATGCTGGATGTGGCGATTGCACCTCTGCTCTGGCGTCTGGGTCACTATGGTATCGAACTGCCGAAGCAGGCCGCGCCATTACTCAAGTATGCCGAACGTATCTTCTCGCGTCCGGCCTACATCGAAGCAATGACGCCATCCGAAAAGGCGATGCGCAAATAAATGGCGAACGAGCCGAGCTCCACGAAGCCGTATTTCCTGCGCGCCATGTATGAGTGGTGTCTGGATAACGGCTTCACGCCGCATTTGGTGGTGGCCGTGAATTCGCACACGCGGGTACCGCAGGGATACGTCAAGGATGGGGAGATTGTGCTTAATATCAATTTCTCGGCCACCAAGGATTTGCTGATAGGCAACGAGGCGGTGACGTTCTCTGCGCGATTCAGCGGTAGCCCATTCGATATTTATGTGCCTATCGACGCGGTGCGAGGAATCTTCGCACGCGAAAATGGCCAGGGCATGTTTTTTGAGGCGGAGGAGGTCGCGCCTCCGGATGCTGAGGGTGAGCCGGAAGGTCCGCCGGATGAGCCGGAGCCGCCATCAAGCAACAAAAGGCCCGCGCTTAAGCTGGTAAAATAACAATCTTCTTTCGGCGGCACTTGCTGTTCGAGTGGATGTAGGTATAATCGCCGCCGCGCCGGATTAGCTCAGTTGGTAGAGCAGCGCACTTGTAATGCGAAGGTCGCCAGTTCGATTCCGGCATCCGGCACCAGTTACTACGCAAATTTGCTGGCAGGTTTGACAAGTGGCGGTAAACGCCCGATAATCTCGGGTTCGGCAGGGAGAGGTGCCCGAGTGGCTAAAGGGGGCAGACTGTAAATCTGTTGGCTTACGCCTACGCTGGTTCGAATCCAGCCCTCTCCACCAAAAGCTGTTCTGGAGCCGAATTAGGGCTTCGAGTGCATGGCTTCTGGCCGGTTGTGCGGGTGTAGCTCAGCTGGTAGAGCACTTGCCTTCCAAGCAAGATGTCGCGAGTTCGAACCTCGTCGCCCGCTCCAGTTGCGAATTTTTTATTTTAAGAGCGCCCATGTGGCTCAGTGGTAGAGCACTCCCTTGGTAAGGGAGAGGTCGCGGGTCCGATTCCCGCCATGGGCACCATTTTTTTAACTTGATGAGTTAAAGGGATCGGGAATGGCAAAAGGCAAATTTGAGCGTACCAAGCCGCACGTGAATGTGGGGACGATTGGACACGTTGACCACGGCAAGACGACGCTGACGGCGGCGATCACCACGATCCTGTCGAAGAAGTTCGGCGGCGAAGCGAAGGCGTACGACCAGATCGACGCAGCACCGGAAGAAAAGGCGCGCGGCATCACCATCAACACCGCGCACGTGGAATACGAAACGGCCAACCGCCACTATGCCCACGTTGACTGCCCCGGCCACGCCGACTACGTCAAGAACATGATCACCGGTGCCGCCCAAATGGACGGCGCGATCCTGGTCGTGTCCGCCGCTGACGGCCCCATGCCGCAAACCCGTGAACACATCCTGCTGGCACGCCAAGTGGGCGTTCCTTACATCATCGTGTTCATGAACAAGGCCGACATGGTCGACGATGCCGAACTGCTCGAACTGGTCGAAATGGAAGTGCGCGAGCTGCTCTCCAAGTACGACTTCCCGGGCGATGACATCCCCATCGTCAAGGGTTCCGCGCTGAAGGCGCTGGAAGGCGACCAAAGCGACATCGGCGAACCCGCCATCCTCAAGCTGGCCGAAGCCCTGGACTCCTACATCCCCACCCCGGAACGTGCCATCGACGGCGCCTTCCTGATGCCGGTGGAAGACGTATTCTCCATCTCCGGCCGCGGCACCGTGGTGACCGGTCGTATCGAGCGTGGCATCATCAAGGTCGGCGAAGAAATCGAAATCGTCGGCATCAAGCCCACCCTGAAGACCACCTGCACCGGCGTCGAAATGTTCCGCAAGCTGCTGGACCAAGGTCAGGCCGGCGACAACGTCGGCGTGCTGCTGCGCGGCACCAAGCGTGAAGAAGTCGAGCGCGGCCAAGTGCTGGCCAAGCCCGGTTCCATCACCCCGCACACCAAGTTCGCGGCCGAGATCTACGTGCTGGGCAAGGACGAAGGCGGCCGCCACACCCCGTTCTTCAACGGCTACCGTCCGCAGTTCTACTTCCGTACCACCGACGTGACGGGCGCAGTTGAACTGCCGGCCGGCACCGAAATGGTGATGCCGGGCGACAACGTGTCCATTACGGTGGCGCTGATCGCGCCGATCGCGATGGAAGACGGTCTGCGTTTCGCGATTCGCGAAGGCGGCCGTACCGTCGGCGCCGGCGTCGTTGCCAAGATTATTGAATAA
>DATHWW010000008.1:0-135280 GCA_035460165.1 Methylophilaceae bacterium | reverse complement strand
TTGCGAAAGCGCGAGACGGCCGCCCTGTCTCCCTCGTGCATGGTGTTTCGCAAGCTGTCCATGCGGGTGAGCAGCCAGTGGTGCATGACGATGGCCACGACGGCGATGCACGCAAATCCCAATGACATCCCCGCACGCCCGGACAGCCCGTAGCCGATCGCAGCGGTGGTCGCCACGACCGTCACCAGCCGGTAGCAATAGTGGAAAACCTGTCGGATGACGCGCGAATCCATCGGCACGTCGTGCTTGAGGATTAGCAGTGGCGTGGCGCCGAGCACGAAGAAGCCCAGCGACATGAGCAGGAAGACCGTCGAGACCAGGGCGAGTGTCTTGGGTAGCATGGCGATCAACCCGGCGAGTTCCGCATCCAGTCAGCCGTCTGGAAGAAGCTGTCCTTCAGCCGCGCGCGCAGCGCTTCGGGCACGCCCGTCTCGCCCATGGCCTGGTCCATGCAGGCCAGCCATTGGTCCCGTTCCTTGATGCCGATGGAAAACGGCATGTGCCGCATCTTCAGGCGCGGGTGGCCGAAGCGATCGGTGTAGTGCTGCGGGCCACCCAGCCAGCCGCACAGGAACCAGAAGAGGTTTTGCCTTGCGCGTGCCAGCTCGGTGCCGTGCGCGGCGCGCAATTCGGCGTAGTGCGGCTCCAGGTCCATCAGGTCATAGAACCGGTCGACGAGGGCCTTGACCTTCTCCTCGCCACCGATCCACTCGAAGGGCGTGGCGAACTCTGTCTTTTGCTCGGGTTGCATCCCGCTATTGTCGCCCGGCGACACAACTCATTCGGCCGCGCGGCGCAAGGTGTCCACCACCGGCCGGTTGAGCACTTCGCGCAGGCCCCACCAGCCCGCTGCCAGCGCCAGCGCGGCACCGGCCAATGCGCCACCCAGCGGCACCCAGGGCGATGCGGTCCACGTGAAGTCGAAGGCGTATTTCGCCAGCCCCCAGCCGACGGCGGAGGCGACGACGCTCGCGAGGAAACCTGCCAGCAGGCCGACACCGACCAGCTCGGCGCGCTGCACCTGCCTCAACAATGCGCTGCTGGCGCCGACCGCCCGCATGATCGCGAACTCGCGCGCCCGCTCCTCACGGGTCGCGGTCACCGCGGCGAACAGCACCACCACGCCGGCCGCCAGCGTGAAGCCGAACAGGAACTCCACCGCCCGGATGACCTTGTCCAGCACGCCTTGCACCTGTGTGATGGTGCTGGTCATGTCCACGTTGGTGATGTTGGGGAAAGCGCGTACCAGGGCATTGTCGAATCCCTTGCGATCGGGAGCCCGGTATGCGCTCATGTACGTGGAAGGCACGTCGGTCAGGCGGTCCACCGGGTACATGACGAAGAAGTTCGCGCGCATCGAACTCCAGTCCACTTTGCGCAGCGAAGTGATCTTCGCGTCGGTGGGCATGCCGCCAATGTCGAAGCGCAGCGTGTCGCCCAGCTTCAGCCCCAGCGTGGTGGCAATGCCTTCCTCCACGCTGATGGCGCCACGCTCATCGGGCTGCCAGCGGCCCGCGACCACCTGGTTGTGCGGTGGCTGCGTCGCGCTGCTGGAGAGGTTGAATTCGCGGTCCACCAGCCGCTTGGCGCGGTCCTCAATGTAGTCGTCCGGCGTGACGGTGCGACCGTTCACGGCCACCAGCCGTCCTCGGATCATCGGGTACCAGTCGAAGCGCTTCACGCCCGCGTCGCGCAACGCCTTCTGGAAGGCTTCACCCTGCTCCGGCATCACGTTGATGACGAAACGGTTGGGCGCGTCCGGCGGCGTGGCCTGGCGCCAGCTCGCGATGAGGTCGGTGCGCAGCAGCACCAGCAGCACCAGCGCCAGCAGCCCCACCGCCAGCGCGCTCACTTGGACCACCGCATAGGCCGGCCGCGCGGAGATCTGCCGTGTGGCCAGCACCAGCCAGCGTGGCGCGGTGGCTTCGTTGACCGATTTACGCAGCAGCTTCACCGCGACCCAGCTCATGCCGGCGAATACCAGCGCCGCGCCTGCGAACCCGCCCACGGCAATGGCGCCCAGCAGCAGGTCGCTGCTGGCGGCCATCAACAGCGCGGCGAAGCCCGCGATGCCCACCGTGAGCACGGCAATCGAGGCGGGCTTGAGGTTGCCCAGGTCCCGCCGGATCACGCGCAGCGGCGGCACTTGCGCCAGTTGCAGCACCGGCGGCAGGCCGAAGGCGAACATCAGTGTCAGTCCCATGCCAAGACCAAACGCCACCGGCCACAGGCTCGCGGCCGGCAATGCGGTTCCGACGAGGCCGGACAGCAGCAACAGGAAGACAAAGTGCACTGCGTAGCCGATGGCCACGCCCAGGGAACTCGCTGCCAGTCCGACCATCGCGAATTCGAAGGTGTAGCTCCATGCGATCGTGCGCTGGCTCTGGCCCAGAACGCGCAGCATCGCGCAATCGTCCAGGTGGGCGGCCGCAAAGCCTCGGGCGGCCAGCGCCACGGCCACCGCGCTCAGCAACGCGGCCAGCAGCGCCACCAGGTTCAGGAATTTTTCGGCGCGGTCCAGGGTCTGCCGCATCTCGGGCCGCCCGCCTTCCAGCGATTCGACCCGCACGCCGCGCACCGCCGGCTTCTTCGTTTCGTCCACCGCCCACTTCACGAACGCCGAGATGGGCGCGTCCTTGCCGGCGACGGCGAAGCGGTAGCTCACTCGGCTGGCGGGCTGGACCAGTTTGCTCGCCGCGAGGTCGGAGTCGTTCACCATCACGCGCGGCGCGAAGTTCACGAAGCCACCGCCCCGGTCGGGCTCGGTCACGATGATGCGGCCCACGCGCAGGCGCGTATCGCCCAGCAGCAGCGGATCGCCCATCTTCAATTCAAGCGCTTCGACCAGGGTTGCGTCGACCCAGGCTTCACCCTTGGGCGGAATCTCGCGCGTCGCAGCGCCCGGTGCGCCAGGGTCCGCGGCCACGGTCAGGTTGCCGCGCAAGGGGTAGCCGGCCGGCACGGCCTTGAGGGCCACCAGCTTGCTCGCACCGCCCAGGTCGTCCGGCGCGCGGACCATGGTCGGGAAACTGAGCGTGACCAGGCCCTGCAGCCCGAGCGATCGCGCCTTGTCGATGAACGCCTGCGGCGTCGGGTTGTCGCTGGAGACCACTGCGTCGCCGCCCAGCAGCTGGCGCGCGTCGCGCTCGAGGCCGCCCTTGAGGCGATCGGCGAAGAAGCCCACTGCGGTGAGCGCCGCCACTGCCAGGGTCACCGCGACGATCAACAGGCGCAGCTCACCGGCGCGCAGGTCGCGCCAGAGCGTGCGCCAACCCAACTTCCACGCAGCGGACCAGGACGAGGACATGACGGTCATGGGGCCAGCTTAGCGCAGAAGACTCAGGCCCGGATTAGGGCTGGCTGCCCCTACTTGGCCGCCATCGAATCCAGGCGCCGCGCCAGCGCCGCGAGGACGGGCTTGATCTTTTCGCCGACGCTGAGTTGCGGGTTGGAGAACCCGTCGTCCTTGCCGGCCTCCACTTCGCGCTGCTTGATCACCGGCACTGCCGCGGCGAAGGCCTGCTCGAACGAGTGGGTCTTGCGCAGCTCTTCGTCGAACACCGCGCGGCCGAAGAAGGTCAACTCCGAGCGTTTGCCGCAGCCAAACGACGTGTGGGTGGCGTCGGCGGCCGTCATCACCAACGTCGAGTCGCTGGCCAGCGGGCCGACCCAGCCGCCGGAGAAGCAGGCCGAGATCGCGATGACACGATGGCGGATGCCCGCCTTGTCCAGCGCCTGGCGCAGCTCGCCGGGGCTCACTGCGTCCACCGACAGCGGGGTGTTGTCCGCGGCCAGCTTGAAGTCGCTGGCACCGTGCGACGTCATGTAGATCACCAGCACGTCGTTCTCGCGGTCCATGCGCTCGCCGATGGCGTCGATCGCGCGCTCCAGGTTGGCCGGCGTGGCCCAGGGGTGGGTTTGCGCCGTGGCGGCATGGTTGGCCAGCTGGACCACGCGGTCCTGCGCGTCGAAGCGCTCGGCCAGCAGCCTGGCCACCAGGTTGTTTTCGCGCAGGAACACGTCTTCGTGCGCATACGGCGAGAACACCAGGCCATATACGTCGACCGTGCCGGGGCGCTCAGGCGCCAGCCCGGAGATCGCCTTTTGCAACAGCGCCTGCTGGATCTCGAAGGTCTCCTGGCTGAGTTCAAGCCGCAGCGGGCCTTCCTTCGTGACTTGCGAAGGGTCAGGCTGCCACGCGCGGTCGGGGAACTGCCAGGCCGAGACGCCGAACAGCACCACCAGGCCGGCACCCAATGCCGCCAGGCGTGCACGGGGCACACCGAAGTGAAACGACAGGCGAAGCAGCGCAGCGACCGCCCAGCCCCAGAGCAGGAGGTAGATCAACCAGCCGGCCCACGCCAATGTCTCCATGGCGGCAGGCAGGGCCTCGTGGGCATGCGCGATGCCCAGGAGTTGCGCCACCAGGTTGACCGGGAACAGTGCCACCGTCCACAGCGCGAACCACGCCGCCAGCCCGCTGGGCCGGTCGGTCGTGTCATCCCGCGGCGGCAGGGCCCACCAGGCCAGCAACAACAGCACCGCCGTGCTCCACGACGGGGCCAGCCAGCCGCGCAGGTCGAACTCGGCCGGGCCGGGCACCTCCAGTCGCGCGAGCACGAGCTCCAGCACGGTGAAGATGGCGAGCAGCGCGGCCACCAGGGCCGGCGATGGTTGCGCATTGCCGACCCGCGGCCTGCGGAAGAACCCGGCGCGCAGGCCCTCGCGCACCCAGTCGCGCAAGGGCAGGCTTCGCTCGATGGCAGCGGGCAGCTCGTCCATGGGCTCAGGCGGCAGCGTGCAGCTTCGGGCCGGCGAGTTCCGGCTGCATCTGCAGCCGGTTGGGCGCGCTGTAGCAGAGAAAGCGCTTGTTGGTAGCGCGTCCGATCGCGCACAGCCCCAGGCGCTGCGCAATCTCCAGCCCCATCTGCGTCATGCCGCTGCGCGACACCACGATGGGCACGCCCATCTGCGCCGACTTGATCACCATCTCGCTGGTGAGCCGCCCCGTCGTGTAGAACACCTTGTCGTCGCTGGACATGCCGGCGCCCGCTTCCTGCTGCAGCCACATCCACCCGGCGATCGTGTCGATGGCGTTGTGGCGGCCCACGTCCTCGACGAACAGCAGCATTTCCTCGCCGCGGAACAAGGCGCAGGCGTGGACCGAACCGGCCGACTTGTATGTGCTCTCCTGCAGGCGGATCGCGTTGGTGATGCCGTAGAGCTGCGCCTGGGTGATGGCGGCGGACGGCAGCTGGATGGAATCGATCTCGTCCATCAGGCCGCCGAACATGCTGCCCTGCCCGCAGCCGGTGGTGACGACGCGGCGCGCGGTGCGCTCTTCAATGTCGTCGACGCCGTGGCGGGTCTTCACTGCGGCGGCACCGGTATCCCAATCCACCGTGACGGATTCCACCTCGTCCACCGAGCGGACCAAGCGCTGGTTGCGCAGGTAGCCGAGCACCAGCCATTCGGGTCGCGCGCCCAGCGTCATCAGCGTGACGAGTTCACGCTTGTCCAGGTAGACAGTGAGGGGCCGCTCAGCCGGGATCGACGCAGTGCCACGCTCGCCGTGCTCGTTGACGGTTTCGACTTCCCGTGTGAGCGGCGCGCGTGCTTCAGTGAGAAAGGGCAAAGGCATGCCCAAAGGCTACCGCAAATGCGCGGGCCGCTGCGTCAAAGGTGTTTTACCGACCGCTACTTCTTGGCCGGGGCCATCTCGGCCGAAGGCGTTTTCACGCTGGGCGGGCTGGCGGCGGTGCCGGTGGGCGAATGCGCGCCGGCGGTCTCCAGCGGCTTTTGCTCAGGCGGGTTGTACGCGAACGGGCCCGGATCCGCACACGGTGCCGGCGGCTTGTAGGCCACGGGCGTGCCAGAGGCGGCGGCCTGGGCGCCCGACGCCGCAGCCACCGGCGGCGCTGCGGGCTTGGCCTCCTTGGGCACGGCCTTTCCGGAAGTCTTGTGATAGGCCGCGACCACCTTGTCCTGTGACTTGCACAGGAGGTAGCCGTCAATCTTGCCTTGCCACGCCGCCTTGGCCGCGGTTTCCGCAGCCTTGGCCTTGGCGGCATCGTCCACCGGGGGCAGTTTGGCGAATGCCAGCGCACAGGCGGCAACCAGCACGCCGGGAATCAGGATTTGCTTCATCGATTCTGTCTCCAGTGTTGGCTGATCAGACGGTGCGCGTGACCTGCGCGTCATCGGCAACGACCAGGGGCTGGCTGCGCTGCGCCGGAATCTTGCCGGACGCGATGTCGTCGTACCAGTAGCCGTGATGTTCTTTCGCCCATGCCTCGTCCACGTAACCTTCGCGCATGGCGCCGTACGCGCCGCGCACACCGACCGTGCCCAGGTAGATGTGGAAGCCGGTCAGGCAGATCATCAGCACGGCGGCCGCCGCGTGGATCATGTGGGCTTGCTGCATCGTCGAGCGCAGGTACTCGATGCTGGGCACGAGCTTGTCCAGCACCAGCCCCGAGCCGACCACGATCACCCCCAGCAGCACCACGGCCAGCCAGAACACCACTTTCTCGCCCGCGTTGAAGCGGTGGGTCGGTGGTTCTTCACCGGACTTGCTGAACACGCCACCGCCCTTGAGCAGCCAGTTCAGGTCGCCCCGCCGCGGGAACTCGTCCTTGATGAAGGTGACGATCACCACCAGCAGCGAGACTGCAAACAGGGGTCCGAAGAAGTTGTGCAGGTTCTTCAGCAGGTAGGTGAGGTAGCCGAACAGCGTGCCGCCCAGGACCGGGAGCATGAAGAACTTGCCAAACGCCATGACCAGGCCGGAGATGCCGAGCACCACGAAGGCAACAGCGTTGGTCCAGTGCGCCGCGCGCTCGAACGGCGTGAAACGCTCGATGCGCCGCCCGCCGCCGCCCACCGCCGGGTTGTGCCCGATGGTGCCGCGCGTGAACCAGAAGATCAGGAGCGCGACGGTCGCGATGATGACGAGTGCGCCGCCATAGGGAATGAGCCAGTTGTTGCGCACCTGCCGCCACGCTTCCCCAGCCGTCGTCATGCGCGAACCGGGGTACTGCACCGGCGCCTGGATCAGGATGCCGGCCTCGGGCGCCTCGCTACGGGGCAGGCTGCTGTAGCCTTCCATGCCGCCCGCTGCGGCACGCCACATCGGCGCGCTGTTGCCCGGCTGGACCTTGTTGCGCTCGGCATTGCCCTGCTGCAGGTACTTGGGATCAGACGACGCGTCCGGCTTGACCTCGGGCTTGACGTTGAAGATGTTCTGGCTCTGGATGCCACCCTGTTGCGCGGCCGCGGAAGCCGCGGGCGCGGGGGTCGGCAGCGGCTCGACCGACAGCTTGTTCTGGGCAAAGGCTGAACAGCCGGTCGCCAGCGCCAGGCCCAACATGAGGGAACGCAACAGCATGGGTTGGCCCTTCACTGGAGTTTGTTGTACTCGTTCTGCCCGGACTGGGTGCGCACCTTCAGTTGCTGCTCCCAGCTGACCTTGTCGCCCTGTTTCCAGCCCTGCGCCGCGAACGGTGCAACACCGCCGCCCTGGAAGGCGGCCGTATCCGACTTGGGCGCGGTGCCCATGGACTGTGGCGTCTCGCCGCAGGCAGCCAGCAACCCAAAGGTCCAGATGATGATGAGGACGCGCTTCATGACTTGGCACCCCCGGGTTGGCCGGCCTGCTTGGAGCCGTAGGCAGTGCCCCAGCCCCAGACTTCGGCACCCTTGCCGCGGCTGATCACGCGATTGCGGAAGATGTCGGCCACCACGTCGCCGTCGCCGGCCAGCAATGCCTTGGTCGAGCACATCTCGGCACAGGCCGGCAGCTTGCCTTCGGCCAGCCGGTTGCGCCCGTATTTTTCAAACTCTGCCTGCGAGCCGTTGGCCTCGGGGCCGCCGGCGCAGAAGGTGCACTTGTCCATCTTGCCGCGCGCGACGAAGAAATCGGTCGCGCTTTCGCCCGGAGCCTGGCCTGCGGATTTCGGGAATTGCGGCGCATCGAACGGACAGGCGTACGAGCAGTAGCCGCAGCCGATGCAGATATCCTTGTCGTGTAGCACGACGCCGTCCTCGGTCTTATAGAAACAGTTGACCGGACAGACCGCCATGCAGGGCGCGTCGGTGCAATGCATACAGGCCACCGATACCGACTTCTCGCCGATCTGGCCGTCGTTGACGGTGATCACGCGGCGGCGGTTGATACCCCACGGCACCTCGTGCTCGTTCTTGCAGGCCGTGACGCAGGCGTTGCATTCGATGCAGCGCTCGACGTCGCAGATAAATTTCATTCTTGCCATGTTGTTACTCCAAAAATCTTCAAGCCCGCTCGAAGCGGCACAGCGTCACCTTGGTTTCCTGCATCATGGTGACCGAGTCGTAGCCGTAGGTGGTCGCGGTATTCACCGCTTCGCCGCGCACATACGGCGCCGCGCCCTCGGGGTACTTGTCGATCAGATCGTGCCCTTCCCACCAGCCGCCGAAGTGATACGGCATGAAAGCCACGCCCGGCGCCACGCGCTCCGTCAGCAGCGCCCGCACCTTGATGCGCACCTTGACCGGCGTTTCCACCCAGATGAAATCGTTGTTGGCGACGCCTTGCTTGGCGGCATCTGCAGGATGAATCTCGCAGAACATTTCCTGCTGCAATTCGGCGAGCCATGGGTTGGAACGGGTTTCCTCGCCGCCGCCCTCGTACTCCACCAAACGTCCGCTGGTGAGAATGATGGGGTAATTGCTGGCCGCGTCCTTGTTGGCCTGCTGCACGGATTCGTACAGCGTCGGCAACCGCCAGAAGCTCTTCATGTCCTTGTGCGTCGGGTATTTGTCGATCAGGTCGCGGCGCTTGGTGTAGAGCGGCTCGCGGTGCACTGGCACCGGGTCCGGGAAGTTCCACACCACCGCGCGCGCCTTGGCGTTGCCGAACGGCGCGCAGCCGTGCTTGATGGCGACGCGGATAATGCCGCCGGAGAGGTCGGTCTTCCAGTTCTTGCCTTCGGCCGCCAACTTTTCCGTGTCGGTGAGATCGTTCCACCAGCCCAGCTTTTTCAGCAGCACGTGATCGAATTCGGGATAGCCGCCTTCGAGCTCGGAGCCTTTCACCGTTACGCTGTCTTCCGCCAGCAGGCTCACGCCGTCGCGCTCCACGCCGAAATTGGCGCGGAAACCCATGCCGCCCTCGGCCACCGGCACCGTCACGTCGTACAGGTTGGGCGAGCCCGGATGCTTCATTTCCGGCGTGCCCCAGCATGGCCACGGCAAGCCGTAATAATCGCCGGCACACGGGCCTTCGGTGGCCTTGAGCGTGCTGACGTCAAAGGTATGTGCGTACTTCATGTGCAGCTTGAGGCGCTCCGGCGACTGGCCGCTGTAGCCGATCGACCAGGTGCCGCGATTGATCTCGCGCAGCGTGTCCTCGATGTCCGGCTCGTCCCAGCCTTGCGCATCCTTGTTGACCTTGATGTTCTTCGTCAGCTCCTTCTCGAAGCCGAATTTCTTGGCGAAGGCATACATCAGCGTGTGGTCGGGACGCGATTCAAACAGCGGCTCGATCACCTTCTCGCGCCACTGCAGCGAGCGGTTGGAAGCGGTGCAGGAGCCGTAGGTTTCAAACTGCGTCGCCGCCGGCAGCAAATAGGTGTTGTCCTTGCGGTCGTGCATCACGGAGGCGGCCGCCGGATAGGGGTCGATCACCACCAGCAGATCCAGCTTCTCCATCGCCTTTTTCATTTCGGCGCCGCGCGTCTGGCTGTTGGCGGCCATGCCCCAGTAAATCGCCGCGCGCAGGTTCGGACCCTGGTCGATGTGTTCGTTCTTTTCCAGCACGCCATCGATCCAGCGCGACACGGTGATGCCGGGCTTTTCCATCAAATCCTTGGAGGCGTAACGGCTCTTCACCCACTCGTAATCCACGCCCCATACCGTGCACCAGTGCTTCCACGCGCCTTCGTTGAGACCGTAATAGCCGGGCAGCGATTCCGGATTCGGGCCGACATCGGTTGCGCCCTGCACGTTGTCATGGCCACGAAAGATGTTGGTGCCGCCGCCGGACACGCCGACGTTGCCCAGCGCCAGTTCCAGAATGCACAGCGCGCGGGTGTTGGCATTGCCGACCGTGTGCTGGGTAATGCCCATGCACCAGATCACCGTGCCGGGACGATTCTCATGCAGCGTACGTGCGACCTGATAGATCTCGCTTTCGGGGATGCCGGTGACGTCGTGCACCTTGTCCGGCGTCCAGTTGGCGACTTCCTTGCGGATCTCGTCCATGCCGTAGACGCGGTCGTTGATGAATTGCTTGTCTTCCCAGCCGTTCTGGAAGATGTGCCACAGCACGCCCCAGACGAACGGGATATCGGTACCGGGACGCAGACGCACATACTGGTGCGCATGTGCGGCGGTGCGGGTGAAGCGCGGGTCGACGACGATCATCTTCGCGCCCTTCTCCTTCGCGTGCAGCACGTGCATCATCGCCACCGGGTGCGCTTCGGCCGCATTCGAGCCGACGAACAGCATCACCTTGCTGTTGTGGATGTCGTTGTAGGAGTTGGTCATCGCGCCGTAACCCCAGGTATTCGCAACGCCCGAGACCGTGGTCGAGTGGCAGATGCGCGCTTGGTGGTCGACGTTGTTGCTGCCCCAGAACGAGACGAATTTGCGCATCAGGTAGGACTGTTCATTGCTGTGCTTGGAGGAACCGATCCAATACACCGAATCCGGCCCGGACTCTTCACGCAGCTTGAGCAGCTTGGCGGAGATCTCGTCCAGCGCCTGCTGCCAGCTGATGCGCTGATACTTGCCGTCCACCATCTTCATCGGATATTTCAGCCGGCGGTCGCCGTGGCCGTGCTCGCGCACCGAGGCGCCCTTGGCGCAGTGCGAGCCGAGGTTGATCGGCGAATCGAAGGCCGGCTCCTGGCGGATCCATATGCCGTTCTGCACCACCGCATTCACCGAGCAGCCGACCGAGCAGTGCGTGCACACCGTGCGCTTCACTTCGATCTTGCCGCTGGGACTGGCCTGGTTGGCCGAGGCCTTGCCTATCATATTGAACGGAAGTTGCGACAGCGCGACGCCCGCGCCTGCCGTCACACCGGAGCGCTTGAGGAAAGTGCGCCGATCCATGGTGTTGCCCAGCCAGGCGGCGGTTCCGCTTTCGGCCTGGTGCGCCGGTCCGGTCGCGACGGAAGATTTCTTTTTAAGCAGCATACAAGTTCTTTCGCCTAGACGCGGGTCGTGCGGTAATAACGTTTCACATGCTCGGAAACATGGTAGCCCTTGACGGCTGCCGGCTCGGCGGCGGTCGTCTCCGACTTGGCCGCAACGACCGGGCGTTTACCCGCCAATATAGCGGACACGACACCCGCCGCGCCCAGCCCGAAGGCCAGCAAGAAATTCCTGCGTTTGTTACTGGTTTGCTCCATCTTCATCACCCCAAACTTAAAGAGCCTATCTCAACAGGTTTTATACATCGCGCCGTTTGTCTGCGGGATGCAGTGCAAGGCGCGGACTGCGCAGTGTAGTCATTCTCCACAAGCAAGCCGCAACACCGCAATGCGTCCCGCAGACAAACGGCCCTTCGGGTTGAGCCAGGACGCGGCGTCTGCCGCGTTGCAGCGCTTGCGAATGGAACAACCATTCGCTGCGCACTGTGCCTTGCATCCATCCGCGCCCTGGCTCAACGCGGTGTATAAAACCTGTTGAGATAGGCTCTTCAACCTCCGATATCGAACGCTTGCGCCTCGATATCGAGAAAATCCTTCAACAGCCGGGCCACCGCCCGGTAATAATTCGCGCTCGGCGCGGCTTCGAGATCGTTCGCAAATCGCGCGTACCACGGCTGCAGGTGGCGGGCGAAGAATTCGCGCTGCCGCGCCAAGGCCGCCGGTGCGGTTTCTGCGTCGCCTGTCGCCAGCCAACGCATCACTTCGCACAAGGCGGCAATATGGTCCTCCGGCTCACTTACTTCGACAGCCCGCGCGAGGCCTAATTCCGCGAGATCGTCGCGCAGTTTCGCCAGCGGCTCTTCCATCAAAAAACCCGTCAGATACCAGGACAGGTAAGGCATCACCTCGCCCTGGCCCAGGCCGATGAACAGCCGTCCGTATTCTTCTTCAGCCGCCTCGACGTCCATGACTTCGGAGACCGCCTGCAACCCATGCCAAGAGCCTGCCAACGCGGATTCGGGTGCAGCGATCTCGTCCGCGCCGGCAATGGCCTGCAACAGCGCCGCATCAGGCGCGGCATAGAGCAAACGCGCCAGCAACCCGTAGAGGTTGGCCCGTGCGGCATCCTCTTCCGTTGCGGCGTGCTCTGCAATCACGGCACTCACCGCCCTTCTCCCGACATCTGCTTGCCCATCATATCCACCACGCGGCAATCGCCGCACATTTGCAGGCGGCGCTTCGCTTCCGGCGTTGCAAACATGCTGTGGCCGGACAGCTTGTGCAGCATGCTGCCTATCATGTGCGTCGTCGCAAACGGCTTGCCGCAGCTCACGCAGTGAAACGGCGTGTCCTGATGCAAAATTCGCGCCTGCTTGACTTCGGGCGTCAGCAAAAGCCGCGGATGCAGGCTAATGACGTTTTCGGGGCACGCATTTTCGCACAAGCCGCACTGTACGCAATTGCGCTCGATAAATTTCAGCATGGGTGCGCCGGCGCCATCCTGCAACGCGGCTGCCGGGCAGGCGCTGACGCATGACATGCATAGCGTGCAGGAGGCTCCATTGACCGCTATCGTGCCGTAAGGCGCATCGCCGGAGAGTGCGATTTCATCCGGAACCGTCGCAGGCGCGTGACGCACGAAGTGTTCGATGCAGAAGTCCAGGGTAGTGCGTTTTTCGTCGAAAAGGCGGAACGATGCCACATCGCGGGGCACGACAGCCGCCGGACTTTCCGTCAGGGCTTTCAGCCCATCCGCATCCAGCAGATGAAAATGCCCGCCACCGTAGCCGAGTCCGCCCAGGATCTCTTCGCCCAGCGCCATTTGCTCGCGCAGGGCGATTGAATATTGCGGCGCTTCGCTGCCGGTCGCCAACACAAAAACACGGTTGGCGCCGAGCGCAATCGCGCCGAGCAAGCGGTCGAGACCGAGCGAGGCGATATGGAACACCTCGCAAGGAATCACGTTGGCCGGCAATGCCGAGGACTGCACCTGCGCCGCGCCGTCGGCGGGATCGTGCAGCAGCAGGCAGGCATCCTCACCGCCCGCAGCGCGATAGGCCTCCAGCATCGCCTTGAGCTTGCCGCCCCAGTATGAAACCGACGGAAAATTGTATTGCATCGCACCCGACGGGCACACCGTGGCGCAGGCGCCGCAGCCCATGCACAGATGCGGCTCGACGCGGATGCGGTCGCCGTCGGCGCGGATCGCTTCGGCGGAGCACACTTCGATGCAACGGTCGCAGCCTTGCAGGCGCGAACGGCTATGGGCGCAGATTTTTTCGTTGTAGAGGAAGAACTTGGGTTTTTCAAATTCGCCGATGCCGTCGCGGATTTCCGCGAGCGCCTGCTCCAGGGCAGCGGCATCCGCAGGCGCGAAATAGCCTTGTGGCGGCTGATGCATGGTGAAGTAAGGATGAGCCGTCAGGTTCAGCACCATGTCGAACTCGCCGGACTGAACGGCAGCGGCTTGCGAGGTTTTCCAGGTCACCGCGAATTCGCCGAGCCAGCCGGCCATGCCGACCACTTCGCCCTGAATCAGCGCGAATCCCGACGCTTGCAACTGGCTGTCGCTGCACAGCACGGTCACCGGCAAATCGGCCGCCAGCAAGGCGGCGACTTCCGCCGCGCGCGCCGCCTCGCCGACAATCAGCAGCCTTCCCTGCGAGTGGTATTCCACCGCCGGGACGGGCGCAAGCGCCGGGTAACTGGCGGAAACCGCCAGTGCTGACTGAAGTGGAGAGGTCATACGGATTCCGGGTGATCGGGGACGGCTTTAACCGCTTTTTCGGGCACGGATTCTTCCGTTTTTTGCAGCAGGGTTTGCGCGTGATCCAGCGTTTGCAACAAGTCGGCCGGCAGCAGGGTTGGCCGGGAATAATCATCGACATAGACATCGAGCCCATCCATGACGCGGTAATGGTCGGTCATGAACAGTTTGCGCAGGGCTTTGCGTCGGAGCTCGCCATCGACGCCCTGCTGCATGAAGGCACTGAAATCCGCATCGAAATCCAGCGTTTCCAGCGCAGGCAAGGGCACGAAGGCCGGCTTGGCAGCGGGCGCCAACGCTGGAGGAGCAGCGCTTTCGAGCTTGCGCTGGGACCAGCGACGCAGAAAAGATGGGGTGGAATTCATAAGGCCAATATTTTAGCACAAACCACATACATAAGACCCGCAAAAACCCAGCAAAATCAATGCCCGTAGAAAATTTGCGAGATTTTCTGAAAATGCCGCTTTTAGCGGTTGTGCCAGGCCGGAATCGGGGCCATCATAGTTCGCAAGGGAGATTGCGATCGGAACCGGCCGAGCGCAGGTCATGATCACTTTGGTGGTGAATAAATCTTGTAGCCAAGGGGGAGTTTTAGCTAACTTACAACTATGCAAACCTTCCAAAAACTCAAAAAACTTCGCTCCTTCATGTCGTGCATTCCGGGCATCAGGACCTGCAAGGATTTCGATATCGCAGTTGAGATCGGGTATTACCAGCAGAAGGGCACGCCACTGACGATGAAGCAGTTGATCCTGCTCGACATCGTCCCGCCAGCCACCATGCGACGCC
Organism: Methylophilaceae bacterium; assembly: GCA_035460165.1. Taxonomy (GTDB): domain Bacteria; phylum Pseudomonadota; class Gammaproteobacteria; order Burkholderiales; family Methylophilaceae; genus MM2. Next base: position 120,589 of record DATHWW010000008.1, on the reverse strand, counting down.
ACCTGAACAGGATGATCAAGGAAGGCACCGTCCACAAGCACCCCTCACCGAACGACCTGCGCATTGTCTATTTCACCTTGAGCAAGGCTGCGCTAGAATCCTTCGCCAGTTACCTGGAGCAGATCAGGAAAACATTGATCCAGGCCGTAGAGCACGAATCCGTTTAGCCGCCGACCGAGCCCATCGGCGTCCCACCTGCCGCCATGAAACCCGTCAAAAAACACATCACCGTCTGCATCAATCAGCGCACCAATCCCGACATGCCCTCGTGCGGCATGAGCGGCGGACTGGAAATCGTGGATGCATTGAAGGCGGCCCTCGCGGAAAGCCGGCTGAAAATAGATGTCAGGACGTTTCACTGCCTGGGCAGATGCGAACTCGGCCCGAATGCCAAGCTCTCGCCGGGAGGCGCATTCTGCCATGGACTGACCTCGACAGACCTCGCCCCCCTGCTGAAAAAAATCGCAGCGTTTGTCGCCGGCTAACTCATACGAATAGCGCCAACGCTTTCTTGAAGGTCTGGAATACACCCCAGCCCAGCGGGATCAGTACATACGCCCAGAACAGCACCAGCAGTACGCCATGGTTTTCCGGATTCTTTTCGTGTTGGCTCATTGCGGCTCTCCTCAGGCGGCGTTCTCGACTTCGTCGTGTGACATGTAATGGCGCTCATGCACCTCCCGCATCAGCAGGTTGCACAGAAAGCCCACAATCAGCAGCCCAGCCATAATGTATAGCGTGGTGGTATAAGCATCGGCCTTGGCCACACCCTGCTCAATCTGGTATTCGCGGATGTAGTTAACCAGCACTGGTCCCAACACGCCCGCGGTCGCCCAGGCCGTAAGCAGCCGACCGTGGATGCCGCCGACAAACTTGGTGCCGAAAATATCCGCCAAATACGCCGGGATAGTGGCGAAGCCGCCGCCGTACATGCTGAGGATCACCGCCGAAGCGGCGATGAACAGCACCACGTTGCCCGAGCCGCTAAAGGTGGGCAGCATCGCATAGAGAAAGGCACCCAGCGTAAAGAACACGAAATAGGTGTTCTGCCGGCCAAGGTAATCCGAGGCCGAGGACCAGATGAAGCGGCCGCCCATGTTGAACAGCGACAGCAGGCCGACGAAGCCGGCCGCCGCTTCCGGCGAGATGCCGCCCTTGAACATTTCCTGGACCATCACCGACGCCTGGCCGAGTATGCCGATACCGGCGGTCACGTTGAGGCAGAGGATCAGCCACAGCAGGTAGAACTGCGGCGTCTTCAGCGCCTGGTCGATGTGCACATGGCGCGTGGTGACCATTTTGCGCGTCTCCACCGGAGGGGTCCACCCGGCCGGTTTCCAGTCGGCAGGCGGGATACGGATCGCCAGCGAACCGATCACCATCGAGATGAAATACAGCACGCCCATCACCACGAAGGCTTCCATCACGCCGACACTGGTTGCGGTCTGGAAATACTTCATCAGCATCACCCCCAGCGGCGCCCCTATCATCGCGCCGCCGCCGAAGCCCATGATGGCCATGCCGGTGGCCATGCCGCGCCGGTCGGGAAACCACTTGATCAGCGTCGACACCGGCGAGACGTAGCCCAGCCCAAGGCCGCAGCCGCCGAGTACGCCATAGCCGAGGTAGAGCAGCCAGATCTGGTGCGTATGCACGCCGATGGCGGACAAAATGAAACCGCCGCCAAAACAGCAGGCGGCGGTGAACATGGTACGGCGGGGGCCGACTTTTTCCAGCCATTTGCCGCCGAAAGCGGCGGAAAGACCGAGAAAGACGATAGCGAGGCTGTAGATCCAGCCGAGGGCGGTGAGCTTCCAGTCATCGGGAGCGGATTGCGACACACCGAGCACGCGCGTCAGCGGCTCATTGAACACGCTGAAGGCATAGGCCTGACCGATACAGAGATGGACAGCCAACGCCGCCGGAGGTATCAACCAGCGATTGTAGCGGTGACTAGCAGTGATTCTTTCCTTGGAAAAAAAGCCCGGCATATCCTCTCCTCATAATTGTTTTATTGCTATTGCTTCACTTCGCCTCAAAAATATTCTGTGTATAACGATATGCACTACGTCAAACGGCAGACGTTCAGGTATGAATAGTCTTATAAATTCAATATACTGGCAATGCCTTAAGAACGCCCTCAGCACAACTCGCATGCAGAATTAAAAATTGTTATGTCCAGGGAAAACTGCCCATGAACACGCTCTCTCTCGATTGGCCTTTGCCGCCATACGCCGTCCTGGAATCCGAACTCCCCGAACCTCACTGTTTTGCCCAGCTGCGCGACGGCAAGTCTGTCCAGGGCCTGCTGGGCAGCATGAATGTCGATATCGGCATGCTGGAGATACACAACGCCAACAAAGGCATGAGTTCGGTCGGCATCAGCTTCGGCAATATCAAATGGCTGGATCTGACGCAGTTGGTGGCGCTAAAAAGCGGCGCCACCGTGGTCAACGAAACCAACGGTATTTTCTCCGCGCCGGAATTGCGCGACATCGATATCGAGTTTACCGATGGCGAAACGATGCGCGGCAAAACCTTCGGCATGCTGGAAACCGGCCGTGGCATCTATCTTTATCTGGAGCAGACCGAGGGCCGCCACCTGCGCCGGTTTATTCCAAGCGACGTCATCCGGCATTACTCGAACGGCGAACAACTGGGCAAAATGCTGGTGGAGGTCAACGCCGTGTCCCTGGAAGACGTGGCCGAGGGGCTGGATCAACAAAAGAAACTCCGCGACCGGCCGTTGGGCGAATACCTGAAGAGCGAAGAAGTCATTTCCGGCGAACAACTGGACAGCGTGCTCCAACAGCTACGCCACCAGCCGTCGCTCAAGCTGGGCGAGGCCTTGCTCAAGGCCGGCATCGTCGATGAATCGCAAATCCAGCAAGCGCTGGAGCAGCAGAAGCACAATCGCAAGCGCGCGCTGGGCGAAATCCTTATCGACATGGGCATCGTCGACCGTTCCACGGTCAATCAGCTGCTTGCGCGCAAGATGGGCATTCCGTACATCAAGCTGGCGCAGTTCAATATCGACCCCAACGTCGTCAAGATGGTGCCGGAGAAGGTGGCTTCCAAATACACGCTGATGCCCTTGTGCGTGGTCGACCAGCGCATCTTCATCGCAATGGAAAATCCATTGCTGAACGAAGCGTTGAACGAGGTGCGCTTCCACTCGAAGAAGACCGCCGAACCGGTGATGGCCTCAGCCGATGAGATCAAGGACGCGATCCGCAGCTTCTATGGCACCGCGCATTTCGACGATCTGGCCTCTGAACTGGCGGTGGCGCTGGACAGCGGCGAAGACCAGATAGAAAGCAGCGAGCTTTCCGAAAACGACACCATCCTGACGCGGATGCTGAACAAGACCATCCTCGATGCGCATCAGCAAGGCGCGTCCGATATTCACATCGAGACCTATCCCGGCAAAAAGCACAGCATCATCCGCTTCCGCAAGGACGGCAACATGGTGCATTACTTCGATTTGCCGGCGAATTTCCGCAACGCCATCGTCTCGCGCATCAAGATTATGGCGAACCTCGACATTTCCGAGAAACGCCGCGCGCAGGACGGCAAGATCGACTTCTCGCAATTCGGCCCGGCGCGCATCGAGCTGCGGGTGGCAACTATTCCCACCACCAACGGGCTGGAAGATGTGGTGCTGCGGATATTGAACGCCGGCAAGCCGATCCCGCTCGATAAAATCCTGCTCAGCGAACACAACCTGGCACAACTCAAGGACATCGCGCAGCGTCCGCACGGCATGCTGCTGGTCTGCGGCCCGACCGGCTCGGGCAAGACCACTACACTGCACTCGGTAATGAGCCACATCAATACGCCGGAACGCAAGATCTGGACGGCGGAAGACCCGGTGGAAATCACCCAGGACGGCCTGCGCCAGGTGCAGACCCACGCCAAGATCGGCTGGACCTTCGCCGCTGCGCTGCGCGCCTTCCTGCGCGCCGACCCGGACGTAATCATGGTCGGTGAAATGCGCGATCAGGAAACCTCGCAGATTGGCGTGGAAGCGTCCCTCACCGGCCACCTGGTGCTGTCCACGCTGCACACCAACAGCGCCGCGGAATCCGTCGTGCGCCTGCTCGATCTCGGGCTGGATCCGTTCAACTTTTCCGACGCGCTGCTGGGAGTTCTTGGCCAACGTCTCGCACGCGCCCTGTGCCCGGCCTGCAAAAAACCGCACGCCGCCACGGAGGAAGAAATCGAATCGCTGATGCAGGAATACTGCGAGAGTTTCGAGAACGTCGGCTACCCGGTTCCGGCCAGATCGGCCTTGCTCGATGAATGGAAACGCCGCTTTTCCGGCGGCAAGGGAACACTCACCCTGTATTCAGCAGCCGGCTGCAAGGACTGCGACAAGAGCGGCTATCGCGGCCGTATCGGCGTGCACGAGTTGCTGGTGAATAGCCCCGCGACCAAGCACCTGATCCAGTCGCGCGCTTCTGTCACCGCAATTCAGGCCGCCGCTTTCGAGAACGGCATGCGTACGCTGAAACAGGACGGCATCGAGAAAGTGTTACGAGGACTGACCGACATCAAGATGATCCGGGCCGCCTGCTAGGACTGGTCATTCCGAAATCCGGCTTTAATGTGTAAGGATTCCGGGGTTCTGCCTGCGACAGTCCCGGAATGGCGTGAATCAGCAGCAGCGCTTCACACCCTTCCACTTGTTGTCCTGCCACTGCTTGAAAAACTCTTCACGCGATAATGGCGTCGTATCCGGATGGTGCTCGGCATGATGCGCCAGATAGCGCTCATAGGCGTCGTCGCCCGATAGGCGCCGCACTGCCCACCAGCATCGTCGCAGTATATTTCCGATCACGTCATGTTCTCCTTGATCCGGTAGCAATAGAGCACGGTGTTGCGCCTGTCTTCGATTTCCAACTCCGCTTCCGGTACCCAGCCGGGGACCGGAAAGGACGAGGAAATGAAGAGCGCACCCACACGCATTTCGCGGCGGACTTTTTCAGCCAACTCAGGCATGGGCGCCGGCGAGAGAAACGCAAAAACCACGTCGTATCCCGCCAGGTCGCACTCCCAGAAACTCTGTCTATGCACGGCGAGATTGGGCAGGCTGCGGCCGCGAAACGCCGTCACCAGCCACGGCAATGGTGCACGCTCCCAAGCTTCGACAGCCAACAACGGAAAGTGTTTTGCCAGCGGCACCGCGACAGAACCGACCCCCGCACCGAGATCGGCGAAACGCCGCGCACGCTCGTCGTCGACAATCTCCGCCACCGCCTCGACCACTGCGGGGGAGGAAAGAAACAGCGGCACATCGCCTTTGACCGTGCCCCAAAACACCAGCATCAGCAGGATGAATGCAGCGAGATAAAGCTCGCTCGGCAAGCGCAGCGTCGATGCCGTCAGTACCGCAGGAAGAAACAGCAGATGCATAGGCCACCACCACGCCGGCTGTTGCAACGTCCGGGATGCCAGGGCGGCGGCGACACCCTGTGCGATAGCCAGCAGCCAGATATCGCGGAAAAGCTGCGGCATGACCCAAGCAAGCAACCCTGCCGCTGCCACGCCGCACAACTGCGCGAGCAATGCCAGCACGCCCTGTCGCTGCATGACACCCTCCGGCATCAAGGCCGCTCTTTCAGTGCGCGGATACGTGCTTCCGTGGCCGGATGCGTGGAGAGGTAATCCATCCAGCTGGCTTGATCGCTCTCTTTTTTACTTTGCTGCTTGCCGGCGTATGCTTCCTCCAGCTTTGCCAGCATTTCGCCGAGACGCGAAGCCGGGATACTGTTCAAAGCTAGCGTGCGTGCCGCGAAATCGTCGGCACGCCGCTCGAAATCGCGCGAATAGCGGGTTTCCAGCAGAGCGCTGGGAGCCGCCGCGAGTATCGTGCTCACATCGCCGACGTACCAGGCCATCGCCAGGCCGACCACCGAGGCTTGCAGCATCTGGCGCAGCGCGTGGCGCTCGGTGACATGGCCCATCTCGTGCGCCAGCACGGCGAGAATTTCCTCGTCGTTTTGCGACAGCGCCACCAACTCATCCAGCATCACCACCGTCCCGCCCGGCAAAGCAAATGCGTTCGGGCCGATATGCGGAGCGCTACGGAACAGGATGCGCTCCGGCTTCGCCGCCTCATCCGGCCAGTGCATGGCGCGCAAGCGGCCAACCAGCGCCTGCTGACGCGCAGGGCTTAGCTTGGTGGGCTGCAATAGACGGCCGTCGAAGGTTTTCAGGAACTGCTCGTCCATCATCACCAGCACACTCTCCGGTATCCGCTCCGCGGCTTCCCGGGCGACATACGGCAGCCCCCAGACATACGCGGCGGCGATCAGGCCCAGCGTCACCAGCAAGGAAGCAAGGGCATACGTCCAGCGCGCCTCCATCCGCGCCACCAGCGACGGCGCATGACCGGAGGTTTGCAGCAGCGCATCGAACCCGGCGCGATCCGCCACCTCGCAACGCGCGCCGTCGGCGAACAAGACCAAGCGCGGCGTAGCGCCGAGCGGCGCGGGAATCTTGATATCCGCCAGCGCTTCGCTGCGCTCAACCGCATCGCCGACGATGTGCAGCGCCTCGCCGCGCAACTCAAGCAAAACCGTGTGGCGGCGAGCGCTGTGCCCATCGAAATAGAATCCGGTGATGCGCATCAGATGGCGATATCGATATCGAACATTTCGGCCATTTCCTCGCCGGTCGCGGTGGCGTTGACCTGCACGCCGGTGACGAACTCATCCAGATCGGCGCTGACTTGCAAGGCCATGTTCTCCAGGCGATAGCGCGCCATACGGATATCGGCGAACGGCTTGAACAACCCTAGCGTGAGGATAATCAGCACGAAGTTGCTGGCCATGATGCCGAACATGCCGCGCGCACGGACATGGCTTTCAAAACCGAGCGGGCCGAGCGTGGTGTTGTTCCAGATAATGTTTTGCAGGCGCGCGGCGAGGTATGGGGAAATCAATAACAGCGCAGCGATATACGCCAGCAGTACCAGCCCCATCGCTACCCCCACGGCCGACTCGCCGGGAAGACTCATTCCCTTGATCAGCAAAGCCGCGATGACGCCCGCCGCGACCATCACGCCGATCAGGCTACCGAAAACGATCAGGTAAGGCTTGTAAAACGCTCCCGGCCCGGCATGAAAACCGAAGCGTTCATCGCCATACCGGCTGTTGTTGCCCAGGTAGCGGCGTATCTGCTGATGCGCCAGCGGCCACAGCAAGCCGATACTCATGTAGGACACCAGCGGCAGCAGCAGGAAATTGACATAGCCTTCGCCATTCTTGCCGTGGAAGGAAAAACGCAAACCGCGGTAACTGGTGTTGTGCAACCGGAAGCGGAAGGAGCGCACCAGCAGCCAGGGCATCACCGCCAGGATCAGCGCAAAAGCGACCAGCCCCGCGATGATGCTGAACTGCCCCGCCACGGAGTAAAGCGCGAATAGACCGACCGCGATGATGCGGCCTTTCAAGATGGCGACCGGGTCACCGTGATAATCGAAATTCGCACCGGCCACCGAGGTGTGACGATAAAAATACTGCATGCGCCGCACCTTGGCCCAGGCCGAATAGATCCCCAGCGTCAACAGGCTCAGGCAGAGATTGACGATCCAGATACGAAAATACTCGCCGCCGCGCCCAGTGAAAACAAACGGCTCGCGCCGTAGCTCCTGATCCATGATGCCCCCTTATTGTTGTTGAATGTTTTCTTGATATTGTTTTGCAGGACGGCGCCGCCGTATTGATCAATCGCGCACGTAATCCTCGACCAGGCGGCTCGGAATGTGCGGCGATTCGGTCAGCGGCCGCACCGGTTTCCCGTAGATGTGCCTTGCGCTGACGCGCAGCATGTCGAACACGATTATCCACAGCACGACGACGAAGAACATCGTCAGCCAGGCGTCGAGATGCTGATTGAAGATCAACTGCGGCGCGACCGCGGCTTTTTCCGGCGGCAGCGCACCGGCTGCCAGCTTGGCCGCCATATCATTCGCTGCGGCGAGGAAGCCGACGCGAATATCGCTGCTGAATATCTTCTCCCATGCCGCCGAAGTCGTCACCAGCACCAGCCAGGCCAACGGCACGCCGGTAATCCACGCATGCCTCAGTTTGCCGGATTTGATCAGGATGCCGGTGCCGACGCACAGCGCAATCGCCGCCAGCATCTGATTGGCGATGCCGAACAGCGGCCACAGCAAATTAACCCCACCGTTGGGATCGATTACGCCGATATACAAGAAGTATCCCCAGGCGCCGACCACGATACCGCTGGTCAGGATTACGGATGGCATCCACGAGGTCTGCCCCAGCTTCGGCCAGAAATTGCCCAGCATATCCTGCAGCATGAAGCGGCCGACGCGCGTGCCGGCATCCAGCGTCGTCAGGATGAACACCGCCTCGAACATGATCGCGAAGTGATACCACAGCGCCAGCATGCCGTTGCCGAATGCATTGCCGAAAATGCTCGCCATGCCCACCGCCAGCGACGGCGCGCCGCCGGTACGCGCGAACAGCGTGGTTTCGCCCATCTGGCGCGCCAGCGCGTTCATCTGCTCCACCGACACCGGAAAGCCCCACGAGGAAATCGTCGCCACCGCGGCAGCCGCTTCCTTGCCGACAATGCCGGCCGGGCTGTTGATGGCGAAGTAAACGCCGGGCTCCAGCACCGTGGCCGCGATCAGCGCCATGATAGCGACAAAGGATTCCAGCGCCATGCCGCCGTAGCCGATCATGCGAATGTCGCGCTCGTTGGCGAGCAGCTTGGGCGTGGTGCCGGAAGCGATTAGCGAATGGAAGCCGGAAATCGCGCCGCAGGCGATAGTGATGAATACGAATGGGAACAGCGTGCCGCCGAAAATCGGCCCGGTGCCGTCAATGAACTGCGTCAGCGCCGGCATCTTGATTTCGGGCTGAAGAATGGCGATGGCGATGGCGAGCAAAATCACCGTGCCCAACTTCATGAACGTGGAAAGATAATCGCGGGGGGCGAGCAGCAGCCACACCGGCAAAATCGCCGCAGCGAAACCGTAGGCGATCACGCCCCAGGCGAGCGGCAAGCCTTCATGGTCGAACAACGCGCGCAACGTTGCGTTTTGATCCACCCAACCACCACCGACCACCGCCAGCAGCAACAGGATCACGCCCAGCAACGAGCCTTCCAGCACCCGACCCGGACGGATGTTGCGCATGTAAAGACCGACAATCATCGCGATGGGAATCGTCGCCGCCACCGTGGAAGTCGCCCACGGGCTGTGCTTCATCGCATTGACTACCACCAGCCCCAGCACCGCGATCAGGATGATCATGATGGCAAAGGTGCCGATCAGCGCCGCGAATCCGCCTACCGGTCCCAGCTCGTCGCGCGCCATCTGCCCCAGACTGCGCCCGTCGCGGCGCATCGAGAAAAACAGCGTCACCATATCCTGCACGCAACCGCCAATCACCGCGCCGACCAGAATCCACAGCGTCCCCGGCAGATAACCGAACTGCGCCGCTAGCGTCGGCCCAATCAGCGGCCCCGGCCCGGCAATCGCCGCAAAATGATGCCCGAAAACGATCCATTTATTGGTCGGTACGAAATCGCGCCCGTTGTCGAAACGCTCCGCCGGCGTCGCGCGCGTCTCGTCCAGCACCAGCACCTTCGCCGCAATCCACGCCGCATAAAAACGGTAAGCAATCGCAAAAACGCACACCGCCGCCGTAATGAACCAGATGGCATTGATGCTCTCGCCGCGATTCAGGGCAATTCCCCCCACCGCCGACGCCCCGAGCAAAGCCACAGCCAGCCAGACGATCTTCCCCATAACACTCTTCATTTTTCAGGCTATCCTGTTGGTTTTATACGCGATAGTTTGCAAGTATAATTCAGGCGTCACCGCTATGGGCCGGTAGCTCAGCTGGGAGAGCGTCGCGTTCGCAATGCGAAGGTCGGGAGTTCGATCCTCCTCCGGTCCACCAATTCGATGTCGTTACCTTTCTCGTCCTGCATCATGCCAAGCCCTTTGGAGAGGAGAAAGCAAATACTCGGCGACAGTACGGGTACCCAGCAGTATTTCGGCATTCGTCTGCATGCCGGCGCTTAAAGGAAACGCACGCCCATTGGCTTCTAGACGCATGGTCTTGAGCGTCACCAACGCCTTATAAACCAGCGGCATTGAAGTGGCCTTGTTATCGTCATTGGGAGCGCCATTCGCTGCGGAAGTATCGGCCGCGTCGGCACTGACGTGCTCCACCGTGCCTTCTGCCAGCCCATATTTCTGGAACGGAAACGCAGCGAATTTGAGTTTGACGGGTTGCCCTTCACGCACGAATCCAATGTCCTCGTTGGACACCCACACCTCGGCGCGCAAAACATCTTCTTTGGGAACGAGCGTAAGCAGCACCGTGCCCGGCTGCACCACCGTGCCTATCGTATGCGTGGCCAGATCCTTGATGACGGAAGTCTGCGGCGCCTTGAGTTCCAGCAACTCCCTGCGGTGACTCTGCTTGGCAATTTCCTGCGTCAATTTGTCCAGCGCGTTTGCCACGTCGTTGCGTTCGGCATAAAGCTGGCGGCGATAATCGGACTGGATTTGCGCCAGTCGTTTTTCGGACTGCTGGATGCCTGCCCGGGCGGATTCGATCACATGTTCCTGGGTTTTGAACTCCTGCTCTTTCTCGACTTTTTCTCGCCGCTTGTCGCTGGCCATCAACGGCCCGACAAAGCCCTTCTCCTCCAGCTTATCGAACGCCTGGGCCTGACTCTGGTAATGCGGGATCGTGTCAGCGAGCTTCACCAGCACTTGCTGCGCGGCGTACATATCCTGCTTCGCCTTCAAGAGTCGGGATCGCTCCTCCGCGAGCGCCGCTTCATGCGCAGCACGATTAGCCTGGTATTGGGCAGATATTTCCATTGCCAAGGCCGGCGGGTCATTCGCCTGCGACCGGAATACGCTCCCAGCGAGTTCGGCATCGATCCGGCGCAAAGCCAGCCTTTTTCGAGCATGCTCCGCATCCATTGCACGCCCGTCCGCTTCGGTTACCAAGGCATCCATGCGCATCAGTACTTGCCCCGCGGATACCGTCTCCCCTTCCTTGACCAGAATCTCCTTGACGATGCCGGCCTCGGGAGGCTGCACGATCTTGAGGTAGCTTTGCGGCACCAACTTGCCTTCGGCCACTGCGACGATGTCCAGGCGACCAACCAACGCCCATACGAGTAGGCATCCGATCAACGCCATGATCGTCCACAAAACCTTGCGGCCCAGCGGGTTCGGCGACGCATCGCGCAATGCAAGCATCGGAGGGGCGAAGTCGAGTTGACCGGTAGTTTTATTTCTTTTATCCATGACTTTTACCCATTAGCGAAACAAGCGTCATCGGAACCTGCTTCGACTCCGATGACGCTCAATTGGGGATAGTTACGCGACTTTCTGCAGTCCTTCGCTCAACCCTTGGAAGGTTTGCAAACTCTGGCCGCTGCCGCTCAGAAGCGAGAGCGCGTCCTTGCCGAACACCACCGTGGAACCGAGGTAGCCTGCAGTGGACTGGTTGAGGAGCGTAGTATCCGCGCCGTCCTCCATGCCGGACAGCAGGCTCCCCTTAGCCATTGCTTCGGCCAAGGCAACATCAATCGCCAACCAGCGCGCAAAAACGACCGCAGGATCGACGCTGCCGCCGCCACCCGTCGCCACGTACTGCTCCGTCCATTGCGCGTCGTTCAGGTAGGCTGGCATCTCCTCCAGATTCCACCAGTCGGTCAAAGCGTCGCCATCCGTCTGGCTAGTATTGGGAGCGTTTTCGGGTGCTGGGTCTGTCGGTTCAGGACTCGTGGTGCCGGAACTCGTGGTACCGGCATCGCCACCGCTCGCCCCGCTGCTGGAGCTTGTGGTAGAGGATGTTTTACTCTTCGCCCCAGGATTTCCGGTAGAGGTACCCGCACCGTCATTGAAGTTCGAATCCTGACCCGCCGGAGCGGCATCCTCGCCATTGCCCACGCCCTCGTTGCCGTGGCTGATCGTCAACTGGAACACATCGGACGCCGACAGGCTGCCCTCCGTACTGCCGGTCTCGGCTACCTGGTCGGTCGCCGTTACCTTCACTTCGATCGTGCCGGTTGCCTTGGGCGATACGCCGGAGAAGGCCCGGGTCGCCGTATCGAAATGCAGCCAATCCGGCAGCTCCGACCCATCGGCCAAGGTGGCGCTATAGGTCAGCTTGTCGCCCTGGTCGATATCCGTAAAGCTGTCAGCCGGCATCTGCCAGTAGAATGGCTTGTTGAAGGTGAAATTCTGGTCGGCCAGCGGCTTGACCACGATAGGCGCATCGTTGATGCCATGCACGAAAACATCCAGCGTCGAGGCGACATTCGCTTCGCCGTCGCTCGTCACATAACCGAAACGCTCGATCGCCAACGCATCGCGACCGAGCGACTGGACCACCGGCGCGGCATTGTTCAGGCTGTAAGTGTAATTGCCATCCGCCGCCATCGACAGGGAGCCGTAGGTGCCGGCATGCTCTCCGGTCGTGACAACCTGCAATACGGTGCCATTGTCGACGTCGTGGTCGTTGGTCAGCACGTTACCGCTCGCCGCCGTCAGCCAATCCTCCACAACCAGTGCGGCGTCGGCTGCCACGACGGGCGCGTCGTTGACGCCGACGATATTGACGTTGACTATGCCGGTGGCCGTGGCACCCTCGTTGTCGCTGAGGGTATAGCTGAAGCTGTCCTGCATCGTCTCGCCGGACGCCAGTTCCTGGAAGCGGTCGCCGATGCTGTAGGAGATTTCACCGTTTTCCAGCGACACCGAGGCGCCGATAGCGGACTCACCCACGGAGACCACCGTCAGCACGTCGCCCACGTTAGGATCAGTATCGTTGGCAAGCAGATTGACTGCCGGGAATTGCAAGGCGCCGCCGTCCTCGTACACGGTGATTTCGTCCGCCGCAGCGACTGGGGGCCGATTCATCAGCATCTCGATGCCCTGGCGATCCAAGGTAGTGCCGTCGTCGAATTCGACCGTGTTGACGCCTTCCGTCTGGGTGAACCAGTCGTACAGCCGGACAAAGTCGGTGGTGCCGATGACGTGGATCAGCATGTCGTCGCCGACCCGCTCGGCTTCCAGGCTGGACTCGACCAGGCCGCTGCCGATGTACAGGGTATCGCTGCCTTGCGCATCCTCAATCCAGTCGGAACCATCGCCCAGGCGGAACACGTAACGGTCGTCGCCGATGCCGCCCATGAGGGTGTCGATTCCGGCACCGCCCGCCAGCGTGTCGTTGCCGGCACCCCCATCAAGCACGTTGTTGCCGGCATTCCCGGCAAGGGAGTTGCCGACCGCATTGCCGGTACCGTTGGTGTTGGCGTCTCCGGTCAGCACCAGATTCTCGATGTTGTCGCCCAAGGTGTGGCTCACTGTTGCATTGACGGTGTCGATACCTTCGTCGGTATTTTCAGCGATGGCATCGGCACTGTTATCGACTACGTAGGTATCGTCGCCGATACCGCCTGCCATGGTGTCCGCGCCGGTTCCGCCGTCAAGCAGGTCGTTGCCGGCATGGCCGGCCAGCATGTCGTTGCCGTTCATCCCTAACAAGGCATTGTCGCCGCCGTTACCGGTCAGCACGTTGGCTAGAGTATTGCCAGTAACGTCGATGCTGCCGTTACCCGTCAAGGTCAGGTTCTCGACATTTTCTGCCAAGGTGTGATCCATGCCGGCCAGCACCGTGTCGGTGCCCGCACCCACCGCTTCGGAAACCGTGTCATTGGCGTCGTCGACGACGTAAGTATCGTCGCCCATGCCACCCGCCATCACGTCGGCACCGGTCCCACCGTCCAACTGGTTGTTGCCGCTGTTACCGGTCAGCGTGTTGTCAAGCGCGTTGCCGCTACCGTCTATATTGCCGGAGCCGGTCAGCACCAGATTCTCGGCGTTGGCCGCCAACGCATGGCTGACCGATGCCTGCACGGTATCGACGCCTTCGCCCGCCTGCTCGACCACCGCATCGCCGGCATTGTCTACGACATAAGTATCGTTGCCAGCGCCGCCTTGCAGCGTATCCGCGCCTGCGCCGCCGTCCAGCACGTTATTGCCGGTCGTACCGATCAGGCTGTTGTCCAGCGCATTGCCGCTACCGTTCAAATCACCGGTGCCGGTCAGCTCCAGGTTCTCCACGTTGGCGGTCAAGGTGTAGCTCACGCTGGCCTGCACGGTATCGTTGCCGGCACTGGCTGCTTCCGTCACGACATCGCCGCTGTTGTCGACGATATAAGTGTCGCCGCCGGTACCGCCTTGCAAGGTATCCGCCCCCAGTCCGCCATCGAGCAGGTCGTTGCCGGCAGCGCCGGAAAGGACGTTGACGCCGCTATTGCCGAGGAGAACGTTGTCGCCGGCATTCCCCGTGCCGTTGATGTTGCCGCTGCCGGTCAACGTCAGGGATTCCAGATTCGTGGAAAGCGTGTAGCTCGCGGAGGAGAGCACCGTGTCATTGCCGCCACCAGCCAGTTCGGTGATGACGTCGCCGCTGTTGTCGACCATGTAGGTGTCGTTACCCGCGCCGCCCACCAGAGTGTCAACCCCAACACCGCCGTCCAGCACGTTGTTGCCGCTGTTGCCGGTGATGACGTTGACCAGCGTGTTGCCGGTACCGTTGATGGCCGAAGAGCCGGTGAGCGTGAGATTCTCGACATTCGCCGTCAGGGTGTAAGTAATGCTCGACTGGACGCTGTCCGTGCCCTCGTTCGCGTTCTCGCTCACCACGTCGCCGGCATCATCCACTACGTAAATGTCGTTGCCGGCATTGCCCGCCATCGCATCCGCGCCGCTGCCGCCGTCCAGGGTGTCGTTGCCGCCGCTGCCGGTCAGCGTGTCGTTGCCGGCCAGGCCGGACAGCACGTTGTTGCCGGTGTTGCCGACGATTACGTTGTTGAGCTCATTGCCGGTGCCGTTGATGTTGGCGGTGCCGGTCAGGGTCAGGTTCTCGACGTTGGCGGTCAGCATGTAGCCGATCGAGGACTGCACGGTGTCCGTGCCTTCGTCGACGTTTTCCGTCACCACGTCGCCGACGTTGTCCACCACATAGATATCGTTCCCGATACCACCCTGCAGGGTGTCGGCATCTGTGCCGCCATTAAGCGTGTCGTCGCCCGCTTCGCCTTGCAGCAGGTCAGTGCCGGCCTCGCCGTTCAGCACATCGTTGCCGTCGCCGCCGAGCAGGGTATCGTTGCCGACATTGCCGTTGAGCGTGTCGTTACCCTCCAGGCCGGACAGCACATTGGCCCCGGTGTTGCCGGTAATGACGTTGTTGAGCGCATTGCCGGTGCCGTTGATGCTGGCGGTGCCGGTCAAGGTCAGGTTCTCGACATTATCGGTCAACGTGTAGGTAATGCTGGACTGAACCAGATCCGTGCCTTCACCGGCATTCTCGGTGACCAGATCGCCGACGTTGTCCACCACGTAGATGTCATCGCCCACGCCACCCGCCATGCTGTCCGCGTCCAGGCCGCCGTTCAGCGTGTCGTTGCCGATATCGCCGCTTATCGTGTCGCTACCGGCTTCGCCGAACAGTGCGTCATTGCCATCGCCGCCGATCACGAGGTCGTCGCCCGCACCGGCATTGATGTTGTCCGCGCCTGCACCGCCGTCCAAGGTGTTGTTGCCAGCATTGCCGGTGATCACATTGTTGAGCGTGTTGCCGGTGCCGTCGAGGTTTTCCGTGCCGGTCAGTGTCAGGTTCTCGACGTTGGCGGTCAGCGTGTAGGTGATCGAGGACTGAACCAGATCGGTGCCCGCGGTCAGTGCCTCGGTGACAGTGTCACCGGCATCGTCCACCACATAGGTGTCGTTGCCCGCACCACCAGCCATGGCATCGATACCCGTGCCACCATCCAGCGTGTCATTACCGTTATTGCCGGTCAGCGTGTCGTTGCCGGCCAGACCGGACAGCACGTTGTTGCCGGTGTTGCCGACAATGACATTATCGAGAACATTGCCGGTACCGTTGATGTTGGCGGAACCGGTCAACGTCAGGTTCTCGACATCCGCGGTCAGCGTATAGCTGATCGAGGACTGCACCGTGTCAGTACCCTCGTCGGCAAGCTCGGTGACAATGTCGCCGGTATTTTCCACGATATAGGTATCGTTCCCGACCCCGCCTAGCATGGTGTCGGCACCGCCGCTGCCATTCAGGGTATCGTTGCCTTCCAGACCCACCAGGGTATTGCTGCCGGAGTTGCCGAGAATCACGTTATCCAGCAAGTTGCCGGTACCGGTGATGTTGGCGGAGCCGGTCAGCGTCAGATTCTCGACGTTGTCGGTCAACATGTAGGTGATGCCGGACTGAACCAAGTCGGTGCCTTCCGCTGCCGCCTCGACGACCAGGTCGCCGACATTGTCCACCACGTAGGTGTCGTTGCCGGCATTGCCCGTCATCGCGTCAGCGCCCAAGCCGCCATCCAGCGTGTCGTTGCCGATACCGCCGAACAGTGTATCGTCCCCGGCGCCGGCATTGACCGTATCGTCGCCTGCACCGGCGTCGATCACGTTGCTGCCAGTGTTGCCGGTAATCACGTTGTTGAGCGCGTTGCCGGTACCGTCGATATTGGCCGTGCCGGTCAGCGTCAGGTTCTCGACGTTATCGGTAAGGGTGTAGGTAATGCTCGATTGGACAAGATCGGTGCCTTGATTGAGAGCTTCCGTTACCAGATCGCCCGCGTCGTCGACCACATAGGTGTCGTTACCGACATTGCCGGCCATGACGTCGGCACCGGTGCCGCCGTCGAGGGTGTCGTTGCCGTTTCCGCCGGTCAGCGTATCGTTGCCGGCCATGCCGGACAGAACGTTGCTGCCGGTATTGCCGACGATGACATTGTCGAGCGAGTTGCCGGTGCCATTGATGTTGGCGGAACCGGTCAGCGTCAGATTCTCGACGTTGGCCGTCAATGTGTAGCCGATTGAGGATTGCACGGTGTCCGTGCCCTCATCGGCATTCTCGGTCACCAAGTCGCCGGCGTTGTCTACCACATAGGTATCGTTGCCCAGCCCGCCGGCCATCGTGTCCGCGCCGGTCGCGCCGTTGAGCACGTTGTTGCCGGTATTGCCCAGCAGGATGTTGTTGAGGGTGTTGCCGGTGCCGTTGATGTCGGCCGTGCCGGTCAGCGTCAGGTTTTCCACGTTGGTCACCAGCGTGTGGCTGACCGAGGAATAGACCAGATCGGTACCGGCATTGGCTGCTTCCGTCACAGCATCGCTCGCGTTGTCGACAATGTAGGTATCGTTACCCGCGCCGCCCGCCATTGCATCGGCACCCGCACCGCCATCGATCACATTGTTGCCGCTGTTGCCGGTGATCGCGTTGTTGAGCGTATTGCCGGTGCCGTCGATATGCGCCGTGCCGGTCAGCGTCAGGTTTTCAACGTTGGTGGAAAGCGTGTACG
Organism: Methylophilaceae bacterium; assembly: GCA_035460165.1. GTDB lineage: Bacteria > Pseudomonadota > Gammaproteobacteria > Burkholderiales > Methylophilaceae > MM2. Next base: position 103,192 of record DATHWW010000008.1, on the reverse strand, counting down.
TGGCCGAAGACTGCACAAGATCGGTACCCTCGTTGACGTTTTCCACCACCACATCGTCGGTAGCATCCACGACATAGGTATCGTTGCCCGCACCGCCAGCCAGTATGTTATGGCCGCTGTTGGCTGTGATGATGTTGGCCAGCGCGTTACCGGTGCCGTCGAGATCATCGCTACCGGTCAACGTCAGGTTCTCGACGTTGGTAGAGAGCGTGTAGGTGGCACTGGATAAAACGTTATCGGTTCCGGCGTTCAAGCCTTCGGCCACCGCATCCGCCGTGTCATCCACAATATACGTGTCGTTGCCGGCGCCGCCCGTCAGCGTATCCACGCCCGCGCCGCCATCCAGCGTGTTGTTGCCGCTGTTGCCGGTGATCACATTGCTCAGTGCGTTACCCGTGCCGTTGATGCTGGCGCTGCCGGTTAGGGTCAGGTTTTCGATGTCGTCGCCCAAGGCGTAGGTGATACTGGACTGGACGGCGTCGTTGCCTTCACCGTCCAACTCGACGACGGCATCGCCGGCATTATCGACGACATAGGTATCGTCACCGCCATTGCCCGCCATTGCATCGACGCCACTGCCGCCATCCAGCAAATCGTTGCCCTGTTGCCCGGACAAACTGTCGTTGCCGCCTAAGCCATAGAGCCTATTGTTGCCGCTATTGCCGATCAGCGTGTTGTCAAGTTCGTTGCCGATAGCGTCAATGTCCGCCTCGCCGGTCAGGATCATGTTTTCGACATTGGCGGAGAGGGTGTAGCTGACCGAAGAAACTACCGTATCCGCCCCTGCACTAGCGTTCTCCGTCACCACGTCGCCGGCATTGTCGACGACATAGGTATCGTTGCCCACACCGCCCACCATCTGGTCGGCGCCTAAGCCGCCATCCAGCGTGTTGTCGCCACCGTTACCGATCAGGCTGTTATTCTGCGCGCTACCGGTACCGTCGATATTCGCCACGCCGGTGAGGATCAGGTTCTCGATATTGTCGGAGAGCGCATAGGTTACGGACGACTGCACCGTATCGCTGCCCTCGTTGGCATTCTCGATCACCACGTCTACCGTGTCATTCACTTGGAAGACATCGTTCCCTGCACCGCCGGCGAGAATGTTAATGCCGTCATTGGCAATGATCGTGTTATCCAGCGCGTTGCCGGTACCGGAAATGTCTCCGCTGCCCGTCAGGATCAAGTCCTCGACATTATCCGAGAGTGCATGACTGGCCGAGGCAAACACGGTATCCGTACCTTCATCGGCATTTTCCATCACCGTATCCGCGATGTTATCCACGATGTAGGTGTCGTCGCCCGCGCCGCCGGTCAGTGCATCATTCCCAGCCCCGCCGTCCAGCGTGTTATTGCCGCTGTTGCCGACCAGCGTATTGTCCAGGGTGTTGCCGGCAGCGTTCAGGTCGGCCGTTGCTTCCGAGCCTGCCGGCGGCTCGGTGAGGGTGAGGTTCTCGATATTGTCCGCAAGGATATAGCTTATGCCGGACTGCACTGTGTCGACGCCCTCATCGGCGGCCTCGACCACCACGTCGCCAGTATCATCAATGACATACGTGTCATTGCCCGCGCCGCCTGCCAGCATGTCGGCACCCGCAGCGCCGTCCAGAAGATTATTGCCGCCATTGCCGGTCAGCACGTTATCCAGCGTATTGCCCGTGCCATCGAGATCGCCCGCTCCGGTCAGGATAAGGTTCTCCACATTGCTCGTCAGGGTATAGCCGACACCGGCATGGACCGTATCAGTCCCCGCACCGACAGACTCCGTCACTACATCGCCGGTGTTATCCACGATGTAGGTATCGTCGCCCGCGCCGCCTGCCAACGCGTCGGCGCCGCTGCCGCCATCCAGCAGATCGTTGCCGTCATTGCCGGCAAGACTATCGTTGCCGCCCATCCCCGACAGAATGTTGTTTCCGGCGTTGCCGTTGATCGTATTGGTGAGTTCGTTGCCGGTAGCGTCAAGGTTGTCATTGCCAATCAGCGTCAGGTTTTCGGTATTGGCCGTCAATGTATAGCTGATGCTGGATAGCACGGTATCCGTGCCTGCGTTCGCGCTCTCGGCGACGAGATCGCCGGCATTGTCCACCACATAGGTATCGTTACCGCCGCCGCCCACCATGGTATCCGCACCAGCGCCACCATCCAGCACATTAGCGCCGCTATTACCGGTCAGGGTATTGTCCAGCGCATTGCCGGTACCGTTGATGCTGCCCGTGCCGGTCAGTGCCAAATGCTCAACATTATCCGCAAGGGCGTGACTGACGCTGGCCTGCATGGTATCCGTGCCTTCGCCCGCGCTCTCGACCACCTCGTCGGCAGCATTATCGACCACGTAAATATCGTCGCCGATGCCGCCGACCAGAGTATCCGCGCCTGCGCCGCCGTTCAGTGTGTCGTTCCCTTCCAGACCGGACAATACGTTGCTACCGTTATTGCCTAAGATGATGTTGTTCAGCGCATTGGCGGTGCCGTCGATACTCGCGGTGCCGGTCAGCGTCAGGTTCTCGACATTATCTGTGAGCGTATAAGCGATGCCGGATTTGACGGTATCGTTGCCTTCGGCAGCGTTTTCGATCACCAGGTCGCCGCTATCATCCACCACGTAGGTGTCGTTGCCGGATCCACCCAACATGGTATCCGCACCTGTTCCGCCGTTAAGGATATCGTTCCCTTCCAAACCGGTCAGGGTGTTCGCTGCGCTATTGCCGAGCATGACGTTGTCGAGCGCGTTGCCCGTGCCGTCTATGGCATCAAGGCCGGTGAGCGTGAGGTTGTCGACGTTGTTGGCCAGCGTCCAAGTCAGGTTAGCCTGCACCGTGTCCACGCCTTCCCCGGCCTGCTCCACCGTGGTGTCCGCAAGGCTGTCCACTATGTAAATGTCGTCGCCCGCGCCACCGATCAAGGTATCAGTCCCGGCACCACCGTCCAGCGTATCCTTGCCTTCCAGCCCGGTCAGGGTGTTGTCCGCGGCAGTGCCGATGATGGTGTTGTCCAGCGCATTGCCGGTACCGCTAATCGCCGGACCGGTGAGCACCAAGTGCTCGACACTCGCCCCCAGCGTGTAGTCGAAAGGCGCAATCACGGTATCGCTACCGGCATTGACGCTTTCCGTCACGGTGTCGCCGGTGTTGTCCAGCAGATAGGTGTCGTTGCCGGTGCCCCCGGCCATGCTATCTGCCCCCAAGCCACCGTCCAGTACGTTATGGCCGCCGTTGCCGGTGATGATGTTATCCAACTCGTTTCCGGCGCCATTGATGGAGGAGCCGCCGATCAGCGCCAGGTTCTCGACATTGGCGCCCAAGGCATAAGTAATGGCGGAATGAACGGTATCCGTGCCTTCGCTCGTCACCTCGGCCACGACATCCCCCGCCTGATCCACTACATAAGTATCGTCACCCGTGCCGCCGACAAGCGTATCCGCTCCCGCCCCGCCATCCAGCCAGTCGTGGCCTTCCAGCCCGGTGAGCACATTAGCGCCGCCATTGCCGCTAATCGTGTTATCCAGCGCGTTGCCGGTACCGTCGATAGTGTCCGTGCCGGTCAAGGTGATGTTTTCGACATTAGCGGCTAGCGTATAGCTGATCGAGGACTGAACGAGGTCGCTGCCTTCGGCCGCATTCTCGATCACCGCATCGCCGGCATTCTCGACCACATAGGTGTCGTTGCCCGCGCCGCCCAACATCGTGTCCCCACCCTCTCCGCCGTTGAGGGTGTCATCCCCAGTCAGGCCGCTAAGGGTATTCGCCGCGCCGTTGCCGAGGATGACGTTGCTGAGCTCATTACCTGTGCCATCCACCGCATCCGCGCCAATCAGGGTCAGGTTTTCCAGATGAGCGCCCAAGGTGTAGGTCAGTCCGGTATAGATGGTGTCCGCCCCCTGCCCGGCCAATTCGGTAACGGTATCGGCCAAGGTATCCACCACGTAGCTGTCGTCGCCCGTACCGCCTGCCATCACGTCCACGCCAGCGCCGCCGTCCAGCAGATCGTTGCCGCCGTTTCCGATGAGCACGTCGTCGCCCGCCATGCCGTACAGCGCATTGCCAGCATCGTTGCCGATCAGGACATTATCCAGGTCATTGCCGAAGCCGTTGATGCCCGCCGTGCCTACAAGACGCAGGTTTTCGACATTGGCGGCCAGGGTGGCGGATGTACGCGCATGGACGGTGTCGATGCCGCCGTTATCAGCTTCGACAACGATATCCCCGGCGTTGTCGACCACGTAAATATCATTGCCATCTCCACCGGCCATGATGTCAGCCCCAGTGCCGCCGTCCAGCCAGTCATCGCCCGCTGCACCGTTCAGGGTATCCGCGCCGGCGCCGCCGGCGAGGACATCGTTGATAGCGGTGCCAGTGAGAGTATCGGTACCATCCGTGCCGAGTTGCAGCGCGTTGAGGTTCATGACGCTGCCATCGGCGAAGCGCACCGCGTCCAGCCGGTGGGCATTGCCCACGCTATTGAACCAGTTAGCGACGGCAACCGTATCCTTGCCGTTGATGTGGGAAAAGACCAGCTTATCGCCGTCGCGGCTGATGTTGAGGTTGCCGGCATAAATCCCCGACCCGAATTGCAGCGTGTCGATACCTTCGGCACCGCGAGTTTCGATAATGGTATCGCTGCCATCGCCCAGGTTGAATACATAGGTATCGTTGCCTGCGCCGCCGCCGAGAATGTCGCTGCCGATGCCACCGTTGAGGATGTCGTCGCCGTTGCCACCCAGGACAAGGTCGTTGCCGCCGTTGCCGTTGAGGACAGCACCGCTGTCGGCGCCGAGCACGACCTCGCTGTTGTCAGTCCCGGCAGTCGTCGGGCCGGAATAGCCGAAGTCAGCCAATGCGCCCGCCAAAGATGAAACTAGCGCGCTATCTGCGCTCGCAACCGCGGCGGCCAGCCAGTTCCGCAATTGACCGTAGCCATCCCAGCCTAGGCCGGTGAGGCTACTGCCCATCATGCGTTGCAAATCGAGCAAATCGCGCACCGCCTCGGCCGGTGCTTGGCCGTAGCGTGCCTGGAACGCGGCATCCATGCCGCTGAAATCCATGCCGGGATTCGCACCGATCAAGGTGACGCTGAGGTCGAGGGCATCCAGATAAGGCTTAAGCCGGGTCTGCGGCAGCAGGCCATCGTAGATGGTTTGCTTCAAGGCCGCGTAGGAGCGATTAAAAAAATCAATTTGGTTGTTGGAGAGGCTGACAAAGGCATAGCGGGAACTTTCATCACCCTCCGCGCCGATTGCGGTGGCAGTAATGAACTGATTCGTCCCGGTGCGCACCCCTTCGGGCGACACATTAACGAAAGTCAAGCCGTTGAACATTTCCAGAATACCCAGCATCTGCGCGATCTGAGCCTGCTGCGCCATGCGCTGCTCATGCTGCGGACTCCCGACGGCACCGAGCAGAAATTCGGCGGAAGTCAGCCCAGGGATCAGATAGACGAGATGGTAGCCCCTCTCCTCGGCCTGCTCCACGCTGGTTTTTGCTGCGGAGGTTTCGGCCCAGGTGCGGATCACGTTGTCGGCCAGGGCCAGTTGTTCGGCCCGGGTATCGGCGGCAGTGTAGGCGGCCACGGCGGCGGCCATCTCGGCAGACAGGCTGGCCGCTTCGCGCAAATCGCGCACGCTGCCGCTGGCTTGCATGTCTGGCAGAACCAGCGCTTCCTCGGTCAACGGCACGGTATCGGTAAACTCGCGGAAGAAAGGATTGTCTGCCAGATCGATGTCGGCCATGCCGCCGGTGACATTGCCGAGCGTACCTTCGGTACCGTCGGTCTTGATGTAGCTGCCAAGGTCGGCAATCTGGTTGCCGTTCGCAAGACGGGTCGTGTTCTCTGTCTTGGTGACATGCAGCCCGGCAATGCCGAGTTCTTCCAACGTATGCAGTTCGCCTGCGTCGGTAAGGCCGTCGCTGTTGGTATCCTGCCAGATGCGAAGGTCGGCGAAATTAGCGTCCTTAGCATTGACCAGACCATCGCCGTTGGTATCTTCCTGCGCCAAAGCGGCAAAGCCGTCGGCGGCCTTGCCACCGGTATAGAGTGGGGTGGAGTCGCCGAAAAGCTCACTGCCGTCGTCGATGCTGCCGTTGCCGTTGCGATCCAGCGCCAGAAACCCATCGTCGGGCTTGATCCAGCCGGTAGCGTTCTTGAGACCGTCGCTATCGTGATCGAAGAGAATGGGGTTGGTAGAACTGATGCCGACCGTTTCCAGTCCATCACCGTCCAGGTCCAGCGTCAAAGGGTCACGACTGGGGAACCATGCAACGGCTGAACTGTAGTTACCGACAATGCCTGAACTCCCTTGGGATCCAGTGATCGATGCGGTTCCATAAAGAAGCGCATAGATATCCATCAATCCGCCACCAGCACCCTTCAAGAACGTGATAGTAATCGTCGAAGACCCATATCTAAACGTCAGTATTTCATAAGCATCGAGGTCACTGGCATTGAGCGTAACCGACTGCCCATTGCTATAGCCGAGCGCGAATTTACTACCGTTATTCCTCAAACCAAGGTGAACATCCTCGTCAGGCGAGACATCATTCAGAACGATGATATTACCGCCCTGACCATCGGAAATTTCGACCCCGAGCTGCCCATCGATTATGTAAGTATCGTTTCCAGCCCCACCACTTAATTTGTCATCACGGCTTCCAATTAAGGTGTCATCACCATCACCGCCACTCAAAGTGTCGATTCCTGCTCCTCCTTCGAGATAGTCGTTACCTTCTCTCCCTTCAAGCCAATCATCGCCATCACCGCCAGTAAGCCGGTCATTTCCAGTATCACCCAAAAGAGTGTCATTACCCGTCCCGCCATCCAGCGTATCGTTATCATTACCCCCTTCCAGCCAATCGTCCTCTGCCCCGCCAACTAGCGTGTCGGCTCCGTCACCTCCAAAGAGCGTATCCTTGCCTGCTCCTCCATCCAAAGAATCGTCACCGGCATCGCCCTGCAGATGGTCGTCGCCTTCACCTCCAGCCAATACGTCGAAACCATCGCCTCCATGGATGCTATCCTTATCCAGACCGCCGCTCAACGTATCGTTGTCGCCGCCGCCATCAACATAATCGTCGCCAGCGCCGCCCTCCATCTCGTCATTACCGGCATTTCCCCAAAGTATGTCAGCCCCGTCTCCTCCATCCAGGGTATCGACACCTTTATTTCCTTCGAGATAATCATCACCTTCGCCACCTAGCAATACATCATCGCCTTCCTCACCATAAAGACGATCGTTGCCGATACCTCCATCCAAAACATCTGCACCGCCCGAATCGCCCTCCTCCTCTTCATCCCCCACGAGAAGATCATCACCATCTCCGCCCAGAAGATAGTCTTCTCCGGTTCCGCCCAGGAGTTCATCGTTATCCGCCTGTCCCATCAATAAATCATTACCACCATGTCCGTGAAGAGCATCATTGCCCGCTCCTCCATCTAGCACATCCGCACCGGCAGAAGCATATGGGGTGGGTTCATCTCCGCCTAAATCATCGTCCCCATTACCGCCCGAGAGATAGTCATTACCTCCGGCACCAAACAGGTTGTCATCACCTTCACCACCGCTAATGAAATCGTCACCATAAGGAGCACTGTTATCCCGAAGCCTGTCCCCCGTAATAGAGTCGTTGCCCTCCTGCCCCAGCAGGATGTCTTTACCGCCCCCACCAAATATCACATCGTTGTCGTCACCCCCTGCCACATAGTCGTCGCCCAGATCGGCTATAATCAAATCATCGCCAGCACCGCCTTCGATAATGTCGTCTCCACCCATCTCCTCATAACTATTTATGGATATGTTGTAGGTGTAGGAGGTGAAGCCATCTCCTGGTGTAGCTATTTGTTCCGAAATCAAGCTCCCACTTTCAGTCAGGGCATAGCTTGTTCCTATTAGCCTGTGGTCTCCCAGCAGGATATCGTTACCGTCTTCACCCCGCAGGGTGTCGTTACCCGTTCCACCAGCCACGGCATCGTTGCCCAGCCCCCCCTCAAGAACGTCGTCGCCACCGCCACCAGAGAGGTAGTCAATGTTGGTATAACCCCGGATCAGGTTGTTGCCGCTGTCGCCATGAAGAATGTCCTGTCGCTCGACATCTACGCTGTAGTCGGTTTTCAGATTATTTAGAGCATCGTAATCAGGCTGAATGCCTGCCTCTGGTTTTTGATCGATAACCGGATGGTCACCTTCGATAGCACCCGCAGTTGCTGGCAACTCTGGCTCTTCGCTTTCGCCAAGAGAAATACCTAGGGCTCCATCCTGCCAGTCGCGCACGATAATGTTGGAGGTGCCCTTGTGAATGACCAACTGCGTTGTTCCACTTGCAGTGCTGCGGGTGTAGCTGATACCGTTCTCAGAATCCACCCAGAGATCTGGGCCGAGTTGTTTCCATTTGTCGGCATCGATGCCGGCGCTGCCTTTGATCTGCGCGCCGTCGAGGGTGATAATGCCGTCGGCATCCAGGAGGGTATCGGTGCCGTCGCCGGCTTTGATGACGTAAGTGTCGGTACCGTCACCGCCCACGAGAGTGTCGTTACCGAGGCCGCCTTCGAGGGTGTCGTTGTCGGCTCCACCGTAGAGGCGATCGGCACCTTCGCCACCAGTCAGTTTATCGGCGCTTTCGCCGCCATAGAGCGTGTCGCTGCCGTTGTCGCCATATAACGTATCAGCATCTGCTCCACCTTCAAGGTAGTCGTTGCCGTCTTGCCCATACAGTTCATCCGCTCCACCCTGACCATAGAGATGATCGGCTTTTTCCGCTCCGGTCAGAATCTCGACATCGTTATCGCCAAATATATATCTGGCTTTGGTCAGCTCTACCGCTCTGCCTGCCCCGACATTGATGGTGGTATTGGTAGCGTTGTCGATAAAGACGGCGCTGGGTTCGCTCGCATCGCCATTCACGGTATCCGCCATATTGCGTTTGATGATCCAACTGAGCATGGCAACTCGGTCTTTCAGCCAGAGGTCAGAGTAGTTGGCTTCGCCTCTGGCGCGCTCTTCTGAGGTAAGCGCGTTGTCGGCGTTCCATTGTTCGGCGAGAGTGGCGTGCAGTTGTTGCAAGGTATTCGCTGCAGCCGCGTCGTTGGGCTTAAGGGCGAATGGGGTAAGGTAATTCAAACTGAGAAAAGCACTAAAATCGCTGCGAGCGCCTTCTGCCGTGGCGGGGGAGGTGGACAGAGTGAATTTGCCGGTGAGAGACAATGCATCGATGCTATCGCTTAAGCCGTTAATCGCCGCGTACAAGCTTTCTCTATCATCGGTAGCAATCGTGGGCTGGGCGCCCAGAATGACCTCGCTTAAACCCTTTACCAGACTTTCCAGACTGCGGTTCGCGCTGTTGCTGGATTGCTCGAAATAGGGTTTGAGTTGGGAGAGGGCGTCTTGCGGGGATTTTTCAGCGAGACTGGAATCCAATTGGAAAAACAGGTTGTAAATGGCAAGACTGTCAGTCATCTGGCTGGAGCCGTGACCGAAAGTATTGTCCCATGGCAAAGTCTGCTCGATAAATATCCCATCATGTCCACCTGGCTGATAAAGGCCCGGCCCATTTTGCGTGACGATCTCAGGCATCTTGTTACCATAAATGTTCTCGATGGTGCCGAATGAACTCGTGCCACCGAGCATGCCAAATAGATTGCTGATATTGATTTGGGCGGCGCCTCCTACACCCGGTATCGCGCCCGTAGCGTATCCCGCTCCATTCACCGTCACCGCATCAGCCATGCCTGGAAATAGGCGCGTGAAAGCAGTAGCCAGATGCCCGCCTAGAGAATGTCCCGTGACGGTCAGACCGCCACTTTGCAAGATTGCACCGACACCATAGCGACGCGGATCATCCGCCTCGAATGCTATCGTTGACTCTGAGAATTCAATGGTCTTATAAAGGCCGAGAGGGTTGTCAATCAGCACACGGCCGGGTGACCCGCCACTTACAAGATCCACCAACTTGGCTACTTGGTAACTTTGTCCGGCAGGTGTATTGAGTCTTTGCCAGTCGTTATACATATCGACAATCTGTTCCATAGCCAGACCATCGAAAATAATGTCGCCAATATCTGCACTTGCAATATCGGTTAAAAACCCTGCCGTACCACGAATGGCATATACATACTCTCCGGCTTGATAGCCACTCACAGGATCGGAATCTATACGCTGGAACAAAGTGGCGGAGAAGCCGCTGGCCGTATCAGGTTGGTGGGAAACGACTCGCCAGTGTTGGGCGAACTCGGCGGCTTGGGTAACAGAAAAATCACTTGCTTTTAGAGCTTCAAATGGATCATTTGAAAATTTTTGAAAATCAGCATAACTTGCTTCCGCCAATTGAGCCAATTCAAACAGCTTATTTGTATCAGTCATGTTCCGCCCCCAAAGCAATTAAGTTATTTAGGTATTGTTCATATTTTGATTTTTCTTGATACATAACCGCACTATCACAACCATCTCGCGATAACCAGCTCTTAAATCCCAATATGCCGCCAGTTGTCATCGGATTACCATAGCCGCTTGAAAAGTCTATCAACTCAGCCAGTTTCTCCTTCCCATCAAAGTCAGCAAAATATGTCGTCTGTTTTTGAATTGGAAAAATATTGTCTATCTCTCTGATATCGAAAGCTTTATATACTCGCTCGTTAACTTTTCTTACACCAATAGCGCTATCTGTACCTGGGTTTATAACTACCAAAGGCATTTGTTCTATTGTTTTTCCAAAGGGAATTAAATTCTCCGCTTTTCCTCCTAGGCTGCTCTTCCATTGCTCGGGCGTCTTGTACACCCAGAACCCGGCTTCGGTTTCACAGTAGTACTTATGTGCAAGTAACGTTGGGACGAAATCCCAGAATATAAGGTTGTACAGCAAGAATGCTGTGATGCCCCCCCAAAACCATTTCCTGCGATTATTCCTTTTTGCCCATCCGACAACCCCTCCCACAACAAAAACGCTAATAAGTAAATATAGGGCAAAGAAACCGATAACCATGACTCCGATCATTTACGCAGTCTCCCGATAAAATATGTCGTTGCTGCACCAGCCTTTGATGTCATTCACCAATTCATTCCCTTCTTAATCGAAATTCGAATGACTACTCCCACTTTGGGAGAAAACGGAACGAATTAATGTTTCATCAGTACTTTTGAGAACAGGACATCTATTGGATGAAGGATGCCCAAGAAGAATGATTTCTCCACCAGTACGTCCATACACAATCGCTTGGCCCAGTAATTTGCCATCGGATACACGGATTATCTTTTCGCTATACTGGCGAAGTTCCCCTTCGCTAAATACCTTGATTGGATCACCCCGCTTGAGATAAATAATCTCTGCAATGTAGCGATAATCCGGCCCCAGCCGGTCTTCAAGTTTTCTTTTTCGCCATCCCGGAAATGGGTCACCCCAACGATCAAACATCTCTGGTGGCAACGTGATCGTTTCATAAACCCTGACCCCACCGTCCTTTTTGCATAACGCTTCCACCTGTTGATCGAGCCGATATTTTTCGCAACCGGATAACCCGCCCATAATCACCACCGCCAGACTCATCCATCGCCAATTCATGCTGCACCCCCTATCACATTTGTTAGCCGCCTCAATCTAGGCAAGTTATGCTCATTCGATGCAGTCGCACCCTTGCCTGACTTTCACCCGTAAAGTAATATATCCTTACTTCCTTGATTAATGGATTTCCAATGCTTGCCAAACTCACATCCAAAAACCAGCTCACGCTGCCCAAGGACGTGGTTTCCAACTTTCCCAATACCTCGTATTTCGAAGTGGAAACGGTCAATGGCCAGATCGTGCTGACGCCGGTACGCATCCAGCGCGCCGATGCCGTACGCGCCAAGCTGGCAAGTCTCGGCATCACTGAGCAGGATGTCGCCGACGCGGTGGAGTGGGCACGCCGTTGATGGCTGTGCCGCGCTTGGTACTGGATACCAATACGGTTCTTTCTGCATTGCTGTTTACCCAGGGCCGGCTTGCTTGGCTGCGCTTCGCTTGGCAAGGGCACCGCTTGATCCCGCTGGTTTCGCGCGACACGACGGGGGAGTTGATGCGCGTGTTGGCTTATTCCAAATTCAAGCTGACCCCGGCCGAGCGCGAGGAATTGCTGGGCGATTACTTGCCTTATTGCGAAGTTGTCACCCTGCCGCCAGCGCGTCCAGATGTGCCCGATTGCCGCGATCCTGCCGATAGGCCTTTCCTGGAACTGGCCTTGGCGGCAAAAGCCGATGCGCTTATATCGGGAGATGCCGATTTGCAGGTCTTGGCCGGCGTGTTTCCTTTGCCTATCGTTGCACCCGGCGATGTTGCATCGCGGTTCCCGGCATTGTCGGGAATTTCCCGCACAGATCAATAAGCATTCAGCCGGCATTGCCTTCCCCTTTTGCTTCCATAGCTTCTTCGTTGCTACGACGACGCTCATCCTCTACCACCTCCATCTTCGTTGCCTGATGGTGCGCACCGAAACTGAATACCTCATCCACCTGCAACCCTTTTGGTATCTGGTGGGTAATGAACAACATGGTGACCTTGCCTTTAAGCTTATTGATGGTGTGGGCGAAATGTTCGGCGGTTTGCTGATCGAGATTGGAAACAGACTCATCGAAGATGAGGATTTTGGGACGCTTGAGCAGCGCACGGGAAATTGCTAGCCGTTGCTTCTGCCCTCCGGATAGTCCGGTACCACGCTCGCCGATTTCGGTTTGGTAGCCTTTGGGTAGCTGCTCGATAACGTCGTGGATTTCAGCAGCCTTGCAGGCAATAATGACGTCCTCGAACCCGGCGCGCGGATTGGCCATCAGAAGGTTGTCGTAGATCGTGCCGGAAAACAATTCGGTCTCCTGCGGCACGACGCCGTAGATCAAACGTAGTTCGTTGGCCGCCAGGTAGCGGATATCCTTACCGTCCAGCTTGATTTGGCCTTCTTGCGGAAGATAAAAGCCCAGCAGTAATTTGGCCAGGGTACTCTTGCCGCAACCGGATGGCCCCATGAGCACGGTGAGGTGACCGGGCTTGAGCGTCATGTTGAGGTTGCGGTAGAGCCAAGGATGATTTTCGGAGTAACGAAAGCCGATACCCGCGATGTCGATTCTGGCCTGGGTGATATTCTCGCGGCTGGGCGTGAGCGTGTGCGGTTCCTGCTGCATGTCGAGGATATCGCCCAGTCGCTTGACGGCAATATTGGCCTGCTGGAATTCCTGCCAGAGCCCGACCAACCGCAGCATGGGCTGGCTCATGCGCCCGGCGAACATCTGGAAGGCGACCAGCATGCCGACCGTAAAGCCGTCGTTCTGCATGACCAGCAAGGCACCCACCATAAGGATGGAGAGCGTCATTACCTGTTCCAGCCCATTGGCGATCACATTGTAGGTGTTGCCTACCTGCTTGGTGCTGAAGCCTGCCGCGAGATATTGCACGAAAAGGTCGCCGTACTTGCGCTCGATGTCCGGCTCCATTTGTAACGATTTGACCGTGGACATACCGGATATGTGCTCGGTCAGGAATGCCTGGTTACGTGCTCCGAGCATGAACTGCTGATTGATACGCTCCCGGATAACCGGCGTCACGATCGCGCTGAGGCCTGCTATCAGCAACAGGATTCCCACGGCGATCAAAGACAATTGCCAGGAGTAGGCGAACATCACAGCCAGAAAAATCAGCATGAACGGAAAATCGAGCAGCAGCGTGATGGCCGCGCCGGAAATGAATTCCCGTATGGTTTCCACGCCATGCAGCCGGGCGACCAGCGTGCCGGTGGAACGGTGCTCGAAATATGGCAATGGCAGGCGCAGCAAGTGGCGGAACACTTGTGTCCCGAGCACGGCATCCATGCGGTTGCCGGTATGCAGCACGAGATACTGGCGCAGCCAGGTCATGGTGCTGGTGAACAACATGAACATGACGAGGGCAACGCCGATCACTATCAAGGTGCTATTGGTCTGGTGAACGATAACCTTATCGATGATGACCTGTGTAAAAAGTGGCGTCGCAAGACCGACGATCTGGATAGTCAGCGAAGCGAGCAGAATCTCGTACCAAATCTTTCGATGCTTGCGCAATTCGGGGATAAACCAGGAGAACCCAAATTCCTTTTTGGGTGCATTCGACTTTACATCTTCATCCTTGAGCGCTTCCGGCTTTGCAAAAAAACCATAGGCGAGCGGCAGGAGGGCCGAAGCGGACTCCTGAAGATCAATCGACTGCGCTTTATCGCTTTGCGGCGTGAAATAAGCATATACGCCGGGTTGCGAACGAATGATCAGTGCTGGCTGCACCAACTCTTGAGATGAGTCGGCATCCCGATCTTGCCCCGTTACCGAAGGAGAAACTTGGTTACCGGGAAAGTCAGCGGCTGAATCCTGACTTAACCGCAAAAAAACTAAACAGGGAAAGACCTCATCAGGGGCGCTAACGAGGGCAGCGACACTACCCTCATTGAATTGAAGGCCGAGTTTATCGGCTGCCGCCAGCAGTTCCTCCAAGGAATATTCGGGAGGCAGCGCAGGTGGAGTTTGCTGTATTAGCAGAGTCGGATCGAACGGAATCCTGTGTTGGCGACAAAGGCTGCCTAACACCCAGATGAATGCATTGGCTTCGATTTTATGAAGCATCACGAAGCCAAAAATTCAAGAAGGGCTTGTTACAAAAGTCCGTTGCGCTATAAAGCGTAGCGGGACGTTTGTCGTCCAGTTCGCAAAAGAAAATTGACGCGCCTAGCCATACCTGGCGAGCACGACCTCCCCTAGCCCCAAACCACAATCCCGAGAACGGCACCCTTATCCCACCCCGAATTATTAGTATTTGTTATCGAAGCCTTTTTCGCCGTTGCAAAGCGGGAAATCCCTAGGCTATTTTTAATCGTCACAATAGTGAAACGCTGTTTTAGTTTTTTACGCCCCGTAGGAAGGCGCATTGCATTTCAACAACTTGAAACCTTAACAATTATTTACTTCTGTAAACGCGATTCTATGGATACGCTTGCCGAGTGAAACCTATCAGAACTAATAGTTTTTCATGAACACGGAAATTGGTCACTTACATCTCGAAGACAAATCAAGCAGGCCCAAGAAAAAACTCATCCGAAGGGCCTCCCTCGGATGATTCGGTATTTATTTTTCTTGGTTGATTGATATTGTTTGTGGGCGATTCTAGGGGGCAGTGATCGGTTTTACACCCATCAGAACTGATAGGTGCGGGAACTCGATAAATGCATTAGCCAGACTTTTCGTTTCCATTGCAGGGAATTTGCTTCTATCTGCCATGGTCGAATTCGGTAGAATATCCGGGTGCCGGTTGCTGAAGGCATCGCACTACCACCATTCACTCGCTAGCGGGAGGTCATCATGGACGTGAACAATATCGCCAGCCTGGCGACCGCCATGTCTACCCAACAGACCAGGGACGCCATTGGCATAGCCGTGCTGAAGAAAGTGCTGGAAGTACAAACCAGCAGCACAATGACGTTGATCAATGCGTTGATGCAAACGTCTCCCGCCAATAACCCGCCCAATCTCGGAAACACCATCGACACCACGGCCTAAGCTGCCGTAAATGCGATGGCGGACAACACCTCCACCAGCAGGGAACTGAGCCCGACCTTCCGGGTATTCGACAGTATTGCCGAGATTGCCCCGCAAGACTGGAATAGCCTCGCAGGAACCCAGCCTTTTCTGCAACATGCCTTTCTCCGCGCGCTGGAGGATACCGGCTGCGCCACCCTTGAAACCGGATGGATGCCGCAGCATATGACCTTGTGGCTGGGGACTTATCTGGTCGGGGCGCTGCCGATGTATGTGAAGCATCATTCCTATGGCGAGTATGTGTTCGACTGGGCGTGGGCGGATGCGTATGAGCGCAATGGTCTCGATTATTATCCCAAACTGCTTTCGGCGGTGCCGTTCACTCCAGTGACGGGGCCGCGCCTGCTGGCGGAGAATGACGACTGCAGGAAGCTGCTGGTGATCGCGGCGGTGAATTACGCCAAGAATGCCGGGCTGTCTTCCTTCCATTGCCTGTTTCCCACCGAAGCCGAGCGCGGCATTTTCGAGGACGCCGGACTGATGATCCGCGAGGGCGTGCAGTTTCACTGGACCAATCCGGGTTACCGCACTTTCAATGATTACCTGGCCGCGATGAACCATGACAAGCGCAAGAAAGTTCGGCAGGAGCGGCGCAAGGTGTTCGACAGGCGCATCACTTTCCGGCATCTGACCGGCGCGAAAATTCGCGAGCAAGACTGGGAGTTTTTTACCGACTGCTACGTCAATACCTACCGTCAGCACCGCTCCATGCCTTATCTGACGCTGGAATTCTTCATAAAACTCGGGCGCGTCATGCCCGACAACATCCTGTTGATCGTGGCGGAACAAGATGGTGAAGACATCGCCTCCTCGCTCAATATCTTCGATAACGAAACGCTCTATGGCCGCTATTGGGGTGCGCAACAGTATTTGCCCGGCCTGCATTTCGAGACCTGTTATTACCAGGCTATCGATTTCTGCATCGCGCGCGGCATCAGCGTTTTCGAAGGCGGTGCGCAGGGCGAGCACAAGCTGGCGCGCGGACTGCTACCGACACCAACCTACTCCGCGCACTGGCTGGCGCATCCGGGGTTTTCGGGGGCAATCGAGGAATTCCTGGCGCGCGAAACACTGCACATCCGCGATTACATCGACGAACTCAACGAGCACAATCCTTTCAAGTCTCCGTATACGAAATAGCCGGTATACCGGAGCACCCTACCCTTCGTAATCCTGTAAAAATCTTTTAGTTGGCCTTGTAAAACATATACAGATCGGTATAGTTCGGTCATGCTTGTGAGCGAGATCGAATGATGGGCACGAAATTATTTGTATACCCCCAGTTGCGCCATGCACCTAACCCGCATTCATGTCCGAATGGACAGACGAAACTGCGTTTCACGCTTTCGTCGGCTCCGAAGCCTTTAGTAACGTTACAAATTGGGGCGCCAACAACATCTTGAACGGCCGTCCGCGCACCAGCTTTACCGCTGAGTGACTATACCTGGTTGTATCTTACGCACCTACCAACAAAGGAATCCCATGTCTCAAGTTTTGGATCACCAGCTCGCTGACTGGCGCAGCCACGCCCTGAAGCTGGAAAACGAAGTAAGAAAGGTCATCGTCGGGCAAGATAAAGCCATCCACCTGATGAATATCGCCATTTTCGCCCGCGGCCACGTGCTACTGGAGGGCGGCGTCGGCGTGGGCAAGACGACATTGCTGCAATCCATTACGCGCGGCATCGGCGGCGCTTATGAGCGCATCGAAGGCACGGTCGACCTGATGCCCAACGACCTCATCTATCACACCTTCCTCGGCGCGGACGGCCGTCCGCAGATCGACGAAGGCCCGTTGCTGCGCGCCGGCGAAAACCTATCGGTGTTCTTCTTTAATGAAATCAATCGCGCTCGCCCGCAGGTGCATGCGCTCATGTTGCGCGTGATGGCCGAGCGCCACCTGCATGCTTTCAAACGCGAATACCGCCTGCCGCATATGCTGGTCTTTGCCGACCGCAACCAGGTGGAAAAGAACGAGACCTTCGAAATTCCTTCCGCCGCGCGCGACCGCTTCATGATGGAAATCCCTATCGAGATTCCGTCCGACCGCGAACTGCGCAAATCGCTGATGTTTGACACGCGCTACCAGCATGCCGAGGAGCTGACGCAGCAGGTGGAGCCGGAAATCCTGCATTTCGACCAACTCAACGACTTCTCGCGCACACTCCAGAGTCACGTCCGCGCCAGCGATGCGATCAAGGAATACGCGCTGGATTTGTGGGAAGCCACGCAGCATCCCGAGAAATTCGGCGTCAAGATGGACAGCGTGGACGTGCACCGCTTGATCCACACCGGCGCCAGCCCTCGCGGCATGGGCATGCTGCTGATGGCGGCGCGCGTGCATGCCTGGCTGAAAGAGCGCGACAGCTTGTATCCGGAAGACCTCCATGCGGTGTTCCACGAAATCGTCGCGCACCGCCTGGTGTTTCATTCGATGTATGAGATGCGCCGCACCGCGCTGTCGCGCGAGCTGACCGGCCGCATCATCGACACCGTCGCCGTACCGGCTCAAGGCTGAACATGATTCCGGCCTATGCCAAGCCGTTCACCTACACCATTCCGTGGCGCTCCAACAGCGTCCATTTCGGCGGACACAAGGGAACTCAGCGCGGGCTGGGGTTCGAATATCGCGGCAATGTACCGCTGGTCGATTACCCGGACGCGCGACGCATGGACTTGCGCCAGTCGCTACGCGACCCTTTCGAGCAGGTGCAGGTAAAGCTGTATAACCAGGACAACACGACTCCCGTATTCGCGGTGTGTGATCTCTCCGGCTCGATGCAATTTGGCGGCCAGCGGCGCAAGTTGGACATTGCCAAGGCTATCGCGGCGTCAGTGGCATACTCGGCGCACGAGGCGGGCGATCTCTTTGGCTTGATCGGTTATCACAGACATGTGGTGGAAGAGTTGACGCTACCTTTGAGCCACTATGTCCACCAGTCTTTCGAGACCATCGAGTTACTGGGCGATTTCCGCCATCTGCGCGTCGGACCGGAAGGCATCCTCGAGGTGCCGCAATATCTCAGCCAGCATCGCGGGCTGGTGTTCTGGATTTCCGATTTCCATATGCCACTGGAGCTCATCGCAGAAGCCCTCAACATGATGTCGTTGCACCAGGTGATCCCGGTGGTGTTGTGGGATGCGCGCGAATACAAGGCGCTGCCCCGCTTCGGGTTCGGCAACTTGATCGACCCGGAAACCGGAAGGAGTCGCACCATTTTCTTTCGCGAAGCGATACGTGCGCAGTTTGAAGCCGCCTTCGCGGCACGGCGCGAAGCGCTGGAAGACCTGTTCACCCGATACGACTGCCCGGCGCACTTCATCGAAGACGCTTTCGATGCCGACGCCATGTCCCAATACTTTGAGCAATACATGAGCTTATGAACAATTTCGTTAGTAAATTCATCGTCCTCGCCGGCCTGGTGCTGCTCGCCGATGCTGCCGTAGCGGAACCATCGGCGGCGCGTATCGTGAAACTGGTCAACCCGATCCAGAGCACGGGTATCCGCATCGGCGACATCATGGAGCGCTCCGTCGTACTCGAAGCGCCTGTGCCCTACCAGCTTTCGCGCAGCGCCCTGCCGATGAAAGGCTCCAATCGCGATGGCATCGAGCTGGCCGACTTGCAGATCGAGAAGCGGGACACCGACCAGGCCAACCGCTATATCGTCACGTTGCGCTATCAAATCTTCGGGCATGCCCATGCGCCGGCCGTGATGCTGCTGCCGGAAGAAACTTTTGCGCTGACCGGCGGGCCGCAAGGCCTATCGTTGAAGATCCCGGCCTGGCGTTTCTGGTATTCGCCGCTGGCGGTGGCGGACATCACTACGGCCAAAGGTAATCTGCAGCCGCAATTCCGTCCGTCCATCATCGATACGGAAACCCACCGGGCGAGGCTATTCGGCTTTCTCGCCCTGCTGGCCATCAGTACGCTGGCGCTGGCCTACTACAACGCGGACAGCCGCTGGCTGCCGTTCATGAACGGCCCGTTCGCCCAGGCGCATCGTCGCATCAAGCGCTTGCCGAGTAATGATGGGCAGGCCTGGAAGACGGCACTGACCACGCTGCATGAAGCATTCAACCGCGTGCATGGCCGCAATCTGTTCGCAGCGGACATTGACGCATTCGCGGAAAAACATCCGCAGTTTGCGCGCGCCCATGCCGATATCGAGGCGTTCTTCGCACATTCCGGCCGCGCGCTGTTCTCCGACCCACCGCAAGACGCGGATGCTTTCGTGAAGGAAGTGGCGGCATTCAGCAAGCGGCTGCGCGACTGCGAGCGAGGTGCGGCATGACGCTGCTACATCCCTGGGCACTTTTGCTGCTGCCCCTCGCCTTCACGCCATTCTGGCTCAAGAGCCGTCAGGGTCAGCTTTACTCCTGGCTGGAAATGGTGCCGCTCGACCGCGTTTCGGAGATCGCCGACACTACCGTGCGCACACTGATCGCACTGTTGCTGGCTGCGGTCGTCATGGCACTGTCTGGGCCGCAGGGGCCGGACATCAAGGTGCAAAAGATCGGCAAGGGCGCGCAGACGGTAGTGGTGATCGACCGCAGCGTCAGCATGGAACACCCCTTCGCCGGCGATTCCACCAGCGGCCGAACCGCCGAGGTGAAAGCCACGGCAGCGCGACGCCTGATCACCGACTTCATCAACGCACGGCCGGACGACATGATAGGCGTGGTGGGATTCACCAATGCTGCGCTGCACGGCGTGAAGATCACCAGCAACCGCAAGGCGGTGTTCGCAGCCGTCGATGCGGCCACCACGGCGAGTATCAACCAGACCAACATCGGAGCCGGCATCACTGAAGGCGTCTCGTTATTCGACGACATTCCGAGCTCGGGCTCGCGAGCGGTCATTTTGCTGTCAGACGGGGCGGGGAAAATTAGCCCGCGCGTTAAGCAGAAAATCCGCGAGCAGCTCACCACCAAGAAGTTGAATCTCTACTGGATCGTGCTGCGCGAGCCTGACGACATCAGCATCTTCGGCCAAAACTCGGCCTATGCGCCGGAGTCGATGCCACCGGTGCTGGAGCTGGATCAGTACTTCAAGTCGCTCAAGATCAAGTACCGCGCCTACGAGGCGGACAACCCTACCGCGCTGCAATCGGCGCTCCGCGACATCGACGCGCGCGAGAAAAACGTGATCCAGTATGCCGTCAACATGCCAGGACACGATTACGCGCGCGACTTGATCCAACTCGCGCTGGGCCTCTGCGTGCTGTTATTCATCGTCAAGAACCTGAGAGTGCATTCATGGAAAACCGCCTGAAAAGAAAAAACATCGTGCTGGGGCTGATGCTTGTCATAGGACTGGCCGGCACGGCTTACGAGACTTACCAGACCTGGCATATCGAGGGTATCAACGCCGCACTGGCCTCCGGCCAGCTGGTCACTGACGAAGCCTATCCGTTCCAGAAGAAATTTTCCGCCGCTTACGACCAGGGTCAGCATCAGGACTACAAGCATGCTGTCCAGACTTATGGGCAACTGCTGGAGATGGCGCCGGAAACTGCCGACCGTGCACGCATCCAATTCAATATCGCCAACAACCTGTTTCTCTCTGGGCTGGAACGCCGCCTGAACGACGATGGCACGCTCAAGGACGAAGCTCGCTACGCATTCACCCAGGCGCGCATGGGCTATGAACAAGCGCTGCGCACCGACCCCGGCCTGCGCACCGCCAAGTTCAACCTGAGCCTACTGCACGGCGTGATGCCGGCCGGCACAAAGGGCGCCCCCAAGGAGCAATCCGGGATGCAGCTCAGCAACCTGCCAATCGGATTGCCATGAGAACGGTGTTCGATTTTCTCAAGGCACATCACGAATCGGCGCTATTCGCCGGCGCCGCGCTGCTGCTCATGCTGGCGCTGGTCAAACCGCAAGTGCAACTGAAACAAGAGGTGCATAACTATCTGCTGGTAGCGGACGTGTCGCAGAGCATGAACGCCGAGGACGTGAAGCTCAACGGCCAGAACGTGAGCCGCATGGCGTATACACGGCACCTGATGAAGCGCGTGGTCGAGACTTCGCCGTGCGGCACCTACATCAGTGTCGGCGTGTTCGCCGCCGAGAATGTCGCGCTGCTGTTCATGCCATTGGAAGTGTGCGCCAACTACGATGAGATTACGGATTCCATCGAGCACCTGGAATGGCGCATGGCCTGGTCCGGCAACAGCCGGCTGAGCTTCGGCGTGAAGGCCGCCGCCAACGTGTTCGATGCGCTGAACGCGCCCGCGAAGATGCTGTTTTTCACGGACGGCGACGAGGCGCCCAAGGTCAACGCGATCAACAAGCTGGACCTCTCCGGCGTGCAGATCGGCCAGAACGTAGTGTTCGTCGGCGTCGGCGGACAATCGCCGGTGGCGATCCCGCGCTTTAACGCGGCCAACAAGTGGGTGGGCTACTGGTCTGCGGACGCCAAGGAGCACGGCGCAGTTGGCGCAGCCTACTCCGACACCAGCCAGGACGAACCCGACCCGGAAGTGGCCTATGCGGAATACGACCGCTACTTGTCGCAACTGGATAGCGAATATCTCAAGTCGCTGGCGCAAGAAATCAAGGGAAGCTATATCGAAGGCCGGAACACGGAAGAGTTCTACGATTATGTGCAGTCTCAGAAGCCGGCGGCGAGCTTCGTCACGGAGTATTCGCTGCGCTGGATGTATCTCAGTCTGGCGGGATTGCTGGTGTTGCTGACTTTCCTGCTCGATTTTCTGGATTTCCGGCGCAACTGGAACCGGAAGCCGGCCGGGAAATCTGCAGGATATCAATATTGAATTTTTATCAATTTCATCGACTTGTAATTTCTTGGCAGGGCTACGAGCAATTGTTCCGTTGTGCGCTGAGATCATTCAGAAATTGCGCAATATCCCATTCGCAGCCGCCACATCCCGAGATAGCGCCAGTCTTCCTGGAAATAGCCTCCATATCCAGACCCTGCTCGCACAGGCGCTGAATATTGCCCCGCGTGGTGCCGCTGCAAGGGCACATGACTTCATCTGCCGGATTGGCAATCTGCATGCTCAAAGTAATTCTATCTCTTTCAATATGCGCCCTAATTTGGTCCTACTCTCGCTATCGAGCGCCTTGATAGGAAGAGGTAAACAAGGTTCCGCAACAAAGCCTAGCAATGCAGCAGCAGTTGCTAGTACACGTAGACTTCCATACTGCTTGAACATTGCCCATAAGGGCTCAAGCCTTTTATTAAGTCTCGTTGCCTCATCCACGCCCTGAGTCTTGAATGCACCCAATATCTCCTGAGCTGCTAAGGGAAAGAGCCCTGCAATAACCGAATACCAAGCATCGCAACCTGCTTGTAAACCATTTAGTGCATAGACATCTCCACTAATACCGATCGTCACATGCGAAGGGATGAGGCTGCGCAATTGCTCTACTTTCACCTTGGCAATTTGAGGGTCTGTAGGAAGCGGGGGTAATTTGATTGATCCTACATGAGGAAGCTGAGCAATCCTGGCATGGAGCTCGTGATTAAACTCGAAATGCGTCGTCGATGGATTATCGTAAACGCACAGTGGAATGGAAAGCGAGCGCGTAACGGTTTCATACAACCCAAACACTTCATTGTCTGTGAGCTTTTGATATGACACAGGAGCCAAAAGCACCGCATCCGCCCCGGCTGATTGAGCATGCTCAGCTAGGGTCAACACGTCGCGGGTACGCAATGCGCCAATACCTACAATAATTGGAATTTCCTGAGCATGCTCAATGGCGATTTCTGCAATACGCTTTCGCTCTGGAACGCTTAGATAAGCATAGCTACCTGTAGAGCCTAGGACACCAATAGAATCCACTTTATTAATGACAAGATTGCTAAGCAGTTTTGAGAATGCTGATTCGTCTATGGACGATTCATTCATAGGTGTCAATGGAAATGCGCTTACGCCAGTAAACATGAGGTCAATTTTTAAATGATAGGGGCAATTAAGAAGGCTTGGTATGCATGGCTAAGCATACACTTCGAATAATACTGGAAGCTTCAGTTGGAAATCAGTCTGGCATCAGACCGATTATTTTTCTCATGTCCTCCATGGAAAAGGCGCGCAAGGTCTGCGACCGTACATTGCCGAGCGAACCCGCTTTCAGCAACATCGCGGTCGCCGCTTCATCGCTGCCCTCGACAACCAGCACGAGGTCATATTGCCCGACCGTGTAATAAATGCTCTTTACGGTGACGCCTAGTTTTTCGGCCAACGCCTTGAATGCTTCGTAGCGATCCGGCGAATCCTTAACATTCCTGATCCCCTGATCGGTGAAATTCAAAAGGGTGATAAACGTTGCCATGGTATGTCTCCTTGGTTGGATGAATGTTGCAGGCGGTCATCAATGCGACATGCCAATCCGAGGCCGCCATTACCTGCCAAATCTGAATGTGACAGAGAGCGCCTGATCTCGCACGGGGCATGGATGAATACATAGACAGAAAGAAGACCCATTCGTGCATGAATGCCTGCCCTGCCTCTGAGATTGTTCCTTGAATGAACGCACGGGCCGTAAGCAATTATTGGTTGAAGGAGTATCGCCGCTCAGGGCCAATTGAAGCTGGACTGTCCTGCCTGGGGCGACGGACCGGATCGCGCTTGCAGCCAGCGCTCCAGGGTCGCCAGCACGTGTTTTTCCTCTTCCGGCGTCAGCGCCCTGCCCTGCGGGATGCGATGCCACTTTTCCAGACAACCGCGGCAACAGCAGGCCGTCGCATGCTGCGCCACGAAGACCGGATGGCCGCGAAACGGGGTTTGCTTGCCGTCGTTGGAGATAATGGCCGGGGACAGGCGCTTGGCGATGAAGTCTTCCGCATGCGATAGCACAACCGGCAAGCCCTTGCTGCGCAGGTAATCGAGATCTCTGCCGCGCAATTGAAAGCCGCGACGAAAGCTGGATTTTTCCAGCGCGGCGAAAAGATCGTCCAGGTCGCGCATGCTCAGGGGATGAGTATGCCCGCGCCGGTGGTCTTGCGCGCTTCCATGTCGCGATGGGCGTGGGCGGCGTCAGCCAGGGCATAGCGGTGGCCGATGTCGATGCGCACCTTGCCGCTCTGCACAATCTCGAATAATTCCTGCGACGTGGCTTCGAGGTCTTTGCGGCTGGCGGTATAGCTGAACAGCGACGGCCGGGTGAGAAACAGCGACCCTTTTTGCGTCAGCAGGCCGAGCTCGAACGGCGGCACCGGGCCCGAGGCGTTGCCGAAGCTGACCATCATCCCCAGAGGTTGCAAGCAATCCAGCGACCCCATGAAAGTGTCCTTGCCCACCGAGTCGTAGACCACGCGCACGCCGAGGTCGTTGGTGATTTCGCGCACACGTTCGACGAAGTTTTCGGTGCGGTAGTTGATGCAATGATCCGCGCCGTGCGCATGGGCCAGCGCACACTTCTCGTCCGACCCGGCAGTGCCTATCACCGTTGCGCCCAGTGCTTTCAGCCATTGGCAGGCGATCAGCCCGACCCCGCCGGAGGCGGCATGGAACAGCACAACGTCGCCCGGCTGGACCGCATAGGTGCGGCGAATCAGATATTGCACCGTCATGCCCTTCAGCATCATCGCGGCGCCCTGTTCGAATGAAATTGCGTCGGGCAGCACACATAGCCGGTTGGCGGGGATGTTGCGCACTTCGCAGTAGGACCCGACCGGACCGCCCGCATACGCGACGCGGTCGCCCGGCTTGAGCCAAGTCACGCCGGCGCCTACTGCCTCGACCACGCCCACTCCCTCGTTACCCGCGCATGCCGGCAAGGGCATCTGATAGAGCCCGCTTCGCTGGTAGATATCGATGAAGTTGAGTCCGATGGCACGGTGCCTGACTTGCGCTTCGCCCGGCCCGGGGGCGCCGATATCCACCTCATCCAGCCGCAGTACATCGGGGCCGCCCGTTTCATGAAAACGCATCGCTACAGACATGGGGAACATCCTTTCGCTTGGGTCATTCTTAAAATTCTATTTGATATGGCCCGGAAATGTTTTCAATCCGTTCGTGTTGAGCCTGCCGAAACATGAATGGATTCAACGGTCTTCGACAAGCTCAGGCCGAACGGAATTTACTTTACCGGGCCATATCAAAAGCTCTGCTTGTCAGACAACGCCTATACGCCTTTACTTCGGCAGACGATGCCGTGGCCGCGCTTCCGTTCTTATTATCCAACCATGCGGCTCATCTGAACGGAGAAATGAACATGAACTACAAACGTCGGCTGTCAGAAGTTTTGACCGCCGCCTCACGAGACGTTTCAGTACAACCCCGACATTTCCAGGGCGACATCCGCAACAACCGGCAGCGCCAGGATAAATATCCAAACCACAAAAAAAGTGTGTCAGCCGTCGTCGATGCCCGACAAATCAGAAAAAAAGAATTCAACATTTTGTTTTTAATTGATTTTTCATGTCTCGATAAAGAGACAAACATTGAGAATTGCCTTTTTTAACCCTGCTTCAGTTTACGGAATCGGTAGAAAACAATGCTCACCAAGTTTTATTAATTATTAATAATCAATTACTTAAAAATATCTGCGCGCAGAGCGCCTAATTTTTAGTTGGCACCCTTCTTGCCTAGTAAGACAAGTCGCATTCGGAGATTTTGGTTGTGCAAAAGAATCACACATTAATAAGCAATGAAAACAATACATTAACTTCGTTATTGCTATTTTTTCGCAATCCTAGGGCTGGGCGCACGATGCTGGCGGGCTTGCTGTTGCTATGGAGCCAAGCTGCGCTTTCCTTCGATTTCAACGATGTCGCCAAACGCGCCGAACAATTGGCGGCGTCGCCGTTCAAGAAGCCGGATGTCAATCTGCCCAAGGAACTGGAAACGCTCGACTACGATAAATTCCGGGATATCCGTTTCAAACCGGATAAATCGCATTGGCGCAGCGCCAGCCTGCCCTTCGAACTAACCTTCTTCCATCAAGGCTGGCATTACAACCTGCCGGTCAAGATCAACGAAATCAACAGCCAAGGGGTGCAGGAAATCAAACTGGACCCGGCCAACTTCGACTACGGCGCCAACAAGTTCAGTCCCAAGGAATGGAAAGATGTCGGGTTCTCCGGCTTTCGCGTGCATTTCCCGATCAACACGCCGCAATACAAGGATGAAGTCCTGGTCTTTCTCGGCGCGAGTTATTTCCGTGCGCTGGGCAAAGGCCAGATTTACGGACTTTCGGCGCGAGGGCTGGCCATCGATACGGCGATGAGCTCCGGCGAGGAGTTTCCGCGTTTCGTCGAATTCTGGCTGGAGCGGCCGAGCACGTTTTCCAAGCAACTGGTGATTTACGGCCTGCTGGATTCGCCGCGCGCCACCGGCGCGTACCGTTTTGTCGTCAATCCCGGCACAAACACCACGATGGACGTAGTGACGCGCCTGTACATGCGCGACAACGTCGGCAAGCTGGGCATTGCCCCGCTAACCAGCATGTATTTCTTTGGCGAGAACCACCGGCCGCCCAATGAAGATTTCCGGCCGGAAGTGCACGACTCCGACGGTTTGCTGGTGCATACCGGCAACGACGAATGGCTGTGGCGGCCTTTGATCAACCCCAAGCGCCTGCTCACCACTTCATTCACGACCACCAATCCGCGCGGTTTCGGGCTGATGCAGCGCGACCGGGATTTTGGCCATTACGAAGATCTGGAAACGCGCTACGACAAACGCCCCAGCACCTGGATAGAACCCAAGGGCAACTGGGGGCCGGGGCGCGTCGAGCTGGTGCAGATTCCCACGCCGGACGAAACCAATGACAACATCGTCGCCTACTGGCTGCCGGATGCGCCACCCAAACCGCGCGTGCCCTATCAGCTGGAATACCGTATTTCATGGCAAAAAGAAGCCGAAGCCCGTCCGCCATCCGCCTGGGTGGTGCAGACCCGTCGCGGCAACAGTTTCGTCAAACATCCGGACGGCAGCATCGGGCTGATCCTGGATTTCGATGGCCCCGCACTGCGCAAGATGAGCACGGATGCCAAGATGGAAGCGGTTGTATCCATCGACGACAACGGGCAATTGCTGGAAAACACGCTTTATCCGAACGTTGTCTCCGGCACGTGGAGGCAGTCCATCCGCGTACGCCGCATCGACAACGATAAACCCATCGAGCTGCGCAGCTATCTGCGCAGCAACAACACGGCGATCTCAGAGACATGGAGCTACATACTTCCCCCCGAATGAGCGGACCCGCGTTAGTGGTCTGCGAACGCTATCTCGACCAGCTTTCGGTCGCGCCCGAGGTGCGCCAGTCATTGCTGCGTAAGGTCGCCGCGTCCGAGGACGCCACCGACCCGTCTGCCGCATTGCTCTGCCTGCATGAGGCGCTGGCCGGGGAAGGCTTCGATTTCGACAACCCCGCCCGCGCTTCGGCCCGACGACGCCTGCAACTCGCGTACGGCCAGCCGTTGGCGGAAGCGGATGCCGGTTTGACGTGCGCCCCGCGGATCAATCGCGCGCCGATGGCGCCGTCGTCCTGGCCGCCGAACCCGGTGCTTGCCTTGCTGGGTAAGCTGGGTCGCGCGCTGCGATTGAGCCATGCGCGCAGTCCCGACCCTATAGCGTCGGATTCGCCCGACCCGCGCGGACACTGGCATCGCGCCGGCAGCATCCGCCGCACGGTGTTGCTGCTGCTGGTATTGGCCCAATCCGCGATGGCGACCTATTCGATGACGGCAGTCTTGCCCTACCACGGCGAGAAACCGCTGGAAATCGCAATCCTGTCGCTGTTTGCCGTGCTCTGCGCCTGGGTTTCCGCCGGGTTCTGGACGGCGCTGATGGGCTACCTCGTGTTGCAGTTCGGCGGCGACCGGCATGCGATTTCGCGCAGCGCTGCCGGCGATGCACCCATTCCGGCCGACGCCCGCACTGCGATCATCATGCCCATCTGCAACGAGAACGTCGCCCGCGTGTTCGCAGGATTGCGCGCCACATACGAATCGCTGGCCAAATCGGGCAATCTGCAGCACTTCGATTTCTTCGTGCTGAGCGACAGCAACGACCCGAACATCCGTGTCGCGGAGTCGGAAGCCTGGCTGGAGCTGTGCCGCAGCGTCAACGGCTTCGAGCGCATCTTCTACCGCTGGCGGCAGCATCGCATCAAGCGCAAGAGCGGCAATGTCGCGGACTTCTGCCGCCGCTGGGGCAACAACTACCGCTACATGGTGGTGATGGACGCCGACAGCGTGATGACTGGCGACTGCCTGTCGCGGCTGGTGCAATTGATGGAAGCCAACCCCAACGCCGGCATCATCCAGACCGGGCCGCATGCCGCCGGACGTGATACCCTCTATGCGCGCTTGCAGCAGTTCGCGAGCCGCGTGTACGGCCCGCTTTACCTCGCCGGCCTGCACTACTGGCAATTGGGCGAATCGCATTACTGGGGTCACAACGCGATCATCCGGGTCGCGCCGTTCATCAAGCACTGCGCCCTCGGCCGCTTGCCCGGACGCGGCTCGCTATCCGGCGAGATCCTGTCGCACGACTTTGTCGAAGCGGCCTTGATGCGCCGCGCCGGCTGGGCGGTGTGGATCGCCTACGATTTGCCGGGCAGCTATGAGGAAATGCCGCCCAACCTGCTGGACGAGCTCAACCGCGACCGTCGCTGGTGTCACGGCAACCTGATGAATTTCCGCCTGTTCTGGGCGCCGGGCTTCCATGTCGCCCACCGGGCGGTGTTCGTCACCGGAGTGATCGCTTACGTTTCAGCACTGCTGTGGCTGAGCTTCCTGATGCTTTCCACTTGGCTATTGGCGGAACACACGCTGGTCGAACCGGAGTATTTCGTGCAGCCGGAGCAGCTCTTTCCGCTCTGGCCGGAATGGCATCCCGAGCGCGCGATGGCCTTGTTCGGCGTCACCGCCGCCTGGCTGTTCCTGCCCAAGCTGCTCAGTGCGGCGCTGATCATCCTGCAGGGCGCGCGTGCCTATGGCGGCGCTAGCCGCCTGGTGATCAGCATGCTGCTCGAATGGCTGTTCTCGATGTTGATGGCGCCGATACGCATGCTGTTCCACACCCAGTTCGTTCTCGCCGCGCTGACCGGCTTGCGCATCCAATGGAAATCGCCGCCGCGCGAAGACGCCGCCACCCCGTGGGAGATGGCTGTTCGCCGTCACGGCTGGCATACGCTGCTGGGCGTGGCATGGGGCGCGGTAGTGTACTGGCTCAACCCGTCGTACCTCTTCTGGATGCTGCCTATCCTCGGCGCACTGGTTTTGTCGATCCCGATTTCTGTCGTCACCAGCAGCCCGGAACTGGGCCGCAAATTCCGCAAACTGGGGCTCTTCCTCATCCCCGAAGAGTCGAATCAGCCAGCGGAATTGCAAAGCGTGCAAACGGAAATGGAATACGTCACCAAACAACGCGACTTCACCGAAGCGGTCACCGACCCAAGCGTGAATGCGCTGGTATGCGCGCTTGGCACCCCACGGCAGCACCTATCCGAAACGCTGCTGCGCCAACGACAGCGCCTGGTGGATATGGCCCTGAGAAATGGCCCGAACTCACTGAGCGCGCAGGAAAAGATGATTCTGCTAAACGATGCGGAAGCGATGTCACACCTGCACTTCCAGGTCTGGACATCATCGACGGCGCATGCAAGCTGGTTCCGCATCGAAGTGCAAACGCCACAGGTGAGGACTTTCGGCATGGAGTTCGTGAAACCGGCGTATGCGTGATTAACGCGTAGGGCGAAAGGGCGAGGCGTTATCCGCCCTATGCCACGGTCCCGACTTAGCAACGAGAAAACCGAGATGGTGACTGACCAGCTTTTCTTCCCTTCTGTCGCGCCGAGCAGCACAGCCAAGCCGGGGGATTTCGGCGAGGACTGTCTGAGCGCAAAGCGCGAGTTCCGCAGCCGCCCGGCTTGGCGAGCAGCGCAGGGAAGTGTGTAGCACCGCGGCGGCAGGGTGCCCTTCTCTTCGGTTACCTTCTCTTGGGCAAGCAAGAGAAGGTAACTCGCCTGTCGGGGGCGAGACCCGACCTACCCAAGCATCTAGCACCGTGCAGGCAACGATTGTCCAACTTCCAACTTCCCAAACTACCAAAGCCGGCAAGGCCGGCTTTATCTTAATGTTGAACCCCTCACCCTAACCCTCTCCCGCAAGGGGAAAAGGGATACGGGCTTAAAAGAGGAACTGCGCGTTGATGCTCGCCGAAGTCGCGTTGTAATCGAAATCCTCGAAATTCGACGAACGCTTGTCGCGTTGCAGCGCGCCGGTCACGATGATGTTGCGCGTGGCTTTCCAGTCGGCGGCCAGCAAAAACATCTGCAACCGATCGTCGCGTAGTTCGGGAATCGACACGATGGCGCCGCGATACTCGCGTTCGCTGTAGTCGTAGCGTGCGCGGAATGTGGTTTTTGGACTGTATTCCCATACCGGCGAAATCGAGAAGGTCTCCGCGATGTAATAGCTGTTCTCGGCCTCTTGATAACTGTAGAGATTACGCGCCACCGACACATTCAACTGCGTCTTGTCCGTGATATCCCAGCGATACAACAGGCGGCCGACCATGCCGGAATAATCGCGGTCATCGAAGTTGTCGTGCTCGCGTTTCAAGTAGCCCAGCTTGGCGTCGATGGACGACTTGCCGGTGAAGCGCCAGAACATATTGGCTTCGGTCTCGCTTTGCTCGAACCCGCTGTCCAGTTGCGCTACAGGATCCAGTTCACGACCGCGATATTCGCCGTCGGTTTCGCGCTGCAAGAGGGATATCCAGTTTTGCGAAGATGCGACGTACTTGCCGCCGACTTCGAAACCATCCTGTTGGTAGTCACCGACCGCATCGAAGGTTTTGCTGTTGCGTGCGCGCACGTCGAGCAGGCCGCCGATGGCGTGGAATCCGCCGCCCAGATCGCCATCCACGGTAAACAGCCGGACATTGCTGGTCTGGACATTTTTCTCGGCTTCGCGGAATTCGGCAAAGCTGTTCATTTCCTGTTTCTGCTCGGCCAGCAGGACGCCGGTGATGCGCGGCGTCAGGTTCCAGTGCCAGGCGGCGCTGTAATTGAACGCGGTGTAGTCGAGGAAATCGTAGGTCTTGAAACGGTTATCGACCACCATCGCCTCGACCACGAAACGCTGCAGCGAATACGGCTTGTCGATGCGTATGCCGGCGTTGGTCGTATAGATGATATCGGACTTTTGCGACCGGCCGAGGGTCGGTTCCGGATCTTCCGAGCCGGACAGGCGGAACAGGTTGCTGTCGTAGCGCACCTGTCCGCCCAGGATGAAGTTCAGCGTGTCGGTATTTTCGATCTTATCCAGCGGATCGCCGGTGTAAGCAGTGCCGCCGCCAGCCATGGCGGCGTATGGAACCGCCGCCAGGCAACTGGCTACAAAGAATCGGGAAGTACTGCTAAAAGTCCGGCGTGCTGATTTTTTCGATTTATCCACACCCAAAAAAACGATCATTCGTTATGCCCCTTTTTATGGAATCCCTAGTCTTTTGGACCTTAGCATAGCGAAAATCAAACATCAACTTTTACCGCCGACTACCAGCAATTCCCTTGTTTTTTCAGGTGGTTGTGTGGCTTTTTTTGCAGATTGCCCAAACATTCCTTCCAGCATCGCGCGGAACTCCTTGCCCACCTCGGGATGGCGCAGGCCGAGCTTGACCGTCGCTTCGAGATAGCCCTTTTTGGAGCCGCAATCGTAGCGCACGCCCTGATAGCGATAAGCGAGCACTTGCTCTTCGTTGAGCAGCGCCGAAATGCCGTCGGTAAGCTGGATTTCGCCGCCGGAGCCAGCCTGGATGTTTTCCAGGAAATGGAAAATGCGCGGCGTCAGCACGTAACGGCCGACCACGCCCAGTGTGGAAGGGGCGTCTTCGGGTTTCGGCTTTTCGACAATCGCGGAAACCTGTTCCACCGTTTCGTCCAGCGGGCGCGAGGCGACGATACCGTAGCTGCGAGTCTGTTCGCGCGGCACGTTTTCCACGCCCAGCAGCGAGCAATTGTAGTATTCATAGGCTTGCGTCATCTGCTTCATCACCGGCGTTTCACCGTCCAGCAGGTCATCCGCCAGCAGTACCGCGAACGGCTCGTCCTGCACCACCGGCTTCGCCATCAGCACGGCGTGGCCGAGGCCCAGCGCGCGGTTCTGGCGAATATAGATACAGTTGATGCTGCGCGGCACGATGCTGCGCAACGCTTTCAGCAGGCTTTCCTTGCCGTTGCGTTCGAGCTCGTTTTCCAGCTCGTAGGCCACATCGAAATGGTCCGAAATGGAACGCTTGTTGCGGCCGGTGATGAAGATCATGTCCGTGATGCCGGCGGCGACAGCTTCCTCAACGGCATACTGGATCAAAGGCTTGTCCACGATGGGCAGCATTTCTTTCGGGCTGGCCTTGGTGGCGGGAAGGAACCGGGTGCCGAGACCGGCAACGGGGAATACGGCTTTGGTGATTTTTTTCATGATATCGATTTCTAGCTAAGTTGATAAAAGTGGTCTAACTCAGGCGGCGCAACGCTTGCGCTCGCTCTGCAAATGAATCATTTCCCACTGCCAGGCGTGGGCGATGATGGTGTCGAGATCGGAATAGATCGGCAGCCAACCCAATTCCTCGCGTGCCAGTGTGGCATCCGCAACCAGCATCGCCGGATCGCCGGCGCGGCGCGAACCTTCTGCGACACGCACCACGCAACCGGTAACGCGCTCAGCCGCGTCGATCACTTCCTGCACGGTGTAGCCAGACTCATTGCCCAGGTTGTAGCGGCGGCTCAAGCCGGTTGACATCAGGCGTTGCAGCGCCAGCAAGTGGGCGGTGCACAGATCGACCACATGAATGTAGTCGCGCACGCAAGTGCCGTCCGGCGTGTCGTAATCGCGGCCGAATACCGTAATCGCC
This sequence comes from Methylophilaceae bacterium, assembly GCA_035460165.1. GTDB lineage: Bacteria > Pseudomonadota > Gammaproteobacteria > Burkholderiales > Methylophilaceae > MM2. The sequence continues at coordinate 69,788 of DATHWW010000008.1, read as the reverse complement.
TCGCGGCGGCCGGAGATGGCCTGGAGCACCAGCGGGATCAAGTGGGTTTCCGGTTCATGACGTTCGCCCAGCAAGCCGGCAGGATCGGCGCCGGCGGCGTTGAAATAGCGCAGGCAAACCGACTTGAGACCGTAAGCGTCGTCGTAGTCGTTCAAAATCTGCTCGACCATCCACTTGGTACGCCCGTAGGGGTTTACCGGATTTTTCGGATGCGAGGGATCGATGGGCACGTATTCCGGCTCGCCAAAAATGGCGGCGGTCGAGGAAAAAATGAAATACTCCACATCGTGCTTCACCATCGCATCCAGCAGGTTAAGCGTGTTGGTGACGTTGTTCTGGTAATACTTGCCCGGCTGGCGCACCGATTCGCCCACCTGGATGCACGACGCGAAATGCATGACCGCATCCGGCCGGTGCACCGCAAACACTTCATCCAGCTTGGCCTTGTCCGCCAGGTCGCCCTTGACGAACTCCCCGCCCAGCACGGCATCGCGGAAGCCGGAGGAAAGATTGTCGAATGTGACTACCGCATGCCCTTGTTCGAGCAACATTTTGACCATGTGCGAACCAATGTAACCTGCGCCGCCGACGACTAGTATTTTCATAATGGATCCTTATCCGTTTTTAAAAATCGGCCTGCGGCCGGTCACTCGAAACTTTGTTGTTTTGTGTTCTCGCGGTATTTGAGGCAATGCGCAAAAAACACCAGCATGTCCACTGTGTAGCGCCGCATCAGGCGGCGCGGCTCGTGGCACAGCCGGTACAACCATTCCATGCGTATTTTCTGGATGAATTCCGGCGCACGCGGCTTGCTGCCGGCCCAGAAGTCGAACAAGGCACCCACGCCGGTGACGACACCGGCATTCAGCGCATCGCGATGGTTGAGGATCCACTCTTCCTGCAAAGGATTGCCTAGCGCTACCAGCAGCACTTCGGCCTGGGTACGATTGATGCGCTCGACGATATGCGGATCGCGCAGGCCGCTGTAGCCGTCGCAGTAGCCGACCACCACCTGTTTCAACTCCCGCTCGACGTACTCGACGGCTTTTTCCACAATCTCCGGATGCGCACCCAGCATATACACGCGCAGGGGGCGTGAGGATTCGCGGAACAGGTAGGGAGTGAAATCGGTGCCGTTCAAGTTGGCCTTGAACGCGCGTCCGTGCAGGAACTTGGCGACGATATCGATACCGATGCCATCGTTGACGATAAGTACGCCGTCGTTGGCCATGCGGTTCAATAGCTTTTTGCACTTGACCACGAAATTGCTGTTGGCAAACAGCAGCGAAATTTTTTCGTGTTCACGCAATACGGTTAACAAATGCATCGCCAGATCCTGCGGCGTTGCTTCGTGGACGGGAAAGCCGGCAATCGGCACAACCTTACCCAGGCTCATTCGAATTCTTCCTTTATCAGGCGGTAACGCCTATAGGGATAGCAATCCGCGTGCCATCAGATTAACCGGTTGATTATTAATTGAATTTATTGATTTCGCTGACGCAGAGAATGGGGTTAACGTCGCCGCCAAACGACATCAACCCCAAACCATAATCTAAGCTACTGATTTATATAGACTAGGATTGTCTCCGTAAGTAGACAATCTACTTGCCGTAATCCATGGGCAGGAATTGCAGCTTGTTCCAAGGGAAGCCGTTGAGCACGGCATAGTTGGGATGTCCGCCGAACGCCGCCGGGTACGGATCGGGCTGTCCCAGCGCCGTATACGAAACGGCATTCTGCGCGCGCAAGGCCAGGGCGCCTGAGCGATCCCACACCACGAAACCGTACTTCTGCGCCGCCTTGGCGATGATCTTGCCGGCCTTGCTCATCGGCAGCGCATCGACATTGACGGCGGGGTCGAGCCGGAAGCGCAGGCCTTCCGGAATGCGATTGGGCGCAGCCGCCGGGTTCATTCCGTCCGAACGGTTGGCCGGCCAGGAAAATGTATTTTTATCCTCTGCATCCACCACCGAAAAACCGATCGCATGCTTGATTTCGCCGCGCTGCAGCTCCTCCGCGGTGATTTGCCCGCCGAGGAATGACAGGCTGGTGGCCGTGACGCCGTAGTACTTGTAAAACACGCCGCTGCTGGCAGAGGCATTCTGGATACGTCCGCCCCAGCACGCCTGCCACTTCCCATCGACCTTCTTGGCCTGCCAGAACTCCCACACGGTATCGGTCGAAGGCTGATAAACCGTCATTTCGGAATCAGTCCCCCGGGATGGGAGGGCGTAATCGGGGATGGGAACCGCGGCCCACTGCTCCGCCAGGCTGGTGTCCGAATAGCCTTTTTTCTGGCAATCCCACTGCGTCACCTTCACCGCAGGCGCCCCGGTAGCGGCGATATAGACCGGACTGGTGTAGTCCTTGGTGTTGATGGTCACGGTGCCGTAATAGGCCGCTTTCTGGCGCAGGATTTCCTGCACGAAATTGGCCGACTTGGGATGCAAGGGCACCACCGCGGGAATCGGGGTATACCAGAAGCTGGTCGGGGCGTATACGGCGTCGGTAATCACGGCGCCCGCCGAGGCGGCCAGCGGAATCGACAGTAGGGCGGATAAAAGAAGTTTTTTATTTGAGTTCATAAGTGCCTCCTACGCGTAGTTTTGAAGAGATCCGTTTACCGAGAGCGATCCATCGTTGCTCGTAGTAAAAGGTCGAGACATGCGCACTGATAAGCAGCACGGCCAGCAGCAATGGTCTTTTTGCATATTTTTCGAGATCGCCGCCCGAGCCCAGCCAGGTCGTCGCGAGGAATGGATGGATCACGTACAGCGCGAATGAGATGGTGGCGATATACAGCAAGACCTTGTTCCGCAGCACGCCATCAATGGCGGTGTTGTGGTTGAACAAGGTGGCGCCGACCAGAACCATCGCGAAATAAGGCCGCAGATAACACATGAAGCCAGCGTCCGGATGACACGAAATCAGCAGCAGGATAAAGGTCACCGACAAACTCGCGCGGCGCATGAGCGCCCGCAGCATATCGGGCAGCTTGCCGTTGTACACCAGCGCCAGCATCGCGCCGGCGAGAATTTCGTCGATGCGCAAATGCGTCATGATCGAATAATGCACCCCCAGCGTAGCGCGCAGCAGCGTCACGGCAATCAGCAGCACAGGAATCAGCAACAAACCGCGCTTGTTGAAAAATGCGACCAGCAACGCGATACCCAGGTAAAAATGGAATTCGACGCACACGGACCACAAATGCGGCGTGGTGGGAATGAATTTATCCGGCGGATAGTTGACGTAAAACAGGAAATGCGCGATCCAGATTTCACGCGTTACCGGCGAAATCAGGAACATCAACGTCATGTACAGCCATACCAGCGGCAGGATGCGAAAAAACCGCCGGATCAGGAAATCCACCACCCCATAGCGTGTCAGCAGAAAATGCGTGACCAGAAACCCCGACAATATGAAAAAGAACACCATGCCCATGATGCCGGCCGTGACATTCAACTGCCACGCATGCGGCCCCAACGGCAACAGATGCGTCGCCAGCACCAGCAATATGCTGATACCGCGCCAGCCATCCAGCACATTGAACCTACCGTTTTCCAAAACGGCCTCCTTATAAAATATTTTGGGCGCCCTAGCTTATGTGCTGTGCGCCCCTCCCTTAAAGCGGCTATGTCAGGTGCCGAATTTCTTCTGATACCAGTACTGCCCCGAGATTTTTCTCGGCGCCTCCAGCAGAAACATGCGGTTCCAGCGCCGACACAGCCTCACGATCCCCAGCGGGATCAGCACCGCCGCCGACAAGCCCAGCGCCAGGTGCGCATAGAGGTTCTCGATGTGCAGTATCTTTTGCAAAAACACGCGCACCCCGCTGCCCACCATCACGTGCATCAGGTAGATCGCCATCGACGAAGTGCCGAGCTGCAGCATGAAGCGGCCGGGGTAATGCGACAGCACGTGGGCCAGCAGCACGACAAACATGATCGCGATCAATGCCAGCACCAGCAGGCCGGCTCCCCCATCTTCATAGGTCAGCCCGAAATAGCTGTGGAACAACCACTGGCTGAATACGAACAGCATGAAGAAGAGCCCGAGCAGCGCATGTGCATGCCGCAGCACGGCATCCCGAATCTCGTTGAACCAGACGCCGAACGCGAAAAACACGAACCAGGCATAGAGGTAATCGGAATGGAAGAACTCCGGCAGCGCATTGCTGAAGACGAATACGGCCGAGCACGCCAGTGCCACCGCCAAAAAATAGCGCTGCTTCAATGCCGCATAGATCGGGATCGCCAGCACGGTGATCATGAACAGCGCGAACAGGAACCAGAACTGCGCGCGCGGCTCCAGCAGATTGACGACGTCCTCGGCGGCGATTACATCGTTGGTGTAGCGCGAGAAAAGCAGTTCGACGGTGCCCTGCAGCAACGACCAGACGACATAGGGATACAAGATGGTATCGGCCTTCGTCACGACCAGTTCCATCCCGCCGCGCTTCTGCAACGAGCTGTAAAAGAACAACCCGGACAGGAAAAAAAACAGCGGCATGTGGAAGGTGTAGATCACGCTGTCCACCAGCGTGTACCAGTCTTCATCGACCGCGATACCGGCGGAAAATACGCCGCGCGCGATATGCGCATACACCACCAGCAGAATGCCGATGCCCTTGGCATAGTCCACCCAGTCGTAGCGCTTGTTCATGGCTCGGTTACCTTGCGGCGGGGGCGCAGCCGGGCGAAACCGCCATGGGCGAAGAGTTTGCGTGCCGGGTCTTCGATGCATCGATAGCACCCTTCGGCGACGAAGAGATTGAGCAGCGCGAAAGCGGCGAGTGCGGGCAGGCCGTAACTTTCATTCAGCACGGGAATGCGATCCTGCAACCGGACGAATAGCGCCAGCGTGAAAAAGTGCGACAGGTAGAGCGAATAGGAAATATCGCCCAGACGCGCGAACGGCCGCGTCACCGCAGATGGGGCGATCTCGCGCTTGTTGAGCGAGGCCGCCATGATAAGCGCGAACGACGCCAAGCCCCAGATCGCGGTGCGCTCGAACACCGTGCCGTGCAGTTGATTGACCAGTACGCCCGTCGCCACCAGTGCGAGCGGCAAGGCGACCCAGGCGCTAAGGCGCAGGCCCTTGAGATAGAGCACCGCCACCGCGCAGCCGAGCAGGAATTCGAACAGCAGCGGACTGGTGACCACCTGCAGAATCGGCGCTTGCGGCTGGGCCAGCACACCGGCCGCCACCAGCGCGGCAAAGACCACGGCGATGAAGCGGAGACGGGCATACGCATGCAAACCGAACGCCAGCGCGGTGGCGAATACCAAATAGAAAAACCATTCGAAGGTCAGCGTCCACGCCATCGGGATCACGTACGCGGTATGTGCAGCGTCGTTCATCGAAACCGGACCATCGCTATAGGGCAGGAACAGCATGGACATCAGGAATTTTTCGAGCGGAATCTGCGTATTGACCGTCGCCGCGGCCACAGACGCCAGCCCGAAAGCGAGCGCGGTCAGCGCCCAGTACAGCGGCACGACGCGCAGCAGGCGGCGCACGAGAAATTGTCTGGCGGAATATTCGCGCTTTTTTCCGCCCATGTCGGATTGCGTGATCATCATGATGAAACCGCTGATCACGAAGAAAATATCGACGCCGGAACCGCCGAACTCATGCAGCCAGCGCCCTACTTCCGCACCCCGCTCGGCCTGCGACGCCACGTAGTGGTGGACCACCACCATGGCAGCCGCTAATCCTCGTAGTATCTGGATGCCGATAAACACGATATTCCCCTCAGTCGCGGCGCGACCGCACCCACTCCGCCTGGCGTCGCACCAGAAATTTGAGATACAAGGGAATCTTGCCGAGCGCGTAAAACGGCGCGTACGCCAGGGTAGGCAAGGAAATGATCTTGCGGCCGACACGCAGCCAGGCCAGCAGCACCGCGCCGACGACCAGCCCCATATCCAGCAGCGCCAACGCCCAGGGCCAGATGTTGCCCGTCACCAGCCACGCGGCTGTACCGAGACCGCACAGCGCAACCACCAGCAGGGTCAGCAAGGCCAGCGGCGGCACGCAGAGATCGAGCGCCAACGCCAGCAACCCGCCGTTGCGGCTGCGCAGGGCTTGTTTCAGGCGCGGACCGCCCTCCTGCACCAGCATGCCGAGATGGCCGTGTTCCCAACGCGTGCGCTGCGATTGCACGCCCTCGACATGGGTGGGAAACACGCTGGTCACCCGTGCGCCAGGGCAGAAATGCGGGGCATAGCCTTTGGCGGCGAAGTCGAGGCCGAGCTTGAGGTCTTCGACGATGTGCCCGCTGGCGAGATCGGCGTAGCGGATGTGCAGCCACGGAAAGGCCATGCCGGTGCCCATCAGCTGGCACGGCAGGCCGAGATGGTGGTAGCCCAGCGGCCGCGCCCAGTTCTTGACCGCCCAGGCGAACTCGGCGACCTTGGTCTTGAGGCTGGCGCCCTCCGGCGAGTGCATCAGGTAGAGCGCCTGCACCGGCCGTCTCACCGCCAGCGCATGCCGCGCCAGCATGTCGAGCGCGTAGCCGTGCACCAGGCAATCGGCGTCGATCACGATCACCACTTCCGGCGGTTGGGACTCCAGATAACGCACGCCGAAATCGAGCGCATAGCCCTTGCCGCGCCGCTCGGCATCCTCGCGCACGATCACCTCCGCGCCGTTGGCGAGCGCAATCTCGGCGGTGTCGTCGGTGCAATTGTCGGCCACCACCAGCACGCGGTCGCCCGGCTGCAATTGCATGCGGATCGCATTCAGCGGGCGCGCGATGCCGGCCGACTCGTTATGCGCAGGCATCAGCACGGCAATATGGGGGCGCGCGCCGAACAAGATGCTCTTGCGCTTGAAGATGGGCAGCGACATCCCCACCTGCGCGGCGAATACAAACGCCGGCACGAACAGCACCAGGCCGGCCGCAACAAACAGGATTTCAAGCAGCAGCATCATACGTACTCTTTTCCTCCAGCACATGCGCGGGGGTGGGTGCCGCGGCGGCGGCGAACAACTGCGCCAGCTTGCCCGCCTCGATGTCGATGGAATGCCGCTCCAGCGCCTGGGTGTGGGCCGCATCGCCCATTTCCTCGACGGCGGCGAGCGGCAACGCGAGGAAGGTCTGCATCGCGGCAGCAAGCGCGTCCACGTCGCCGGCCGGGAACAGCCAGCCGTGCTTGCCGGATTCGATCAGTTCGGGAATGCCGGCGACATAGGTCGTGAGCACCGGCCGGCGCAAGGCCATTGCCTCCATGACCACCACCGGCAGCCCTTCGGCGAAGCTCGGCAATACCAGCGCGCGCGATGCGAAAATTTCGTCACGCACCTGCTCGCTGCTGATCCAGCCGGTGATGCGCACCTGCTTTTGCAGCCTACGCTGGGCGATCAAGGCTTCGATCTCGGCGCGCATTTCGCCGTCGCCGGCCAGCACCACTTCGATCTCCACGCCATTCCGCACCAGCTGGGCGACCGCCTCCACCAGCAGCAGCTGGCCTTTCTGCTCGCACAGGCGGCCGACGCACACCAGGCGCGGCGCCGATGGCACGGGCACGGCTGCCACCTTGTGGAAAGCCGGCTCCAGCCCGCAATGCACGACCTTGATCTTGCCCCAGTCGGCATAATCCACCCAGCGGCTAAGCTGGCTGCGACCGTAGGAACTGATCGCCACCACAAAGGCGGCGCGCTTCACTTTCTCGCGCAGCTTGAGGAATTCCGGTTTGTCGAATTCCTCCGGGCCGTGCACGGTAAAGCTGTAGGACGGGCCGCCGAGTAGATGCGCCAGCATCACCACCTCGGCGGAATTGGTGCCGAAGTGCGCATGTATGTGCTGCGCGCCGGACTCTTCCAGCCACGGCAGGATGCGGCAGGCTTCGGCCAGATAGATGAGATGGAATGGGAGCAGCCGGTCGGCGCGGATGCCCATGCGCAACGCCGTCCACAACGCGGCGGCGAATCGCAGCGGGCGGGTTGCCATGATGCGTAGCGTGGCGACCAGCAAGCCGGTCATGCCGTCTTCCAGCACGTATCTGGTCTGGCCGCGTTCGCGCAAATCCTCGACGTCCACCAGGTCGCCGTCCCAGCCGCGCAGGGCAATGCGATCAACGGCGTAGCCTTGCCGTTCCAGCGCCAGGATTTCGCGCCGGATGAAGCTGTGGCTGACCTTGGGATACTGGTTGATGAAGTAGGCGATATTATTCATCGGAGATTCCTATCGATGCCTCGAATTGCGGCACGGACACGCTGTGCAATGCGGGGCGGATGATGCGCGCCGGCGCGCCGACCGCGGTGCAGCCATCCGGCACGTCGCACAGCACCACCGACAGCGCGCCGATCTTGCAGTCGTTGCCGATGCGGATGCCGCCGAGCACTTGCGCGTAGGCGCCGAACTCGACGTTGTTGCCGATCACCGGTACCGGGCCATCTTCGATGCGGTTGCCGATGGTGACGCCCTGCCGCAGCGTGCAATTGGCGCCGATGCGCACATCGGAGTGTATGAAGATGCCGCCGAAATGCCAGATGCGCAGCCCGGGACCGATGACGGCCGTTTTCGGCAGGCTGGTCGCGAGCAGCGTTTCAACGATGCGAAACAGCAGCCAATAAAACACCGTCGACAGCTTTTTGCGCAGGCCTTCAGGCAGCCGGTCCACGCGCCGCCCGAAGCGATAGACCCACACCGCCCACAGCGACTGTTCTTTCAGAAATGGCCGGGGCGCGGGGTAGCGGCGCAGGTCGGCCTGCCAATCAGAATCGTGGCTCATGACGTCGGTTGCTCTTGAGGAAATTGTGATCCGGCTCGTACACGCTCCAGCCCTGTTCGTATTGCCGGGTCAGCGCCTGCGCGGCGCGCGAGCGCATGGCCATCGCGCAGGCCGCACCGATAAAGAACCAGTAGTACCAGTTGAACGCGAGGTAATCGAGCATGTTGTCCGAGAAGGCGAAGAACAGGTATTCGATCAGCAGCGTGATGACGATGATGGTGCTGAGGCGGTTTTCCTTGATGCCCAGCTTCAGCGTGAAGAACAGGCGCAGGTACATCCACGCCGACGCCAGCACGCCGACCACGCCGGTCTCGAAAAACCACTGCACATAGGTGCTGTGCGCGCCCCAATGCGTGCCGCCGGCGAGCGGGAAGAAAATCGGCGAATAATGCTTGAACGAGTTGAGGCCGTAGCCGAACGCCGATTTCGAGATTGCCATCCAGTCCATCGCCGTTTTCCACAGCAGCTGCCGCCAGGCAAAGGAATTCAGCTCGGAGTAGCGCCCAACCTCGTTGCCCTGCCCCAGGTCCAGCAACCGGTCGCGCACGCTGGGCACCAGCAGCGCCAACAACGGCGCCAGCACCAGGTAGAGCAGGTAACGCTGCTGGAAGAACACGCCGTACACCGCAAAGATCACGAACATCGCCGCCCACGCGCTACGCGTCTGGGTCAGCAGCAACAGACCCAGCATCAGCGCCATCCAGCACCACAGCGCCGCGCGCTTGTAGAACTCGGCGTTGACGAAGCTGGTCTTCAGCCGGTAGAACGTCAGCGACACGCTGATCACCAGGTAAAACGCCAGGATGTTGGGATGGCTGAACGTGCCGCGCAAGCGGAAGCTCTCGGAAAAAATGGAGCCGCCGCCGTAGGTGACCACCACGAACAGCGCGTAGATCACCGGGATCAGCGTCGAGAGCAGGATGATGGTGATGGCAAACTCGAAATCTTCCTTGCTGCGCACCACGTAGAACGCGATGACGAACACCGCCATATAGGACACCAGCGCCAGGAACACGCGTATCGCATCCTTGAACTCGGGCGAGTAGAACATCGCGGCAAACGCCACCGCCAGCACCGGCCCCCAGATCGACATGGCGCGTTTCGACAGGCCGGAAGGCCGCTCGAAGATGAACATCAGCGCCAGCAGGATGACCAACGCATTGATCAGCCCGCCGACGCCCATGCCGCCGCCGAAGCGGGTGGTTTCCAGCACCAGGTCGCCCGACGCGCGGAACAGCAGGATCAGGAAAAACAGCTTGCGCTTGTCCAGCACCAGCAGCATGCCGAGCGCCAGCACGAAAGGCAGCGCCGAGATCAGCGCCATCTTGCCGTCCACCAGGCCGACGAAGCCGACCGCGCCCAGCCCGGCCAACAGGCCGGTCATCACGACCGCCAATCCGGCCAACAGGGCTTTTGCGTTTAGCGAATTCATCGTCGATTCCCGATGGAACAAACGCTCAAGCCACCAGCCCCGAAGGCGTCAGCGTCAGGATGGGCTGTTTCTTCACGTCCTGGATCATCCATGAGCGTACCGTGCGCCACTCGACATGGCGGATGCCGTGACGTGCCGCGTGGCTGGCGTAGCGCGCGGCCATCACCGGCTTGAGACGATTGGAAATCGCCTTGCGGTAGGAGAGCTCGTGCTGCAATTCCAGCGACTCCGGCATGATCTTGGTCATGAAGCGGCGCATCTGCTCGTACTCTTCGCTGAAATCGGTGCGGCCATGGAAGTTGATCAGGTTGACACCGTGGTTGCAGAACGGCGCCGGATCGAAGCCCTTGGTGTTGTTGATAATGGCGAGCGACTCGGTCAGGTAGCGCGAAATGCGCAGCGCCAAGTCGGTCTGGTCCACGTACTTGGTGGCGCCGACATTGGCGCCGTGCCAGCGGTACTTGATCAGGCTCTGGTTGATGTTCATGCAGCGGCTGACCAGCGCCAGCTGGCCGAACAGGAAATAATCCTCCGCCAGCCCCGGCACATCCATGCGCCGGTCGGCCGGCATTGCCCCGATAAAGTCCACGCCGTATTTGGCATCCATGCAGCGCAGCGCATCCAGCCGCATCGCCACCGTGGGGTGGGCCACCGGCGTGCGGAAGGGCGTCGCGGTCAGCACGCCGTGAATGCCGGTCGGCATGTCGAGCAGGCCGATCTTGCGGCCCGAGGCGTCGATCACGTCGCCCAGCGACCCGACCAGCACCAGTTCCGGGTCCGCGCCCATCGCCGCGGCCAGCACTTCCATGCGTTCCGGCAGCGAAATATCGTCGGCGTCCTGGCGCAGCACGTATTTCGCGTCGCACATATCCAGCCCGGCATTCAGCAGCCCGGCCAGGCCATTGGCCTGCGGCAGCGAGCGCACGACGATGCGCGGGTCCATTTCGGCATAGGCTTGCGCCATTTCCAGGCTGCCGTCGGTGGAGCCGTGATCCAGCACGAACACGCGCCAGTCGCGGAAGGTTTGCAGGCAGATGCTGTCCAGCGCTTCCGCCAGGTATTCGACCCCGTTCTTGACGGGGAGCAGCACATCGAAAGTAGCCATGATTGTTCTCCTTATCCTTTGCGCAGGGCGACCAGTTCGCTATTGGCCGTCCATGCACTGACGTAACTCGAATTCTTGCCGTAGCTGTTATCCAGCACGGTGCTGGATTTGTTCATGAGGCAGGCCAGGATATGGCCGTGCAAGCGGTCGGTGGCAATGTGGCTGTGCCGCGAGAACAGCTTCACCGCGTCGTCGATCAGGCGGCCGGAGTACTTCGCCCAGCGGGCGGTGAGGAACTTGTTGGAGTTCCAGCCGATGCCCAGGCGATAGGTGCTGCGCATCGCGCGGCGGAAGAAGTCGATGTTGCGTTCGCGCTCGCCGACCACCACCGGCCAATCGGTCATCGCGGCATATTCGATGTCGTCGCCGCTGCTGGACTCGCGCTTTTCATCATCCATGCGGCTGATCAGCAGCGCGCCGGTGGTCGCCGTGTGCTTGGGCACGATGGGGTACAGTTGGTGCGCCATGTCCGGCAGCAGGTGCACATGGTCGGTGAATTCCTGCGCGATTTCATACGAGGCGTAATCGCGCACGCACAGATGCACGTCCGGATGCTTGCGGAACAGCCGCGCGGAACGCCGGCGCGCCTCCATCGAGGCAAAATGGATGGTCTGCGGCAGCACCACGATGCGGTTATCCGTGCGAGTGCTCACTACCATTTCGCGCAGCGCCTGCATGCCGAACTCGGAATACAGATCGCCGAAATTACCGCCGCCGTGGAAGAGGATCACGTCACCCTTTTCGATCCAGCCAGGGTTGTACGAAAACGCCGGCGCGCTGATGCGCGGCGTCAGGTGATAACGCTCGAAAAACGCCAGCGTGCCGTGCATGATCAACAGATCGCCGATGTTGCCGTGCACCGGGTAATCGATGTAATGGAACGGCTTGCCGTCAACCAGGTCGGCGATCACCTGATGCTTGTCGGACAGCGCCGTCATCATCGCGGTGTGGTTGAATTCGGAAGTCTCGCTTTCCCGCATAACATCCCTTTTCATGTTTTTATCCATAACTACGCCTCGTAAATAATCGCAATGCAGCCGTGCAATCCGCCATCGTCGGCAGCATTTCCGGCATGCGTTCCTTCAGCACGAAGGGGTAAAGCCCCAGCGTGACGGTGAGCCTGAGCACCGCGCCGAATAGCATCAGCATGCTCAGGTAGATGTGGATGTCCTGTTTGGGCAGGAAAGGCAGCGCAATAAACACCGGCACCACCGAAATAAACTGCCGCACGAACACCAGTCCGGGGCGGCCGCCGGCGTTGAAGCGCTGCGCCAGCGTCCAGCTCGCGCCGGTGATCACGCACTCGAACAGCAGGATCGCGAACGGTATCGTCATCGACACGAAGGATTCGCCGTACACCCACTTGATCAGCCACGGCGACAGCGCCGCGCCCAGTGCAGCCAGCAGCAGCATCGGCACGAAAGTCACGCGGAAGGCGACGCGCACGTGGTGCGACAGCGCGTTCACATCCTTGCCCGCAAAGCGCGAATAAAGCGCCGTCGACACCGCTTCCTGCACCGCGCCGATCAGGCGCGAGGTGGTAAAGGCCAGCGCGTAGAAACCGTATTCCACGATGGTGCCGATATTGAGCAGCGCGATCTTGTCGAAATTGACCAGAAACAGGCTCAGCAGCACCGTGCCGTGATGGCTGGCGCCGTAGCCCAGCATGCCTTTCCAGGTAGCTGGCGGGTGGTCGCTTTCGGCCATCCGCCACACCTGGTTGCGCTTCGCCCAGCCGAGGCCCAGCAGCGTCAGCGCTGCCGCGACGATTAGCTGCGTGATGAGGATGGCGCGGAAATCCACTGTATCCATGAAGGCCACCAGCCCCAGCAGCAGCACCAGGTTGCCGACCACCAGCAGGAAGCGCATCAGGTTGAAGAAATGCAGCCCGTCGTGCAGTTGGCTCAATGCGTAAAAATATCCCTGCCCCGCCGTCGCGGCGGTCAATAGCAGGATCAGCGGCAACTGCGCATGCAGCTGCGCCTCGTCGGTGATATTCATGCCCAGCCAGGCCAGCATCACCGACAGGCAGGCGACAAACACCAGCGAGAACACCATCCACTGGCCGTAGTTGAACGGCCGCCCAGCGCCCTTGTGATAGATGAAGCTGTTCGCCAGCCCGAACAACGAGGCGTTGCCGGCCAGCGTCGCGATCAGCAACGCGCCGGACAGCAGGCCCCGGCCTTCCGGGCCAAGGATGCGGGCGGTGATGACCGAGGTGAAGAACCCGATCGCCGTCACGGCGACCGTCGTCATCAGGGTCCTGCTTGACGATTTCAACAGGGCGGCAAATGCCATACAAAATCTCTTCTTGTGTGCAGCCGACGGCTAGCGGCGCAGCGGCCGCTCCGCCGGCCAGGGAGCTACAGAACGATGGCGGCCACCAGCTGCACATCGCTGACAACCAACTGATCGCCGACGTTGGCGATATCGGACATGGGCGTTTCGTTCAGGCGGGACACCAGCAGCGCACCGCGGCAACGCGCAGCGACCATTTGTGCATCCGCCGCGGCGATGGCGGGTGCGGTATCGACGATGACCACGTCGTAGATGTCCCGCACGATATTGATCAGTTCGGTGAAACTCTTGCGGTTAAGCAGCTCCTGCGGATTGGGCGGGATGGTGCCCGCGCCCAGCACGGAAAGATTGGAGATGGCGTCGATCTCGCGTATCACCTCGATGCTGGCGCGGCCGATCAGCACGTCCGACAGCCCGCGCGTTTCCCTGAGGTTGAACAGCGCGTGCTGGGTCGGGCGCCGCAAATTGGCGTCGATCAGCAGGGTATGCTCGCCCAGTTGGGAGAACACAATGGCGAGGTTGGCGGCGAGATTACTGCAGCCCTCGCCGGCATTGGCCGAGATCACCGACAACGCCTTGTTGCCATGGTTGAACCAGCGCAGCTGCAACTGGCTGCGCAGCGCGCGCAGGGCTTCGACTTCCGGCGAAAAAGGCTCGTAGGCGGCCACCAGTTCCTTGCTGAGCTCGCCCTGGTCCGGCGCGAGGTAGGGATAGTCGAACTGGATCGCCAGCGCCTGCAGGATATCGGCTTCACTGACGAGCCGGAGCTTGCGTGCCGCATCGCCGAAGCGCAGCCCTTCCTTCTTTTGCAACTGCAGGATGCGTTCGGCTTCTTCCGCGCTGATCTTGCCCAGATCCTGCAGGATCCGGCCTATCATCGTGTCGCGGTAATTACCGGTCGAAATCGGCAATGCGTTGGGATTAAGCGGGCTGATATTCATGATTTGTCCTTAGGACGAAGGCAGGAATCTGCCGGTAGTAGGACCCGGCAGTAGACGCATGCCCGTCACGGTGGGTTTTTGTTGTTTCAAGGCAATCACCGGCACACGCAGCAGGTTGGCGACATCGTTGCTGCTGCGCACACGGCGATCCAGCAGTTCGATGACCAGTCCCAGACCAATGCCCAACAGGCCTCCCAGCACCACGGACAGCGCGATATTCAACCCCACCTTGGGAGATGAGGGCGAACCCGGCGGGAGCGCGGGGCTTAGCAGCGACACATCGCTATGGTTGGCCTGGCCTTCCATGCTGGTTTCAGTGAAGCGCTGCGCGGTGGTGTCCATGGCCTTCTGCGCCATTTCCACGTCTTTCTTCAGCACCGACAGCTCGTCGCGCGTACGGTTGATTTCCAGCACCTTGGTTTTCTGCATCGCCACCTGGGCGCGCAGGTCGGCCTCGCGCTGTTCCTGGATCTGCGCGGTGCCGCTGATGCTGTTGGAGGTACTCTGGATTTCCCGTTGCAGCTGGCCCTGGATCTTGGCGAGCTCGGCCTTGGCCGCGATGTATTGCGGATGGTTGTCACCCAGCCGCTCGGACAACTCGGCCAGCTTGGAAGCCGCCTTGCCGGCGTCGATGCGCAGGCTCTGGATCACCGGGCTCTGCGCGACATCGGGCGAGTCGGTGGCGTTGCTGCGCGCATTGGCCTGACGGGAGCGGGCCTCGATGGCCATCGATTGCGCGGTGACCAACTGCTGCGACAGGTCGTTCAAACGCGCTACTTCGACATCCAGCTTTTCATCCGCGCTGGTGATGCCCTTATCCTGCTGATACTGCGATAACTTGTTCTGCGCGCGTTCGAGGTTGTCGCGCAAGCCCTTGGCCTGCTGGCTGAAGTAATTCGCCGCATCCTGCGCCGGTTCCACCTTGAGCTTGGTGCTGAGGTCCTTGTACGACTGCGCAAACGCATTGACGATATTGGCCGCCATCTGCGGTTCCATGTCGCTGTAGGTAATGCTGAGCACGCTGCTGTCGCTGGAAGGGTCGACGTCGAGACGGCTCATCAGGCGGCCGGCGATCCAGTCGCGGATGTTGCCGCGGCCTTCGGTGGCCTCCGTGAACGCCTCGCGCATCGTGTCGTTGGCCGTCAGATGCAAGTCGTCGACCACTTTGAGCGCCACGCTGCGGTTCTTGATGATGTCCACCTGCGTCTGCACGTAGCCCGGCAGTTGCGCCGCCAGCAAAGGCGAGCCGGTCACGTTATCGACGCCGGTGTAGCTCAGCACCAGTTGCGTCGTCGCCCGGTAATATTTGGGCATCAACAGGCTGACCACGGTCGCGGTCAGCACGGTGATGAGGAAGGTCGCGAGCACGATCTTGTATCGCGCCCGCAGCATCAGGAATACCGAGGTCAGGTTCATGATGTTCCCCTTAGAAGAGGCTTTCCCGTACGTAGATCACGTCGTCCGGCTGGATCAGGTCGGTCATCTTGGGACGCAACTCCTCATTGCCGCCGGTGGCGTTGCGGCGCAGCAGCTTGAGGTTGCGCTCGGTACCGCGCGCGGTCGGGCCGCCGCCTTGCGCCAGCGCCTGGATCACGGTCATGTTGCGCTCGATGCGGTAGGCACCCGGCTTCTGCGCTTCGCCGTAGATGTAAAACACCGGCGCGCGGTGCACGTAGATTTCGTCACCGGCGGCAACGATCACGTTGGCCTCGGGCTTGGCGCTGAGGTAGATCGCGGCGAGATCGACTTCCTTACGGAACGGCTGGCCGTCACGCTGGCCGCTGATGATCGCGGTGTCGGAAGCGCCGGAGGCCAGGCCGCCGGCCAGCGTCAGCACGTCGGTCAGGTACATCTTGCTGTTTTCCAGCGGGAAGCGGCCGGGCTTGTTGACCAGCCCCAGCACCGACACTTGGTTGCCCGGCGTCACATACACCACGTCGCCGTTTTTCAGCGCCACGTTGCTCTTGCCGGTCTGGTCGCTGAACAGCGTGGCCAGGTCGACTTCCTGACGGAACGGCTTGCCGTCGCGGCTGCCGGTCAGCACCGCGGTACCGCCACCCGCTTCGGGCACGACACCGCCAGCTTGCGCGATGATGTCGGAGAGCCGCGCGCTGGAGGCTTCCAGCGGGAAGCGCCCCGGCTTGCCGACCAGACCCAGCACCGCGATCTGGCTGCCGCGCACTTCGGTGAGCGCAATGTTCACCTGAGGCTGCTTAACAAATTTGCCGGTCTTCAGCTTGTCGGCGATCAGTTTCTCCGCGTTACTCGGCGACAGCCCGCCGACTTTGACGGTGCCGATCAGCGGAAAGGAAATGGTCCCGTCTTCGGCAACCCGGGTTTCCAGGGTCAGGTCCGGGTTTTGGAATACGGTGATGCGCAATGCATCGCCCGGTCCGAGTTGATATTCACCGGCGGTTTTCTCCGCGGCCAGGGAGGCCGTTGCAAACGACAACATCGCCAGCGTAGTTAACAGAGCAAATATTTTCTTGATCACGGTATCACCTCTTTTCAATATGCCCCGCCTGGCGGCGCGGGCTGGCCGGCCTAGGCAACAGCAGCCTGGGCCGGGTTATAGGCCTCGCGCAAGCGGGCCGATAAAAGTTGCAGCAGGGTCAGCAGGAGCTTGTTACCAAGACGCGGCGCCTGCATCAGGATCTGGTTGAGCGAATCGCGCGACAGCACGGCGAAGTCCGTGGGCGCCGTGGCGATACAAGTAATGAAGCGCGGCTCGCCGTCTATCATCGAGGTCTCGCCGACGGTGGAGCCGGGCAGCAGCTCGGCGATCTTCTCGTTGCCCAGGCCCGGGATATCCACGCGCACCTCGGCCGAGCCGGTGAGGATCAGCACCATGAAATCGCCGCGTTCGCCTTCTTTCAGCAGCGGGTAATGGCGCGGCGCGGCATAACATCGGAGGTAATGGCAAAGCGCCTTGATCTCGTCCATGTTGAAATCGTCGAACAGGCGGATCTGATGGATGATTTCGTAGATCTCATCCATATAGTTTTCGGCCGAACCCAGTTTATTCAGGTCGCTATACATTCTGTTTGCTGCATCGTTCATCTGCATTACGCCTGTATCCAGGTTGAATTTAAAAAGTTGACTGTAGGACATATCCCAAGCTCCAAAGCCGTACCTTCTTCATTTCCCCGCTTCACCCGCTCTACAGCATGACAACGGCTGAAACAGGCACGCATTCCTACCTTTGAAAGTTTGACCCATCGTAAAAATCGAGCGGCTTTTCAACAATAGGCCGAAGGGACTAGGGGTTTTATGAAAAAACAATTGTTTGAATTGAAAGGACTTTTTAATCCTACCGAGCGGAGGCGTGCCTGAAAATGATCCGGATGGACTGTCTAGCGGCTCTTACCGGGCTGTTGTCTGCAAGCTGAGACAAATCAACTCCATAAAAATCATCGAGTTACAAATGGCAGGTGGCTGAATGTCGTTTTTTGGAGACGAGAAATGCGACCAGGAACTTCATCGATCACAGATTTCTCTTTATTTTTCAATGGATTGATTCGCTGGCACGCGAATTGCCTATCAGTCACTAGCGATAAGTCGTTTTGGCTATCGACAGGGCGCAAATACTGGAAACGTTTTTAGGTATGCGCAGCTAGACCTGGCAAAGCATCAGAGATCGCATCGCCGGGGCTGGTTCCCTGTCATTCGTTTCAATCAACTTGCGAAGAAATAATTATGTCACTCCATACCAAACTGGATAACGGTGAAATGGTGCAATTTGTCGAACTGTTGCACGAATCACTCAAGGTACGTTCCCATTTTGAATTCCTGCTGTGGTCGCAAGGCAACCTGCAGCAATTCCTGCCGCACGACATCATGATCGCGGCCTGGGGCGACTTTTCCCTGGGTCTGGTGTATTTCGATATCGTGTCGGCGATTCCCGGAATTCGCACGGGACAGGTGCACAACACCAATCTCACCCCTTTGCTGAAACGTTTGTTCAGCTCGTGGAACGCGCAATCCCGCGCTCCGTTCACCCTGACGATGAATCAAGGCATCTTCGAAGACAGGGAATTCGAGCACGACAAGCTGGACGGGAACTTCAAGCACATGCGTTCGGCGATGGTGCATGCCATCAAGGATGTCCGTGGCCGCCACGACTGCCTGTATGTGCTGATGAGTTCCTCCACCGCGCTGCCGTCTTCTTCGCGCTCCATGCTGGAAGCGCTGCTGCCTTATATCGACAGCTCGCTCAGGCAGCTCGACCATCTGCCCGAGCAAATGCCGACCCCGCCGGTGGAAGAGCCGGTCATGGCGGACGACGACCTCGGCTCGCTGTCCTCGCGCGAGCTGGAAATCATGGAGTGGGTGCGCAATGGCAAGACCAATTTCGAGATCGGCATGATCCTCGATATCAGCGCCTTCACGGTCAAGAACCATCTGCAACGCATTTTCAGGAAGCTGGATGTCGTCAACCGCGCCCAAGCCGTCGCCAAACTCAGCAAACTGGAACTTAATGAATCGCTTTAGATCCGCGCCGCGCTTTCGCAAATCGTTCGGCATTGCAATTGCACGCGACAATATCCTTTACATCACCGAAGCCCTGCTCGACCCGCTGGTCGTGGTGTGCGCGGTGTGGATGGTTGCATCCATGTACGAAGGCGGCCTCAAGCCGCCCTACCTGATCCTTTCCGTCATCCTGTTTTCGCTGACTTTTCCCAGCAGTTCGAAAATCACCCTGACCGCGGGCGAAGTCATCAGCAACACCTTCGTCAACTGGGTGTTCATTTCCGGCCTGCTGGTCGCGTTCGGGCTGGCGACCGGCTACCTCTCCTATTTTCCAGCCATGGCGATCCTGAGCTGGCTGTGGATGACGCCGGTCCTGATGTTGATGGCCATCTTCGCCCTGCGCATCGTCGCGCCGGTGCTGATCAAATTGCAGGGGCCAACCAAGCGCACCATCATCGTCGGTATCAACGAGCAGGGCCTGGCATTGGCCGAACGGCTGGCGGAGAACAACTACATCGCCGCCGAATTGCTCGGCTTTTTCGAGGATCGCAGCGAAGAGCGCATCCCGGTCACGGACATGAAATACCCGACGCTGGGCAATATCGACGACATCGCGGCCTATGTGAAGGAACATCGCGTCAACATCATCTACCTGTCGCTGCATATGGCGAGCCAGCCGCGCATCGTGCGGCTGCTGGATGAGCTGAAGGACACCACTGCATCGATCTACTTCGTGCCGGATATTTTCCTTTCCGATCTGATCCAGGGACGCATCGGGCAGATCGACGACATTCCGGTGGTGGCGGTATGCGAAACGCCTTTCGTCGGCTTCAACGGCGTACTCAAGCGTCTGGCGGACATTGTGATTTCGACGCTCATCCTGATCATGATCAGCCCCATCCTGCTGGCCATCGCCATCGGCGTCAAACTGGGTTCGCCCGGTCCCATCATCTTCAAACAGCGGCGTTACGGGTTGTATGGCGAAGAAATCTACGTCTACAAGTTCCGCTCGATGACGGTGTGCGAGGACGGCGACAAGGTGACGCAGGCCACCAAGGAAGATCAACGCATTACGCCTTTCGGCGCCTTCCTGCGCAAGACCTCGCTGGACGAACTACCGCAGTTCATCAACGTGCTGCAAGGCCGCATGAGCATCGTCGGCCCGCGACCGCACGCGGTGGCGCACAATGAAATGTACCGCAAGCTGATCACCGGCTACATGGTGCGGCACAAGGTCAAACCCGGCATCACCGGCTGGGCGCAGGTCAACGGCCTGCGTGGCGAAACAGAAACCCTGAACAAGATGAAGGCGCGGATCGACTACGACATCGATTACCTGCGCAACTGGAGCCTGAAACTGGATATGTATATCATCCTCAAAACCGTACTCGTTGTATTCAAGGGGCAGGATGGCGCTTACTAGCCGGGTCGCTCGTAACCGTCTAGCACTCGGCGCCGCGCTCAACCACCCTCCTGTCCTTCGTAACGCAGAAATCCCTGCCTGCAACAACCCAAGTACCGAGGCGAAGCTATAAGCAACGCCTCGCACCCGACTTGCATGGAGCCTGAATTTTGCCAAAAATATCTGTACCTCTCGAAACCTTGCGTCAGTTCTCTCTCGCTTTCCTGCTCATCCTGATTGCGATGATTTTCATCGGCGGCGAACAACCCGGCGCCGGTTCGCTCTTCCCGCCGCCGTGGGACAAAGTAGTGCATGTCATGGTATACGGCAGCATCGGCGTGCTGGTCGGCCTGGCATTTCCCCGGTTTTCACTGACCGCCGTATTGTTGGTTGTACTTGCCATAGGCTGCTGCGACGAATTGCACCAGGCTTTCCTACCCGGCCGTCAGGCGGGGTTCGACGACCTCCTCGCCGATGTGGTCGGTGCCGCGATTTTTCTGCCGGTATTGATCATGTTCCGCAGAATCCTTTCCGCATCCTATAGTTACATACCGAGACGTTAAAAACACAAAAGGCCCATAAGGGCCTTTTGTTTTAAACTATTGCCTGGTTTCAGATATTGCGCCGGCGATGCACGATTACCGCCATCAATCCCAGACTTGCCAGTACCATGCCGAATGAATTGGCGCCATCATTCCCCGACACCATCAGGGAATAAGGCCCCTGAAACGTCGCCTCTGCCGGTGTGGCAAGAACAGCCCGCTTACGCGCATGTTGATCCTCGAAGTAATCGAAAAACGATTCCGTCTTGGTAGTGAAATAAAAAATAACACCTTTTTCGGTTTGCGTCGGCAAACTCGGCATATCAGGCAGTATCGTCGCCGCACCAAGTGAAGTATAAACCGCTATTCCTAGCGATGCCGCCGCCACCGATGCCAACAGTTTCTTGCGAATCATAATGGCACTCCTTTTCCATCATTTTAAAATCGATGGATCCATTAAAACTCGCAGGAACTATCTCAACCAATAGCCCATATGGGCTAATATTAATAACAATGTTTCAAGTTATTGAATATTATGTATTTTAATAAAGTTATTTAAAATAATAATGCTCACCTTCAGCATGACTGGTAAGTGTGTGCTTGACGCGGTCAAAAAGCCCCCTGTTTCGCACCCGGGAATGAATCAGATCGAACTCGTCAGTTCCGTCAGCCAATCTGGAGACAAGCTCAGGGCAAAGGCCTCGAATTCCTTGTCGGCCCCGGTCAGAATCAGGATGCCCATCAATAGCAACATACCGCCCAGCACCCACTTGCCAGTCTTGCCCGCCACCAGCAATTTGTCGCGAAACCTCATCATCGCCTGACGCGAGAGCATGCCCAGCAACACCAGCGGAATGCCCGCGCCCAGTCCGAATAAAGCCATCATCAGCGCCACATGCCCCAGATCCTGCCCCTGGCTGGCGAGGGTGATGGTGGCTCCCAGCGTCGGGCCGACGCAGGGCGTCCAGACCACGCCCAGCAGCATGCCCAGCGCAAACTGCCCGCCCAGGCTTTCGCCGGAAATGCGATTCATCAACGATAGTCCGGGGCCGCCCAGCCGGGATGCCGCAACCGCAAACCTCGTCTGCAATGCGGGCGACACCAGCACGACGCCGAACAGCAGCAACAGTACCGCCGCGATATTGCGGAACACATCCTGATCCAGTCCGATGGCGGCGCCGAGGCCGACAATAAAGACGCCCACCAGCGTAAACGACAGTGCCAGACCGGCCGCCAGCGCATGCGGCCCCAAGCGATGCGTTATCAATGCCGATCCAACCAGGATGGGCACCAGCGGCAGCACGCAAGGCGATAGCGTAGAAAGCGTACCGGCCGCCAGACTCAGGCCATAGGTGCCGACCTCGGTGAACATGGCGACCTCAGATCGCGCGCTTCAGTAGATTCTCAATGCCCACGCGCGAGGTATCGCCTAGGCTGCGTGCAACTTCCTTGCCGTTCTTGTACACGATGAGCGCGCTTTGCCTGGGGACACGCAGACTTTTCACAACATCCTTCTGTTGGTCGAAATCCACCTTGAGCAGCGTGATGGCGCGATAAGCAGGCTGCTTCAGCAGGGCATCGATAATCGGCGCTTGCCGCTTGCAGGTCGGGCACCAGTCGGCATGCACCGCCACCAGCGTCGGCTTGCCTTCACTGAGCAGTCTGTCGAACGCCTCCTGCGTATAGGGTTCGGCCTGCGCTACAGTCGCGGCCATCAGAACGAATGCAGACAACAATGCTTTGACGATTTTCATGGCGAACTCGCTTTCTCAAAGGTTGTGCCGGTTAGTCGACGGCGCAGCCATTTACTTACACTGACCAAGCGCGCACAACTTTTGTGCGTAATGGGAACGATTTCACTATCCGAAATTTTAGTGCTGTTAACGAACCTATATAAATCAAAGCCATAAAATCCTGGAACAGCTTTTGCTTTAGGCTTCACCGATCGGTACACCAATGCTGCGTGTACCCACTATCAACAATAAGACAACGGCGTCTATCGAGTTTTGCCCTCGATAGACGCTTTTTTTTGGAGGAAGGTCCATGCAATCGCTTGCCAGGGCATATCCGGAAACACAGCTTCCTGCATCGCTGAATGAAATACAGCGCGCCATCGCCGTGGTGGTCGGGCGCGCTTACGGCTATTTCAAGGAAACCATCATCGACAGCGCCTTCCAGCCGATCTATAGCGTGCCGCACCGCCGCATCGTCGGCCACGAAGGGCTGCTGCGCGCCACCACCGCACAGGAATGCATGCCGGTATCGCCGCTCGATCTGCTGGAAAGTGCGGAAAACGAATCGCAATCGGTTTTCCTGGATCGCTTGTGCCGCGCCGTCCACCTGCATAACTACCAGGTCGGCAACACGGAAAACCTCTGGTTGTTCCTCAACGTATCGTCACAGGTCATCAATCGTCGGCGCGATCACGAGCCGTTCTTCGCGGATTTGCTGGCGCACTGCGAGATTGCGCCGCAACAGGTCGTCATCGAAATCGTCGAAGGCGTGATTCCCGACTTCCGGTTGCTCACCGAGGCGGTGGAGTTTTACCGCGAAGCCGGTTGCGTGGTGGCCATCGACGACTTCGGCGCCGAGGCTTCCGACCTTGAGCGCATCTGGCGTGTAAGTCCGGATATCGTGAAGCTCGATCGCAAGATCATCGCCGCCGCCGAATCCAACCACAAGGCGCGCCGCGTGCTGAAAGCCACCGTGGCGCTGATCCACGAAGCCGGCAGCCTGGCGCTGCTGGAGGGCGTGGAAACCGCCACACAGGCGTCGATCGCGCTCGACAGCGACGCTGACCTGCTGCAAGGTTTTTATTTCGCCCGGCCCAACCCCATTCCGCTGCTGGAAGGCGACGGCGGGCTGGCAGAAATCGTCCGTGCCCATCCGCCGGCATTGCGCGACGGCATGCAGCATCACTCCCTGCAACCCTACATACTGGAATTCAAATGTGCGCTGCTACGCCTCGCCAGCGGACAGAGCCTGCGCGCTGCGTGCGCTGCGCTGTTCGAACTGCCGCGCATCGATAACTGCTATATCGCCGATGCCGAAGGCCGCCAAATGGGCGCCACCCTCCGCCCTGCAAATGCCAAGAGCGTCAGCCGCTTCATGCCGCTGGCAAACACACGCGGCGCAAACTGGGCGCACAAGCCCTATCACTACCGCGCCATGTCGCAGCCGGGCGAGTTGCAAATCAGCCACCCTTACCTGTCGATCACCAGCTCGCGCCTGTGCGTTACGCTGTCCGCCACCTTCCAGTCCGGCGGCCACACCCGCGTGCTGTGCTGCGACGTGGAATGGCTGGAAGAAGGAGAACGCCTGTGATGCGCTTTTTGATGCAACCGGCGGTCGGACTCATGCACCGGCTCAGCCTGCGTAGCAAATTCCAGGTGGTCGGCAGCTTATTCCTACTGCCTTCCATCATTCTGTTCCTGAGCACGCGACAACTCGGCCGGATACCGGCGGAATGGCTGGAAATCTCCGCCCTGCTCTTCGCAGCGCTGGCCTTTTACCTGCTCACCGCGCTCTATCTGGCTTCATTGCAGACTGCCAACGATTTGCTGGCTTCGGTCAAACAACTGGCGGAAGGCGACCTGACGGTGCGCGTCGTCGTCGAAGGCCGCGACGAAGTGTGCAAATCGGCGATGCGCGTCAACGAAATGGTGCGCAAGACCGGGCGCCTGATCGCCGACGTCAACGGCGCTGCGGAAGAAGTCGCCAGCGCCTCCACCGAACTGGCAGCCTCGGCCGCCAGCGTACTGACCGGCGCCAGCGAACAGCACAAGCTGGCGGAAGCCGCCTCCAGCGCCGTCGAGCAGATGCGCAACGGCATCGAGCAGGTGTCTGCCGGCGCACGCGAAACCGAAGGCATCGCCCGCTCGTCGGAGCAGCTGGCCGGCGAAGGTGCGACTGTCGTCAAGCAAGCGTGCGGCGAGATGGAACGAATCCGCGATTCGGTCATCGACCTGTCGTCGCTGGTGTCTTCGCTGGGTACGCGCTCCGGCGAGATCAGCAGCATCATCGAAGTGATCAAGGAAATCGCCGACCAGACCAACCTGCTGGCGCTCAACGCCGCCATTGAGGCGGCACGTGCCGGGGAGCATGGGCGCGGCTTCGCCGTGGTGTCGGATGAAGTACGTAAACTGGCCGAACGCACCGCCAATGCCACCGGTGAAATCAGCGGCATGATCAGCGCCATCCTGCGCGAAATCCAGGCGGCGGTGGTCAGCATGGACAAGAGCAAATCGCAAGCCGAAAAAGGCGTGCTGCTTGCGCAGCAGGCAGGCAATGCGCTGCTCGACATCCAGCAAGGCGCGCACGATACGCTGGAGCACGTGCACGCCATTGCCGTCGCCACCTCCGAGCAACACACGGCAAGCAACTACGTCGCCGAGAGCATGGCGGCGATTACCGCCAAAGCCAAAAGCAACGAAAACGTCAGCAAGGAAGCCGCTGCGGTGGCGGGCTATCTCGAAAGCCTGGCAAAGCTGCTGCGTACCGGCGTGGCGCATTTCAAACTCTAGGGTCAAGGGATTACACATGAATGCAATACTCACCGGCTTCGGCATCCTCATCCTGCTGCTGACGGCCCTGTTCTGTTTCGAACTCCAACGCCGCAGCCAGCGCTGCGAACAGCGCCGCAACGGCTTGCAGGCGGTACAGCATGGGATCTCGCTGATGACCGTGGTTCAGCAGCACCGCGGCATTTCGGCCGCGCTGCTCAATGGCGACCAAGCCTTCGCCCCGCGCCAGACCGTCAAGCAGGCGGAAATCGATGCCGCGCTGACGGCGCTCAACCTCACCACACAGGCCGACCGCGCGTTGGCCAGCAGCCGCGAGGACCTGAAATCCCTGAGCGAAGACTGGCTCGGCCTGCGCGCCAACGTGCGCAATCTGGAGCCCGCGCAAAGCTATACCCAGCACACCGACCTCATACGCCGCATCCTCCATTTCATCGGCGACATCGGCGAGCGCGCCGGCCTGCTGGAAGTGCGCGACCGCCGCATGGCCAAACTGCTGGAAACCCTGCTAATGCGCCTGCCGCTGCTGGTAGAGACTGTTGGCCAGGTGCGCGCGATGGGCACCGGCTTTGCCGCCAAAGGCAATTGCGGCGCCGTCGGCCGCATCCGCCTGACTTTTCTGGGAAGGCGCATCGACGACTGCCTGTCCCAGATCGATCCCTCGTTGAAGGATATCGGCCAGGACAGCCAGGAAAAGGTAAAAGTCCTGCTGGACCTGCTCACCAGCCGCATCATCGCGGCGGAGCATATCGACATCGCTCCGGAACGCTATTTCCAGGTTGCCACCGAAGCCATCGACGCCTGCCTGGTGCTATGGCGCAAGGCGGCAACCATGGCGGATATCCAGCTGAGGGCGGCGCACTGACAGGGCGCTGAGCCGCGTCTTGTTTGACGAGACGGAAGACAGCCGACGCGGCTAGCCAAGCTGCGGATTATTATGGGTTTTCTTATTGCCCGGTTAGTGCTACTCTGCCCGCCTTTAGCAATTGGTCATGTACGATGTCGCGCTTTCTCACCGCCGCCCTCTATAAATTCGTTTCGCTGCCGGACTACGCCGATTTGCAGCAGCCGCTGCTCGACGTGTGCAACACCCACGGCATCAAAGGCACGCTGCTGCTGGCGGAAGAAGGCATCAACGGCACCATCGCCGGCTTGCCCGCAAACATCCGTGCCGTACTCGACTATTTGCGCAGCGATCCGCGCATGGCCGACCTGACGCACAAGGAATCCTGGGCCGACGAAATGCCCTTCTACCGCATGAAGGTGCGTCTCAAGCAGGAAATTGTCAAGCTGGGCGTGCCGGGCGTCGATCCGAACAAAATGGCCGGCAAATATGTGAAGCCGGAAGACTGGAACGCGCTGATCAGCGACCCGGACGTGGTCGTCATCGACACCCGCAACGACTACGAAGTCGGCATCGGCACCTTCAAGGGCGCGGTGAATCCCGGCACCAAAACCTTCACCGAACTGCCGCAATGGGTAGAGGCGCATAAAGATCTGCTGGATAAACCCAAGATCGCGATGTTCTGCACCGGTGGTATCCGCTGCGAAAAATCCACCGCCTTCATGCGCAGCCAAGGCTACGACGAGGTCTACCACCTCGAAGGCGGCATCCTCAAATACCTGGAAACCGTGCCCGAGGAACAAAGCCTGTGGGAGGGCGAATGCTTTGTATTCGACGAGCGCGTGTCGATCAAGCACGGCCTGGAACAAGGCGATTACGAACTCTGCCGCGCCTGCCGCCAGCCGATCGGCGAAGAAGACAAGGCCTCACCCTTGTACCGCCACGGCGTCAGCTGCCCGCACTGCCACGGCACCAAATCCGAAGAACAGCTCAACAGCGCAGCGGAACGGCAGCGTCAGATCGACCTGGCAAAAAAGCGCGGCGAGAAACACATCGGCGTGGCGTTCACCAAAGGCAAAAGGACGCACGAGGGATAACCGCCGCACACACGATGCAGCACCCCATCCTCTACTCCTTCCGCCGCTGCCCTTACGCCATGCGCGCCCGCATGGCCCTGCTCGCAAGCGGCACGGTATGCGAACTGCGCGAAATCGTCCTGCGCGCCAAACCGCAGGAATTATTCGCAGCCTCTGCCAAAGGCACCGTCCCGGTAGTGGTCCTGCCCGACGGCACGGTCATCGAAGAAAGCCTGGACATCATGCTGTGGGCACTGGAGCGCAACGACCCGCAACAGTGGCTGACGCCAGAGCATGAGTCGCTTGATGACATGCTGCAACTGATCGCGCAATGCGACGGCGATTTCAAGCTGCACCTCGACCGCTACAAATACCCGAATCGCTTCGATAACGTCGATGCACTGCAACACCGCGCAGCTGGAGCCGCTTTCCTGCTCAAGCTGGAAAGCGATCTCAGCAGCCGGCCATACCTCTTCGGCAGCCACCCCGCGCTCGCCGACATCGCAATCTTCCCCTTCGTCCGCCAATTCGCGCAGACCGACCAGGCGTGGTTCGACGCGCAACCCTGGCCGCACCTGATGCGCTGGCTATCGACACTGCTCGATTCCGCGATTTTTTCCAGCGTCATGCATAAGTTCGACGCGTGGGAGTCGGGTAGTCCCGGGCCGGCTTTCCCAGCGCAATAGCCCGCTCGGCCAATTTGGCCGGAACCCTTCGAAGGGATAATGATCCAACGACTGTTTCATAACATCCTAAAAAGAGGTATCTCATGCGCAACACACCCATTATCGCCACCACCATCGTCGCCCTCGCCCTCAGCGGCTGCGCCAACATGTCCGAAACTCAGAAAGACACCGCCAAAGGCGCCGGCATCGGCGCAGCAGGCGGAGCCGTGCTCGGCGGGGTTGCAGGCAAGGGCCGGGGCGCGGCCATCGGCGCCGCGGTAGGTGCTGGCGTCGGCGCACTCGCCGGCAACGTCTGGTCGAAGAAAATGCAGGCACAGAAAGAACAAATGGAAACCGCCACCGCCGGCACCGGCGTGGAAGTATCCCAGACCGAAGACAACCGCCTGAAACTCGAAATCCCAAGCGACATTTCCTTCGATACCGGCCGCGCCGACATCAAGCCGAATTTCCGCCCGATTCTCGACAAATTCGCCGCCGGCCTCGTCAACAACCCGGCCGCCACCGTGCAAATCATCGGCCACACCGATAGCACCGGCAGCGACGCGATCAACAACCCCTTATCCGTCAACCGCGCCGCCAGCGCCCGCGACTACCTCGTCACCCGCGGCGTAGCTTCCAACCGCATCGCCATCGACGGCCGCGGCTCACGCGAACCCTTGGTGGCAAACGACACCGCATCGAACCGCGCCCAAAACCGCCGCGTGGAGATTTTTGTTGCTGAGCCTGCACCAGCTCAGCAATAAATATTTCGCTGGACAGTAAAATGCCCTCGCACCTTCAATGCCGAGGGCATTTTGTTTTAACAAATCTGTTACATGGCAAAGATAGTCACTCCAAAAGGGCCAGACTTCTTCCAGGGCCTCTCAAGCGGGACCGCTAAGATCCTAGCAGAAGTGATGGTTTACGCCCTGTATGGTCATGGCTATGATGCGAGCAAGGAAGTAATCTGTATCACTATAAAAATGAGAAACATAAAATGAAAATTCGATCTGTACTCAGCTTCATCATCGCAATAACCATCTCCGGATGCACAACACCATATAAACCTGACCTCACAGGTCAACCTCATGCAAATGTGAGAATGGTATCCAATCTTCATAGAATCGCTTGGGCGGCAGTATTGAAAGAGAGCTGTATTCCCCAAACCACCTTTGGATGGGAATCGTCAACTCAAATGATAGGCGTTGTAACAGCTAAGAATGAACCTAAACGGGAATCCATTGGGATGCCTTTACCAACAATTCCTAGCGATGCAGCCTTTATTGAAACCACCATTCCTGCCGGGAAACCCATCGCACTTGGTTTCTCGACAATTGGAATATTTCACTCCATGGCATGTGGGACAGGTTTAATTTTTACTCCTGAAGATGGAGCAGATTACCAAGTCACCTATCAGCATAAATCTGGGTTTGATTGTTCCATCGATATTCAAGCGATTAAAAGAAATGAAGCTGACATATTGCTGCAGCCAATCCCTGAAGTAATGCTCGCATCAAAGTGCTAATAAACCAAATGCGATTTTCCCAGGCATGGGGTAGGCTTACAGCACATTTCGCGATTCTCTATTTGCCGCATATGTCCAAGCGCGATCCCAAATGGTCCAAAAATAGAGCCATTGTGTGGTCCGCTTCGAGCCTGCGGTGCTCTGGCAGCCCCTTACCTCAAACGTTAGCCACGGCTCAGCGATGAGGGTAATAGTAAACATCGATGTCCCCGATCTCGCACCAGCGATAGATTTCTTCTGTGCTGCTCTCGGCCTGCAGCTCAATCGCATCATTGAAGACGATGTCGCAGAGCTTACCGGTGGGTCTTCCGTGATCTATCTCTTGCAGAATACCGCCGGCACCTACCCCATAAATACGCTCTCGGTGGTACGTCACTACTCCAGGCATTGGACACCCGTGCATATGGATTTTGTAGTCGATGACGTTATCGAAGCCGCGAAACGAGCAGTGATCGCGGGCGCAACCCAGGAGAGCGAATGTATCGAATGGAATGGTTCAAAATGCATTACCTTCTCCGATCCATTTGGCCATGGATTTTGCCTTATCGAGTTTGCGGGGGAAACGTACGGTGAGGCCTAATTATTCGGGCGCCTGCCGACGGAGCTTTCATACTGGTTTTCAACTCCCAATCTCACGGATAAAATCACTCGGCGCTTCATAAGTAGTTTTTTAATAACAAGTAAAAGGGAGTAATGCATGTTAAGAAAAACAATCATCGGGGTAGCTTTTGCTTCTACAGTTTTGATGTCCGGCTGCGCTTCGGTTCCAATGGCTCCCAAGGAAGCTGATGCAGCGCTAAAGACTTTCGCGGCACCAACCCAAGACAAAGCGGCTTTGTATATCTACCGCAATTCGTTTGTCGGCCAAGCATTAAAGAAAACGGTGACGCTGGATGGAACTGTAATCGGGGAAACGGCGAACAAGGTTTACTTTTACAAGGAAATCGCTCCCGGCGATCACACACTTGCAACGGAATCTGAATTCAGTGATAACACGATCACGTTTAATGCCGCCGCGGGCAAAACCTACTTTGCCGAGCAGTACATCAAGTTAGGTGCTTTTGTCGGTGGCGCAGGCTTGCGCATGGTCGATGAAGAGACGGGTAAAAAAGGCGTCAGCGAATGCAGTTTGGCGCAGCAATAAAACCGCAATAGATTGAAATTAAATAAATAATGGGGTCGGAGCAGTAAGCTCCGACCCCATTATTTTATTAGCTATCCGCACCTAGACCTTGGCTTAGTGTTTGAGACTTTCCTATAAGGCCTAATGGCCTTTTCAGCGGTGATACTTATTGCATCTGTTGTTACTTAATATTGCGTTGTGTCGTGATCACAGGTCGGTCTAACCCATTCATCAAGCGGAACACGTTGAAGTGCGTCCCTGTCAAACGGTAGACCCAAATACTGAGGAAAGGAGAAATCGATGATTAGGAAGCTTCCATCCGGTGGATACCGCCTCTATTCGCGCGCGATAGATCCAAAAACTGGCAAGCGTCGAAACCTCGGCACATTTGACACGCGCGAGCAGGCCGAGAAACACGAACGCGAAATTCAATACTTCAAGAAGCACGGTTAGGACTTCAAAGCTGCGAAGTTCTTATCGTTACGCTAGTAGTCTGCGCCCGGTCGAACTCGACTGAGGATGATATTCCGCGAGGAATTCCATTTAGCCGCGAGACAGCCGATGGCCGCGCGGCAAGGGCAGACGTAGATGCGCAATCGGATCCCACGCACCGAAGCGCGAAGCAATGCGCCCGAGAGGAATCGCCAGCATGATCAGTGCGAGGCCGAAGAGCATCGACGCTGCTGCGGCAATATCCGAATACCCGGAAATGACCCAAGGCGCAGCAACAAGCCATGCACCCAGGCCAATGTTGACGAAGCGAAGCGGTCGTGCAACCTCTCCCCAAGCCATGATGGAAAAGGTTACGACCAGTGAACCGACGATGTGGTCGCTGTTGGCTGCGTTGCCGGTGGTATCGAACAGCAAGCGGGTGAACATCAGAATGACGCCGATAGCCGTGCTCGCAAGCAGGGGCCAAGATACGCTGATACCGGTAATGAACATTTCGCGAAGGATGGCTCGCGGCGAAGCTTCGAAATTGTCCGAGTAGTCTGCGCTGCCACCGGCAATGGTATCGCCGTGCAGGAGCAGGTACCACAACGGCCGGCCTTGCTGGCGGCGTGCCTTCAGAAACTGAAGCGTGGCGAGGATCTCATCGAATGAGTACGGGATCTGCAGCAGCATCGCCAGCGCTCCGATCAGGCACAAGGTGCACCAGGTGCCGATGACGATGGGCTGGATGATGATGAAAAACACACTGACGGCACCGAGCGGAACGATCAGTATGCCGAATGCCAGCACCAGCCAGGGCAATGTGCGCCAACGCCGCTTGTCCCCGATCACGCCAGTCAGGATTTCCAGCACATACACGGTTGCGCCGAGGCCGGCATCGGCAACCGGCCACGCTTCCGAGACAGAGGACGTCACGATGCGCTCAGAGCCTGCGCCAAAGAACGGGTCCCAAGCAGCTTCGATATGGCCAAGCTGGAACGCGGCGAGGTAGCGCGAGATGAACAGGCCGACAAAGGCGAGCATGATGATCGGTAGCCGGTTGGTCCACCCTGAAGGACTGTAATCCCAGCCCGGCGGCGTGTCCGGCCCCGTCACGCGCGCACTGGGACTGATGCCGGGCGCGGCCGGAATAGCGACAGCGAATGCAATGACCAGGGCGCCGACCAGCGTATCATTCGCGTAGGCTGCGGCGCTCGGTGTCCAGAACAGCAGCGGCGCAAACAGCAACCACAGCCCGAGACCGGCTACGGTCCAGCGCGCCCAGCCAGCCTCACGCGACAGCGATACGACGGAAAAAAGAAGGATGAGCGCGCCGGTAATCACCTCGCTCGCTGTCATCCAGGTATCGGAATAGATCAGCCCGCGCCCGGTTGGGGTAATGGGCGTGCCCGGCTGCATCCAGTTCTGCGCGAGGCCGAAAACAAAAGGGCTGCAGATCAGCCACAGGCCGAGCGCCATATTGACGAAATGACACCAGAGCGTCTGCTGGTGCTCGAAGCGATCCAGTGCATGGTAATCGGCAATCGCTGCGGGGCTGGGAGAGGATTCGTCGCGCGTTTCTTCCATCCATACCGGAAGGGGAATCTTGTTGTGCTGGTACCACTGCGCCGGATCGTCCTTCAATTTACCAATCATCACCGGCAACGACTGCCGCAGGCGATGCTCAGGGCGCCAGTCTAGCGCCTGCTCCGCCCGCGAAATGTCGAGTTCGTAATGGTCATCCGCAAGACCCACCATGAAAGGCTTGATGAAAGGTTCGATGCCGCGATCGATCGCGTCGGGGATGACATCTTCCATTTTGTCCTGCAGCCATGCACCCGTGGCGGCTACCGGCTTGGGAATTTGCTGCGTTACCCACGGCTGACCGTGCACCAGCCGCCCGATCAGGTTTTGCAACGCCTCATAGCTTTCCGTCACCGGCTCGCCGATCAGGAGCGCGGCTTCTTTCGGCAATTGTGTGCGGCGGTCCACCGCATTGCGGAATGCGCGGGCGACGTCGTCCACGTGCACGAAAGACTGTCCGTGGCTGGGATCGCCGGGAAAGACTCTGCTGAGCATCTGGCGTTCGTAGATGCGCTGGATCTGGTTCGCCAGAGAAGGCACGTCGCAAAGATCCGTATAGACACCCGCGAGGCGCAGTATCAGTGCGGGGATATTGCCGCGTTCTTCTTTGATGACGCGTTCCGCATCCAGCTTCGATTGCGGATAGGGCCATGCCGGCTGCAGTGATGCGTCCTCGTTGATGGGCTGGCCGGGTGCGGTCGGCGCGTGGACCAGCATCGTGCTTGCGTAGATGAACTGATCGACATCAAAAGTTTGTAATGCCTGCAGCAGGCGGCGCGTGCCTTGGACATTGACTTCGTCATACATCGGATGCGGTTCGCCGGAGAAATCGTAAAAGGCAGCGAGATGGATTACGGACGCAATTTGGTTGCCGAAGCGATCCCGCAATTCGCCACATCCCTTGGCGAGTGCTTCGTCGGAAGTAATGTCGACGTTGATGCAATTAAGGCCGCGACATTCCCTCTCGAAACCCACAACGGTGTAAGCATCTTCCAGCGCTGCGGCAATGGCGCTTCCGATGCGACCCTCAGCACCAGTGATCAACACGATGGGTTTCTGCGAAGCCATCCGTTTCTCCTTCCCTAATTTCAGCCGAGCATAGGCAGGTTGAGGGCATACTTTGTATGTGGCTTCACGCGGCACAGAAAGTTCGAGTTGCTTCAGCGTCGCAGGGGGAGCAGAACTTGCAAGCTAGCGCCTGACACTCAACTGAATTCCCAACTATTTAGCCAATGGACAGCTCAAAACTACGCTTTGCAGGATTGCTCCCGCCCTGCTGACGCAGGGGTTTCATCTATACAATTCCTGGGCCAGCGCGTGCGATAAATCCGGTAATCCGCACTGCCGTTGCTCGATATATCGCTGGTGTAGATCTCGGGGTGCTATCGATGCGGTAATCCCTTAATCGCCGCCTTTACAGTCGATCTTTTCTTTGTAGGTATTATCAAGCTTCCATTCGCGCTCAATCTTGCAGGGACCATCTTGGTATTTTTCCTCATAGTCACCACGGTGATGACGGTAGCGCCCTTCATCCCTCGCCTTGCATTCACGCTCTTCCTTAAAACTGCCGTCACGCTTCTGCTCGCGCTCAACCTTGCAAGGACCGTCCCAAAACTTCTCCTTGTACTCTCCTTCACGATGTGGACGATGATCGCGATAGTCCATGTCACGGTGGGCAACCGCTGGCGAACAGGCGGATGTGGCTACGCACACCGTTGTCAAAAGCATGAATTTAAGTAGCTTAACTCTCATAGATTTCACTCCCAAGACACCCCAATGTACAGCGAGCCGTATCGAACCCCTCCACCGCTTTAACTAGCGCGTCCGATAAATCCGGTAATCCGCACTGCCGTTTTCTTCGATGTATTCCTGGCGCAGGTCTGGCCGCGTGCTTTCGATGCGGTAGTCTCTTCTGGAATCGGGAACACTCAGTCGGCCTCTCAGGGAAGAGGTGCCGTAACTACGTTCCTTAGAATCTCTCAAGCGACCTCGGCTTTGGTCGATACGGCGTCGCTCGAGTAGTGGGCTCGATAGATCGTTCAGGCTGCGGCTACGCTGGCCCTCCAGATTCAACCGGTCACGCGATAATTGATTGAGGGTGCGGGCATCGCCTTCCCGCTCGGTCTCGGGGTCGTACATTCCACGGGTGGGATCGCGCGGTTCCGGCGTCTTCCTGTGCGCTCGGGGCTGGTCCATTTCACGCTGGGAATCCGGTTCGTTAGGCTCCTGCACTCCTTCTGCGGTACCGGGAATAACAGGGACGATGATGATTTCTTTTGAGGACCCAGCTACCCCCGTTTCTGCCGAATGAGCGGGAATGCCCAAGAAGGCTATCAGCGGTAACAGCAGTGTCGTAAATCGCATTGGAATCGTCATGGCAGGCATCTATTGCAGGATGAATAGAGTAATGGTAGGACAACGACACCGCCAAACCGTTGCCAAAAAGCTTATCCCCTTTGGACCGGTTTTCGCCCTCACTTTCCCGGAATAGTTTGGTCTTTCTGCTCTTTCGATTCCCGTTTTTTCTCCGGCGCGCGGTACATGCGGTTGGCGGGGTTGCCAGGCAGGTCGGCACGATCGGCTTGGCGTTCTTGCCGGACTTCTCCGCCGGCTCGTCCGTTTTCCCGTTCACTGCGCGCTGGCGCTGGGGAAATCTCGCGACGTTCCGGCATCACTTCTCTTTGCGGCGACGGCGCTGTGTCGCGCTGGACCTCACGTTCCCTGCCGGGCACGGCGGCGGGGCGATCGGCTTGACGCTCCTGCCGGACCTCTCCGTCGGGGCGCCCGCTTTCCCGTTCACTCCGCGCGGGCGCTGGAGAAATCTCGCGACGCTCGGGCATCATTTCTCTTTGCGGCGACGGCGCTGTGTCGCGCTGGACCTCACGCTCCCTGCCGGGCACGGCGGAGCGTTCAATTTGGCGCTCTTGCCGGACTTCTTCGCCTGCTCTTCCGCTTTCTCGTTCAATGCGCGCTGGGGCTGGGGAAGGCTCTTGGCGTTCGGGCTTCATCTCTCTTTGAGGCGGCGGCGCTGTTTCACGCTGGACTTCGCGCTCCCTACCGGGGACGGCACGTTGCTGCGGCATGGATTGCTCGCGCTCCGGTCCGGCGCGCGTGCGGTCGATGCTTTCCGGGCGACCCCGCTCCGGTTCGCGCATGCGTTGCGGGGCTTCTTCGCGATCACGGCCCGGCATGGCTTCCGGCACAGCGACGCGCGGTTCTCTCGGTTCAACAGTTTCGCGCGGCCGATCCGGTTGCCGGCTTTGTGCCGGGGCGGCAGGTTCCTTGGGTTCTTTCAAGGGCTTCATTTCCCGCGGCTCTTCTTCCCGGGGCGAACGGCTGTCGAAAGCAGGCGGCGTTCCACGTCTTTCATTGAAGCGCGACGGGTCCGGCGGACGGGGGCGCTCTTCGCCGGCACGTTCGCCGACTTGCGGACGGCCAAGCTCTTTAGTGGAGCGTTTCGGCACGGTGATATAGCGCTCTTCGGGCTTTGCCCTCGGGGTTGGTTTCGCGCCTGCGGGATCCGGTTTTACGACCCGGGTTTCCGCCTTGGGCGAGCTGACGCTCCACGGCACCTTGTGTTCGCGCGGTTGACGGGTAGCGACAACGGGTTTGGTGAGCACGCTTTCCGGCGGACGCACCTTGCCTGGCGTGCCGACCATCACGCTGGCCGGCTCGGGCTTGATGGGCAATGCGCCGCGCACCGGCGTGCGTTTCTCCGTCTGCACGATAGGCGACGGCGAGGTTTGCACATAGCCTTTGCCGAATCTTTCACGCGGAACGGCAACAAGGGCATTGTTGACGCGCGTGTTGACGTAGGTGATGTTGGTGACGTTGACGATGGTGGTGTTCTTGATGACCACGTTATTCACCACACGCGGACCGCCCCAGCCGCCCCAGTACGGGCGACCGACGAAGTGCGGACGGCCCCACCACGGTACCAGCGGCTCGCCCCAGCTCAGCGCGACCCAGCCGATCGATCCGCCGATGCTGATCGAAACGCCGCTGCCGACGCCGTAAAACGCGACCAGTGCCGGACTGTACACCGCGCGCCGCACGACCGGCCCCGGCGCCCAGGCCCAGTATCCACTCACATACACCCACCGGCCATAGTGATACGGTGCCCAGCCCCATGGCGCATCGTCCACCCACGTCCATTGATAGTACGGGTCCCACACCCAGCGGCCGGTGCTGTACGGCGACCAGCCGTGCGCCATGCCATCCGGTACCCATACCGTGCCGTAGTCGTCTACGACGCGCCAGCGTCCGTAGCGGTCAAGGTCCGCGGCACCGGCGATGTCGGACGAGAGGTAGCGCTCACTCGCCACATCGATCAAGTCCTCGGTGCGATCGTAATTCCAGCGATCCCAACCGTCGAGTTCCGGGGCGACATAGGTTTCGGCGCGCGCGACCGCCGTGCCTTCGACGACGATT
This sequence comes from Methylophilaceae bacterium, assembly GCA_035460165.1. Classification (GTDB taxonomy): domain Bacteria; phylum Pseudomonadota; class Gammaproteobacteria; order Burkholderiales; family Methylophilaceae; genus MM2. Next base: position 32,660 of record DATHWW010000008.1, on the reverse strand, counting down.
TCTTCCGACGGATAGACGCTCATCGGCTGTCCGCCGGCAGGCACCATGGTCGCTTGTCCGCCGCGCCGGGTGATAAAGCGCACGTCGCCGTTGACCTCTACGCGGTAATAGCCGGCGCGCTCGATGGTGAAGACGGAATTAGGGGTGTTCAGCTCGATGGCGTAGCCGGAGGGCAGCGAGCGCAAATCGAGCGACACGCGGCCTGCCGTAACCTTGATTTGCAGGAAATCGGCGGTCTGGTTGACGATACTGAGATCCGAGTCATCGCTGGCACGGATGAAAGCGCGGCTGCTGAGCTGCAATTCCAGGGTGCCTTCGCCATCGACATATAAGGCATCTCCGGCGGCCAGCGGCGTATTGAGCCGCGCGTCTGTCCAGTCTTCGGCGCCGTAACGCCAGAACCCGACGTCGCCTTCGAGATAGCTGAGCCGCAACGGGCTGATTGCGGCGGGGTCGTCTTCCTGTGCAAATGCGGGCGTCGCGAACATAGCGACGAGCATCAAGATGAAGACGAAGAACGAACGAGCTAGGGAAAACATGAGAATTCTCCTGCAGCCTGTAGTAATAAGTCTACAACGCTGCGGATGAGTAATAGGTTTACATAAGACACCGCAGCGTGCGTTTAAGTTGTGTGCCTACGTCCCGCCAGATGCCCGTTTTATCGCCCGCAATGCGCCATCCGGCGGCCATCCGCAGGCTGGATTTGAGCGGCCGAAAAGTGATCGTCCAACGGCATCGCAGGAACTTTTCGAGTAAGCTTCAGGTTCTATGCATGAATCCCTGCGCGATTTCACACATGGCTTCTGATCTCGTCATCGAGGTTTCCCACCTCACCAAGATTTTCGGCACGCTGACTGCCGTGGACGGCATCGATTTCGCCGTGCGCCGCGGCGTGACGACTGCACTGCTGGGTGGCAACGGCGCGGGCAAGACGACCACCATCGCCATGCTGCTCGGGCTGCTGCTGCCCACGTCCGGCAGCATTCGCATCTTTGGCGAGGACATGCTGCACCACCGCTACAAGCTGCTGCACCGGATGAATTTCTCGTCGCCCTACGTCGACCTGCCGCACCGTCTCACCGTGCGGCAGAATCTCACGGTCTATGCGCATCTTTACCGTCTGCGCGACGTCGCGCGGCGCATCCGCGAGCTTGCCGCGGAGCTCGACCTGATAGAAGTGCTCGACCGCCCCTACGGCAAACTTTCCGCCGGCCAGAAAACCCGCGTCGCGCTGGCGAAATCCTTGCTCAATGCCCCGGAAATTCTGTTGCTGGATGAACCGACCGCTTCACTCGACCCGGATACCGCCGATTACGTGCGCGGCTATCTCGAAAACTTTCAGCGCACCAGCGGCGCAACTATCCTGCTCGCGTCGCACAATATGGCCGAAGTGGAGCGCCTGTGCTCGGACGTCGTCATGCTGAAACGCGGCAAGGTTGTCGACAGCGGCGCACCGAATGAATTGATCGCACGCTACGGCCGCACCACACTGGAAGAAGTTTTCATCGACATCGCCCGCCGCCCGCACCAGGAGGCGGTCGCATGAGCGAGATTACGCAACCGGATATTCCCTTCTCGCTACGCCGCATCGGCGCGATGGTGCTACGCCACGTCTATCTATTGAGCGCCTCGTGGCCGCGCGTGCTGGAACTGATCTACTGGCCCACGGTGCAGATGGTGCTGTGGGGTTTCATCACTGTTTTTCTCGCGCAGAACAGCAGCTACATCGCGCAGGCGACCGGCGTGCTGCTTTCCGCGGTGCTGCTGTGGGACGTGCTGTTCCGCGGCCAGCTCGGCATCGCGCTGGTGTTCATGGAAGAAATGTATTCGCGCAACCTCGGCCACCTCTTCGTCAGCCCGCTGCGTCCGTATGAAATGGTCTGTTCGCTGCTGCTGATGAGCCTGTTGCGCACGCTGATCGGCGTCGGCGGCGCGGCGCTGGTGGCGATTCCGTTCTTTAATTACAACATACTCGACCTCGGCTTGCCCTTGATCGCCTTCTTCCTCAACCTGATACTCATGAGCTGGGCCATCGGTTTGCTGGTCGCGGGCGTGGTCATGCGCTACGGCCTGGGCGCGGAAAGCATCGCCTGGGTGGCGATCTTCGCTCTGCAGCCTTTGAGTGGCGTGTACTACCCGATCAGCGTGCTGCCGGAGTGGCTGCAACCCATCGCCTGGGCGCTGCCTTCCAGCCATGTTTTCGAAGGATTGCGGGAACTGCTGTTTCACCAGGCCTTTAACGCCGGCTTGCTGATTACCGCCGCGTGGATGAACATACTGTATGTGGCTGGCGGCATCGCGGCTTTCCTGGCGTTTTTCCATGCGGCAAGACAGAAGGGGTTGCTGCTGCATGTGGGCGAATAGCCCCGCGTCGCCACGGTAACTCCCTCTCCCCTTGCGGGAGAGGGCTGGGGTGAGGGGTAATGCAGGCGAGGACGCCTGCGCTACAAAGTCCAAAGGAGGAAATCATGCTCAAGCGTCGTCTACCCACGATAACCGCGGCTATTGTCCTGTCCATGTTCGGCACCGCCGCCTACGCCCAGGACATCCTGCAACAAAAGAACATTTCCTTAGCACTCGCCAATGAAGCCGCCACCGCCGCGCTGCAATTCTGCTCCGCCAAAGGATGGAAGGTTTCGGTCGCGGTCGTCGACCGCGCCGGTCAACTCAAAACCCAACTCCGCGCCGACGGCGCCGGCCCGCACACCCTGGACTCCAGCCGCCGCAAGGCCTACACCTCGGCATCCCTGCGCGAAGGCACCAGCAAACTGCTCGAAATCGTCCAGAAGAACCCCGGCGCCGCCACGCTACCGATGATAGACGGCCTGCTGATCCTGGGCGGCGGCCTGCCGATCCACACCGGCGATGAAGTCATCGGCGCCATCGGCATCGGCGGCGCACCCGGGGGGCATCTGGACGATCAATGCGCGGAGGCGGGGATAGAGAAAATTCGGGAATGGCTTAAATGAGTCAGCAGCTTCATTTTATGAAGCTTTATAAACCTTCAATTACGACGGTCTACTTTTAAGTTAGACATGGCAAGTTCTTATGTTTTTTCGGGAGCATGGAGGGTGACATCATGAGGAAATATGTGCTTACATTGTAAAGCCGTCTTTTGGCCATTTTTATATTCATGTGCTCAGCCATCCCCGGCACTCTGGATTCAACTTGCGTTAAGATAGCTCAACAATAATTCTGATCTTCAACAAATAAAGGGAGGCAGAGAATGCAAAAACCAGCACCTACCATGCGTGACTTGACCAAATATTTTGCAGTCTCGTACCTGTCTTTAATTTTAGCGATCGCCACGATTGAAGTAAGTGAAAAGCTGGCACTTGCACTAGTGTGCATAGGAGTGATTTCTGGGCTTTTATACTACGTCACGTTGGCTACCATGGCGACGAACCTGAAGCGTAATCCAATCTACTGGGTAGGCGGCTCTATCATCTTCGCGCCGCTTGGCCCTATCCTCGCTTATCTAAATATGTGGCGGTTAAGCTCTAAATCAAATTAAAACAACCTGCTCCACTGCATTTCTGAAATCAATGGACCCACTCATCAAGTGGGATGCGCTAATGCGCGCTCCTTCAAACATTAGCGCCAGAGATTGAGCCATGTACACATCTATCTACAACTGGATAACATCCTTGGAGTCTCAAGCCATTGCCAATATTATTTCCACTGTCACGGCACTTATTGCCGTTGCAGCGATTGTCTATCAGCTAAGCGCTGCGAAGAAGCAGATTAAACTTCAGAACTTCATTGAATTCACAAAACGATACCAAGAAATCATTCTCAACTTTCCTGAGAATATTAACGAATCAGCTTTTGCCATTGAGTCGCTAGAACCAGAGGTAAAAAGCAAAACACTTCGCTATATGCGTGCGTACTTTGACCTTTGCTCTGAAGAGTTCACACTCCATAGAAAAGGCTTCATCGACAATGATCTCTGGGAAATTTGGAAGTCTGGGATGGAATTTGCTTTTTCAAAAGCCGCGTTTAAGCAGGCATGGCACGTCATCAGACAGGACACGAAGTTCGGCTCTGGGTTTGAAGAGTTTGTGCAGTCACATGTCGGCACGCGCTAACAAGTCCACCAACAGGACTCCCACAATCTCAGAGATCGGATGGGGCGGCGATACCAGCCCGGAAATCGGGCTGGTGGGTGGGATGGATGGAAAAAGAAGGAAAGATTTACGCCTTTGCGCTGAATGTCGATGTTTATCAGGCATCCGACGCTGACAAACGCATCCCTTTGGGCAAGGCCAGTCTTCAAGCTTTGGGAGTATTGCCCTGACGCCAGGCAACCCGCCGCTTATGGCTGTACTGCACGCTCCGACGGACGATCCTCGGCCTCCTCCAGAAGCCTGACCTCCTGCTGCGGCAGCGGAATGACGATATTGCTGCCTCGAAAGGCCTCGACAATGGCTTTATTCACCTCGCCTCTCGCCTGAATATAATCCGGCACGCTGACCCACGGCTTGATGGCAATGGTGATCGCGAAAGGCGCGAGCATGCTGACGGCGACAACGGGGCGCGGGTCTTTCAACGTGCGGGGATGCGCTTGCAGCAACTCGTTGACCACTTCGAGCGCCTCGTCCAGATCAGTGTCGTAGGCGACGCTCACCGCAATATCGAGCTGCCGTATCTCGCCGTAATTGTGCAATATCTCGCCGACGATCTTGCGGTTGGGAATCACCAGCTGCGACAGGTCCGGATGGCTAAGCACTGTCGAGAAAAGGCTGATGTACTCGACCCTCCCCTCTTCCCCGACGATGGAAATATATTCCCCAACCCGAAACGGCTTGGTGAAAATAATCGTCAGCCCGGCCACGATATTGCTCAACACACCCTGCATGGCCAACGCGATACCGGCGCCGGCCACACCCAGGCCGGCAATCAGAGGCAGCAGCTCCACCCCCAGATTCTGGAGCGCCATGATCGCGAAAAGCGCGAGCACAAGCACCCGCACGATACGCACCAGCAACTCCCGCACCGGCAGCTCGAGGTGAAATGTGTTGAACCCTCTATCGGCAACTCTGCCCGCCCAGCGCCCGACATAGACGCCTGCCACGATGATGGCCACCGCGACCAGTACCTTGGGACCGAACCGCACCGCCAAATCAATGATCTCGCGCTGTACGTGAGTCAGAGTGTCGAGTTGATCGTTCATAAAGTCTTTCATGGAAAAGGCAGGAAATTAGTCTCATAGTGGACACCTGTCGTTCGATTGTACTAGTTTTAGTTCCGAAGCTTTGAACGTGAATAATGGCCTGCTGCAGTGAAATCAAAGCAGGCGCGTGGAGTCCGAAACTACCGGGAATGAGGTAAATCAGCAATAGAATTGCCCGCAGCTATATTCATAGGCGTAAATGATCAACAAAGTAACGAGGATGAATGATTTGCCAACAACGCTAATGCGTCCATAAAACAGTCGAAACGGTTTTCTGCGCAATCAGTCAGATAACCATACGCTTGAAAGGAAGGCTGCCATGACGCGGGAAATCGTCATATTCGACATCGACGGTACGCTCGCCGATGTTTCCGAACGCATCCATCATCTGCGGAAAACGCCGCGGAACTGGCCTGACTTCTTCGCCGGCATGGCGCAGGACAAAGCGGTCCATGCCATGGTCAGGTTATGCAACCTACTTTTTGAGGCGGGCATGCGCATCGTTCTTTGCTCCGGCCGCAGCGAAGAACATCGCGCCGTGACCGAGCAATGGCTGGAACGCGAAGGCGTGAAATATCACGAACTGCGATTACGCAAAGACCGTGACCGCCGCAGCGATGTCATCGCCAAGCGGGAAATGCTGCAAGGTCTCGATAAGAGCCGTATCCTTTTTGTGGTGGAAGATCGCGCGCGAGTGGTGGAAATGTGGCGCGCGGAAGGGCTAGTCTGTCTGCAGTGCGCACCGGGGGATTTCTGAAAATGGTGGCATGCCATGGTTGCAAGAAAAATTCGATGACTAACTTATTGAGGATAGTCAGCTTATGAGTCGTCTCGGATTGTTACTGGCGGGTATTTATATCAGCCTGATTGTGTTCTGCCTGACGCTCGCGTATTCAGCAGGCAGCGATTACAAAGGCCACTACGTGTTGATGCAACTGCCTATCGCGTTGCAGATTTCGTTGCTACACAAACTGGGCCTCAGCGATACGCTGCGGAATTTATCCTGGCTTTCGGCCTATTTTCTGCTGGCCGTACCGACGTGCGTGGTTCTCTATGGCATCGGTTTTCTTATGGAAGCCATGAGCAAGCTGCGTAAGCGTTGATCGTCCGGGAACGGATGCTTCACCTGGCTCAAAGGAAAACGGTAGATTGACAGTCTAGTCGGCGACTCCGTCTAATAGACCAATCGTTCTATCTGGAGCCGCCTATGAAACTTTCTCCCACACGCGAAGCCTTGCTTGAAGCTGCCTGCGTGTTGTTTTACCAGCGCGGCATTCATGCCACCAGCGTGGATGCGATACTCGAAAAAGCCGGCGTGGCGCGGCAAAGCCTGTACTTGCATTTCACCTCCAAGGACGGGCTGATCGCGGAGTTTCTCAAGGTACGCGACGAGCGCTGGCGCGGGGCAATGCAGCGGCATATCGCGTTGGCCGACGGGCCCTGCGCCAAACTCCTCGCAATCTTCGATTTTCTTGCGGCGTGGTTCGCCCAACCGGATTTTCATGGCTGCGCCTTCATCAATACTGCCGTCGAGTACGCCGACCCGCAGCATCCGTTTCACCAGCTTTCCGCAGACCATAAGGCGCATGTTCGCGCAGACATCCTCGCGCTTTGCCTGGAGGCAGGCTTGAGCGAGGCGGAAACCGTGGCGGGCCATCTGGCCTTGCTGATGGAAGGCGCTATCGTCTCCGAGCAGGTCACGCCGGGCAGTCAGGCCGCACGCCAAGCCCGACAAATCGCTGAAATTCTTATCCATCGTTCGCAAGGGAAAACTGATGCGCGCATTAATTGAAAAATTCCGCGGCGACAATGCCGCACTTCCGGCCAAAGCATCCAGCCAGGCCATTCTGCTTGCCTGGCTGGGCGGCGTCATCGCGATCGCGGTAATCGCCGGCCTGTTCGAAAGGACGGCCTGGCCGCTGGTGCTGGGGTCGTTCGGCGCGAGTTGCGTGCTGGTGTTCGGCTTTCCCGACGTACCGTTTTCACAGCCGCGCAATGTGGTGGCCGGGCACTTTCTTAGCTCGCTCTCCGGCCTGGTTTTCCTCAGCCTGCTCGGGCCGCACTGGTGGAGCGTGGCGCTGGCCGTGGGCACCGCGATCGCGCTGATGATGGCGACCCGTACGGTGCATCCGCCGGCCGGTTCCAATCCAGTGATCATTTATATGCTGCAACCGGGCTGGGGATTCCTGTTGATGCCGACGCTGCTGGGCGCAATGTTGCTGGTGTTGGTGACACTGATTTACAACAATGCGACGCGTCCATCGCGCTATCCCAAGTATTGGTGACGTTGTAGCCCAAAGCGGGTATTGCGCTTAACCGGGAATACTGTGATGCTTTATCCGAAGCACCATAGGTGCGGACATGCATTATTCCCGATGTCCTCTTGCAGACGAGGAAACGTCATGGCTTCCACCAGCTGGTTTTACTGGGCGCTGCTCTCGGCCGTATTCGCGGCGCTGACGGCGATCTTCGCCAAGGTCGGCCTGCAGCATGTCGATTCCGACCTGGCGACGCTGATACGCACCGCCTTCATCATCGTCATCCTGGCGGGCTTCGTCTGGTTCGCAGGCAAGTGGAGCAATCCTTGGGCGCTTTCGGCTAAAACCTGGCTGTTTCTCGGCCTTTCCGCTGTGGCGACCGGGGCCTCGTGGGTCTGCTACTTTCGGGCGCTCAAACTGGGCGATGCCTCCAAGGTAGCACCCGTGGATAAATTGAGCCTCGTGCTGGTCGCCGTGTTCGCCTTTGCATTCCTGGGCGAGCATCTTTCCTTGAGAGATTGGGCGGGCATTGCGCTGATGGCCTCCGGCGTGCTGCTGCTCGCCCTCAACGGATGAGTCGATCATGAAACCTCGCATCACCGTCATCACGCTGGGCGTGGACAATCTGGAAAACTCCGTAGCTTTCTATCGCGACGGATTGGGACTAGCGACCGAGGGCATCATCGGCCGGGAATTCGAGCATGGCGCGGTGGCGTTTTTCGATTTGCAATCCGGGATCAAACTGGCGCTGTGGGCGCGCGACAACCTGGCATACGACACCGGCCTGGCGAAAACACCGCCCAGCCCGACCGAGCTCTCGCTGGGCCATAACGTCGCCAGCAAAACAGAGGTTGATGACGTCATGGCGCAGGCGGAACGGGCAGGCGCAACGATCGTCAAGCCTGCGGGCGAGACCTTTTGGGGTGGATACGCGGGGTATTTCCAGGATCCGGACGGGCATTTGTGGGAGATCGTCTGGAACCCGCAATTCGATGTCGAGCCATAGCCGGCGGCCGCGGGTTATTATTGGAGGATATGCTAGCGAACGACAAGAAAGCGGGTTGCAAGAGCAATACCGGAGAACGCAATGAATAAAAAGCTTCGAACAATCCTGACCGGCAAACCATTCAAACTCGCAGTCGGGCTGGTGATCGGCCTGACAACCGCGTATTTCCTGCTCGGCTACTTTGCCGTCAACCCGATTGCCCAGCGCGTGCTGCCGTGGGTCGCGGAGAACAAGCTGGCGAGCCGCATGGCGGTGGCGCAAGTGAAGTTCGATCCGCTGCGATTCATATTAACGGTGGATAAGCTGCAGCTCAGTCGGCCGGATGGCGGAACGCTGGCGGGGTTCGAGCATCTGCAGGTGGACCTGGAGGCGGACGGACTCTTCCGCCGCGCCTGGCACCTGAAGGATATCCGCCTGTCCGCGCCTTACGGTCATCTGGATGTCGGCCCGGACGGCCGGCTCAACTGGGCCGAGCTGCTCGCCAAACTCGACGAGGACAAAGAGCCGGACGACGACCGGATCCCGCGCCTGCTGATCGACCACCTGCTGATCGAGCGCGGCAATCTGGAATACACCGAACGCAATCGCCCCACCCCATTCAAGGCCGAACTGGCGCCCTTGGCGCTGGAACTGGACGGCTTTTCCACGCTGCCGCAGGATCGCGGCGATTACCTGATCTCCGCCAAGATGCCCGACCAGGGCGCTACGCTGCGCTGGAAAGGCACGTTCGGCGCGAATCCGCTGACTTCCACCGGCTCGGTGGAAATCCAGGGTTTGAGGCTCGCCAAATTGATGGAAGTGGTGCGCCGCGAGACCTTGCCGATGACCTTCACCCAAGGCGAGATGGGCACGCGTTTCAACTATGCCTTTGCGATGGTGGACGGCGAAGCGGAACCGTATCCGCAAGCGAAGCTGGACGCGATTGCGATCCAGATCGCCCATCTGGCCGGCGAGCTTGGTACAGAAAGCAAAGTGACGCTGGCCGAAGCGAGCGCGACCTTACCCAGCCTCGATCTGGCGTTGCATCAAGGCGGCCGCATTCACATACAAGGACTTAATGCGGCTGCCAAGCAACTCGCGCTGACGCAGCAGAGCGGGCACTTACTCAAACTGGACGAGGCGGCAGCCAATGGCATCGACTACGACCTCGCGCACAACCAGCTCAACATTGCCGAAATACTATTAACGCAAGGCGAGATCAACGCTACACGGGCCAAGGATGGCAGCATGGATTGGCAGCGCCTCGTTCCGCCGGGACAGCCAGAAACAATTGCCGCAACGGCCCCGCCGCCGGCGGAGGCCCAACCCTTCCGTTTTGCCATTGCCAGCGTGCAATTGCAGGGCTGGAAGGCGGCCTATGAAGACCAAACTTTTGTGCATCCGTTGCGCGCGGAGATTCAGGACATCAACCTCGGCCTTAATGTGCAGGAGGCGGAAAACGGCATCGCCATCGCCGCGCTCAATTCCGAACTGGCGTCGCTGACGCTGCGCTCCGCGCTTTATCCGCAGCCGGTGGCGAGCCTGGCAAAGATCAGCGTCACGGATGGCGCGGTCAGCCTGAAGGACAGCACGGTCAAATTGCCTGGGATCCGGCTTTCCGGGATGCAGACCCAGGTATTGGTGGATGCAAAGAGCAACATCAACTGGCGCGCGGTGCTGGAATCGGTGCCGCTGCCTGCTGCCACAGCGCCCGCCGATAAAAACACGACTCCGGGCTGGAAGATCAACCTCGATACCTTTACTTTGGATAATTCCACCGTGCATATCGAGGATAAAAGCTCCGGCGCCTCAGTGGCGCTGGACGTGCAGAGCGCGATGCTAGAAGTACGCGACGCATCGCTGGATCTCGCCACACCGGTGCCGATCAAGGCCAGCTTTCAATTCAAACAGGGCGGAAAGTTCGAGGCCGCCGGCAAGATGGCCCTGGCACCGCTCAAGGGCGATATGCAGATCAAGCTGAGCGGACTACCGCTCAAGCCTTTCTCGCCCTACCTTTCCCGCTACACCCTGCTCAAGCTTACGGACGGCCATGCCGGTTTGCGCGGCAAGCTGTCGCTCAAATCCGAAAAAACCTTGAGCGGCCGGTTTGCGGGCGGCTTCAATATCGACAATCTGGCGATCACCGAAGAGGCCGACGAGCGGCTATTCCTGGGCTGGAAAGCGGTTTCCAGCGATTCGCTGCGGCTTGCCCTCGCGCCCGATAAGCTGCACATGGACGAACTGCGCGTCGTGCATCCCGTCGGCAAGATCATCATCTATGAAGACAAGACGATGAACGTGCAGCGCATCATGCGCCCGCAACCGGCAGCAAGCACACCCACCAGTCCCGCCGCGGCGAAGGATCCGAACGCGCCGGAAAAATTCCCGGTGACGGTAGACCGCGTCAGCGTGGACAACGGCGACCTCGAATTCGCCGACCTTTCACTCGTCCCGCAATTCGGCGCGCACATGCATACGCTGGGCGGCGTGATCAACGGCCTGTCCACCGACGCGGCCAGTACCGCCCAAGTCGAGCTGGACGGCAAGGTGGACGAGTACGGCTCGGCGCGCATCCGCGGCTCCATCCAGCCCTTCCGCGCCACCGACTTCACCGACCTGACCCTGGCTTTCCGCAATCTGGAAATGAACCGCCTGACGCCGTACTCCGGCAAGTTCGCCGGGCGCAAGATCGATTCCGGCAAGCTCTCGGTCGACCTCGAATACAAGATCAAGAACCGCCAGCTTACCGGTGAGAACAAGTTCGTCATCAACACGTTGAAGCTCGGCGAACGCGTGGAAAGCCCGGACGCGGTCGATCTGCCGCTCGACCTGGCGATTGCATTGCTGGAGGACAGCAACGGCATCATCGACCTCGATCTGCCGATCTCCGGCAGCCTGGACGACCCGCAATTCAGCTACGGCAAGATCGTCTGGAAAGCCATCGTCAACGTCATCGGCAAGATCGCCACGGCGCCTTTCCGCGCCTTGGGCAAGCTGCTCGGCATCAGCGCGGAAAAACTCGAAGCCGTGGCGTTCGACCCCGGCAGCGCTGCGCTCGCCCCGCCGGAGCAGGAAAAACTGAAAGCGCTCGCCGACGCGATGAGCAAGCGCCCGTCGCTGGCGCTGCGCATCTCCCCGGCATTCGACGCCGCCTCCGACAAGGCCGCCTTGCAGGAAACCGCAACCCGCCGCGACGTGCTGAAGGAGATGGGCCTGCCGCTCAGGGAAGGCGAGCAACCCGGCCCGCTGGACCTCAACAACGTCAAGGTGCAGACTGCGGTGGAGAACCTGCTCAAGGATCGCACGGGCGAAAAACGCAACATCAAGGCGCTGGACGCAGTGCGCGATTACTTCAAGAAACCCAAGCCCGAAGATGTTCCTAAATACGAAACCATGCTGCAGCAGCTCAAGGCCACCGCCAATGTCACCGACGCCGACCTGGCCGCGCTTGCCCGCGCGCGCGCAGCAGCCATTCAAGGCTACCTGGTCGACAAGGGCGGGCTCGATGCCGGACGCGTCAGCGCGCAGGAACCCGGCAAAACCACCGGCGACGGCAAGACGGTTCCGGTAAAAATGGAGCTGGGTGTCGCCAAGAGCGGAAACCCGTAGCGCAGGCGAGGATGTCTGCGCTATTTACTCACTGATCAAGAGCACTTTTCATGGCAGACCGATGAACTGAATGCCGAAATTGGCATCCATTCGATAAGCCGTACTTCCGTTTTTATTTACTCGCGAGGTTCCCATGGTCGCTTGGCTTCCGGCATTCAAAACCATACTCCCTTACGTCACGCAGATCGTCACGCTGGCCGTGCCGGCATTCACCACCAAAAACGATGCCGGCGCATCGCAGGAAGTCGTCAGCAAGCAGATTGCGGAGTTGCAGGATGCCGCGACCCGCAACGCCGAAGCCGTCAAGGTGCTCGCATCGCAGCTGCAGAAGGCGATTACCGACATCGAGACGGGTGCCGCGCGTCTCGAAAAGGAACTGCATAAAACCCGTCAATTATGCGTGGTGGCGATCACGGTTTCCGGCGTCGCCATTTTGCTCGGGATAGCGGCACTGGTCGCAGGCAATTGACCGGCCATTCGAACCAACAGCGCTTAAAGGAGACATCATGGCGACGCAGATTTTCGTCAATCTACCCGTGAAAGACCTGCAACGGTCCGTGGCGTTTTTCACGGCGTTGGGTTATGACTTCAACCTCAACTTCACCGATGAAAACGCCACCTGCATGGTCGTCGGTGAAAACATTTTCGTCATGCTGCTGGTGGAGTCTTTTTTTCAGACCTTTATCAAAAAGGAAATCTGCGACGCGCGGAAAAGCACCGAGGTGCTGGTCTGCCTGACATGCGACAGCCGCGCCCAGGTAGACGAACTGGTCGCCAAGGCCGTCGCGGCCGGCGGCACGATCCCGCGCGAAGTGCTGGATTACGGTTTCATGTACAACCAAGCTTTTGAAGACCTGGATGGGCATATCTGGGAGCTCGTCTACATGGAGCCGCAGCCCCAAGGCTGATCGGCGGACACTGCCGACCGGCCCGGAACTGCGAAAGCCGTCTAGCGCACCTCTGCTGGATTGCCCCAGCCGCCGCCCAACGCGCGGATCAATCCCACCGACGCCACCGAGCGCTGGCCCATGCTCTGGCTTTGCGACCGCTCGGCGGCGAGGCTGGTGCGTTGCGCGTCGATGACTTCGAAGTAGCTCGCCGAGCCATTGCTGTAGCGCACCTCCGCCAGATGCGAAGCGCGCTTCGCCGAAGCGATGGCTTCGTTCTGAAAACCGATCTGCCGGTCCAGCGTGCGTAGCGCGCTCAAGTTGTTTTCCACCTCCTGAAAACCCACCAGCACCTGCTGCCGGTAATTGGCCACCTGCGTTTCATAGCCGGCATCGGCACGGGCAAGATTGGCCTTGTTGCGGCCGCCGTCGAAGATCGGCAGGCTCAGCGCGGTGCCGACCAGCGGCCCCAGCAGCCAGCTGCGGCTGGACCACTTGAACAGCTCCGACAATTCATTGGAGGCGTAACCGCCCGATCCGGTCAGCACCAGCTTGGGAAAGAACGCCGCCTTGGCCACGCCAACGCGGGCGCTGGCCGCCGCCAACTGGCGCTGCGCCTGCGCGATGTCGGGACGGCGTTCCAGCAAATCAGACGGCAAGCCGGCTGGCACAACCACCGTGGTCGGCTGCAAAGGCATCGGCGCCAACGTGAATTGCGCAGGCGTCTTGCCCAGCAGTATCGCCAGCGCATGATCCTGCTGCGCACGCACGCGCCGCACGCTTTCCGCTTCCGCCTGCACGATGGCGAGCTCGGTCCTGGCCTTGGCGACGTCGAGCTCGCTGGTATCGCCCATGTCGAAGCGCACCTGCACCAGGCGCACCTCTTCCTGACGCAGCGCGATGGTTTTTTCCAGGATCGCCAGCTCGGAATCGAGCGAGCGGATGGAAAAATACTGTTGCGCCACGTCCGCCTGCAACGCCAGCAGCACGGAACGGTAGGCCGCTTCCTGCCCCTCGGCGTCGAGTTTTGCGGCGCGGCTTTCATCCGACAGGCGGCCGATCAGGTCGACCTCATACGAGGCGTTCACCTGCGCGCGCCATTCCGTCGTCGGCGGCGTCGTGCTGTCCCGCAAGCGCGTCGGGCCGATGCCGCCGTTGAGCTGGAAGCCGCGATTGGCATCCACCACGCCGGCCGTCGCCCGCGCCTCCTTGACCCTTGACAGCGCGATCGCCAAGCCGGGGTTGGCCGCGGTCGCCTGTGCGATCAGGCCGTCCAGCTCCGCGTCGTTGTATATCCGCCACCACTCGCCGCGATCCGCCTGATCGGCGGGCGCGGCGGCCTTCCATGCGCCTTCCAGGCCGGCGGTCTCGCGGTACTGCGCCGGGAGATCGAGCGTTACCTGCTCCGGCGGCTTGACGGTGCTGCAGCCGGCCAGTACCAGCGTGGCCGCCAGTGCCGTCAGTTTACAGTTGTATCGTGTCATGCTCAGACTCCCTTCTGCGGCTCGGCGGCCAATGCGGCAGCCGGCGCGTCTATTGTTTTGGTTTCGTGAGTGCATTTGGCGACCAGGGTGCGCAGCAGCACGTAGAAAATCGGCGTCAGGAACAGGCCGAACACGGTCACGCCTATCATCCCGGCGAATACCGCCAGGCCCATCGCGTGGCGCATTTCCGAACCGGCGCCGGTGGACAGCACCAGCGGCACCACGCCGGCGATGAACGCGATGGAGGTCATCAGGATCGGGCGCAGGCGCAAGCGGGCCGCCTCGATCGCCGCCGCATAAATCTTGCGGCCCTCGAGCTCCAACTCGCGCGCGAACTCGACGATCAGGATGGCGTTCTTGCACGCCAGCCCAACCAGCACCACCAGGCTCACCTGGGTGAAGATGTTGTTGTCGCCGTCGGTCAGCCACACGCCGAAGATCGCCGACAACAGGCCCATGGGCACGATCAGCAATACGGCCAGCGGTAGCGTCAGGCTTTCGTACTGCGCGGCAAGCACCAGGAACACCAGCAGCACCGATAGCGGCAGGATCACGAACAGCGTGTTGCCGGCGATCTTTTCCTGATAGGTCAGCTCGGTCCATTCAAAGCCGATGCCGCGCGGCAGGGTTTCCGCCGCGATGCGCTCGACCGCCGCCTGTGCCTCGCCGGTGCTATAGCCGGGCGCCGCGCCGCCATTGACGTCAGCCGACGGGAAGCCGTTGTAGCGCATGGCGCGGTCCGGCCCGTAGCTCTGCGTCATCTTCAGCACGGACGACAACGGCACCATCTCGCCCTTGTCGTTGCGTGCCTTCAACAGGCCGACATCCTCGGCATGCGCGCGGAACTGCGCATCGGCCTGGACGCGTACCTGATAGGTACGGCCGAACTTGTTGAAGTCATTGACGTAGAGCGAGCCCAGGTAGATCTGGAGCGTGTCGAACACTTCCGGGATGGATACCCCGAGCTGCTGCGCATGCGTGCGGTCGACGTCGGCATACAGCTGCGGCACGTTGTTCTGGTAGCTGGAGAACATGCCGGCCAGCTCAGGCGCCTTCTGCGCCTTGGCGAGGAAGGCCTGCAGCGCATCGTTGAGCGCCTCGTTGCCCAGCGCCGCGCGATCCTGGATCTGCAGCTTGAAGCCGCCGATAGTGCCCAAGCCCTGCACCGGAGGCGGCGGGAACACTGCGATGAACGCGCCCTGGATCGCAGCGTAGTCCTTATTCAACTGCTGCGCGATGGCGAAGCCGTTCAGCTCGGGCGTCTTGCGCTCGCTGAAGGGCTTCAGCGTGGCGAACACGATGCCGGAGTTGGGGCTGTTGGTGAAGCCGTTGATCGACAGGCCGGGGAAGGCCACCGCCGATTCCACGCCCGGATGCTTCAGCGCGATCGCGCTCATCTGGCGGATCACGTCCTCGGTGCGGTCCAGCGAGGCCGCATCGGGCAACTGCGCGAAGCTCACCAGGTATTGCTTATCCTGCGCCGGGATGAAGCCCGCCGGCACCTTGTGCAACAGCAGCATCGTGGCGCCGATCAGCAGCGCATACACCGCCAGCATCACGCTCTTGTGCCGCAGCACCGCCGTGACACCTCCGCCGTAACTTTCCGAGCCGCGCTGGAACATCCGGTTGAAACGCGTAAAGAACCAGCCGAACAGACCGTCGATGGTGCGCTGGAACGCGTCCTTCTTCGCGTCGTGCGGCTTCAGCAGCAAGGCGGCCAGAGCCGGTGACAGGGTCAGCGAATTGAAAGCCGAAATCACCGTGGAAATCGCGATAGTGAGCGCAAACTGCTGGAAGAATTGTCCGGTCAGGCCGCTGACGAACGCCAGCGGGACAAAGACGGCGGACAACGTCAGCGCAATCGCGACGATGGGGCCGGATACTTCGCGCATCGCGCGATAGGTCGCCTCCTTCGCGCTCAGGCCATGGGCGATGTTGCGCTCGACGTTCTCGACCACCACGATGGCGTCGTCGACCACGATGCCGATCGCCAGCACCAGCCCGAACAGGCTCAAGGTATTGATGGAGAACCCCAGCCCCAGCATGATCGCGAACGTACCGATGATCGACACCGGCACCGCCAGCAGCGGAATGATGGACGCGCGCCAGGTCTGCAGGAACACGATCACCACCAGCACCACCAGCGCCACCGCGATCAGCAGCGTCTCGATCACGGCGTGGATGGACGCCTTCACGAACTGCGTCGGGTCGTACACGATGCGGTATTCCAGGCCTTCGGGCATGTCCTTCTGCAGCTCGGCCATGGTGTTGCGCACATTGTCCGAAATCTGCAGCGCATTGGAGCCGGGCGCCTGGAAGATCGGGATCGCCACCGCCGATTTGTTGTTCAGCAGCGAGCGCAGTGCGTACTCACTCGCGCCCAATTCCACGCGCGCCACGTCCTTGAGGCGGGTTACCACGCCGGTGTCGGAGGTGCGGATGACGATATTTTCGAATTCCTCTTCCGAGGTCAGCCGGCCGCGGGCATTGACGGAAATCTGATAGTCCACGCCGGGCAGCGAGGGCGAGGCGCCGATCACGCCGGCGGCAACGTCCACATTCTGCTGGCGGATCGCATTGACCACGTCGTTGGCGGTGAGCCGACGCTCGGCCACCTTGCGCGGATCGAGCCAGATGCGCATGGAGTAATCGCCGGCGCCAAACAGCCGCACCTGGCCCACGCCCTCGATGCGGCCCAGCCTATCCTTGACGTTGAGCACCGCGTAGTTGCGCAGATAGGTCATGTCATAGCGGTCGTTGGGCGACAGCAGGTGCACGACCATAGTCAGATCGGGCGAGCTTTTCACGGTGGTCACGCCCAGCCGCTGCACTTCCTCCGGCAACCGTGGCAACGCCTGGTTGACGCGATTCTGCACCAGCTGCTGCGCGAGGTCGGGCGAAGTGCCGAGCTTGAAGGTCACGGTCAGCGTCATCAGGCCGTCCGAGGTCGCCTGCGACGCCATGTACAGCATGCCCTCGACGCCGTTGATCTGCTCCTCGATCGGCGCCGCCACGGTTTCGGCGATGGTCTGCGGGTTGGCGCCGGGGAATTGCGCCTTGACGATGACCGACGGCGGCACGACTTCCGGATACTCGGAAATCGGCAGATTGAGCATGGCGATGAGGCCGCCGACGAAGATGATCACCGACAGCACGCCCGCGAAAATCGGCCGGTCTACAAAGAATTTCGAAATATTCATGGTTTTATTCCTGGAGGGCTGAGCGGACTCAGATCAGCTTCTTGCCGGACGGCTGCGCGCGCTGCTCTGCCGCCTTCGCGTTGGCCTGCGGCGACACATCGCCGGCCACGACGGGCGCAACCAGGTCATTGGGACGCACGCGCTGCAAGCCGTTGACGATCACCTTCTCGCCCTGTTGCAAGCCGGAGCGCACGACGCGCTTGCCGTCGATGACCGGGCCCAGCGCTACGGCGCGGTAGATCGCCTTGTTGGCTGCGTCGACCACCATCACGTACTTCTTGTCCTGGTCGGTGCCCACCGCCTTGTCGTCGATCAGCAGCGCCGGCTTGCTGCCGCCACCGCCGATGCGCACTCGGGCATACATGCCGGGGGTGAGCAGGTTGGCAGGGTTGTTGATGATGGCGCGCACGCGGATCGTGCCCGAGGCGGTATCGACGCGGTTATCGAACGCCTGCAATTGCGCCGGATGCGGGTAGCCCTCCTCGTTGCTCAGCCCGATTGCCACCGGAATGCGGGCGACATTGGCATTGCCGGCCGCGCCTTGCGCCGCATAGCGCTGGAAGGTCTGCTCGTCGATCTCGAAATTCACATACACCGGCGAGACCGACACCAATGTCGTCAATGCGGGCACGTTAGGGCCGACGCCGACCAGATTACCGGTGGTGATCTCGGCACGCGACACGCGACCGCTGACCGGCGCGGTGATCGCGGTGTATTGCAGGTTGAGTCTGGCGGTCATCACCGCCGCTTCGGCCGCCTTGAGGCGCGCCTCGGCTTCCAGCACCGCGCTGCTGCGCTGATCCAGCTCGCGCCGGGCGACCGCGTGTTCATCGGCCAGGCGGCGCGTACGCTCGAGCTCGGTCTGTGACAGCGCCAGCGTCGCCTGCGCCTGGGCTTTTTCTGCCTCGGCGCGTGCCAATTCAGCTTCGTACGGACGCGGGTCTATGGTGAATAGCGGGTCGCCTTTCCGGACCATCTGGCCTTCGCGGAAATGCACGGCATCGATAGTGCCGGCTACGCGCGGGCGGATTTCCACGTATTCGATGGCTTCGACCCGGCCGGAGAAATCGTCCCACTCGATCACCGAGCGTTCGACGACCGGCGCCACGGTGACGGGCGTAGGCGCCGTTGCCACGTTCTGCGGCTTGGCCGCTTCGCTGTTGAGCGAAATACCAACGGCGCTGCCGACGAGCGCGAGGCCGATGGCAACCGCGATCAGCTTGCGGGAAAAAATCGGAGTAGCGGTTTCCATGATGAAAACTCCCTTGTTATTGATAAGAAACGGGTTGGCAACTCATGCAACATCGGCCACGAAATGGCTGACGATCTGCACGACCTGATCGAAATTGGGGTGCTCGGGCTGGACCAGGCGGCCCTGGGCGTCTTGCAGCCGGCGCATCTGCACCGGCACGCCGGCTGCAATCAATTTGGCGGCGTATTGCTCAGCCTCGTCGCGCAGCGGATCCAGCTCCGCGCTGACGATCAAGGCCGGCGCCAGGCCGCCCAAGCGGCGGGAGGTGATGGGCGCGGCATAGGGATGCATCGCATCGCTGGCACAAGGCAGGTAATCGCTCCAGGCTTTGCGGCACGGGCAGTCGCCCGCCTTCTGCATCGACTGGGTGGCTTGCTGCGGGTCCAGCATGGGACTGATCAATACCTGCCCCCGCAGTTTGGCGCGGTCTATGCCCAGGCCCCGGTCGCGCGCCATCATGGCCACGGCGGCGGCCAAATTGCCGCCCGCCTGGTCGCCCGCGACGACGATGCGGGCAGCATCGACACCGAGCTCGGAAGCATGGGCCGCCGTCCACTGCAGCGCTTCGAAGGCAAGTTCCACCGTCGCCGGGAAATGCAGCTTGGGCGCGAGCGGATAGTCCACGCAGACTATCGCCGCCTCGCCCGCCAGTGCGCGGGCCATCCCCGCTGCATCTTCCACACTGCCGCAGTTGAACAGCCCGCCATGGAAATACAGCACCGCCGGCCGCGCAGCACCGCCCTCCGACTTGCCGAATACGCGCAGCCCCACCGTTTCCTCGGTGTGCTGCGAGGCAAACTCCGTGCTCCAAGGCTGCATGTCGGCGGTGTTCAAGATCGGGTCCATGGTCGGTGTTAATGCAAAAGGTTATGGGTGAATTGGCTTCCGCTCAGCGCAGGCCGCCGGCAATGTACAGCGCTTCGCCGGTGATCCAGGCGGCATCGTCGGAGGCCAGGAAGACGGCGGCCGGGGCGATATCCTGAACCTGGCCGATACGGCCCAGCGGTGTCTGGCTTTCGATGTAAGTGCGGAACTCGCCTTCGGCGAAACCGACGCTATGCAGGCCTTCGGTTTCCACCATGCCGGGGTTGATCGCGTTGACGCGTATCTTGCGCGGGCCCAGCTCCTTGGAAAGCGAGCGTGTGATCGCGTCGACGGCGGCCTTGGTGGCGCTGTAAACCGCGGCGGTGGCGAGCGCGTAGGTGCCGGAGACCAGCGAACTGATGTTGACGATACTGCCGCCTGCTTCGGTAAAGTGCTTGATGGCTTCCTGAGTGGTCAGGATCAGGCCCAGCACGTTGAGGTTGAATTGCTTGTGGAAGTGTTCTTCGGTGACTTCTTCCAGCGGTGAAAATTCGTAGACGCCGGCATTGTTGACGAGGATGTCGACCTTGCCGTAAGCCTGGGTGGCTTGCTTGAAGAGGTTTTCGATATCGGACTTAACCGCCACATTGGCCTGTACCGCGATCGCCTTGCCGCCGGCCTTGACGATATCGGCCACGACCTGATCGGCGCTGGCCTTGCTGGAGGAATAGTTGACGACGACCGATGCGCCTTCCGCTGCGTACAGCTTTGCAATGGCGGCGCCTATACCCTTGGATGCACCCGTGACGACGGCGACTTTGTTTGCGAGTTTGTTAGCCATGATCCTGCTCCTTGAATATGAGATGTTTGAAAGCTGTGCCCACTATATCTATGCACTATTACTAGATAAATAAGCTAATATTAGAAATACTGTCCATTAATACTGGACAATTAAACACGAGGGAGGATGAATGGACCGTTTCGATGCCATGCTGGCGTTTACCCGGGTGGTGGAACTGGCAAGCTTTACCAAGGCGGCTGTATCACTCAATCTGCCCAAAACCACGGTATCGGCACAGGTGCAGGCGCTGGAAGCGCGGCTGCGCGTCAAGCTGCTCAACCGTACGACGCGCCACGTCAGCGTCACCACGGACGGGGCCGCCTACTATGAACGCGCGGTGCGCCTGCTGCAGGAGCTGGAGGAGACGGAAACGCTGGTCAGCCAGGCCACGGCCAGCCCCAAGGGGCGCCTGCGGGTGGACGTACCGGGCTCCATCGGCCGCCGGATACTCATTCCGGCGTTACACGATTTTTTCCGGCGCTATCCCGAGATCGAGCTGGAAGTCGGCTGCAACGACCGGCCGGTCGATTTGCTGGAAGAGGGAGTGGATTGCGTGATCCGCGGCGGGGAGCTGACGGATTTGTCACTGGTAGCCCGCCGTCTGGGCTCGCTCAAGTTTGTCACCTGCGCCAGTCCGGCTTATTTGGCAGAGTATGGGGTGCCGGAGAGCCCGGCCGATATCGAGCGGCACATGGGCGTACATTACTTTTCAGCCAAGACCGGTAAAATCTACGAATTCGACTTTACCAAGGATGGCGTCACGACCGTCATCCTCGGCCGCCATCGTTTGATACTGAACGACGGGGACGCATGCGTTGCTGCCACACTGGCTGGCGCCGGCATCGCCCAACAACCGACTTTCATGGTGCAGGATCACATCGCCTCGGGCGAACTAGTGATCGTGCTCGGCTCCTACCTGTCCGAAAACCTGCCTATCTACGCACTTTATCCGCAGAATCGCCACCTATCTTCCAAGGTGCGGGTGTTCATCGACTGGGTGGCGGAGCTGTTCGACACCAGCGACCTGGTGCAGACGCGGTCGACCTATCCGCAGCGCCTGCCGAACTGACGCAATAAAAAAGCCCGCCTGGTTTCCCAGGCGGGCTTGATGTGCAGCGAACGGCCTTAAAGGATGGGCACGATCAGCAGCGCCACGATATTGATGATTTTGATCAGCGGGTTGATCGCCGGGCCGGCGGTATCCTTGTAGGGATCGCCCACCGTATCGCCGGTGACCGCCGCCTTGTGCGCGTCGGAACCCTTGCCGCCGTGATGGCCGTCTTCGATGTGCTTCTTGGCGTTATCCCACGCGCCGCCGCCCACTGTCATCGAGATCGCGACGAACAGGCCAGTGACGATAGTGCCGATCAGCAATCCTCCCAGCGCCTGCGCGCCGAGCAGCTTGCCGACCAGGATGGGGACCAGCACCGGCAACAGCGACGGAATGATCATCTCCTTAATCGCGGCCTTGGTCAGCATATCCACCGCGCGCGAATAATCCGGCTTCTCGGTGTGATCCATGATGCCCGGCATTTCCTTGAACTGGCGGCGCACCTCGACCACCACCGAGGATGCCGCACGCCCCACCGCCTCCATCGCCATCGCGCCGAACAGATAGGGAATCATGCCGCCGATCAGGAGGCCGACCAGCACCATGTGGTTGGAGAGATCGAACGTGGTTTCGACCCCGCTGTGCACACCCAGCTCGTGCGTAAAATCGGCAAACAGCACCAGCGCAGCCAGGCCTGCCGAACCAATCGCATAGCCCTTGGTGACCGCCTTGGTGGTGTTGCCCACCGCGTCCAGCGGATCGGTGATGTCGCGGATCGCCTTCGGCAAGTGCGCCATTTCGGCGATACCGCCCGCGTTGTCAGTAATCGGGCCATAGGCGTCGAGCGCAACGATGATGCCCGCCATCGACAGCATCGCGGTAGCCGCCACGGCAATGCCGTACAACCCAGCCACATAATGCGCGCCGAGGATGCCGAGACAGATCACCAGTACCGGCGCGGCGGTGGCCTTCATCGACACGCCCAGACCAGCGATGATGTTGGTCGCGTGGCCGGTGGTGGATGAGACCGCGACGTGCTTCACCGGGCCGTATTCGGTGGCGGTGTAGTACTCGGTGATCACCACCATCGCCGCCGTCACCGCCAGGCCGATCAGTGTGGCCAGGTAGATGCTGAGGGTGGAATAGCCCAGCCCGCTGTCCGCCATCATGTAATTGGTCACCGGATAGAACGCGATCGCCGACAGCACGCCGGATACGATCAGGCCGCGATAGAGCGCATTCATGATCTTGCCGCCCTCGCGCGCCTTGACGAAGAAGGTGCCGATGATGGACGCGACGATGGAAATGCCGCCCAGCACCAACGGATAGGTCAAGGCGTTTTCCGAACCCGGCATCAGCAGCGTGCCCAGCAGCATGGTCGCGATGATAGTCACAGCGTAGGTCTCGAACAGGTCGGCCGCCATGCCGGCACAGTCACCGACGTTGTCGCCAACGTTGTCCGCGATCACCGCCGGGTTGCGCGGATCGTCTTCCGGAATGCCGGCCTCGACCTTGCCCACCAGGTCGGCACCGACGTCCGCACCCTTGGTGAAGATGCCGCCGCCGAGACGGGCGAAGATGGAAATCAGCGAACTGCCGAACGCCAGGCCAACCAGCGGGCCGGTGCTGACCGCCTCGCCTTCCGGCGTAATCATCAACAGAAACAGGTAATATCCGGCCACCCCCAGCAACCCGAGGCCGACCACCAGCATGCCGGTGATTGCGCCGCCGCGGAAAGCCACCTGCAGTGCGGCATTGATGCCGTTATGCGCCGCCTGCGCGGTACGAAGATTGGATCGAACCGAGATGTTCATGCCGATGTAACCGGCAGCAGCGGACAGCACGGCGCCGATAGCGAAACCGAACGCCGTCAAACTCCCCAGGGCCACCCAGATGATTGCAAACAGCAGCAATCCGACCAGGCCTATGGTCCCGTACTGCCGGTTAAGATACGCGGAAGCGCCCTCCTGGATGGCCGATGCAATTTCCACCATCCGGGCATTCCCCGCCGGTTGCGCCAGTACCCACATGATCGTCACGCCGCCGTAGATGATCGCGAGTACAGCACATGCCAAAGCAAACATGATACTTTCCGACATCAACATCTCCTCCTTAGCTGACAAGGCCGAATCATGGGTCAGCCCAAACCCTCTTAGATCACGTCCAAACTACCTTTCTTGAAGCAACCAAAAAAAACGCCGTCGGGAAGACGGCGGGGATTGCACTTACAAACTGAATTCGGACAAGCGCCGCTCGACGGCCACATTCTTGAGCGAAACGTAAACCGGCAGTCCGCCCTCGTACTTCGGGTAATCCTCACCTGCGATCAGCGGGCGCAGGTAGCGCTTGCACTGTTCGGTAATGCCGAAACCGTCCTTGCTGATGAAATTCAGCGGCATGAATTTTTCGACGTTGGCGACATCCTTCAGCTCAGCATGGCCAATCTTGTATTTATAGGGCTCGTCTGACACGCGGATAATGGCCGGCATCACCGAGTTTTTTCCCTTAAGCGCCAGATCGACGGCCGCCTTGCCCAGCTCGTAGGCCTGCTTGACGTCAGTTTTCGAGGCGATGTGACGTGCGGCACGTTGCAGGTAATCCGCCACGGCCCAGTGGAAGCGATGCCCCAAGGCATTCTTGATCATATTGGCGACGATGGGCGCGGCCCCGCCAAGTTGCGCATGGCCGAAGACGTCCTTGATGCCCTGCTCGGCGATGAACTTGCCGTCAGGATAATGGCAGCCTTCGGAAACGACCACCGTGCAATGGCCGTGCTTTTTCACCATCTCGTCCACGCGGGCGAGAAATTTTTCCGGGTCGAATTCGATTTCCGGGAAGAGAATCACCACCGGGAAACCGTAGTCCTCCACCAACCCACCCGCCGCCGCGATCCAGCCGGCATGGCGACCCATCACTTCAATGACGAAAATCTTGGTCGAGGTCTTGCACATCGAGCGCACGTCGAAACTGGCTTCCAGCGTGGAGATGGCAATGTATTTTGCGACGGAGCCGAAGCCGGGGCAGTTGTCGGTGATCGGCAGGTCGTTGTCCACGGTCTTCGGCACATGGATCGCCTGCACCGGATAGCCCATGGTCTCGGACAGCTGGGAAATCTTGTAACAGGTATCGGCGGAATCGCCGCCGCCGTTGTAGAAGAAATAACCGATATCGTGCGCGCGGAAGACTTCGATCAGGCGCTCGTATTCGCGGCGGTTGGTTTCCAGGCTCTTGAGCTTGTAGCGGCAGGAGCCGAACGCGCCGGAAGGGGTGGAGCGGAGAGCCGCGATGGCTGCGTCGCTTTCCTTGCTGGTATCGATGAGGTCTTCGGTCAGCGCGCCGATGATGCCGTTGCGGCCGGCGTAAACCTTGCCGATTTTATCGGGATGCTTGCGTGCGGTTTCGATGACGCCGCAGGCCGAAGCGTTGATGACGGCCGTCACGCCGCCGGATTGCGCGTAAAACGCATTTTTGATTTTTTTTGACATTACCGCCCTACCCCTCCTCACGCGTTAAACAACCCCGCGCAGAATCCAGCAGGGAACGTCAGAAACCGCTTGGGTGTTGCAGGAAACACCCCCAATGGGGATGGGCTAGCTTAACGCAAAACGAGGGGAGGAGGAAGCAGAAAGGGCCGTCTAAAAAACACATTGCCCGGCAAACCGGGCAATGTGTACTGGGAATGTTTTCAAACCGAAAATCAGAACGCCGGCTTGTCCTCGGCGCTGTTGTAGCGATCAACACCGGCCAGGATTTCCTCACGCGCGGCTTCAATGCCTTCCCAGCCATCGACCTTGACCCACTTGCCCTTATCGAGGTCCTTGTAGTGCTCGAAGAAGTGGCAAATCATGGTCAGGCGCCAGGCGGATACATCGTTATAGTCCTTGAAGTGGCTGTACAGGCCGCACACCTTGTCCACCGGCACCGCCAGCACCTTGGCGTCAGGGCCGGCTTCGTCGGTCATCTTCAGCATGCCGAGCGGACGGCAGCGCACCACCACGCCAGGGATCAGCGGCACCGGCGTAATCACCAGCACGTCGACCGGGTCGCCGTCTTCCGACAGCGTATGCGGAATGTAGCCGTAGTTGCACGGATACTGCATGGAAGTGCCCATGAAACGGTCGACGAAGATCGCGCCGGTGTCCTTGTCCACTTCGTATTTGACCGGATCGCCTTGCATCGGGATTTCGATGATCACATTGAAATCGTTGGGTACGTCCTTGCCGGTCGGCACATTGGTGAATGCCATGTCGAGTTCAGTCCTTCGGGAAAAAGTCCGTGATTATAAAGGATTTAGACTTTGACTTCCTTAGTCCGTGTGACTATCAGGCTGGCAATGACCGACAGCGTCAGAATCAACGCGACGAAAGCCAACGACAGCAGTACTGGCACATGGTAGAAATCCGCAATCAGCAATTTGATGCCGACAAACAGCAGCACCACAGCGACTCCGTATTTCAGCAGATGGAAACGGTCCGCCATATCAGCCAGCAGGAAATACAGCGCGCGCAGACCGAGAATCGCAAAGATGTTGGAGGTGAACACGATGAAAGGATCAGTCGTTACCGCGAAAATCGCCGGGATAGAATCCACCGCGAAAATCACGTCGGAAATCTCCACCATCACCAGCACCGCAAACAAGGGCGTGAAGTAACGCAGGCCGTCCTTCACTACCGTGAAATGCTCCCCGCTGTACTCATTGGTCATGCGCAGGTGCGAACGCATCCATTTCAGCACCGGGTTATTCTCAAGGTCAGGCTTGTGCTCGGCAAACAGCACCATCTTGATGCCAGTCACCACCAGGAAGGCGCCGAACAAATAGAGCATCCACGAGAACTGGCTCACCAGCCACACCCCGGCCAGAACCATGATCGCGCGTAGCACGATGGCTCCCAGCACGCCATATAGCAACACGCGCCGCTGGTATTCCGCCGGCACTGCAAAAAAGCCGAACAGCATCAGGAACACGAACAGGTTATCGACCGACAGCGACTTTTCGATCAGATAGCCGGTGAAGAACTCCATTGCCTTGGTATTCGCGACCTCGCGCCCGACGCTGCCGTCGAGATACCACCACAGCAGCGCGTTGAACACCATCGCCAGCGTAAACCAGCCCAGCGACCAGGCAGCCGCCTCCTTCACGCTCACCTTGCCCGGCTTGTTGCCGCCCAGGGCAAACATATCCAACACCAGCATGGCGATGACGAAGACGACGAACGCGCCCCACATCCATCCTTGCGCAACCGTTTCCATCATCCGATCAACCTTCCGCCTTCAGGGCCGCGATACGTTCTTCCAGCGGCGGGTGCGTCATGAACAAACGCTTCAACCCGCCACCGACATGGCCGCTGATGCCGAAGGCCGCCATTTTCTCCGGCAGCGGCTCGGGGTGCGCCTGCTTCAGACGCTCCAGCGCGTTGATCATCTTCTGGCGGCCGGCAAGGCTGGCACCGCCGCGATCAGCACGGAATTCGCGCTGGCGCGAGAACCACATCACGATGATGGAAGCGAGGATGCCCAGCACCATTTCTGCAACGATCATCGTCACGAAGAACGCCGGCCCCTGGCCGCGCTCGGTCTTGAACACGATCTTGTCGACCAGATAGCCGATCACGCGTGACAGGAACATCACGAAGGTATTCACCACGCCCTGAATCAGCGCCAGCGTCACCATGTCGCCGTTGGCGACGTGCGAGACCTCATGTCCCAGCACCGCCTCGGCTTCCTCGCGCGTCATCGATTGCAGCAGCCCGGTAGAAACCGCGACCAGTGCGCTGTTCTTGTTCATGCCGGTGGCGAAAGCATTGACATCCGGCGACTGATATATCGCCACTTCCGGCATGCCGATACCGGCCTGCTGTGCCTGACGACGCACGGTTTCCACCAGCCAGCGCTCGGCTTCGTTGCGCGGTGTTTCAATAACTTCCGCGCCGACGGAACGCTTGGCGGTCCACTTGGAGATCGCCAGAGAAATGAACGAACCGCCCATGCCCATCACCGCGGCGAAAATCAGCAGCGAGCCGAGATTCAGCCCCTGGGCGTTCAAATAGGGCTCGACACCCAGCAGGCGCATCGTGACCGACAGCACCAGTACGATGGCGAAATTGGTAGCCAAAAACAGGAATACGCGTTTCATGATGAATTTCCTTTAAATTAGATCGCGGATCAGCTGCCCGCACCATGCTTCTTGTGTTCGCCCAACTTATCCATGACGGCGAACATCAACCCGGAGAATACGAACGTAACGTGTATGCCCACTTTCCAAGCCAGTTGGTGGTCATCGAAGCTATCGACGTTGACGAAGGCCTTGAGCAGCTCGATGCCTGAAATCGCAATAATGGAACCGATCAGCTTCATCTTGAGGTCGGCAAAATCCACATGCCCCATCCAGTCCGGCCTGTCCTCGTGATCGCCGGTATGGATCTTGGACACGAAATTCTCGTAACCGGCAAAAATGATGATCATCAGCAGATTGGCGACCAGCACCAGATCCACCAGGGATAGCACGCCAACGACGATGCTGCCCTCGTTGTGCAGCAGCATGTGAAGCAGATGCACGAACTCCACGCCGAAATACCAAAGCAGCACGCCGACCGCACCCACCAGCCCGAGATAGAACGGTGCCAGCAGCCAACGGCTGCCGAACAGCAAACTTTCCAACCAGCCTTCAATCTTTTCCATAGCAGAACTCCTTGAGGATGGGATGCGACGCATACGGACCGCATCTTTTTAAGATAAAGCGATTCTATCCCTAAGTTTTATTCATAAAAATTCGAATATACTT
Source organism: Methylophilaceae bacterium (assembly GCA_035460165.1). GTDB lineage: Bacteria > Pseudomonadota > Gammaproteobacteria > Burkholderiales > Methylophilaceae > MM2. Next base: position 4,335 of record DATHWW010000008.1, on the reverse strand, counting down.
TAATTTAATTTCGAAAAAACCGAATAAAACGCATGAATTACAAACATCTCTATTATTTCTGGACAGTTGCCAAGGCGGGGAGCATCGCGCGCGCGAGCGAGCAATTGCACCTCACACCGCAAACCATCAGTGGTCAACTGAGCCTGTTCGAAAATGTACTCGGGGAAACCCTGTTCGACCGTTCGCGTCGCAGGTTTGCACTGACGGATGCCGGACGCACGGTGTTGGGTTACGCTGAAGAAATATTTTCCTTGGGAAAGGAAATGGAAGAAGTGCTGCGCCACCGCCCCGGTGGGCGGCCGCTGCAATTTCGCGTGGGCGTTTCCGACGCGGTGCCCAAGGCGTTGGCTTACAAGCTGATCGAACCCGCACTGCGCGCCACGGAGAACTCGCGCATCGTATGTCGCGAAGGGAAAGTAGCTGGCCTGATGGCGGAGCTGGCGATACACCAGTTGGATATCGTCATCGCCGACAGCCCGATGCCGCCGAGGATAGACGTGAAGGCATTCAACCACCTGCTGGGCGAATGCGGCCTGACATTCTTTGCGACGCCGGCATTAGCCGCACAATATGCTGGCGAGTTTCCGCAACGTCTTGATGGCGCTCCGCTGCTGCTGCCCGGAGACGATGTCGCCGTGCGGCCCAAGCTCATCCGCTGGTTCGACCAGAACCGCCTCCGTCCCCGCATCGCCGGCGAATTCGACGACAGCGCGCTGATGGCCGCATTCGGTCAGGCGGGGGCCGGCATATTTTCTGCGCCGAGCGCGATTGCAGCGCAGATTCGGGCACAGTACGACGTGGAGGAAATCGGCGCCACCGATGAGATCACCGAAGCCTTTTATGCCATCTCGGTGGAACGCCGCCTGTCGCACCCCGCCGTCATCGCCATCAGCGATGCGGCGCGGCAAGAACTTTTTCTTTAGCGCCGGCTGGCTTAGACAGTCAGATCTTTGGTAAGGGACTCAAACTTGCCGGTAGTCGCATCGTAAGCGACCAGCTCGCCATGCTCGATATCGAACAGCCAGCCATGCAGCATCAGCTTGCCCTGTTCGACGCGTTCCTTGACCCAGGGGAAGGTCAGCAGGTTTTCCAGCGAAACCAGGATGGATGCCTGCTCGCAGGCGCATAACTGTTCCTGCGCGGTCGCTTCCGGCAATTCCGCGCGCACACGGTCTTTGGCACGTCTGGCGATGTTGACCCAGTTGCCGATGAATTCGCCCTTGGATTCAGGCGTGCCGTCCTGCATCAGCGCCTGGATGCCGCCGCACTGGCGGTGCCCCAGCACGATAATGTGCTCGACTTCGAGCGAACGCACGCCGAACTCCAGCGCGGTACTGACGCCATGCAGACCGGCGCCCTTTTCATAAGGAGGTACCAGGTTGGCCACGTTGCGCACAACGAAGAGATCGCCCGGTTGGCAATCGGTGAGGATGGCCGGATCGACCCGGGAATCGGAACAGGAAATCACCATCGTTCCCGGCCGCTGCCCTTGCTTCAGTTCGCGGAACAATGCCTTGTTCTGGCCGAAATAGTTTTCCTGGAAGCGCCTGAAACCGGCGATGAACTTCTTGATGTCATCCATGCGTATTCTCCAATTCTTTTCTGCAAGAATCGACGATACCTGTTGGAATCAGCTTGAGCGCGGCATAAACCAGCGCCGGCACAATCACAAGATCGTCGAGATGTCCCACCACCGGAATGAAATCCGGAATGAGATCGAACGGCAGCAGCAGGTAACCCACGGCCAATCCGAGCAGTATTTTTGCCAAAAATGGCGTTTCGGGGTGTTTCAAAACCAATCGATAGACGGCGAACTCTTTTTTTATCTTCGCCGCTGTGTCGCGCAATACGCCCATGGCCGGTCAGACTTCCAGATCGCGTCCCGTCAGCTGCCTTAATGCTTCGCGATATTTTTCGCCGGTTTTGGCAGCGACGTCAGGGGGCAACTCGGGACCGGGAGCCTGCTTGTTCCAGCCGGAAGCCTCCAGCCAGTCGCGCACGTATTGCTTGTCGAAACTGGGTGGGTTGCTGCCGACGCGGTACTGATCAGCAGGCCAAAAGCGTGAGGAATCCGGCGTCAGCGCTTCGTCGATCAGGTAAAGCTCGCCAGCGGCATCCAAACCGAACTCGAACTTGGTATCGGCGATGATGATGCCCTTGGTCAGCGCGTACTCCGCCGCGGTTTGATACAGGCGGATCGCCACGTCGCGCACCTTGGCCGCCAATTCCGCGCCCATCAGCTCGGCGGCTTTTTCAAACGTGATGTTCTCGTCGTGAGCGCCCACTTCGGCCTTGGTCGACGGCGTGAAAATCGGCTGCGGCAGCTTGGAAGCTTCCTGCAGGCCGGACGGCAAGGGAATGCCGCACACCGTGCCGGTTTGCTTATATTCCTTCCAACCCCCGCCAACCAGGTAGCCGCGCACCACGGCCTCAATCGGCAATGGTTTCAGCTTTTTGACCACAATGCCGCGACCGGCGACCTGCGCTTTTTCAGCGGGATCGCTCACGACGCTGGCGGGATCGATGCCGGTGAGGTGATTGGGAATGATGTTGCTCAAACGGTCGAACCAGAAATTCGCCACCTGGGTCAACACGGCGCCCTTGCCGGGAATCGCCGTCGGCAGCACCACGTCGAAGGCGGACAGGCGGTCGGTCGTCACGATCAGCATCTTGTCGGCGTCGATGTCGTAGATGTCGCGCACCTTGCCCTGGTTGATCAGCGGCAGGCTTTTGATGCTCGATTGCAATAAAGGCTGTGTCATCGGATTCCCTGCGGGATAACTTTTGAAAAGAGCTGAATTATCTCCTTTCGGGCGAGCCATGAAAAGCAGCGATGTGCTTGAGCAGCGAATTTGGGATGGATTAGCGATCGTTTATAATTCCATCTTCAATATCCCTACTAAATAAGGAATTATGTCCACCGCTCCCGCCTGTCCGCAATGCACGCTTGAAAACACCTATCTGGATGGCAGTAACTATGTCTGCGCCGATTGCGGCTACGAATGGCCGATGACGGAAACTGCCGGTGCCGAGGATGACGGCAACCGGGTGATCAAGGATGCCAACGGCAACGTGCTGCAGGACGGCGACTCGGTGGTGCTGATCAAGGACCTCAAGGTCAAGGGATCGTCGACCACGCTGAAGCAAGGCACCAAGGTCAAGAGCATCCGCCTGGTCGGTGGCGACCACGGCGTGGACTGCAAGATGGACGCAGGCAATTTCATGCTGAAGGCCGAGTTCCTGAAAAAGGTGTGACCGTCATCCCGGAAACTCTCTGGACGAACTAGGAATATCCAGCGGCAACTACTGGTCAAACCAGCGCTGCAGCAATCCCATATCGACATACTCCTCATCGGCGACGTCACCCTGCAACACCTCGAACGGCATGTCCGGCTCGCCCAAGTCGCTGAGCACCGCAAGCGCGCCATTGAACTTCTCATGCGCCGTATAGCCGTTGACCGTAACGACCGTTTTGACGCCCGCGCCGCGGCTGGCGCGCAGGCCATTATGTGAGTCCTCGAACGCCAGACATTGCTCAGGCGCCAGACGCAATTCGCTTAGGGCCCAATGGTAAATATCGGCAGCCGGTTTCTTGGCCGGGACGATGTCGCCCGCTGCGATCACTTCGAACCAGGATTCGGCATCCTCAGCGAGACTGTGCTTCAAGAGCTCCGTCACATTCTGCGGTGTCGTGGTCGTCACCACCGCGAGACGCATTCCAGCTGCGCGCGCCTCGTCCAGCAGACGGCGAACGCCGGGCCGCACGGGGATCGCCCCACCGGCGAGCATTGCGGTGTAATGCCTTGTTTTCGCCTGGTGCAGCTTGGCTACCAGCGCATCGAAATCGCTGGGTTTGACGTAATCTGGCAGGAAATGATCGACGAAATAACGGATGCGCTCCTTGCCGCCGGTCACCGCCAGCAATTTTCCATATAGCTCGGCATCCCAATTCCAATCCAGCCCGAACTCTTCAAACGCCCGGTTGAACGCCGGCCGATGGCCGTCGCGCTCGGTATCCGCCAACGTGCCGTCCACGTCGAACAATAATGCTTCCAATGCCATAGATATCCTGTTCAAACAAAAGGCGGCCGGAGCCGCCTTTGAAGTCGATGTAAAAGCGTTACTTGATGATCGCCGCCAGTTCGCCCTTCTTGTAGCGCTCGGCCATCTTGTCGCAGGCCAGCGCCTTGATCTTGCTCGCCTGGCCGGCGGAGCCGAAGGCTTCGAAGCGCGCCTGGCAGATGTCCGCCATCGCCTTGGTCGAGGCGACGAGGAACTTGCGCGGGTCGAATTCCTTGGTGTTGGCCGGATCATTCAGGTAGCGGCGGATCGCGC
>DATHWW010000007.1:0-21832 GCA_035460165.1 Methylophilaceae bacterium | reverse complement strand
GTTATCCACATCAGAAATCAGTGAACTGATTAAGAGCCGGCTGGAGAATTTCTCCACCAGCGCCGAAGCGCGTACCCAAGGTACCGTGATTTCGGTGACGGACGGCATCGTTCGCATCCACGGCCTGTCCAACGTGATGGCCGGCGAAATGATCGAATTCCCGGGCAACACCTTCGGCCTCGCGCTCAACCTGGAGCGCGATTCCGTCGGCGCTGTGGTTCTGGGCGAATATGAACATATTTCCGAAGGCGACACCTGCAAGTGCACCGGCCGCATTCTGGAAGTGCCAGTCGGTCCTGAACTGATCGGCCGCGTCGTGAACGCACTTGGTCAACCGATTGACGGCAAGGGCCCGATCAACGCCAAGATGACCGATAAGGTCGAAAAGGTTGCTCCGGGCGTGATCGCCCGTAAGTCGGTTTCGCAACCGGTGCAAACCGGCCTGAAGTCCATCGACTCCATGGTTCCGGTTGGCCGCGGCCAGCGCGAACTGATCATCGGCGACCGTCAGACTGGCAAGACTGCGGTCGCGGTTGACGCGATTATCAATCAAAAGGGTCAGAACATGACCTGTATCTACGTTGCGATCGGCCAAAAGGCCTCCACCATCGCCAACGTGGTACGCAAGCTGGAAGAGCACGGCGCGATGGAGTACACCATCGTCGTGGCCGCTGCCGCTTCGGACTCCGCCGCGCTGCAGTTCCTGGCTCCTTATGCCGGCTGTACCATGGGCGAATACTTCCGCGACCGCGGTCAGGATGCGCTGATTGTTTATGACGATCTGACCAAGCAAGCCTGGGCCTATCGTCAAATCTCCCTGCTGCTGCGCCGCCCGCCGGGCCGCGAAGCTTACCCGGGCGACGTGTTCTACATTCACTCCCGTCTGCTGGAGCGTGCCGCTCGCGTCAACGAAGAGTATGTCGAGAAATTCACCAACGGCGAAGTCAAGGGTAAGACCGGTTCGCTGACCGCCCTGCCAGTGATCGAAACGGCAGCCGGTGACGTGTCCGCCTTCGTGCCGACCAACGTAATTTCGATTACCGACGGCCAGATCTTCCTGGAAACCGACCTGTTCAACGCCGGTATCCGTCCCGCGATCAACGCCGGTATTTCGGTGTCCCGCGTCGGCGGCGCTGCGCAGACCAAGGTCATCAAGAAGCTGGGCGGCGGTGTGCGTCTGGCACTGGCCCAGTACCGTGAACTGGCTGCGTTCGCGCAGTTCGCTTCCGACCTCGACGAAACCACCCGCAAGCAGCTGGAACGCGGCCGCATGGTGACCGAGCTGATGAAGCAAGCACAGTACGCGCCGCTCAGCACTGCCGAAATGGCCCTGACGTTGTTGGCCGCCAACCAGGGTTACCTGGATGACGTGCCGGTTGCCAAGGCGCTGTCCTTCGAGTCCGCGCTGCACTCCTTCGTGAAGTCCAAGTACAAGGATCTGATGGACAAGATTGAAGCCACCAAGGATCTTGGCGGCGACGATCAGAAGGCGCTGGAAGCCGCAATTCAGGATTTCAAGGCAACCAACGCTTACTAAGGCGGAGACCAAAATGGCTGGCAGCAAGGAAATTCGGACCAAGATCAAGAGCGTCGAAAACACGCGCAAGATCACCAAGGCCATGGAAATGGTGGCCGCATCCAAGATGCGCAAGGCGCAGGAGCGGATGCGGCATGCCCGCCCCTATGCGGAAAAAATCCGCAATGTGGCGGCCCACCTTTCCCATGCGCATTCGGAGTACAAGCATCCTTTCCTCGTCAAGCGCGAACAGGTCGCCAATATCGGCCTGATCGTGGTGACGTCGGACAAGGGCTTGTGCGGCGGCCTCAACACCAATGTATTGCGCATGGCGATTAACCAGATGAAAACCTGGGAAAGCGAAAAGCGCGGCGTGGCGGTGACGGCCTTCGGTAACAAGGGCCTGGGTTTCATGGGGCGGGTCGGTGCCAAGGTCAAGTCGCACGTGGCTGGCCTGGGCGATGCGCCGCACATGGAAAAGCTGATCGGCCCGATCAAGGTCATGCTGGATGCGTACATTGCCGGCGAAATTGACCAGCTGCATATCTGCTATACCCGCTTCATCAATACGATGAAGCAGGAGCCGGTGATCGAGCAGCTCCTGCCGCTCTCCGGCGAGCAGCTCGGCAGCGCTGAAGGGCATTGGGATTACATCTACGAACCTGAAGCCAACGAAGTCATCAACGAACTGATGACCCGCTATATCGAGTCGCTGGTGTTCCATGCCGTGGCTGAAAACATGGCATCCGAGCAAAGCGCACGGATGGTGGCGATGAAGTCCGCTTCGGACAATGCAAAGAACGTGATTGGCGAGCTGAAACTGGTCTACAACAAGGCCAGACAAGCCGCGATCACCAAGGAAATCTCGGAAATCGTAGGTGGCGCAGCGGCAGTTTGACGCAAGGCGCCTTGAGATTGGGCGAAACTGATGTGAGCGTAGCGAACGTTAAGACGAGACCAGATGCTCAAAACGCGCTGCGATGAAACGAAATCAAGTATAGATTGGGGAATCCAAGATGAGTCAAGGTAAAGTTGTTCAATGTATCGGCGCCGTGGTTGACGTCGAATTCCCGCGAGACCAAATGCCCAAGGTGTATGACGCCTTGATTCTGGACGAAGAAGGTTCTACCGCAGAAGCGGGTCTGACCCTGGAAGTTCAGCAGCAGCTGGGCGACGGCGTGGTGCGTACCATTGCCATGGGCTCCAGCGATGGCTTGAGCCGCGGCATGAAATTCAAGGCGACTGGTGAACAGATTACCGTTCCCGTCGGTCACGGCACGCTGGGCCGCATCATGGACGTGCTCGGCCGTCCCATCGACGAAGCCGGTCCGATCGAATGCGACGAACGCCGTTCGATTCACCAAAAGGCACCGACCTTCGAAGAACTCTCCCCTTCCGTCGACCTGCTGGAAACCGGCATCAAGGTGATTGACCTGGTATGTCCGTTTGCGAAGGGCGGCAAGGTCGGCCTGTTCGGCGGCGCCGGTGTGGGCAAGACCGTGAACATGCTGGAGCTGATCAACAACATCGCCAAGCAGCACAGCGGCCTGTCGGTGTTTGCCGGCGTGGGCGAACGTACCCGCGAAGGCAACGACTTCTACCATGAAATGGCGGAAGCCGGCGTTATCAATCTGGAGAACATGTCCGAGTCCAAGGTGGCGATGGTGTTCGGTCAAATGAACGAACCGCCGGGCAACCGTCTGCGCGTTGCACTGTCCGGCCTGACCATGGCCGAGAAGTTCCGCGACGAAGGCCGCGACATCCTGTTCTTCGTGGACAACATCTACCGTTACACGCTGGCCGGTACCGAAGTGTCTGCACTGCTCGGCCGTATGCCTTCCGCCGTGGGTTACCAGCCGACGCTGGCCGACGAAATGGGCCGCCTGCAAGAGCGTATTACCTCCACCAAGGTTGGTTCGATCACCTCCATCCAGGCCGTTTACGTGCCTGCGGATGACTTGACCGACCCGTCCCCGGCGACGACCTTCCAGCATTTGGACTCCACCGTCGTGTTGTCCCGCGACATCGCCGCGCTGGGTATCTACCCTGCCGTTGACCCGCTGGACTCCAGTTCCCGCCAGCTCGACCCGCTGGTCGTTGGAGAAGAGCACTACAACGTGGCCCGTTCGGTTCAGGCGACGCTGCAGCGCTACAAGGAACTGCGCGACATTATCGCGATTCTGGGTATGGACGAACTGTCGCCGGAAGACAAGCTGGCGGTGGGCCGTGCGCGTAAGATCCAGCGCTTCCTGTCGCAGCCGTTCCACGTCGCTGAAGTGTTTACCGGCTCCCCGGGCAAGTATGTTTCGCTCAAGGACACCATCAAGGGTTTCAAGGCTATCGTCAACGGCGAATACGACCATCTGCCGGAGCAGGCCTTCTACATGGTGGGCAGCATCGAAGAGGCCGTCGAAAAGGCCAAGACCCTTTAATCACCAGGCTGAGCGAATATGGCAATGACTATCCATCTCGATGTGGTAAGTGCCGAAGAATCCATCTTTTCCGGACTGGCTGAATTTGTTGCCGTTCCGGCTGCGATGGGCGAAGTCGGTATCTATCCGCATCATGCCCCGCTGATCACCAAGATCAAGCCGGGTGCGGTACGCGTCAAGCTGCCGCATGAAGCCGAGGAAACGCTGATTTTCGTTTCCGGTGGCCTGCTGGAAGTGCAACCAGGCGTCATTACGGTGCTGGCGGATACCGCCATCCGTGGTCACGATCTGGATGAAGCGAGTGCGCTCGAAGCAAAGCGCCTGGCAGAAGAAGCCATGCGCGACAAGAGCTCCGAGATCGACTATGCCAAGGCGCAAGCCGAACTGGCAGAGGCCGTGGCTCAGTTGCGCGCGATTCAGAAGCTGCGCAAGGGCCCGCACTAAACCATCGTCGTAGCAAGCTCAAAGGCAGCCGGAAGGCTGCCTTTTTGCTTTATACTAATGCCCAATATGTCGTCAATTAGAAGCAATCTCAACGTTGTGATCCTTGCCGCAGGCAAGGGCACACGCATGCATTCCGACCTGCCCAAGGTTCTTCATCAAGTTGCCGGTCGCTCCCTGCTCTCGCATGTAATTACCTGTGCCGAGAGGCTGGAACCGGAAAACGTAGTCGTCGTCTATGGTTTTGGCGGCCGCAAGGTGCCGGATAACATCGCCCGCGACGATATCCTGTGGGCGGAACAGGCGGAACAGCTGGGCACAGGCCACGCCGTGCAGCAGGCCATGCCTTTGCTCGGCGATGAAGGCATTACGCTGGTGTTGCTGGGCGATGTTCCGCTGTTGCGGGCGGAGACCTGTCGTACGCTGATTCGCAATGCCGAACAGCATCTCGCTTTGCTGACCGTGGAAAAGAATCTACCCACCGGTTATGGGCGCATCGTGCGCAGCTTCGACGGCCGGGTGCAGGCTATCGTCGAAGAAAAGGATGCCGACGAAGAACAGCGTCGCATCAAGGAAGTGAACAGCGGCATCATGGCCATGCCGACCACTTTGCTCAAGCAATGGTTGGGAAAGTTGCGCAACGAGAATAACCAGAAGGAATATTACCTGACGGACGTGATCGCAATGGCGGTAGAAGGTGGCGTGGGTGTTGTAACTGAACGCGCCCAGGATGAATGGGAAGTGATCGGCGTGAATTCCAAGGCCGATCTGGCAGGCGTCGAACGTATCCACCAAAGAAACGAAGCGCAAAGACTGATGCATGCGGGAGTAACACTGCGCGATCCGCAGCGTATAGACGTGCGCGGGAAGATCAAGACGGGGCGCGATGTCGAAATCGATATCGGCTGTGTGTTCGAAGGCAATGTGGAGCTCGGCGACAAGGTCAGCATCGGCGCTTATTGCGTCATCAAGGATGCGATCATTGCCGAGGGCAGCGTCATCGCACCGTATACGCATATTGATGAGGCAACGGTAGGCAAGGATTCGCGCATTGGTCCGTATGCACGCCTACGGCCGGGCACCGAGCTGGTGGCGGAAGCTCACATCGGCAACTTTGTCGAGATCAAGAACAGCCGCGTGGATCACGGCAGTAAGATCAATCATTTGAGCTACGTTGGCGACAGCCAGGTGGGCAAGCACGTTAACATCGGCGCCGGAACGATTACTTGCAATTACGACGGCGCAAACAAGCATCGCACCATCATCGGCGACCATGCGTTCATCGGATCCGATACGCAGTTGGTCGCCCCGGTGACGGTTGAGGCCGGCGCCACCATCGGTGCAGGCTCGACGATCACGCGCGATGCGCCGGAAAACACGCTGACTTTGTCGCGCAGCAAACAAATCTCCATTCAGGGCTGGAAACGGCCGGTCAAAACAAAGAAATAACACTATGTGCGGAATCGTAGGCGCAATCGCTCAACGCAATGTCGTCCCCATCCTGATCGAAGGCCTGAGCCGTCTGGAGTACCGCGGCTACGATTCGGCCGGCATCGCCATACTGGACGGTGAAATCAAACGCGTGCGCGCCGTCGGCCGCGTAGCGGAAATGCAGCAGAAGGCAGGCGCCGTCAATCTCAACGGGCAAGTCGGCATCGGGCACACCCGTTGGGCAACCCATGGCGGCGTTACCGAATCCAACGCGCACCCTCACATTTCCTGCGGTGAAATCGCAGTGGTGCACAACGGCATCATTGAAAACCACGAAGCGCAACGTACGCGGCTCAAGGGCTTGGGCTACGTTTTCGAATCGCAAACCGATACCGAAGTGATCGCCCACCTGATTCACTATTACTTCAAGCAGGGCAAGGACCTATTTTCCGCAACACGCACGGCCGCAGCTGAATTAATCGGCGCTTATGCCATCGCGGTAGTGGCTCTCGACGAGCCGGGAAACATGGTGTGCGCACGTCAGGGCTGCCCGTTGCTGATCGGCCTGGGCGAAGGCGAGAACTTTGTAGCATCCGATGTTTCCGCGATATTGTCCGTGACCCGTCGCGTGATCTACATGGAGGACGGCGACGTAGCAGAACTGCGCCAGTCAGGCATCAACCTGCTGGATGGCCAAGGTAACCCGGCCGAACGCAAAGTGCACCTGAGCGAAGTGTCGCTCGCATCGATGGAGCTGGGTCCTTACACCCACTTCATGCAGAAGGAAATCCACGAACAACCGCGTGCATTGACTGACACCCTTGAGGCGGTCATCGATGAGAGCAGTTTCAATTCCCAGCTGTTCGGCAAGGACGCCGCCGAGGTATTCGCGCAGGCGGACAGCATTCTTATACTCGCCGCCGGCACGAGCTACTACGCTGGGCTGACCGCCAAATACTGGCTGGAGAGCATCGCGCGCATTCCTACCGCGGTCGAGATTGCCAGCGAATACCGCTACCGCGAATCGGTCCCTAATCCACGCCAGTTGATCATCACCATTTCCCAGTCCGGCGAAACGCTGGACACGATGGAGGCATTGAAGCATGCCAAGGCGCTGGGTCAGCAGCTGACCTTGGCGATCTGCAACGTGCATGAAAGCGCGATTCCGCGCGCCTCGAAACTGGTGTTTTATACCCGGGCCGGCGCCGAAATCGGTGTTGCTTCCACCAAGGCCTTCACCACCCAGCTGATCTCCCTGTTCATCCTGGCAGCGACGCTAGCGAAGCAGCGTGGCCTGCTGACGGCTGAGGAAGAGCAGAAGCACCTGGAAGCGATGCGTTACCTGCCCTCCAGCGTGCAGCATGCCCTCAATCTGGAACCGCAAATCCGCGAGTGGGCCAAGTCCTTTGCCAACAAGCAGCATGCGCTGTTCCTGGGGCGCGGCATGCATTACCCGATCGCACTGGAAGGGGCGCTCAAGCTCAAGGAAATCTCCTACATCCATGCCGAGGCCTACCCTGCCGGAGAACTCAAGCATGGTCCGCTGGCGCTGGTTGACCATGACATGCCGGTGGTCGTGATTGCGCCCAATGACGCGCTGCTGGAAAAGGTCAAATCCAATATGCAGGAAGTCAGCGCGCGCGGTGGGGAACTGTTCGTATTCGCCGATCTCGATAGCCACTTCACTGCCAGTGAAGGGGTGCACGTTATCCGTACGCCGCGCAACGTCGGTGTGCTCTCCCCTATCCTTCATTCGATCCCGGTGCAGCTGCTGGCCTATCACGCTGCCCTGTTGAGAGGGACTGATGTAGACAAGCCGCGTAATTTGGCAAAATCGGTCACGGTCGAATAACAGGAATGTCGGTCGTCGCGGTCTTCAACCAGAAAGGTGGGGTCGGCAAGACCACAACGACGCTCAACCTGATCGCCGCACTGGCGAAACGCGGTAAATTCCCGCTCGGCATCGACCTCGACCCTCAGGCGCACCTGACCATCGCCAGCGGCGTGCGCAATCTCTCCAGCGCAGAAACCATATACGCTTTCTACAGCGAACAAAAACCGCTGTCGCACATCATGCGTGAGCTGCCCACCGGCGCGCATCTGATTCCGGCACACATGGAGCTGTTCAAGATCGATTCGCTCTATGGCCGCAATCCGAACATTACCAGTGCCCTGAAAAACGGCCTGACTCAGGAGTTGCTGCCGGACGAGACGATACCGGTGCTGATCGACTGCTCGCCGATGCTGGGGGTGCTGTCCTTGAATGCCGTGTTCGCTTCGCAGCGCCTACTGATCCCGGTCTCGGCGGATTATCTTTCGTTGCAGGGCGTAAACCGTCTGGATGCTGCGCTCAAGGTGCTGGAAAAGCCGTTGGGCAAGCGCATCGAGCGGCGCATCGTGATTACGCGCTTCGATTCCAGACGCCGGTTGTCGTATGAGATTTTCGACAAGCTGCGTGAGCATTACGGTAATGATCTATGTGAGACGCGCATTTCAGAGACGGTGAGCCTTGCTGAGAGCCCGGTGCACGGTAAGGACGTGTTTGCGTTTGCGCCGAATGGGCAAGGCGCGAGGGACTACAATGCGCTGGCCGAGGAGCTGATCGGCAGCGGGTTCTTCGAACCGCCGAAGTAGCCGTTATTCTGGGCCTTAAACTCGTTTCCCTTTGCGGGAGAAGGCTGGGTGGAGGGGTAAGCATTAAAGGCAAAAGCCGGCGTTTGCCGGCTTTTGTTTTGGTAGTCGGTTTTTGGCCGACTAGACTCAATCCAGATCCATCCGCGCCTTATGTGGCGCGTTTTTCATCGCCCACTCCCAAACCCAAGCTGGCAGCAGCTTCATGAAGCGTCCTACCAGCGCCATCTGCCAGGGCAGGATCACGTAGCGGCGTTTCTGCTCAATGGCGCGAGCCATTTTGGCGGCGGCGGTGTCGGCGTTCATCATAAAGGGCATGGGATAGGTGTTGACGTCGGTCATCGGGGTTTTGATGTAACCGGGGCAGATGGTGATGACGCTGACGCCGGTTTTTGCCATTTCCACTCGCAGGCTTTCGAGATAGCTGATGGCGGCGGCCTTGGAAGCAGAGTAGGCGCTCGCTCCGGGAAGTCCACGGAGGCCGGCGACGCTGGCGATGCCAGCCAGATGGCCTTGGCCGGAGCGGCACATGGGGTCGATGAAAGGATGGAAAGTGTGCACCATGCCCAGCACGTTGATGTCCATCACGGCGCGGAAGGCGGTGAGGTCTTCGGCATGTTGCGTCAGCGTGCCGCGGCTGACGCCGGCGTTGGCGATGACGATGTCCGGGGTGCCATAACGCTGCATGAAGTCTTCAGCGGCGTCGCGCATGGCGTCGGCATCGCGTACGTCCACGGCGTAGGTGGCGCACTCGGTATTCAGGTTGGCTTGCAGTTCGGCCAGCAACTCGCCGCGCCGGGCGACTAGGCCCAGCGTAGCACCTTGTGCGGCATAGTACCGTGCCAGGGCGGCACCAATGCCGCTGGAGGCGCCGGTAATAAAAACCCGCCGGGCGGCGGGTTGGGAAGATGCGGATTGGTCGGGCATTAGCGCTTGCCGGTTTTTTCGGCGCGGGCTTTTGCGATCAGCTGGTCGGCGACTTTCAGCACTTCCTCGGTGCCGCCAGCCATGCTGATGGAAGTGATGTACTTGCCATCGACGATCAGCGCCGGTACGCCGGTAGCGCCGGAGGCGCGGAAGATCTGCATCGCGCGCATATTCTTGGTGTTGACCGAGAAGGAGTTGTAGGCATCGCTGACTTTCTTGCGATCCAGACCGGATTGTTTGGTGATCCAATCGATCATCGCCGCTTCGTCGTTGGCTTTCACGCTCCGCTGCTTGTGAATGGCCTCGAAGAACGGGGCATGGAGCTTATCCAGCACGCCCAGGGCTTCCATCGCGTAATAAGCCTTGGCACCAGGGGCCCAGTCGGGACGCGGAATGCCGGGTACGCGCTTGAAAGTCACGTCCTGCGGCAGCTTTTTCACCCATACGGCCAGATGCGGTTCGAGCTCGTAGCAATGCGGGCAGCCGTACCAGAAGAGTTCGGTGACTTCTACCTTGACCGGGTTATCGGTGGGAATGGCTTGTTGCGTTTGCTGGTATTCGAAGCCGGCTTGCGGTCCGGCGATAGCCACGCTGGAAACCAGCATCAACAGGGCGGTGATAAGCGATTTCATAGGTTTTCCTTTATTGGTCGGGAACGTTGCTGTGAATCTTGATCAGGTCGGCATTGAAGCCGTTTTTGGTCAGCTCGGCGCGCGCTTTGCCGATTTGATCCAAATCGGTGTAAGGGCCAACGCGAACGCGGTGCCATACGCCTTTATCCGGCACGTTGGCGGTTTGCACCACGGCTTCCAGGCCCAGCAGTGCAAGCTTGGCCTTGATGTTGTCGGCTTCTTCTTCGGTCTGGAAGGCGCCGACTTGCAGGAAATAGTTTTCGACGGCTGGCGCCTGGTTTTCCTGGGCTTCCTTGCTTTGCTGGATTTCCTGCTCCGTGACCTGGCTTTCGCCGGGCAGGATCTTGTAGAAATCGAAGCGGTTGGCGTCTGGCTTGGCTTCGGAATTTTCAGCGGGCACCGCCGATTCTTCCGAATTCATTTCCTTGGAGGATTGCGATGCAGGTGCCGGCTCGGCCGAGGTTTCGTGATCGATGATCGGGCTCTTGCCGCCGGTGACCATGATCGCCACGGCGACCGAAATGCCGATGCCGAGGATGATGCCGACCATCAGGCCAGTGAAGAAAGCATTGTTTTTGCCGGCGGGCTTTTGCCTGGAAGCGGTAGGTTTATAGTCGCGAGTCATGATACTTACATTTTCTCCGGAGCATGCACCCCGAGCAGTTGCAGGCCGCTTTGCAATACAAAGCGGGTGGCGAACACCAGTGCCAGGCGGGCGTGTTTCACGGCCTCGTCTTCCACCAGGAATTGCTGGGCATTGTAGTAGCTGTGCAGATCGCCGGCCAAATCCTTGAGGTAGTAGGCAATGATGTGCGGAGCGAGTTCCTGCGCAGCCGTTTCCACGGTTTGCGGATATTCGGCCAAGCGTTGCAGCAGCGCCAGTTCGTGCGTGGTAGTAAGTGGCGCGAGAGCGGCATCGGGCAGCTTGGAGATATCGCCGCCCCACTGCTCGAGCACGCTGCAAATGCGCGCATGGGCGTACTGGATGTAATACACCGGGTTGTCGTTGGTGTGCGCCCGTGCCAGATCGATGTCGAAAATCAACTGCGAGTCGGCACGGCGCGCGGCCAGGAAGTAGCGCGTCGCATCGCGACCCACTTCGTCGATCAGGTCGCGTAAAGTCACATAGCTGCCGGCGCGCTTGGAGAGCTTGACCTCTTCGCCACCGCGCATCACGGTCACCATCTGGTGCAGCACGTAATCCGGCCAAGCTTGCGGAATGCCGATGTCCAGTGCCTGCAAGCCGGCACGCACGCGGGTGATGGTGCTGTGATGGTCGGCGCCCTGCTCGTTGATCACGCGGGTAAAGCCGCGCTGCCACTTGTCCACGTGGTAGGCGACGTCCGGAACGAAATAGGTATAGCCGCCTTCGCGCTTGCGCATCACGCGGTCCTTGTCATCGCCGAACTCGGTGGTGCGCAGCCAGAGCGCGTCGTCCTGCTCGTAGGTGTGACCGCTGGCGATCAACTGCTCAACCGTTTTTTCGACCTTGCCTTCGGTGTACAGCGCGGATTCGAGCGAATACACATCGAAATGCACATCGAACGCACGCAAATCCAGATCCTGCTCGCGGCGCAAGTAGGCCACGGCGAATTCGCGGATGGCCGCATTATTATCGGGATCGCCCGCGCCGATGACATGCTTGTCCTCTGCGTCGATTTTTTCCTTCGCCATATAGGCCTTGGCGACATCCACGATGTAGTCGCCGCGATAGCCGTCTTCCGGCCAGGCCGCATCGTCCGGAGTCAGGCCCTTGCAGCGGCATTGCACGGACAGCGTCAGGTTGTCGATTTGTGCGCCGGCGTCGTTGTAATAGAACTCGCGGGTGACATCCCAGCCGGTCGCATCCAGCAGACGGCACAGGCAATCGCCCACCGCCGCGCCGCGGCCGTGGCCGACATGCAGCGGGCCGGTCGGGTTGGCGGAGACGAATTCCACCTGCACCTTGCGCTTTTGGCCGTGATTATTACGGCCGAATTCGTTACCCTTGCTCAGGATGTCGCGTACCACCGCATGCTTGGCAGCGGGGCTGAGGAAGAAATTGATGAAGCCGGCGCCGGCGATTTCCGTCTTCGCCACATAGTGCGATGCCGGCAGCGCATTGATCAGGCATTCTGCGATGGCGCGCGGATTCTGCTTGAGCGGACGGGCCAGCATCATCGCCAGGTTGGTGGCGAAATCGCCGTGCTCGGCGGATTTCGGGCGCTCCAGAACAATGGCGAGATCCGCCTGTTCCGGGGCCACGGCTTTTGCCGCCTTGGTCAGTAATTCGGTAAGATGTGCTTTCAAAGCGATTCTTAGAATAGAAAAAGTCGTTATTTTAACGGGTTCCAACGCTGCCTGCATTGCTATAACGGGCATTCACCTCATTCCGATGACACCATGAATATCCTCCGCGTCGCACTCGACGTGCCGCTTGCCACCCTGTTCGATTATCTCGACGGTGGCAGCACCGTACAGCCCGGCCAGCGTGTGCTCGTGCCTTTCGGACGCAGGCGCGTGATCGGCATCGTCATCGCTCGCGCTGCCACCTCGGAATTCCCGATCGCAAAACTCAAGCCGATTGCCTACGCTTACGCGGATGAAGCGCCGTTGCCGCAAGCGACACTGAAACTGTTGGCGTTTTGCGCGGATTATTACCAGTATCCGTTCGGCCAGGCTTTGCTTGCCGCCCTGCCATCCCGTCTACGCGAGGTGCAACCGGCCAGCCTGCCGCGTCGCATGGGTTATGCCCTGACTGCGGTTGCCATAGAAGCAGGCGGGGATGCCATTCCGTCGCGCGCGGTGTTGCAGCGCAAGATTTACCAAGCGCTGATAGAGTCCGGCCCGCTGGAGGCTGTGAATCTGGTGGCGATCGCCTCCGGCTGGCGCGCCGCCATGCGGCAGATGCAGGACAAGGGCTGGGTGAGCGAAGTCGAAATCGAAAAACCGTCGATGCTTGCTGTCGAGCCCAAGGCGCCGCCGGCGTTGAATCCAGAACAGCAGCAGGCGGTTGATGCTGTTCTTGCTGCCGGCCCGGGCTTCCTTGTCTGGCTGCTGCATGGGATTACCGGCAGCGGCAAGACCGAGGTTTATATGCAGTTGCTGCAGGCGATGCTTGCCGATCCGGCGGCGCAAGCCTTGGTGCTGGTGCCGGAAATCAACCTGACGCCGCAGCTGGAGGCGCGTTTTCGCGCGCGCTTCCCGAATCATCCTATCGTCATGCTGCACAGCCAGATGAACGAGAGTGAGCGCTTGCATGGCTGGCTGCGTGCGCAAAATGGGGAAGCGCGCATCGTGATCGGCACACGCTTGTCGGGGTTCACGCCGATGGCCCACCCTGCCGTGATTATTGTCGATGAAGAACACGATTCTTCTTACAAGCAGCAGGATGCGATGCGCTATTCGGCGCGCGATGTGGCGATCATGCGCGCCAAGATGGCCGACGTGCCCATCGTACTCGGCTCAGCCACGCCATCGCTGGAAACCTGGCACAACGCCCAAGCCGGACGATACAAGCTGCTGACGCTGGCGGCGCGCGCGGTGGAGAGTGCCGCATTGCCGCGAGTGCGATGCATCGATACCCGCATCCAGCGGCCGCAGGATGGAATCTCGGTGCAATTGATTAGCGCGCTGCGCCAACGCCTGGAACGCGGCGAGCAAAGCCTGCTGTTCATCAACCGTCGCGGTTATTCGCCGGTGCTGCTATGCAGCGCCTGCGCCTGGGTGGCGCCGTGCTTGCGCTGCTCCAGCCGGCTGGTGGTGCACCTGCGCGAAAGAAAGCTGCGCTGCCATCACTGCGGGCACGAGCAGCGCCCGCCACTGCAATGTCCGAGCTGCGGCAACCCCGACCTGCACCCTACCGGACACGGCACGCAGCGGCTGGAGGAAGTGCTGGCGGGCATTTTCCCCGAAGCCCGCATCTTGCGCGTGGACCGTGATAGCATGCGGCGCAAGCACGCGATCAAGGACATGACCGCACAGGTGCATGCCAACGAAGTGGATATCCTGATCGGCACGCAGATGCTGGCCAAGGGCCACGATTTTCCGAATCTCACGCTAGTTGGTGTCATTGATACCGATAGCGCCCTGTTCAGTCCGGATTTCCGCGCGGCGGAGCGTCTGTTCGCCCAACTGCTGCAAGTCGCCGGCCGTGCTGGTCGCGCAGATAAACCGGGCGAGGTGTTGATCCAGACCAATTTCCCCGATCATTTACTATTCCATGCGCTGCAAAAGCAGGATTACCCCGAGTTCGCCGTTTCCCTGCTGGAAGAGCGCAAGCTCGTACATTTTCCGCCTTATTGCTTCGAAGCGCTGTTGCGTGCGGAAGCGACGCATTTCGGGCCGGTGCAGGATTTTCTGGAACGCGCGGCCAAGGCGGCGCGCGCCATTGAAGGCAAGGTAACCATTTACGATCCCGTGCGCCCGCAAATGGAGCGCCTCAAAGGCATGGAGCGTGCGCAGTTGTTGATACAGGCCGACGCGCGCCAGGCTTTGCAGCAATTCCTGCAAACCTGGGTGGCGGAGCTCAGAGCCTTGCCGCAAGGCGGCAAGGTCAGATGGTCGGTGGATGTGGATCCGCTGGAATATTAGGCGGCGTGATACTGCCGGCTGATGGCGTGCACCGCGTCGATCATCGCGCCTGCGTTTTCCGGCGGTGTGAACTGCGTAATGCCGTGACCGAGGTTGAACACGTGGCCGCTGCCTGCGCCGTAACTCGCCAGAATGTTGGCGACTTCGCGTTCGATGGCCTGCGGGTTGGAGAGCAGGATGGCGGGGTCGAGGTTGCCTTGCAGCGCGACCTGGTCGCCGACACGCTTGCGCGCTTCGCCGATGTCCACGGTCCAGTCCAGTCCCAGCGCGTCGACACCGATGTCAGCCATGCTTTCCAGCCACAGGCCGCCGCCCTTGGTGAACACGATGCGCGGCACGACGCGGCCTTCGCGGTCGCAGATCAGGCCGGAGACGATGCGCTCCATGTAGGCCAGCGAAAACTCCTTGTAGGCCGCATGCGACAGCGCTCCGCCCCAGGAATCGAAAATCATCACGGCCTGGGCGCCGGCTTCGATCTGGGCATTGAGATAACTGGTGACGGATTGTGCGGTGATGCTGAGGATATGGTGTAACAAGTCAGGCCGTTCGTAGGCCATTTTCTTGATGATCAGGAAATCCGTGCCGCCCTGGCCTTCGACCATATAGGTTGCCAGCGTCCACGGGCTGCCGGAAAAGCCGATCAGAGGCACCGAGCCGGCCAGTGCCTTGCGGATGCTGGCGACGGCGTCGATCACATAGCCGAGATGTTCGACCGGGTCGGGTACGATCAGATCGCGGATTTCCCACTCATTGCGCAACGGACGTTCGAACTTCGGGCCCTCGCCGTCGGCGAAGTACAAACCGAGACCCATCGCATCCGGCACCGTCAGAATGTCCGAGAACAGGATCGCTGCATCTAGCGGAAAACGGGCTAGCGGTTGCAAGGTGACTTCTGTGGCGAAATCCGGGCTTTTGCACAGGCCGAGGAAGCTGCCGGCGCGTTTACGCGTTTCATTGTATTCCGGCAGGTAGCGGCCCGCCTGACGCATCATCCAGACCGGGGTGTAGTCGGTGGGCTGGCGCATCAGCGCGCGGAGGAAGGTATCGTTTTTCAAATGCGTCATGTCATTCACTCAATGAAAAAACGCCAAGAGCGCCGGGAGGACTGAAGCAGTTCCTGGCGCTCTTGGCGTCTTGGCAGTTCATTATTATTAACGTGGCAGGTCCGATTTACCCATCAGGAATGCATCGACCTCACGTGCACACTGACGGCCTTCGCGGATGGCCCAAACGACCAGCGATTGACCGCGGCGTACGTCGCCGGCTGCGAACACCTTGGATGCTGAGGTGGCATAAGAGCCTTCACCGTCGGTGGTCGCCTTGGCGTTGTTGCGGGCGTCCTTTTCCACGCCGAATGCATCCAGCAGCTTCTGCACCGGGCTGACGAAGCCCATCGCCAGCAGCACCAGGTCGGCCTTCATTTCGAACTCGGAGCCGGGGACTTCCTGCATCTTGCCGTCTTTCCATTCCACGCGTGCGGCGATCAGCTTCTTCACTTGGCCGTTTTCGCCTTCGAAGCGCTTGGTCACCACCGCCCAGTCACGGTCGCAGCCTTCCTCGTGCGAACTGGAAGTACGCAGCTTGATCGGCCAGTTGGGCCAGGTCAGCTCACGGTTTTCCTGCTTCGGCGGCTGCGGCATGATTTCAAACTGCGCGATCGATGCGGCACCGTGACGATTGGAGGTGCCGACGCAGTCGGAACCGGTGTCGCCGCCGCCGATCACGATCACATGCTTGCCGGTGGCCTTGATCTGGTTGGAGACCATATCGCCCGCGTTGACCTTGTTCTGTTGGGTCAGGAAGTCCATTGCGAAATGGATGCCGGAAAGTTCGCGGCCAGGCACCGGAAGATCGCGCGGCAGCTCGGCGCCGGCGGCCAGTACCACGGCGTCGAATTCCTGGAGGAGGTCATCCGCCTGCACGTTCTCGCCGACGTGCTGGTTGACGCGGAATTGCACGCCTTCAGCGGCCATTTGTGCCATGCGGCGGTCGATCTGCCACTTCTCGAACTTGAAGTCGGGAATGCCGTAGCGCATCAAGCCGCCGATGCGGTCGTTCTTTTCCAGCAGCACCACGTCGTGGCCGGCGCGTGCCAGCTGTTGCGCGGCCGCCATGCCCGCAGGGCCGGAGCCGACCACGGCGACTTTCTTGCCGGTCTTTACCGCGGCGATATGCGGTTTGACCCAATCGTTTTCCCAGGCCTTGTCGATGATCGCATGCTCGATGGACTTGATGCCGACCGGATCGTCATTGATGTTCAGCGTACAAGCTGCCTCGCAAGGTGCCGGGCAGATACGGCCAGTGAAGTCCGGAAAGTTGTTGGTGGAGTCCAGCACTTCGAAAGCGCGTTGCCAGTCCTGCTTGTAGACCAGGTCGTTCCAGTCGGGAATGATGTTGTTGACCGGGCAGCCGCTCATGCAGAACGGAATGCCGCAATCCATGCAGCGTGCGCCTTGCACCTTGGCTTGGTCGTCCGACAGGTGGAGTACGAACTCCTTGTAGTTGTGTACGCGTTCCTGAACCGGCAGGTTGGCTTCTGCCAGCCGCTCGTATTCCAGGAAACCGGTAATCTTGCCCATTAAGCGGCCTCCAGCAGTTTCTGTTCTGCGAGCTCGATCAGCGCTCGCTTGTATTCATTCGGCATGACCTTGACGAACTTGTCGCGGAAGTCATCCCAGTTCGCGAGTATGGTGATCGCGCGCGCGCTGCCGGTGTAGGCCGCATGCTTTTCGATCAGGTTCTTCAGCGTGATTTCGTCCGGCTGGTCGAGGTGATGCACCGCACCTTCCGGCGTGTCATCGACGTGGTGAACCATCTCCAGCGAAACCATATTCATGTTGCAGCGCTTGTGGAACAGGCCGTCCTCATCCAGCACGTAAGCAACGCCGCCCGACATACCGGCAGCGAAGTTGAGGCCGGTTTGACCCAGCACGACCACGGTGCCGCCAGTCATGTATTCGCAGCCGTGGTTGCCCACGCCTTCGACCACGGCGGATGCGCCGGAATTACGCACGCAGAAGCGTTCGCCGGCCACGCCGTTGAAGTAGCTTTCGCCGCTGGTGGCACCGTACATCACGGTGTTGCCGACGATGATGTTCTCCGACGGCGTACCGCGGAAGGCCTTGGGCGGCTTGATGATGATGCGGCCGCCGCACAGGCCCTTGCCCACGTAGTCGTTGCCTTCGCCAGTCAGCTCGAAGGTGATGCCCTTGGTCAGGAACGCAGCGAAGCTCTGGCCGGCGGTGCCGGACAGTTTCACGGTGATCGTGTCATCTGGCAGGCCGACCGCGCCGTAGCGGGTGGCGACCTGATTCGACAGCATGGTGCCAGCGGTACGGTTGATGTTGCTGATGGGCGTTTCGATGACAATCTTCTCGCCGTTCTCCAATGCCGACTTGGCTTGAGCGATCAGCTGGTTGTCCAGCGCCTTCGCTAGGCCGTGATCCTGCTCTTCGGAGTGGCTGCGTGCCACGTCCGCGCCGACCTTGGGCTGATAGAAAATGCGGCTGAAATCGAGGCCGGAAGCCTTCCAGTGGTCGATGCCTGCCTTCATGTCCAGCAGATCGGCACGGCCGACCAGGTCGTTGAACTTGCGGATACCCATTTGCGCCATGTATTCGCGCACTTCTTCGGCGACGAAGAAGAAGTAGTTCACCACATGCTCCGGCTGGCCGGTGAATTTCTTGCGCAGTGTTGGATCCTGCGTAGCCACGCCTACCGGGCAGGTGTTCAGGTGGCACTTGCGCATCATGATGCAGCCTTCGACCACCAGCGGAGCGGTGGCGAAACCGAACTCGTCGGCGCCCAGCAACGCGCCGATCAGCACGTCACGGCCAGTCTTCATTTGGCCGTCGACCTGCACGGCGACACGGCCGCGCAATTGGTTCAATACCAGCGTCTGCTGGGTTTCTGCCAGACCGATTTCCCACGGGCTGCCGGCGTGCTTGATCGAGGAGATCGGCGAGGCACCGGTGCCGCCGTCGAAACCGGCGATCACGATATGGTCGGACTTGGCCTTGGCCACGCCCGCCGCCACGGTGCCGACGCCGGTTTCCGACACCAGCTTGGTGGAAATCGACGCACGCGGGTTGGCGTTCTTCAGGTCGTGAATCAGCTGCGCCAAATCTTCGATGGAATAGATGTCATGGTGCGGCGGTGGGGAAATCAGGCCCACGCCCGGCACCGAGAAGCGCAGCTTGGCGATATACTCGGATACCTTGCCGCCCGGCAACTGGCCGCCTTCGCCCGGCTTCGCGCCTTGCGCCATCTTGATCTGGATCTGATCGGCGCTGGCCAGGTATTCGGCGGTGACGCCAAAACGGCCGGAGGCGACCTGCTTGATCTTGGAGCGCATGGAGTCGCCGGCTTGCAGCGGAATATTGCTCTCGACGCGGCTCTTGCCGATCAGGTCGGCGAGCGTGGTGTCCTGCGTCACCGGCTGGAAGCGCACCGGATCTTCGCCGCCTTCGCCGGTGTTGGATTTGCCGCCGATGCGGTTCATCGCGATGGCGAGCACGGTGTGCGCTTCGGTCGAGATCGAACCGAGCGACATTGCGCCGGTGGCGAAACGCTTGACGATTTCCTTCGCGGGCTCGACTTCTTCCAGCGGCACCGGGGCGCCCGCCGGCTTGATCTCGAACAGGCCACGCAACGTCAGGTGGCGCTTGGTCTGGTCGTTGATCAGCTTGGCGTATTCCTTGTAGGTGTCGTACTTGCCGGTACGCGTCGCATTCTGCAGCTTGGCGATGGAGTCCGGCGTCCACATATGATCTTCGCCGCGGACGCGGAAGGCGTATTCGCCGCCGGCATCCAGCGCGTTGGAAAGCACCGGGTCGTCGCCGAAGGCGTCGCGGTGCATGCGCAGTGTTTCTTCCGCGACTTGCTCCAGGCCGATACCTTCGACATTGCTGGAAGTGCCGGGAAAATACTTATCAACAAAAGCGCTATTCAAGCCCACGGCATCGAAAATCTGCGCGCCGCAATAAGACTGGTAGGTGGAAATGCCCATTTTGGACATGACCTTGTACAGGCCCTTGCCGACGGCTTTCACGAAGTTCTTCTGCGCTGCCTTGGTATCCGGCAGGCCCAGGTTGGCGATGGTTTCGAACGCCAGCCACGGGCAAACTGCTTCCGCGCCGTAGCCGCCCAGCAGGGCGAAATGATGCACTTCGCGTGCGGAGCCGGTATCGACGACCAGGCCGGTGTTGGTGCGCAGGCCAGCCTTGACCAGATGATGGTGCACGGCGGTGGTCGCCAGCAGGGCCGGGATCGCGATGCGGTCGGCACCGACATTGCGGTCGGACAGGATCAGCACATTGTAGCCGTCGTGAACAGACTTCTCGGCCGCCTGGCATAGCGCTGCGATGGCCTCGCCCATGCTCTTGTGGCCGGCAGTGGCCGGATAGGTGATGTCAGCCACCAGGGAGCGATAACGGTTTTGCGTCAATTCAGCGATGTTATTTAGCTGGGCCAGTTCATCCAGCGTAAGTACCGGTTGGCTGGCTTCCAATCGCAGCGGCGGATCGGTTTCATCGATACCGAGCAGGTTGGGCTTGGGGCCGATGAAGGTCACCAGCGACATGACGATTTCTTCGCGGATCGGGTCGATCGGCGGATTGGTCACCTGCGCGAACAGTTGCTTGAAGTAGGTATACAGCGGCTTGGACTTGCTGGACAGTACCGGCAGCGCGCTGTCCGTGCCCATGGAACCGGTAGCCTCTTCGCCGTTGGTGGCCATCGGTTGCAGGATGAACTTGAGGTCTTCCTGCGAATAGCCGAACGCTTGCTGTACGTCGAGCAGCTCGGCCTTCATTTCCAGCTTGTATTCTGCCTTGGGCAGGTCGCCAAGGAAGTAGCGGGATTTCTCGATCCACTCGCGATATGGCTTGGCTTGTGCCAGTTGGTGCTTCACTTCCTCGTCGTCGATGATGCGGCCTTGTTCCATGTCGATCAGGAACATCTTGCCCGGTTGCAGGCGCCACTTCTTGACGATCTTTTCTTCCGGGAAAGTCAGCACGCCCATTTCGGATGCCATCATCACGTAATCGTCGTCGGTGACCAGGTAACGCGCCGGACGCAGGCCATTACGGTCCAACGTGGCGCCGATCATGCGGCCGTCAGTGAAAGCGACGGCGGCGGGGCCGTCCCACGGCTCCATCAGCGCGGCGTGGTATTCGTAGAAAGCGCGGCGGTCTTCGTCCATCAGCGCATTGCTGGACCATGCTTCCGGGATCAGCATCATCATCGCGTGCGGCAATGAATAGCCGCCGGCCACCAGCAGTTCCAATGCGTTGTCGAAACAGGCGGAGTCGGACTGGCCATCATAGATCAGCGGCCACAGCTTTTCCAAGTCTTCGCCCAGCACGCCAGACTTCATGGCCTCATGACGCGCCGCCATCCAATTGACGTTGCCGCGTACCGTGTTGATTTCACCGTTGTGCGCGATCATGCGGAAGGGATGGGCCAAGTCCCATGCCGGGAAGGTATTGGTGGAGAAACGCTGGTGCACCAGCGCGAGCGCCGACACCATGTCCGGATCGACCAGATCCTTGTAATAAGTGCCGACTTCCTCGGCCAGCAGCATGCCCTTGTAGACCAAGGTGCGGCTGGAGAGGGACGGAATATAGAACTGCTCGCCGTCTTCCAGCTTCAGTGCGCGAACGGCATGTTCGACGCGCTTGCGAATGACGAACAGCTTGCGCTCAAAGGCGATCTGGTCGGCGGCGTTGCTGCCGATGAGTACTTGGCGCATGACCGGCTCGATGGCGCGGGCCGCGGCAGCGATATCGCTGTTGTCGCGCGGTACGTCGCGCCAGCCGAGGCAGGCTTGGCCTTCTTCAAGAATGATGCGTGCAATTACCGATTCGCAGGCTGCGCGACCATTCATAGATTGCGGCAGGAAGATCATGCCGACGGCATATTGCCCTTCAGCCGGCAAAGTAATGTTGAGTTTGGCGGCTTCCTTACGCATGAAGGCGTCGGGCAGCTGAATCAGCATGCCGGCGCCGTCGCCCAGCTTGGGGTCATAACCCGTCGCGCCGCGATGGGTCAGGTTGCGCAGGATCGTCAGACCCTTCTCGACGATATCGTGGCTCTTCCGCCCTTTGATGTGTGCTACAAAACCGACCCCGCAAGCATCCTTTTCGTTTGCCGGATCGTATAAACCTTGTTTAGCTGGCATGACCGCTGCCCCTGTTATTCCCTCGCCACCTGTTCGACAAACCGTCACGCGCTGCGTAAACCGAGGGTAT
>DATHWW010000006.1:0-83194 GCA_035460165.1 Methylophilaceae bacterium | reverse complement strand
GACCCGCAGCCATCTGATCCTGATCGACACCGTCGGCATGAGCCAGCGTGACCGCCGCATCACCGAGCAGATCGAATTCCTGTGCGGCCGCGGCAGCAAGGTCAGACGCCACCTGCTGCTGCCGGCGACGGCGCAGAACGTGACCTTGGACGACATCGTGCGCGCCTATCGCGGCTCGGGCATGGACGGGGTGATTCTGTCCAAGATCGACGAGTCGGTATCCATCGCGCCGGCGATCGATTGCCTGATCCGCCACGGGCTGGACCTGCACTACGTGACCAACGGCCAGAAGGTGCCGGAAGACTTGCACCTCGCCAATGCGCTCTATCTCGTCGACCGCGCATTCAAGGGGCAGGATAATGCGGCATCACTGCAAGCACCATTCGAGCAGGTGATGGCATTCGATTGAACTTTCTTTTTGAAACCGCAGCCCAGTATGTGCAAGTTTGCTAATATACAAGAACAAGGATCGGGAGAGCTTCATCATGCGCATTCCACGGGGTTACAAGCAATTCATCGCGCTCATCGGCCTGGGCCTGGCCTATAGCGGAAACGCACTGGCCGAAGCATCGGACCAGTTATGGCCGGCGCTGAAGGAAAGTTTCTTTGCCGGCAAAACTATAGAGTCGGCTCCCTTCATCAAGCTTGAGGGCCCCAAGCGCGCCGAAAGCGGCGCGCAAGTGCCGATTACGCTGACAATCGATAAAAGCCTCGGTGAGCAGGACGCCATCAAGAAAGTCTACATCATCGTGGACGCCAATCCGATTCCGCTGGCAGCGATCTACCATTTCACCGAACTGAGCGGCAAGCCGCAGCTTTCCACCCGCATTCGTATGGAAACAGACTCCTACATCCACGCCATCGGCGAAACCGCAGACGGCAAGCTGTACATGACGGCAATTGTCATCCGCGCCGCCGGCGGTTGCGGCGGGCTGGTGGATGGCGACGATACCGCGATCCGCGCCGCGGCCGGCAAGATCAAAATGAACGTCGAAGCCCCGGCAAAAACCGGCGAAGCCGCGCATGCGACATTCCATATCAAGCACCCGATGTTCACCGGCTTACAGCGCGACCTGGCCTCCGGCGGCTACAAACCGGCCTTTTACATCCAGAAGGTGGCATTCACTCACAATGGCAAGCCGGTCATGCACGCCGATTTTGCAGTGGGCGTTTCCGAAGACCCGTACCTGCGCTTCAGCTACCTGCCCGACGGTCCTGGCAGTCTGGAAGTGAAGGCCGACGACAATGAAGGCAAGTCCTTCACGCAGATAGTCGAATTCAAAGGCTAGCAGTTAATCGACAATAAAAAGGGCGCCCCAGGCGCCCTTTTTGTTTTACTTCACTCAGCCATGCAAGGACATGCGCTTCATCACTCCATCCTTGTCCACGACTTTATGCTTGATGGCGGCAGCCACATGCAGCAGGATCAGGGCAAGTAGCAGCCAGGCCGTGGTTTCGTGCACCGCCAGAAAGAAATCACGCAACTTGGGGTTGTCCAATCCCGTCACCAGCGGCATGCCGAACCACTTGATGCCGAATTTGCTGTAAACCGACATCACGAAACCGCTGAGCGGCATGACCAGCATCAGCACATACAATCCCTTGTGTCCGAGGTCGGCGAGGGTCTTTTCCCATCCCTTCATAGTGTCCAGGAACGCCGGGGCGGCATGTGTCAGTCGCCAGAAAACACGGAATAGTATGATCGCCAGCAAGGTCACGCCTATCGACTTATGCAGATTGAAATAAAACGTACGCACCGACACCGGTTCCGCCAGCGTTACCGTATAAATGCCCCAATTGAATAAATCGAAAGCCGCGGTTTTAGGCGCATCCTTGGGCAATTCATGCATCCAGAAACCCAGCGCCAGCATGGCGATAATCATCAGCGCGACCAGCCAATGCAGGATAATCGCTGTTTTCGTATAACGTTCCACGGTGTCGTTCATCAGATCCAGCCTGTCTCGTTGAAGTATTCCCCGGCAACCAACTCCGGGCCCTGCAGAAATATACACTTTTTTGCACGAGCCAACATCGGCCTGTTGCCCGGAATCCGCACTCGGCTGAACCGCCCGGACGCGGCGGAAGTCCAATCGAAAAATGGCATAATAGCCCTCTCCAACTCCACCTTTGCCAGTGGCTTTCATAACAAAAGGTAAATGCACACATGCAAAAATGGTTGATATTGTTGGTCATGCTCGCCCCCTTGCCACTCCGCGCTGAGGCGCTGCCCATGGAAGAAGCCGCGCCCGGCGTTTATGTGCATCACGGCACGCATGAAGACCTCGATCAGGGATATCGCGGCGACATCTGCAATATCGGCTTCATCGTCGGCGAAAAAGGCGTCGCCGTCATCGACAGCGGCGGCAGCCTGGCGATTGGACAACGCTTACGCGAATCGGTGCGCAAGGTCACGTCCCTGCCGATTCTCTACGTTATCAACACTCATGTGCATCCGGATCACATCTTCGGCAATGCCGCTTTTCTGGCGGACAAGCCGGTCTATGTCGGCCATGCAAACCTGGCAAATGCGATGGAGTTGCGCAAGGAAGCCTATCTGCGCAATAACGCCACCTGGCTGGGAGAAGCAGCAACCGGTACCGACATCGTCAAACCAACACAGGCTGTGACCTCCACTCTGGAGCTCGATCTCGGTAGCCGCATCCTGCTGCTGACCGCTTACCCGACGGCCCACACCAATACCGATCTGACCGTTCTAGACAATTCCACCGCGACGCTCTGGACAGGCGATCTCCTTTTCGTCGAGCGCACGCCTTCCATCGATGGCGACATCAAGGGATGGCTGAGCACGATAGAAACGCTGCGCACCGTTTCCGCACTGCGCGCCATCCCCGGACACGGGCCTGTCGTTGCCGACTGGAACCAGGCACTGAACAATGAGCAGCGTTACCTGGAAACCCTGCTGGCCGACGTGCGCAATAGCATCCAGAAAGGCGAGTCCATGGAGCAGGCTATGGATACCGCCGCCGCTGCCGAAAAGGAAAACTGGGTATTGTTCGATAACGTCAATCGCCGCAATGTAAACCTTATCTACCCCAAACTGGAATGGGAATGAGGTCAATCCCATCTGCGGCTTATCAGCTTGTTTTACCGAAGCCTTCTTGGGATAAGTCGCGGATTTTCTTGCTGCTATAATGCGGCGTTTTCCATTTAACTCAACGCAGCAGCTTAGAAAAAATCTTTAATGGCCCGCGCCGATTTCGTCCATCACTTCAAACAGCACAGCTTGGCTTGGGCCTTGGGATTATCGGTCATCGTGCATGCGGTACTCGCTGGATTTATGGATCCCATCCGGTTTGATCATCCAGCCCGTAAGTCTGTTCTGACCGTAGAACTGGTAAACCCCGAACCGCCCCAACCGCCTGTTGAGGAAATCGCCCCGCCGGAGCCCCCGAAACCGGAGCCTGCCAAGCCGGAACCCAAACCCGAACCGAAACCCGTCAAACGGCCATCACCGCCCAAGCCCATCGAGCAGCCCGCTCCGGTACAAATACCAGATACACCACCCGCCGAACCGACGCATACGGAGCCACCGCCGGCGCCTCCCGTCATTTCCACTACGCCAAAAAACGCGGAGCCCCCCACCTTTACTGCACCTCCCCCGCCGCCCGAGCCACCGAAACCCGTCGGCCCCAGCGAAGCGGACATCGAGTCCGCTCGTCAGGCTTATGGTAATTCGCTCAGTCGTGAGATCGGCAAGCACAAGCGCTACCCGCGTATTGCCCAGATGCGCGGTTGGGAAGGTTCCGTCAGTCTTCTGCTGGAAATCGATGCCAATGGGAAAGTGGTATCGGTCAGCATCGAACAAGCCAGCGATCGCGAAGTGTTCAATACCGAAGCCCAGGAAATGGTGAAGCGCATGGTACAGCCGCCTCCCATTCCCGATGCATTGCGCGGCCGCAGCTTCACGGTGCGCGTACCGATTTCCTTCCGGCTCGAATAAGCCCCTGCCTCGAAACACATGGTCCAGCGCAAACCAAAATCGCTGAAGCAACTGCTGCTTACCCATGAGTTGATCTTTATCTTGCTCATTGTGCTGGCGGGCGTCGCCGGCGCCGCCGGCATCCATTACTGGCAACAAGCTTCCCACGAATCCCTGCGCATCAATCGGCTGATTCAGGAGATCCAGCAAACACGCGGCGATCTTTATCGACAGATGAAAGAACTCTTCGACGCGTACTTTCTGGACGACACGTTGGCGCGGGAAGAGTACAACGGCTACACCCGTTCGGTAGAGCGTCATTTTCGTGAATTGCGCGGCATGGCGGTGGGAACGGAAGAGCTCGACGCCATCGCCCGCCTCGAACAGAGTTATCGGGATTTTCTGCGTGAAACCGGCGACATCCTGCACCGTCATAGCAAGATCCCCAGCGATCAGTTGCGCAAGGCCTTGAATACCGATCTTGAATCCGGTGTCTTCAGCCGTTATGAAGCCATTTCCGCGCACGCAGAAAGATTGCTGACGCAAAAGCAACAGGAACTGCAAAACCGGCTGGAAGACGCCAATCGCACGGCGATTGCGCTTCTCATCATCCCTATTGGCCTGGCTGCGTTGCTGCTGATGTTCTCCCGCTTGTTTCTGAAACGCGCCATCGTTCGCCCGATTTCCGACATCCTGCATGCCACCATGGAAATCAGTGCAGGAAGGCTGGAACATAACGCGCCGACCCAAGGAGCTGCGGAACTGGCTACGCTTGCCGAATCCATCAACCGCATGGCGAGCGATCTTGCGCGCAGCCAGGAAGCTCTGGTGCGCAGCGAAAAACAGGCGGCGCAAGGTGCACTGGTACCGATGCTGGCACACAACATCCGCAATCCACTCGCCAGCATCCGGGCAACAGCGCAGGTCGCGGACTCCCCCGCGCTGGATAGCGAAACACGGGATGCGTTGAATGACATCATCGGCGCGGTAGACAGACTGGAACGCTGGACGGGGGCCATGCTCGCCTATCTGCACCCGCTCAAACCGCAGCCGACAGCCTGCAGCTTGCAATCCGTGATGCAAGGCGCGCTCACGCCTTTACAGCAAAAACTCAAGGAAAAATCCATCAAGGTGGAACGGCAGCCTGCAAACGGCAAGGACACCCTCATCCTGGATGAGCACCTGCTGGAACAGGCACTTTACAACCTGCTCATGAATGCCATCGATGCCTCCGCCGCGGGCTCTACCATTTCGATATCGCATACGATATCGCCCGAGCGCATAGAGGTTCAAATTGCGGATCGAGGCGCTGGCATGCCCTTCAAGCCCGATCCCGGAGCGCTCAGCCCCGGTCCGTCGACCAAGCGCTTCGGCACGGGTCTCGGAATTCCTTTTGCGTTCAAGGCCTGTGAAGCCCTTGGCGGCAGCCTTACATTCAACCCACGCGAAGGCGGCGGCACCATCGTCCGCCTCGATCTGCCTCGTCGCCTCGAATACTCCGGCTCATCGCCGGCATCGCCAGGTTTGTAAGGTGTGATAGCGCGTGCCCTGATTCAGCGCGGCGGACTCGACCAAAGAAAACTCTTCGACCTTCCATTCAGGCAACTGGATCGACAGCGATTCGAATGACTGCGTCATCTTCCTCAACAGTGTCACGTGGGGCGTAAAGCCCCGGCGGTCGAATTCGATGCCCGCGCTGTCGGTGAGCGTACGCAATCCTTCTGAAAGAACCTGCAAAGCAATCACTTCGTCTTCCGGCCCAGCATAAAGGATCTGGTTATGGCGCCAGCATGCAATGCGCCCCAGATGAAAGGAGAACGATGCTATCTCAAGGGGATCGACAAGCTGCTGCAATTTCCGGATATTGTCGCGCGACACTTCGCCCAGAAATAGCAGCGTAAGGTGCAGGGTTTCGGCACGCATCGCGCGTCCGCCATATTGTTCCTGACAACGCACCGCTAACGCATGCAACTGGCGGCGCAACGCCGGTGCAGGCCACAAGGCAAAAAACACCCGCGCCTTCTCGGCACCTTCATCCTTTGCTGGAATATTCATTCGAATCTATTGCCTCGCCGATATTTTTTAACAACAATGACAGCGTTAAGCGTTAGACTCTCACATCATGTTGAATCAAGCCATACCCGACTTCGAACTCCCTGCTACCGGCGCCCGGCAATTCAAATTTTCGCAATACGCCGGAACAAAACTGGTCCTTTATTTCTACCCCAAGGACTCGACTCCCGGCTGTACCACCGAAGGTCAGCAGTTTCGCGATCTGTATTCCAAATTCAAGGACGCCGGCGCGGAAGTTTTTGGCATTTCCCGTGACAGCTTGAAATCGCACGAGAATTTCAAGGCAAAACAGAGTTTCCCATTCGATCTGCTTGCAGATACCGAGGAAGTAGCCTGTTCGCTATTCTGTGTCATCAAAATGAAAAACATGTATGGCAAACAGTTCCGTGGTATCGAACGCAGTACTTTTGTCATCGACGAAAATGGTTTATTGCGGCAGGAATGGCGTGACGTAAAAGTCCCCAATCATGCCCAGGCGGTGCTCGATTTCATTCAATCAATCTAGGAAAGCGTTACTGGTATGACAAAAAAACGCGGCGCCAACACCAAGTTGTTTGTTCTTGATACCAATGTTTTGATGCATGACCCTTCCAGTCTCTTCCGCTTTGAAGAACATGATGTTTACCTGCCGATGGTGACGCTGGAAGAGCTGGACAATAACAAGAAAGGCCTGACCGAAGTCGCGCGCAATGCCCGTCAGGCGAGCCGCAATCTCGAAGAAATCATCGGCCATCGCCTCGCCAATCTGGATGAGGGCTGCCCCCTCACCGTCAATAACAATAATTTCAGCACCGGACGCCTCTTCCTCCAAACGCATGCCGTCAGCGTTGAGTTGCCGATGTTGGCCGGCAGCAAAGCGGACAACCAGATTTTGGGCGTCGTCGTTTACTTGCAGAAGCAATACCCGGAACGCCAGGTCACTTTGGTCAGCAAGGACATCAATATCCGCATCAAGGCACGCGCCATGAGCATCGCTGCGGAAGACTACTTCAACGACAAGGTACTGGAAGACACCGAGTTACTGTATTCCGGCATGAAGGAACTGCCGGCAGATTTCTGGGAAAAGCATAGCAAGGCGATGGAATCCTGGCAGGAGTCCGGCAAGATGTTTTACCGCATCACCGGGCCGATGTGCCAGAGCTTCATGGTCAACGAATTCGTCTATTACGAATTCGAGAAACCCTTCCATGCCATCGTGCGCGAGCAGCAAGGCAAATCCGCCGTACTGGAAGTGGTCAAGGATTTCACCCAGCCAAAAAACAATATCTGGGGCATCACGGCACGTAATCGCGAGCAGAATTTCGCACTCAATCTGCTGATGGATCCCGATGTCGATTTCATTACGTTACTCGGGCAAGCGGGCACCGGCAAGACGCTGCTGACACTGGCTTCCGCATTGACGCAAACGCTGGACAAGAAAATCTACAGCGAAATCATCATGACCCGCGTCACCGTCCCCGTCGGTGAGGACATCGGCTTCCTGCCCGGCACCGAGGAAGAAAAAATGGCGCCGTGGATGGGCGCGCTTGAAGACAACCTCGACGTGCTCAACAAGACGGACGACGAGGCCGGCGACTGGGGACGTGCCGCGACGCAGGACTTGATTCGTACCCGCATCAAGATCAAATCACTCAATTTCATGCGCGGGCGCACCTTCCTGCACAAATTCCTGATCATCGACGAAGCGCAGAACCTAACCCCCAAGCAGATGAAAACCTTGATCACGCGCGCAGGCCCCGGCACCAAAGTCGTCTGTCTCGGCAACATCGCCCAGATCGACACGCCCTACTTGACGGAGGGCAGCTCCGGTTTGACCTATGTGGTCGATCGTTTCAAGGGATGGCAACACAATGGGCACGTCACGCTCATGCGCGGCGAGCGTTCCCGTCTGGCCGATTTTGCTGCCGAGGTGCTCTAGCAGCTGCTAATGGCGCCGGTATTTTAGCTACGCCATGATTTCATCATGAATTTAGGTTTTTATATCATTCTCGCGGCGCAGTTCCTGTCGGCACTCGCCGACAATGCGCTCCTTTTTGCCGCGATCGCGCTGCTCGCGGAGATGAGCGCGCCCGATTGGCATACGCCCGTTCTTCAGGGCGTATTTGTCATTTCTTACATTGCTCTTGCGCCATTTGTCGGCTCATTTGCTGACTCATTACCCAAAGGACGGGTAATGTTTATTTCGAATGCCATCAAGTTTATAGGCTCGCTCGCGATGCTGCTGGGAGTGCCGCCGCTGTATGCCTATGCCATTGTCGGTATCGGCGCCGCCTCCTATTCGCCCGCAAAATACGGCATTCTTACCGAATACCTTCCTCCTGACCACTTGGTCAAGGCAAACGGCTGGATGGAGGGCACCACCGTTGGTGCCATCATCCTGGGTGCCGTGATCGGTGGCCATATGGCCTCTGTCGATCCGCGTCTGGCAATGATCGTCATCACGGTACTTTATCTCGCGGCGGCGGGGTTCAACATGTATATCCCGCATGTCCCTATCGATCACACCATCCCCAAGAAAAACCTGTTTTATTTATTGCATGATTTCTGGCACGCATTCGTTGCGCTCTGGCGCGACCCGCAAGGGCGGGTGGCACTTGCCGTCACCACCTTGTTCTGGGGCGCAGGCGCCACCATGCGGCTGGTTGTCATAGCCTGGGCAGCTATCGCGTTAAGCTTCGGCCTCGACAAATCCACCCAGCTCACTGCCATGGTGGCCTTCGGCATCGCCTTCGGTTCCGTTTTTGCCGCTAAATTTGTGAAACTCGAAGAGTCGGTTAAGGTGCTGCCAGCCGGTATCCTGATGGGCTTTCTCGTCGCAAGCATGGTTTTTATCAGCGAATGGCATCTCGCCGCGATCATCCTCTTTGCCATCGGCGTGTTGGCAGGCTATTTCGTGGTTCCTTTAAATGCGCTGCTGCAGCACCGAGGCCATATCCTGATCGGTGCGGGACACTCAATCGCTGTACAGAATTTTAATGAGAATCTTGGGATTCTGTTGATGATCGGTGCCTATACCTTGATGGTAAAAGCGGAAATGTCGATTATGTCCATCGTGTTTCTTTTTGGCGCCTTCGTCAGCCTGACGATGGGTATCATCTATCGCGTTTATCGCAACCAGCGCTCATTACACCATCCATAAAAAAAGCCGCCTGTGCAATACAGGCGGCTTTTGAGCTTCTCATGCCACTTAATGCAGTTTCACATGCGGCTCTGTCCGTCGCGTGATGATGCGCGCAATGGTATCCAGCACTACTTTTGTCATTCCATGCAATGCATAAAGGTGCATCTTGTACAGCGATTGGTACATGATGCGAGCCACGAAGCCCTGTATGAACAAGTCCCCCTTGGTTAAACCGCCCATCAGGTTGCCAACCGTCGTATATTTGCCAAGATTCACCAACGACCCGAAATCCCGGTATTTATAATTCGGCACTGGCTTCCCGTTGATACGATTTATGACACTTTTAACCAGCATCGATGCCTGTTGATGTGCTGCCTGAGCGCGCGGCGGTACCAACTGCCCCTCGCCCTGCTCTGGCCATGGACAGGCAGCGCAATCGCCGAAGGCGAAGATATTCTCGTCGCGCGTCGTCTGCAACGTCTGCTTGACCAGCAGTTGATTGCACCAATTGGTCTCAAGACCATCGATATTCTTCAGAAAGTCCGGCGCCTTGATGCCTGCGGCCCAAACAACCAGTTTCGCCGGAATAAAATGATCCTCGCCGGTGTATACGCCGCGGTTATCGACTTTCGTCACGCGTTTGCCCAAGTGCAGATCCACCTTGAGCTCCGTCAATTGCCGCTGAACCGCTAACGACAAGTGCTCCGGCAACGCTGGCAACACCCGGGGTGCGGCTTCAATGACGCTTAAACGTATATCGCGGTCCGGATCGATACGATCAAGCCCATAGGCGGTCAGCTCGCGTGTTGTATTGTGCAGCTCGGCCGAAAGTTCCACACCTGTTGCGCCGCCACCGATGATGGCCACGTCAAGTTGACCTTGGCCTAATCCCCACTCCTGCGTTTGAGCCCGGAGACAGGCATTGATCAGTTTCTTGTGAAAAACAGCCGCTTCGGTCTGTGTATCCAATGCGATGCAATGCTCCTTCACACCGGGCACACCGAAATCGTTGGATACACTTCCTACTGCGATAATCAGCGTGTCGTATTTAAGCGAGCGTCGCGGAATGAGCTCCTTGCCTTCATCGTCGTAGACAGGCGACAGCGTGATTTCCTTCATGGCTCGACTTAGGCCTTCCATCGCACCAAGCCGGAACTTGAAGTGGTGCCAGCGAGCTTGAGCGAGATACTCCAGCTCATGCTGATCGATATCCATGCTGCCTGCCGCCACTTCATGAAGCAATGGCTTCCACAAATGCGTAGAAGCCTTGTCTACCAGAGTAATCGCGGCTTTCCCGCTTTTTCCTAGCTTATCGCCCAAACTGGTCGCCAATTCGAGACCACCTGCACCACCGCCCACGATTACAACATGATGCGGCGCTACTGGCGATTGGGATTTCAATGCCATAAATTACCTTCCGTTGATTTTTATTCGTTGCCGGTGGTGGTCCCGTGGGTACGAATCCAGGCAATAATCTTCAGTGCTTCATCCACGGTTAATCCGTTGTTGGGATCGGAAGGATCCATCAAACCCTTGCCCTTTGCTCCCATCCCACCGTTGGTGCCATGCCAGATGGTCTCGAACATGCCTTTATTCGTGGCGTCTTTTGGGTATTTATAATCCGGGCCATGGAGACTTGGACCTGTTTGTCCTTGCCCATCTCCTCCATGGCATTGCGTGCAGGAATACAACTGAAAGAGCTTCTTTCCTTTCTGAACTGCTTCCTCATTGCCAACATAAGGATTCTTGCCAGTAGTCATGAATTCTTTTGCAGCCGCCGTATCAAATTGTGCGGCCTTTATTTCCAGGGGCTTCCCATCCTGAGTTGTGACAAATTCCACCATTTTTGCATCGGAGCCGGATTGAGCTTCACCGTTGGCCGAGCTATCGGTGCCATTATTTTTTCCGCAAGCGGTAAGTCCAAATGCAAGCAAAGCAGCAATAAAAGTAATTTGTATTTTCTGCATGGGTATCTCCTTCTCTACAAAGTCGTTTTATTCAAACCTGAAGTCATCAGACAGACTTATAAACAAAACGGCCACATAATGTGGCCGTATTTTGAAATTCAATAATTACTTCAACCAGGGCTTGGCCGGGTCGCTGCCCTTGAAGCTCGCACGCAGCCAACCGATAATTTTCAGGACTTCATCCGTGCTGAGCAACTCGGCATTCCCTGCCGGCTGTTGGTGCCATGCGGGCATACCTGCATCGCTGCCGTTGGCAATGGTTTCGAACATACCCTTGTCGGTTTGATGCTTGGCGTATTGCCAGGTGTCGTCGATGATGCTGGGGCCAGTCTGACCGCCAGCGTTACCGCCGTGGCACTGAGTACAGGAGTAGTAGCCGAACAGTTTCTTACCGGCTTTTGCTTTTTCAGGATCGGCAACAAACATTTTGGTGTAAGGATTGATGCAGGTTTCCAGGAATTGCTTGGCTTCTGGAGAATCCTTTTCCGTAGGCTTGATTGTGAACGGTGCATTACCTGCCTTAGTGGATTCGAACTTGCATTCCGCACTCGCTTGAAGTGGCATCATGCCTGCTATGGCGAGCATAGAAACAAACAAAGTCATCTTACCTACTACCATCTTGCCTTTCATAACATCTCCTCGTTTTAATAATCAAAACCCTGTTGAATCTATGCTGTTGCAATAACTCAAGCTGTAAACAAATAACGAAATAACGCCGACATGGTTGACAACACATGCCGGCGTCTTTTTAACTAATTAATGAAACTTCGGAATCGCGTCACCGCGCTCTTCAGCTTCTCCGCGTTTTTCTTGAATCACGGGTACATGCGGAATCCCGTATTCATCCAAAATCTTGATGATGTCTGCCTGACGCCGATCCAGCACATCTTGGATCATTGCCAGACGTTCCTTCTCGCGCTTTCGCACGCCGACGGAAATGTTCCAGTAAGACTTACCGTGAACATTGGTTTCGGCATATTCAGGCGTCGGAACCACCACCAACTCTACAGGAGATTTTTTAGCATAGTAGCCCGCAATTGGACCCCATACGATGGCGACATCGATCTCGCCCTTTACTACGTCGTCAATCAGGAGGCTGGGCGGTTGGTTAAGGTCTCGCCACAGGCGATATGGCTTGGAATTA
Source organism: Methylophilaceae bacterium (assembly GCA_035460165.1). Classification (GTDB taxonomy): domain Bacteria; phylum Pseudomonadota; class Gammaproteobacteria; order Burkholderiales; family Methylophilaceae; genus MM2. The sequence continues at coordinate 70,949 of DATHWW010000006.1, read as the reverse complement.
CCAAGCAAGCCCTTATCTTCAAGCGGCCGTGTCGGTGGTGTCATACCCACAAGCCCGATCACAGACGTTTTCAGATCCGGTGAATCGTAATTGGTAATCTTTTTGCCGCTATCTTTACGATAGACGAAAGCGTATCCGGAGCGATAGTAAGGTTTCGATGTGAGCATCATATCGTTGCCAGCTACCGTACCAATCATCACATCGCAACGATGGGCGTTCAGCGTATTACGCACAAACCCGAATCGATCTACCCAGAATTGATACTCCAGCCTCTTGCCGAGATCTTTTGCAATCAATTCCGCAATTTTATTCTCGAAGCCTTCCTGTTTGTCATTTGACCATGGAAGGTTATCTCTGTCCGCACATACGCGGAAAGCTGACGGATCCTCAGCGCGTGTGGGTTCCCCACCACGGCCAGTTTCCGGATCAACATCCAACTCTTGGCCAGCCCCGGCATAAACATTCGCAGCAAACATACAAAACGCTGCCGTTGCTGCAATCTTATTTATTTGTTTCAACATTCCACTTCACCTCGTCGTCAGTTAGTTATGTTGCTGTTGCAGACAAAAAGCACCCCGCCGAAGCGGGGTGCTTGTGTGACACACTAACTAACGGTTAGTTCTATAACTATCGGTCTTTCGACTTCAATTACAGAGCGAACACGCTCAGTGCACCGCCGCCAGGAGCAGCGTTGTACTTGGTCAGTTCCTTGTAGCCACCAGCCGCACCGAGTGCATCGGTGTCAGTGGTCAGGCCCAGGTTCATCGCCACGCCAGCCCAGCCGCCGATACCGGACAGCACGCCAACGTATTGCTTACCCTTGTGGCCGTATGTGAAGGCATTGCCGATCACACCGGAACCAACTTGGAACTTCCACAGCTCTTTACCGTTCTTCGCATCAACAGCCTTGAACCAACGATCCAGGGTGCCGTAGAACACGATGTCAGATGCGGTAGCCAGAGAACCACCCCAAGCGGAGAACTTCTCCTTGTTGTACCACACGGACTTGCCCTTGATCGGATCCCAAGCTTGGAAGCCGCCCATCACGCCATCCGGACCAGCAAACATGGTCAGGGTAGCGCCAACCCATGGTTGACCAGCGACGTACTTGGACTCAACCGGTTCGTAGGTCATACAAACGTGGTTCAGCGGAACGTACATCAGGCCAGTCTTCGGGGAGTAGGAAGCCGGTTGTTGGTCCTTCACACCCAGTGCTGCCGGGCAGATACCCTTGGCATTGTAGTCTTGGTGAGTGGAGTACTTAGCATCCTTGTGCGGCACGCCGGACTTCATGTCAACGTGGGAAGCCCAGTTGATGAAGGGGTGAGCCTTCTCAGCAACAACCAGGGAGCCGTTGGCAGCATCGAACGTGTAGTGGAAGCCGTTACGATCGGTGTGGAATGCATACTTCTTGCCACCCTTGTCGAACAGGATCACTTCGTTAATGCCGTCATAGTCCCACTCGTCGTGAGGAGTCATTTGGTAGCCCCACTTGGCGATACCAGTGTCAACATCACGTGCGAAGATGGTCATGGACCACTTGTTGTCGCCAGGACGAACGTCCGGGTTCCATACGGACGGGTTACCGGTACCGTAGTAAACCAGGTTGGACTTAGGATCATACGGCCACCAGCCCCAAACGGAGCCACCACCGTGTTGCCAGCCGTCCTTGACTGCTTGCGGCTTCAGCCAGGTCTTGACGCCCAGGTCAGTTTCCGGGAACTTCAGTTGGTCCTTGGACAGAGCCTTGAAGGAGCCACCTTGCTTATTGCCGCCAGCCACGTCTTGATAGACGGACAGTGCGGAGTAGTGAGGATTATCCTTGTTGAAATCCTTGCCGATCAGAACTTCGCTATCCGGGCCGGTGCTGTATGCCTTCCATGCCAGGGAGCCGTCCTTGAGGTTGTATGCAGCGATGAAGCAGCGAACGCCGAATTCAGCACCCGAGCAACCGGTCAGAACCTTGTCCTTGATCACGTGCGGAGCATTGGTGTTAGTAGCGCCGACCTTAGGATCGGTGTTCTTGACATCCCATACCTTTGCGCCAGTCTTCGCATCCAGAGCGACCAGCATACCGTCGTTCTGTTGCAGGAAGATCTTGCCATCGCCGAAGCCCAGACCACGGTTCACGTTGTCGCAGCACAGAACTGCTTGAACGGACGGATCTTGTTTCGGGAAGTAGGACCAAACGATCTTTTGGTTGTCGTTCAGATCCAGAGCGTACACGTTGTTCGGGAACGCGGTGTGAACGTACATCATGTTGCCGACGACGACCGGGGAACCTTCGTGACCGCGGTTAACGCCGGTAGCGAACGTCCAAGCAGCCTTCAGGTTCTTGATGTTGCCCTTGTTGATTTGGGACAGTTTGCTATAGGCTTGGTTGTCATGCTGGCCACGTGGGTGTGCCCAGTTGTTGGCATCGGCCATTGCTGCTTCTTGATCTGCTGCTGCCATTGCTGCCATCGGCATTGCAATGGTCATGCCAGCGGCAAGACCCAGAGCGATCTTGAGTTTGCTCATCTCCATGTTCAATCTCCATAGTAGTTACAACTAAGGGTTAATAAAGCAAAGCTCTCCAGTGCGCGTTCCCTTGTGCCGAGTTATACGCGCCCCTTTAAACCTTGCTTTTCGCAACACCTAAATGTGTGCTGACTGCATGGTAGATCAGGTCAATTCGATTTGCAATACCACGGCAGCAAATTTATTGAACCCTTGAAATACGTACCATACAGCGGTGCTATCATAGGTATAAATCAACTTCTTAACAACAAGCTCGCACCCATCCAGCATATCCCTTATGCACAATCCAGACACCCTGCTTCATCCCGCCCTCGAACCCTTCCAGCAAGCAATGCTGAACGTCTCTCCGTTACATAGTATTTATTACGAACAATGCGGGAATCCCGCTGGTTTTCCCGTCGTGGTTTTACATGGCGGACCGGGCAGCGGATGCACTCCGATGCAGCGCAGGTTTTTTGATCCCAATATTTACCGGATTGTTCTTTTTGACCAGCGCGGTTGCAAACGCAGCCAACCCCTCGGCGACACCAACGAGAATACCACCCAGCACCTTATCACTGACATTGAAGCACTTCGCACACACCTGGGTATTACCCGATGGATGGTTTTCGGTGGATCCTGGGGAAGCACTCTTGCCTTGGCCTACGCCCAATCCCATCCAGAAGCGGTAAATGAATTGATTTTACGAGGCATATTTCTGTGCCGGCCCCATGAGTTGGATTGGTTTTTTTACGAAGTCCGGCATTTTTTCCCGGACGCATGGAATAAATTCGCGGAGTTTCTGCCCAAGGATGAACGTGATGATATTTTTTCCGCTTATTGGGGGCGTATTTTCTCGGATGACACCACACTCGCCTTATCCGCCGCAGCTTGCTGGAGTAATTTTGAAGCGGAGATCATGAGCCTGCTCCCAGCCGCCACCAACGTGCCATCGATCCCAACTGATGAAGCTGCCATCATCGGTCGTGCACGTGTTCAATTGCACTACCTGGCTAATAATGGCTTTATTGACGGCGATGAAACCCTTGCCCGTATCGACATCATCAGACACATTCCAACCAAAATCATACAGGGCCGCTATGATATGGTTTGCCCGCCATGCACAGCTTACGAACTACATCAGGCATGGCCTGAAGCCGAATTCACCATGGTGCATGATGCCGGTCATTCGGCAATGGAGCCGGGCATCATCAAGGCTCTGATGGAGGCGGCAAGTTCTTTCCATCCCCGATAACGGGAGTAATTTCGATGTCCCAAGTACCGATTTTACTTACATAGGTAATGTCACAGCCTATCAAACAGGTAGTTGACCGTACGCGCGAGACTCTGCTGCGGCAACGCTATAAAACCCCGCTATTCATCATAGGCGAGACACTTACCGCATTTCAGCGCCATCACGGCTTCAGCATTTCTGCTTCATTGGCCTTCTATGCGCTGTTCGCCCTCATCCCAATGGCGCTGCTGATGTTCTTCTTGCTCAGCCACCTCGTCATTTCTTCGAATTACGCCATTGTTCAGCTCGCGATTCTAACCGGCAATCTTGTTCCGGAATTCAGCCAGCGCATTATGGTTGAGGTCTACAATATTTCCCGGCACAAAGCCGTCTGGGGTGCATTTGGCTTGTTTGCTCTATTCTGGGCGGTTACTCCGCTGGCGGGCGCACTGCGCGCCTCCTTCCAGACCATTTCATCCATCATCGAAATTCCTTCTTTCATCCGGCGCGCAGCCACCGACTCGGTTTCTGTTATCGGCATTCTCATATTGTTATTTTTATTCACCTTCAGCGGCATCATGCTGGAAAAACTGGTGACGTTCCTGCGGCCAGATTTCGTTTCCGCGCGCCTCACGAACACCCTCTCCTCCATCGTGCTCAGCACACTGATGCTGGCAACTTTCTATCGTATTTTCTTTCCGATCAAAGTACAGCTACGTCACATCCTGATCGGCTCCCTGCTTACAGCCGCTTTATGGGTCGCAATGCGGCCGGCCTTTGAATTATTCCTTTTCTTCAAACAATCTTACGGCACCATTTTCGGTGGCATGAAAAACATGTTCATTGCCATCGGCTGGCTCTATTACAGCTTTGCTGCATTTCTCCTCGGTACCGAATTGATCGCGACTCTACGGAAAAAAGATGTCTTGCTGCTGAAAGATTTATTTAGTGGCTCTACGCACAAGACAGCCTACGTGGACAAGCTTATGCAGCGATTTGGAAAGGATTATTGGCAAGGCCAATATGTATTCCACGAGGGAGACAAGGGCAATGAAATGTATTACCTGATGTCAGGCACCATAGACATCCTGCTAAATGGGGAAATGGTGCGACAGCTTAATCCTGGCGAATACTTTGGGGAAATGGCACTGCTTACCAACGCAACCCGTTCGATGGACGCGGTCGTCAGCACAAGCCACGCCGAGGTCCTGCGCATTTCCTCAGAAAATATCGAAACCCTCCTGATCGAAGAGCCGCGAATTGCAATGAGCTTTCTTCGTGAAATGGCACTTCGTCTTCGGCAGACCAATGCACCGACCGCATCCCGCCAATAAAAAACGGCTCGCCGCTTTCGCGACAAGCCGTTATGGTGGTGGGCCTCCTCGGAGTCGAACCGAGCACCAACGGATTATGAGTCCGCTGCTCTAACCAGGCATGAGCTAGAGGCCCAGAAACTGCCTCATTAGTCGTTGCCGGTTTCGAGGAAGCTGCGTAGACGCTCGGAACGCGTCGGATGACGCAGCTTGCGCAATGCCTTGGCTTCGATCTGACGGATACGCTCACGTGTGACGTCGAACTGTTTGCCGACCTCTTCCAGCGTGTGGTCGGTGTTCATTTCAATACCGAAACGCATGCGCAGCACCTTGGCCTCGCGCGGGGTGAGCGATTCCAGGACCTCTTTAGTCGCATCACGCAGGCTGGCGTACACAGCCGCATCGACCGGCGCCATCGTGGACTGATCCTCGATGAAATCGCCAAGGTGCGAATCGTCGTCGTCGCCGATTGGCGTTTCCATGGAGATCGGCTCCTTGGAAATCTTCAGGATCTTGCGGATCTTTTCTTCCGGCATTTCCATCTTTTCGGCCAGCGTCGCCGGATCCGGCTCGAGGCCGGTTTCCTGCAGAATCTGGCGCGAAATCCGATTCATCTTGTTGATGGTTTCGATCATGTGCACCGGGATGCGGATGGTGCGCGCCTGGTCGGCGATCGAACGTGTAATCGCCTGCCGGATCCACCAGGTTGCATAAGTGGAGAACTTGTAGCCACGACGGTATTCGAACTTGTCCACTGCCTTCATCAGGCCGATGTTGCCTTCCTGGATCAGATCGAGGAATTGCAAGCCGCGGTTGGTGTACTTCTTGGCAATGGAAATCACCAGACGCAGGTTGGCCTCGATCATCTCGCGCTTGGCGCGACGCGCGCGCGCTTCGCCAGTGGACATCTGCTTGTTAATTTCCTTGAGCTCCTTGATCGGCAGACCGACGCGGTCCTGCAAATCAAGCAGACGTTGCTGGCGGTCCAGCACGTTATGGCGATGACGCTCGAGCTTGGGGCCATAAGCCTTGCCCGAATTGACTTCGCTCTCGAACCATTCCAGATTGCCCTCGTTGCCGGGGAATACCTTGATGAAATGCTGGCGCGGCATGCCGGATTTCTCTACGCAGAAATCCATGATCTTGCGCTCATGCGAACGCACTTCTTCCACCATCGCACGCACTTGGTCGCATAACGCTTCCACCTGCTTGGCGGAGAAACGGAACGCCATCAGTTCGTTAAGAATTTCTTCCTGATAAGCCTTATAGCTCTTGTGCTGGGAACCGTGTTTTTGCAATACCTGCTGCTGCTTTTCAAAAGCAACGCGAATCACGGCAAAGCGCTTGAGCACTTCTTCCTTGAGTTGAGCGAGCGCAGCTGCAGACACGGCCGCCGCCTTGGCGCCGTCATCGTCGCTTTCTTCCTCTTCCTCCTCTTCGGGCTCTTCCTCTTCTTCGCCCTCTTCGCCCGCGGCCATCGCTTCGTCCAGGCCGACATCCGCATCGATCAGGCCGTCCACCACATCGTCAACGCGCAACTCGTCGGTTTCGACCTTATCGATCATCGAGAGCAGTTCAGCGATAGTAGTCGGGCACGCGGCAATGGCTTGCACCATGTGCTTGAGGCCGTCCTCGATGCGCTTGGCGATTTCAATTTCGCCTTCGCGCGTCAGCAGGTCAACCGTACCCATTTCGCGCATGTACATACGCACCGGGTCGGTCGTGCGACCGAATTCGGAGTCCACGGTGGACAGCGCCTGCTCGGCCTCTTCCACGGCGTCTTCGTCTGCCACGGCCGGGGTGACGTCAGACATCAGCAGGGCTTCGGCATCCGGCGCCTCTTCATAGACCTGGATGCCCATGTCGTTGATCATGCCGATGATGCCGTCGATCTGTTCGCTGTCCTGAACATCGTCGGGCAGGTGATCGTTGATTTCAGCGTAAGTGAGGTAGCCGCGCTCCTTGCCGAGGACGATCAGCGACTTGAGTCGCGTACGGCGATCTTCGCCGTTATTGCCTCCGGCTTGCACTTCGGACTTCTCGTTTTGATGCTCGCTAGCCATATTTTCGACCCCAAATCCGGTTAACGGGAAAACCGTACATTATACCTTATTTTGTTCATTTCCTTGGACAGCCCCTCTACGGAACTGTTGCAAAAGCATTTTCTGCTCTTGACTCAGCGCCTGCAAACCTTGTTCTTGCGCAATTCTCAGCACCACTGCCAACTCTCGCTGTCCCAGATTTTCGCGCAGTTGCTTCATTGCTCCCTCGAATTCGTCCTCGACTTCGAAGGCATCGTCCACTTCCATCACTTCCGCACTGATTTCCGCCATCAAACTTTCCGGCACATTGCCGCGCAATGCCTGTAGCAATGCGGATGTCGCCGAATGCGGACTTTCCGCAGCCAGCCGTATCAAATGTCCGAACACTTCATCTTCGGCGCCATTGCCAGGAACCATGCTTGCATCGAGCTGCAAAGCCAGATGCGGCCGCAGCAACACCATTTGTATGAGCCTACGAACCAGTGTCGGCGGTTTGCGAGAGCTTCGCGCCGGAGCCGATTTGCGTCGCGCAGTCGGCTGCGCGAGATTCATCAGCGACTCCAATTCGACCTGCGACACGCCGGCCAATTCGGCGCACCGCTTGCGTAACAGCAAACTCAACGCCGGCGCCTGAATCTGCTTCAGTATCGGCTCGGCATCATTCAAAAACCGAACACGCCCTTCATGCGATTGCATATCGTTGGCACTGCTGAGCGTTTGTACCAGATATTGCGACAACGGCTGCGTTTCCTTTAATGCAGCCTCGAAACCGTCTTTGCCGAATTCGCGAATATAGCTATCCGGATCGTGCTCCGATGGCAAGAACAGGAAGCTCAGGCGCAAACCATCGGTGAGCGCGGGCAAGCTATTGATTGCCGCGCGCCAAGCCGCCTTGCGCCCGGCAGCATCGCCATCGAAGCAAAAGACGATATCGTCCGTCTGCCGCATCAGCTTGGTGATATGGTAAGGCGTGGTCGCAGTACCCAGAGTCGCCACAGCATAACCAACACCATGTTGCGCCAAGGCCACCACATCCATATAGCCTTCCACCACCAGCACCTTGCCCGCTTCGCGGATAGCACGACGCGCCAGGAACAGCCCATATAATTCGTGTCCCTTCTGAAACAGCGGAGTTTCCGGCGAGTTCAAATATTTCGGCCCGGCATCATCGCCGTCACCGCCCAGAACGCGCCCGCCGAAACCGATCACCAGCCCCTTCTGATCGTGGATCGGAAACATAATCCGGTCGCGAAAACGATCATAGCGGCGCCCCTGCTCATTCGTGATCACCAGACCGGCAATACCCAGCGACTCGGATTGATAATCCTTGATGACGCTCGCAAGATTTTGCCAACCCGACGGAGAGTATCCGATCTGAAATCGTGCAGCGATTTCGCCACTGAGGCCGCGACCCTTAAGGTAGTTGATCGCACGCTCGGATTTCTTCAACTCCGCGCGGTAATACCCCAACGCCAATTGCAATGCTTCCTGCATGCCAACGACGGCCTGTTCAGCAGCTTTATCAACGACACGCGTTTCCTGCGGCACCGTCATGCCGACACGCTTGGCCAACTCGTGGACCGCATCCACGAAACCCAGCCCCTGATATTCCATCAGGAAGCCGAGAGCCGTACCGTGGGCGCCGCAACCGAAGCAATGATAGAACTGCTTGGTTGGACTCACGGTAAATGAGGGCGTTTTTTCGTTATGAAAGGGGCAGCAGGCGGAATAATTCGCGCCGGCCTTCTTGAGCGGCACACTGGCGTCGATTACCTCGACCACATCGACGCGATTCAATAACTCTTGAATAAAGAAGTCTGGAATAGCCATCTATGCGCGTCCAAAAAACAAAAAAGGAGCTTCACGCTCCTTTTCGTCGAGGCCGGCAAGCTTGTGCGAACGGCTAGCCACCTAGCCTCGCCTTGATCAAGCCAGACACTTTACCCATGTCGGCACGACCCACCACCTGCGGTTTGACGGCAGCAACCACCTTGCCCATGTCCTTGACGCCGCTGGCACCGGTATCGGCAATCGCCTTATCCAGCAGCTCGGCGATCTCGGTCTCGGTCAACGGCAGAGGCAGATAGGACTGCAACACCGAGACCTCGAACTTTTCCACATCGGCCAGATCATTACGGTTTGCCGCTTCGTACTGGCTGATCGAATCGCGACGCTGCTTGAGCATCTTTTCGATCGCCTCGATTACCTGCGTATCGTCGAGCTCGATGCGCTCGTCGACTTCGCGCTGCTTGATCGCAGCCTGCAGCAGCCGGATCGCACCCAGACGCGGAGCGTCCTTGGCGCGCATCGCGGCCTTCATATCTTCAGTGATGCGGGATTTCAATGACACTGCGGACAACGCTTAGTACAGCTTGGGCGGCAGAGTCTGATTGCGGATGCGACGGTAGTGACGCTTAACGGCAGCAGCAGCCTTGCGCTTGCGCTCCCAGGTCGGCTTCTCGTAGAACTCGCGAGCGCGCAGTTCGGTCAGCAGGCCGGTCTTTTCCATGATGCGCTTGAAACGACGCAGCGCAACGTCAAACGGTTCGTTTTCTTTAACACGTACGGTAGTCATTGAATTCTTCTCTCCTTGAGAGACAACGAAAAAGTTTGCTATTCTAGCCAGCGAATTACATTTTATCAATCACTTCAATCATTCTATACGCAAATCAATGATCGTTCTCGGCATCGAAACCTCCTGCGACGAAACCGGCATCGCGCTTTATCACACCGAAAAAGGCTTGCTGGCGCACGCTCTGCACTCGCAAATCAAGATGCACGCCGAATATGGCGGCGTCGTGCCGGAACTCGCCTCGCGCGACCATATCCGCCGCGTTTTGCCGCTGACCGAAAGCGTGCTGCACGAAGCCGGATTGACATTGGACGACATCGACGCCATCGCCTACACCCAAGGCCCCGGCCTCGCTGGCGCCCTTCTGGTCGGCACCAGCGTTGCCGAATCATTGGCGTTCACATTGAATATCCCCTCCATCGGGGTGCATCATCTGGAAGGCCACCTGCTCGCACCATTGCTGGAGAAAAATCCGCCGCCATTTCCATTTGTCGCACTGCTCGTTTCCGGCGGCCATACGCAATTAATGCGCGTATCGGGCATCGGCGAATACGAACTCCTCGGCGACACGCTGGATGATGCCGCCGGCGAAGCATTCGACAAAACGGCCAAATTGCTTGGGCTTTCCTATCCCGGCGGCCCGGCGGTCTCGAAACTTGCCGAAACCGGCCGCCTTAAATCGTTGAAATTGCCGCGTCCGATGCTTAACAGCGGCGATCTTAATTTTAGCTTCAGCGGTCTCAAAACCGCCGTACTGACAGCTACTAACAACTCAGCGCAAGACGGCGCGTCCAAAGCCGATATTGCCTACGCATTCCAGGAGGCGGTCGTGGATGTGCTGACGGCCAAATGCGCTACAGCCTTGGAGCAATGCCGGTTAGATCGCTTGATTGTCTCGGGGGGTGTTGGCGCAAACAAACGTTTACGGGAAGCATTGGATTTAGCCGCAAAGAAACGCGGTTTCGAGGTTTTCTATCCGCGTCTCGAATTCTGCACCGACAACGGAGCGATGATCGCCTTTGCCGGCGCAATGCGACTCAAAAACGCCGCGCCTGGCAATCATGGCTTTACCGTTAGGCCCCGCTGGGACCTGGCCGAACTGACTGCTCCGTAACCTCAAAGCCGGCACACCTGGGGCCTGCACTAAAAGATCACTGCGGAGGCAGATTTCCCGCCTTCGGCTTGCCGAACCCAGCTTCGGTACCGTCCAGCAGTTTGCGGATATTGGATTTGTGGCGCCACACCAACATGGCAGACAGCACCAGCACTGTCGCCGCGACGATATTGAAACCAAAAAATGCCGCCGCATAAATCGGCGCAAAACCCGCCGCAATCAGCGCCGACAACGAGGACACCCGCCACATGGCAAATGCCAAGAGCCAAGTCGCCATCACGCTCACCCCCAGCCACGGCCAGATTGCGAACAAAATACCGGCCGCGGTCGCCACGCCCTTGCCCCCCTTGAAGCCATAAAACACCGGGTACAGGTGCCCGAGAAACACCGAAATCGCGACCGCACACACCCATTCCTGCGCTAGACCATAATGCTGCGCCAGCCATACCATCAACCAGCCTTTGCCGGCATCCCCCAACAGGGTCAGCACCGCTGCGGCCTTCTTGCCGCTGCGCATCACATTCGTCGCTCCCGGATTGCCGGATCCCACGGTGCGCGGATCGGGCAAGCCAAACATTTTGCTGACAATAATTCCGAATGCCACCGACCCCAGCAGATACGCGGCCACTACAAAAATCCACTCGTTCATTACAGATGCTCTAGAATTCCTGAAAAGTGGATTCTAAGCGATATGGATATTATTTTCCTGCAAGAAGTCAAAGTTGAAACCCATCTCGGCGTCCCCGAATGGGAGCGCATGCGCCCGCAAACCATCGTCCTGGACATTGAACTGGCGATGCCGCACAGCCGCTCCTGCGAAACGGACGCGATTGAGGACACCATAGACTATGGCCAGATTATCGCTCGCATTCGTGCAACGCTGGCAGTAAAAAGTTTCAAGCTGGTCGAGGCGCTGGCAGAGCATGTCTGCCAGTTGATCCTCCAGGAGTTCGGTACGCCGTGGGTGAAGGTAAAGGTGGGGAAACCGGGAATATTGCCGGGACTGAAGCAATTGGGCGTGATTATTGAGCGCGGCAAAAAAGCTTGATCTACATCCGGTTCCAAGTAACGCTTACGTGGGGCAACGATACCCATCCTTAAACATAGAAAAGCCGACATTTGCCGGCCTTTTCTCTAAACTTTCACTCTCTCCTCCGGGCCGCAATGAACCGGTCCCGCCTTCGCCACGGGAGAGATGAAAGGGGTTACGGTGCGGCAGCTTCCGATTCTGCCGCCCATCCTCCACCCAGCGCCTTGAACAAACCCACCACCGCCGCCCGCTGTGCATTTTCGGCATCCACTCGCGCCAATTGCGCTTGCAATAATTGGCGATCCGCATCAAGCACTTCCAATCGGCTCGAAACTCCGCCTTCGTATCGCATATTTGCCAAGCGCCGTGCATCGACCAAGGCGACAATGCGCTCGGACTCGGCCTGCAACGTCGCGCGTGCGGCAGTTTGATTGTTGAGCGCGGTGCGCACATCGCCGAAAGCACTTGCCACTGCCTTTTTATATGCGGCAACCGCTTGCTCACGGCGCGCCTCGGCGGCTTTCACCGAAAAGGTCAGACGGCCGGCGTTGAAGATAGGCTGCGCCAGCCCGAGCGCAAACTGGAATATTCCGGCAGGACCGGAGAACAGGTTCGCAAGCGTCGCGCTTTCCGAGCCCACATAGGCAGTCAACGAAATCGCCGGGAAGAATTCGGCACGCGCGGCGTCGATCCGCGCATCCTGGGCCAGCAGATTTTGCTCGGCCTCGCGAATATCCGGGCGACGCAGCAACAGGTCGGAGGGCAAACCATCCGGCACCCACACTGCCTGGGTCGTAGCGACATTGCCGCGTTCGACCTGGCCATCCATTACTTCGCGCGGTGAACGGCCGAGCAGGATCGCAAGTACCGATTGCAGATTTTCCTGCGCCCTTAATGCAGCCGCCAGCTGGGATCTTGCGGCAGCCTCTTCGGCTTCCGCCTGGCGGATTTCGTACTCGGATACCAGGCCGGACTCGCCGCGCAATCGCAGCAATCCAAGGCTATCGGCACGCGTTTTGAGTACATCGCGGATTACCTCAACTTGCGCATCGGCCGCCAGCAAATTGAAATACTGCTGGGCAACATCGGCTGTCAACGTCAGGCGCACCGTATCGCGCGCAGACTCGGCAGCAAGCAATTGCGCACGTGCCGCATCGCTGGCACGACGGAATTTGCCCCAGACATCGAGCTCGTAGCTGGCGTTGAGCGTCACGCGCACATTGTTCTGTACGCGGGGGATCCCAGGCTGCTGCACCGCTGTGGCTTCCGAAGAGCCGGTACGGCTGCCATTTCCACCAGCGGTAACGATCGGATAACGATCGGCTTCCGTCACCCCCAAAGCGGCCTCTGCTTCCAGAATGCGGGCGGCGGCGGCCTCGATATCATGATTGTGCTGCAGTGCCTCATCGACCAGCTTGTCCAGCACCGGATCATCGAACAGCATCCACCAGCGCTCACCGGCGTCGCTCGCCTGCTTGCCTTCACCCGTGGTTTTCCATTGATCCGGCAATTCGGGTACCGGCTTCTCATGATTTGTCTGCAAGAAGCTGCAAGCAGGCAGCAACGCGGCAAACAGCAATATCGCAGCGATTTTTTTACGCATCGTGAACCTCTTTCTTTTTATCGTTGCGTGCAATCAGGCGGTAGAACAGCGGCACGAAGAAAATCGCCAGGAAAGTCGCGGCCATCATCCCGCCCATGACGCCGGTACCGACCGACTGGCGTGCGCCCGCGCCCGCGCCGCTGGATATCGCCAGCGGCAACACGCCCAGGATAAATGCCAGCGATGTCATCAGGATTGGGCGGAAGCGCAAACGTGCCGCTTCCAGCACCGCATCCCAGGCCGACATGCCGTCTTCGTGCTGCTTCATGATCGCAAATTCGACGATCAGGATCGCATTCTTGGCAGCAAGACCAAGCAATGTCACGAGCCCGATCTGAAAGTAGACGTCGTTTGCCAGCGGCGGAATCGGCAAGCCGAGGGCGGCGAAAACCAGATTGCGCACCCACACGGCGGCCAGTGCACCGAACAAACCGAACGGCAAGGCCAGCAGCACAGCGAAAGGCAGCGTCCAACGCTCATACAGCGCCGCGAGGATGAAGAACACCATGATCACCGCCATGCCGAGCGCCATGCTGGAAGCACCACTCGACCTTTTTTCCTGAAACGAGGCGCCGCTCCATTCATAAGTGAAATCAGGCGGCAGCACTTCCTGCATGATGCGCTCGACACTCGCCAATGCCTCACCCGAGCTGATACCGGGCGCACCCGAACCAAGCAGCTTTACCGCGGGCAGGTTATTGAAGCGATCCAACGTATCCGGGCCGGCGTTGTAACGCACCGTAGTGAATGCTGACAATGGCACCATCTGGTTGTTAGCCCCACGCACATGCAACGCGGATATGTCTTCGGGCTTGTGCCGATACTCGGCATCCGCAGACATCAGCACCTGCCAAGTGCGGCCGAATTTGTTGAAATCGTTGACATACAGCGTGCCCAATGTGGCGGACAGCGTATTGAAAGCCTCTTCGAGATTGACGCCGAGTGCGGCGGCACGAGCACGGTCCACGTCCACGAACAATTGCGGGGTCTGCGCGCGCCACAAGGTTTGCACGAAGGCTAAACTCTTGTCCTGCGAGGCCTTGGCGATGAAAGCCTGCGCGACCTCGTTCAGCTTTTGCGCTCCGCCTTCTCCGCGATTCTGGATATAGACCTCAAACCCGCCGGAGCTACCCAATCCGAAAATGGCAGGAGGATTGAACGCCAGTGCCAGCGCCTCCTTGATTCCACCTGTCTTGCCGAAGAACTCGCCGACCAGCGCCTGCGTCGGCATATCGCGCTCGTCCCAATGCTTCTGCGTCGTAAAAATGGTCGCAGCGCTGTTCTTGAACGAGCCGCCGAGAAAATCCATGCCGGTAAATGCAATCGCATACTCGTTCGCTGGATTGGACAGGATGCTATCTGTCACCTGATTCACCACCTTGTCGGTACGGCCTAGGCTGGCACCGTCCGGCAGGAACACGGCGGCGATGTAATAGCCTTGATCTTCATCCGGCACTAGAGCGGTGGGCGTGATGTTCCACAATTGCGCGGTGATCGCCACCATGCCGACGAACAGCAACACACCGACGACCGCGCGTTTCAGCATCCATGCCACGCCCGCAGAGTACTTGCGTGTCATCCACTCGAAGAAACGATTGAAACCGCGTGTAAACCGGTTTTCATGTTTGTGCTCCGGCCGCAAGATAGTCGCGCACAGCGCCGGTGTCAGAGTCAATGCCACCAGGCCGGAGATCAGCACAGCGATAGAGATGGTGATCGCGAACTGACGGTACAGTTCGCCCGCGAGGCCGCCGATGAAGGCAATCGGCACGAACACAGAAATCAGCACCAGCATGATGGCAATCACCGGGCCGGTCACTTCACGCATCGCTTCGATGGTCGCCTCGCGCGGCGTCATGTCGCGCTCGTGCATGAGTCGTTCCGCGTTTTCCAGCACCACGATGGCGTCGTCCACGACAATACCGATAGACAGCACCATACCGAACAAGGTGAGTGTGTTGATGGAGTAGCCGAGCATATAAAGGCCGGCGAATGTACCTAGCAGCGAAACCGGCACCACCAGCGATGGGATCAAGGTAGCGCGCAGATTCTGCAGGAACAGCAGTACAACCAGGAACACCAGGATCATCGCTTCCGTCAGCGTCTTCACCACTTCGCTGATCGAGACCTCTACGAACCGGGTAGTGTCGTAAACCACTGCCTTCTCCAGCCCCTTGGGGAAGCTTTGCGCCATTTCATCGACGGCTTTATTCACTTCTTCGGCAACGCCCAGCGCATTTGCGCCCGGTTGCAAGAACACACCCACCAGCACAGCGGGCTTGCCGTTGACGCGCCCGATGAAGTCGTAATCCTTGGATCCGAGTTCGACGCGGGCAATGTCCTTCAGGCGTATTTCAGCGCCATCCGCCCGCGAGCGGACGATGATGGCCTCGAAAGCTTTCGGATCGGACAGGCGGCCCTGCGTGGTGATGGTGTACACCAGTTCCTGGTCGTTTCCGTTCGGGTTCTGGCCGATCTTGCCCGGTGCAAATTGCGCGTTCTGGCTGTTGACCGCCGAAACCACTTCATTCACCGACACTCCAAGCTGCGTCATGCGATCCGGCTTCAGCCAGATACGCATTGCATAATCCTTGGCACCGAAAATTTGCACATTGGTGGTGCCGGGAATGCGCTTGATGCGATCCAGCACATTCAGCGTGACGTAATTACTGGTGTAAAGATCGTCGAAAGTGCCGTCAGGCGAATAGAAACCAATCACCTGCAAGAAGGAGGACGAACCCTTTTCCACCGTCACGCCCTGGCGGCGCACTTCCAGCGGCAGTCGCGCCTCCACCTGCTTGATGCGATTGTTGACGTTAAGTGCCGCCTTGTCGGCATCGGCACCGATATTGAACGTCACCTGGACTTCGAGCACGCCGCTGGAAGACGAGGTCGAGCTCATGTACATCATGTCCTCGACGCCATTGATCTGCGCCTCGATAGGCGCAGCCACAGTCTGCTCCAGCACTTGGGCCGACGCGCCGGGATAAACGGCACGTACGGTCACAACCGGCGGCGCGATTTCGGGATATTGTGCGATAGGCAAACTGCGCATTGCTGCCAGACCGGCCAACACAATGAAGATGGACAGAACCGCCGCAAAAATGGGACGATCGATAAAGAACCGTGAGAAATTCATGCCGGGCTCCGCTTAGTGTGCTGCAGACTTGGCCGGAGCCGCTGCTTGCGGTTGTGCAGGCTGGCCGAGGCTGATCGGCGCACCGGGGCGCAATTTCATCAAACCTTCATAAATCACCTGGTCGCCCGCCTGCAGACCGCTACGCACCACCCAAACCTTTTCCGCATCCGGTTTTGCCACCCATTCGCCAACCGTAATCGGGCGCGACTCGGCGACTAGCATGCCCTCTTTGTTCTTGACCGCGACCATGACGATTTTGCTGGTCGGCCCTTCCAGCACGGCACGCTGCGGCACCGTAAGCGCATTCGAGCGAGTTGCGCCTTCCAGTAGCACGCGCACAAAAAGTCCGCTCTTGAGCTTGTAGCCCGGATTTGCGAACTGTCCGCGCATTTCCAGCGTCCCGGTCTGATTGCTAACCGTGGACGAAACGAAATTGACTTTCCCTACCTGCCCAATCTGGCTGCCGTCACGCTGCAACAGGCGTACATTGAAACCACCCTTGGGCAGCAGCAGCGAACCTTCAGCAACCTCCTTGTCCATCTGCTGGCGCTCGTTATCGGCAACGTTGAACGTTACGTACAAAGGATCGAGCTGCACCAGCGTGGTCAGCAGGCTATCGCCCGTGGCGCTAACCAGCGAACCTTCCTGTCGCAGGGCACGACCGGCCATACCGGTAATCGGCGCCGTAATGGTCGCGTATTCCAGATTCAACTGCGCTTCGCGCAGCTGCGCACGCGCTTGTTCCAGACGGGCTTGCGCGGCTTTCACCTCAGCTTGGGAGATTTGCTCCAGTGAAGTCGCGTCGTCCGCCTCCTTGCGGCTGATCGCACGCGCCTCGGCGAGCGGCGCAAGGCGGTTACGCTCACGCTGTGCTTGCGCGACGGTGGCATCTGCTCTTGCAATATCCGCCTCGGCAGTCGCTACCGCGGCTTTAGCCGCTGCCACGGCCATGGCCAGCGGCCTGGCATCCAATTGGAACAGCGGCTGTCCCGCCTTAACCAGCGCGCCTTCTTCGTACAAGCGTTTTTCCACATGACCCGTCACCCGTGCCCGAACTTCTACTTCGCGCGAGCCTATAGTCTGTCCGATATATTCGAAATTTACCGGCACATCCGTCGGCTTGATCTCAATCACGCTGACTTCTGGCGGCGGCATATTCGCCATTGGATTGCCTTCTTGTGATTTTGAGCAGGCGAGCAGCAGGGCGATAGGTAGAAGCGATACGGCGAGGCGACGGTTGAACATGTGATTCCCTATTCTTGTCTTGATGTTTACATTCACGAATGCATGTTTACTTTACCTACATACTTGTATGTATGTCAATCCTTCAATAGAATTGTCATCATGCTGCAAAATGACTGTATCGAGTAACCATGGCTCGCAAAACCAAGGAAGAAGCACTGCAAACCCGCGCCCTGCTGCTGGACGTAGCGGAACGGCTATTCAGCGAGCGCGGCGTGGCGCGGACTACGCTAAACGACATTGCCACTGCGGCGGGCGTTACGCGCGGCGCCGTCTACTGGCACTTCCAGAACAAGACTGATCTGATCCACGCAATATGGGATCAGGCAGTGCTGCCCCTTGAAGAGTCTTTCGAGGAGCTGCTGCAAACCCTACCCAACGACCCGCTCGAACGGTTACGGGCCAAGAGCGTGACCGTGCTCAACCTGGTGGCTCATGACGATCGGACGCGTAATCTCATGAGCATTATTTTGCATAAATGCGAATACATAGAAGAGGCCGGCGGCTGGCGTGAAGGTTATCTCGCAAAACGCGCCGAATGCCTCAACGAAATCACCGACGACTTCAAGCAGGCCATCCAGCTCGGGCAACTTCCGGCTAACCTGGACCCTCAATTTGCCGCCGTCGGACTGTTCTCGGTGATCGACGGCCTTTGTTTCCACTGGCTGATGGACCCTACCCTGTTCTCTTTGGAAAATAAAGCCAAGGCATACGTCGACACCTATCTGACTGGCCTCGCGTCCACCAGCTAGCCGCGGGGATGATGCTGCGCATGCAGCTGCTTGAGACGTTCGCGCGCCACATGGGTGTATATCTGCGTCGTCGAAATATCCGCATGCCCCAGCAACATCTGCACTACCCGCAGATCTGCCCCATGATTGAGCAGGTGGGTAGCGAACGCATGGCGCAATACATGGGGCGACATCTGCTTGGTGATCCCCGCCACTCGTGCATAACGTTTTATCAGATACCAGAAAGCCTGCCGTGTCATACCCTCACCGCGCTGTGTGACAAAGATCGCATCGGAGAGTTGCGCGCTCGCGATTTGCGGACGCCCCTCCTTCAGAAAGCGGGTAATCCAATCCAGCGCCTCCTCTCCCAAAGGCACCAGTCGCGTTTTGCTGCCTTTCCCGATGACGCGGACAACGCCCATGTCCAGGCTGACCTCGCTCAACTTCAGAGCCACCAACTCGGACACCCGCAAACCGGTCGCGTACAGCGTTTCCAGCATGGCTCGGTCGCGCAGGCCAAGCAATTGCTCTGTGTCCGGCGCATGAAGCAGTTTTTCGACCTCATCTTCGCTCAGGCTTTTGGGCAGGCTGCGTGGCAATTTAGGCGAGCCAAGCTGCTGCGTGGGATCAACATCTATCCTGCCCTCGCGCAATGCAAAACGATAGAGGCGGCGCAGGCTGGCAATGAGCCGACCTATGCTGCGCGGTTTGCTGACAGGCGATCGCGCTGCCAGATAACGCTCCAGATCGGAACGCTCTGCCTTCATCAGCAATTTGGCCGCGCTTTTTTCTAGCCACTCGGCAAACTGGGCAAGATCGCGGCGATAACTTTCCAACGTATTCCTGGACAAGCCCTCCTCCAGCCACAGCCGGTCGGTGAACTCATCCAGCAGTGCTAGATTCGACTCGTTCATGCGCCAGTAGCCATTGCTTGATGGAAAGGGAAGTGGCCTCACGGCCGCCCATGAAGCCGCCGAGTCCGCTTTTTGCCACCACGCGATGGCAGGGGATGACGACCGGAATCGGATTGGCGCCGCAGGCATTGGCCACCGCGCGCGGGCCGGACGAAATGCGTTGCGCCAGCTCCGTATACGTCAGCGTTTCGCCGACGGGAATCGCTCGCATGGCGCGCCACACACGCCGCTGGAATGGCGTTCCGGTCACGGACATGGGAAAGTCCAATGGATGATGCGGATTTTTCAGGTATTCGGTTAATTGCGCGCAGATTGCTTGCGTGTCGACATCATTAGCTGCACGTGGCGCCGGGAACCCAGGAAGAAAGTCGATGCCAGCCAGCACGCCATCCGCCACGCGCACGCCCAGCGCTCCGAAAGGTGCCGCAACGATTGCCTGATAGTCCGTTTGCATGTGGTTATGTTACCTCGCCGACCTCTGTATGCAAAATTTCGAGAAGTTATCGCTTGCTTAATCTGTAACTTCTGCAGATCAGGGACATGAAGAATGCCGAATATCGCCCCCATGATTGAAAGCTATCCCGTTCATGGTTGGCGTAAAGAATAACTTCAGCCAATAAAAAACCCCACGTCCGGAGATCGTGGGGTTTTTGCGAGAAAGGCCGAGATTACTCTGCGACGACTTCCTTTTCGCGCGCTTGCAGCTTTTCCTTGATACGTGCGGACTTGCCAGAACGCTCGCGGAGGTAGTACAGCTTGGCGCGGCGCACGTCGCCGCGACGCTTCACTTCTATGCTGGCGATCAGCGGAGAGTAGGTTTGGAAAGTACGTTCCACGCCTTCACCGGAAGAGATCTTGCGCACGATGAAGGAGGAGTTCAGACCGCGGTTACGCTTGGCGATCACCACGCCTTCGTATGCCTGAACGCGCTTGCGGGTACCTTCCACCACGTTCACGCCGACGATAACGGTATCGCCAGGTGCGAAGTCGGGGATGTTCTTGCCGAGGCGGGCAATTTCTTCCTGCTCCAGCATTTGAATGATATTAGCCATTTCACAGTTCCTTTTAATTGTGAGGATCTTGTTCCTGCTCGTACTCTGCAAGCAGCCGAGATTCTTCTTTCGTCAACGGCCTTGCGGCCAGTAAATCCGGGCGCTTGTCCCGGGTTCGCCCCAGCGATTGTTTCAACCGCCAGCGCTTAATGTGCGCGTGGTTACCGGACATCAACACGTCCGGCACCCGCTCGCCATCATATACTTCAGGTCGCGTATAGTGTGGGCAGTCCAGCAGGCCGTCCACAAAGGAATCCTCGGCCGCCGAATCGGCATCGCCCAGCGTACCGGGCAGTTGCCGCACTATCGCATCGATCAGCACCATCGCCGGCAGTTCGCCGCCGGACAGCACATAATCGCCTATTGAAATCTCTTCATCCACGGCTCGCCGCAGCAGACGTTCATCCACGCCCTCATAACGGCTCGTCAGCAGTATCAATCCTGGCTCAGCCGCCAAGCTGACAACTTTCTCGTGCGTCAACGGCTTGCCTTGCGGAGATAAGTGAATCACGCGCGGGCTTTCGACACCAGCTTCGCGCTGCCGCTGTTTCGCGGCATTGATCGCTTTTTCCAACGGCTCCACCAGCATGACCATGCCGGGACCTCCGCCGTATGGACGGTCATCCACCGTCTTATAATTGTCGGTTGTGAAATCGCGCGGATTCCATAACGCCAATTGGTAAATCTTTTTCTCCAGCGCCCGGGAAGTGACTCCCTGTGCCGAAATAGCCTCAAACATCGGCGGGAACAGCGTGATGACGTCAAACTGCAAAGGCTGACTCAAAAATCGGCGTCCCAGTCCACGACCATGCGCTTCGCAGCAAGATCGACCTGCTGCACAACCTGCGCGATATAAGGGATCAGGCGCTCACGCTCGCCATTGACCGCCATCACATCATTTGCGCCAGTAGCGAATACATCGGTAATGCGGCCGAGTTGAACCTGCTGCAGATTCTCTACTTCCAGACCGATCAGATCGGACCAGTAATATTCGTCTTCGTCGGGTTCCGGCAATTGCTCGCGCGGAACGGCAATCGGCTTGCCCTTGAGCCGAAACGCCTGATCGCGATCAAGCACGCCTTCGAGCTTGGCGACCAGATGATCGCTGTGCACTTTGGCTTCTTCGACCGTAAATTCACGCCAGGCGCCATCGGCCTGTATCCACCACACTGGGTAGTCGAACAGGCCATCCAGCATTTCGGTGTCAGGCTGAACGTTGACCCAGCCACGGACGCCGTACGGGACGGTCACCCGCCCCATCACCACCAGGTCTTCAGGCGGCGATTGCGACAACTTGCTTAGGCGGCCTTGCCGGCTTGCTTGACGAGCAGCGCGACGCGGTCGGACAGTTGTGCGCCGTTGCTACGCCAGTAAGCAATACGCTCGCTGTCCAGACGCAGTGCTTCGCGGCCTGCACCAGCGATCGGGTTGTAAAAGCCTACGCGCTCGATGAAGCGGCCATCGCGACGGTTGCGAGAATCGGCCACAACTACGCTGTAGAAGGGGGATTTCTTCGCGCCACCACGGGCGAGACGAATGATCACCATATATTTAGTCTCTTGGTAAATTAACAGAAAGGGCGCGATTTTACGTTATTTTTTATAGTGTTGGCAAGGACAATGTCCGGCCATCATTTTGATGACTGATAATGCGTGGGGTCAGGCAAGCCTGCAGCGCGGAATCCGGCTTGCCGAAACCTGCAGGAATCGCAAACGCCGCATGCGTTCCCTTGGCTATCCGCCTGATAGCAGGAGACCGTCATTCCATAGTCCACGCCCAGCGCATGGCCGCGCTGGATGATCTCGGCCTTGTTCAAGTCGATTAGCGGCGCATGCACTTTCAGGCGATGCCCTTCGACCGCAGCTTTGGTCGCAAGATTGGCCATGTGCTCGAAGGCGTCCACATACTCCTTGCGGCAATCCGGATAGCCGGAATAATCCAGCGCATTGACGCCAATGAAGATATCCTGCGCGCCCAGCACTTCCGCCCATGCCAGCGAAAGCGAGAGCATGATGGTATTGCGTGCGGGGACGTAGGTAACCGGAATACCCTCGCTCGGCGACTCGGGTACGGCGATATTGTCATCGGTCAACGCGGAACCACCGAAGTTCGACAGATCGAACTGCACGATACGGTGCTCGGCGGCTCCCAGCGCGTTCGCAACGCGTTTTGCAGCCTCCAACTCCGCGATATGACGTTGATGGTAATCAAGGCTCAGGCAATAGCAGGCGTAGCCTTCACTGCGCGCAATGGCGAGCACTGTAGCTGAATCCAGCCCACCGGAAAGCAGGACGACAGCCTTGGAGCCCATACTTGGGGAAACCGAATGTGCGACGGTCATGCTTTACGCTCAGGGCTAGGCGCGAGCCGCGCAGTTTGGTAATTCCAAATAAGCGGCGAGTAACAACGCCATGAGGGTAAAGCATGACCGTTCCGCAGGGTTGCGGCAAAAATTGGCGTCTGCGGCGTTGCAAGGCTTGCGAATGGAGCGACCATTCGCTGTGCCTCGCGCCTTGCATCCATCCATTTTTTGCCGCAACGCATCTTTCGTTTTCCCCAAGTATGGGCTCTAATCATTTACCCGGCGTCTCGCCCCAAAGGATTTTGTGCAATTGCACCTGCATACGCACCGGCAGGCGATCTTGCAGCACCCAGTCGGCAAGATCGGTAGGATTCAATTGACTATATACCGGGGAAAACAGAACCGTACATTTACTAGCTATCTCTTGATCGGCAAGCACCTGCTTGGCCCATTCGTAGTCTTCGCGGTCGCACAGTACGAATTTCACTTCGTCAGAGGACTTCAGGTGCTGCAGGTTAGCCCAGAGATTTTTCTGCACCTCGCCGGAGCCTGGAGTTTTGATATCCAGAATAACCGAAACGCGTGGATCCACATGGCTGGTATCGAGACTGCCACCCGTCTCCAGGGAAACGTCATAGCCCGCATCGCACAACATCTTCAATAACGGAATGCATTGCTTTTGCGCCAATGGCTCGCCGCCAGTCACCGTAACATAGTGGGCGCCATAGGAAGCTACGCGCTCCAGAATTTGTTGCAGCGTCATGTTTTCGCCGCCCTGGAACGCATAGGCCGTGTCGCAATAACCGCAACGCAACGGGCAACCAGTCAGGCGAACGAAAACCGTGGGCAAGCCGACACGCGTCGACTCCCCTTGCAGGGAATGGAAAATTTCGTGGATCTTGAGCACGGCTAGAGCGTGTTCACGCTAATTCTTGGATTTGACCGATTCGAGAACGGTCAAACGTTTTTTTGCGAGCGGAGCTGCATCGCTGTTGGGGTATTTATCCAGCAATGCGCGCAGCGTCTGCTTTGCGGCATCGAGGTCAGCCAGTTGAATCTGGCTATTGGCGATGTTGAACATGGCATCCGGCACTTTCTGATTGTCAGGGTAGCGCTGGATCAACACCTGTTGGCTGGTAATTGCAGCCTTGTAATTCTTTTGTGAAAAATTGGCATAGCCTATCCAGTACTGCGCACTGGGCGCGTACTTGCTATTCGGGTAGGCCTGTACGAACTTCTCGAAAGAGTCTGCGGATTCTTTATACTTACCCGCCTTGAAAAGTTCATGCGCCGCTTCGTAATTTTTGAGTTCAGCCACCGAATCGACTACTGCGGCAGAAGGCGTAGCATTCGCCGTGGGCCCGACACTTACCGCCCCGGCAGTACCGCTCTCCAACTTGCGCATGCGTGTATCCAGATCGGTGTAAAACTGCTGCTGTCGCTGTTGTGACTGCTCGACTTCATGCGTATTGACTTCCAGTTGCCCGCGCAACCGGCTGACTTCCAGATTGAGGCGATCGACCTGCCCCATCCAGTCCATCATCTGCGACTTCTGTCCGGACTCCATGTCCGCCAGACGCTTTTCCAGCGCCTGGCGTGACTTTTCGGAAGCGTCCAGTTTGGCCTGCAATTCCGTAATGCGCTTATCCTGTTCTTCCTTGACGTATTTGCGCAACTTGACGATTTCGTCACGCGCCTCGTTATCGGCGAACAATGCCGCGTGTGACGCAACACTAAAGAAAAGCAGCAAAAACGGAATCAGCAGACGCATGGATTATTCGCCGGAATAAACGATGTCAGCGCGACGGTTTTCAGTCCAGCATGCTTCGGTAGCTTCAGCGCAACGTTGCTTTTCTTCGCCATAGCTCACCGTTTCGATCTGATTGTCGGAAGCGCCATAGACGTTCATGGCGTTCTTGACCGCAGCGGCACGGCGTTGACCCAGCGACAGGTTGTACTCACGGCTGCCGCGCTCATCGGCGTTGCCCTGAATCATCAGGCGTGCGTTGGAGTTCTGTTGCAGGTACTTGGCATGCGCCTCGACCAGCGGACGGAACTCAGCCTTCACCTCATCCTTGTCGTAGTCGAAATAGACGCTACGCTTGGAAAGGATGTTGTTTGGGTCGGTCAGCGGATTGCCGGAAGCATCGGATGCACCCGCCGAAGCAGTGCTGGCAGACTCATCCATACCGGTGGTCGGTGCGGGAGCTTGCACTTGCGCCGCAGGGCTCTTTTCTTCCACCGCAGCAGCCGGTTCTTCCTTGACCTTCTTGCCTGCGCAGGCAGTCAAAAATACCGCCAGTGCAATGACTCCGATCAGACTCTTGTTCATGGTTTTTCTCCTCTGTTTAAAAATTAATTTACCCACGGCCCCCAAGATGGCTCACGCACATCGCCACCCGTTTCGCTCAAGCGTTGCTTGGAACGGCCATCCGAAGAAACAACCGACAGCACGCCTTTACCACCCATATTGGTAGCGTACAGAATCTGGCGTCCATTCGGAGCGTAACTTGGCGATTCGTCTTGTGCGGTGTCGCTCAGGATCTGCACCTGTCCGTTGGTGAGGTCCTGCTGCGTTATGCGAAACTTTCCACTCTCGCGCCGCACATACGTGAGCAGCTTGCCATCCGAGGAAAGGTAAGGACTGACATTATAGCTGCCTTCGAAAGTAACGCGCTGCGCTTCGCCGCCTAATGTCGACATTTTGTAGATTTGCGGGCTGCCGCCGCGATCAGAGGTGAAATATATCCATTTTCCGTCCGGCGCCCAGACCGGCTCGGTATCAATGCCTCGACTGCGAGATAGCTGCTTCAGGCCGGTGCCGTCCGCGTTGATCAGATAAATCTGCGAATTTGCGCCGTAAGTCAGCACGATAGCCAGCCTGGAGCCATCCGGCGACCACGCCGGTGCGCTATTGTTGCCCTTGTAGTTGGCAAGCACCGAGCGCTGGCCGGTGGTCAGCGACTGTACATAAATAATGGGTTTTTTCTTCTCAAAGGAAACATATGCCAGCTTGGTGCCATCCGGCGACCAAGTCGGCGAGATGATCGGCTCTTTCGAGGAAAGCACGGTTTGCGGATTGGCGCCGTCCGAATCGGCCACCTGTAGTACAAAGCGTTTGTTGGCGGTCTTGGTTACGTAAGAGATCCGTGTCGCGAATACGCCGCGCTCGCCAGTCAGCTTCTCATATATGACGTCGGCAATCTTGTGTGCCGTTCCGCGCATCTGGGCAGGCGTGATCTCGTATTCCAACCCGGCAAGCGGCGTTTGCTTGACAACATCCAGCAAACGGAAAGAAACCTTAAGCTTGCCGCCGGCCAGCGGCTCTATCTTGCCGATAACCAGCGCTTGCGCCTGCAGGGCCGACCAGTCGGCGTATTGCACTTCGGGCAGATCGTGCGGCTGACTGGCCACGCCTCGCGTCTCCAGAGTACGGAACAGCCCGCTGCGGCGTAGATCTGCCCCGATGACTGGCGTAAGCTCATCGGTTTGACCCGGACGGGAGAAAGGAACAATGGCAATTGGGATTTGCTGCGAAGCACCGCCAACGATTTCGATGGTAAGTTCAGCCTGCGCGGCAGGTGGAACCATCGCAAGCAACCAGAAGAAAATAATGAATAGATAGCGTGGCATAGGCAAATTATAAAATAAAAGTTGTTATTGGCGCCCGATCATTGCTCGGGCTTGAATGGTATTCGTAAGTCCCGGAAATTCGCGAAAAGTTCGGGATCGGGTGGCAAAGGCAGCGGTTGCGCCTGCATAATCGCGCGCAGTGCCGCATCGTCACAAGCGGGAATTCCGCTGCTTTTCACTAACTTTGGCATACCGGCGACCTGCCCGGTAGGCATCACGGAGATGCTGTATTCCGGCACGGCGTTTCCGCAAGATTGGCGGTTCATCCAACTGTAGATCTTGTTTTTGATCCTCGCACGATACTCATCCACCACCCCGCTGGACGCCGCAGACGCCCTTGCATTGCGAGCAGCCTCCAATCGCTGCGCCTCTTCATTGAGTGCATCCTGAGCGAGGTCGTCCTTGAGCATTTCCTCTTGCAGTTTACGCAGCTCTTCCTGCCGCTTTTTCTCTTCGGCCTTTTTCTTGATCGCTGGATCGGGCTTGGGCGGCTCTTCTTTTTTCTTCTCAGGCTTAGGCTTGGGTTCGGGCTTCGGCTTTTCCTTCACCACGATTTCGGCCTTAGGCTCGGGCGGCGGCGGCGGGGGCTCAGGCGTCGGTTCGACCGTCGGCTCCACCTTGGGAGGTTCGGGTGCAGGCGGTGGCGGCGTGACCTTGGGTGTAGGCAGGCTGTCCCACAATTCCACCTCGGTCACCTGTAATGGCGCTTCGCTTTTCCAGTCGAAGCTCACCACCAGGATCAGGAAAAACATCAGGTGGACTACCAAAGCCAGAACCCCGGCCTTGAAAGCCTGCGAATTTTCGTGCTTGCGTATCATTGCCGTTGATTAGCCCGGGGCTGGTTTCAGCAGCAACCCGACCTTTTCCACCTTGTTCTGCTTCAGCAGGTCCATGACGCTGACGACATCCTCGTATCGCACGCTTTTATCGGCTGCGATCACCACGGATTGCTCCGGCTTGCCTTCGGTTTTCTGACGAATAACCAGCAGCATTTCGCCCCGTTCCATCGGCTTGCCATCAAGTTCCAGCGACTTGTTGGCCTTAAGCGTCACCACCAGCGGCGAGGCGGTCTGCTTCAACGCCTGCCCGACCTGCGGCAGCTCCACCACACCAGGGTTAGTCATCGGCGCGGTGATCATGAAAATGATCAACAGCACCAGCGTCACGTCGATGTAGGGCACGACGTTGATCTGATTCATCAGGCGGCGGGAGCGTCTTCCGCGTGCCATCAGGCTTTCCTCTGCAGGATGTTGGAGAATTCTTCGATAAAGCTTTCGTAGCGCACGGCCAACCGGTCAACATTGGCGGCAAAGCGATTATAGGCAATCACCGCGGGGATAGCCGCGAAGAGCCCCATCGCGGTTGCGATCAGCGCTTCGGAAATACCCGGCGCCACGTGCGCCAACGTGGCTTGCGCTACATTGGCGAGGCCCCGGAAGGAATTCATGATGCCCCACACCGTGCCGAGCAGGCCCACGTATGGTGTAACCGAACCGACCGAAGCGAGGAAGGGAAGATGCGCATCCAGGTCATCCATCTCGCGATTGAACGCGGCGCGCATCGCTCGGCGCGAGCCTTCCATGATGTCGCTGACTTCCATGCCGCCCTGGCGTTTGTGGCGTGCATACTCCTTGAAGCCCGCCTCGAAAATACTGGCCATGCCGCGTGCTCGCCGGCGACCGGTGGAAACGCCTTCGTACAGCTTGTTGAGATCGCCGCCACTCCAGAAAGCGCGTTCGAACGTATCAGCTTCGTCAGCGGCACGCTTGATCGTGAACATTTTCAGGAAGATGTACCACCATGAGACCAGCGAGGCCAGCAGCAGCAAAGCCATCACGATCTGCACTGGGATCGTCGCCCCGGTAACGAGACTAATCAGCGACATATCATGGGATAGATTCATTGGAACTCCGTTTTGGGTTTGTTCATACTAATTTTTCTCGGATGGCCGGAGGAATCGCTACCGGTTTGAACCGCTCCGCGTCCACACAAACAACTTCCACCCTGGCTTCGGTCAGGATTTCCTCATCGCGCAATATTGTCTGCCCAAATTCCAACAGACTGCGCCCGGAGCTCGACAGTTCTGTCACGACACTCAACGCATCGTTGAAACAAGCGGGCTTCCTATATTTTAAACGGACTTCGCGCACGACAAATAGGACACCTGGATCATCACGCAGCGCTGTCTGGTCGAAACCCAGGCTACGCAACCACTCGGTGCGCGCGCGCTCCATGAATTTGAGGTAATTGGCATGATAAACCACGCCGCCGCCGTCGGTGTCCTCGTAATAGACACGCACCGGCCAGACGAATTTATTCATCGAACAGCCGACCACCCAGGTGAGAAGGTATCGCCAATCCAAAATGCTGATAGGCGAGCTGCGTCGCAATTCGGCCGCGCGGCGTGCGCATCAGGTAGCCCTGCTGGATCATATAGGGTTCCAGCACGTCCTCGATGGTGTCGCGTTCCTCGCCGATGGCGGCGGCGAGATTATCCAGCCCGACCGGGCCGCCGCCGAATTTCTCCAGCACCGCCAGCAGCAGCTTTCTATCCATGACGTCAAAACCCAGCTTGTCGACATCGAGCATCTTGAGCGCGGCATCGGCAATGTCTGCGGAAACCACGCCATCTCCTTTCACCTGCGCATAATCGCGCACGCGGCGCAGCAGGCGGTTGGCGATACGCGGCGTGCCGCGCGAGCGACGCGCGATTTCCAGCGCCCCTGCTTCTTCCATCGAAACCTCGAGCAGTCCCGCGGAGCGGTGGACGATACGCCCCAACTCTTCCGGCGTATAAAACTCAAGCCGCGCCACAATGCCGAAGCGGTCGCGCAGCGGATTGGTCAGCATGCCCGCACGCGTCGTGGCCCCGACCAGCGTGAACGGCGGCAGATCGAGCCGCACCGAGCGAGCGGAAGGCCCCTCGCCTATCATGATGTCGAGTCGGTAATCCTCCATCGCCGGATACAAAATTTCCTCAACAACCGGCGACAGACGGTGGATTTCGTCGATAAACAGGACGTCGTTCGGTTCCAGGTTGGTCAGCAGCGCGGCAAGGTCGCCGGCACGCTCGAGCACCGGACCGGAAGTCTGGCGCATATTGACGCCCATCTCGCGGGCAACAATATGCGCGAGCGTCGTCTTGCCCAGCCCCGGCGGACCGAACAGCAGCACATGATCAAGCGCTTCGGAGCGCCCACGCGCGGCATTGATGAAAATTTCCAGCTGGCCGCGCGCCTTCTCCTGGCCGATATATTCATCCAGCACCTTGGGGCGCAGCGCACGCTCCAGCGCCTCTTCTTCCCGACCCATGGGTTCGGCGGCAATTAGACGGTCGGTTTCTATCATGGCGCTTCCACTATTTGTTGCTTCTTGGATGCAATCCAATGCTCCACCAGCTTCAATCCCAGTGCGAGCAGCGTCGGCCCCAGGAAAATACCGATCAGGCCGAACGCAATGGCTCCGCCCAGAATCCCCAGAATAATGAGCAGCAAAGGCAACTTTGCCGAATGGCTGATCAGGATAGGCTTGACGATGTTGTCCACGCTGCTAATTGCTAATACGCCATAGACGATCAGGAAAATCGCCCAGCCAGGCTCGCCCTGATTAAACAGCCACAACGCCGCGCCGCCCCATATCAGCGGCGGTCCAACCGGGATCATGGACAGGAAAAAAGTAGCCGTTGCCAGCAGCAATGGCGCCGGAGCTCCGGCGATCATGAACCCTAGCCAAGCGACGGCCGACTGCGCCACAGCCGTGCCGAAGATGCCCAGCATCACTGCCTTGACGGTGCCGCATGATAAGTCCAGCATTTTCACGCCCAGCTCTTCGCCCAGTTTACGAGCAATGATGATCAGGTTTTCTGCTAGCTTCGTGCCGTCGCGATAGAAAAAGAATGCGACCACGACGACCAATACCAACTGCAGCAAGCCAGCGCCGATACCTTGAGCACCGCGCAGGGCGAGCTCGCGCGCGGGGTCCTTGTACTGGCCTAGCCAGCGGATAAATTCGCCCTGGCTGGTTGCCATCCTCTGCCAGAAACTGCCGAGCGATTCGCCGACCAAAGGCAGATTTCGCAGCCATTCCGGAGCAAACGGGTTCGGATGCTCGAACTTCGGCCGCAAATGCTCAAACAAGGCCGTTGCCGAATCGGCCAGATTCGCGGCCAGATAAGCCATCGGCACGATCAGCGCCACCAGGAGCAGCAAGGTCATCACGGCAGCCGCGAGAACATCCCTGCGCCCTAATCGCAACCACAGGCCATGGTAGAACGACCAGGTGGAGACGCAGATAACCGCCGCGAACAAAATCGCGGTCATGAAAGGTTCCAGCACAAGGAAGCCGCCGACGATCAGGAAAATGACCAGGGCGATGCGAGCAAGTTGGCCGGTATTGATCATGCGCTAGGCCCGGGACAGGGTTTTCAATGCCTGACGGATGCCATCCGACACCGAGATGTCGGCCGGAAGCTGTTTCACGGCAGCCAGCGCTTCGCGCTCGTTATAACCGAGAGCAAGCAGCGCATTCAAGGTGTCATGGCCGCCATTCGAAGCCGAAGCGCCGCCGGCAGACGGTAAGGTCGCCTCAAAACCGAGCTTGTCTTTCAGCTCCAGCAACAAGCGTTCGGCAGTTTTCTTGCCGATGCCGGGAATGCGCGTCAGCAGGCTGGGCTCCTGCAAGGTAATCGCCTGGGCCAGATCCTCCACCGATAAGCCGGAGAGTATGCCAAGCGCGGATTTGGCGCCGATGCCGTTCACCTTGAGCAATTGGCGAAAAGTCGCGCGCTCGCGGTCGGTGGCAAAGCCGTACAGCAACTGCGCGTCTTCGCGCACGATAAACTGCGTATGCAAGGTGACGCGCTCGCCGGTCTGCGGCAAATTGTAAAAAGTGCTCATCGGCACTTCGACCTCGTAGCCGACCCCGCTCACATCCACCAGTACCTGGGGAGGATTTTTTTCCAGCAACACGCCCGTCAGACGTCCAATCACACCAGCCTCCCGCCTTTCACTCTGAATCCCGCTGTCGCCAACTTGCCCAGCCCTTGCCCACCATGCGCATGGCATATCGCACAGGCCAGTGCATCGGCCGAATCCGGCTTTGGAATCGCCGGCAGTTTCAGCAGCCGCTTGACCATTTCCTGCACCTGCTCCTTGGCCGCATGCCCGTTGCCGACGACGGATTGCTTCACCTGCAACGCCGTATATTCCGCGACCGGGAGATCGCGCAGCACCGCAGCGGAAATTGCCGCACCGCGCGCCTGCCCCAGCAGCAAGGTCGATTGCGGGTTTACATTGACGAATACTTTTTCGATAGCGACCTGCTCGGGTTGATAGGTAGCAATAACTTCAGCCAGGCCGTCCAGTATGACCTTGAGCCGGCCCGGCAATTCGCCGCCCGAACCAGTCTTGATAGTGCCACTGGCAATGTAGGCCAGCTTTTCGCCCGTTTTTTCGATGACGCCGAAGCCTGTGATCTGCAGGCCCGGATCTATCCCTAGTATGCGCATCCCTGCCTTTCCGTCCCAAGCGGGCCTGCTTTCCGCGCGGCAGCGCCGGCATGCCGGCGTGTGTTGTTTATTCTTCGATCAGCGCGGAGGTATAAACTTCCTGCACGTCGTCGAGGTCATCCAGCGCGTCCAGCAATTTCTGCATCCGCACCGCATCGTCGCCGGTCAGCACGGTTTCAGTGCCCGCCTTCATGGTCACCTCCGCCATTTCCGCCTTGAGGCCAGCCGTTTCCAGCGCTGCCTTTACCGCGTCAAAATCGTTCGGTGCGGTGATGACTTCTATACTGCCATCGTCATTGGTAATGACATCATCTGCACCGGCTTCCAGCGCGGCTTCCATGATTTTGTCCTCGTCCGAACCGGGCGCAAACAGCAAGGTGCCGCAGTGCTTGAACATGAATGCGACCGAGCCGTCGGTACCGAGATTGCCGCCGTACTTGCTGAATGCATGGCGCACATCGGCCACGGTACGGGTCTTGTTGTCGGTCATGCAATCGACCATGACCGCAGCGCCATTAATCCCGTAGCCTTCATAACGGAGTTCTTCGTAGTTGACGCCTTCAAGCTGGCCCGAGCCGCGCTTGACCGCGTTCTCGATATTATCCTTGGGCATGGATTCAGCCTTGGCCTTGTCGATGGCCATGCGCAACCGCGGATTGATCGCCGGATCGCCGCCGCCCAGCTTGGCGGCCACGGTGATTTCCTTGATCAAGCGGGTGAATATCTTCCCGCGCTTGGCGTCCTGACGGCCCTTACGATGCTGAATATTGGCCCATTTGCTATGCCCTGCCATTTTTCAAAACCCTCAATAATTACCTGAAAATCAGCCGAATTCTACCATACGCTAATCCTGGCCCATGGCCGCATCCACTTGCAGATGGCGCCGGATGCTGATCCACGAAATCACGATCAGCGCACCAATAATCAGTGCCATGCCCAGGGCCTCCACCGGTGTCGGGCGCTCGCCCAATTGCAGCCAGGCGGACAGCACCGCAATCACCGGGATCAGCATCGAGGTCATGCTCGCTACTCCAGCCGGCAACCGCTGCAACGCATAGAGCCAAGCCATCCAGCCAAGCGCATTCGCCAGCAGCACGCTAAAAACGACAGCCCCGAGATAGGTGGAATTCCAATCGATAGGTTTGCCGATATCGCCCAGTGCGAACAGCACAATAGGAATAGAGCCAAACAGCATTTGCCAGGCGGTAAACGAAAGCAGATCAAGATCGGGAACGCGTTGAATCAGCTTCTTGTGGAAAATCACGGACAGCGCCCAACTGATCCCCGCCATTACCGCCAACCCCATGCTCATCAGACTGCCGTGCAAATGCCAGGGTTGCAATATGAAAACCAGACCGGTCAGGGCCAACAGCACAGCAAACCATTGCATGCCCCGGATACGCTCGCCCAACACCGGCCAGGCGAGCAGCAACACCCAGAAAGGCATGGTGAAAGACAGCACCGATGTTTTCCCGGCCGCGCCCTGCACCAGCGCCCAAATGATAAAACCCGTGAAGCCGGTCGTCTGCAGCAAACCCAGTACGATGGTGCTCGGTACTTCGCGCGGCTTAAGCGGCTTGCGCATCCCCGCCAGCAGCATTAATAGAAACAATCCACCGCCAAACGTCCGCATCGCGGCAAATTGCGATGCCGTCGAATATTCCAACGCGACTTTCATAACTACCCAGTTATAGCCCCAGACCAGGGCGAGCACCATGAGCGCGGCAAACGCGCGAACTTGTTGAGAAGCGAATATTTTCATTGGAGTAACTGAGAAAAGGGTGATAGCAATGTCGGGAGCATCATTATATTCATGGCTGCCGACATACTTGCGGAAAAGTCATATCGTGCCTGTTTGCATTTCTCTTAAAAGGAGTAATACTTTCACAAACAATGCATAACCAGCACTGAGGAGAAATCATGAAAACCGTGCGGCAACTGCTGGACGCCAAGGGCGGCCCCACCCTGTCGGTTTCATCCGATGCAACGGTGTACGAAGCCTTGGTCACCATGGCCGAAAACCATATCGGCGCCCTTCTCGTCATGGACGACGACCGCCTGGTCGGCATTTTTTCCGAGCGCGACTACGCGCGCAACGTCGTACTCAAAGGCAAATCGTCGAAGGACACGCCGATCAAGGAGATCATGACGCCGGGTTCCTTGCTGATCACCGTCAATCCGTGCCAGACGGTCGAAGAATGCCTGAATCTGGTCAGCGACAAGCGCATTCGTCACTTACCGGTACTGGAGGAAGGCAAGGTCATTGGCGTGCTTTCCATCGGCGACCTGGTCAAGGCCACGATCGAATACCAGCAGTTCCTGATCCAGCAGTTGGAAAGCTACATCCACAGCTAACCGGCGTAGCGCTGGCGCAAAAAGTTCAGGTATGTTCATAACTACTCCGTTCGTGGCGAGCCGTTCGACAGGCCTGTCGGACCACGAGCCAAACGAGAGACCTCCTGCCAATCGCCCCGCATCATGGCTTCCTTCTTGGCTCGGCTCCACCCTTTGATTTGTTGTTCCGCGCCCAGAGCTTCTTCACGCGTTACGCATTCTTGAGAGAACACCAAGCTCACCGGCAGTCTCTGAGCTGTGTACCCACCGCAGGCGCCAGAAGCATGCTGCGATATCCGCTGATCGAGATTATCTGTATGGCCGGTGTAATAGGAACCGTCAGCACAACGCAGAATGTATACCCAGAAGGTCATTTTCTCTCTCGCACCCGCCCTTCGACAAGCTCAGGGCGAACGGTGGTTGATGACTCATGATTGGCCTCGCCACCATTCCGTTCGTCCTGAGCTTGTCGAAGGATGAACGGGATTTGTTCGGGGATGGCATCTCATAGCTCATCGAACCTTCGACCAACCCGGCAAGACTTACCAAAGAATGAACACCCTATTCACCAATAATCTTCACCAACACCCGCTTATTGCGCCGCCCGTCGAACTCGCCGTAGAAAATCTGCTCCCACGGCCCGAAATCGAGCCTCCCTTCCGTCACGGCCACCACCACCTCGCGCCCCATCACCTGACGCTTCATGTGCGCATCGGCGTTATCCTCGCCGGTGTCGTTATGCCGATACCCACTCACCGGCTCATGCGGGGCCAGTTTCTCCAGCCAGATCCCATAGTCATGATGCAGCCCACGCTCGTCGTCGTTAATGAAAACGCTAGCGGTGATGTGCATCGCATTGACCAACACCAGCCCCTCCTTGACGCCACTCTCGCGCAGGCACTCTTGAACCTCCGAAGTAATATTGATAAAGGCCATCCGCGTTGGCGCCTTAAACCAGAGTTCCTTTCGATAGCTTTTCATATCCACCCTCAGGCAAGTTCAAATATCCGCCGAATTATAGCAAGCGATTCATACACATCGGTGAAGCGGCAGCACCCCAATCTCAGACCGGCAAGATACCTCGTACAAATCAGAACCGTAACAAGTGTTGCAAAAATGCAACAGAATGTAACAAGGTGTCGCATGAATCGCACAAAAGGGTTGCGGACGCCAATTTCGCTTTGGCATACTGAGGTCACTTCTCGCAAGGGGAGTTCGCGAACTCTCTCGTTAAAGGTTTCTAGAATACCTACCGAGATATTTCAAATTTAAAGGAGAAATATATGAACAAGAAATTGAGCATGGCAGTTGCCGGCGCCGTCATGGCGATGGGCGCTTCCGCAGCAAACGCCGGCATCACCATCCCGGCAGGCGACTGGACCATCGACATCGGTGGTAACGTCAACGCTTTCTACACCAAGTACGACGGCGACGCTGACGCAGCTTATGGCACTGGTGGTGCTGGCACCCTGGTTGCCGGCGCTACTGAAGGCGATACCCAAAACATCCGCACCGGTCTGCTGCCTTCCGCTATCGGCATCGGTGGTAAGACTCGTCAAAACGACCTCGACGTTGCGTTCCAGTTCACGTTCTTCGTGGGTTCCGACGACAACAACGACGGTCAGGCACTCGGCGGCAACAGCATCAACATTCGTCAAGCTTACATGACCTTCGGCGATAAGAGCTGGGGTACTATCAAGCTGGGTCGCGACCTCGGCATCTTCGGTTCCGACGCTATCCTGTCCGACATGACCCTGCTGGGTGTTGGCGGCGGCGCTGGTGGCTCTGGTGGTTCCTCCACCCTGGGCCGTATCGGTAACGGTTACCTGTACGCTGACTGGGTTGGCCAGATCTCCTACGCTTCCCCGAACTGGAACGGCTTCAGCTTCGCGGTTGGCGCACGCGACCCGTGGGGTGGCGACAACGGCGGCTTCTCGGATAACCACGAAAACGACACCCTCGGCTTCGAAGGCAAGGTTTCGTACGAGTGGGCTGGCGACGTCGCCGGTAAGGTGTGGGCGGGTTATATCCACCAGAAGATTGACTCCCTCGACGGCACCAACGACTACGACGCAGACGCTTATGAAGTGGGCGGTAAGGTTTCCGTCGCCGGCTTCGGCTTCGTGGCCAGCTGGCAAGACGGCGAAGGCCAAGGTGACGCTGGATTTGGCATCAATGGTTCCAACCTGGCTGGCGACGAACTCGACAGCCAGAATTGGTACGTGCAAGGCACCTACGCTCTGCCGACCATCGGTACCAAGATTGGCCTGAGCTATGGCGAAACCGAAGTCGAATTCGACAACGGCGACGCAGAAAGCGAATCCTGGATTGCTGGTGTTTACCACCCACTCACCAAGAGCGTAAATCTGGTGGCTGAGTACACGGACATCGACTCTGAAGACTCTCTGGGTCGTGAAGCTGACTCCAAGACCGTGGCCATCGGCGCAATCATGTTCTTCTAAGATTTCTTAGAAAAACTGAAAGCTAGAAACGGCGCCTTCGGGCGCCGTTTTAATTTATGATGCAGCATTGAAATTTGACAGGCACAACGAAATGCAACGACGCGCTCTAACTCTCATCCTGACAACAATTGCCTTGAATGGCTGCGCAAACGGACCCTTTTCAGAAAAACGCGATCTAGAAGCCAGCAGCCCACAACAAGGCGTGATAGTTTCCTGCAGTGGCTATAAGGCATGGCCCGATTGTTATCGCGCAGCGAAGCAAGCATGCCCCAACGGTTTTGAGGTTTTGGCCAAAGAAGAAAATCTGCCCACCCAGTTGCGTACTCTTAGAATAAGCTGCAAGTAGTACACTACCAGCCCCAGCACATCCTCCATCGGAACAACCTCCATCACGGGAACTTTCATGGCAGCAGCACCAGGCCGAAATGATCTATGCCCCTGCGGTAGCGGAAAGAAATACAAGCAGTGCTGCTTGAATAAGCGCCAACCAACCGCAGCTTCGTTAGACCAGCAACTACAGCATGCTTTGCGATTGGCGCACGCGCATTTTCAGCGCGGCCACTCCTCCCAAGCTTCCACCGTTTGCCATCAAATCATACAAGTGCTGCCTGGACAGCCCGATGCCCACCATTTACTAGGCGTCATCGAATTGCAGCAAGGCAATATTGACGTTGCAATTGCACACTTTCAGCATGCGCTGAAAGCTAGCCCCCATAACCCAGAATATCTGGGTAACCTTGGTTTTACTTACCATGAAAAAGGCGAACTTGACGCTGCGCTACATCACTACACCAAGGCGCTTCAATCTGCTCCGGATTACGTGAATGCCCTGTACAACCAGCATGCCTTGCTGCTCAAAACCAACCGCTCGGCAGCCATCGAGAATCTAAAGCGTTTATTACGTATCAACCCATCCGACAACGAGGCCCACTATATGCTGGGGGTGTTGCTGGACTCCTACGGCGAGACCGGGGCAGCGCAAATGAGCCTAGACGCCATCAAGAATGGCTCGCCATTGGATCAGGCTCGATTGGATGCATGGAAATACATAAAGTCAGCGAACAAGATATTGCCTCCGATAACCGGCAGCATGCTCGAGACCTTCAGGCTCGCAATGGACGCCGCGCTCAAAGATGGGATGGTGCTGGAATTCGGCGTCCGCTTCGGCAACACCATCCGGCAGATTGCATCGCTTGCCAATCACCAGGTATATGGCTTTGACAGTTTCGAAGGCTTGCCCGAAGTCTGGCATCATGAGCCCAAAGGTAGTTACACCACTCGCGGTGAAATCCCCAAAGTGCCTGCCAATGTGCAACTTCTCGCTGGCTGGTTTGAAGACACGCTACCGAAGTTTTTGGAAGAACACCCGGGTCACGTGCGTTTCGTAAACATCGACTGCGACATTTATAGCTCCACCAAAACTGTGCTTGATCAACTCGCGCCGCGCATTGTGTCTGGCTCCGTTATCGTATTCGACGAATACATCGGCAATGAGCACTGGCGTGAAGACGAATACAAGGCGTTTCAGGAAGCTGTTGCGAAATACGGCTGGGAGTATGAGTACCTGTGCTTCAGCGTCTTCACCAAACAGGTGGCCGTGCGCATCAAATAAACGCTATCAGCCTTCCAACAGATTGATAAGAATTTCCGCACTGGCCGGGGCCATCGTTACCCCGTAGCGGAAATGCCCGGTGTTCAGGTAAAGATTGTCGAAATCCGGGTGACGACCGATCATCGGTATATTGTCCGGCGATCCCGGACGCAGCCCACTCCAGTGCCGGATCACCGGTGTATCGGCAAGTTGTGGCAATAGCTCGCAGGCTTTTCTGGCGAGATCTCTGGCGGCATTCTCGGTCGTGGATTTATCGAAACCGACATCTTCCACCGTGCTGCCGGCGAGAATATGGCCGTCGCGACGGGGGATCAGATAAAAGTCGTTGCGATAAAGAATGGTCGACAATGCACCCACTTCAAGGCGGTAAAGCAGCATTTGCCCCCGCATGGGCTTTACCGGCACCGGCTGCGCATGCTCGCCCAAGAGGTTATGACTCCAGGCGCCCGCAGTGACTACGTAGGCATCCGATTCGAAACTGGTACCTTTGCTGCTCTGCCAGGATTGCACCTTGGCCGTAGCGGATTGCAAACGCCGCAGTTCGGTATGCTCATGGATCGTCACGCCCGAGGATTCCAATCGTGCGCGCAAAGCCGCCATCAGTCGCGGGTTGCGTACCTGAGCAACCTGGGGCAACCATAATGACTCCCCTTGAATTTCGGCAGTAAGGCCATGCGCCTGACACCACGCCAAGGCCGTCTCGCCGTCAAACTCCGGCAACACCCGCATGCCGCATGCCTGATATTGGGGGTCGATACCCGTGGCTTCAAACAACTCTTCGCATAATTCACGATAGCGAGCCGCGCCAGCCAGCGCGAGCTGGTTCACCGGTTCCGTGTAATTCCACGGCAACAAGGGAAACAATATGCCGCCGCCCGCCCACGAGGCCTCGCCGCCAAGCACGCCTTGATCTACCAGCGTCACCCGCCAGTCTTTTTTTGCGAATGCCAATGCGGTCAGGCAGCCGACAGCGCCGGCGCCGATGATGGTGATGGATGGTTTCATTTACCGGTCAGCAGAAATTTAGCTGCACTCGCCAAATTGTCGGGAGTCCCCTGCAACACAACCATGTCGTTTTCTTCGAGGATGACCTCAGGCGCGGGACTCAGTCCTTTGGTATTGGGGCGCCGGATGGATTTGACCTGCACCTTGTAATGGGTCATGTCCAGATCCCGCAGACACTGCCGGCATGCGAAAGCGCCGGCCGGCAATGCCACGGAACGCAGGCGCACCTGGTCTTCGTCGCGCGCATCGAGATCGTAATCCGAGAGGCCATGAAAGAATCCGCGGAACATCTGGTAGCGCTCCTCGCGGAAATGCCGGATACGCTTGACCACGCGCGACAACGGCACGCCCATCATCACCAGCGCGTGCGAAGCCAGCATCAGGCTGCCCTCGAGTATTTCCGGCACAACCTCTGCTGCGCCTGCATCGACGAATTTCTCCATGTTGCTATCGTCCACAGTGCGCACGATCACCGGCAATTGCGGGTAGTTTTCCTGCACCACATGCAACACCTTCATCGAGGCGTGCTGGTCCGCATAGCTGATCACCACGGCCTTGGCACGCTCGGCACCGGCTGCTTTCAGCACCACGCGCCGCCCGGCATCGCCATAGACGACGTTTTCCCCGGCGCTTGCCGCCTCGCGCACCCGGGAGGGATCGATATCCAGCGCGATAAACGGGATTTTCTCTTCGTGCAGGAAGCGGGAAAGATATTGTCCGCTACGGCCGAAGCCGCAAATAATGACGTGATCGCTGAGCTCTTGGCCTATGTTCTCGATTTCGTGGATCTTGCGATCACGGTTGCTTTCATAACTGCGCGACAAGCGCGAGGCAAACCAGCCGTTGTACTGAATGATAAATGGTGCGATGACCATCGACAGCAGCGAAGCCGCGAGCACGATCTGGAATAGGTTGCCGCTCAATACACCGTTGCCCACGCCGTGCGCCATGATGACGAAACTGAACTCGCCGGCCTGGGCGAGCATGATGCCGGTACGGATCGCAACGCCCGTCTCATGGCGAAAAACCCGCGCCAATTGGGTAATGATGAGTGCTTTCAAAAACACGATCAACACCAACAACAACAAGACCCATTCAACATTGGCGATCAGCGCGCGGACATCCAGCATCATGCCGACGGTAATGAAGAACAAGCCGAGCAGGATGTCGCGGAAGGGCGCAATATCGGCCTCAACCTGATAGCGGTAGCGCGTTTCCGATATCAGCATCCCAGCCACAAAGGCGCCTAGCGCATAAGACAGCCCTGCCATGCTGGTGACGAAGGCCAGCAACAAGGTGACCATCAGCACATTCATCACGAACAGTTCGCGCGATTGCTGGCGGGCCACCAATTCGAACCAGGGGTTGATCAAGCGCTTGCCGAATACCAGCAGGATGGAGAGCGTGATTGCCGCCTTCAGCACCGACAAAGCCAGCGTCGTCGCCATGACCCCGCCCGGCGCGGCAAGCGCGGGGATCATAATCAGCAATGGGACTACGGCGAGATCCTGGAATAGCAGCACGCCGACCGCCAGCCGACCATGACGCGAACTGAGCTCGACTTTCTCCACCAGCATTTTGGACACGATGGCCGTGGAGGACATCGCCATCGCGCCGGCCAGTACCAGCGCCGTACTCCAGTCGATGCCGAGCGCCATTGCGCCGGCCATGACGACCATAGTAGTGACCGCGACCTGGGCGCCGCCGAGACCGAATACGGTGGTGCGCATTGCATATAACTGCGGCAGGCTGAACTCCAGGCCGATGCTGAACATCAGGAATACGATGCCGAATTCCGCAAGCTCGCGATTGGCCTCACTATCCGGCAAAAAACCAAAGGTATGCGGACCGAGCAATACGCCAATCAGAAAATAAGCGAGCATGGTCGGCAGACGCAAGACGCGAAACAACGCGACCGCCAAAACGGCGCCGGTGAGGAGAATCAGGATAGTTTCAAGGGTGCCGGGCATAGGGGAAAATCTTTACGCAAATTTTGTGCCGGATCAGGTGCTATTTGCGTTTATATCCTTTATTCAGAGGGCGAACCCTTTTATACTTGATGATTATGGCGGTATCAAAATTAAATCAGCAGCAACAAAACCCTGCAAACCCGATCGACCTTGCCCGTGAAGTATTGCTGACCGAAGCACGCGCAGTTGAAATGCTGGCGCAACGCCTCGACAGCAGTTTCCCTCAAGCTGTGGAGCTCATTTTACAGTGCCGAGGTCGCGTTGTGGTGAGTGGCATGGGCAAATCCGGCCATATCGGGCGCAAGATTGCGTCCACGCTTGCCAGCACTGGCACGCCGGCTTTTTTCATGCATCCGGCCGAGGCCAGCCATGGCGATCTTGGCATGATTACCGGACACGATGTCGTACTGGTCCTGTCGAATTCCGGCGAAAGCGATGAATTGCTTACCATCGTACCCATGCTCAAGCGCATGGGTGCCAAGCTGATCAGTATGACGGGCAACCCGAAATCCACGCTGGCGAAAGAGGCCGACGTGCATCTGGATGCGTCTGTATCGCACGAAGCCTGCCCGCTTGGTCTGGCACCGACCGCAAGCACAACCGCCGCACTGGCGTTGGGTGACGCACTGGCGCTGGTACTGCTGGACGCACGCGGCTTCTCGCAAGAGGACTTTGCACGCGCGCACCCGGGCGGCGCGCTCGGCAGGCAGCTGTTGCTGCACGTGAGCGATGTCATGCGAACCGGGGACGGCATTCCCAAGGTTCGGCAAGATGTTTTCCTGTCGGCAGCCCTGCTTGAAATGTCCCGCAAGGGCTTGGGTATGACGGCCATCATCGATGCGCAAGGCAAACCCGCTGGCATCTTTACCGACGGCGACTTGCGGCGCGCCTTCGAAAACGGGGTTGATGTCGCTTCTACCAACATCACGCAAGTGATGCACACGAACCCACGCACCATTGCTCCCAACCGCCTGGCGGCGGAAGCGGTGGAACTGATGGAAACCCATAAAATCAATGGCCTGCTGGTCACCGACGATCATGGAACGTTGGTCGGCGCGCTCAACATGCACGACCTGCTGAAAGCGAAAGTGGTATGAATCAAGATGTTTTAGAGCGCGCAAAACGCGTCAAGCTGATTGTTTTTGACGTGGACGGCGTGATGACGGACGGCAGCCTGTATCTGTGCGACGACGGCCAGGAATATAAGGCGTTCAACTCGCAGGACGGCTTGGGCATGAAACTGCTCAAGGCCAGCGGCGTGGACATGGCGATCATCACCGGACGCACCTCGAAGGTCGTCGTCAAGCGCGCGGAGAATACCGGCGTAGCGCATTTCTTCCAGGGCGTCGAGGATAAGCTGGAGGCATTTGTTCAGTTATCCAAGGAGCTGGGGCTGGATCACTCCGAATGCGCTTTCATGGGTGACGACGTGGTGGATTTGCCGCCGATGCTGCGCAGCGGCCTTGCCATTACGGTCCCGGCTGCACCAGCGCTAGTCAAGAAGCATGCGCATGTCGTCACTGAACGCGAAGGCGGGCGCGGGGCGGTGCGCGAGATCTGCGAGTTCATCATGCAGGCGCAAGGCACGCTTGACGCCCAGATGGCGCAGTATCTGAAATAAGATGCATGGCCGTCCCGCCACATGGTTCTTGCTATTGCTGCTGGCATTGCTCGCGGCGCTTACCATGTGGGCGGATGTTGCAGTGCAGCCGGCGGGGCCGAAGAATGATGGCAGCAGCCGCCACGACCCGGATTACAAATTGAAGAATTTCAATACGCTGAAAACCGATCCGAGCGGCAATCCGCGCTATGTGCTGGCTGCCACGGAGATGGTGCATTATCCTGACGATGACACCACGCACTTGGTCCGGCCGCATTTTACGCAGTATGCGGCGAACAAGCCTTACACCCAGATCGAAGGCCAACGCGGGTTGGTCACGAGCGACGGCGAACAGGTGTATGTGATGGACAAGGTAAAAGTCGTGCGCGCAGCAACCGCGCAAAAAGGGGAGATGACGGTATTGACCGACTTTCTGCATATCATTCCCGATAGCGAGATTGCGCGCACCGACCGGCCGGTGACTATCCTGCAAGCGCCCAAAACCGTGGTGCACGCGGTCGGCATGGAGTACGACAAGAAAAACGGTTTGCTGAAACTTTCGAAACGCGTTCGTGCGCATTATGAAAAGCCGGCTGCAAAAACTGTCCCGCGTAGTGCTGGGCCGAAAAAAGCACAAGCAACCAAAAAAGCGGCCGCAAGCAAAGTCACCCCCACTAAAAAAGCCAATAACGGCAACTCGAAAACCCGCACCCGGAGACCATAATGACAAACCTGCATCGCAGCCATAACCTCCTGCTCGTTGCCATGACGCTGCTATTTTCCTGCGCTGCGTTTGCCGAAAGTGCCGACCGGGACAAGCCTATCGACCTGGAAGCCGACAATGTCGTCGTCAATGACGCCAAGAAAACCAGCACCTACACCGGCAACGTGATTCTCACCCAGGGAACGCTGATCATTCATGCAGACAAGCTGGTCGTGCGCGAAGATGCCGAAGGTTTCCAGCACAGTACGTCTTACGGCAATCCCACCACCTTCCGCCAGAAGATGGAAGGCAAAGATGAATACATGACGGGCAGCGCGCAGCGCATCGAATACGACGGACGCATGGACAAGGTCCAGCTCTACACCAAGGCCTGGGTTAAGCGCGGCGAAGACATCGTGAACGGCGAATACATCATGTACGACGCCGGCGCCGAATACGCCGAAGTCATCGGTGGCGGGCAAGCCGCCTCCAGCGCACCCAAGGGCCGCGTACGCGCAGTGATACAGCCCAAGAAGAAAATCCCGCCGACGGGCGCTTCCCCTACTCCCACCGGAAACTGATGGCACTAACGTGAGCGAATTAAAAGTCGAAAATCTGCGCAAGCGCTACAAGGCGCGCACTGTAGTGCAGGACATCTCGCTATCCATCAAGAGCGGCGAAGTCGTCGGTCTGCTCGGGCCGAACGGCGCGGGCAAGACCACCAGCTTTTACATGATGGTCGGACTGGTGCCGCTGGATGGCGGGCGCATTCTGCTGGACGGTAAGGACTTGGGACGCCTACCGATACACCGCCGGGCGCGCATGGGCCTGGCGTATCTCCCGCAGGAGCCTTCGATCTTCCGCAAGATGAACGTCGAGGACAATATCCTGGCGATTCTTGAATTGCAAAGGCTGACGCCGGAACAGCAGAAAGAAAAACTCGAAGAGCTGTTGCATGAACTGCACATCACGCATTTACGAAAAAGTGCGGCAGTCAGTCTTTCCGGCGGCGAACGCCGGCGCGTGGAAATCGCCCGCTGCCTGGCGACCAACCCGCGCTTCATTCTGCTGGACGAACCGTTTGCCGGCATTGATCCGATTGCCGTGCTGGATATCCAGAAAATCATCCGCTTCCTGACGGAGCGCGATATCGGCG
Source organism: Methylophilaceae bacterium (assembly GCA_035460165.1). Lineage (GTDB taxonomy): Bacteria > Pseudomonadota > Gammaproteobacteria > Burkholderiales > Methylophilaceae > MM2. The sequence goes on along the minus strand of DATHWW010000006.1, from coordinate 26,181 downwards.
TATTGATCACCGATCACAACGTGCGAGAAACGCTGGGTATCTGCGATCACGCTTACATCGTAAATGAAGGCAAGGTATTTGCCTCTGGTCATCCGGACGAAATCATTCATAATGACAGTGTAAGAGAAGTTTATCTCGGCAGAGATTTCCGCCTATAGGCGATCCGAGAATACGATGAAACAAAGCCTCCAACTCCGACTTTCCCAGCACCTCGCGCTCACCCCGCAGCTACAGCAATCCATCCGTCTGCTCCAGCTTTCTACCGTGGAGCTGAATCAGGAGCTGGAAACGATATTGCAGGCCAATCCTTTGCTCGAACGCGTCGAGCACCACGACGGCGGCCATGAGGAGCACACTCCGAGCACTGCGCAGGAAACGACCGTTCCGGTTGAGGAGGGCCCCCGCCAGGACGATTTCGGCGGCGATTCCTTCAGCGAGAGTTATGGCGACTTCAGCGGCAGCAATCGCTGGGAAGAAGGCGGCTCCGGCAGCGACGATGACGATAACGACTACGCTTTTCAGGAAGCCGACTCCCCCACCCTGCGCCAGCACTTGCTTGAGCAACTGAGCTTGATGCCGCTCTCGGCGCGCGACCAGACCTTGGCTTCGGTATTGGTGGATGCCATCAACGAAGACGGCTATCTGGAGCAGTCGCTCGAAGAGCTGGCGGAAATGCTGCCGGAGGAGCAGGAAGTCGACCCAATGGAGCTGCAAACCGCGCTCAAGCTGATCCAGCACCTGGATCCGCCGGGCATAGGCGCGCGCAATCTGGCCGAATGCCTGAGCCTACAACTGCGCGCGATGCCGGAAAACGCGCCGCACCGCGCAATCGCGATCAGCCTCGTTGACAACCACCTCGCCGAGCTCGCGACCCGCGACTACGCACGGCTGCGCAAGGTATTGCATTGCAGCGAGGAAACCCTGCGCGAAGTGCAGCACCTGATTACCCAGCTCAATCCGCGTCCGGGGGCGAGCTTTTCCCTCATTGGCTCGGATCAGTACATCCAGCATGAAATCGTGGTGAAAAAGGTCAAAGGCGTATGGCTCGCCGCACTGAATCAGGAAGTCATGCCCAAGCTGCGCATCAATCAGCTCTACGCCGACATCCTCAAGCGCAACCGCGATAACTCAAGCCAGTACCTGATGAGCCAAATGCAGGAAGCGAAATGGATGATCAAGAATATCCAGCAGCGCTTCTCGACGATACTGCGCGTATCGCAGGCCGTGGTTGACCGCCAGCGCAATTTCTTCGAGCACGGGGACATCGCCATGCGCCCCCTAGTGCTGCGCGAAATCGCCGATGAAGTGGGCCTGCATGAATCGACCATTTCCCGCGTCACCACGCGCAAATATATGCTGACGCCGCGCGGCGTGTACGAATTGAAGTATTTCTTCGGCAGTCATGTCGCGACCGATACCGGTGGCGCCTGCTCAGCCACGGCGATCCGCGCGCTAATCAAACAGCTCGTGAATGAGGAAAACCCGAAAAAACCGCTTTCTGACAGCCAGATCACCGAAATTCTCGGCAAGCAAGGCATAGTCGTCGCGCGCCGCACCATCGCGAAATATCGCGAATCGCTGCAAATCCCGCCGGCGAGCCAGCGCAAGGCGTTGTAAACGTTTTTACCACAAGGAGCAAATCATGAACCTGAATCTGACCGGCCACCATATGGAAGTTACGCCAGCTTTGCGCGACTACGTTACGTCCAAGTTGGAGCGCGTTACCGGGCATTTCGACCAGGTTATCGACGTCAAGGTGACGTTGTCGGTCGAGAAGCTCAAGCAGAATGTGGATGTCACCCTGCACGTGCCCGGCAACGATCTGCATGCGGAAAGCTCCGACGAAAACATGTACAGCGCCATCGATCTCGTCGCCGACAAGCTGGATCGCCAAGTCTTGAAGCACAAGGAAAAACAGGGCAACCACCACCGCGTGAATGGTGCGGTAAAGCACCAAGTCACTGAGTAACGCCAGCATCATGTCCGAGATCAGCGTCGCCCAGCTTTACAAGGACACCCGCCGCAAGCTGAAGCTTGCCTGGGTAGCGGGGCATGACGGCGGCGACCATCCGCTCACCAGCGACACCGTCACCAAGCCTTCGCTGGCGCTGATCGGACACCTCAATTTCGTGCATCCGAACCGGGTACAAGTGCTAGGTTGCGCGGAAATGGATTACTTGCGTAACCTGAGCAAATCCGCCGCTCAGCAAGCCATCGATAACCTGTTTTCCACCGACCTCGCGGCCGTGGTCGTCGCCAATGGCGAAGTAGTGCCCGATGCGCTGCTGCAGGCAGCCAACACGCGGAGCACCCCTCTCTTCACCTCGCCGGAAAAAAGCCCGCGGCTGATGGAGGTGCTTAGCCACTATCTGGCGCAGGCCGTTGCCGAGTCGGTTAGTTTTCATGGCGTATTCATGGAAGTGCAAGGCTTCGGCGTCTTGCTCAAGGGCGAGGCCGCCATTGGTAAAAGCGAACTGGCGCTGGAATTGATCACCCGCGGCCACCGGCTGGTGGCCGACGATATGGCGGATTTCTATCTGGTTGCGCCGGATCGCTTGGAAGGCCGTTGTCCGCCGCTGCTGCAGGACTTTCTGGAAGTGCGCGGACTCGGCATCCTCAATGTGCGCGCCCTGTTCGGCGACAACGCGGTCAAGCCGACCAAGCCGCTGGATTTCATCGTCCAATTGGCGAAGGCCGAAACACTCATCCCGCAAATGCTGGACCGGCTCAAGATAAAGGCACAAAGCGAGAAGATACTGGGGGTCAAGATTCCCAAGGTCGTCATCCCGGTGGCAGCCGGGCGCAATATCGCGGTACTGGTTGAGGTTGCAGTGCGCAACCAGATCCTGCAAATGCGCGGCATCGACAGCACACGCCAGTTCATGCAGCGCCAAAACCGCGAGCTCAAGCGCAATGCGGAAAATGCCGAAAAAAGGCGAGCGTGATGCAACTCATCATCGTTACCGGTCTTTCCGGCTCCGGCAAAAGTATCGCGCTCAAGGCGCTGGAAGACAGCGGATATTACTGCGTGGACAACCTCCCGGCGACACTGCTGCCGGATACCGCGGCACACTTGGGCCACGCCGGCGAGACGCGCATTGCCGTTAGCATAGACACGCGCAGCAGCACGCTGGAAGCCCTACCGGGCATCATCCGCGACCTGCGCGAGCACAACCGGGATGTGCAGGTGCTGTTCCTCGAATCCAGTACCGAAACCCTGGTCAAACGTTTCAGCGAGACGCGCCGCCGTCATCCATTAAGCAGCGGCGGCACCACCCTCGCGGAGAGCATACGACTGGAAAGGGAAATGCTGGCACAACTGGGCGATCTCGGACACCGCATGGACACCAGCGACCTGAGTCCCAACGCCTTGCGTTCCTGGGTCAAGGATTTCATTGCGCTGGCCCCTGAAGGCCTGACCGTGCTGTTCACCTCATTCGGCTTCAAGCATGGCATTCCACTGGACGCGGATTATGTCTTCGACGTGCGCTGCCTGCCCAATCCGAATTATGAACCGCTACTCAAGCCGCTGACCGGTCGCGACCAACCGGTGATCGAGTTCCTGGAGAGTCAGCCGCTGGCACAGGCCATGTATGAGGATATCCGCCAGTTCGTCGAGAAATGGCTGCCCTGCTTCATGCGCGACAACCGCAGCTACCTGACCATCGCCGTCGGCTGCACAGGCGGACAGCATCGTTCGGTGTATTTCACCGAGCGCCTGACCACCCATTTTCGCAATTTACAGCACAAGGTTCTGGTTCGCCATCGCGAACTGGAATGACACTTGCTGGAATAAGGAAGAATCGTGATAGGTATATTGATCGTCGCTCACGGTACATTGGGCGAGAGCCTGATCCACTGCGCCAGCCACGTGATGGGAGAACGGCCGCCGCAATTGCGGCAGATCGGCGTCAGCGTACATGACGACCCGACCCATCTGTTGCCTCAGGCACAGGAGCTGGTGCGCGAGCTGGATCGAGGCGATGGCGTCCTGGTGTTATCCGATATCTACGGCGCCACTCCCTGCAATCTGGTCGGCAAGTTATTGAAGCCGGGGCGCGTGGAAGGGATCGCCGGCGTCAATCTGCCGATGCTGGTGCGCGCGCTGGCCTACCGTAACGAGCCGCTGGAAGTCCTGGTCGAGAAAGCCGTGGCGGGCGGTTGCGGCGGCGTCATACATTTCACCCACGAAGCATGCATACACCATGGTTAAACAAGAAATCGAAATCATCAACAAGCTGGGGCTGCATGCGCGCGCATCGACCAAGCTGACGCAGACCGCCAGCCAATACAAGTCAGAAGTATGGCTCGAGCGCAACAGTCGCCGCGTCAATGCCAAAAGCATTATGGGCGTGATGATGCTAGCGGCAAGCAAGGGCAGCAAAATAGTCGTGGAAGCCAGCGGTGCGGACGAGACACAGGCGCTGGAATCACTGCTCGCGTTGATCAATAATCGTTTCGGCGAGGCAGAATAACCGCAGTACCAAGGGGGAAGGTTTTCATGAACGTTGTATTTCATGTGAGTGAGCCCAGATGAGCTTTACCATGCACGGGGTTGGTGTTTCCAGCGGCATCGCCATCGGCCATGCCCATCTGGTATCCCATGCGCTGCTCGAGGTCGCGCATTATGTGGTACCGGCACATCTCGTCGAAGACGAGGTCAACCGCTTCACGCAAGCCATAGAGACTGTGCGCGCCGACCTCGAAGCCATCCGGCGGCAGTTGCCCGCAAACGCACCCGCCGAACTTGGCTCCTTCGTCGGCACACACCTGATGATCCTGGCCGACAAGTCGCTGTCGGAAGCGCCCATTCAGATTATCCGCGAGGAACAATGCAACGCGGAATGGGCGCTCAAGCAGGAAATGGACGACCTGGTCGCGCAGTTCGAGGAAATCGAGGACGAATACCTGCGCGAACGCAAATTCGATGTGGTGCAGGTGGTGGAGCGCGTCATCAAGGTGCTGCTCGGCCACCCCAGCCAGGTCGTGCTGGAAAAGCAGGAAAGCGGCATGATCCTGGTCGCGCACGACCTCTCCCCGGCTGACGCGATCCAATTCAAGCAGCACCAGTTCGCCGCATTCATCACCGACGTCGGCGGCGCGACTTCGCATACCGCCATCCTCGCGCGCAGCCTGAACATCCCGTCCATCGTCGCGCTGCATCGTGCGCGCGACCTGATCCGCGACGGCGAGATGATCATCGTCGACGGCAACCTGGGCGTGGTCATCGTCAGCCCGGACAAGAACACGCTGACCGAATACCGTCTGCGCCAGGAACAATGGGACATTGAGCAGCAAAAACTCAAGCGGCTCAAGCTGACGAAAGCCGTGACGCTGGACGGCACAACGATCGAGCTGCACGCCAATATCGAGATTCCCGAAGACGTCGCCCAGTCCAAGGCTGCCGGTGCCACCGGCATCGGCTTGTACCGTACCGAATTCCTGTTTATGAACCGTCGCGAGTGGCCGACCGAAGACGAGCAATTCGAAGCCTATCGCAGGGTCACGGAAGCGATGAAGGGCATGCCGGTGACCATACGCACGCTCGACCTGGGCGCGGATAAACCCGCCAACCCGGACGAGGCGCGCACCTGCACCAATCCGGCGCTGGGTCTGCGCGCGATCCGGCTTTGCCTGTCCGAACCGCACATTTTTCACTCGCAAATCCGGGCGATTCTGCGCGCATCGCATTACGGCAGCGTCAAACTGCTGATCCCGATGATCTCCACCCTGTCGGAGCTGCGCCAAGCACTGCAACTGATCGACCGCGCCAAGCGTAGCCTGCGCGATCAGAATATCCCCTTCGACGAGACCTTGCCAATCGGCGGCATGATCGAGGTTCCGGCAGCCGCGCTCAAGGCGGACGCTTTCGCACGCGAGCTGGATTTTCTTTCCATCGGCACCAACGACCTGATCCAGTACACGCTGGCCATCGACCGCACCGACGACTCGGTAGCGCACCTCTACAATCCGTTGCATCCTGCCGTGCTGCAACTGATCGAGATGTCTATCCGCGCCGCCGACAAGGCAGGCAAACCGATATCGGTGTGCGGCGAAATGGCAGGCGATCCCAAATTGACCCGATTGCTGCTGGGATTCGGCCTGCGCCAGTTCTCGATGCATCCGGCGCACGTGCTGGCGGTGAAGCGCCAAGTGCTGCAATCCAGCCTGCCAAGGCTGACGAGCAGCGTGCGCAAGATTCTCGCCAGCGCCGAAATCGACCGTATTGAACCTTTGCTGGACAAGCTCAATCAATAAGGGGAATGCCATGAACGACGAGAACACCGCAATATCCGCCAACGACAGGAACATTGCCGTATTGACCCATATCGGCGGGATATTTTTCAGTTTTGTGCCGGGATTGATCGTCTGGCTACTGAAAAAAGATGAAAACGCCTACCTCGGCGAACAGGCGCGCGAAGCACTGAATTTCCAGATCAGCTTACTCATCGCCTACATGGTCTGCTACGTGCTGGTGTTTATACTGATCGGTTTCGTGCTGATGGCGGCAGTCTGGTTGGGCAACATCATTCTCTGCATCATCGCCGCCAGCAAAGCCAGCAAGGGTGAAGAATACCGCTACCCGTTTACCCTGCGGTTAATCAACTAAGGATCCTGTTCCCGATGCAAAACCCGTTACTCCAGTTTTCCGGCCTGCCGCAATTCGACCAGGTACGCCCCGAGCACGTTACCCCCGCCATCACGCAATTGCTGGACGAAGCCCGCACGTTGATCGACGCCCTGGGCCAAAGTACGGAAAAACCGGGATGGGACAATTTCGCCCGCCCGCTGGAGGATATGGAAGAACGCATCTCGCGCGCCTGGTCGCAGGTGTCGCATATGAATTCCGTGGTCAACACTCCCGAGTTGCGCGAAGCCTACAATGAAAACCTGCCGGTATTAACCGCTTTTTACGCAGATATTTCGCAAAACGAAGCGCTATACGCAAAGTTTCGCGCACTTCGCGCAAATCCTTCTTTCGACACCCTGAGCGCCGCGCAACGCAAGATTATCGACAACGAATTGCGCGACTTCCGGCTTGGCGGTGCGGAACTGCCTGAAGACAAGAAGGCGCGTTTCAAGGAAATCCAGGAAGCGCTGTCCTCGTTATCGGCCCGCTTCGAGGAAAACCTGCTCGACACAACCAACGATTTTGCGCATTTCGTCGAACACGAAAGCGATCTCGCCGGCATCCCGGAGGATGCGCTGCAAGCTGCACGCGAGGCCGCCGAAGCCGACGGCAAGTCAGGCTGGAAATTCACGCTGCATTTCCCCTCTTACATGCCGGTTCTGCAGTACGCAGACAAGCGCGCATTACGCGAAAAGCTGTATTTCGCCTATGCCACGCGCGCTTCCGAATTCGGCAAGGCGGAATGGGACAACACGGCCTTGATCAAGGAAATCCTCGAGTTGCGTGCCGAGTCCGCGCACTTGCTGGGCTACGCCAATTACGCCGAAGTGTCCCTGACGACAAAAATGGCGCAAACCGCGCCGCAGGTGCTGGATTTCCTGCGTACCCTGGCCGTACGCGCACGGCCTTTTGCGGAAAAGGACATGCAGGAACTGCAAGCTTATGCCGCTGAAAAAGCCGGCCTGCCGCAGCTGGAAGCCTGGGATGTGGCCTATGTCTCGGAAAAATTGCGTGAAGAAAAATACGCGTTCTCGGATCAGGAAGTGAAACAATACTTCCCGGAACCGCAGGTGCTGCATGGGTTGTTCAAGGTCGTCGAGACCATCTACGGCGTACATGTGCGCCAATCGGAAGCACCGGTTTGGCACAAGGACGTCAGCTTCTATGACATTAACGACCACGACGGCCATCTGATCGGGCAGTTCTATCTCGACCTCTACGCGCGCAACGGCAAGCGCGGCGGCGCCTGGATGGATGAAGCGATCACGCGCCGCCGCAAGGCCCAAGGCATCGAAACGCCAGTGGCCTTCCTCACCTGCAATTTCTCCGCGCCTGTCGGCAATAAACCGGCATTGTTCACGCACGACGAAGTTATCACGATGTTCCACGAGTTCGGCCATGGCCTGCATCATCTGCTGACCAAGGTCGAGGAATACGGCGTGTCCGGCATCAAGGGTGTGGAGTGGGACGCGGTAGAGTTGCCCAGCCAGTTCATGGAAAACTTCTGCTGGGAGTGGGACGTACTGCGCCACATGACCAGGCATGTCGATACCGGCGCGCACTTGCCGAAAGCGCTGTTCGACAAGATGGTCGCGGCAAAGAATTTCCAGGCTGGCATGCAGACGGTGCGCCAGATCGAGTTTTCATTGTTCGACATGCTGCTGCACAGCGACTTCGACCCCAAGGGCGACAAAACGCCGCTGCAATTGCTGGAAGAAGTCCGTGACGAAGTCGCCGTGGTGCGCCCGCCGCAATGGAACCGCTTCCCCAACAACTTCTCGCATATCTTCGCCGGCGGTTACGCAGCGGGTTATTACAGCTACAAATGGGCGGAAGTGCTTTCCGCTGACGCCTACAGTCTGTTCGAGGAAAACGGGGTATTGAGCGAAGAAACCGGTCACCGATTCTGGAGCGAAATCCTTGCCCAAGGCGGTGTGCGTCCGGCGCTGGAGTCCTTTATCGCTTTCCGCGGCAGAGAACCGACCATCGATGCATTGCTGCGCCACAATGGCATGACTGAAACGGCGTAATGAAGATAGCTACCTGGAACGTCAACTCACTTAACGTGCGTCTGCAGCATGTGCTGGACTGGCTTGCCGCCAATCAGCCGGATGTGCTGTGCCTGCAGGAAACCAAGCTTGAAGATGCCAAGTTTCCGTTCGATGCATTTACCGCGGTGGGTTATCACGCCGCCCACGCGGGGCAGAAGACCTATAACGGGGTCGCCATCCTCAGCAAACACCCCTTAAGCGATGTCACCATCAATATCCCCGCTTTCGCCGACGAGCAAAAGCGGTTGATTGCCGCGACCGTTAACGATATCCGCATCGTGTGCGCCTATATGCCCAACGGACAAAGCCTGGAATCGGACAAATACCAGTACAAACTGGGTTGGCTGGTGGCTTTGACTAGCTGGTTGCGTGAGGAAATGCAGCGTCATCCGAAACTGGCCTTGCTCGGCGACTACAACATCGCGCCGGAAGATCGCGACGTGCACGACCCAGCTGCATGGGTAGGGCAAGTACTGGTCAGCCCGGCCGAGAGAGCCGCCTTCAAGGAGTTGATCAGCCTGGGACTGACCGATGCATTCTGCCTCTTTGAAGAGCAGGAATGCATCTACTCGTGGTGGGATTACCGCATGGCAGCATTCCGCCGCAATCTCGGATTACGCATCGATCATATTCTGCTATCGCCGGCGCTGGTCGGCAACTGCACTGCTTGCTGGATCGACAAAGGGCCGCGCAAACTGGAGCGGCCTTCCGATCACGCGCCCGTCATTACCGAGCTTGCCGTCCCGGCAGCCGCCTGATCCGCAGACGAAAAAGAGGCGAGTTTCCTCGCCTCCAACCGGCTTGATACAAACGCCGGGCTCGTTACAGCTTTATTTCTTGGCCGGAGCGGCGGGGGATGGCAATGAACCCTTCGTAACGGCTTTCAAATCATGACAAGCCGGATAATCTGCAAAATCGATTATTGCTTCGTGCGGATATTCAACTGTTTCAGCTTGCGGTAGAGGTGGGTCCGCTCCAGCTCAACCGCTTCCGCCACGCGACTCATGTTGCCACCGGCCTTGGCGATGTGATGCTCGAAATAAATGCGCTCGAATGCATCGCGCGCGTCGCGCAGGGACATGTTCAAGTCCAGCGGTAACTGGGTAGCGGCGGAGACGGCGGGTTCGGGCACGGCAAACTGCTCCAGCACGCGGACAGCGTCTTCGAGCGTGATTTTCTCCCCGATGCTGGTCAGCATCAGGTTTTTCACAGCGACTTTCAATTGAGCGAGGTTTCCCGGCCATTCGGCGTTGCGCATGGCATTCAGTGCAGCCACATCGAACTCGCGATACTGGACTTCGCCATTTTCAGCCAGAAAAGTCGTCATCGCCTTGACGAGATCCGGAATGTCCTCGCGATGTTCGGCCAGCGTCGGGATATTCAGGCTGGCGGAAGAAAGTGCGTGCAGCAGAGACTCATCGAACTGCCCGGCCTGCACCAGCTGCGGTAGCACCCGGGTGGTGGCGCACACGACACGCACACCGTACTTGTCCGCGCGGCCGAGCAGCAACAGCAATCCCTTTTGCTCGGTCTTGCCGAGATCGGCCACTTCCGGGATGTAAATCAAGCCTTCGCGTGTCTGCTCCAGCAGTTCAAGCGGCGCACTGGCCAGCTTTTCCGCTTGCGTCAGTTCCAGCCATGGCGTTTCGGACCGATGCAGGAATCTTGCGCACAATTCGGCGCCGCAACCGCGCGCGCCGATCAGCAGCAGCGGTACCTTAAGTCCATCCAGTTGTTCCAGGCGCGTCCGCAGATCGACGATTGCCGGACTCTTGCCCAGGCTCAGCAGGTTCATGCCGCTGCGCGGCTGATGCTCCGCATGTTTCAGGGCCGCGTTCACCGTCTTGAGCAACTTTTGCAAAGCGATGGGTTTTTCAAGGAAATCGAAAGCGCCGATGCGCGTTGCCTCGACGGCAGTATCGATCGTACCGTGACCGGACATCATCACCACCGGCATCGTCAGCAATCCGCCGTTTCCCCACTCCTTGAGCAGGCTGATGCCGTCACAATCCGGCATCCAGATATCGAGCAATACCAGATCGGGCCGCTCCTGCTGGCGGGAGTCGCGTGCCTGCGCGGCGTTTTCCGCAAGTTTGACGTGATAGCCTTCGTCGCTGAGGATTTCGCTCAACAGCTCGCGGATGCCGACTTCGTCGTCCACAACCAGAACCTGGCGCGCAGTCATGCTGCCTCCTTCATCGGCAGGAGCAACGAAACGCTGGCTCCGCCCTGCGGTTGATTTTCGATCTTGATGACTCCCTTATGCTCTTCCACGATTTTTTTCACAATGGCCAAGCCCAGGCCGGTGCCTTGGCGCTTGGTGGTAACGTAGGGTTCGAAAGCGCGTGCGATCCAATCCGGCGGAAAGCCGGGGCCGTTATCGGAAATTTCAAGCCTTACCATACCATTTTCAGGCTTTATTTTCACATGGATCAGAGGCTTCGGCCTCCCTTCCAGCACATCCTGCGCATTTTTCAGCAAGTTGTGCAGTACCTGCCGCAGCATGGTCGCATCGCCATAGATGGGCGATATTTTCTCGTCGAGCTCGAGATGAATCTGGATGCCATGCGATTCATACAATGCCAGAACGTCGCGCACAAGCGCGTTGAAGTCCAGCAATGACAGATTGAGTGCCGGTGAACGCGCATATTCGCTGAACTCATCCACCATGCTTTTCATTGCGGATACCTGGCCGACAATGGTTTGCGTCGCGCGCCGCAGCATTTCGGCATCGGCGCCTTCCAGCTTGTCGCTGAGCTTGTGCTCCAGCCGTTCCGCCGACAGCATGATCGGCGTCAGAGGGTTCTTGATTTCATGCGCCAGGCGGCGCGCTACTTCCCCCCACGCCGCATCGCGCTGCGCCTGCAATAAGGTCGTGACATCGTCGAACACGACGACGTAACCGCTTTCGGAGCCTTTGGGAAGCCGCGTCCCGCGCACCAGCAGCACCTGTTTGCCTTTTGCGCCTTCAAACTCGATCTGTTGCTGCCACTCGCCGGTTTTTTCGTCGGTGAAATGCGTCAAAATCGTCCGGACCAACGTAGCCATGGTGGACGACTGTGCCAGCAGCTCAAGCGACTGACCCGCGATCGGCCCGAGATCGACGCCGAGGATGTGATTTGCCGAGGGGTTGAAAGTCCGCATACGAAACCGGTCGTCGAATGCAATGACGCCGGAGGAAAGATGCGACAGGATGGTTTCCAGATGGCCGCGCGCCGCCTCGACGCGTGCCCGGTTGCGCTCCGCCGCCTGCGTGGCTTCGGAGAGTTGCCGCGTCATACTGTTGAAGGATTGAACCAGAACCCCCAGTTCGTCTTTGCCATGCGCCGGCAGCATTTTCCCGTAATCGCCGCTGGCAATCGCGCGGGTTCCTTCTGCCAGCACGCCTAACGGAGCCGACAGGCGACGGCTCAGCACGAATGCAAACGCCAGCGCAGATAACATCGCCAGCATGAGGACCAGCGTGAGAGTGAGCGCAAACACCTCCTTGAGGGCCGTGCGCGTATAGGATAGCTCCTGGTAGTCCTGATAGACCGCCTGCACCGACTCGGCCGTCTGTGACAGCGACTTCGGAACCGGCTGGAGCAATTGCAGTATCCGGGTTTCACCGTGGATATCTGCCGTATTGACCGGAGCCAGCACGCGCAGATACAACCCCTTGTCCGGAATCGGCTCGATCCTGCCATAGATACGCTGGCGAGCTTGTCGCAGCTGGGGGATGGTGGGCAGATCGGGCAGGAAACTTGAGGCGTCGGCGCTGGAGAAAGCAAGAATGCGGCCTTGCAACGTCAACAGTACCGCATCCTGCACGCCGCTGCGCTCGCGCAGATCGTTCAGCATCGAAAGATGCGAAGTATTGGGCTGGAAGGCCAGCGATATCGCCATGTTCTCGCCCTTCTCCTCCAGATCTGCCAGCAGGATGTCGAGCGCGCTCTGCCCCAGGCGCAAACCGCCATCCAGGGCCGCCTCGACCTTGACGTTGAACCACGACTCGATGGAACGGGTCAGGAAATTGACCGAAACGGCATAAACGATCATCCCGGGAATCAAGGCCATCAAGGCAAACATGCCCAGCAATCGCAGCGTAAGCCGGCTGCCGATCACCTGGCTGCGCATCTGCCGATACAGCTTCCACAACTGCAAGCCGATCAGGATGATGAAAAACACCGCGAGAGCGATGTTAAGCACCAGCAGCAGCGTGTAGTTCTGCCCGGACAAGGCCGTGTTCGCGCTGGCGTGGGAGAGCAGATAAAGCAGCACTGCGCCCAGCACCGCGGAAATGAAGACGATGTACTTCATGGCAACCCGACTAAACCGCTATCGATCATGGATGTTGAAAATTTGGGATCCAGCGATAGCGCTCCGACACCAATGTCCATTTCTCCGAACTGAGCGCCTCGACTTGCAAGGCTTTCGGCAGGCGGGAATGATCCAGCCGGAAGCGCAGCACGGCCTGGTAGCTCTCGCCCTTGACGATTTCCGACTTGTCCAGCACCGTCCAGTCGCGCAACCGCGAAAGCTCGTCCCGGACTTCCTGCAAGGTGGTAAAGGATTTCTGGTGCTGGTCTATATTGATCAAGTACTGACGGGAGAGTGCGTGATAGCTGAGCAGGATAACTTGGCTTTTGGTAGTGATTTCGTCGTCGAACCAGTATTGCCGTGGCGAAACCAGTTGGAATTCGATCAGGAAAGTCAGCGGGACGCCTTTGTTAAGCGCGGCCTCCACCTCCGGGGAAAAGTCGATATCGAAATCGGCATCGAGTTGATAGGCAGTATCAACCGGCACCAGCTCCGCGTTTTTGACCTGTATGCCTTCGGCCGCCGCATTGAAAACGAGGCAGCAAATCAACCCGAGCCCGAACCGGCTAAATTTTTTGAAGAAGCGCGTAAAAGAATCCGTCATGGTCAGCACTAGGCAGCAATTGGCCGTCCCTCAACCCGGCAAGCGGGAGTTGTCGAGCGTCCGCCTGCTCGGCCAGGAACGCATCGATTTGTCGTTGATTTTCTTCGATAAATATTGAGCAGGTCACGTACAGCAATTTACCACCGTTTGCCAGGGTATGCCACAAACCGCGCAATATCTGCGCCTGCTGGGCCGTAAAGCTGTTCAGATCTGCTTCGCGGCGCAGCCATTTGATATCCACATGCCGCCGGACAATGCCGGACGCACTGCAAGGTACATCGGCCAGGATACGGTCGAATGGCTGGCCGTCCCACCAAGTGCCGGGGTTGCCGGAATCGCCTTTTACCAGTTTTGCAGATAATCCGAGCCGGTCGAGATTGCTGCGGGTGCGGGCCAGTCGAATTTCGTCGCTGTCCACCGCGGTCATCGCGACAGCGGCCGTTTCCAGTACGTGGCCGGTCTTGCCGCCCGGCGCGCAACAGGCATCCAGCACGCGCATGCCGTCATGCACATCCAGCAATGAGGCCGCAAACTGGGCACCGTAATCCTGGACCGACACGTCGCCCTCCAGGAAGCCGGGCAATTTTTCCACCGGCACCGGCTGGTCGAGCATGATGGCGCTCGCCCCCAAAGGGTGCGCACCTATCGCCAGGTCTTCCAGCTTATGCAGATATTCCGCGCCGGAAACGCGGCGACGATTGACGCGCAAGGTAAGCGGAGGATGACGATTGCCCGCTTCAAGAATGGCCGTCCATTCGGCGGGATAGTCCTGCTTCAGTTTCTCTATCCACCATTGCGGGTAGGAATAGCGGGCAACCTCATTGTCGGTAATGGCCACAAGCAGCGCTTCGCGGCGGCGCAGGAAATTGCGCAGTACGGCATTCACCAGCCCTTTTGCCCAGGCTTTTTTCATTTTCACCGCAGCCTTGACCGCGTGATCGACCACCGCATACTCGGAAGCCTTGCCGTGCTCCAACTGATACAAGGCCGCCAGCAGAAGGCAGCGCACTGACTCGTCTTCCAGGCGGCGTTCCAGCAATTGTTCGAGCACCGCCTGAAGCTGGCCGTAATGCCGCAAAACGCCATAGCTCAAGTCTTGCGTGATGGCACGCTGCTGAGGCGTCAGTTGCGGATGGAGGCGCCAGAGATTTTCCAGCGCCTGCGTGAGGTTGCGCCCGCCCAGAACCTGGCCGATGGCCTGAGCTGCGAGTTGCTGACTTGTATCCAAAAGCGGCTGCCGGCGTCAGACGGCCATGGCCATCAGTCGCGCAACCCGTTCCTCGGTTTGCGGATGGGTGCTGAAGAGGCCTTTGATGCCTTCGGCGGATAATGGATTGATGATCATCATCTGTGCCGTCTCCGGGTGTTGTTCGGCAGTTTCCAGCGGGACGCGATGCGCGTAGTTATGGATTTTTTGCAAGGCGGAAGCCAACGCGCCGGGATCGCCGCTGATTTCCGCACCGCCGCGATCGGCCTCGAATTCACGCGAGCGCGAAATCGCCATCTGGATCAACATCGCAGCAATCGGCGCCAGGATCATGACGAGAATCGCCACGGCAGGATGCACGCCGCCTTCGCGATCGTTATGCCCGCCTGAAAAAAGCATGCCGAATTGGGCAATCGAGGAAATCGCGCCGGCGATGGTCGCAGATATCGTCGAAATCAAGGTGTCGCGATGCTTCACATGCGCCAGTTCATGCGCCATCACGCCGCGCAGTTCGCGCTCGGAAAGAATCTGCATGATGCCGGTAGTCGCCGCAACCGCGGCATTCTCGGGATTGCGGCCGGTGGCGAACGCATTCGGCTGCGCTTCGTCGATGATGTAAACGCGCGGCATCGGCAAGCCGGCATTGGCTGCCAGCTCCTTGATCATGCCGTAGTATTTGGGCGCGCTTTGCGCATCGACTTCGCGCGCGTTGTACATGCGCAGCACCGCCTTGTCGGAAAACCAGTAGGCGTACACATTCATCGCCCCGGCGATCGCCAGTGCGATCAGCATGCCGCCCGCACCGCCCAGCGCGGCGCCGACCATGCCGAACAGCACCACAATACCCGCCATCAGGATCGAGGTTTTCAACCAGTTGCCCAACATAATGTTTCTTACCTCTTCAATATCGACGCCGATTAGATGGCGGCCATCGCCAAAAATTCAAGCGGCGAACCGGTCGCCGGGCTTGAGTTGACTGCCCGCAAGAAAATCCCGTGCCGACAGACGTTTTCCGCCAGGCTTCTGCACCTCGGTGATGCGCAACGCCCCTTTGGCGCAGGCAACCAGCAGGCCGTTTGAGGTGTCGAGAACTTTTCCGGGAGTTCCTGACACATCAGGCACGGCATAAGCCATCCAGATGCGCCAGGCTTCTCCCTGGAACGTCGCCTGCGCTACCGGAAAGGGGTTGAACGCACGCACCTGCCGCGCCAGATCGTCCGCATTGCCGTGCCAATCCAGCGGCGCCTCATCCTTGCGCAGTTTTTCGGCGTACGTCACCAGCGCTTCATCCTGCGGTTGGGCCTGTATCGTATCCAGCTCCGCCAGGGTTTCGACCATCAACCGCCCGCCCATGTCCGCGAGCGCATCGTGCAAGCTTTGTGCAGTGTCATGCTCGGTGATCGGCACCACACCTTTTTTCAGCATCGCACCGGCATCCAGCGCCAGCACGACCTCCATGATGGTCACGCCGGTTTCCGCATCGCCGGCAAGAATCGCGCGCTGGATAGGTGCCGCACCGCGCCAGCGAGGCAACAGCGACGCATGGATATTGAGGCAGCCTTGACGCGGCATGTCGAGCACCGCTTGCGGCAGGATCAGCCCGTATGCGGCAACGATCATCACATCCGCTTCGGCGGCGGCGACGGGCGCCTGGCTTTCAGGGGTTTTGAGCGTTTCGGGCTGATAGACCGCAAGGCCGTGCTGTTGAGCAAGTGCCTTGACGGGGCTGGCTTTCAATTTCATTCCCCGGCCGGCCGGCCGGTCCGGCTGTGTCAGCACCAGTACGATTTCGTGTCCGGCCGCGATCAACGCCGCCAATGCGGGCACCGCAAACTCAGGCGTTCCGGCAAAGATGATTTTCATTTTTTCTCCGAAGCGATTGCGGTCTTGCATTCGCCCGAAGAGAAGGCGGAGGAACACAGACAGTAATTCAATACGATCAGCATGGCAACGCCGTATTCGGCGAATGCAAAACTGCGGCTACATGGTTTCGCGCAAGCGCTTTTTAAGTTTGTTCTTGATGCGGCCCTGCTTGAGCTGCGACAGGTATTCAACGAATACCTTGCCTTTGAGGTGATCTATTTCATGCTGAATACACACGGCCAGCAAGCCGTCCGCCTCCAGCGTGAATTTCTGGCCATTACGATCCAGCGCTTCGACTGTCACCTTTTCGGCACGGCGCACAGTCTCGTAGATGCCGGGCACGGACAAGCAGCCCTCTTCGTAATCCTGGGTTCCGCAACTGGTCACAATGCGAGGATTGATAAAGGCCCGCAATTCTTTTCTATCCTCGGAAATATCGATCACGATCACCTGCTCATGCACGTCGACCTGAGTCGCGGCCAAGCCGATACCCGGCGCGGCATACATGGTGTCGGCCATATCGTCGATCAGCCGACGTATCCTGTTGTCGACTTCCACAACCGGCCGGGCTACCGTATGCAGGCGTTCATCGGGATAATGCAAGATGTTCAAAATTGCCATAAAAGCTTGATTGTCTAATGAATTACATGCAGAATTTAAACCAACTTCAAGAATTGCATTTCGCTCTTCATTGGCCGGGGTCAACATGAAAAAATACATTATAACGCCGCTCTTGCTTTGGTGCCTCGCTTCGGCGGCATGGGCGGACGTCATACAGCTCAGGGAGAATCATCCGGATCGCTACGTCGTGGTCAAGGGCGATACCTTGTGGGATATTTCAGCGCGCTTCCTGAAAGACCCTTGGCTCTGGCCGCAAGTGTGGAAAATGAATCGCGAGCAAATCCGCAATCCGCACCTCATTTATCCTGGCGACGTTGTAGTGCTCGACCTTAGCGGTGCCACTCCACAACTGCGACTGCTACGCGGCACGGTCAAGCTGGAACCCGGCACACGCATTGAGCCGCTCGACAAACAAGCCATTCCCACGATTGCCCCCAGTGTCATCGCCCCCTTCCTAAGTCAGCCGCTGATCATCGCCAAGGATGAGCTTGAAGGTACTCCCAAGATAGTCGGCGCAGAAGATGGCAGGCTATTGCTGGCACCGGGCATGAAAGTCTACGCGGACAAGGTGACAGACGGCGACGGCATCGATTGGCAGATCTTCCGTGCCGGTAAACCATTGATCGACCCGGACAGCAAGGAAGAGCTGGGCGTGGAAACAATTTATCTGGGCGATGCGCGCACGGTCAAATACGGCGAGCCTGCCACCGTGGAAATCCGGCGCATCAAGCAGGATGTCGCACTAGACGACCGCCTCATCACCCCCCCCGATGCTGCGCTGGAAACCTTTGTCCCCCATGCCCCTGACGAGGAAATTCGCGGGCGCATAGTTTCCACCTACGAAGGCGCTTCGGACGTAGGCCGAAACTCTATCGTCGCCATCAATCGCGGCGCAGCGGACGGCCTCGAAGTAGGCCATGTCCTGGCGATCTATCGCGAAGGCGCATCCCTGCCCCCGTCCAAGAGCAAGGACGACGACGTCAAGAGCGAAGGCTACGTCAACCTGGAGCGCAACGATGACGGCAGCCTCAAACGTGACGAAGAAGGCCGAGTGCAGACTCGCGTTGGCACCCGGCGCACGGATGGCAAGCCGGACCCTGCGGAAATCAAGCTTCCCGACGAACGCGTCGGATTGCTGATGATCTTCCGCACCTTTGAACGCGTTTCATACGGTCTTGTTATGCAATCTGAACGCCAGATACATGCGCCAGATATCGTAGCCACGCCTTAACATTGGAAAACCCGGACAGCATAACGCCCGAAGAGGCGTCGCTGTGGATTGGCCTGAGCCTGATCGATGGATTGGGCAGCCAATCCTACCGCGCGCTTTTAAGCCATTTCGGCACTCCTGAAAATATTTATTCAGCGCCACGCGCCGAATTGTGCAAGATCGTGAAAGACGAGGTCGCCCAGCAAATCTCGGATGGGCCGAACCCGGATGACATCGACAAGACACTGACGTGGCTGGAGAGCACCGGCAATTCCCTGATCACGCTTGGCGACGCACAGTATCCGCTTGCGCTGCTTGAAATCCCCGATCCTCCGCCGCTACTTTATTGCAAAGGTCGCCTAGAGCTACTTAACCAGTCCTCTATTGCTATCGTAGGCAGCAGAAACTCCACACCTCAAGGTGAAAAAACTGCCGAGGCATTCGCACAGGCATTAAGCGATAGCGGATACTGCATAGTCAGCGGCATGGCGCTGGGAATCGACGGAGCCGCGCATCGAGGAGCCCTGAAAGGACGAGGCAGCACGATCGCCGCCGTCGGAACCGGCCTCGACATCGTCTACCCTGCCAGGCATCGTCAATTGGCACACGACATTGCCGAGAACGGCATCATCATTTCGGAGTTTCCGCTCGGAACACCTTCGATGGCGCAAAATTTCCCTCGCAGGAATCGCCTTATCAGCGGCTTGTCTCGCGGTTGCCTGGTCGTCGAAGCCAACCTGCAAAGCGGTTCGCTTATCACGGCGAGGCTGGCTGCAGAACAAGGCCGTGAAGTTTTCGCCATACCGGGCTCTATCCACTCCCCTGTCGCCAAAGGCTGCCATCAGCTCATCAAGCAAGGGGCCAAGCTGGTCGACAGCATCCATGACATTCTGGAGGAGTTAGGCGGCGCGCCCTTTCCGGAAACGGCCAAGGGCAACGAACTCGGGAATACCGAGTATCCATTGCTGGAAAAAATGGGTTACGACCCGATTACCATGGATGGATTAATCGAGCGCAGCGGCTTGACGAGCGAATCCCTTTCCAGCATGCTGCTAGTGCTGGAACTGGAAGGCAGAGTCGCAACCCTTCCGGGAGGACGTTACCAGCGCCTCGCTTAATTTTTACCTGTATGAGGAGCCTGAATGTTTGAAGTCCTCGTCTACCTGTTCGAGAATTATTTCGAAGCCAATATCCATCCCGATCAACATACACTCGCAAAAGAATTATCCGCCGCCGGATTTGAAGATGCCGACATCAACGGCGCCTTCGACTGGTTCGATGCCCTTGAAGCAATGTCGCAGCAGGCGAATATCGCCAGCAGCGGGGTTCTGCGCATATACAGCGAGATTGAAACCAAGAAAATCAGCAGCGACAGCCTAGGTTTCCTGATGTTCCTGGAGCAAGCCGGCGTGCTGAATCCGGCGCAGCGCGAACTGGTCATCGACCGCGCCATGGCGCTGCCGGAGGCAATTTCGCTTGAAGAAACAAAGTGGATAGTGTTGATGGCGCTCTGGACCCAGGGCAAGGCCGGAGATTACCTTTTCGTCGAGGATGCACTCTTTAGCGATACTCGCCCCACTTTGCATTAAGGCAAACAACGCATGCAATGCAAATTACAGCGTCTCGGCGCGCAAGAGGTCGAGACGGCCGTTTCGATCCGCGGCAGCTAACTCTCCAGACGCATCAGCGGTCGGGTTACATACCCAACCGCTGACAGATCGTCGAGATTGTGCCTGCCTGGTTGAGGGTATAGAAATGTAACCCCGGGGCTCCACCCTGCAAAAGACGATCACATAACTCCGTCACCACATCCAGTCCGAATGCGCGAAGAGACGGAAGATCATCGCCATAATCCTGCAGGCGCAGCCTTAGCCACCGTGGGATTTCTGCACCGCATACCGCCGAGAAGCGCGACAACTGCGCAAAGTTGTAGATCGGCATGACGCCGGGAACGACAGGAACTGCGATACCCATGGCCTCGCACTCGTCCATGAACTGGAAATAGGCATCGGTGTTGTAGAAATACTGAGTTATCGCGGCATTTGCGCCAGCATCTACTTTACGCTTGAAGGAAGCAAGGTCGGCTTTTGCAGACGGCGCCTCAGGATGAAATTCCGGATAGGCCGCAACCTCTATCTCGAACCAGTCCCCGCTTTCCTGCCGGATAAATTCCACCAGTTCATTGGCATAATGGAAATCGCTAGCTGCCACTTCACCGGACGGATGATCTCCACGCAACGCCACCAGATGGCGAATGCCATGCTCACGGTATTGCGCCAGGATGGTACGTATTTCGTCTCGCGTGGAAGAGATGCATGACAGATGCGGGGCCGCCTCTGTACCATGCGCCTGGATTTCCAGCACCGTTTCCAACGTACGATCCCGCGTCGAGCCACCGGCGCCAAACGTCACCGAGAAAAACTTGGGCTGCAGCTGTGCAAGCTGCTCACGCGCAGCGTGCAGCTTGGCCATGCCCTCCGCCGTCTTGGGCGGGAAAAATTCGAAACTGATCACAGGCGTATTATTCATTTTCAATTATTAATCTTTGCCGCCCAGCACCAGTGTAGCCAGCACCCACGAGATCAAGCTATAGAGCAGTGCCCCAAGAATGCCGGACCAGAGGCTCGCGACCTGGAATCCTTGCAGGATTGTGCCCACAAAAAAGAACAGCAACCCGTTGATGACAAGGATGAACAAGCCGAGCGTCACTACCGTCACTGGCAAAGTGAGCAGCACCAGCACCGGCCGGATCAGCATATTGACCAGGCCGATGACCGCCGCAGCGATCAATGCCCCGGTAAACCCGGACACATGAATGGACGGCATCAGATAAGCAACAGCCAGCAGCGCCAACGCATTGAGTAACCAGACAACGATCAGTTTCATTGCTTCCTCCTCCTATAGCATGCCCGACACTCCGGGCTGTTGAGTATCTTAATAACGGTAGTGCTCAGGCTTGTACGGACCCGCCTTGGACACGCCGATGTATGCAGCCTGCTCATCGGACAGCACCGTCAACTGCGCATTGAGCTTCTTCAGTTGCAGACGCGCAACCTTCTCGTCCAGATGCTTGGGCAACGTGTAGACACCCACCGGATATTTCGCGGTGTTGGTATACAGTTCGATCTGCGCAATGGTCTGGTTGGCGAAAGACGAACTCATCACATAGCTGGGGTGGCCGGTACCGCAACCCAGGTTCACCAGACGGCCCTTGGCCAGCAGGATGATGCGCTTGCCGTCCGGGAAGATGACGTGATCGACTTGCGGCTTGATCTCGTCCCATCCATATTCGGAAAGGGAAGCGACGTCGATTTCGTTGTCGAAGTGACCGATATTACAGACGATGGCCTGATCCTTCATCTTCTTCATATGCTCGTGCGTGATCACGTGGTAGTTGCCGGTCGCGGTGACGAAAATGTCGCCGTGTTCGCAGGCATAGTCCATGGTCACCACGCGGTAGCCTTCCATCGCGGCTTGCAGCGCGCAGATCGGGTCGACCTCGGTCACCCACACTTGTGCTGACAATGCGCGCAGCGCCTGCGCGGAACCCTTGCCCACGTCGCCGTATCCGGCCACGACGGCGATTTTGCCCGCCACCATCACGTCAGTCGCGCGCTTGATGCCGTCGACCAGCGATTCACGACAGCCGTAAAGGTTGTCGAACTTGGACTTGGTAACGGAATCGTTGACGTTGATGCCGGGGAACTTCAGTTCGCCGCGCTCGTGCATCTGGTACAGGCGGTGCACGCCGGTAGTGGTTTCCTCGGTCACGCCCTTGATCTGTGCCAGACGGGTGGAGTACCAGGTTTTGTCGGTCGCCAGCTTGGCCTTGATCGCGTTGAACAAACAAATTTCTTCTTCGCTGCCCGGATTGCTCAGGAGGGAGGCATCCTGCTCGGCGCGCGCGCCCAAGTGCAGCAACAGCGTCGCATCGCCGCCGTCGTCGAGGATCATGTTGGAGAATTTTTTCTCTCCATCCTGGCCATCCGCCCATTCGAAGATGCGATGAGTGTAATCCCAATACTCGTCCAGCGTTTCGCCCTTGACCGCGAACACCGGGGTGCCGCCGGCGGCGATTGCCGCTGCTGCGTGGTCTTGCGTCGAGTAAATGTTGCAGGACGCCCAGCGCACTTCGGCGCCAAGATCCTTCAGCGTTTCGATCAGCACGGCGGTCTGGATCGTCATGTGCAGCGAACCAGTGATGCGTGCACCCTTGAGCGGCTGGGCCTGAGCGTACTCCTCGCGGATCGCCATCAGACCGGGCATTTCCGTTTCGGCAATCGCGATTTCCTTGCGGCCCCAAGCGGCAAGACTCATGTCGGCAA
Organism: Methylophilaceae bacterium; assembly: GCA_035460165.1. Classification (GTDB taxonomy): domain Bacteria; phylum Pseudomonadota; class Gammaproteobacteria; order Burkholderiales; family Methylophilaceae; genus MM2. The sequence continues at coordinate 3,370 of DATHWW010000006.1, read as the reverse complement.
CAACGTAATCTTTGAAGTCAGCCACAGTATTCATATCATCAATTCCTGAAATGTGTGGCCGGGGGGAAGAGGGGGGGAGACTGCTCACCCATTCCCGTGCCCGGCACGGTTAAGGTAAGCGCAGTTCATCGAAACCGAGCCTGGCGGAGAATTCCGTCGCAGCGCTCCTCGGTAAGCTCGCAATTATAAAGCCGATTCGGCTTTTTGCAATCGTGACGGTTAAGTCCATCAGGCAGGCAGCGTCCAGCCGCTCCACAATTCGTGGAGGTCGGGGATATCCCACTCGCCGGACTCTTCATGACTGACGATCCTGTCCCGTGTCATAGCCAGCGACATATCCAGGACCTGGGGTTTCAATCGCGTGCCTGACTTGATGGAATAAAACACTTTAACCTTTGGTGCCAGCAGCGATTTTTCGTTCTGATCAATGACTACGCCCAGCTTTCCCGACTCCAGACGCACCAATGTCCCGATGGGGTAGATTCCAACGCTTTTGACGAACGCCTGGAAAACCCGCGAGTCGAATTGACCATACTTGCACCATTCGGCCATCCTGCGCAACGACTCGGCAGGGCACCATCCCTCCTTGTAAGGCCGGTTGGAAGTAATGGCATCGTAGACGTCGCATACCGCCCCCATTTTGGCGTACATGCTCAAGTGATCGCCCTTAAAATTATCAGGATAGCCACCACCGTCGACTTTTTCATGATGGTGCCTGCAGACATCGAGCACCATCGTGTCCATCCCTTTGCTTTCGAGCAGAATATCGTACCCGGCGACAGGATGGTTTCGGACAACATTGAATTCCTCGTCAGTCAATTTTCCCGGCTTGTTGAGAATCTCGTCCGGGATTGCCATCTTGCCCACATCATGCAGCAAGCCGGCCAGGCCAGCCTTGCGCGTAGTCTCCTCGTCCATTCCGAGCTGACGCGCCAGCGATACCATCAACGCGCAGACCGCTACTGAATGCATGTAGGTGTATTCGTCCTTGTTCTTGAGCCGCGCAATACTGATCAGAGCGCCCGGATTGCGCATCACGGAATTTGAAATTTCTTCGACGAGCGGAAGCGCATCCTGAGCATCCAGCGCCCTGCCCATGCGGACCTCCTGAAACATGGAAGTAACCGCTTGCTTAGCCTTGGCAACGATTTTACCGGCCCGATCCATTTCATTCTGGATACTGACACGCTCGACCACTTCGTCGGAGACTTTCCCATTAGCAAGGGCTTCGGCGACTTTCGCATCAGCCTCTTCCGCCGGCTGAGCATGTTCGACGTCCAGACCCTCATCGGTATTGATCCAGACCTCGCGAACGCTGCTGGCGAGAACAAGCTGGATGTCATTGGGGTCTTCGATAATGAATTGCGTACGCCAAAAAGGATGGTCCATCCATGAGCCGCAAAAGGCGTGCAAATGCATGCCTACGCGCAAATGCTCGACTGAAATTTTTTTCAACATGACCTACCCCAGGATTGATACTTCTTGCGCCGACTTTGAGCTACAGCCTGCCGGTCTCGTCACTTAAAGAACATGAAGTCAAGATGCGTCTCAATATAGCATGGGCAGAAGTGCGGATGAATTACACAGCCAGGTCTGCGACGAAGCGGAAATTATCCTGCCAAGCCAATTTGAGAGCCAAAAACCAAAAAGGCTGACATCGAATCATCGACATCAGCCTTTTCAGAATGACAACCAGATATTGCAGTTTGAGCTTAGATTCCTGCATCCGCCCGAAGCGTGGCTGCCTTATCGACACTCTCCCAGGTAAATTCTGGTTCGTCGCGGCCAAAGTGACCGTAAGCAGCCGTCTTGGCATAGATCGGACGCAACAGGTCGAGCATCTTGACGATGCCCTTGGGACGCAGATCAAAATGCTTCAGCACTAGCTCAGTCAGCATTTCGTTGCTTACCTTGCCCGTGCCGTAAGTTTCTACCATTACGCTGGTCGGACGCGCAACGCCGATGGCATAGGAAATCTGCACCGAGCAGCGTGAAGCTAAACCGGCAGCAACGATGTTCTTGGCTACATAACGTCCTGCGTAAGCCGCGGAACGATCAACCTTGGACGGATCCTTGCCGGAGAAAGCGCCGCCACCGTGGGGGCTGGAACCGCCGTAGGTGTCGACGATGATCTTGCGTCCGGTCAAGCCGCAATCGCCTTGCGGGCCGCCAATGACGAAGCGACCGGTCGGGTTGACCAGGTACTTGATTTCGCCCTTGATCAGCTCCTTGGGCAGTATCGGCTTGATGATGTCTTCGATAACTGCCTCGCGGATCGCATCAAGATGCATTTCCGGCGCGTGCTGGGTTGACAGCACCACGGTGTCAATGGCGAACGGCTTGCCGTCCATATAACGTACGGTGACTTGCGACTTGGCATCCGGGCGCAGCCATGGCAGGCGACCGTCCTTGCGCAAATGTGATTGACGCTCTACCAAGCGGTGCGCCAACCAGATCGGCAGCGGCATCAACTGCGGAGTTTCGTCACAAGCATAGCCGAACATCAAACCCTGATCGCCGGCGCCTTGATCAAGAGGGTCGTCTTCCGCCTTATCCACACCTTGCGCGATATCGGGCGACTGCTTATCGTAGGCCACCAGCACCGCGCAGCCCTTGTAGTCGATACCGTAATCGGTGTTGTCGTAACCAATGCGCTTGATGGTGTCGCGCGCGACCTTGATGTAATCGACGTTGGCGGTGGTAGTAATCTCACCCGCCAGCACGACCAGACCGGTATTGGTCAGCGTCTCGGCCGCCACGCGCGCGGTCGGATCCTGTGCCAGGATCGCATCCAGAATGGAGTCGGAAATCTGGTCCGCCACCTTGTCGGGATGGCCTTCGGACACGGATTCGGAGGTAAACAGGTAATCGCTCATTACGATATCGCTCAATTATTACGAGGGAAAAGGTTGCTAGAATAGCAAATTACACTCTGACTGAAAAAGGAATTCATGCTGACCCGGTTGCTGCGTATCATCGCGCGTCTGCCTTTGCCGCTGATACATATCATTGGTATCGTCGTCGGCTGGTCGTACTTCGGCACCGGACGAATGGCTCGACGCACGCGCACCAATATAGCTGCCAGCGGTATCGCCCGCGACGAGGCCGAGCTGAAATCCATTGCCCGCCGCAGCATGGCCGAATCTGGAAAGGGTGCGTTGGAAATTATGGCCATCTGGTTGCGTCCGCAGAGAAAAATCCTCAAGTGGATGCGCGCCTGCCACGGATGGGAACATGTGGAAGAAGCGTGGCACGATAACCGCGGCATCATTTTTCTTACGCCGCATCTTGGCTGCTTTGAAATTACTGCCCAATACTATGCGGCACACCGTCCGATCAGCGTACTTTACCGCCCGCCTCGCCAAGCATG
>DATHWW010000005.1:0-210833 GCA_035460165.1 Methylophilaceae bacterium | reverse complement strand
CACCGCCAGCACCTCTTTTGCCAGATCAATTCCTATCGTCGTATGATGTTCCATGACTTCCCCTCTCTTTCAGATTGATCACGCGAAATCTCAATCTTGGCACCTAGATGCCGTTTCGAGCAGGGGAAGTCCCTCATATTCCATCAAGGGGGACGCGCTAAAGCACGCCCCTTAATATCAAACGTTCGGCGTCACCAGCACCGCAGATTTCTAGGAGTCCACAATGGCCATGAACGTACAGGAACGAGAAGGCTTGCTTCATGTACTGACGATTCGATTCGAGAAGAATAGTCATCGGCACGAAGGTATCGATTGGGCACATGTTCACGCAAGGCTCATCGGCAATTCTGCTGCGCTTAGATCACTTCGGGAGATGGAAGCCACAGGTGGCGAACCGGACGTGATCGGCAACGCTGATGAAGCTGGCGGCTTCGTCTTCTGCGACTGCTCGCAAGAAAGTCCAGCCGGGCGTAGGAGTACCTGCTACGACGCGAAAGCGCGCGCCTCCAGGAAGGAAAACAAGCCAAAAACCAGCGCAAACGAACTGGCAGCGAAGATCGGTATTGAACTCTTGACCGAGGAGCAGTACCGCGCGCTACAGGAGTTCGGGGAGTTCGATACAAAGACCTCCAGTTGGATCAGCACTCCGGCCGACGTCCGCGCACTTGGAGGTGCTCTCTTCTGCGACAGGCGCTATGGCAAGGTTTTTGTATATCACAACGGCGCAGACTCCTATTACGCCGCCAGAGGTTTTCGTGGTCTTCTTCGAGTGTGAATCCCACGTTTGCGCAAATCGGTGACGCCCAATCCTTCCATCGAGAGAACGTAGCCTCTCATGTCAAACGTTAGGCCACAATTTGGGGCCTCTTAAACTAGGAGAGTTTCATGATTCAGAATGAGTCTGCTGGCAAAAATGAGCTTTCGTTGGTGCGCATCATCAATGCTGCACCGGAAAAGGTATTTCGGGCGTGGACGGAGCCGGATCTACTCAAGCAGTGGTTCACTCCCAAGCCGTGGACCGTGGCATCGGCGGAGCTGGATGTCCGTCCTGGTGGCACGAACCTGATTGTTATGTGCAGCCCCGAAGGGCAGGAGTATCCGAATCGGGGCGTTTACCTGGAGGTAGTCAAGAACCAGCGTTTGGTGATGACCGACGCATATACCAGCGCCTGGATACCTTCGGACAAGCCGTTTATGACCGCCATCATTACCTTTGAGGACGAAGGGGGTAAAACAAAATATACCGCCAGGGCTCTTCACTGGAACGCTGAAGATCGAAAGGCGCATGAGGATATGGGTTTTCATGAGGGATGGGGCAAGGCCACAGATCAGTTGGCGGCCTTGGTTGAAAATCTGTGATGACGGCGCTCATAATGCGCTGCAGGCGTAATAGTCCCTGATGGTGCCGCTGTCTAGGAGCCCACGATGAGCATCCAACTCGACCACACGATAGTCCCGGCCCGTGACAGCAAGGCGGCGGCGGAGTTGCTGGCCAGCATCCTCGGCGTGCCTTGGGCAGAGGCAGGCGTGGGGCCTTTCTGCCCCGTGTACATCAACGACGGTCTCACCTTCGACTTCGACCAGACGGACAACTTTCCCATACAGCACTATTGCTTCCGGGTAAGCGAGGCCGAGTTCGATGGAATCGTTGCAAGATTGAAGGGCCGCGGCATTGCGTACAGGAGCACTCCGCACGGCCCGGTGGATATGCGGATCAATACCGAGCACGGGGGCCGGATCGTATACTGGAATGAGCCGGATGGGCATGTATGGGAAGCGCTGACCGTCAGTTATGCTCGACAACGGCAGGATGCCATCTAGTTGCCTGGCTTGCCGGGTTGTTTTTGCTTTTTAGCAATATACTGCCTGTGACGCAGCTCGACCCCGTGCTCGCGCTGGCGTCGGTCACGGTGTTGCTCGGTGCGGTGCTCATGCTGGTCATGGTGGTTAAAGGCAACATACTGAAATCCGATTGTTAACTCATTGCGTCTGTCAGGCTGTGTGCCGGCAGGTGCCATACACTTATGCATCCAATCAAAAACATTTGTGTTTATTGCGGCTCCAGCTCGGGACGCCTTGAAATCTATGCGGGCGCGGCCCGAGCGCTGGCGGAATCGCTGGTGGGCCGCGACATTGGGCTGGTTTACGGTGGGGCGAGCGTGGGTGTGATGGGTGTAGTGGCGGATCATGTGCTGCATCTGGGCGGACGGGCCGTGGGGGTAATTCCCGAAGCGCTGGTACGCAAGGAAGTGGCGCACCATGGCTTGACCGAGCTGCATGTCACGCAGTCCATGCATGAGCGCAAGACGCTGATGGCCGAGCTTTCGGATGGGTTCATCGCCCTGCCCGGGGGCATCGGTACCATGGAAGAAATTTTCGAAATCTGGACATGGGCGCAACTCGGGCTGCATCACAAGCCGTGCGGCCTGCTCAATGTGCATGGCTACTACGACCCTTTGCATGCGTTTCTCGATCACACGGTGGCGGAGCAGTTCGTCAGGCCGGCTGTGCGCAGCATGCTGATGGTGGAGGATGATCCTGAAGCACTGCTGGAACGCTTCCTGGATTATCGGCCGCCTGTCGTGAAAAAGTGGGTGGGTGAAAAGGAAACCTGATTTCCGCGACGATGCATCCGTCGAGAGTTATTGATGCGGCCCGATACAGTCTAATCTCCGTTCGGCCTGAGCTTGTCGAAGGCCATTGAATCCATTCATGTTTCGACAGGCTCAACACGAACGGATTGAAAACATTGCTGGGCCGAATCAAATAGTATCGGCGCTAAAGCCCCCGCTCCACCATATCGATCAGCCGCTGCCCCAGCACCTCGGCCTGCGCGTGGCCCAACCCGCGCATCGGGCCGTCGATCAATAGCATCGCCAGCCCGTGCACCGCGGACCAGGCAAAAAACTCCGATGCTACCCTTCGCTCCGCCGGGAGCTCTCCGGCAGCCACCAGATCATCGAGTGCGCCGCTCAGTATCTGGAAAGGCGTCAGCCCGCCGTGGCCGGTGCTGGCGGGATGGGTGGCGTTGCTCATGTCGGCGTGTTCGGAAAACGCCATCCTGAATAATCCCGGTTCGGACTGTGCGAAGGTAAGATAGCCGGTGCCGACCGCCCGCAGCCGGGCGCGAGCATCTTCGGCCTTGTTGCGCGAGGGCTTCAGGGCAGCGAGTTCCTTTTCCATGGCATCGGCCAGGCGCGCCTGTGCAGCCATGGCAACGGCGCGCAGCAGGGAATTCAGGTCTTCGAAATGGCGATAGGCGGCATTGGGCGCAACGCCCGCCTGCCGGGTGACTTCACGCAGCACGATGGCGTCCTTGCCGCCCTTTCTGGCCAGCTCGATAGCCGCTTCCAGCAAGGTGCGGTGAAGATCCCCGTGCCGATAAGTACTGCGCTTGGCGATTTTTTCCATATTTTCTTTGTCCAACGTGCTTGTGTACAGCGTCCACATTTTGTAGCATTTGTGGACGCTGTACACATTAATCTTTTCATGCGCCTGCGTAAAGCCACTGAAGCAGGCTCTTCAATATTAAGGAGATGATGGTCATGAACACTCCCAATCCTATCCCGCCGGGGATGCATACGATCACGCCCCACCTGGTTTGCGCAGGCGCGGAAGACGCCATCGAGTTTTACAAAAAGGCTTTCAACGCGCAGGAGCACGGCCGCCTGAAAGGGCCGGACGGCAAGTTGATGCATGGGATGATCCAGATCGGCGATTCCATGCTCATGCTGGTGGACGAATATCCGGACTGGGGTTCGCTCGGCCCCAACGCACGCAAAGGCACCAGCGTGACATTGCATCTGTATGTGAAAGATGCCGACCAACAGTTCCAGCAAGCCATCGCCGCCGGCTGTACGGTACGCATGCCGCTTGACGATATGTTCTGGGGCGACCGCTACGGCATCGTGCAGGATCCTTTCGGGCATCAATGGTCCATCGCCACGCATGTCCGCGATGCCAGCCTGGAGGAAATCCAGGCCGCCGCGGCTAAAGGCTGCCCGGAAGCGACAAGCTGAATAAGGAGAATTTCCATGGCGACCTTGCACAAGATCACCCCTTGCCTGTGGTTCGATAATCAAGCCGAAGCGGCAGCAGCGTACTATTGCGATATCTTCCCCAATTCGCGCATCACCGTCGTTTCGCGCTACAGCGAAGTCGGGCAGGAAATCCACGGCCGGCCGCCAGGCTCGGTGATGACGGTAGAGTTTGAACTCGAGGGGCAATCGTTCACCGCGCTCAATGGCGGGCCGACATTTACATTCAGCGAAGCCATTTCTTTCCAGATCAATTGCGAGAGCCAGCATGAAGTGGATTTTTACTGGGAAAAACTGTCCCAAGGCGGCCCCATAGAAGCGCAGATGTGCGGCTGGCTGAAGGACAAATTCGGTGTTTCGTGGCAGGTGGTGCCAACCGTGCTGATCGAGATGCTGCTGGATGAGGATAAGGCCAAATCCGATCGCACCATGGCGGCGTTGCTGCAAATGAAAAAGCTCGACATTGAAGAATTGAAGCGCGCTTATACCGGGTAACTCTCCATCCCAAACCTAGCAAGGCCGGCACATGCCGGCCTTTTCTTTGCCAGCATCTTCACTGGGCATAAGTTCGCGAGTAATCTGGAAATCTTCGTATCGTTATTCCGAAACACAAGGAGCCATGAATGTCCCAAGATCACTTCCTGCATCTTCAGCACAGCGAAACCATCGTCGCGAGCATGGCCGCCACCTTGCTGGCCGCTTACATACAAAAAGGCGATTTAAACAACCAAAACGAAGATGCCCTGATCGAAAAATCGATTGCACTCTCCATCAAGCTCGCCGCCAGCACCGACAAGCATGTCAAAAGCGATGAAGAATGGGTGAAGAAGGGCAACGATTCGGCTTACCTTCTGGGTTGATGTGATGCGCCATGCCGTCTGAACAAACCATTTATCGATTGCTGGCCGACCTCGCTCTGCTGACACATTTTGCGTTCATCGCTTTCGTGCTGCTGGGCGGTTTGCTGGTATTGAAATGGCCGCATATTGCCTGGCTGCATATTCCCGCCGCGCTTTGGGGCGCATTGACGGAGTTTTTCAGCCTGCCCTGCCCGCTCACGCCATTGGAAAAACATTTCCAGCGCTTGGCAGGCGAAACGCCTTATGAAGGCGACTTCATCGCGCGTTATCTTCTTCCATTGATTTATCCGGCCGGGCTGACGCCTACGGTGCAGATCGTGCTCGGCGCGATTGTGGTCGTCATGAACCTCGCCATTTATGGCTGGGTGCTGACGCGCCACTCACACGGCTGACAGCCTTCAAAAACACCGCTGTCCGACAGCGGAATCAGTCGTTTCCTACACCTCGTGGTCATGCCGTTGGCTATCCTCTTTCAATACACTCGTTGTCCAATTTTGATGGAGCCCGCAATGAAAACCGGAGCCGAAACGCAGACCCGTCCGCCGCAACACCAGAACCGCCAACCGGGTATCGAGCATGAAATGGTTCCCCGGCCGGAATACGTGCGGGCGGATTACCACGCCAGCGACAAGCTGCAAGGCAAAGTGGCGATCATCACCGGCGGCGACAGCGGTATCGGACGTGCCATTGCGATTGCCTTCGCGCTGGAGGGCGCGGATATCGCGATTCAGTTTCTGGATGAGGTTGTCGACGCCAATGAGACACGCGATTTGGTGGAAGAACGCGGCGCGCAATGCCTGCTCTTTGCAGGCGATCTCAGCGACATAAGCTTTTGCGACAGGCTGGTGGCTGAAACCGTAAAAGAGTATGGACATCTCGACATTCTGGTCAACAACGCCGCCGAGCAGTTTCCGGCAGAGAGCGTCGAAGAGCTGGATTTCGATAACCTCGAAAGCACGTTCCGGGTGAACTGCTTTTCGATGTTCTACCTGACGAAAGCCGCGCTGCCCTACCTCAAGAAAGGCAGCAGCATCATCAATACCGCCTCGGTTACCGCGTATCGCGGCAGTCCGCACTTACTGGACTACTCCGCAACCAAGGGCGCCATCGTGGCATTTACCCGCTCGCTCTCCAAGCAGCTAATCAAGCAAGGGATTTACGTCAACGCCGTGGCCCCCGGCCCGGTCTGGACGCCATTGATTGTTGCGACCTTTCCGCCTGACGAGGTCGCCGATTTCGGTACCGATGTGCCGATGGGACGCGCCGCGCAACCCAGCGAGATTGCACCGTGCTACGTTTTCCTGGCGTCGGACGATTCTTCTTACATGTCAGGTCAGGTGCTGCACCCCAACGGCGGCGAAATCATCAACGGATAATCAGGAGGTTTCATGGGTCACGCACATTACCAAGCCTGCATCGATGCCTGCCAAGCCTGCGCGGACGCCTGCGATCACTGCGCCGCCGAATGCCGCAAGGAATCCAATCCGGCACGCATGACGCGCTGCATCGCGCTCGATATCGATTGCGCCGCGTTTTGCCGGCTCGCGGCGGAGTTCATGATGCGCAACAGCGAACTCGTCGATCTGATTTGCGAGGATTGCGCGGAAATTTGCCATCTATGCGCTGAGGAATGCCAGCAGCATGAGATGGGACATTGCCAGCAATGCGCGGAAGCCTGTCACGCCTGCGCGGAAAAGTGCCTGAGCGTGACCGCCTGATCGGCGATCAATCATTTCATATAGCGGGCTCATTCTCCGTTGCCATTGCGTATATCCGCGTCGTACTATTTCTCCTGACACCCTTGCATTGAACGCAGCCTCAGGCCGCGAGTCCCAACAATAATGCCGCGAAGAGCTACTGACTAAGGAGAAGACAATGCGCACCCGCACACTCATCCTGCTGATCGCTCTTGGTGCGATCGCCATCTTTGCCGCGCTTAACTGGAGCGCATTCACCACACCGACAACGCTTACGCTCGGCGTCATCGACTTTCAGGCGCCGCTGGGCCTGGTCATGCTGATCGCGATTGCGGTGCTGACCGCATTATTCCTGGTCTTCATCATTACCATGCAAACCACGGTACTGCTGGAAACACGGCGCCAATCACGCGAATTGCAAACCTCGCGCACGCTGGCCGAGCAGGCAGAGGCCTCGCGCTATACCGAACTGCGCCTGTATATCGACGGCCAGCTGCAAAAGCTGGATGCCCATAATCAGGCATCGATTGCCGCGACCACGGCCTGCCTTGATCGCATCGAACGCGAGATGCGCACGGCCATCGATGAATCCGGCAACTCGCTCGCCGCGCTGATCGCCGAACTGGATGACCGCATCGCCCGCAGCAATCGAACGGGCTAATGATCAGCCGCCTTCATCACCGCTATGATGCATCCTTCCAACTCCAAGAAAGGTAAACCATGAATTTCCTCAAGATCGTCGCCATCGCATTGATCGTCGCAGGCACACTGGGCCTGATATACGGCGGTTTCAGCTATACCGAAGAAGAACACATAGCCAAGCTCGGCTCGCTCGAATTCACCGTCAAGGATGAGGAAAAGGTCAGCGTTCCCGTCTGGGCCAGCATCGTCGGCATCGCTATCGGCGCGGGCCTGCTGCTGTTCGGTAACCGCAAGAGCTGAGGCTTACCGCTCACCTCGCCTGCCACGACTTAGGTTTTCCGGTTTAGGTGATGCAGGCGAGGACGTCTCCGTTACGGAAAGTACTTCGGGAACAATATCATTGCTTCCCGAACACCATCTCCCATAACTCCCGCACCGCCGCAGCCTGAACGGCCAAGCTATCCGGCATTACGCGCACCTGCGCCTCGCCCTGCAAACGGAAAGCATGCTGGCAACGTCGGAATTCGCGGTAGGCATCGGCGACGCGCTCCGCCAGCGGCTCGGGGATCAATCCCAGGCGCGCCGCGTAACCCAGCAGCGCAATATTCCCGCGGTTTTCGGTCAACTCCGCATGCTCATGCGCATGCGTGAGCACCAGGTATTGCACGATGAATTCGACATCGACGATACCGCCCAGATCGTGCTTGATATCGAAAAGGCCGGTTTTATTCGGGTGGCCGTCACGCATCTTCTCGCGCATCGCGATGACTTCCTCGCGCAAGTTGGCGAGGTCGCGCTGCTGGCTGAGGATCTCGAAACGTATGCGGTGAAATGCCTGGCCGATGTGCGCGTCGCCGGCGCAAAAGCGCGCACGGGTCAACGCTTGATGCTCCCAGGTCCAGGCTTTGGATTTCTGATATTTCTCGAAAGCGACGACAGAACTGACCAACAAACCGCTGGCGCCATCGGGACGCAAGCGCAGGTCGGTTTCGTACAGTAGCCCCGCCGAAGTCAGGCTATTGAGCCAGCTGGCGATGCGCTGGCCGAAACGCGCGTAAACCTCGCCGGCTTCGGGTGCCGGGTCGTCATAGAGGAAGATGATGTCGAGATCGGAGGCGTAGCCCAGCTCCTTGCCCCCCAGTTTTCCGTAACCGATGATCGCAAACGCTGGCGTGTCGCGGTGTTTTCCGCGCACGTTCGGCCATACCGTTTCCAGAACCGCATCCAGGATCAGGTCAGCCAGGGCGCTCAGGTAATCCGAGAGTGTTTCCAGCGGCAGGTCGCCGGCGAGATCCTGCGCGGCAAACCGGAAAATATACGCATGCTTGAAATGCCGCATCACATCCATTTGCCGTTCGATGTCGCCATCGACTTCGGCCAGGCGACGATCCAGTTCGGCCGCCAGCACCGCAAAATCGGGCGCGGCATACAACGTGCGGGTATCCAGCAATTCATCGAGCAGTATCGGATGCTGCGCCAGGTATCCCGCCAGCCACGGGCTGGCGCTGGCAAGTTTGGTCACCAGTTGCAGCGCCTGCGGATATTCGGCCAGTAGCGCCAGGTAACTCGCGCGGCGGCAGATGCTTTCCAGCAGGTGCAGCATGCGTTTCAGCGTGTCGTCGGCGTTATCGAATTCCCCGGCCAGCTTCAGCACCGTGGGCAGCAGCGCATCGAAACGTTCACGGCTTACCGTCGGCAAATGCTGATAGCGCGCGCTGCGCTTTACCGATTGCAGGTGATGGCGGCACTCGTCGGCCTTGCCGTAGCCATGCCCGGCCAAGCGCCGGTCGATCTCTTCGTCCGGCAGCGTGCCCAGCCAGACATCCACCAAAGGGTTAGCCAGCGGTGCGGCCGGCTGTTGCATGCTGAACACCTGCGAAAAGTGGTTCTCGACCGCGTCGCGATGCGGTTGCAATGCGGCGGAGAAGGCCTCCCAATCGACATAGTCCATGCCGCGGGCGATGCGCAAACGGTTTTCGTCGTCGGATGGCAGCATCTGCGTCTGCGCATCCTGAAGATATTGCAGACGATGTTCCAGATTGCGCAGGAATACGTATGCCTCGCTCAGCTGACGCACAGTTTCCTGAGGCAGCAAGCCTTTTTGCGCGACGCGCGCCAGCACGGCCAGCGTAGGCCTGATCTGCAATTCGCCATCGCGTCCGCCGCGCACCAGTTGGAATACCTGGGCGATGAATTCGATCTCGCGTATGCCGCCAGGCCCCAGTTTGATGTTGTCGCGCATGTCGCGGCGGGCGACTTCGCGCTGGATCTGCGCCTTGAGATCGCGCATCGAAGCGAAGGCGCTGTAATCGAGGTACTTGCGAAAAACGAACGGTCGCAACAGATCCTGCAACGCCTTCTCCGGCCCCGCGATCACCCGCCCCTTGATCCAGGCGTAACGTTCCCATTCGCGGCCTTGTGATTGGTAATACTGCTCCAGCATCGCGAAACTGCAAACCAGCGGACCGGAGTCGCCATAGGGCCGCAACCGCATGTCGACGCGGAAAACAAAGCCGTCGGCAGTGGTTTCACCGATGGCGGCGATCAGCTTTTTGCCGAGAATGGAGAAATACTCGTGATTCGAGACCTGTTTGGGCCCGGCAGTCTCACCGTCTTCCTCGAAGGCGAAAATCAGGTCGATATCGGAGGACACATTGAGTTCGCGGCCGCCGAGTTTCCCCATGCCAACCACGATCAGCTGCTGCGGCACGCTGTCGAGGCCCATCGGCACGCCATAGATCGCCTGCTGCCAGCGTTCCAGATGCTCCAGCGCAAAGCCGACCGCCACTTCGGCCAGATCGCTCATCGTGCGCATCACCTCATCCAGCCCGCCCAAGCGGTTGAGGTCACGCGAAATCACCCGCAGCATCACCTGCTGCCGCAGCTTGCGCAGCGCTTGCTTCAGTGCGGCCTCATCCGTAACAACATTCTCTGCCAGAAAAACACGCATCTCCGCCGCATCCCACGGCCGGGGCAAATGCGCAAGCAAGGGCGCAAGCAGGGATGCGTCCGATTCCAGCAAGCGACGCATATAAGGGCTGCACGAAAGCGCGTGGCGCAACAAGCCGCCCTCTTCAGGCACCGCGGCAGTGTCATCGAGTATCTGAGCAAGCGAGGTCATCGGATTCTTTGCCTGGAATGTTATGATTGCCTATTCTTCAAACCATTATAGCTTCTGGGAGTAAGCCCCATGTCGTCGATAGAATCCGTGCTCACCGAAAACCGCGTTTTTCCCCCGAGCGAAGCATTCGTCAAGAATGCCGCCGTTTCCGGAATGGAGGCCTATAAAGCCTTGCGCGCGCAGGCCGAGCAGGATTACACCGGTTTCTGGGCGAATCTCGCCCGCGAAGAAATTAGCTGGCAGCAGCCGTTTACGCAGGTACTCGACGAATCCAATGCGCCTTTCTTCCGCTGGTTTTACGACGGCAAACTGAACGCCTCTTACAATTGCCTCGACCGCCATTTGGCAACACGCGGCGACAAGACCGCGATCATTTTCGAAGCCGACGACGGTTCGGTCACCAAGGTCAGCTACCAGCAACTCCACCAACGCGTCTGCCGCTTCGCCAACGCACTCAAGGCGCAAGGCATCGGCCTCGGCGACCGCGTGATCATTTACCTGCCGATGAGCATCCAGGCGGTCATTGCGATGCAGGCCTGCGCCCGTATCGGCGCGATTCACTCCGTGGTGTTCGGTGGCTTCTCGGCCAAAAGCCTGCATGAACGCATCACCGATGTGGGCGCGAAGCTGGTCATCACCGCCGACGGCCAATTCCGCGGCGGCAAGGCCATGCCGCTGAAGCCGGCCGTGGATGAGGCGCTGACACAGGAGGGCTGCGAAGGCGTGGAAAAAGTCATCGTCTACCAGCGCACCGGCGGCGAAGTCGCGTGGAATGCGCGCGACATCTGGTGGCACGACGCAGAAGCCGGCCAGGGCGACACTTGCGAACCCGTGTGGGTCGAGGCCGAGCATCCGCTGTTCATCCTCTACACCTCCGGCTCTACCGGCAAGCCCAAGGGCGTGCAGCATTCCACCGCCGGCTACCTGCTGGGTGCGATCACGAGCATCAAATGGGTGTTCGACTACAAGGACAGCGACGTATTCTGGTGCACCGCCGACGTGGGCTGGATCACCGGCCACAGCTACGTCGCTTACGGCCCGCTGGCGCTGGGCGCGACCGAGGTGATGTTCGAAGGCGTGCCAACCTATCCGGACGCGGGACGCTTCTGGCAGATGATCGAAAAACATAAGGTCAGCGTGTTCTACACCGCGCCGACCGCGATCCGCTCGCTGATCAAACTGGGCGGCGACCTGCCGAAAAAATACGACCTTTCCAGCCTGCGCCTGCTCGGCACCGTGGGCGAGCCGATCAATCCCGAAGCGTGGATGTGGTATCACGAAACGGTCGGTCAGGGCCGCTGCCCGATCGCCGATACCTGGTGGCAGACCGAGACCGGCGCGCACATGATCGCACCGCTGCCGGGCGCCGTCGCCACCAAGCCCGGCTCCTGCACGCTACCGCTGCCCGGCATCATGGCCGACGTGGTGCACGAGGACGGCACGCCGGTGGAAGGCACCGAGGGCGGCCTGCTGGTCGTCAAGAAGCCGTGGCCATCGATGATACGCACCATCTGGGGCGACCCGGACCGCTTCAAGCGCGGCTACTATCCCGACACCCTGCCCGGCTACTATCTGGCGGGCGATTCCGCGCACAAGGACGCGGACGGCTACTTCTGGATCATGGGCCGCATCGACGACGTGCTGAACGTCTCCGGCCATCGGCTGGGCACGATGGAAATCGAATCCGCGCTGGTCGCCAATCCGCTGGTCGCCGAGGCTGCCGTGGTCGGCAAGCCACACGAGATCAAGGGCGAATCCATCGTGGCCTACGTGGTGCTGAAAGGCGCACGCCCGGAAGGCGAAGAGGCGAAGAAGATCGTTGCCCAGCTGCGCGACTGGGTCGGCAAGGAAATCGGCCCGATCGCCAAGCCGGACGAGATCCGCTTCGGCGAAAACCTGCCCAAGACCCGTTCCGGCAAGATCATGCGCCGCCTGCTGCGCTCGCTGGCCAAGGGCGAAGAAATCACTTCGGATATTTCCACGCTGGACAACCCGGCCATTCTCGAACAATTGAAACAGGCAGTATTGTGAGCCAGGGTTCAGGATTGGCATGAACCCCGCAAACTCCGGCCTGTCTGACCGGACATGACAATCACTACAACCCCGGCAGTCACCACCGCATGATCAAGAAATCACTAGTCTGGTTCTACAGCATCACCACCTATCTGCTGTGGGCAGGCATCATCCTCATCGCGGCAGTCGTGCTGGGCCTGCGCTGGTTTGTCCTGCCCAACGTCCATGGCTACAAGGACGACATCGCCCAGGAAATCAGCCGCGCCGTGGGACAGAAAGTCACGATAGGCAGCATCGATGCCAGCTGGGACGGCATGCAGCCGCACTTCGACCTGCGCCAGCTCGTCGTGCACGACGCGCAGAGCCGTGCGGCATTGTCGCTGGATCACATCGAGACCAGCCTGTCCTGGCTAAGCCTGCCGCTGCTCGAGCCGCGCCTCGCTACCCTGACGATATATCAGCCCAAACTCACGATCCGCCGCGAAGCCGACGGTACGATTTATGTCGCCGGCATGCCGATGGGCGGGCCGAGCCGGCCGCAATTCCCCAACTGGCTGCTGCGACAATCCCGGATCGACGTAGTGGATGCTTCCGTGGTCTGGGAAGACGACCTGCGCAAAACACCGCCGCTGGCGCTGCATGACCTGACGCTGCAAATCCAGAACCCCGCATGGGAAAGCTTTTACGGCCGCCATCGTTTCGGTTTGCGCGCCAAGCCCTCCGTAGGCTCCTCGCAGCCCATCGACATCCGCGGCAACGTCTTGGGGCACGATGTAGCCCGGCCTGAAGAATGGCGCGGTACCGTCTATGCCCGCACGGAAGGCACGGACATCGCTGCCTGGCGCACCTGGGTAGAGTTCCCGGTCGGCATCAAGCAGGGCTTCGGCGCCACCCAAGCCTGGCTGGATTTCGCCAAGGGGCAGGCCGAGAAGGTCGTCGCCGATGTCGTGCTGGCGAATGTCGTCACGCCCTTGGGCCCGAAATCTCCCGAAACCGCGCTGCAGTCGCTCACCGGACGCCTGTCCTGGACACGCATGGCGGATGGGCAGGAAATGCGCGCCGAGCATATCAAGCTGGTCTCCGAAGGCCTGGAAATGCAAAACGGCAACGTCCGCGTCCGCAACCGCCTGGCCAACGGCAAGGAACTGGCGGAAGGCAGCATCCGACTGGACGAAATCAGCCTGGAACAGCTGGCGGCGTTCGCCGACCACGTATCCATCAGCGAGGAAGCCCGCAAGGCATTGGCCGAAATCGCACCCTCGGGCCTGCTGAAAGACTTTGAGCTTGATTGGGGCGGCACGACCTTCAGCATTGAAACCTACGGCCTGCGCAGCCGCTTCAGCCAATTGAGCATGCGGCCGTACCAAGGCATCCCGGGCTTCACCGGATTGGACGGCACGGTGGATGCCAAAGAGGATGGCGGAACGCTGGCTTTTTCCGCCACCGACGCCAAGATCGAGGTCAAGGACATCCTGCGCTGGCCGATTCCGATGGACAAACTGAGCGGCCGGGCAAACTGGACTCGCAAAAACGACAAGTTGGACGTCAAGGTCTCCAACCTGGCCGTCAGCAGCCCGCACCTCAGCGGCACCATCGAAGCGGACTACCAATACACCGGCAAGGGCAGCGGAGTCCTGGACTTGAAAGGCAAATTCAACCGTGCCGACGGACGCTTTGCCCAGTTCTACTACCCGATGATGCTCAGTCCCGACACGCTGAGCTGGCTCGATACGTCTATCCTCGGCGGTCGCGGCGAAAACGTTAACGTCATAGTCAAGGGCAACTTGGACGAATTCCCTTGGGACGACAACAAGAAGGGGCTATTCGAAATCAGCGCGGACATTTCCGATGGCGTATTGCATTACGCCGACGGCTGGCCGCAGCTCGAAGGTGTGAAACTGGCCATGCTCTTCCGCGGCAATCGCATGGAGCTGAACGCCAAGGAAGGCCATCTTTTCGGCAACCAGATCACGCGCGCAAAAGCGGTGATCCCTGTGCTGGACACGGAAAACCCGGTGCTGGAAGTGACCGGGGAGTTGCAAAGCCCGCCCGCCGAGTTGGTGCGTTATCTCAACAACAGCCCGCTGCTGGACGCCATCGATCGCTTCACTGAAGGCATGCAGGCCAGCGGCAGCGGCAAACTGGCGATAGGCCTGCGCATCCCGCTGGCGACCGAAGGTGAAGGCACGCGCGTCAAGGGCAGCTATGCGATCACCAACGGCATGCTGGGCGGCAACGGCGAAATGCCGACGTTGGAAGGCATCCACGGGCGTCTGGATTTCACCGAAACCACTTTGCGCGCACAAAATGTGGCTGCGCGCGTCTTCGGCGGGCCGGCCCAGGTCAATATCGAAAGCGGCAAGGATGGCCAGTTGCGCATCACCGCGCAAGGAAACATCGACAGCAAAGGCATCCGTCAGGCAGTCGCGTCGCCGCTCGCGGACAAACTGCAGGGCAGCACCGATTGGACGGCGGAAATCAATGCCCACAAGCAGCAGGCGAATGTCATCGTCAAATCGTCGCTGGTCGGGCTCGCCTCCAGCTTGCCCGCTCCTTTCGCCAAAAGCGATGCCGACATCTTGCCGTTACTGATCGAAAAGAAAACGCAAAACGAAAACCAGGACATCGTTGCCATCACCCTCGGCAAAGCGGTCGATGCCCGCTTCCAGCGCGTTGACCAGAACGGAACAATGTTGCTGGATCGCGGCGAGATCCACTTCGGCGGTACGGCCGACTTGCCGGCACAGCGCGGGATCAGCGTACGCGGCAACCTGCAGTATGTGGATGCGGATCAATGGCAAAGCATACTCGCCGGCTCGCCCTCCACACCCGCCTCGGACAGCGAATCCACCAATCCGGGAGCGGAAATCAGTTCCGCGAATCTGTCGATAGGCTCGCTGGATATCTTCGGCCGCCGCATCAATGCGTTGAACCTGGATGCAAAACCGGTCTCCAACGGCTGGCGCACCAATATCCAGAGCCAGGAAATCACCGGGGAAGCATTGTGGGTCAAGGGCGGCAACGGCAAGATCGTCGCCCGGCTCAAGTCATTGATCGCACCCAGCCCGGCTCCCGCCAAACTAAGCGCCCCGGACGAGCCTGCGCAGCAGAAAGAGGTGCAATATCCAGCGCTGGACGTGATCGCGGAAAACTTCGAGATTAAACAGAAAAAACTGGGCCGCCTGGAACTGGTTGCCACCCAGCAGAACATCGACTGGAACATCGACAAACTGGTCATCAGCAACCCAGACAGCACGTTGTCGGTGAATGGCGTATGGCACAGCTGGAAGCGGCGTCCGAATACGCGGCTCAACCTGACCTGGAATATCGAAGACCTCGGCAAGACGATGGATCGCTTCGGCTACCCCGACACCATCAAGGGCGGCAATGCTGACCTGACCGGCAATCTGCGCTGGCCTGGCAGCCCGCACGAATTCAATGTGGCCGGCCTGGGCGGTAAGCTCAGTCTCGAAGCGAGGAACGGCCAGTTCCTCAAGATCCGCCCCGGCGTTGGCCGCCTGCTGGGCGTGCTGAGTCTGCAAAGCTTGCCACGCCGACTGGCCTTCGACTTCCGCGACATCTTCAGCGCAGGTTTCTCGTTCAACAAAATCGGTGTCAATGCCGACATTGACAACGGCATCATGCGCAGCGACGACTTCATGATGGAAGGTCCGGCCGCGAAAGTTGCGATCAAGGGCGAAACCAATCTGGCGAAAGAAACGCAAAACCTGCGCATCAAGGTCACGCCGTCGATCAGCGATAGTCTCTCGGTTGCGGCTTTCGCCGGTGGTCCAGCGGTGGGTGTTGCCGCCATCGTCGCGCAAAAACTGCTGAACGATCCGTTCAACAAACTCGTCGCCTACGAATACGACATCACCGGCACCTGGGACGAACCGCAGGAAGTAAAGTCGAACAGCAAACAGCCCTCCACTTCCGGGCCGGCCGGACAATAAAGTCGCGAGCCCGGATTAAGCTTTACTGCTGAAACCGCACCGCGGTTATGGTAGGCTTGAATAAAAACAGCACCACGGAAATCGCCATGCCCATCAAATCCCGCACAAAAACAGCAAAGCCTGCCAAGGCCACCAACAAAGCAGCTACCGCTCCCGGCATCGTGAAGATCGCCGGCATCCAGATGGCGTCCGGCCCCAATGTCTCCGCAAATCTGAGCGAAGCGGAACGTTTGATCGAAATTGCCGTATCGCAAGGCGCAAAACTGGTCAGCCTGCCGGAATATTTCGCGATCATGGGCCTGAAGGATACCGACAAGGTCGCAGCCCGCGAAAAGGAAGGCAGCGGTCCGATCCAGCGCTTTCTGTCGCGCATGGCAAAAAAGCACCAAATCTGGCTGATTGGCGGTTCTGTGCCGATGGAAGCCAGCACCCCGGAGAAGGTGCGCAACGCCTGCCTGGTATTTGACCCAACGGGCAAGCAGGCCGCACGCTACGACAAGATCCATCTGTTCGGCCTCAATCTCGGCAGCGAGCACTATCACGAAGAGGCCACCATCGAACCCGGCGACAAGATCGTCGTGCTCGATACGCCACTGGGCAAGATCGGCCTTTCCATCTGCTATGACTTGCGTTTCCCCGAACTCTACCGCGCGATGGGCGAAGTGGACCTGATCGTCGTGCCGGCCGCGTTTACCGATACCACCGGCAAGGCGCACTGGGAAACGCTGATCCGCGCCCGCGCCATCGAAAACCTGTGCTACGTGCTGGCTCCGGCACAGGGCGGCTACCATATTTCCGGCCGCGAAACGCATGGCAACAGCATGATCGTCGATCCTTGGGGCGTAGTGCTGGATCGCCTTCCGCGCGGTTCCGGGGTGGTCATCGCCGGATTCAACCCAGCCTACCAGGCCAGCCTGCGCAAGAGCCTGCCCGCACTGAAACACCGCACGCTACACGCGTGCTGACCTAACCTGAAAGCCCGCTGGAAAGTGGGTTTTCAGGTACAGTAACTTTCCAATTCCCTGCATTCCAGCGCAGCATGCCCTCCGCAGTGCGGATTTCTATGCGGGGCATAGGGCGTATTCGAACATTTCCGTACCTGAGCTGTCCTCTCCTACATGCAGACACGCACTTCAGCTCATTAATATTACCTATCCGTTTCCAGATTTTACGTAGCGTCCGCCCGCTAATGGACTGGTATGATGACGCTCTACGATGAACATCCGCTCACTAGGATTACTTGCCAATGAAACCTGAAAATATCCCCTCCACCTCCAGCCCCGAACCGGGCACCCTGTTTGCGACGGCACATTCGACGCTGCTGGCGCCGTATGCGCTCGACATGCATTCCCTGCAGGGCGTGCTGGGCAGCATCATGAAGCACAAGGTGGACTACGCCGACCTGTATTTTCAATACAGCCGCTCGGAAAGCTGGGGGCTCGAAGAGGGCCAGGTTAAATCCGGCAGTTTCAGCATCGATCAAGGCGTCGGCGTGCGCGCAGTTTCGGGCGAGAAAACCGCATTCGCCTATTCCGACGACATCAGTCTCCCCGCGCTGCAACAGGCCGCCGAAGCCACACGCGCCATTGCCGCCCAGGGCAACGAGCACAGCGCCAAGGCCATAGGCCGCGCCAGCGCATCGCAGCTTTACGTGCCGCATGACCCCATCGCCAGCTTGAGCGACGCTCAAAAAGTGAAGCTGCTGGAACGGCTGGAAGATTACGCCCGCAAGCTCGATCCGCGCATCACGCAAGTGATGGCATCGCTGGCCGGCGAGTACGAGGTGGTACTGATTGCGCGCCACGACGGCATGATGGCGGCAGATATCCGGCCTTTGGTCCGGGTTTCGATCCAGGTAATCGCCGAGCAGGACGGCAAGCGCGAACAAGGCGGTGCCGGTGGCGGCGGACGATTCGACTACGCTTACTTCACCGACGAAGTGCTGCAGGATTACGCCCGCAAGGCAGTGCATCAGGCGCTCACCAATCTGGAAGCGCGCGCTGCCCCGGCCGGTTCGATGACCGTCGTCCTCGGCTCCGGCTGGCCCGGCATTTTGTTGCACGAAGCCATCGGCCACGGCCTGGAAGGCGATTTCAACCGCAAAGGCAGCTCGGCCTTTTCCGGACGCATCGGCCAGCAAGTGGCATCATCTGGCGTGACGGTGGTCGACGACGGCACCATCACCAACCGCCGCGGTTCGCTCAACATCGATGATGAAGGTGCGCCGACCCAACGTACGGTTCTGATCGAAAACGGTATCCTGAAAGGTTACTTGCAAGATTCGCTGAATGCGCGGCTGATGGGCATGGGCCTCACCGGCAACGCCCGCCGCGAATCCTATGCGCACATCCCGATGCCGCGCATGACCAACACCGTCATGCTGAACGGCGACAAAACACCGGAAGAAATCATCGGCTCGGTGAAAAAAGGCCTGTATGCGGTCAATTTCGGCGGCGGCCAGGTAGACATCACCAGCGGCAAGTTTGTGTTTTCGGCGGCCGAAGCATGGATGATCGAAGACGGAAAACTGACCTACCCGGTAAAGGGCGCGACCCTGATCGGCAACGGCCCGGACGTGCTGACGCGCGTATCGATGATAGGCAACGACATGCAATTGGATAGCGGCGTGGGCACTTGCGGCAAGGAAGGTCAGAGTGTACCGGTGGGGGTGGGTCAGCCCACCTTGCGCATCGACGGACTGACCGTGGGCGGCACCGGAGCATAGCCACCCTTTCTCGGGCGCATAAATTGCTTGATTTGGTTGGGAAAATCCTTATGATCTAACCCAACCATCCAGCAACCTCAGAAAGGAAGCGTACCATGGCCGAAGCCAAGCCCAAGACCGCCGCCCAAAAGGCAGCTCCAACAAAAACCGCTGCAGTGAAAGCAGCACCCGTCAAGAAAGCCGCTCCGGCCAAAGCCGCTGCAAAGCCTGCGGCCGCCAAGAAAGCTCTGGCAACCAAAACAACGGCCAAGGCCGCATGGAATCCGGGCAATGAAGAGCGCTACAACATGATCCAGGTCGCAGCCTACTATCTGGCCGAACGCGACCAGTTCGCCGGCAACCCGTTGGGATACTGGACCGCCGCCGAAGCGCAGATCAGCAGCATGCTGCCTAAAAAGTAATATCTAGTTTCCTGATGCAATAACCGCTGGACGCCATGCGCGGCCAGCGGGTTTCCTTTGGCTGCGCCCGTGCCGGCCGCTATAATAGGCCGTCTTATGCAGTCATTACTTCCCATACCCGCTCCCGGCAAGTCGGAACGCATTTCAGGCCTTCATCCAGGCGCCGACACCCTCGCTTTGGCCAAGCTCGCGCGCGAACTGAAATCGCCCCTGGTCATCATTACCGCGTCGGCCTTCGATGCGCAACGCCTGCTGGAAGAAATGCGCTGGTTCGAGCCTGAACTCGCAATCCATCTGCTACCGGACTGGGAAACCCTGCCCTACGATCATTTCTCGCCGCACCCCGATCTCGTTTCGGAACGGCTGGCGACGTTGTACCAGATTTCGCAGAACGCCTGCGACGTCATGATCGTGCCGGCAGGCACTGCTTTGGTGCGCCTGCCCCCTGTAGCCTTCCTCGCCGCGCACACTTTCATGCTCAAGAAAGGGCAGAAGCTCGATACCGAAGCATTGCGCGCGCAATGCGCCGCTGCCGGCTATCACCATGTCAACCAGGTAATGTCGCCCGGCGAATTCAGTGTGCGCGGTGGGCTGATCGACCTCTACCCGATGGGCAGCGCCCTGCCGTACCGCATCGACCTGTTCGACGATGAAATCGAAACTATCCGCACTTTCGACGTCGACAGCCAGCGCAGCGTTTATCCGGTCAACGAAATCCGCCTCTTGCCGGCGCGCGAATTCCCGCTGGACGAAAAAGGCATCGCGCATTTCCGCAAGACTTTCCGCGAAATCTTCGAAGGCGATCCGTCCAAATGCCGCATCTACAAGGATGTCAGCAGCGGCATCGCTTCAGGCGGCATCGAATGGTATCTGCCGTTATTCTTTGAAGAAACCGCCACGCTATTCGATTACCTGCCGGCCAACGCCACCCTGTGCCTCCACGGCGATCTCGACGCCGCCGCGCAGACCTTCTGGCAGGAAACGCAAAGCCGCCATCGCCTGCTGGACCATGACCGCGAACGTCCCATCCTGCCGCCCAAATCGCTGTTGATCGACACCGCGGATTTCTTCGTCGCCGCGCAGCGTTTCGGACGGCTGCAGCTGATCGCCAATGCGCCGAGTGCGCTTCCCGACCTCAATGTCGAGCGCCGCGCGGAGCACCCGCTGCACAAACTGACCGCCTTTTTGCAGGCATATGACGGCCGCGTACTGATCGCCGCCGAAAGCCTGGGGCGCCGCGAAACCATGGCGCAACTGCTGGCGGAACATGGCCTCAGGCTAAAAACCTGCGACGACTGGTCGCAATTCCTGGGCTCCGGCGAGCGGCTCATGCTGGGCGTCGCGCCGCTGCACGGGGGCTTCAGCACCGATCACATCGCACTCATCACCGAAGCCGAACTCTACCCCACGCAGGTACGTCAGGAGCGACGTCGCGAGAAAGACCGCGCACGCAGCGTCGAGGGCATGCTCAAGGATTTGTCGGAGCTGCGCGAAAACGATCCGGTGGTGCATGAACAGCATGGCGTCGGACGCTATCGTGGCCTGGTAAATCTCGACCTGGGCGAAGGTGAAACCGAATTCCTGCTACTGGAATACGCAGGTGCCGACAAGCTCTACGTCCCCGTATCGCAGCTGTTCCTGATTTCGCGCTACTCCGGCGGACCGCCCGAATCGGCGCCCTTGCACAAGCTGGGCAGCGGCCAATGGGACAAGGCCCGCAAGCGCGCACTGAAGCAGATCCGCGACACCGCCGCCGAACTGCTCAACCTCTATGCGATGCGTGCCGCGCGCAAGGGCCATGCGTTCAAGCTCAGCCTGCATGACTACGAAGCGTTCGCCGAAGGCTTCCCGTTCGAGGAAACGCCGGACCAGTTGTCCGCGATCGAGGCGGTTATCAAGGACATGCAGTCCGGTCGGCCGATGGATCGCCTGGTCTGCGGCGACGTCGGCTTCGGCAAGACCGAAGTCGCGCTGCGCGCCGCCTTCGTCGCCGTAATGGGCGGCAAGCAGGTCGCGGTATTGGTGCCGACCACGCTGCTCGCCGAACAGCATTACAACAATTTCACTGACCGCTTTGCCGAATGGCCGATCAAGATTGCGGAAATCTCGCGCTTCCGCACCGCCAAGGAGCAGAAGGAAGCACTGGCGGGGCTGGAAGCCGGCCATATCGACATCATCATCGGCACCCACCGGCTGATCCAGAAAGACATCAAGTTCAAGAATCTGGGCCTCACCATCATCGACGAAGAGCACCGCTTCGGCGTGCGTCAGAAGGAGCAGCTGAAGGCGATGCGCTCCGAGGTGGACGTGCTGACACTGACAGCAACGCCGATCCCGCGCACGCTGTCGATGGCGATGGAAGGCCTGCGCGAATTTTCGATGATTTCGACGCCCCCGCAGAAGCGGCTGTCGATCAAGACCTTTGTTTCGTCCTGGTCGGAAGGCGTAATCTGCGAAGCGGTGATGCGCGAGCTGAAACGCGGCGGGCAGGTGTACTTCCTGCACAATGAAGTCGAATCCATCTATGCGATGCGCGACAGGCTGGAAAAAATGCTGCCGGAAGCGCGCATCAGCATTGCCCATGGCCAGCTGCGCGAGCGCGAACTGGAGCATGTGATGCGCGACTTCTACCAGCAGCGCTTCAATCTGCTGCTGTGTACCACCATCATCGAAACCGGCATCGACGTACCGACCGCCAACACCATCATCATGAACCGCGCCGACAGGTTTGGATTAGCCCAACTGCATCAGTTGCGCGGCCGCGTCGGGCGTTCGCACCACCAAGCCTACGCTTACCTGCTGACCGAACCCGACGTCAAGATCACGCCGCAAGCCGAAAAACGGCTGGATGCGATCCAGCTGCTGGAAGACCTCGGCGCCGGCTTTCATCTCGCGATGCATGATCTGGAAATCCGCGGCGCGGGCGAGTTGCTGGGCGACTCGCAATCCGGCGAAATGCAGGAGATCGGCTTCAACCTCTACAGCGAAATGCTGGCGCACGCCGTCAAGCAATTGCAGGCCGGCAAGGAACCCAATCTCGACGCGCCGTTGGGTGTGACGACCGAGATCAACCTGCACACCCCCGCGCTGTTGCCGGACGCGTATTGCCCGGACGTGCACGAGCGGCTGGTGATCTACAAGCGCCTCGCCAATTGCACCGAAGCCGACCAGCTGCAACTGATGCAGGAAGAACTGATAGACCGCTTCGGCCTGCCGCCGCCGCAGTCCGAGGCGCTGCTGGAATGCCACAAATTGCGCATACTGGCAAAGCCACTCGGCATCGTGAAGATCGATGCCAGTGCCGACATCATCCAGCTGCAATTCGATCCGCATGCGGATCTCGATCCGACCAAGCTGATCAAGATTCTGCAAACAAATCGTCACGCACGCATGAACGGCCCGGACAAATTGCGCGTTGCGGTGGGCAAGGAAGACATCGTAGACCGTGCCGATTACATACGCGACCTGATCGACAGTCTGCAATAAGAGCCTATTTCAATAGTTTCCATCCCCCGCGCCGCTTGCCAAGGGAACGACCATAGTTTGCGCGCCGCGTCTTGCATCCAATCCAAGCCCGGACTCAACGCGGGGGATGGAAACTACTGAAATAGGCTCTAAAAGCCTGATGGGGCTATCCGGTGCAATGCCATCTTTGCCACGGTGGCTGCTGCGGTTAGAATTCGATCATGATAGAAAAACTCATCGCCATTCTTGCCGGCTGGATCATCGGCGTCATTTCCACCCTCGGCTACGGCGGCGTTGTTTTGCTGATGGCCATCGAATCGGCCTGCATCCCGCTCCCTTCCGAAATCATCATGCCGTTTTCCGGCTACCTGGTATTCAAAGGCGAGATGACGCTATGGGGCGTCGCCCTGGCTGGGGCAATCGGCTGCGTGGTGGGCTCCATCCCGGCGTATTACCTCGGCATGTACGGCGGCCGGCCGCTGGTGGAGAAGTACGGGAAATGGGTGTTGATCTCGCATCACGACTTGCATATCGCCGACCGCTGGTTCGAGAAACACGGCGAAATCATCATTTTCATCGGCCGCCTATTGCCTGCAGTACGTACTTTTATCGCCTTCCCCGCCGGCATCGCACGCATGCACATGGGACGCTTCATCCTCTATACCTTTGCAGGGTCACTGCTCTGGTGTTGGCTGCTGGCCTATGCCGGGATGAAAATGGGCGAAAACTGGGAGGCGCTGAAAGTATATTTTCATGAGTTTCATTATGTAATCGTGTTCGCCGCGGCGGTCTTCATGATATGGTACATACGGCGGCACCTGAAAGCATTGAAGCAGCACCATCATTGAACCGATAAGAAAAATGACGGCGTAATTCCAGGGGGATTGATTCATGCAGTGGCTAGGCAATCTGATTACCGGAAGTATCCGCAACAAACTCATGCTGATCACCGGCATGGGAACCACCCTCCTACTATCCGCTGCATTCTTCGGCCTTTGGCAGGTATGGGAAGCCAGCGCAAAACTGCCCGAAGCTGCCGCAACTCAATTGCATCAGGACGTTCTCACCAGCCTCGGCCTGATGGGCCTGGCGATCATCCTGGCATTTTTCACCTTTATCGGACTGGTTCAGAAAAGTATCGTGGCGCCGGCCCATCAATTGGCGCGCGATCTGGATCGGCTGGCGCAAGGAGATTTTTCGAAAGCGGTAACCCGCACGACCCAGGATGAAATCGGCAAGGTCGCCGCCAGTGCCGAGAAAATCCGCAACGACCTGGGCGCGATCATCTTGAACGTGCAGAAATCCACAGACCACGTCATGCAATCGGCCTCGACGCTGGCCGACTCCTCCCGCCACATCGTACAAGGCTCGCAAGCGCAAAGCGCAGCCGCCACCAGTACCGCCAGCGCCATCGAGCAGGTCACTGCCAGCATCAGCTCGGTCGCGGAAAATGCCGAGCACGTGCGCAATCTATCGCAATCCAGCCTCAATGAAACAGAACTCGGCAATGAAAAACTGGTGACGCTCTCGCAGGAAATGGAAAAAGCCGTGGCCGCGATGCAGGAAATTGCGAAGTCGGTGACAGCATTTGTCAGCAACACCAGCATCATCACCTCGATGACGCAGCAGGTGAAGGATATCGCCGAACAAACCAATCTGCTGGCACTGAATGCCGCCATCGAAGCGGCGCGCGCCGGTGAGGCCGGACGCGGGTTCGCGGTCGTCGCCGACGAAGTGCGCAAGCTGGCCGAGAAATCCGCACAATCCGCCAACGAAATCGACAGCGTAACCCGTTCCATCGAGGAGCAGTCGACCAAGGTGAATAGCACCCTGGATCGCGGACGGCAGTTCCTGGAATCCAGCCGCGAATTGACACAGAATGCGGCCGAGGCGCTTGCGAGAACACATGCTGCGGCAGCGCAGGCCAGCACCGGTGTAGACAACATCACCGTTTCGGTACGCGAGCAAAATATTGCCAGCGGCGAGATTGCACGGAATATCGAACAGATCGCCGTGATGGCAGAAGAAAACACCGCTTCAATCACACAAACCGCAGGTGCGGCAACACAACTGGAAGACTTGGCGCGAAGCTTGAAAGAGTCCGTCAGGCGCTTCCAGGTTTAACCATTAAGAAACCATGAAAGACGATTTTCCGTTTGCCGATCCCGCGACTGCCAAGGGGGTGGAAAACCACGCCATGCAGTCCGACAGATCCTTGCCCGATGCGATTGCATCCCTGATCGACCCGCTTGAACGCATACGCAGCCTGGAACATGCCCTGGATAGTCTGGGCCAGACGCTCGTCCTGCTAGGGCAGGATGCAAAGATACTCTACGCATCGCCGCATGCAATGAGAATCCTGCAGGAAAACGACGGCCTGACCATCGTCAATGGAACCTTCTGCGCCAATCTGGAAGAAGATCATCGCGATCTCGCTTCAGCGCTTGATACTCTGCTGGAGCGCAATGAGACGCCCGTGAAGCTGGAACTCAACATCCACCGCCCCTCGGGCAAGCTGCCCTACAAGCTGCGCGTCAACGCGCTCATCGATACGCAACAGGCCATGGCCATTATCCAGGACACCCACGCCAACCACATGGCCTGGTATGACCGTTTGCAAGCCCGCTTTCAACTGACGCCGCGCGAATGCCAATGCACCATGCTGCTGACCGATGGCTACAGCATGGCGGAAATCGCCGACCGCATGGGCGTCAGCATGCAGACCTTGCGTCAGCACCTGAAACACGCTTTCAACAAGACCGGCACGCATAAACAGCACGAGTTGGTCGGCATCGTGCTGCAAATGCAGCGAAAACGCTAGGAGAGCGCTGCTTTAATCCTCCGTTCGTGGTGAGCCTGTCGAACCATGAATGGAGGATTAAAGCAATCAAAGCGTTAGCCAGATAGCCCTTCGACAGGCTCAGGGCGAACGGAATAAATCGGTGTTTCCCTAGAGCTCCACCAGCTTGCCGTGCGCCAGGAAAAACACCGCCTTGCGCACCGGCAGCCCTTCCCGCTCGAATAGTCCGGCATAGCGCTCCAGTTGTGGGCGATACCGCTCCGCATGCTGCGTCAGGCCAGAGCCCTCGATGGCGTCCGCCAGGTACGTGGATTTGTAATCGATGACCCAGCGCTCGTTGTTCTCCACAAAGGTGCGGTCGACGATGTGCGTCGCGACACGCTTGTCGTCGGAAGTGGCAAGCACAAGTTCGGCATCCGCCAAATCGCGCTTTTGAAGTACCCAGCGACCGTCCTCGCTCGCCAATGCCGCAGCGACTATCGCAGCGACTTGCGCGGCGCCCTCTTCGGATTCAGCAGCGCTGTGACCGAAGCGCTCAAGCCAGGCTTGCATCGCCGGCCGTAATTCATGCAATCGGCTTGCCGGCCAAAGCTCGGGGCCATCGTGCGCGATCATTTCCATATAAAGATGGCCGAGCGTGCCGCAACGCGCTTCCAGGCGCCCTGCCTCGACCTCGGCAGCGGCTTCGTCGAATGAAATCGTCAAAACGTTAGCGTCGTCCGCGACCAGCAGTTCGGGCGTGTGCGGATGCGGCAAGCGCACCAACTGCGGGACGAAGTCTTCGTTATTTCGTTGCACCATCGTTTGCACAGGCGTTTCTGCCGCACGCATGAATGCGCCGCCGACCGCACTCCATACCATTTCGAGAAAACTGCCCAACGGCGGTTTGACTCCATCCCTGGCATCCAGGCAAGTCGCACCGACCAGATGCAAGCGGCGTATCGCCCGTGTCGCGCCCACATACAGCACCCGCGCCGCTTCGTTGGCCGTGCGCTCGCATTCCAGTCCGCGCAGGAAATCGTAGGGCGACGGCAGGCCATCGCGCAGGTGGCGCGGCACCCACGGCGCAGCCACCAATTGCGGCGCGTCGTCGTCGATTTGCACCTCTTCCCATAGCAGCAGAGAGGCGTCGTTGTTTTTCGGCTGGCGGTGCAGGCCGGGCAAGATCACCGTATCGAATTCCAGCCCTTTGGATTTATGCAGCGTCATGAATTGCAGGCTGCCATCGGCCTCCACATCGGGCGCGGCATAGAGTTCTGCCAGCGCGATCTCCAGTTGATCCGAGTCGAAATTGCCGCTGGCGTCCAATTGTTCGATCAATGAAAAATACGCCTGCACATCGCGTACATCGCCCGCATTCCACAAGCACTCCGGACCGCCGAGCCGGAGCCAGGCGGACTCGACCCAGCGTCGCAAGGTCTGCCGCCCCTGATGGGCAAAGGCCTCCTGCAAGACGATACGTACATGCAGCAACCGTCGCTGGCCGTCCTCGCTCAGCCGGGCCATGCGCGCTTCGTCCTGCATCAGCCGCCAGATGGTCGAGTATTGGTCGTCTGCCGCCAGACTATGCATATCCTCCAGCGTCAAGCCGCACCAGGGCGCGCGCAACATGGCCAGCCAATGCACGCGGTCGGCGCGGTGCAGCATGGCTCGGGTCAGCGCCATGGCATCCTGCACCGCCTGCCGCCCGCCCAGGGATTCGATTTCAACAGCCTGGAATTTCAACGCGGGACGATTGCGGCGAACCTCGGCGACCAGCGCCTCAAGATGATTGCGCGCGCGCACCAGCACCGCGATGGTGCCGCCGGGATAGAGGCTGCGCTCCTGTTCGATGAGATCGGCAACATATTGCGCCTCGATCTCGGCCAACCCGCCCGAAGCGGCGCCATTTTCTGCCACCAACGGGTGCACAAGCACCCCCTCGCCCGGCATCGGCTCGCGCGTGGCGGCAAAGCGGCGGTAGCTGATTGCGCCGCGCGTCACGCTGTCGTGCGGCGGAAAAACCTTATCGAACGCCTGGTTCACCCAATCGACTACCGCCGGGCAAGAGCGGTTGTTGCGCGTCAGGTTCAGGCGCTCCAATACGAGATGACCGATGCCGGAATCCGCCACGTGCAGAAAGAGACCGACATCCGCCTTGCGAAAGCGGTAAATGGATTGCATCGGATCGCCGACGCAGAAAATGGTGCGCCCGTCTTCCGGCTCCCAACCTTGCGTCAGCCGGCGCAGCAACTCGACTTGCGCCGGGCTGGTGTCCTGAAATTCGTCTACCAGCAAATGCTGGATGCGGTAATCGAGACGCATGGCGAGCTCGGTCGGACCGGTTTCGTCTTCCAGCGCGGTCAATGCTCGGCTGGATACCTCGACGAAATCCACCTCGCCGGCTTCCTGGAAGACGCCCATCAAATGCGCGGCGGCCAATTGCAGCAAGCGCGCGAGGCTGCCGACAATATGCCATTCCTCGTCGTGATTACGCGGGTCGGGCAGGCTGCGGATGCGCGCCAGCGGCTGCGGGTCGGCAATCGCCGCAATCACGTCCAGCACAGCCTGTTTCTGCGCTCGGCCTTCGTCCGTTGCCGGGAAACCGTTCTTGACGTTGATGCCGCGTTCCTTGCGTAGCTCGCCTTGCGCAGTCAGCAACAAATCGCACAATGCGCGCCACATCGCCAGCGACTCGGGGATCGGCCGGACCGGCGTATCCCAATCCAGCAACAGTGACACCGGATGATCGCAAGGCAGGTTGGATGCCGCGTAACGCGCGGCCGACATGAGATGGCGCTGCAAGCGTTCGTCGAGCACCTGCGCGGCGCGAACGATATCGTGCTGCACCAGATGACGCAGGCCGTCCATCGCCTCTTCCTGCGCCGAAGAACGGCCGGCGTGGTGCAGCCATTGATCGCGCTTGGCAAGCATATCGGCTAGCAATCCGGCGAGGCGCCCGGCATCGTTGTCCAGATAGCGCAGGGCATCGGTCACCGGCCCCTCGCCCGCCTCGTCTTCCAGCATGGCAATCGCGCGCCGGGCGGCTTCGCGGTAATGCACGCCAGCGTCATCGCTGACGCCCGGCTGCGCGCCGAACCGGCTCATCAGCGGCATCTGTCGCGCCAACAGGCTGCACAGGGAATCGATGGTATTGATGCGCAAGCGGCCGGGTTGCGCCAAAAGCTCCCAGCCCAATGCACTTGAGCGCGCCAACGCAGCGAGAGCAAGCTCGCGGGTTTTATGTTTATGCGCCCGGTCCACCGAGATGCCGTCTTCCGCATCCTGCAGGCT
This sequence comes from Methylophilaceae bacterium, assembly GCA_035460165.1. Lineage (GTDB taxonomy): Bacteria > Pseudomonadota > Gammaproteobacteria > Burkholderiales > Methylophilaceae > MM2. Next base: position 181,846 of record DATHWW010000005.1, on the reverse strand, counting down.
TTGCAGAACGCGGCCGCGCATTTCAGCGGCGGCCTTGTTGGTAAAGGTGATCGCGACTATCTCTTCCGGTTCGCGCACGATGGCGAGCAGCTTGAGATAGCGCTGCGTCAGCAGTTCGGTCTTGCCCGCACCCGCCGGGGCCTCGACGATGAAGGATGCCAGCTCCAAGGCACGTTCGCGGTTGGCGGCATCCTGTAGTAGCAGATCGGGTTCGTTCATGTCGGAAAGGCGGGGCTCCGGAGTGCGCGGCAAATATCGGATGCTGCCATGTTTTGTCTCTTTCAGACAACCTGAGAAAAACTAAAACAATGAAATAACCCAAACGGGTTAGACAACATGCCACAGCGGTAAAACTTTATGCGAAACTATTCAAAATGCATACGAATAAATCCTCATCATGAATCCAATTCGCCGCACTGCCATCGCCCTGGTCATATCATGCCTGGGCGTCTCAACCGCTCACGCTACCAATGGCATCAACCTGATCGGCTTCGGTGCCGAATCGACCTTGATGGGGGGTGCCGACGTCGCCGTGGCACGCGACACCAGCGCGCTCAACACCAACCCGGCCGGGCTGACGCAGATCAAGGCGCCGCTGGCGGACATCTTCGGCTCGATGCTGCGCACCACCGACCTGGTACACAAGGACAGCAACGGCAATCAGGAGCATGCCTCCAACCGTTACACCTTCCTCGCCGGCGGCGGTTATGCGCAGCCCGTGGAGGGCCTCCCCTGCACCGCGGGCGTCGGCCTCTTCGCGCAGGGCGGCGCGGGCGGCGTGTTCGAGAATATCCGCACACCGTTCGGCGGTCGCGACGACCTGTCCTCATTGTTCGGCATCGCCAAGATCATTCCCGGCATCGGCTGCCAAATCACCGAAAACCTGTCGCTAGGTGCGAGCCTGAACTTGGTGTACGCCAGCATCGAGCAGGATTTCTTTGGCAACACCTCTTTTCAGAGTGGGCCGGTAAGCTTTGCGGGTTATAAGCTTGAGGATGCCGCCGCCTTACGCACCGGATTCAAACTGGGCGCGCAATATCGTGTAAATCCTTCATTAACGTTAGCGGCGACCTACACCGAAAAGACCGAGTTGCCATTGACCGGCGGATCATTGGTAGCCGATTTCACTGCGCAAGGCCTCGGCAAGGTTAAATATTCCGACGCCACCGTGAAAGGGTTCGCGCTACCGCGTGAAGTGGCACTAGGCGTGGCGTTCAAGCCTACCGAGGCCCTGCTGCTGTCATTCAAGGTCAACTGGCTGAATTGGGACAACGCCATCGATACCGTCACGGTACGCGGTACCGACCGCAACAACGCTTCGGCACCAGCCGAATATACCCTCGTCGCGCCGGCCGACTGGAAAGACCAATGGGTCGTCGCCACCGGTCTCGCCTATACCTGGGACGACCGCACCACGCTCTATGCCGGCCACAACTACGGCCAGAACCCGATTCCGCGCAAGAACTCCAGCCCACTGCTGGCCGGAATCCTGGAGCACCACATCACTTTCGGCGCCGCCCGCAAAATCGATCAGAACTGGCTGCTGACCGGCGGCATCGAATGGATGCTGCCCGTCGGCGAAAAATACACCAGCCCGCTGTTCGGCGAAGCCGAAATCCGCAATGAGGCCATCTTCTTTCATATGATGCTGAGCCGGCGCTGGTAATAGACGTCTGCAACAACAAAAAGCCGCCCAAGGGCGGCTTTTTGCGTCATGCAATTGCATGACTACTTAGGCTCGGAATCGAGCAACTGGGTACTGAAACCGAACAGCTTGCCCGCCCAGATGAACATCAGCCACGCCATGATGCCGAATGGGATATAGCCGAAATAACCGAGCAGCGGCATCTCCGAAAAGATGTGGATGACGTTGACGTAAGGAATGTCGTATATCCAGTAGTTGGGGTTGGTCACCGGTAGTTCCGGATGCGCACTGCCGTAGTTCCACATCTCCCAGAAAAAGCCGTTGAACAAGGTGCCCAGCCCCATCAGTATCATCGGCCCCCAATTGCCTTGCGCCAATGCGGTAAAGGGCGTCCAGATGTTCAAGCGGATGAGCAAGCCCGCAAAGATCGCCAGCGTGCCGATCCACACCACCCAGAACAAGGGGTGCGGGAAGAACACCATCGCCACCACCAGCGCAAAACCGCCCCACATCAGCAGGTTCCCTGGCAAGGCGAGCTTGGGGCCATTGGTATAGCGGCTGGCCAGCTTGGGGCAGGTATTGAGCAGGGTGTACCACTCGAAAATCGCCGGCCACACCGTGGTATAGGCAACCAGGAATATCAGCACGATCATTTCGTGGCTCAGTTCCGGCATGGTGGAATTTGGGTAATACCAGGTGCCGAGCGCGAAATAGTCGTAATACTCGAAGTAGAGCCAGCCGACCAGCGATATCACCGCGCTGATGACGAAGGTCGCGGGCTTGGTGGCCAACAGAGACTGGCCGCCGCTACGGCGGTAGACGATACCATCCAGCGTCAGGATGAAGCCCCACCATAACGGCGAGAAGGCGTAATAGACCAGATCACCGAACGGCGTGACGCGCGTCCACATCAGCCACCAGAAAAACAGCGTCATCGCGGCGCCTACCCAGAACCATAGCGGGAACTTCACCGGCGTCGGCGAAGGGGGTGGCGTAACCGGCTGGAAGCCGAACCACTGCGGGAAGAGCAGGAACACGATGATTCCCGCCTCGACCAGCGCCAGCGCGACAAAAATGACCAGATTAAAACCGGGAGTCCCCGGGACGTACAACGGAGGAAATACCCCGAACCCGGGCGGCAAATGGGTATCGGGATACATAAACCAGGCTGCCACCAGCGGCAGCGCTATCGACAACAACACCGGCCAAATCAAACTTCGCTTTGACTGCATGAAACGACTCCCCTTCTTTGTGGTTATTAAAAGCTTTTATTCACCCCACTAAACGACATCACTCTCCCGCAATTCCAGCTCGAGTTGTTTGCGTTTACGCTTGTTCTCATACATGCGGGTGTCGGCCAGATGTTTGAGTTCGCTCATGTTGGCGGATTCGTGAAGATAAGCCGAGCCGGCACTGACGCCTGCCAATTCGAAACCGGAAGTATGCAGGTGCGCCATCGTGTCCCACAGCGTGGATTCGATCAATGCCTTATTGCCGCTTGGGCAGGTCAGCGCAAACTCGTCCCCACCAATACGGAATAGCCGGCCGTTACTGCCCAAGTAAGTGACTAGGTGTTCTGCAAAGCTGCGCAACAAACTGTCGCCGCGCGCATGGCCGAAGCGGTCGTTGTAAAACTTGAGGCCGTCCAGGTCGAGAAAGGTCAGACTGGCGTGTGCCGGCAGGTGATCCAGCTCAATATCCAACGCATAGCGGTTGGGTAATCCGGTCAGCGCATCGGTGTGGGCGATACGGTTGCTGAGCTCCATACGCTCAAGCGCAATTTCCTTCTCCCGATGCAGTTGTGCGAACTGATAGGAAAGCACCAGTGCCAGCAAAATCACCTCGACCGCAACTGCCATCAGGCCGACATGTTCGATGTACAAGGTATACACCCCGCTCAGCTGTGCCTGCGTGATGGCGACTGCGCCCAGCATAAAGAACACGGCAATCGCCACCAGATACAGCTTTGCCGAAACATTGCCTTGGCAGGCTCGCATAATGCCCGAAGTCAAACCGTAACACAGGAACAACGCCACTCCGTATCGAGCCAGTTCCAGCGACCAGTTCGGCTTGATGGCAGCGGCAAGAGCAAACGTCCCCAGAATCGCAAGCAAGGCGATGCCGGCTTTATAGAGACGCGGCTGCGAACTCTTGCCTAATTCCAGCAAGGCCATCACGAAAACAATGTAGGCGGCGTTGGAGAAAAGTATCGGCAGGCTGACCAGGTAAATCCAATGCATACCCAGCAATTCGGGGAATACCAGCAAAGCACTGCCGTTGAACAGGAAATTACCCAGGATGAAAAGCGCGTACATGCCCTCGGCCGCGCGCCTGCGAACCAGCGCCAGCGCAGCGTAATAAATGCCCAGCCCAAAGAAGACGCCCATCCCGCCCAGCACCAGTGCGTTGGCCGGCTTGATGGCCTGGCGATAATCCTTCAAGGTATCCAGGTAAGGTTCGGGAACGCCGAGAAAAAACGGGGATTCCACCTCCGTTATCAACTGGTATTGACCAGCCGGCAGCTCGAGCTCTCGCCCATGCCTCAGAAAAAAAGGATTGTTCTCGACGCCTTGGATGCCACCCGCCGAGACAGCCACGAGCCGGTTCCGCTCGTCGAAAACGCGATGATGGAAACGGCCAATGACACTCGTGTTCTTGAAATCGATTACATAACGACCAGCGGTGTCCAGGCTAAAATCGGTTTTGAAAAGGAATCGGCCACCCGTTACCGCCACCTTGTCTACCCGTTTGGCATCAAGCGCGCTCAAGTCAAGCGGGCTTTTTCCGGCAAGGGCATCGCTTTTTATCTCATACCAATTCCCGGCGAAGTCTCGGGGAGCGGCTTGCGTGGAAAGAGCTAGGGTGAGGAAAGCCCAAAGAATGGTTTGAACCGCATACCTGGAAAGGTAGGAAAATGACAATGGGTAAGCCATGTGGTATGCGATTGCGGTCCCTGTAATTTTATTACTACTAACCTAACGCCGAATCTATCGTCCGGCTATGCCCCTTAGGAGTCATTGATAAAGCAACCGCAAAACCACTCCTACCGTAAGATTTTACTTAAGTTCATGTAAAAGCTGCTTAAGATTTTACTTACTTCAGTGAGGAATGGGTATCGGATATTCGCAGGCCCTCAAACCTCTCTGTTTTGGCGCTCCAATTGCAACTTGCGCTCAGGCAGGCGCAAGAGCGGTTTCACGTCGCAATCGCGCATATCCTCTTCATTACGGAACTTCACCGCGGCTTCGCCGGCTTTGATCTCGGTCGCAATCGCAGCGATGCTGACCTGCCAGTGACGGATCAAGGCGGCCCAATCGGAGAAGCGGTCTTCCGGAAAGAGCTTGCGGGCGCCGTCGAGTGAATTTACGCCGGGCAGTACCCCATCTTCTTCCGCGATGCCGATGAACTTCTGCTCCGCCGCCTGCACTTTGGCGAAACAGACCGCGGCCACTTCGCCGTCGCGCAACGCGAGCGCCGCATAAATCGGTAATTGCGGTTCGGCGATACGGTCTTCTGCCCAGCTTTTGTGGCTGACGCTGGCGCCCGTCTTGTAATCGAGCACCACCAGCCGACCGTCCGGCAGCTCATCAATCCGATCCAGCACCAGATTGACCTGCAAGCCGTCGATATCCAGGCTGATGCGCTGTTCGCATTCCTGCACCGAGAATGGCTCGCGCGTTTTCTCCAGCTCCAGCCAGGCGGCCAGAATCCGCTGCAAACGCAGCTTTTCCAGGGCAGCGAACTGCGGCGGCAAAGGCGCGTCCGACTGTTCGATAAATTGTCGTACCCCTGCTTCCACCGCGGCAGCAATCGATGATTCCAATGCGGTATCGTCGATCCCATGCAGGTCCACGGAAGTGCGTCCCGTCCAAAAGGCTTGCAAAACCATGTGCAGCAGATTGCCGCGCGCAAGCGCATCCAACCCTTCCACCGGCTCATCCAGCGCCCGTGCGCCAAGCCGGTACTGATAATAGGCCCATGCCGGGCAGATCGCCTGTGCCTTGAGGAGCCCTGTACCGCCGCGCTGGATTTCGCCTGCAGCTACCGGTGGCGCCATATGATCGTCCAGCCACTGCATCTCAGCCGGTTGTGCCAAGCGTTCGGCCAACGTGGCGGCCAGTTCCGGCGCCGCGGCTTGCAGCGGGATCGCGCTTATGACCGGGCTGGGGCGCAACTCACGCTCGCCGTCGCGGTGCGACCATGAAAAGACGATCTCGGCCGCACCGTGCATCAGCCGCGCATGTATCGCCTGGGCGAATTCGGTCTGCACGCTGCTGCATGCATTCGGGGCATGCGCCCGCCGTTGTGTTTCGGCAGGCAGCAAAGGGTTCGGCCGGGGCGGCGGCGGCCATTGGTGATCGTTCATGCCCAGCACCCACATCGCATCCAGCGGTGCGGCGGCGGCTTCCAGCATGCCCATCACAAGCAATCGCGGTTCGCCTTCGGCCTCGGGCTGAAAAATACGCTCCTGCGCCAGGCGGGATAAGCGATGCAGGGCTGCTCCCGCATCCAACGGCCCCAACAACGCATCCAGTATGCCGAAATCATTCAGCGCAGCTTCCCACGCCTGCCGCGCCTGGAATTCATGGCTGGAAAGGCTGCGCTCGCCCGGCCAGGCGGCAGCCTTGAGCAATCCTGCGAATGCCGCGGCCCATGCGCGTGCCGATTGTTTGCGCGGCCAGCCGGCAGTTGCGGCGCTGATTGCTTCGAGGTTCCCCACCAACCGGGCGACACCCAAGCCGTCCAGCTGTGCCTTGCGCGCCAGCCGCAGCAACTGTTCGAGCTGCAATCGCGGCGACAGCCTGCCGCGCATGCGGGCCTCGAGCCGTGCTCGCGCATCCGCTTCGCTGATGCCAGCCGACCAATATATGTCACGCAATAGATGTCCGGCATCCTGCTGCGAAATACGATAGCGGCGAACCGACAGTCGCAGCAGCAACAGCGCGCAGGCGATCATCGGATGCGCGGATAGCGGATCTCCCAGCGAAAAGTCGTAACAGCGCGGCATTGCCGCGCGTGAAGGATGAATCGAGGCCGGGTGCAAGGCATCGTCGAGCATGGCCGCAAGTCGGGCGCGTAATGCGCCTAACTCCGGCGCGACGATGGCGAGCCGCGCGTGCGGCTCTTGCGCAAGCCGGCGCGCGGCCCATGCCACCGCCGCCCGGCATTCGGCATCGACATCGTCGCAGGCGATCTGCACAGCCGATGCAGGTTGATCGAGCCCGAGCGGCCAACGCAGAACCTGCACGCCGCGCGCAGCCAATACCTCCAGCAAACGCTTTTCCTGCGGACTGAAACGGTCGAATCCAGCGAGATGGAGGTCGGCGGGCAACGCGCCGGCACCGCGTTGCAGACCATCGATCTGCCGGTCCAGATAACGCGCCGCTTCGAGTGTCTGATGCTGGCGGCAAAGCGTCTGGAAAGTTTCGCGCCAGCGCAGGAATTGCCGCGTTTCCTCGGTCTGCTCGCCGCCGGTGAGGTGGATATTCCATTCGATCAGGAGCCGATTAGCCTCGGCGGCGGTTTGTGCCAGGCCTGCCATATCGAATAACGCCTGCACCGCGTCATCCTGCGTGTTCTTCTCGATGGCGCGCTCCCACAGCAGACGTTCCGCCATGCTGTCCAGGATTTGCCGCGGCAGATAGTCGGCCGGCAGTTCGCCCGCCAGCATCGCGCGCGTGATCGCGTCATCCAGCCATTGCGCCAATGTAAGAATGGTCGGCGGCTGCCATTGCGTCATGCCGCGTGCGCGTTGGATGTGCCCCAGCTCCATTCGGAGGCTGCGCGCCAAGCGTGCTGTCGAGCATAGAACAAGGGCATTCCCGGTCATGCTTTGCGGCAGATTATCTATTCTTGCCAAATCCCTCTCCTGATATAGAATACCCAGCAAAATTGGTCGAATATTCGGTGATGCGGGGCACGGCCACTCCTGAGCATTACCTTGCCTGAATCGGTTCAGGCGCACCAAGAGCCTATTTCAGTAGTTTCCATCCCCCGCGTTGAGTCCGGGCCTGGATGGATGCAAGGCGCGACGCGCAGCCTATGGCCGGTCCCTTGGCAAGCGGCGCAACGCCGCAGACGCCGGGCCCGAACTCAACCCGGAGGGCCGTTAGTCTGCGGGCGCATTGCCGCGTTGCGGGCTGCTTGTGGAGAATGACTACACCGCGCAGCCCACGCCTTGCACTGCATCCCGCAGACTAACGGCGCGGGGGATGGAAACTACTGAAATAGGCTCTAAATTACGATACTTGTTAAGTATTACAAAAATTAAGGGCGCCAACCTGTGACACCTCCATTTTTTTCCCGCCTGCGCATCCAGATTCCGCTTGCTTTCGTCAGCTTGTCGGCCATCGTGGCGATCCTGATTTCGGCAGACCATCAGCGCGACACGGCGGAGCGTATTGTCAGCGAAAACCGCGATATGCTGCAGATCATGATGCTGCAGCTGGACGGCATGATCGCCAACGACACCTTCGAAGAGAGCATGTTACAGGGGGAAAGCCGGATCCCGACCACCGCCTTGCATACCAATATTCGACGGCTGCTGCTGGTGGACGAGCAAAACCAGGTATTGCAAGCCTCAGACAGCGGATGGCTGGGAAAAGCGGCATCTGCGGTTTCGCCATATCGCCCAGAACTCGCCTTGCTCGCGCATAAAAACCAGCGCGGCGAAATCCTGGGCAACGATGAGGAAACGCTGCTCTACGGCTATTATCCCTTGCCGCTGGGCATGCAATCATCCGGAGCAAGCCCACGCCAACGCTGGGGTACCTTGTTCGTGGAGTACGACCTGGGCGAACCCCTGGCCCACGCGCGACGCCATGCCATGGAGAAGGCGTTCCGTTTCCTCGGTCTCTCCCTTGCCGCAGCAATCCTGCTCGGCATGCTGATCGACGCGCTCGTTTCGCGGCGCACGGAGCGGCTAGTATCCATCGCCAGCCGCATTGCCAGCGGCGAAATGAGCGCACGTTCGGGGCTGGTCAAACCCGACGAAATCGGCCTGTTGGGCCAAGCCATCGACCGCATGGCCGATGATCTGGCTACCGATCGCGAAGCGCTGGGCCGCGAACGCAAGTTTTCCGAGGATGTCATCCAATCGGTCACCATTCCGCTGTTCATCCTCGACAAGGATCATCGCGTCATCATCTGGAATCGCGCCTGCGAAATGCTGACGGGCATCAAGGCCATCGACATCGTAGGCACCACCGATGCATGGCGCGGCTTTTATTCCAGGCCTCGCCCCTGCCTCGCCGACCTGGTACTGGACGGCAAGAGCGATCAGGCCGGGGAGTACTACCAAATCGTCGGGGCTTCGGTTTTCAATGCCTATAGCTTCCACGCGGAAAGCTGGTTTCCCAAGTTGAACGGCCAGGATCGCTACCTGATGTTCGACGCGACGCCGATTTACGGCAACGACGGCAAACTGATCGCCGTCATCGAAAACCTGCAGGACATCACCAGCATCAAGAAGGCCGAAGATCACCTGCGGCTGACCGGCCAAGTCATCGAAAGCACACGCGAAGCCATCGTGATTACCGATGCGGAAAACCATATCGTTTCGGTTAACCGTGCATTTACCGACGTAACCGGCTACTCGCGGGAGGACGTGCTCGATCGCGATCCCGCGATGTTAGCCTCCGGCAGGCATGACAAGGCTTTTTTCCGCAACATGTGGGAAAGCCTGAACGTGCGCGACTCCTGGCAGGGCGAATTATGGAACCGCCGCAAGAACGGCGAGATTTTCCCGTTATGGACCAATATCAGCTCGATCCGCGACAATGATGGGAATTTAACGCATTTTGTCGCCATTTTTGCCGACATCAGCGAGCATAAGGCGACGCTGAAACACATCGAATTTCTTGCCCATCACGACACACTGACCAAGCTGCCTAATCGCTTGCTCCTGCTCGACCGGCTGCAACAGGCGATCAACCTGGCAGAGCGCGAGAAGCACCGCGTCGCGCTGATGTTCCTCGATCTCGACCGGTTCAAACAGGTCAACGACAGCCTCGGCCACCATGTCGGCGACGACCTGCTGGTCGCAGTGGTGGATCGCCTGAAATCCTGCGTGCGCGAAACCGATACCATCAGCCGCCAGGGCGGCGACGAATTCGTCATCGTGCTGCCCGACATATTCGACAGCAATGCCGCCACCATCATCGCCGAGAAAATTCTCGAAACGCTGCGCGAGCCTTTCGTCATCGACGGACACCAGCTCTCCACCTCTTTCAGCATCGGCATCAGCCTGTATCCGGATGACGGCCGCGAAATCGCCACGCTGATGCAGAACGCCGACACCGCGATGTATCACGCCAAGGAAAGCGGCCGCAACAACTGCCATTTCTACGACGAATCGATGAACGCCAACGCGGCGGAACGCCTGAAGCTGCAGAACAAGCTGCGTCAGGCGATGGAGCACGGCGAGTTCGTATTGCATTACCAGCCGCTGATTTCGTTGCAGGATCACGCCATCATCGGCTGCGAAGCGCTGTTGCGCTGGAAAAGTGCAGAAGATGGCTGGGTACCGCCCGCCAAATTCATCCCCTTGGCGGAAGAAACCGGCTTCATCCTCAATATCGACGCCTGGGTGCTGCGCGAAGCCTGCCGGCAAGCCCAGGAATGGGTCAACGCCGGCCTGCCGCAGCTCACCGTCGCGGTCAACATTTCGGCGCTGCAATTCAAGCGCGGCAGGATACTCGACAGCGTCAACGAAGCGCTCGCCGCGTCCGGCCTCGATCCCACCCACCTGGAGATCGAGCTGACCGAATCGGTGCTGATCCAGGACACGCAGCACACCCGCAAGCAACTCAACCAGCTGAACAGCCTCGGCGTACGCTTGTCGATCGACGACTACGGCACGGGTTATTCCAACCTCTCCTACCTCAAGCAGCTGGATGTGGACAAGCTCAAGATCGACCAGTCTTTCGTCAAGGACATGCTGGTCGATGAGCTCGACGCCATCATCGTGCGCTCCACGGTGGAACTCGCGCATAATCTCGGCCTCCAAGTGCTTGCCGAAGGCGTGGAGGATCAGGATATCCTGACGCTGCTGCAAGACCTTGGGTGCGACCAGGCACAGGGTTACCATATCGGCAAACCGATGCCGCCCAGGGAATTCGAAAAGCTGCTGCGCAGCAAGATGTGAGCGCCTTGCTTCATCCTCCGCATTGAGAGCGTATTTCCGCCATTTTGCGGCACTGCGGATGAAACCCACTAAAATAGCTCCATCATGAGTGAATCCAAAAATTACATCACCCCGGAAGGCTATGCCGTCCTCAAGGAAGAATTCGACCAGCTCTATAAGGTCGAGCGCCCCAAGGTCGTCAGCGACGTGGCCTGGGCCGCCGGCAACGGCGACCGCAGCGAGAACGGGGACTATATTTACGGGAAGAAGCGCCTGCGCCAGATCGACTCGCGGCTGCGCTTCCTGATGAAACGCATGGATACGGCAGAAGTGGTGGACCCGGCGCGGCAGCAAGGGTTGGACAAGGTATTTTTTGGCGCTTGGGTGACGTTGTACTCGCTCACCCACGACACCGAACACACCTATCGCATCGTCGGCCAGGACGAACTCGATCCGGGCATGGGCTACATCAGCTGGATTTCGCCCCTTGCACGTGCACTGATGAAAAAAGGCGAAGGCGATACGGTGCGGCTGGAGACGCCCGGAGGCGAGGAGGAGTACGAAATCATCGCCGTGAGTTATACAGCCCCGCAATAGGCTTTCAGTGGCATTGGGTCAGCACGCGCGCGGCCTCGGTGCATGAAGCGGAGGCCGTCTCCCGCGCAGATTCCGGCTCTTGCGCATGAGGCAACTGCTCGGGTGCATTGCCGGCCGTTTTTCGTTTCCGATGCTCGACTTGCGCCGTGATTTCCTTCTTTTCAGGAGCTGGCTCAAGCGGCACCACGCTTTCCACCGCCGCTGCAAGCGGAACTTCATTCGACACAGCCTCTTCACCGCTATACATCCGCATAGCGCCCACGACCAAGCAGAAAAGTAAGCCAAATACCCCGGCGCTCAGCCAGAACACAGGAGTCGCGTCTGCCGGTACAAACTTTGCCAACACCTCAAGCCAGCCTGCACCCTCTTTGCTCCCTACGAGATCCACGATATACATTTCGTGCTCGCGTTCGTCCTTGTCGATCTTGATGCCGAAATAGGACAGCATCCTGAGTATGTCGGGATTTTCCGGAGAAACAATTTCGTAATATGAGCGCGACACCAGGATGCGATCCGGCGCGGAAAAGCTCATGACCTGCTGCGCCGCATTCAGCCCGTCGCCGACGATATTGAGCGCGCCATTGATATCGGGAACGACGCGCACCGGACCGAGATTGATGCCCGTACGCAATGCAATAGGATGCTGCGGATGCTGACTACTGTCTTCCACAATCCCGTCGCGGATGAGCAATGCCACGGTCAGCGCATCCTCCGGCGCGCCGAAAAATGCAATCAGCACGCCGTCGCCGGTATCCAGAATAGCGCGATCGTTTTTCGGCACGCCTTCGAGCGAAGCCTCGACCAGCGCATTGAAACGCTCCTTTTGCATGATCTGCTCAGCATCGGGCCGGCGTGAATGGCCGACGATATCGACGCACAATATGCTGCAGATTGAGGTTTTGTTCAGCCGCGTACGCATACGGTCATCCAGCGGCTGCAACCGAAGCCGCGGCCAAGGCGCACTCAGCAAATAACAGGATGATGATTTCCACTCCGGTGAATTCCAATCGGTACAAACCCCTGGACCGGCCGCGGGAAGCGTGACTGCAAAGAAAATGGGGGAATCACATTTACATTACTTGGCAGTTCCGCCATCGTGGAGCTTTGCTCCTTCCGACCGGTAACTTTGCGTCCCCGTCTTACGACGGGTTTGCCCTTATCAAGCGATCTAATTTTTGCCGGTAGGGTACAAATAGTCAACCCAGCTACCGGCCAAGCTTATCAATTACACTGTTTCAGCATGCGCTGTGCATCCGAGCATAAAACGCTACTTTTCCCTTCCTGCACGGACGACTGTGTTTGCTTGGACTGCTGTGCGCCCGCTGGCTCTTGCTGTACAGACGCCTGATCCGATGCTCGCTTATGCCGTACCGGGCGCGAAGCGGTCTTTGTTTGCTTCGCCCCGCTCTTTTCGAGCGCCGCAGCTTTATTCTCCGGCATAGCCTGCGCGGACTCTTGCGCCTCACTCTTCTGCCCGTTCTCCGCGATATTTCCCTCATTCGCGTCGGCAGAGGGAGGCATGCTCACCCATATTCCCCACACCACGGCCAGAAGCGCGATGCTTGCGGTCGCCGGCACCCAGCGCTTGCGACAAGCCGCCAATAGGCGGGCTACCTGTCCTTCAACTTCAACCGGCTCCTCTGGGATGACTTGCGCCTCAGCCTGCCCATTCTGGACGATATAGATTTCATGCTCGCGCACGTATTTGTCCGTCTTGACCCCGTAATACGTAAACATGGCGCCGATTTCCGTGCTCAGGCGCGACGCAATCTCGAAATAGGAACGCGAAACCAGTATCGCGTTGGGCTGGGCGAAACTCATCACGCGCTGGGCGGCATTGATTCCATCGCCGAGCACGTTCAGCATGCCGTTCAAGTCATTGACCACGCGCACCGGGCCGAGATTGATGCCCGCGCGAATGGAGAAAAAGCGTTCGGGATATTGTTGCTTATCCTGCATGACGCCGTCGCGTATGGTCAGCGCGACGAATAGCGCCTCTTCCGGCGCGCCCAGCAGCGCGATTGCCGCTCCGTCACCGGTATCGAGTATGATGCGATCATTCTGCGCCACATCCTTGACGGCCTCGTTGATCAGCGCATTGAAGCGGCTTTTAAGCGCAATCTGGTCATCCACCGCCGCTTGCCCGTAATCGACGATATTGATAAAAATCACACTGCAGATGGATGTTCTGTTCAACCGGTCGCTCATGATTCCGCTGGCATTCCCGTCATTCAAAAGGCGCCATTAAACTACAAAAAGTGCTTGAACTGAAAGAAAAATTACATTTGAACACCAAGATTCAACGCTGGGATATTTTCTGCGCCGTCATCGACAATTTTGGCGACATTGGCGTCTGCTGGCGGCTGGCGCGGCAATTGGCAGCGGAGCACGGATTGGCAGTGCGGTTATGGGTGGACGATATCGAACGCCTGCGACCGCTCAATCCGCAAATCGACTCCACGCTAGCCTCCCAATTATCCTGCGGCGTGCAGATCTGCCGCTGGAGCAGCCACTTCGCGGAAACCGAAGTAGCCGATGTCGTCATCGAAGCCTTCGGCTGCCAGCTGCCGGAACGATACGAAGCGGCGATGGCGCAGCGCGAAAAACCGCCGGTATGGATCAATCTCGAATACCTCAGTGCGGAAGCCTGGGTGGAAAGCTGCCACACGCTGCCGTCGCCGCATCCGCGCCTTAAGTTGACGAAATATTTTTTCTTTCCCGGCTTCACGCCGGGCACGGGCGGCCTGTTGCGTGAAAAAGGACTGCTCGAAGCGCGCGATGCCTTTCGGGCGTCATCGGAAGTTTTCCGGCAATCCCTCTCCCTGCCGCCAGCCGACCCGCAGGAAATCCTGGTCTCCCTGTTCTGTTACGACACGGCACCGATCGGTGAACTACTGACAGCGTGGGAAGCCTCCACCCGCCCGGTGCGTTGCCTGCTGCCGGTCGGCAAGGCTCTAACGCGCACTGCGTCGCATTTCGGCGCGGCATCCCTCCACCCCGGCGACGTTTTGCAGCGCGGTAACCTGACCCTGCACGTCCTGCCCTTTCTGCCGCAAGACGATTACGACCGCCTGTTATGGCTGTGCGATTGTAATTTCGTACGCGGGGAGGACTCCTTTGTCCGCGCCCAATGGGCCGCGCGTCCGCTAGTGTGGCAAATCTATCCGCAGGAAGAAAACGCGCACCGGCCCAAGCTGGACGCGTTTCTCGATTTGTACTGCCTAATTCTGCCCGAGCAGGCATCCGCCGCGATGCGCGCTTTTCAGCTCGGATGGAACGGGTTCGACAGCCTTGCGTGGGAGGATTTTGCAAGCCATTTGGAAACCTTCGAGCAGAATGCTGCGGCCTGGGCGGAACACTTTTTCGAGGCTTCGGGCCTCGCGTCTAACCTAGTGATTTTTTGTAAAAATCGGTTATAATGCGCCCCTTTTTAATCCTCGATTTCCGCGAGACATCAGATGAAAACAGCCCAGGAACTCCGCGTTGGTAACGTGTTTATGGTCGGCAACGACCCCATGGTCGTGCTGAAGGCCGAATACAGCAAGTCCGGCCGCAACTCTTCCGTGGTGAAGATGAAGTACAAGAACCTGCTCACCGAATCCCCGAGCGAATCCGTGTTCAAGGCCGACGACAAGTTCGACGTGGTGGTGCTGGACAAGAAGGAAGTGACCTACTCCTACTTCGGCGATCCGATGTATGTGTTCATGGACGCCGAGTACAACCAGTACGAAGTCGAAGCTGAAACCATGGAAGACGCGCTGCACTTCCTGCAAGACGGCATGGAATGCGAAGTGGTGTTCTACAACGGTAAGCCGATCTCCGTCGAGCTGCCGAACTCCGTGGTGCGCGAAGTCACCTACACCGAACCCGCCGTCAAGGGCGACACCTCCGGCAAGGTGATGAAACCCGCCAAAATCTCCACCGGCTTCGAACTGCCGGTGCCGCTGTTTGTGGAAATCGGTGACAAGATCGAAATCGACACCCGCACGATGGATTACAAGAACCGCGTGAAGTAATAGCAACGTCGAATTGAAAAGGGGCTTCTGGCCCCTTTTTTATACCCGGCGCCGGTTAGAGCCTATTTCAGTAGTATTCATCCCCCGCGTTGAGTCCGGGCCTGGATGGATGCAAGGCGCGACGCGCAGACTATGGTTGTTCCATTGGCAAGCGGTGCAACGCCGCAGACACCGGGCCCGGACTCAACCCGCAGGGCTGGCTGACTGCGAGCGCATTGCCGCGTTGCGGGCTGCTTGTGGAGAATAACTACACTGCGCAGCCCGCGCCTTGCACTGCATCCTGCAGTCAGCTGGCGCGGGGGATGAATACTACTGAATAGGCTCTTAGCCTGGCGACCAGTTCGGATTCGGCAACTCGGCAAACACCTGCTTCAACCCTTCAGACCAGTCCTTGCGCAAGCCATTGAAATAAGGATCGCTATCCGTGATGCGACGCAGCCCTTCGGTACTGAAACTGTCGGTGCGGTATTGGACGAGATCGATCGGCAGACCGACCGAAAGATTGCTGCGTATTGTGGAGTCGAATGAAATCAGCACGCATTTGGCACCATCGTCGAGATCGCTCTGGCTGCCGATCACGCGGTCGAGAATAGGCTTGCCGTATTTGGTTTCGCCGATCTGGAAATACGGCGTTTCGGGGACGGCTTCGATGAAGTTGCCCGCCGCGTAGATATTGAACAGGCGCGGCCGTTCGCCGGCAACCTGCCCGCCCAGGATGATGGATTGGTTGAATTCGGCGGCGTGCTTCTTGAGATGTTCGGCATCATCGTGATGTACCGCCCTCACCGCATCGCCCACCACGCGGGCGGCATCGAACACGCTGCGCACGCTGTGCAGGTTGGGCTCGACGCCGTCGGCGATCTGCTGGTTGAGGCGACTCACTACCGCCTGCGAAATAGCAAGATTGCCGGCGGTCAACATCACCAGCACCCGCTCACCAGGTACGGAAAAGAGAGTCATCTTGGGGAAGGTGGCGACCTGGTCCACACCCGCATTGGTTCGCGAATCGGAACCCATCACTAGGCCGGATTCGAGCAGCAGCCCGACGCAATAAGTCATATCGAAGTCTTCAGTTCAATGGATCGCAGCATGATAACCGGGGCCGCGCCCGGCCTCAATCATTGCTGTTGGGATATCTGCACCTGTACCCCCATCTGCTCGCCGCTGCCGCCACGCCGCACGCCGGAAACAGGGCAGGCGTCGCGATAGTCGAGACCGGTCGCCAAGCGCACATGAATGCCGTTGGTGCGCTGACTGTTGGATACGTCGAAGCTCAACCACTCGCCGGCGAGCCAGGCATCCGCCCAGGCATGGCTTTCCACCAGATGCCCGTCCTCGGTGAACAGATAGCCGCTCACGTAACGCGATGGCACGCCCAGGTAACGGCAGCAGGCGATGAACACATGCGCGTGATCCTGACAGACGCCCTCGCCCGCCCTGAATGCTGCCGCAGCGCTGGTAGCAACATCCGTCGAGCCGCGACGATAGGCGATACGCTCGCGCACCGTCTGCATCAGCGCATACAACCCGTCGAGGTCGAGACCACCGCCGGGATGGCCGAACTGGCACGCAAAATCCGCCAGCGCTTCGTCCATCGTCGTCAGCGCGGTCTCGCGCAGGTAGACCTGCAACGGCAAGGTGTCAGCCAGCGGCGGCAGATCGAGGCCGGTTTCAACCTCGCCGCGCGCCACGATGTCGATGCTGCGATGCGGCGTATCGACAACCAGCGTATGCACGGAATTGCCGTAGGCGTCGGTATTCAGGCGCATGCGGCCATTGACGCGGATATTCCAGGAAGCAACGCGCTGCCCGAAGCCGCTTTGCGGCGTCAGGCGCAGCTGCTGGATGGAGTAATCCACCGGAGTGTCGTAGGCGTAACGGGTGCGGTGTTCTATGGTGAGTCTCATGATCTATCCGTCCTGACGTTTATCAATGCATCCTGGAGTTGAGGAACGTACGCTGGACTTCGTTGCTCAGCTGATTGTGCTGCACGATGAAATCCAACAGGAATTCATGCAGTCCTTCCTGAAAAATGCTGTCCATGCGGCCGTAATGCAACCGGGCGTGGAGCTCGCCGGCCTGGCGCAGGCACTCGCTGCCGCGTTTGCCGCAAAGCTGTTCGAGGATGGGCGCGATCTCGTCGAAGCAGGCGTGCAGCGAGCGCGGCATGTCGTCGCGAAGCACCAGCAGCTCGGCGACTTTCCACGGCTCGATGGTGTCGCGGAAAACCTTTTGGTACGCCTCGAAGGACGACACCGAATGCAGCAGCGAACTCCACTCGTAATAGTCCACCGCGCCGCCGACCTCTTCTTCGCTCGGCAGCAGCAGGTGATATTTCACGTCCAGCAGGCGAGCCGTGTTGTCGGCGCGCTCGATGAAGGTACCCAGCCGTACGAATTTATAGGCGTCGTCGCGCAACATGGTGCCGAAGGTAACGCCGCGGAACAGGTGCGAACGCGATTTCACCCAATCGCAGAACTCGCTCATGTTGGCCTCGCTGACGCCGCTTTCCAGACGGCTGCGCAACTCCAGCCACAGCGAATTGACGTTCTCCCACATCTCGGAAGACATCGCCACCCGCACCGCCCGGGCGTTTTCGCGGGCATTGTCCAGCGTACTGACGATGCTGGAGGGATTATCTTCGTCCAAGGCCATGTAGCGCAGCACGTTGGCCGCGTCGTATCCGCCGTAGCCGCCCTCGAACGCGGCGATATCCCCGGCGATCAGAACCGGCGGCCGCCACAGCGCGACCTCGCTTTGCGCCGCATTGGGCACCAGCGACATCTTGTTGGTCACGTCCAGCACGCGCGCCATGTTTTCGGCACGCTCGATATAGCGCGCCATCCAGAAAAGGTGATCGGCAGTACGGCTCAGCATGTCGGCTCCTCATCCGTCGCAATGTCATTCAAAACCCAGGTGTCCTTGGTGCCGCCGCCCTGCGACGAATTCACCACCAGCGAGCCTTCGCGCAAAGCCACGCGGCACAGCGCGCCGGGCACCAGCGTGACGGTCTTGCCTGACAGCACGAAAGGCCGAAGATCGACGTGCCGCGGCGCAACGCCCTGCTCCACCAGCGTCGGACATGTGGAGAGCGCCAGCGTCGGCTGGGCGATGTAGTTGCCCGGATCGGCAAGAATGCGCGCACGGAATTCCGCAAGCTGCGCTTGGCTTGCCGTAGGGCCGACCAGCATGCCGTAGCCGCCGGAGCCCTGGACTTCCTTCACCACCAGTTCGGCTAGATGCGCGAGCACGTAGCGGCGGTCGTCTTCGATTTCCAGCTTGTAGGTCGGCACGTTGGCGAGGATAGGCTCTTCGCCCAGATAAAAACGCACCATTTCCGGCACGTAGGTATAGGTCGCCTTGTCGTCCGCAACGCCGGTGCCGATGGCATTCGCCAGCGTCACGCCGCCGTTGCGATACACCGACACCAGCCCCGGCACGCCCAGCATGGAGTCGGCGCGGAACGCCAGCGGGTCGATGAAATCGTCGTCGAGACGGCGGTAAATCACGTCCACGCGGCGCGGGCCGTCGGTGGTGCGCATAAAGACGGCATCGTCCTTGACGAAAAGATCCTGTCCTTCGACCAGCTCGATGCCCATCTGCTGGGCGAGGAAGGCATGCTCGAAATAGGCGCTGTTGTAGGCACCCGGCGTCAGCAGCACCACCGTCGGAGCCTGCACACCCGTCGGCGCGACAGCACGCAGGTTGTTGAGCAGCACCTGCGGATAATGCTCGACCGGCGCAACGGAGTAGCGCCGGAAAAGTTCGGGAAAGAGCCGCATCATCATCTTACGGTCTTCCAGCATGTAGGAGACGCCGGACGGCGTGCGCAGGTTATCTTCCAGCACGTAGAACTGGTCTTCGCCGGTACGCACGATGTCGATGCCCGCGATGTGGGCGTAGATGCCGCCGGGTACGTCCACACCCTGCATCTCGGGACGATACATCGCGTTGGTCAACAAGGAGGCCGGCACGATGCCGGCGCGGACAATTTCCTGCCCGTGGTAAAGGTCATGCAAAAACGCATTCAACGCCTTGACCCGTTGAATCGCCCCCGCCGACAGTTTCTGCCATTCGGATACCGCCAAAATGCGCGGCACCACATCGAAAGGAATCAGTCGCTCTGCCCCGGCATCCTCGCCGTAGACATTGAAGGTAATCCCCACCTTGCGAAACAAGAGTTCCGCCTCCTGCGATTTTTGCATCAGCTGGGCATGACTGACATGCTCCAGCCAGGAGGAAAACGACCGGTAGGGATCGCGGACAACGCCCGCCGAATGCATTTCGTCAAAGGGTGTCGGTTTCATGATGTACCTACAACAGCAATGGTCATGCCACTTACAACTTCCTTTAATAATCAGCAGCTTGATTAAATAAAACCAAACCCAAGACATTCAGCGCACCAGAATGAAGCGCGGATGAGCCCGAAAGGCTCCGCGATGAAACAGGCTCCGAAAGCGCTAGCGCCGCCGGCGGCTGTAATCACCTGCGACAAAAGGCGCAATTCATGATTGAATTCGGGGTTTGCAAACGACCCTGATCTTCACCATGTCAGAAAGTAAAGTGGATGTGCTGCTTGTCGGCGGCGGCGTGATGAGCGCCACGCTGGGCACGATGCTCGCCCGGCTCGATCCCTCGCTAAAAATCGTGATGGCGGAACGCCTCGATGCCGTCGCGCTGGAAAGCACCGACGGCTGGAACAACGCCGGCACCGGCCACGCCGGTTATTGCGAGCTCAACTACACGCCACAGCAGCCCGATGGCAGCGTTGCCATCGCACGCGCGCTAGCGATCAATGCTGCCTTCGAAGGCTCGCTGGAATTCTGGTCCACACTGGTCGAGCAGGATGCATTGCCCTCTCCACGCCATTTCATCAACCGCACGCCGCACGCCAGCTTCGTCTGGGGCGAGGCCGATGTCGCATTCCTGCGGGAGCGCCATGCCAAATTAAGCGCGCATCACTTGTTCGAGGACATGGAGTTCAGCGAAGACGCGGAAACGCTGCGTGCATGGATGCCGCTCGTTATGCAGCAGCGCGCAGCCGGGCAGAAATTGGCTGCAACGCAAGTGAAATACGGTACCGATGTGGATTTCGGTGCGCTGACCCGCAGCATGGTCGAATCGCTGCAAAAGCAGGCCAATTTTGAATTGCTGCTGAATCAGTCTGTAGAGAGCCTCAAACAACAACGCGACGGACGCTGGCGCGTGCGCATGGGTGACGGAAAAACCATCGATGCCGGCTTCGTGTTCCTTGGCGCAGGCGGCGGCGCGCTGCCGCTGCTGCAGAAATCCGCCATCCCGGAAAGCAAAGGCTACGGCGGTTTTCCCGTCAGCGGACAATGGCTGGTCTGCAACAACCCTGACATCGTCCAACAGCACCATGCCAAGGTCTACGGCAAGGCACCGCTCGGCGCCCCGCCGATGTCGGTGCCGCACCTGGACACGCGCATCATCGCCGGCAAGCCCGCGCTATTGTTCGGGCCGTATGCCGGCTTCACCACCAAATTCCTCAAGCGCGGTTCCTTCCTCGATCTGATCGCCTCGGTCAAGCGCGACAACCTGAAATCCATGCTGGCCGCCGGCCGCGACAACATGGACCTCACCCGCTACCTGGTGGGGGAGGTTTTCCAGTCGCACAGGGAACGCATGGATGCGCTGCGCCGCTTCTTCCCCGAGGCGAGGGACGGCGAATGGACGCTCGCCGACGCTGGTCAGCGCGTGCAGGTGATCAAGCACGGCAAGCTGGAATTCGGCACCGAGGTCGTCACTGCTGCAGATGGCACTCTGGCAGCGCTGCTTGGCGCTTCCCCCGGGGCTTCGGTCGCGGTGCAGGCAATGATGAATATTGTCGAGCGCTGCTTCAGGGAGCGGATGCAGGATGCCGGCTGGCAGACCCGCATGAAGGAAATGATTCCGTCCTACGGACAGTCCCTGGTCGAGAATGCCGATTTGCTACGGTCAGTGCGAGCCCGCACCCTGAGTACGCTCGGCCTGCATTAAAAAGCTACTGGCAGTCGCGTTCATCACCCCTCATCCGGCATGATGGCGCGTATCGGACGCGTCCCGATCCTGGCTCCCGTGACCTCATCCACGGCCACTGCCTTGATTTCCGTTCCCGTTTCAACATCGAGGAAGCGCACCATCCCGCCGCCTCCCCGGTATTGACGCCCCCACTCACCAATCATGAAAAGCACCGGCAGAAAATCGCGGCCGGCAGCCGTCAACACATACTCATCACGCGGCGGATGCTCCGAGTAACGCCGTTTTTCCAGCAAGCCCTCTTCCGTCAGAGCAGCCAGCCGCCGGGTCAATATCGTAGGGGCGATGCCCAGGCTTTTCCGGAACTGGTCAAAGCGCGTTAGGCCGGCATGCGCATCCCGCAGTATCAAAAGGCTCCACGCATCTCCGACAACAGCCAGGCTACGCGCGATCGGGCACGGGTCATTGCAGATATTTTCGTTGTCCATACTATTTTGATAGTGACTATTTTTCAAATTGAGAGTATCGTTACTTTCGAAATGATAGTAACACTTCGACAACGAGCAATCTACCATGGAAGGAAAATGGAATAATGAGCAAGAACGATAGGGGCGTGGCCCTGGTGACAGGCGCATCTTCAGGTATAGGCGAAGCCATAGCTGAGCGGCTTGCAAAGGCTGGCTACAAGGTCTACGGCACCAGCAGACGTGGAGCAGAGGGGAGCCAGCGATCTTATGCAATGCTTTCTCTCGACGTCACTAGCGACGAATCCGTCGAAGCCGCTGTAAGTGAGGTAATACGACTGGAAGGCCGCATCGACCTGCTCGTGAACAACGCCGGCTTCAGCGTTGCTCCCGCCGGCGCGGAAGAGGTTTCGATCAAACAGGCCCAGTCGATCTTCGATACCAACTTTTATGGAATCGTACGGATGACGCGTGCGGTTGTGCCCCATATGCGCCACCAGGGAAGTGGCCGCATCATCAACATCAGCTCCGTGCTGGGTTTCCTGCCGGCGCCGTACATGGCCTTGTATGCCGCCACCAAGCATGCGGTCGAAGGTTATTCGGAATCGCTCGATCACGAGTTGCGCACGCGGGGTATCCGGGTCTCCATCATCCAGCCTGCCTATACCAAAACAGCGTTCGAATCTAACTTGCTGGAACCGGACTTGAAGCTCGATGAATATCGCAAGATTCGTACGGCATTAGCCAAGAGGGTAACGGAGGCAGTTGAAGCGGGGGACGACCCTGTCGTTGTGGCCGACGTCGTGCTGAAAGCAGCCATCGCAGCTCGTCCGAAAATCAGATACACCGCCGGCGGTCTCGCCTGTCGCCTGCGATTTCTTCGGAGATTCGCACCCGCATTCCTGGTGGATGCAGGGGTTCGCAAGGATCTGCGGCTCGACGCGTAAACACCACCCCATAAATTCATGGAAAACGCTCGCATGACTACCGACACCCCATTCCTGTTGCATGGTTCATGCGCGTGCGGGACTTGCGCCTTCGATGTGAAGGCAACACCCACGGCACGGCTCATTTGCCACTGCAAGATTTGCCAAGCATTTACAGGCAAAGCGTTCTCCGACGTGACCGTCCTGCGCGCAAAGCACGTCGAATTGACGAGCGCGGATCGAATTTCTTTCAAGAAATATCGTCCTCCTCCCAATCTCGCACGCGGGCTCTGCCTGAAATGTGAAAAACCGGTGGTGGAGTTTTTCGGTTTTGGGGCCTTCAAATTGGCTTTCATACCAACCAGTAATTTCGAATCCCAAGACCTGCTGCCGATGCCGCACATGCATATTTTTTACGAGCGGCGCGTGAAAGACGCACTGGATAACCTGCCCAAGCACAGCGGCTACTTTCCGAGCCAATTGGCAATCGGCAGCATGTTGATGAGCAAGGGACTGCTATGAAACTCGACTTTCGAAGTCTCGCGATCCTGAGCGCGCTCGTATTCTTCTCGTTGGCGTTCACCTGGATGCTTGCACCTGATCTCTTGCTGTCAAATTGGGGCGTTGAACTCTCATCTTCTGCCGAAGTGGTTGGCCGACGTGGGGCCGCGCTGTATGCGGGAATGAGCGTCATGTTCTTCTCGGCAAGAAACGCAGAGCCATCGCCAGCCCGCTCGGCCTTGCTCGGAGGGGCTATCGTCACGTGCCTAATACTCGCGGTTCTTGGCGTCTTTGAGCTCGCCACCGGCCATGTCGGAGTTGGCATTCTCACGGCTGTTTTTATCGAAATCGCTCTTGTGCTGGCGTTTCTAATAGTCAATTTCAAAGATTGGCTGACCTCTCAACCCCGGACGGAAAAGCAAACATATTCAGCAAAAAGACAAGGATGAAATGATGAAAGCACTGATCTTGAAACGTTATGGCAAGGCTGACCAGATCGCGTTCGCCGACATTCCCCGGCCAGCGATCCAGCCGGACGAAATGCTCGTCCAGGTCCACGCCGCCGGCCTGAACCCGATCGACACCATGATTCCGAAAGGAATGTTCAAACCCATCCTGCGCTTTCAGCTGCCGGTCACGATGGGCAGCGATCTGGCGGGGGTCGTGGTGGAGGTGGGAAGTCGCGTGACGCGCTTCAAGCCGGGTGATGCCGTTTTCGCCAGCACCTTCGACCTGGGCACGGGAGCGCTCGCTGAATTTGCTGTCGTCCCCGAGAGTGCCGCGGCGTTCAAACCGGCCAATCTGGACTTCGTGCAAGCGGCCTCGATCCCGATGGTCGGGCTCACGTCGTGGCAAGCGCTCAAAGAACGGGCACGCCTCCAACCCGGCCAAAAAGTATTCATCCCCGCCGGTTCCGGCGGCATAGGCACCTTCGCGATCCAGCTCGCAAAACACCTCGGGGCCAAGGTGGGGACGACCACCAGTACCGGGAACGTGGACCTGGTTCGGGGCCTCGGCGCCGATGAGGTCATCGACTACAAGAAGCAGGAATTCGAGGAAGTGCTACAGGACTACGATGTGGTGCTGGGCACCGTCAAGGGCGATGGGCTCGAAAAATCCCTTCGGATTCTGAAGCCCAAGAGTCGCGTCGTTTCGCTTATCGGGCCGCCGGACGCTGCGTTCGCTCGCGCCAGGGGCATGAACTTCTTCATGGGCTTCGTGTTCGGCTTGCTGAGCCGCAAGATCATTCGCCAAGCCAGAAAACGCGGTGCCGAGTATTCCTTCCTGTTTGCACATCCTGACGGGCGCCAGCTTGCGCAAATCGGTGAGCTTCTCGTCGCGGGGCATATCCGTCCAGTGATTGACCAGGTATTTCCGTTCGACCAAGCCAAGGAGGCGCTTGCCTATCTCGAAAAAGGCCGGGCCAAGGGCAAAGTCGTAGTGCAACTAATAAAGTCGTGAAGGGTGTGCAATTCCGCAACAGTCATCTAGCCTGAGGAATTCGGTCACCTTGCAATACATCCATATTTCCAGAATAATGGAAATATGGATAACGCCACTGCCGTAAAAATCTTTGCATCTATTGCCCAGGAATCCCGCCTAGGCTTGTACCGCCTGCTCGTGCAAGCCGGGCCGCAGGGCCTATCCGCCGGCAGCATCGCCGAAACGCTGGGACT
This sequence comes from Methylophilaceae bacterium, assembly GCA_035460165.1. GTDB lineage: Bacteria > Pseudomonadota > Gammaproteobacteria > Burkholderiales > Methylophilaceae > MM2. The sequence goes on along the minus strand of DATHWW010000005.1, from coordinate 156,918 downwards.
TCCTTCCAGCACCCTCTCTTTCCATCTCAAGGAACTCGCCCACACCGGGCTGATACAGTCGCGTCAGGCAGGCCGCTTCATCTTCTACTCCGCCGACTTTGCCACAATGAATGCGCTGATCGGCTTTCTCACCGAAAACTGCTGCGGCGGCCAGCCACAGGACTGTTGCCCTCCCCTCGTCCAGATCCAGGAGAAATCATCATGAAACGCATGCACATCCACGTCTCCGTCGACAACCTCGACCAGAGCATTGGGTTTTACAGTCAACTGTTCGGTGCGCAGCCGAGCGTGCACCAGCCCGACTACGCCAAGTGGATGCTGGACGATCCGCGCGTCAATTTTGCGATCAGCCAGCGCGGCGAGCCGACCGGGCTGAATCACCTCGGCATTCAGGCGGAAAACGACGACGAGCTGAGCGAGGTAAAGACCCGTCTCGACGCTGCCGACCTGGCCGTACTGACCGAAACCGGCACCACCTGCTGCTACGCCAAATCCGACAAGCATTGGGTGCAGGATCCTTCCGGCATTGCCTGGGAGACATACCATACGCTGGACAGCGCCCCGACCTTCAATGCGCCGGTTGCGGCCAGCCCTTGCTGCGTGCCGTCGGCCGAAACTGTTTCCTTCGTTCCCCGCAAAAAGGCCAGCTGTGGCTGACGCGCGCATCGGTAGCTTCGAGCGCAACCTGACCTGGTGGGTGGCCGGCTGCATCGTCGTCGGCGTTCTGCTGGGGAAGCTCGCTCCGGATGTGTTCCAGGCCATCGGCATCCTGAAAGTCGCAGAGGTCAATCTGCCGGTGGCCGTGCTGATCTGGCTGATGGTCATTCCCATGCTGCTCAAGATCGATCTCGCTGCGATGGGCGAAGTGGCGAAACATGCGCGCGGCATCGGCGTTACGCTGGGGATCAACTGGCTGGTCAAACCGTTCTCGATGGCGCTGCTGGCGTGGCTGTTCATCCGCCATTTATTCGCGCCGTGGCTGCCGGCGGAGCAGATCGACAGCTATATCGCCGGGCTGATTCTGCTGGCCGCTGCGCCATGCACCGCGATGGTGTTCGTATGGAGCAGCTTGTGCGACGGAGAACCGAAATTCACGCTGTCGCAGGTGGCGATCAACGACGTCATCATGCTGTTCGCGTTTGCGCCCATCGTCGCGCTGCTGCTCGGGCTTTCCAGCATCGTCGTGCCGTGGGATACGTTGACACTCTCGGTTGGACTGTTCATCGTGGTGCCGGTGGTAGCCAGCCAGCTTTGGCGCAAGCGCTTGCTGGCCCGTGGTGGCGAAGCGGCGTTGCAGGCGATCCTGAAAAAACTGCATCCGCTGTCGCTCGGCGCGCTACTCGTAACGCTGGTGCTGCTGTTTGCCTTCCAGGGTCCGCAAATCCTGGCGCAGCCGCTGGTCATCGCGCTACTCGCCGTGCCCATCCTGATTCAAGTCTATTTCAATGCCGGCCTCGCCTACTGGCTGAACCGTAAATTCAAGGTCGTGCATTCCGTGGCCGGTCCCTCGGCGCTAATCGGTGCCTCCAACTTCTTTGAACTCGCCGTTGCAACTGCAATCGCGCTGTTCGGCTTTGAATCGGGTGCGGCGCTGGCTACGGTCGTCGGTGTACTGATCGAAGTGCCGGTCATGCTATCGGTCGTTGCCATCGTCAATCGCAGTCGAGGATGGTATGAAGGCCCAATATTTGATTCAACCGCCAAGACAGCAAAAGGGTTTAAAGCATGAACATCCTCTTCCTCTGCACCGGCAACTCCTGCCGCTCCATCCTGGCGGAAGCCACCTTCAACGCTCTTGCGCCTGCCGGCATGCGCGCCACGAGTGCGGGCAGCCATCCGGCCGGCTACGTGCATCCGCGCTCGCTGGCGCTGTTGCAACGCAAGGGTATCTCGACCGAAGGGTATTACAGCAAATCATGGAACGACCTGTCGCACGCACCTGACATCGTGATCACGGTTTGCGATAGCGCTGCGGGCGAGACATGTCCGGCATACCTCGCCCCTGTTGTCCGCGCGCACTGGGGCGTGGAAGACCCGGCAAAAGCCACCGGCTCGGAGGCCGAGATTGATGACGCCTTCGAACACGCTTACCGCACGCTGCGTATGCGCATCGAGGCTTTTCTCGCGTTGCCGCTGCCTCCTTCCTCGCAGGACCAATCATTGCTTCGGGAACACCTGGAACGCATCGGCCGACTGACCTGAACTTCCTCGGCATCGCTGCAATGCCGCATGTGCTTCTACAACAACCGTTATTTGGTTAGTATGGCGTCATCCCCCTACTGGGCTTGACGCTTTGCCAATCTCCTGGGATTTATTTCTGGTCGCGATTTCGTTCGCCGTGGCCATCGTCGGTTCATTCACCGCACTCACGCATGTCCAGCGCATGCGTGCCAACCTTGCCGGCGCTTCCCGTGTATGGATGATCACCGGCGCCATCACGCTGGGGCTGACCATCTGGTCTATGCATTTCATCGGCATGCTGGCATTCCAATTGCCGATCCCCTTGAGCTATGACCCCTACCTCACCATACTTTCCGTGCTGCCGGCCATCGCCGCAGCGCTGATCGTGTTCTTTGTCCTGCATTCGCCCACTCTCAATCCCTACCGCCTCATCATGGCGGGCAGCATCATGGGGCTTGGCATCAGCACCATGCATTACACCGGCATGGCGGCATTGAAGATGTCGCCCGCCATCCATTACAGCCCGGGAACTTTTGCCTTGTCGATCCTCACTGCCGCGGTCGCCGCCTCGGGCGCCCTGCTGCTGATAGGCCGGGGCGACCACCTCAGGCGGTCTTTCCTGCGTCTCGGCCTGGGCGGCATCGTGATGGGCCTGGCGATTTCCGGCATGCATTACATCGCCATGCTGGGATCGCAGATTGTGCCGGGCAGCGTGTGCCTGGCCGGCCCTGCGCGGATCGACAGGAACCTGCTGGCGGCCATGGTCTCGATCATTTCAACGCTCTGGTTCTTCGGCGGCATTCTCGCCGCGCTGTTCGACAAGCACATCAGCAAACTGAACAGCGCAGCCGAATCCATGGCCTACAGCATGACCCGCGAACTGCGGGAAAAAGAAGAAAAATTGCGCGCGGTCGTCGATGCCGCGCTGGACTGCATCATCACCATCAATGGCGAAGGCAACATCACCGAATTCAACCGGGCGGCCGAAGAAACATTCGGCTACTGCAGCGATGAGGTCATTGGCCGCAACCTGGCCGAAGTCATTATCCCGCCCGCTTACCGCGAGCGCCATCTGGCCGGCATGGCGCATTTCATGGGCACCGGCGAATCCAGGATACTGGGCAAACGCCTGGAGTTGACCGCCATCCGCGCCGACGGCAGCGAGTTCCCGGTGGAATTGACAATCACCAAACTTAATCGCGAAGGCCCGCCGCTGCTGACCGGATTTCTGCGCGACATCACCGACCGCAAGAAGGCCGAAGACGAGATCCACAGTCTGGCATTCTTCGACCCGCTGACCCGGCTGCCCAACCGGCGGCTGATGCGCGACCGGCTGCAACACGCGCTCACGTCCTACACGCGGCGACGGCACCATGGCGCGATATTGTTCATCGATCTCGACAACTTCAAAACGCTCAACGACACCCGCGGACACGGCATCGGCGACCTCCTGCTGATCGAGGTCGCTTCCCGGCTGCAAACCTGCATCAGAACCGACGACACCGTCACCCGCCTGGGCGGGGACGAGTTCGTCGTGCTGCTGGAAAACCTGAATGAAGAGGCGCATTTTGCGGCAACCGAAGCCGAACTGGTCGGTGAAAAAATCTGCCAAACGCTCAATCAGCCCTACATGCTCAACGGCTTCGAATACCACAACACCTGCAGCATCGGCATCGGCCTGTTCCACGATGCCAGCGTGTCGGTCGACGAACTGCTGAAACGTGCCGACACCGCCATGTACGAAGCCAAGCGCGCCGGCCGCAACACCGTGCGCTTCTTCGACCCGGCGATGCAGGCGCTGCTGGAAGACCGCACCGGCCTCGAATCCGATTTGCGGCATGCCCTCAGGGATGGCCAGTTCGTGCTGTATTTCCAGCGGCAGGTCGACGATGCATACCGCGTCATCAGCGCCGAAGTGCTGCTGCGCTGGCAGCATCCGGAACGCGGCCTGGTCTCGCCCGCGCAGTTCATCCCGGTGGCGGAAGAAACCAGTCTCATCCTGCCGATCGGCCAATGGGTGCTGGAATCCGCCTGCCAGCAGCTCAAGGCTTGGGAGAACGATCCCCGCACCCGCGCACTGGAACTTGCCGTCAACGTCAGCGCCCGCCAGTTCCGGCAGTCCGGCTTTGTCGAGCAGGTGCGCCGCGTGCTGGAAAGAACCGGCGCCGCGCCGGCGAAACTCAAGCTGGAGCTGACCGAGAGCCTGGTGCTGGATAACATCGAGGACTCGATCAGGAAAATGGAAGCGCTGCGTGCCATCGGCATCCGTTTTTCGGTAGACGATTTCGGCACCGGGCATTCCTCCCTCACCTACCTCAAACGCCTGCCGCTGTCGCAACTCAAGATCGACCAGTCCTTCGTGCAAGACATCGCGCAAGACGCGAACGACGCGGTGATCGTACAGACCATCATCGGCATGGCGCGGAATCTCGGCCTGGCCGTCATCGCCGAAGGCGTCGAGACCTCGGAACAGCTCGGCTACCTGCAAAACTACGGTTGCCCGGCCTTCCAGGGTTATCTCTTCGGAAAACCGATGCCCTATGAAGAGTTCATCCAGGCGCTTGAAACCAGAAACACCGGCATTTATTCGGAGAGCTCGGCGGGCGCCTGAATTGCCTGACGGCAAATATGACAGGGTAGCGTAGCTTCACAACTCAGTAGAAACGGGGCAAGTGCCCCGGTTCAAATGAAACTAGCATGCTCTCCTGCCGCTATATATGCCCCAGCATCAGCAGAATAAGCAGCACGATCAGCACCAGTCCCAGCCCACCACTCGGGCCGTAGCCCCATGAGCGGCTATATGGCCACGCCGGGATTGCGCCAATCAATAGTAAAACCACAAGAATAAGTACTATCGTTCCGACTGACATGATTATTCTCCTTGGAAAGTCCTCTGATAGTGGCTTGCCAACCTCTGCCGCCTGGCTGGCGCCTCACCCCTGGAGTTGGCGATATGCCTTTTCGTACCTTGTGACAGGTCTCTTTACTTTTGAGGTGCATATTACGTATCAGTTCCCGCCGGCGGCCAGCCTTGAAATTGCGCCGGACGAAAGCGAGGGCCTGGCGTTTCCAGTATCATGTCGACTTTGCAGAAATCCCAAGCTTTCACAGCCTCATGACCGACACCACCGAACTCACCCTCGCCGCCAAGAAACGGCGCACCTTCGCGATCATTTCCCACCCTGACGCGGGTAAAACCACGCTCACCGAAAAGCTGCTGCTGTTCGGCGGCGCGATCCAGATGGCGGGCACGGTGAAGGCGCGCAAGAGCGGCAAATACGCCACTTCGGACTGGCTGGACATCGAAAAGCAGCGCGGCATTTCTGTCGCCAGCTCGGTGATGCAGTTCACCTTCGACGATTGCGTGATCAACCTGCTCGATACTCCCGGTCACTCGGACTTCTCGGAAGACACCTACCGCGTGCTGACCGCCGTGGACGCGGCGGTGATGGTGATCGACGCCGCCAACGGCGTGGAAGACCAGACCATCAAGCTATTGGAAGTCTGCCGCCTGCGCAACACGCCCATCATCACCTTCGTCAACAAGCTGGATCGCGAGGTACGCGACCCCATCGAGCTGCTGGACGAAATCGAGTCGGTACTGAAAATCCATTGCGCGCCGATCACCTGGCCCATCGGCATGGGCAAGCGCTTCCAGGGCGTGTACCACCTGCTCAACGACGAAGTGCTGCGCTTCGCCCCGGGCCAGGAAAAAGCCGGCGAAGTCGAAACGCTGCAAGGCGCGGCCATCGACCGCCTGGCCGAAACCTGCCCAATGGAAATGGCCCGCATGCGCGACGAGACCGAACTGGTCGCCGGCGCGGGTGCCAGCTTCGACCTCGAAGCCTTCCTGGCCGGCATCCAGACCCCGGTGTTCTTCGGCTCCGCCATCAACAACTTCGGCGTGCGTGAAATCCTGCGCGCGCTGGTTGACTGGGCGCCTCCGCCTGCGTCACGCGATGCGGAAACCGCCAAAGGCGACATCCGCCAGGTGGCTCCGGATGAACCCAACTTCACCGGCTTCGTGTTCAAGATCCAGGCCAATATGGATCCCAACCACCGCGACCGCATCGCCTTCTTCCGCGTCTGCTCCGGCAAGTACGAACCCGGCATGAAGGTGAAGCACCGAAGAAGCGGCAAGGAAATGAAGATCGCCAACGCCGTCACCTTCATGGCCAACGAGCGCGCCCGCATGGAAGAAGCCTACGCCGGCGACATCATCGGCATCCACAACCACGGCAACCTGCAGATCGGCGACGTGCTCACCGAAGGCGAAGCACTGACCTTCAAGGGCATCCCCTACTTTGCGCCGGAACTATTCAGCCGCGCGCGTTTGCGCGACCCGCTCAAGGCCAAGCAGCTGCAGAAGGGTTTGCGCCAGTTGGGTGAGGAAGGCGCGGTGCAAGTGTTCGAGCCGCTGGCGGATACCGCCGCGCTACTCGGCGCCGTCGGCCAATTGCAATTCGAAGTCGTCGAGCATCGCCTCAAATCCGAATACGGCGTGGACGCACTGTTCGAACGCGCCGGCATCCATACCGCGCGCTGGGTCACCTGCGAGGACAATCGCCACCTGGAGGAATTCGTGCGCGCCAACCAGGCGCGGCTGGCGAAGGACGTGGACGGGAATATCGTGTATCTGGCGGACAACCACGTCAATTTGAGTTTGACGATGGAACGGTGGCCGAAGGTGAAGTTTCATGCGACAAGGGAGCATGGACAGAGGTTGGATTAAATCAATACATGGCAAACTTCAAACCTACATAAACAACTGGAAGTGAAAAAACGATATAGGGAAGAACAATTTCTGTATAAAGCGGGGTATGAATTACGCAGTAAAAAAAAGATTTTAATCTCAACCAATACAGATTCATTCCTTCAACTCTGTAGTCATGAGATCCCAGCATAGTGCGACTAATTCTAGAATCTGTCTGCACAGTTCTTTCTAAAGAAAGCTTCACGTCTAAATATTTTGGATCGATCGTTATTACATCACATCGTGTGGCATAGACATGGCAAGTTGGATTGGTTTTATCGGTGCCCACATAAATCCAATCTTCATGCCTTTTTAGAAATCCCGACAGTGCCGGAGTGATACACGTTTCGTTAATCCTGCCCTGTACTCCATTTTTTAATGCCCTCCGATGTGTACTCTGCGCATATTGGTAATATCTAATCAGCCAATAGAACGTGGCAACCCATAATACAATTGTTATAGCTTGTGGTTTACCGATCAGAAGTTCGTTTCCAAAAGCACTTATTTTTTCAACTTTCAATTGAGTGCTTTCTGAAAAAAGTAGCACTAAGCTACTTACCATCAAGTTGCGCCGTTGACGAACAAATCCTGAGTTTTCATCCGTAGTCATTTAATTTTCCTTATTAGATAGAACAACTCACGCAAAAACAAAATTCAACCTGCGATATGCGTTTCTAATCTGCATCTTTTATCCGTATCCCCCGCCTCAATCTGCACCGTCGCATGATCGATATCGTAGCGATCATGCAGTTCATGGCCCAACTCATGCAGGAAATCGTCCCCCGGGTGTCCGCCGGGCATCACCAGATGTACGGTCAGCGCCGATTCCGACGTACTCATCGCCCACACATGCAGGTCGTGGATATCGGTCACGCCGGGCAGTTCGCGCAGATAGGTGCGCACCGAGCCGAGTTCGATGGAAGACGGCACGCCGTCGAAGGTGAGCCGCAGCGACTGACGAAACAGGCCCCAGGTCGCGTACAGGATCAGCACGGCAATCACCAGGCTCAGCAACGGATCCAGCCACAGCCAGCCCTTCCATAAGTACAACGCACCGGCCACCACCACTCCCAGCGACACCAACGCGTCGCCGGCCATATGCAGGAAAGCGCCGCGGATGTTCAGGTCGCCGTGGCTGCCGGCCATGAACAGCCAGGCGGTAATGCCGTTGATCACCACGCCTGCGGCCGCAACGGCGATGACGATCTCGCCCTGGATGGGGAGCGGATTGGTAAAGCGATGCACGGCTTCCCACGCCATGCCGCCCATCACCGCCAGCAGCACCAGCGCATTGATCAGCGCGGCGAGAATCGACGCGCGCTGGCGGCCGTAGGTGTAACGGTCGTTGGGCGCGACGCGCGCGACCATCATGCCCAGCCAGGCCAATATCAGGCCCAATACGTCGCTCAAGTTGTGTCCGGCATCCGCCAGCAATGCCAGCGAATCGGCGCGCCAGCCGAAATAAGCCTCGACCGCGACGAAAACGACATTGAGCGCAATGCCTATGCCGAAGGCGCGATTGTGGGTGTTGACGTGACTGTGATGGTGACCATGGTGATGATCATGGCCGTGATGATGACCGCTCAAGTATTTCTCCTGTACCTGCTTGTTTAATTTCCGGCATGCTGCATATTCCAAACTGCTGTCATCGCTGCGAAATGACAGGATAATAAGCACCCATGCCCTACTCCGCCTACCTCACCGCGTAATGGTATCACTCAAGCTGCCCGACAATGCCGCCACGCGCGCCCTGCGCGACTGGAAAACCCTGTTGCGCACCGCGCGGCCGGTTAGCCGGATTGCGGTGCTCGACCGGCGGCATGTTTATATCCTGCCGACCCGGCAGGGAATGCTGTTCGCGCTGGTGCTGGTCTGCATGCTGGTCGGTTCCATTAATTACGCGCTTAGCCTGGGTTTCATACTGACTTTTCTGCTGGCAGGCTTGGGCGTGATCGCCATGCTGCACACTTGGCGCAATCTCGCCGACCTGACACTGGAAACGGGCCGGACGATGCCGGTCTTTGCCGGGGAAGAAGCCCGTTTCGGACTGGTCGCGACAGACAACCGGCGACGCGAACGTTATGCCGTTGCGGCGTCCTTTAATGCAGCGCATACCTTGTTTTTCGATGTGTCTGCCGATGGCCGCACCGAGTTCGCGATTCCCGTCGCAAGCGTGCGGCGCGGGTGGCTGGCTCCCGGACGATTGACCGTCTATACCGAATTCCCGCTCGGCCTGTTTCGCGCCTGGTCGTATGTCGCCCTTGAAAACCGCTGCCTGGTCTACCCTCGCCCTGCTTCCTCCGACAGCATGCCGCCGCTATCGGGCGCCAGCGGCAGGGCAGGCAGCCATGCGTCGGCCAAGGGTGACGACGACTTTTCCGGTTTGCGCCATTACCAGCACGGCGACTCGTTGCGGCGCATCGACTGGAAGGCGTCTGCTCGCGAGCAGGGGCTATTCACCAAACAATTCCAGGGCGCAAGCAGCGTGCTGCTGTGGCTGGACTGGCAACTGGCCGAGGGCGATACCGAGACGCGGATTTCGCAGCTCACGCGCTGGGTGCTGGATGCGCATGCGGCGGGGCTGTCGTATGGTTTGCGCATGCCCGGTGCCGAGATTCCACCGGATACGGGCGAAGCACATTTCCGGCTGTGCCTGGAAAGGCTGGCGCTGTATGGGATGACGCAATGAAGACCGCCCCCTTGCCGCCCCTTTCGCTAATCAACCTGCGCTGGCTACTGATCTCAATGGCGCTGGTACTGGCGCCAATGTTCCTGCACCTGACGCCCTGGGTGCCAATATTCGCGCTGCTGATTGGCGCATGGCGCTATTCCCTGGCGGTGCGGCAACAGCCCCTGCCCGGCACGCGTATCCTGCTGCCCATGACGCTGCTCAGCGCGGGCGCCATCGTTGCCAGCTACGGCGGTTCCTTCGGGCGCGATGCCAGCGTCGCGCTGCTGACCTTGATGCTGTCGATGAAACTGCTGGAATCGAACAATCGTCGCGACGCGATGCTGCTGATTTCGCTTTCGTGGTTTCTCTCGATCACGACCTTCCTATTCACGCAGTCGCTGCTGATGGGCCTGTATCTGGCCATGCCTGTATTCACCCTGACAATTACCCTGCTCGGTATCAATCACCCTAACGGTAGTTTGCCGATGCGGACGTATTGGCGCCTTGCAGGAAGCCTGCTCGCGCAGGCGATTCCTGTCATGCTGGTGCTTTTTGTGCTCTTTCCGCGCCTAGCCGGCCCGTTATGGCAAATGCCCAGTGACGCTACCAAGGCGATGACTGGGCTTTCTGAATCCATGTCGCCGGGTAGTATCAGCGAACTCAGTCGCTCGGACGAAACTGCGTTTCGCGCCGAATTCATCGGCGAACTTCCCGCGCCTAATCAACGCTACTGGCGCGGCCCTATCCTATGGCATTTCGACGGCCGAACCTGGCGGCCGGGCATGCAGTCGCTCAATCCGTCCGAAGAGTCACTGGCGGATAAAAGCGACGCCGTCGATTACACCGTGACGCTAGAGCCGCACAACCGCACCTGGCTGTTCGCGCTCGACGTACCCTCCACAGCTCCGGTGGAGGGACTGCTGCGCCCTGATCATCAGCTGGTGGCACGCCAGCCTGTGAATTCCCGTGTACGCTACCAGACGCGTTCTTTTCTCACTTACCGTCTGCAACCCGAGCTTGATGAAAAAACACGGCTAAGTGCCTTGCAACTCCCGAAACGCGGCAACTCGCGTGCACGTGAATTGGGTGAGGAATGGTCGACCTCGGGCCTCAAAGGCGAAGCGCTCGTGCGCAAGGCGCTTGCGATGTACAACGATGAGCCTTTCGTATACACGCTCTCTCCACCCTTACTCGGGCGCGATGGCGTGGATGAATTCCTGTTTACTACCCGACGCGGCTTCTGCGAGCACTACGCGAGCAGCTTTGTTTTCCTGATGCGCGCGGCCGGCGTTCCTGCGCGTATCGTCACCGGCTACCAGGGTGGCGTAGTCAACCCACTCGGCAATTACATGATCGTGCGCCAATCCGATGCCCATGCCTGGGCAGAGGTCTGGCTGGTAAACAGCGGCTGGGTACGCATCGATCCAACCGCCGCTGTTTCGCCCCAGCGAATCGAGACTGGCTTATCCAACCTTCCCGCAGGCGAGCCGGTTCCCTTGCTCGCACGCGGCGGGCGCTCGTGGATGACCCAGATATATCTCGGCTGGGATGCAATCAACAACAGCTGGAACCAATGGGTGCTGGGCTACAATCAGCAGCGGCAGCTGGAACTGTTGGAGCGATTTTTAGGCGACAAAGTCTCGATGTATGGCCTCGCCATTGGCATGATCGCGGCGGTTGGTCTGATCATGCTCGCAATCAGCTGGGCTCTGCTGCGCGGCGCCGTGCGCAAGCTCGACCGGCTGGAAACCGCGTATCGAAAATTCCAGCGCAAACTGGCACGGATCGGCATCTTGCACGAGCCACATGAGGGGCCGCTGGATTTCGGGCGGCGCGCCGCTGCGGCAATGCCGGAGAAAGCGCGAGGCGTGATGAACATCACGACTCTCTACGCCCATCTGCGCTACGGCAATACGCAAACGCCGGACAAGATCAAAACATTGGAAAAAGAAATCAGGGAATTCAAGGCATGACCGATAGCGAATACATGCAAATGGCGCTGGAACTGGCTGCGCAGGCAGCCGAAGCTGGCGAGGTGCCGGTGGGTGCACTGGTGGTCAAAGACGGCGAAATCATTGGGCGCGGCTACAACGCACCGATTTCATGCCATGACCCGAGCGCGCACGCCGAAATCCGGGCCATGCGAGACGCCGCGCAACGCATCGGCAATTACCGGCTGGTCGGCTGCACGCTCTACGTGACTTTAGAGCCGTGTGCGATGTGTGCAGGGGCGATCCAGCACGCGCGCATCGCACGGCTGGTCTTTGGTGCCAATGACCCCAAAACCGGCGCCTGCGGCAGCGTGGTGAACCTGATGGCGGAAACCCGGCTCAACCACCACACCGACGTCGATGGCGGCGTGATGGCAGCGGAATGCGGCGCTGCGCTTAGTGCTTTCTTCGCTGCCAGACGCGGAAAATAGCTTTGTGATGTAATCCGAACCACATCAGTGCAAAGATACCCAACAGTATCAATAAGTGTGCAAGCCCGGCATAAGTGCTGATCAGCGCCACCTTGCCGAAGGAGTTAAGGAATACCAAAGGCAGTGCCGCCAGGACGAGTAAAAGAAATATCAGTACCATAGTTGCGCCCTCCTTTACGCTTTAATCATAAGCAACAAAAATGCCACGTTTGTTTTGCATCTGAATGACATCGCAGAAACAAAAAACCCGCCTTGCGGCGGGTTTCTGTTGAAGCAAAATCGTCTGGAAGTTAATCGCGTTCGCCCAGCAATGCCATCAGCAGTTGCAGCAGGTTGACGAACAGGTTGTAGATATCCAGATAAATCGCCAGCGTCGCCATCACGTAGTTGGTTTCGCCGCCGTTTACCACCCGGCTCACGTCATACAGGATGAAGCCGGAGAACAGCAGTACGGCCACACCGGACAAAGCCAGCGCCAGTGCCGGAATCTGGAAGAACATATTAGCCAGCGACGCGATGATCAGCAGGATAATGCCGACCATCAGGAAGTTGCCCATGAAGCTGAAGTCTTTCTTGGTGGTCGTCGCGATGCCGGCCAGCGTCAGGAAGATGATGCCGGTGCCGCCAGCGGCCAGACCCACCAATTGAGCGCCGTTCTTCAGTTGCAGCGCAACTTGCAGGATCGGACCGAGCAACACACCCATCATGCCGGTCAGTACCAGCAGCAGAACCACGCCGAGCGCAGAGTTACGGTTAGCCTGGATACCAAAGAACAGGCCGAACATTGCAGCCAGCGAGCCCAATGCAAACATGATGGGATGCTGAGCCGCCCAGGAAAAATTCATTGTCATGCCGACCATCGCGCCGATGACCGTCGGGATCATCGTGATGCCCAGCAGCATATAGGTGTTGCGCAGAACCTTGTGCGCGCCGATGGCGAGCGTGGAATCTGCGGTATTTGCGATTTGATAATCGGATTGCATAGTAGGGTTAAAACCTCATGTGATTGAAACTGCGAATAAGACTAGCGGAAGAAGGATGAAGTTTCAAGCCTGCTACCGCCGAAACGCAGGCAACGCCGCGTTACAGGGAGGAGACGCTGAAATAAGTGGTCACCGCAGTGCGCGCGACGGAGCTGCCTGCATTGGCAAGCTGGGCGGCCAGCAATTGCCTGAAGCTTTCACGCTGCTCCGCGCGGGTCCGCTCTTCGTTCTGTGCGTCGCTCGGTGCCTCTTCCGGCGTGGGTGCGGGCGCAGCTGCCGATTTCGGCTCCTGCGCAGGTGGCGCGCCTGTAAGCTGCCGATCGGCGGTCTGCTCGACTCGCTCGGCCACGTCGGACAGTTCCGAAAGCGTGCTTTGGCGATTCTGCTGGAGGGATTGTTCCAGTTGGCGCTGATTGATGGAGAACGTACCTTCCCTTTCGGTAATCCCAATGCTGCTCAACGACGATCGGGAGCCTTCGTCGGCGCCTGCAACCGCTTGGCGTATTTCGTTCAAGGCCTGCGTTGAGCGCGCGTCCGCCACAGCAGACCTCGAAGATGTGTCGGCAGTCGCCGGCTTGACGGTGCTTGCGAGCGCATTGATGGATTTCACGAAGCCCTGCACTGCTGCAGCAACCTCCGACCGCGTCGATGATTCGCTGAGATTCTGGACAGCCTGGGCGGAAGTCTTGATGTCCTCCAGCGACGACTTGGTCTTGCCCAAGGTGCTGAGTTGGGTGGTAGCGCTGGCATCGTTGCGCGGCAGCGCGGCGAGAGAATTTCTTTGCGAGGAGCTGTCGGCCTGTGCCGCACTGGCTCCGACGCTACCGGAAATGATGGAAGAAACGTTAGAAATGGCCATGGTTATTGCGACGCTACACCCTTTCCCACGTCAAATCAATAAAATCGAGAATCACGCATGAAACTTCAATGCGCCCTCAGCGACTCCGATTTCGGAGAGGGCGTGCAGCGCGCGGATGAACTCCGCGTTTTCATGCAACTCCGCCACGGTGGCTGGGTGCAGTTTACCGTGCATGCGGGCGAGACGCGCCAGGCTCACTGCGGAAACCTCCCACTTGAGTTCGTCCAGCAGCTCGTCAGCAAGATCGGGGCGATTGCACAGCAGCACCATGTCGCAGCCGGCATGGAGTGCCGCCAGCGCACGCTGCGTGACATCGCCCGCCACTACGGCACCTTCCATCGACAAGTCGTCGCTAAAGATCACGCCATTGAACTCCAGCCGTTGGCGCAGGACCTTTTGCAGCCAACGCTCGGAAAACCCGGCCGGCTTGTCGTCCACCTTCGGATAAATCACGTGCGCCGGCATGATGGCCGGCAGGCCGTCGTCTATCATTTGGCGGAACGGTTGCAGGTCTTCCTCGGCGATGCGATCGAACTCACGCTCGTCCACCGGGATCGCGACGTGTGAATCCGCTGCGACGAAACCATGACCGGGGAAGTGCTTGCCCACGGCGGCCATGCCGCCGCGCTTGAGACCGTGCATCAGTGCACGCGACAGCTCGGCAATCGCCTGCGTGTTGCGATGGAATGCACGGTCGCCGATAACGCCGCTATTGCCGTAATCGATGTCCAGCACCGGAGTAAAACTGAAATCCACGCCATAAGCACGCAACTCAGCCGCCAGCACCCAGCCCGCCTCTTCCGCTAGTTGACGCGCCTTGCGTGGATTGTGGTCCCACACCTTGCCCAGTTCGCGCATCGGCGGGATGCGTGTAAATCCCTCTCGGAAACGCTGCACGCGCCCGCCCTCGTGATCCACCGCTATCAGCAGCGGCGGCTGGCGCACCTTGTGAATGGCAGCGGTCAGCGCCTTGAGCTGTTCCGGGGATTTGTAATTGCGCGAAAACAAGATGATGCCGCCGACCAGTGGATGCTGCAGGCGGCGAATATCGTTTTCATTGAGTTCGGTGCCCTCGATATCGAGCATGACGGGGCCGAGCGACATGGGAATTCCTTATCTTTTAACGTCCAGAGTATCGCGCAGTGTATCGCCCAACACGTTGACCGCCAACACTAGCGACATCAGGCTGAGGCCAACCGCGAGTACATAGTGCGGCGCGACCAGCAGGTAGCGCACGCCGTCGCGCAGCATGGAGCCCCACGAGGCGTGCGGCGGTTGGATGCCGAGGCCGAGGAAGGACAGGCTGGCTTCGGCGACAATCAGGCTGGCGATGCTGAAGGTGGCCTCCACCAGCAGTGGCGCCATGAGCAAGGGCAGCATATGCCGGAACAGGATGCGCGGCGTGGCCGCGCCCAGCACCTGCGCCGCCAGCACATGCTGCCTGCCGCGCAAGGACAAGGCCTGTGCCCGCGTCAACCGGGCATAGCCAACCCAGGAGGTCAGACACAGCGCGAGAACGAGATTGTTGAGTCCCGGACCCAACACGGCGGCGAAAGCAATCGCCAGCAGAATGCCGGGGAAAGCGAGGAACACATCGGTGACATGCATCAGCACGCGATCAATCCAGCCGCCGTAGTAACCGGCAATCAGGCCGAGCGCGGTGCCGAAGGTCATCGTCGCGGCGGTCACCAGTCCCGCGACGGTGAGTGAGACTTCAGCGCCTGCGATCAGGCGGGATAGGATGTCGCGGCCCAGATCGTCGTTGCCCAGCCAAGCCTGGGTGGACGGCGTAGCAAGAATACGGCCGAGGTCAATGGCGTCGGGCTGCAAGCCCAGCCAGGGTGCCGTCACGGCGGCGAGCAGCCAGAACAGCAGAATGATTTGCGGCCATCGTTTCATGTCGAGAAGCGCACGCGGGGATCGAGCCGGGAATAAACCAGATCGGTCAGCAGGTTGACCAGCACATACGTCAGCGCGATCACCAGCACGCAGGCTTGCGTCACCGGATAGTCGCGCTTCTCGATGGATTCGACCAGTAACCGCCCCGCCCCTTCCCAGCCGAACACGGTCTCGGTGATGACCGCCCCCGCCAGCAACGAGCCGAGTTGCAGACCGATCACGGTCACCACCGGCAGCAGCGCGGCTTTCAATGCATGGCGCAGGATGACTGTCCGCTCCGGCAAGCCCTTGGCGCGCGCGGTGCGCACGAAATCCTCGTTCAGCACTTCGAGCAGGCTGGCGCGCGTCATACGGGTGAGAATGGCCGCCAAGCCACTCGCCAATGTCAGCGCAGGCAAGAGGATAGAGGCGCCATTGTCCATGCCGCTTACCGGCAACCAGCCCAGCCACAACGCAAACACCAGCATCAGCAGCGGCCCCAGCCAGAAATGCGGCATGGCGGACAAGGTCAGTGCCGAAAGTGTCGCCGCACGGTCTGGCCAGCGCCGATGCTTCAGTGCAGCAACGATGCCTAGCGGCAAGCCGATGGCGAGGGCCATTGCCAGGGACAGCAAAGCGAGTCGAGCCGTCGCCGGGATGCGCTCGGCCAGTAGGTCGGAAATGGGCGCGTGGCTATGGATGGACACGCCGAAATCACCCTGCGCCAGCTTGCCCAGGTAATCGACGAATTGCAGCGGCAGCGGCCGATCCAGGCCCAGTTCGGCGCGCAAGGCGCTGCGATCAGCGGAGGTGGCGGACTCGCCCAGCATCACCTCAACCGGGTCGCCAGGCACGAGATGGACGAGCAGAAAGGTCAGCAGCAGGACGCCGAATACCACCGGCAGCACACCGACCAGACGCTTCGCCAGCATCAGCGGATCAGCACCGGCGTGTGAACGGGCACCTGGTCGAACAACGCGACCACATCCGTATTGCGCATGCGGATGCAGCCGTGCGAGCGCGGCACGCCCATCGGCTCAATGTCCGGCGTGCCATGGATGTAGATATAGCGCTGCATGCTGTCCACCTCGCCCAGGCGGTTCACGCCCGGCTCGCAGCCGGAGAGCCACAGGATGCGCGTCAGGATGAAGTCGCGCGTCGGATGTGCCGCGGCCAGCTCGGGCGACCAGGTTTCACCGGTCGGCCGGCGGCCAATGAATACGGCGCCCAACGGTTTTCCGTCGCCGATCTTCGCACGCACGACGTGCCTGCCGCGCGGCGTGCAATTGCTGTTCTTGCGCTCGCCGGGGCCATTGGCGGCAGTGGAGACGGGATATTCCACCAGCACGGCGCCCGCTTCGTCCAGCAGACGCAGCTTCTGCTCGGCAATCGAAACATCGATCAGCAGAAAGATCACTTGACCGCCGAGAATTCAAGCGCGTTGCCGTCCGGATCGCGGCAAAACAGCGCGGCACGGCCGGACTTGCTCATCGAATACGGCACGCCGGCCTCTTCCAGCACGGCGCGCACCGGCTCGACGTCGTCCACGGAAAAGGCGATGTGGATATCGCGTCCGCCGTGCTCGGGATGAACAACTTCGGTGTACGGATTCGGCACGACCATCAAGTGCACCTGGTTTTCGCCGATGTCGTACCAGACGCCGGCGAAATTGAAATCGGGGCGTGCAGGATTGGGCGTCAGGCCGAGCAGGCCTTCGTAGAACGCACGGGACTTTTCCAGGTCGGTGACGATCAGCCCGGTATGCATCATGCGGTTGATCTTAATCATGGTTGACTACCCCTCTCTATGGTCGCCAGCGCGTCCCAGTTACCATCGGGCGCCGGCGCGTAATGCGTGACATTGCGATTCATCGCCGCGAACTGGCCCTCATACCACAACGGCGCATATGGCAGCAGCGCGTGGATGCGCTCCGTCACCGCCTGCCAGTTTTGTTGTTCGATCAGGCCATCGAGTTCCGCATCCTGCATCCTGCCACGATTGGCGCCGGCGGGCGGCACGGAGTGGCTATGGAACGCCAAGCGGTAAATCTCGGGCGTCTTGATGCCCACCCAGGTCAGGCCGTAGAGCTGGAATTTACCATGTTTGACATCATCGAAGAACGTGCCCCAGTCCAGACTGCGGATTTCAAGCTCGATACCAGCCGGGCGCATCTGTGCCTGCAAGATTGTCGCAAGGCGCACGCGCTGGGCGTCGGTGGAGGTTTTGTAGACCAATTTGAGCGGCAAAGCGATTCCGGCCTGCTGCAGCAATGCCCGCGCTTCGGTCGGGTCGTAGGGGTATGGCGGCAACGTGGCGTTTCCGGCCCAATGCTCGGGCGGGAGGATGGCCGTCGCCGGCCGGCTGCCGCCCACCAGCGCCTGGCGTACGATGGCGTCGCGATCGATGGCGAGTGTGACGGCCCGGCGCACCTGTGGGTCGCGCAGCAATGGGTCTTGCAGGTTAAAACCGAGATAGGAGTAATTGGCACCGGGGACTTCCTGCACCTGCACGCCCGACTGACTCCGCAGGTAGGCGACCAGCTCCGGCGGCAAATCGCCCTGAACCAGATCGGCCTCATGCCGCAGCATTTTCAGCACGCGCACCGTGGGGTCGCGGACTTCTTCCAGCACGATCCGTTGACGATCGGAAAGACGCTCCAGTCTGAGGACGCGGTTCCACTCCACAAAACGCAACGGGCCGCTGCCGACTGGGTGGCGCGCGAAATCGTGATTGCCTTCGATCAATGCAGCGGGAAGGATGCCGACAATAAGTCGCGCCGGAAATTGCGCATCCGGCGCTTTGAGCGTGAAATCGACGGTGTTTTCATCCGCCGCCGCGACTGCGGTGATGTTGGCGAATTCGGCGGTATGCGGGGAGTTCTTCAACGTCAGTAGCGAACGATAGGTGGCCACCACATCAAGCGCAGTCAGGCGCGTGCCGTCGTGGAACTGCCGCCCCTCGGCGCCCAGCGTAAAGCGGCAATGCAAAGCATCCTGGCATTGCCAATTCGCCAATGCCGGCACGGGGCGGAAATGCGCATCGAAATCGACCAGCGGCCGGTAGATCAAACGATTGACGCGTTCCGAAGCAGCGTCGGTGGCATAACGCGGATCGAGCGTCAGCGGCGCCTGGGCGATGGCGAAGCGGATTGCGGTTTGGCTATCCGGTTGGGAGCAGCCGGCAAGAATGACAGGCAGTATCAGGGCGGCCAGCGCCATGCGGCGCAACAACCGCCCCACACTCATTCAGCCGCCAGCTTTTCGAACAGCGCGATGGATTCCACGTGCGCAGTGTGCGGGAACATGTTGACCACGCCCGCCGCGACCATGCGGTAGCCCTTGTGCACCAGCAGCCCGGCGTCGCGCGCCAGCGTGGCGGGGTTGCAGGACACGTAGACGATGCGTTGCGGCGCGGTGTTTTCCTCTATCGCCTTGATCAGTTCCATCGCGCCGTCGCGCGGCGGGTCGATCAGCCATTTATCGAAATGGCCGAGCGCAGCCAAGCTATCGGCGGTTTTCTCGAACAAATCGGCCTCGCGGAATTCCACCGCATGCGTCAGACCGTTGCGCTCCGCACTCTCCCTGGCGCGCTGCACCAGAGCCGCCGAGCCTTCCATGCCGAGCACGTTGGCGCCCATGCGGGCAATCGGCAGCGTGAAATTGCCGAGGCCGCAGAAAAAGTCGGCTATGCGCTCACCCGGTTGCGGATCGAGCAGTCGCAACGCGCGGCGCACCAGAACGCGATTAATCTGTGGATTGACCTGGGTGAACTCAATCGGCTTGAAAGGGTAAACCAGATCGTACTCGGGCAGCGAATAGCTTAGTTGCGGCGCATCCAGCGGGTGGAATGGCTTCGCGGTTTCCGGCCCCTTGCTCTGCAGCCAAACCTGCACGCCGTAGGTGTCGGCGAACTCGCGGAGCAGCGGCTCGTCCTCCGGCGTGATGGGGTCGAGCACGCGGAACACCAGCACCGACACGTGTTCGCCGACGGCAACCTCGATTTGCGGCATGCGATCCTTGATCGACAATTTTGCCAGCAAGTCCTGCAACGGTACGATTAGCGCCGAGATATGCGACGGCAACACATGGCATTCGTGCATTACCGCGACGTAGCTGCTGGCCTTTTCGTGGAAGCCGACCAGCACGCGCCCCTTCATCGGCACGAAGCGCGCCCGCAGCCGCGCCTTGTGGCGGTAGCCCCAGGCCGGGCCGTAGATCGGCGGCAGCATGGTTTCCGACTTCACCTTGGAGATGTGCCAGAGGTCATCCTCCAGCATGCGCTGCTTGGCCGCCACCTGCGCGGAAATATCCATATGTTGTAATGCGCAACCGCCGCACACGCCGAAATGCGGACATTGCGGCTGGGTGCGCATGGCCGAAGCCTTGAGGATTTGGTCCAGCTTGCCGATTTCGTAGCTGGCCTTGCTGCGCGTGGTTTTGTAGGTGACTTTCTCGCCGGGCAAGGCACCGTCGATGAAAATAACTTTGCCCTCGATACGGCCGACGCCGCGTCCTTCTTGGTCGAGGGATTCGATAAGGGCGATGTTGCCCGGGATAACGTTGGATGCTTGCATGAAAATTGATGGCCGCGATGAAACCTGCATGCGGTTTTTAGTTCCAGTGTTGTAAGAATTCCTGCCAGTGACTGCCGCTGTAGGTTGCCAGACTTTCCCGCACCAGCGCGATTTCGCTCTGGTAGGCCGCCGGGCTGAGCGCCCCGCGCATTTGCTGAAAGCGCAGGTAAACCAGCCAGGTGTTCACCACGTCGGTTTCGCAATAGTTGCGAATCGCCTCGATCTCGCCGGCCTGATACGCATCCCACACCTTGGAGCCGTCCATGCCCAGCTTGCCGGGAAAGCCGCACAGTTGCGCCAGCTGATCGAGCGGTGCATTGCCGCGCCCCTGGTACAGCGCGAGCAAGTCCATCAAGTCGGTATGACGCATGTGATAGCGGCTGATGTAGTTGTTCCACTTGAAGTCGCGATCATCCTCGCCCATGTCCCAATAGCAAGGCGCGGCCACGTTGTGAATCATGCCGCGATAATGCAGCACCGGCAGATCAAAGCCGCCGCCATTCCAGGAGACCAGGTTGGGTTTGTATTTCTCGATACCGTCATAGAAGCGCTGGATCAACGCGCCTTCGTCCTCATCCGGCGCGCCCAGCGACCACACCTTGAAATTGTCGCCTTCGCGCAGCACGCAGGAGATCGCCACCACGCGCTGCACGTGCAGTGGAAGAAATTCGGATTGTCCGTTTTGGCGGCGCTGATGGAAGGCGATCTTCGCCACATCTTCCGCCGGCGTGTCGGCGGGCAGATCCATCAGCTTTTTCAGACCATCGGTATCGGGAACGGTCTCGATGTCGAAGACCAAAGTAGGTGTCATTCCGGTTCCCAATCAGAAGAGCGCAAGGCGGCTAGGATGAAGCGACGAAGACAGTACGAGTAGTACGGCGAGTCGCTGCAGACGCGGCCAACGCCGCGATCGTTTTGATTCGGAAGCGGAATCACTTCTTCGCCCAACCGCCGCTTGCGTCCTGATACCACCAGCCGCCTTGCGCCTTCTGTACCCAGCGCTGTGCGAAGGTGTTGCGCACCTCGGACTCCCACTCGGGATGGCCGTTGGCGTTGGCGATTTCCTTGTAGAGCGCGCTGCGATCCTTGTTCTCGGCTGCCACCAGCGAATTCACGCCCTGGCGATCTTTCAGCGGCACGGCATTGGCGTCGCGCACCGCAACCAGACCGTCACGTGTCAGGCCGACTGCGCCACTGGCGTAATACGGGGCCAATTGCCCGTGGCGGCCCTGCATGCTGCCCTGGAGGGCGGCAATGGCCGGCGTGTTGATTTCGAGGTCGGCGGCGGCAATTGCTGCAGGCACTGCCATCAGCGCGGCGACGAGGAAGGCAATCGCATAGAGGTATTTTTTCATGATGGTCTCCTTATTTTTCCGCCGGAGCATCGGCAGGCTTCTGCTGGTTTTGTTGTTCCTGCTTGAGTTGCCATACCTCGTCGATAATCTTGTCGGCCGCTTTTTCCGCAGCTGCGGCGGGAAAATAGATATTGATGGTGACGCAAGCCGGCAAAATCAGGGCTGCCGGCAGCAGCCAAATCCAATGTTTCATAATGCGATCCTTTTATTGTATGACGGGCTTGATATTGCCTTGCGTAACGCGCTGTATGCGCGACAGCAACTCGCCCCAACTGACGTTGCGATTGTAACCCAACACCGTAATGGCCGGCACGCCGCTGCCTTTCACGATGACGAAGCCTTCTTTGGCCGGCTCCACGCCGTCCATCTGGCAGATGCCTTTGCGCAACTTGCAGGAGAGGCCGATTTTCGAATAGTTGAACTCCTTGAAAAAGCGCAGGAAACTGCGCTGGATTGCCGCTGCCGCGCCGGCGCCGCCGAGCGCGGAAATGTTTTCCACCGCACGCTGCGAAATCTTCTTCGGATACCTGCCCGGACTGCTGCGGAAGGACGCATCGAACTGCTCCGGTTGCCAGCGCGACAGCACCAGATGATTCACGTCGCCGTCCAGCCGGCCGGTCATCGCGCCGAAGGAAAAGGTACGCGTCAGCAAATCGAGATCGAGGTTGCGCATTTGGATGTCCGCCTGGAATCGCGGCGCAAGTCCAAGCGGGTTTTGCAGCGCCAGCTTGTCCACCTTGATCGAACCATCGAAGATATCCAGTCCCATCGCACCATCCATAGTCATCATGCCATTGGTGTACGTCACCATCGGAATCCCCGCCGCCAGTTTGCCGTCCATGGCCGGCCAGCCCACGGCATGGCTGAAATCGGCCATGGATATCGGCGATAAGGCCGCTCCCAGATGCCAGTGCCATTGATTCTGCAGAAACGCCGCGGAAACGTCGGTCAAGGTCAGCGTGCCGTCCAGAATAGGCAATCGCAGCATCGGCGTGGTCAGAGAGTAACCGTTCAGCGTCGCCGCAAGATCGGTCGGCCCGAGGCTCATTTTCAGCAGATGCCCGCCGCCGTACTGCAAGTTTGCCTGCGTCATATCGTTCAACGCCCAGGGAACACGCGCGTTGACCTTGTAAAACGCAAACTTGCCGTTCATGTCCTCCACATCGAAATCGCGCATGGCCACATCGAAAGATTTCAGCGCCCCGTCGCGCATCCCCACGCGGATATCCGCCCGCCCTGCCATTTCTAGATTGCCGAGCACGGTTTTTTCGAGGAAAGGCTTGAGCACACCGACGTAAGCACCACCCATGTCAAGATTTTCGGCCCTGACATCGAGCGCCTCCATGCGATTGTCCGGACGGCGCAGCGAGGCGGTCAGGGAGGCCGCGCCGACACCGCCCATGCTTAACCGGCCCTGCTCGACGACGAGCGCGGTCTCCGACAGCCAGCCGCGCCCCTGGAAACCTATATCAGCTTTGGCAAGATAAAGGGGCTGCCAAAAAATCTCGCCCTTGGTCTCATCCAGCCTGCCCGACCAGCGCCAGCGGCTGCCGTCGCGCAGTACCGTTGCATCGAGATGCAAGTCGACCTTTTCTCCGGCATGCAGTCCGGCCTCGTCGCTGAACGCGGCATCCTTCAGGAAAATATTGCCCTTGAGCTGGCGCAGTTCGCGCTGTGCGCCAGAGAATTCCGCCGTGCCGCGTATGGTGCCTTTGCTAATCGCCACCGGCAGCGGATACTCGCGCGCCAGTTGCGCCGCGTCGCCTTGCTTCAACGTCGCCTTGCCGCGCCAGCGGCCATCCATGTCCAGCGTGCCGGAGAAGTTTTCCAGTTGGGCAGCGGGATGATGAATCTCGCCGGCGTGGATCTCGATGCGGTCGACGGCCCAGGTTGTACCTGATATCAGCCATAGCAACGGGATCAATAACGCGCGCATCATTCGCTCATCACTGCGTGTTGCGAAGATAATTGCTCGAGAATTCGTTCCAGCACGCCTTGAGTATTTTCGAGCAGCTCGTTATTCCAGAATCTCAGGACTTTGTATCCCAGTTCTTCAAGAAAGACGGTACGACGTGCGTCGTACCCCTCGGCTTCTGCATGTTGGCCGCCATCGAGTTCAATGATGAGACGGTGTTCGAGGCAGACAAAATCGACGACATAGGGTGGGATGGAATGCTGGCGACGGAACTTATAACCTTGAAGCTGACGATTACGCAAGGCTTGCCAGAGGCGTTTTTCGGCGTCGGTGGAATTTGTTCTTAGATGGCTGCGAAATGTGGGCATGGAAACTTCCCCCTCACCCCAACCCTCTCCCGCAAGGGGAGAGGGAGTAGATCGGAGAGGTCGCGGTTACGTTACCGAAGCTTCGTTCCCTCTCCCCTTGCGGGAGAGGGTTAGGGTGAGGGGTAAACCACGTCACTCCGGGAAAACTCCCGTCGATAAATACCGGTCGCCCCGGTCGCAAACGATGGAAACAATGACCGCGTTTTCCACCTCTTGCGACAATTGCAATGCCGCAAACAACGCCCCGCCCGAGGAAATACCGGCGAAGATGCCTTCCTCCCGTGCCAGGCGGCGCGTCATTTCCTCCGCGTCCGGCTGGCCGACTTCGATCATGCGGTCGATGCGCGAAAAGTCGCAGATTTCGGGCAAATATTCCTGGGGCCATTTGCGGATGCCCGGAATCTGCGCGCCGTCCCTGGGCTGCACGCCGACGATCTGGATCGCCGGGTTCATTTCCTTGAGGTAGGTTGACGTGCCCATGATAGTGCCGGTGGTGCCCATGCTGGAAACGAAATGGGTGATTTTGCCGTCGGTGTCGCGCCAGATTTCGGGGCCGGTGCCTTCGTAGTGCGAAAGCGGGTTGTCCGGGTTAGCGAACTGGTTGAGGATCACGCCGCGTCCCTCGGCTTGCATTTTATCGGCGGTGTCGCGCGCCAGCTCCATGCTGCCGGCCCTAGGCGTCAGCACAAGTTCCGCGCCGAAGGCTTTCATCGTCTGGCGGCGCTCCAGGCTCTGGTTGTCCGGCATTACCAGCACCATCTTGTAGCCCTTGATCGCGGCGGCCATCGCCAACGCGATGCCGGTGTTGCCGGAGGTCGCCTCGATCAGCGTATCGCCGGGCTTGATATCCCCGCGCGCTTCAGCGTGGGCGATCATCGACAGCGCCGGCCGGTCTTTCACCGATCCGGCGGGGTTGTTGCCTTCGAGCTTGACGAGAATGACGTTGCTGCTGTTGCCGGGAATGCGCTGCAGCCGCACCAGCGGCGTATTGCCGACGAATTCGTCTATGGTTTTGTAGTGGGTCATGTTCTTTTTACGAAAGCAAGAAGGATGGTGTACAGCCCAAGCAGGCTGAATGCCAGCAGGGAAAGCTGTGGGATGGTCATGCCCAGCCAGGTCCAGTCGATGGTGGAGCATTCGCCGGTACCTTGGAAAATCAGCTGCAGCGCGCGCTGCATCGGGAAGCTTTCGAACAGGTAATCGAAGCCTACGCCGCATTCGCTCATCACCTTGTCCGGGTTAGCCTGGATCCAGATATGGCGCGAAGCGATGCCGGCGCCGGCTGCGGCGGCGACGAACTGCAGCACGCCATAGATCCGGCGGCCAATCTGGCCGGGGTTATGCAGCGCCGCGACAAGAAACACCACGCCCAGCGCCATGAAGGCGATGCGCTGCGAGATGCATAGCGGGCAAGGCTCGAGACCGTGCTTCTGCTGGATATAGAGAGCAAAGCCCACAAGACCGAAGGAAGCAATGGAACCGAGAAAGTAACCGGTTCGACCGGCGAGGATTCTGTTCAGCATGGGATGGCTCACGGCTTATAATAAAAAAGATAATTGTAACGGAAGTACGGGCCCTCTTTGACCACCGACCTGCCTTTTGAATCCCGACGCCCCAATGTGCTCTCCGTCAGCGCGCTCAATCGCATGGCGAAAGACGTACTGGAGCGCAGCTTCCCCTTGTTCTGGGTGGCCGGCGAGATATCCAACCTGACGCGTGCCGCTTCCGGCCACTGGTATTTTTCGCTCAAGGACGACCGGGCACAAGTGCGCTGCGTGATGTTCCGTAACCGCAACTCCGCACTGGATTGGGTGCCGCGCGAAGGCGACCACGTCGAAGCGCGCGCGCTGGTGACGCTGTACGAAGCACGCGGCGATTTCCAGTTGACGATAGAGGCCTTGCAGCGCGCAGGCCTGGGAGCCTTGTTCGAAGCATTCGAACGGCTCAAGGCCAAGCTCGAAGCTGAAGGCCTGTTCGATACCGCACGCAAACGCCCGATTCCCGAACACCCCAGCCAAATCGGCATCGTCACCTCCTCCGACGCGGCGGCGCTGCGCGACGTGCTGACCACCCTGCGACGGCGCATGCCGGGCATACCCGTGGTCATTTACCCGACGCCGGTGCAGGGCAAGGGCGCGGCCGAGTTGATCGCACGCGCCATCCGCACCGCCGGCGAGCGCGCCGAATGCGACGTGCTGATCGTCTGTCGCGGCGGCGGCAGTATCGAAGACCTGTGGCAGTTCAATGAAGAGGTCGTTGCGCGCGCCATTGCCGCCTCGCCCATGCCGGTCATTTCTGGCGTCGGCCACGAAACCGATGTCACCATCGCCGATTTCGCCGCCGACCAGCGCGCGCCCACCCCGACCGCCGCCGCCGAAATGGCCACGCCGGACCGCCAGGCGCTGCTGCAATCGGCAAACGCACTCAAGATGCGCCTGCAGCGTCAAATGCAGCACCAACTCTATCAACGCATGCAGCAGCTGGATTATCTCGCGCGTCGCCTGATACATCCAGGCGAGAAAATCCGCCAGCAGCAGGAACGGCTTGGCCACCTGCAAGCGCGCCTGAATGCCACCCTGCTGCGCATGCTGGATCGCGCGAACGCACGCTTTCTACCATTGCCGCAACGACTGCAGATGGCCCAAACGCGACATCTCGGCATAAAACGCGAAACGCTGCAACGTCTGGAACAAAACCTGCGTCACCTGAGTCCACATGCTGTACTGGAGCGCGGCTACAGCCTGGTGCAGCAAGCGGACGGCAGCATCGTTCGCGATAGTCGCCAGGTGCATGCCAACGAAGCGTTGAGGCTCACCTTCGCACAAGGCCAGGCGGACGTTCGTGTGGAGAAAACCCGCGACCAATCTTAGAAGCTGTCTTAAAAATTGCTGCGGAGGGTCGTCTGCGGCGTTGCGCGGTACTCGCTTCCTCGCCGTACTAACTGTACTGTCTCGGTCGCTGCGTTCCGTGCGCCTTGCATTCAACCCTCCTCGCGAATTTTTAAAACAGCTTCTTAGTCAGATCGCATATTTGCAACACGGCGCACGCATCATTCGCGCTAAAATTACGCCCATACACAGCTAACAAGGCCATTGATGGCATCCACCCCTGCTCACAAATCCGGAGTTCACGCGCTCGCCCTTGCCGCACTGGGCGTAATCTTCGGCGACATCGGTACCAGCCCGCTTTACACCATGAAGGAAGTCTTCGCCAGCCACCACCCGCTGCCGGTGACGCCGGAAAACGTGCTGGGCGTGCTATCGCTGATCCTGTGGGCGCTCATCATGGTGATCACCGTCAAATATGTGACGTTCGTGATGCGCGCCGACAACCGCGGCGAGGGTGGCATCATGGCACTGATCGCACTGGCCACCCAGCAGGCGGGCGATGACAAGCGCAAGCTGCGCTTCATCATGCTGGCCGGTATCATCGGCGCCTGCATGTTCTTCGCGGACGGCATGATCACCCCGGCAATCTCGGTGCTGTCGGCGGTGGAAGGCCTGGAGGTGGCGGCACCCCAGCTGCATACCTGGATCATTCCGATCACGCTGACCGTGCTGTTCATCCTGTTCTCGGTCCAACGGCACGGCACGGCAACCGTCGGCAAATTGTTCGGCCCCATCATGCTGTTGTGGTTTACCACATTGGGCGTACTTGGCGTTATGAACATCCTGCACGACCCCACAGTGTTGCGCGCGGTCAATCCGATCTACGCCGTGCATTTTTTCACCGATAACCACTGGCTGGCGTTCGTCGCACTCGGCGCGGTAGTGCTGGCGGTCACCGGCGGCGAAACGCTTTATGCCGACATGGGCCATTTCGGCCGGCTGCCGATCCGCATCGCGTGGTTCGGCCTGGTTCTGCCTTCGCTGGTGCTCAATTATTTCGGGCAAGGAGCGTTGCTGTTGCATGATCCCGCCGCCGTCAAAAATCCTTTTTATCTGCTGGCGCCGGAAGGGGTGCTGTATCCGCTGATCGCACTCGCCACGCTGGCTACCGTGATTGCGTCGCAAGCCGTCATCTCGGGCACCTTCTCGGTATCGCGCCAGGCACTGCAACTCGGCTACATGCCGCGCACGCAAATCCAGCACACCTCGGAAAGCGAAGCGGGCCAGATCTACCTGCCGCGCGTCAATTGGGTATTGATGGTGGCGGTGATGGTGCTGGTCGTCGGCTTCGGCTCTTCGTCCAACCTCGCCGCTGCTTACGGTATCGCGGTGACCGGCGATATGGTGATCACTACTCTGCTCGCCGCCATGGTGTTTCATGGCGTATGGAAATGGAGCTGGCCGCTCACGCTGGCGATTGCCGGCATATTCCTGACCATAGACCTGGCGTTCTTCGGTGCCAACATCCTCAAGATTCCGGCCGGCGGCTGGTTCCCGCTGCTGATCGGCGCAGTGATCTTCACCCTGATGCTCACCTGGAAGCGCGGCCGCGAAATGCTTTACAAGCGCATGGCGGACGACGCAATGGAACTGGAAAGTTTCATCCACGCCATCGGTGCGCATCCGCCAAAACGCGTACCCGGCACGGCCATCTTCATGACTCCCAACCCCGCCGGCGTACCGCACGCGATGCTGCACAATCTCAAGCACAACAAGGTGCTGCACGAGCAGATTGTGCTGGTGACCGTAAAAATCCAGGATGTACCGCATATCGAGCAGGACGAGCGCGTCTCGGTGGAAAAGCTGCCGCACGAGTTCTACCGCGTAGTCGTCGAATATGGCTTCAAGGACGATCCCGATTTGCCGCGCGAGCTGGAATGCTGCGTCGACATGGGGCTGACGCTGGACGTGATGGATACGTCATTCTTCATCGGCAAGGAAACCCTGATCGCCCGGCGCGACTGCCCCATGGCTTTCTGGCGCCAGAAAATCTTTATCGGCATGTTCCGCAATGCCGACAGCGTCACCAATTATTTCAAGCTGCCCCCCAACCGCGTGGTTGAACTGGGCGCGCAAGTCACTTTCTAATGAATGTCGGTCGAACGGAGAAATTAGAATGAAAAAAATTCTCGCCACTTTTCTTGCCGCGCTGTTGCTCGCCAGCTGTGCCACGACGCAAACGACCCAATCCGGCGCCGTCGGCGTGGAGCGCAAGCAATTCATGATGCTGTCCGAGAAGCAGGTCGAATCCATGTCCTCCCAGGGTTATCTGCAAACACTCAAGGAAGCCGAAAGCAAGAAAGTCCTGAATACCGACCAACGTGAACTGGAGCGCGTCCGGACGATCTCCAACCGATTGATTGCGCAGACTGGTGTATTCCGCCCGGACGCGCTGGATTGGAAATGGGCAGTCAATGTGCAGGACAGCAAGGAAATCAACGCCTACTGCATGCCCGGCGGCAAGATCATGGTCTACACCGGACTGATCGATACCCTGAAAACCACGGACGATGAGCTCGCCGCGGTCATCGGTCACGAAATCGCCCACGCGCTGCGCGAACACGGCCGCGAGCGCATGTCGCGCGCCTATGCGCAGCAAATCGGCATCCTCGGATTGGCTGCCGTCGTCGGCGTCACCACCAAGAGCGAAAACAAAACGGCGATGACGGTGCAGGCCGCGTCGGCGGTCAGCGCCGTGGCATTGACGCTGCCCAACAGCCGCGAGGCGGAGCGTGAAGCCGACCGTATCGGCCTGGAACTGGCCGCACGCGCGGGCTATAACCCGAATGCCGCGGTCAGCCTGTGGCAGAAAATGAATAATGCGCAGGCCAGCGCCAAGCCGCCCGAATTCCTAAGCACGCACCCGTCCAACGAGTCGCGCATCGGCGACATTCAGCGGTTGGTGCCGACGGTGATGCCGTTATACGAAAAAGCCAAGAAAAGCTGAATCCAGGGCGCCGACGGCGCCCTTTATTTTTAGGGGTATGCCATGAACCCGAAAATCGGCGACATTCTCGAACGCATGAGGTCGCTGGAGCTGGAGCTCGAAAAAGAACTGGAAAGCACCCGCCAGAACTTTCGCTACCAGCTGGTAAATCGCAAGGTGCGCTTCGAGCGGGATATTCTCGAACAGCAGAAGAAACTCCGCGCCAGCCTGCTTAAGTACATCCTGTTCGCCCGCCCTGTGCATCTCCTGACCGCGCCTATCATTTATGCGGTAGCGATTCCCTTGCTACTGCTGGATCTCATGGTCACGCTCTACCAGGCAGTCTGCTTTCCGCTGTACGGCATTCCCAAGGTAAAGCGCAGCGATTACCTGGTGTTCGACCGGCACCATCTGGCTTATCTCAATCTGCTGGAAAAACTGAACTGCTTTTACTGCTCCTACGCCAACGGGTTGATTCCCTATTTTGCCGAGATCGTCGGGCGCACCGAGCAGTACTGGTGCCCGATCAAGCATGCAGAACGCCTGCGCGCTCCGCATTCGCGCTACACGCTATTCAGTGAATATGGAGATGCCGAAGGCTTTCGGCGCGATCTGGAGAAAGTTCGCAAGAATTTCGAACAATAACTCCCGCCGCGCGAGGCAGCGGGAGGTCAATACGATAAATCAGGCAGCAGCCGTATCGGCCTTGATCAGGCGCAATGCAAAGGGGAAGGTATACAGCTCGCCCTTTTGCACCTTGAGCGTACCCATGATCAGTAGCACCAGCGCAGCCAGCGCCAGAATCGGAATCAGTATCCAGCCGATGATTGGGATCAACATCAGTACCGCATAGGCGATCGTCAGCGTAATTCCGAAATTCAGCAGCTCGACCGAGTTCTCATAAACGAAGCGATCATCCTTCTTGACCAGGAACATGATCAGCGCCGGCACTATCCAGAAAAAGATCGAAAGAATAAACATCAGCACTGCCATGTTGCGACTGTCTTGTGATGCGTCCATGGTATATCCCCCTGTGTTATTGATTGGAAACAAATTGCACCGCAACGGCCGCGTTCGGCTTCCCCTTTAAAACGGCCAGCGGGCTGCATCCGTAAAATAAGGGATTAACCTGCCACTGTCCACCAAGCCACCGTAAATTAGCCTCCATCAAAAGCAATGCATCGCAAAGACTGACTTGCGGCGCTTATCCAAGTAAAATCACGCTTTTTCCAAAGCCTAGGAATCGCCATGCAAGAACTGCAATCCTTCATCGAAGACGCTTTCGAGCGCCGTGCCGACATCAACCCCGCCAATGCCGACAAGAAAACCAAGGATGCCGTGTTCGGCGTGCTGGAAGAACTGAATGCCGGCCGCCTGCGCGTGGCGGAGAAGATCGACGGCCAGTGGATCACCCACCAGTGGATCAAGAAAGCCGTGCTGCTGTCCTTCCGTCTGGAAGACAACGTGCTGATGGATGACGGCGTGACCAAGTACTTCGACAAGGTGCCGCCCAAGTTCGCCAACTACACCGAAGCCGACTTCAAGGCTGGCGGCTTCCGCGTCGTGCCGAACGCGATCGTACGCCGCGGCTCCTTCATCGGCAAGAACGTGGTGCTGATGCCCTCCTACGTCAACATCGGCGCCTTCGTGGATGAAGGCACCATGGTCGACACTTGGGCCACCGTCGGTTCCTGCGCCCAGATCGGCAAGAACGTGCACCTTTCCGGCGGCGTCGGCATCGGCGGCGTGCTGGAACCGGTGCAGGCCGGCCCGACCATCATCGGCGACAACTGCTTCATCGGCGCACGCTCCGAAGTGGTCGAAGGCGTGATCGTCGAAGACAATTGTGTGATCTCCATGGGCGTGTACATCGGCCAATCGACCAAGATCTACGATCGCGAAACCGGCGAAGTTTTCTTCGGCCGCGTACCTGCCGGCTCGGTTGTGGTCAGCGGCAACCTGCCTTCCAAGGACGGTTCCTACAGCTTGTACTGCGCTGTCATCGTAAAGAAGGTCGATGCCAAGACGCTGGGCAAGGTCGGCATCAATGAGCTGCTGCGCGGCATCTAAATGAAGCTGTACGGCATTCCCAACTGCAACACAGTCAAGAAAGCGCGCGCCTGGCTTGATGAGCACGGCATCGCATATGAGTTTCATGACTACAAGAAACAGGGCGTTGATCGAGCCATGCTGGAAAGCTGGCTCGCGCAAATGCCATGGGAAAAGCTGGTCAACCGCGCCGGGACGACTTGGCGCGGCTTGAGTGACGCCGAGAAAACGGCGGTGGCGGATAACTCCAGCGCCGTTGCGCTCATGATGGCCAAGCCCAGCGTGATTCGCCGGCCCGTGGTGACAGATGGCATGCGCATCCGCGCCGTCGGGTTCGATGCTGCCGAATTCGAATCTCTCATCTAAATTTCGCAAAAAGGGGCTGATCCCGGTCCTGCACATCGCTATTCTCCGGATTGGTGCGCAGCGTACGGCTCGCACTGCGTCACGCATCAAAATAGTGCATCACGACCCTTTGAGCGACGCGCAACCTTCTCCATCCTCAAAAAAGTCCTGTCCAGAGCAGAAGCTTAGCCGTTAGCAGCAGAGACCGGCTCACCATATTATCTCTGGCATGCATTCTGCTTGAGCATACATGCCCGGCCAACGGCAGCGACCCGAGGGCCGTCTGGATTTTTCATATCTAACTACAACAGAAATTATTGCGATGGAAACTCTGATCAGCCTGATGCATAGAATGAGCCTGGGCCAAAAATTCGGCCTTAGCGCGCTGCTGCTCACCCTTCCGGGCGCCCTGCTGCTCGCAGTGGAATGGTGGCCGCAATACCGGCTCAATCTTTACATTCTTTCCGGGGTGAGCGCTGGCATGGCGCTGCTCATGACTGTCGCCTTCTATATCTCGATACGCCGTGCGCTCGACACAATCAACCACGCGGTAAAATGCATGACCGCCGGCGATCTTTCCGCGCGCAGCCAGATCGAAAGCAGCGACGGCTTCGGTTCGCTATCGCTCAATTTCAATGAAATGGCACGTGAAACCGGCCGGTTGATCAAGGAAGTGCATGGCGCGACGGATGAAGTCGCCAGTGCGGCACGCGAGCTGACCTCCGCCGCGGCCCGTGTCGTTTCGGGCGCGACCGCGCAATGCAACCTGGCCGTCGATTCAACGAAAGCCGTGGAAGAAATGCGTGCCAGCGTGGAGCAGGTCGCCGAAGCCGCACAGCTGTCGCGTGAAATCGCCGAAAAATCGGAGCATCTTGCCGAAAGCGGCACCGAGGTTGTCAATGAAGCCGGCAACGAAATGGAGCGCATTCGCGCATCCATGGTCAAGCTGGAAGCACTGGTACTATCGATGGGCGAAAACTCCGATGAGATCGGCAATATCGTCAACGTGATCCGCGAAATTGCCGACCAGACCAACCTGCTGGCGCTGAACGCCGCGATCGAAGCGGCTCGCGCAGGCGAGCAAGGCCGAGGATTCGCTGTAGTGGCGGACGAAGTACGCAAGCTGGCGGAACGCACCACCAGCGCCACCGTCAAGATCAGCGGCATGATCGACGGCATTCTGAATCAGATCGACGGCACGGTACACGGCATGCAGGAAGGTCGCGCCCAAGCGGAACAAGGTGTGATTCTGGCCCAACGCGCCGGCGAAGCGCTGGGCAGCATTCGCGAAGGCGGTCACCAAACCATGGATCGGGTACGCGCCATTGCGGAAGCCACCGAAACGCAAACCGCCGCCAGTCGCCAAGCGGTCTCCAGCATGGAGGAAATCGCCAAGCGCGCTGCGGAAAACAATGCCGCCAGCGACGAGGCCGCCGCCGTGGCCGGCCACCTCGAAACCCTTGCCTCCAACCTGCGTGCCTCCGTGCAACGCTTCAGGATTTAGCCTTTATGTTGACTCTCGCCATCGCCTTGCTCAGCCTCGCCCTTCTTTACGGTGTGCTCTACCTTGCCGACAAGCGCAAGAAGCATCGCAAGATGCTGCGCCGGATTCACGGCATCTCCGCGTTGCAAACCGGCGTTACGCTGATGTCGGCCCTGCAGCAGCATCGCGGCATGTCTTCCGGCCTGCTGAACGGCAACGACAGTTTCCGTACCGGCCTCATCAACAAGCAGGCGGAGGCACGCTCCATACTGGCGAGCATGAAATCGCTGATCGACCAAAGTCCGGAACTGGCACCGGATCGCCGCACACTGGAAAACGTGACCACCGGCCTGGAAGCCATCATCAGCGACCTGAAGAAAATGACGCCCGAACAGAGCTTTTCGCGCCATACCGAACTGGTGCGCAACACCATCCACCTGATTGGCGACATGGGTGAACACCTCGGTCTAATGGATAACGAAGGCACGCCGCTGGCGATGCTTTCCAACCTACTGCTGCTGCGCTTGCCGCTGCTGATGGAAAGCATCGGCCAGGCGCGCGCGCTGGGTTCCGGCTACGCAGCCAAGGGCCAGGTCGGTGCGGTCGGCCGCATTCGCCTTTCTTTCCTGGAAAGCCACATCCGCGAATGCCGCGAAAACATGCATATTCCCGGCAACAACGGCAGTGCCGCAACCGAGAAGGTGGAAGCGCTGCTCGACCTGCTGGAAAAGGAATTCATCCAGACCGACGAAGTGAATATTTCACCCGAGCAATTCTTCAAGGCGGCGACCGACGCGATCGAATCCTGTCTCAAGCTGTGGCAGGACGTGGCCCAGCACACCGAATCCGCGATTGGCAAGCGCAGTGTTTCCGCCCCGGCCGCTGCCGATCATAACTTTCGCGAATACCAACGCGCCTAACAGGCTCTCACCCAGCTAGAAAACCCGTCCGCACTGCGCTCCTGAACGCAGGCCAACATGTGCTACGGACGGGCCTGCTGTAAGCATTCGCCTTCTCCAGCTATCGCCCGGATGGTATCCTTAGGCTTTTACCCGTTTCGCATCGCCATGACTCCCACCCTGCAACTCGCCATCGACCTGCTATCCCGCCGCTCGAACACTCCGGAAGACGCCGGCTGCCAGGAATTGATGATCTCCCGCCTGGAAAAGCTCGGCTTCAACATCGAACGCATGCGCTGCGGCGACGTGGACAACCTCTGGGCGCGCCGCGGTACAGAAGGTCCGCTGCTGGTGTTTGCCGGACATACCGACGTGGTGCCGACCGGCCCGCTCGACCAATGGCATAGCGAACCTTTTACTCCCACCATCCGCGACGGCATGCTGTATGCGCGCGGTGCAGCGGACATGAAGACCTCGCTCGCGGCTTTTGTCACGGCTATCGAGGAATTCGTTGCGGCACATCCCGATCATGACGGCTCCATCGGCCTCTTGATCACCTCGGACGAGGAAGGCATCGCCGTGGACGGCACGGTGAAAGTTGTCGAGGCGCTGCAAGCGCGTAATGAGCTGATCGACTATTGCATCGTCGGCGAGCCAACCTCCAACAAGCAGGTCGGTGACATGATCAAGAATGGCCGCCGCGGCTCGCTCTCCGGCAAGCTCATCGCCAAAGGCATTCAAGGGCATATCGCCTACCCGCACCTGGTGAAGAATCCGATCCACATGGTGTCGCCGGCGATCGCCGAACTGGCGAAGACAGTATGGGACGAAGGCAACGAATATTTCCCGCCGACCTCCTGGCAGATTTCCAACATGAACGGCGGCACGGGTGCTACCAATGTAGTGCCGGGCGAAGTGGAAATCCTGTTCAACTTCCGCTTTTCCACCGCCAGCACCGTCGAAGGCCTGAAAGAGAAAGTGCACGCCATCCTCGACAGGCACGGCGTGGAATACGACCTGCAATGGGAACTTTCCGGCAAGCCTTACCTGACCCCCAAGGGCAGCCTGGTGGCAGCCATCAGCGGCGCCATCGAGCAGGCCTATGGCATCACACCCGAGCTTTCCACCAGCGGCGGCACCTCGGACGGCCGCTTCATCGCCGACATTTGCCCGCAGGTGATCGAATTCGGCCCGCTCAATGCCACCATCCA
Source organism: Methylophilaceae bacterium (assembly GCA_035460165.1). Taxonomy (GTDB): domain Bacteria; phylum Pseudomonadota; class Gammaproteobacteria; order Burkholderiales; family Methylophilaceae; genus MM2. The sequence continues at coordinate 121,159 of DATHWW010000005.1, read as the reverse complement.
CAAGCTTAACGAATGTGTCGGCGTCGCGGACATCGAGCCGCTGAAGGATACCTACCGCATCACCATGGAAAAGCTGCTCCTTAAAGGCGCTTAAGCTTCCATATGGAATTTCTGCTGATTTTCCTGGTGGCCGGCGGCCTCATCTGGGCGCTGGTCTGGGCCGCCAGAGGACGCGACAAAGATAACGGAGACAATGACCAATGAGTACCAACCCGCTCGAAGCGGCGCACCAGCTGCACACCATCCGCGACTGGCTGCGTTATGCCGTGTCGCGTTTCGAGGAAGGCGGCATTTTCTTCGGCCACGGCACACAAAACAGTTACGACGAAGCGGTATGGCTGATCATGGCAGCCTTGCATTTGCCGCACGATACGCTGCAAAACTTTTTTGACGCGGTGATTACCGAAGCCGAACGCCGCAAGCTCGCGCAGCTGATCGAACGGCGCGTGACCGAGCGCGTTCCCACCGCCTACCTGGTGCGCGAGGCCTGGCTGGGTGATTTCAAGTTCTACGTGGACGAGCGTGTCATCGTGCCGCGCTCCTTCATCGCCGAACTGCTGCGTGAACAACTGGCGCCGTGGGTGGAAAACCCGGAAGAGGTCACCGCCGTCGCCGACATTTGCACCGGCAGCGGCTGCCTCGCGATCCTGGCGGCGCACGCCTTCCCGAATGCCGAAGTGGATGCGGTGGATATTTCGGATAATGCGCTGGCCGTGGCGCAGCGCAACGTGCTTGACTACGGGCTGGATAACCACGTCATCCCGATCAAGTCCGACATGCTGACCGCACTCGCAGGCCGGCAATACGACATCATCCTGAGCAACCCGCCTTACGTCGATGCGCCATCGATGGAGGCCTTGCCGCAGGAATACCGCCAGGAACCCGGCTTGGCCCTGGCCAGCGGCGAAGACGGCCTGGAACATACGCACACCCTGATCGAACAAGCAGCGCGACACCTGCACCCCGGCGGCCTGCTGATCGTCGAGATCGGCCACAACCGCGACGTACTGGAAGCGGCCTATCCTCACCTGCCCTTCACCTGGCTGGAAGTAAGCGGCGGTGACGAGTATGTGTTCATGCTGACGCGGGAACAGTTAATTTAGACGCAAAAAAAGCCTCAGGCATCCGATATGCCTGAGGCTACTTCCGTAGTCCAGAACCTGCTTGCCCTGTAGCGCCTGCGCTACAGGGTTCTTTCCTTAGAACTTCACAAACTCGCCCTCGTCCGCATCGCTACTGACAATAGAAGCCGAGCGGCCGGATTTCACTGACCTGCCGGCGGCCTTGCTTATTACCGCACGTACATTGTCGACCTGGTTATCGCCAACGTTGAAGTAACTCACCAGTTGCTGCAGCTGCTCGGCGCTGGCGCTCATCTCTTCCGCGGTGGCGGCGAGTTCTTCGCTGGAGCTGGCGTTCTGCTGCGTGATCTGGTTGAGCTGGTCCATCGCGGTGTTGATCTGACCGGCGCCGGAGGATTGCTCTTCGCTGGCAGCGGTGATTTCCTGCACCAGATCAGAGGTCTTGTTGATGGAAGGGACGATTTCGTCCAGCAGTTTGCCGGCTTTTTCGGCCAAATCGACACTGCCCTTGGCAACTTCACCGATTTCCTGCGCGGCGACCTGGCTGCGTTCCGCCAGCTTGCGCACTTCGGCGGCCACCACGGCAAAGCCCTTGCCGTGTTCGCCGGCGCGCGCAGCTTCGATCGCGGCATTCAGCGCCAGCAGATTGGTCTGGTAAGCGATGTCGTCGATGATGCCGATCTTGTCGGCGATCTGCTTCATCGCGCTCACCGTCTGACTGACGGCTGCGCCGCCTTCATTTGCATCTTTCGCCGCCTTGGAGGCAATGCCTTCGGTAACCTTGGCGTTTTCGGTGTTCTGGCTGATCGAAGCCGACATCTGCTCGACCGAGGCCGAGGTCTCTTCCACGCTGGCCGCTTGCTCGTTGGTCGCTTGCGACATGCTTTGCGCCGTCGCACTGACTTCTTCCGAGGCGGAGGTCAGGCTCACTGCGGAACCGCGAATCTCGGCCACGATCTGCGACAGGCGATCGACCATGTTCTTGATCGAATACAACATGCTGGTCGTGTCGCCAGGCTTGACCTGGATATTCACCGTCAAATCCCCGTCGGCAATCCGCGTCACCATCTCGGCCGCATAGCCAGGCTCACCCCCCAGTTGCTTGACCAGACCGCGGGTGATCAGGAAGCCGAGAAGCGCTGCAATCAGCACCGCGACAAGGGAGATGATAATCATCAAGTTTTTTGCGGTAGCAAAGGTTTCAGCCGCCTGCTTGCCGGCGTCATTCATCAACTCCACCTGGAAATCGACCAGTGCGTCCACGCGCTTGCGGTATTCGGTTGCAGCGGGCCGGAATTCGCTGTCCATGAACAGGAGGGCCTCGGCCGTCTTGCCTTCGCCGGTGAACTTGATGATCTGTTCCTGCGCGGCGATGAAACGCTCACGTGACTCCAGAATCGCCTGCATCATCTCCTGCCCCTTGGGATTCTTCAGGGTGGGTTTGAGCTGCTCCCACGCCTTGCCGATACGACCACGGCCTTCGAGCACGCGGTCATGCGCCTTTTGCCAGGCATCGCGGTTCTTATCCGCCATCACCATGTCGCGTGAACCGATGGCGATGTCATTCACCCCGGCCAGACCAGTTTGCAGCAAATCGATTTTCGCCCACTTGTCCGTCACGATGTCGTTGACGTTGGCGTTGAGCTGTCCCAGCCGGCTGATGCCGACAAATGCCGTCAAGATCAACAGCAGAACCACCAGGCCGAAGCCCGCCCCCAACTTGAATGCTACGGTCATATTTTTCAACATTAGAAATTTCCTCCAGATCAGCTTTTGCTGTTTTTTATTTGCGCCCGGCGTATTCCTGCCGCCGTTTGAGGGCCTACCAAGTAAACTTTTGATCCATGCTGGCATGCGAACACAGTACGGACAGCGAACTCTTGCGTAGCATCGCTACTCGTATGTCTGTATATCAAAACCACAGCACGGGCTATAAAGCCTACTAAAAACAGGTTTTTTACTCACCGCGCAAGTATTCACCGGAGGCAGAGGTATGTCGATGCGACAACGGCTTCAATAATTTAGGAAAATTCCTACCAATAACAGGCAAATACTTAATTTCTCATAAGTAGATATTGTTTCTAAACAAGAAACAGCATAAGACCTCCAACTCGCTTTAAACTGCGCAACTATTACGACAATTACTGACAATCAAGAATAGAAATTCCCATGTCCTTGCAGGAAAACATGACGATTTCGAAACCTGATACACAGATAGCGATAGCTCAATCGCATAAGCTCGATGCAAACAGCTTCACGATATTGATCGTGGATGATTCGCTCGTCAGTTTGCAAATGCTGGTGGAAAACTTCCAGTTGCTGGGCTATCGCGTCCTGCTCGCGGCAAGCGGCGAGGAAGCTTTGCAGATCGCAAGCGACATGCGTCCGGACATCATCCTGCTCGATATCGTCATGCCTGGCATGAATGGACTGGAAACCTGCCGTCGCATCAAGGCGCAGGCATCGACGCAGGATATCCCGGTGATCTTCATGACCGCGCTGGCCCGGATCGGGGACAAGATCAGCGGTTTCCGGGCAGGCGCCGTCGACTACCTCGTCAAGCCAGTGCGCATCGAAGAAGCCATTGCACGTGTCGACACGCACCTGAAACTGCGCGACATGCAACGCGAACTGGAAGAGGCCAATGCAGAACTGATGCGGCAGCGCGAAACGCTGGAGCAGCAAGTTGCCACCCGTACCGCCGAGCTTAGCGTGAAGAACTTGCGTCTACGCACTGAAATTGCCGAGCGCAAGCGCATGGAGCAATCGCTGCGCAATCGGGAACGCGAGTTCCGCACGCTCACGGAAAACTCTCCGGACATCATTGTCCGTTTCGACACGGATTGCCGGCGCATCTACGTCAACCCGGCTTACGAAAGAAAAAACGGCATGCCCGGTAGCGTACTGCTCGGCAAGACGCCTACTGAATTCTCGGTCAACATCTACCCGGTCGCCGCCTTGTATCAGGAAAAGATCGAAACCGTACTGGAAACCGGTGTGGCCTGTGAGTTCGATCTTGACTGGCATACGCTGGACGGCAAGTGGCTGTGCTATTCCGTTTACGTGGTCCCGGAGTATGACGACAGCGGGAAAATCGCCAGCGCGCTGACGATCTCCCGCGACATCACCGAGCGGCGGGAATCGGAATTCATGCTGCGGGCGAGCAAGGAGCAACTGCGGGCACTGATGGAACAAATCGAGACGGCACGGGAAGACGAACGCAAATACATCGCGCGCGAACTGCACGACGAGCTTGGCCAATTGCTGACCGGCCTGCGCATGCGAGCCAGGCTGCTGCATCCCGACTTCATCCACGGCGATCCGGTATGGCTGAAGGAATGCTCTACGGATATCGTACGTATCGTCGACCGCGCCGTGAATGTGGTACGCGATGTGGTGAGCGCCCTGCGCCCCGGCATCCTGGAAATGGGGATTGCTTCGGCATTGCGCTGGCTGGGAGACGAAATTACCCAAAGCAGCGGAGTCCCCTGCAAGGTTTCCGTTCCCCAGGAAAAACTCCACCTGGACGAAAAAATCGCCATCACATTATTCCGTATCGCCCAGGAGTCGCTGACCAACGTGGTTAAACACGCGCAGGCCACGCAGGCAATGATCGTGCTCAGCCTGCGAAACCAGCGGATACACCTGTCCATTAGTGACAATGGCTCGGGGTTCGACCCTGATGCACCGAGAAATCCAGACTCCTACGGGCTGGCTGGCATGGAAGAGCGCGTGCGGATGTTGGGCGGCCTATACGAAATCAGCAGCACTCCGCGCAAAGGTACCGCCATTCTTGTGACGATTCCGCTGCCGGAAACGATAATGTAATTCCACCACTAGGCATAAGGCTATAGACAATGGTACATTGCGCCCAACTCAACCCTAAATGTAAATAAGAATCATGATCAAATTGATGGTTGCGGATGACCATACCATCGTGCGCGATGGACTGAGGATGCTCTTTTCACGTACCGATGACATCCAGATTGCTGCGGAAGCGACTAATGGCAATCAGGTACTCGAGTTATTGCGGCATACGGTCGTCGATCTTGTAGTGCTGGATATTGCCATGCCGCATGTGAACGGAACCGACCTGGTGCTGAAGGTTCTGGCAAAACATCCCGGCCTGCCCATTTTGATCCTCAGCATGTACAACGAACCCCAAATCGCGCTCGATTTCATCGCCGCCGGCGTATCGGGCTACATCACCAAGGACAGCGATCCAACTGCGATTCTCTCGGCCGTGCGCGCCGTTGCCGCCGGCAAGCGCTACCTTCCTCCCGACATTGCCGAAAAGCTGGCTTTCTTTCAGATTGCACCCAGCACCGCCATGCAGAATCGCCAGCTGAGCGAGCGCGAAATGCAGGTTCTCAAGCTACTGGCCAAGGGACAAAGCATCCGGGAAATCGCGCAAACATTGTTCATCAGCCATAAGACCGTCAGTTCGCACAAGGCACGCATCATGCAGAAAATTTCCTGTGCAACCAACCTGCAATTGATGCAATACGCGATCAAGCACAATCTTGTGGAACGCCCAGTCTAGACTCTCCACAAAGGCCGGCGCATTCAAGGCATCTCGCCTGTCCAGATATTCACAAAAGCCCGTAACTTCTGACGTCGACTGAATTGATCGCTCGACAGCGCATCCAGGAAGACCGATAGCCGCTTGGATTTGGCAATGGTGTACAGCGTCAGCAAGGTTACCGGCACGAACACCAGCATGAAATAAACCAGCTTGGTGAGCGGCGTGTTGTCGGCCTCGGCAAACAGGTTCATGCCCAGCACCCCGGTCGCCACGGTACCGATCAGGCCGAACGCCGTCACCACCGTCAGCCGCGTAACGGTCTCGGCATGCTGCTTCAACTGGTCGCTATCGAGGTATTCCGTCATGTCCAGGATGCGCCGACGCATGCGTTCGAACAGGTCGCCGGTTTCCAGATGCCGTAGCATCATCGCAAACAGGTCGCGCGACTGCGCTTGGTCGGACACCGCATGGAACCAGTAGCGCTGGGTAAAGCGCAGGAAGATTTCCATCGTGTGGCGGATGCTCCTGCGGAAAGCGTCGACCGAGAGCGGATTGTCGATGTCGAGCCGGCTGATCGCCGACACCAGCCGGTCGGACAGCATCAGCAGCGCCGCCTTCTGGAAATGCGCGATCAGGAACAGCAGGAAATACTGGTGGCGGAACTGGCTGATGACGCCGGTTTCCCGGTCGGTGAAAAAACTTTCGCCGGCATTGCCGATCACGGTGAAGCTCTGGCCATTGCAGATGAAGCGATTGTTGCCCCGCTGCTGTTCCTGCCCCTCGTTCCAATGGCGGTCGTAGCAATAGCGGCTCTCGAAGTCGCGCAGAAAGCCTTCGGAATAAGGCAGTTGATGCGAATTTCCTGGCTGCGTCACCAACCCCAGCCGAATAATGTCGGCGCGCGTCAGCTGCGACACGTCTTCGAACGCCAGATAATTCATCAATGGCATGCGCTGGTACTCGATCTCGCGGTAGCGGATCGGTCCCTCCTCATCGGAGTAATGCTGCACCAGCGGGCGCAGCAGAAAGTCCCAATGCGACGCGACGCGCGGCACCCGCTGCTCGCTCACGAACTTGAGGTAGAGCTCCTTGTGTTCGTAGTCCGAAGTCGCCAGCACCTCGCCTTGCTTGTTCAGCCATTCGACCTTGCGTGCGCAGTGGCCGCCGCGCCCGTTCGATTCCCAATGGCTGGGATAGGCGCGCCCGAGGCGGAACATCGTGTTCAGCGCCTGCGTCAGCGTCAGTTTTCTGCCGATGACCTCCACCACCAGGATGGCGACGTCGATGTCATAAAAGAAATACAGGTCGACGTGATCGACCGTGAGCAGGATGGGCTCCGGGTTGTCGCCGTAGCTGACACGCGCCTGGGCAATATCGCTGCGGCTGAAGACGCGGATCGGCGAACGCCCGAACGCGGCATCGGCATCGCCGCGCACGCTTTCCCCGTACAGGAAGCGTTGCGCGAACGGCAGGAAAGTCACGAACTCGCGGTAGCGGCGCTCGCTGAACTGCGTCGCGGCCGAGGTGAATTCGTCGTCGATTTCCTTCCAAGGGGTGGAGCCGGCCGCCGCTTTCAGATACTCCCAATGATGCTGGATCTGCTGATCCTCGCCTTGCGGAATCAGCTGTATCGGCCATAGCATGACCTGACGCAGCGTATCCACTTGCGGCGACTGCGGGCTTGCGCTCGACTCCATCATGCTCCCTTTCGAATGGATGGTTTTGTGCTCACTTCACCAGCTTATTGGTTTGCAGCAACCCGTCGCGAAAGCAACTAACCCCGGCCGCGATTCCGATCGCTGCGTTTTTGCTGGGCTGGCGGAGCCAGGTTTTCACCGGTAACACGGCGCTTGGCGGCCGGCACCTTTCTGGCAGGAGGCTTTTTGTCCGCTGCCTTTGCTGTCGGCGCAGCCAAGGTTTTGGCGCGGCTTTCGGGCTTACGCTCCTTGGGCCGGAAAGTCTTGCCCAGGCTTTCTTTTTCTTTCTGTGTACGCTGCTGAGCGCGTGCCACCGGGAGCTCAGCCCATTCCAGAATCTCTACGACTTCCTGCGGCGGCAATTCGAGCATCTGGCCGCGTTTCAGGCGCGATGGCAGGCTGATCGGCCCGAAGCGTACGCGCATCAAGCGGCTGACCATCAGGCCGATGGCCTCGAACATGCGGCGCACCTCGCGATTGCGGCCTTCGCGCAGGCTGACTTCGTACCAATGGTTGGCACCCTCGCCGCCCTTGTCCTGGATGCTGTCGAACCCCGCGAGGCCGTCCTCCAGTTCGATGCCCTCCTTCAATTGCAGCATCTGGCCTTCGGTCAGTTCACCCATCAGGCGCACCGCATATTCGCGTTCCACTTCGTAGCGCGGGTGCATGAAATGGTTGGCCAGATCGCCGGACGTGGTAAATATCAGCAGCCCGGAAGTATTGATGTCGAGCCGGCCTATCGCTACCCAACGACCGCGCACGCGCGGCAACTTATCGAATACGGTCGCGCGTTTTTCCGGATCGTCCTGGCTGACGATTTCGCCTTCCGGCTTGTGGTAGAGCAGCACGCGCGGCAATTCGGCCTCGAACGGCAGACGCAGGATGCGGCGATCGAGCTTGACCACGTCGTTGGGCGTCACGGCGGCACCGACTTGCGCCACCTCGCCATTGATGGTCACGCGGCCGCTGGCGATCAACTCTTCCATATCGCGCCGCGAGCCGAGACCGGCCAGGGCCAGCAGCTTATGCAGACGCTGCGGCGGCAGGTCAGGATTGGTCGATCGCGCTGGGCGCGAGCTGGGGGCTTGCTTGAATGGTCTTACCATTTGAAACTCCTAAACCTTTTTGAACCGCCAAGGCGCCAAAAGCGCCATGGGAAGGCCAAGGTATTGATTAATTACGTACGTGCGGGCATGAGTGCCGAAAAACTTTGATTGCAGATTGCTTCAACTTGGCGCTCTTGGCGCCCAAATGTTTTTATAAATCCAGTGGTATTTCGTGCTGCGGGAAATGCTCCAGCGGCGGCAGTTCCGACAGTGAGCGCAAATTCAGGTCGTCCAGAAACGTCTTGGTCGTTGCCAGCAGCGACGGCCTTCCGGGTACTTCACGATGGCCGACGACATCGATCCAGCCCCGCTCCTGCAGCGTGCGGATAATGTTGGGATTCACCGCGACGCCGCGGATTTCCTCGATATCGCCGCGCGTTACCGGCTGCCGGTAGGCGATGATCGCCAACGTTTCCAGTACCGCACGCGAATATCGCTGCGGACGCTCCGGGTTGAGCCGCGCCAGATATGGCCAGTATTCGGCACGCGCCTGAAACCGCCAGCCGCTCGCCACCTGCGCCAATTCCAGCGTGCGGCCCTGCCAGTCGATTTTCAGCTCATCCAGCAGCATGCGCAGCGTGGTGCGATCCATGCGGTCTTCAAACAGGCGCAACAGGTCATCCAGCGACAGCGGTTCGCGGCTCGTCAGCAACGCGGCTTCGAGCACATTTTTCAGGTGCCGGATATTTCCGGTTTCAACGGAGGCCATCGCTTGCCTGCACGTAAATCGGAGTAAACGCCGCTTGCTGCGTCAGCCTGACCAAGCCTTCGCGCGCCAACTCCAGGATCGCCAGAAAACACACTACCAGCTTGGGAATGCCTTCCTTCAAGTCAAATAAAGCAATGAACTCCAGCAACGGCTCGGCATTCAGTTTTCGCAGAATCATGCTCATGTGCTCGCGCACCGAAAGCTCCTCGCGGCTCACCTTGTGATGGGTGTAATGGCTCGCGCGTTTCAGCACGTCTTGCCATGCGGCGAACAGCTCTTCCATCGCCACACCGGGCATTTGCTGCTGCGGGATATGCTCGTAATACGCCTGCGCCACCAGCATCTCGCGTCCCACCTGCGGCATGCCGTCCAGCCTTTGCGCAGCCAGCTTGATCGCTTCGTACTCCAGCAGGCGCCGCACCAGCTCGGCGCGCGGATCTTCTTCCTGCTCGATTTCCGCCGGTTTCGGCAGCAGCATGCGCGACTTGATCTCGATCAGCATCGCCGACATCAGCAGGTAATCCGCAGCCAACTCAAGCTTGGCCGCCCCCATCTTCTCGATGTAGTTCATGTACTGCCGGGTCAGATCGGCCATCGGAATATCAAGGATATCCAGATTGTGCTTGCGAATCAGGTACAGCAGCAGGTCAAGCGGGCCTTCAAAGCTCTCCAGATAAATTTCCAGCGCGTCCGGCGGGATATACAAATCCTGCGGCAGCTCCGCCAGGGGTTCGCCGTGTATGCGGGCGCTGGCGGCTGGTAGCATCAGTTATACCCGAGTCCCATCGCCTCGCGCACGTCGCGCATGGTTTCCTTGGCCATCTTGCGCGCTTTTTCGCAGCCATCGGCGACGATGTTCTTCACCAGCGTCGGGTCCGCCGCGTATTCGGCAGCACGCTCCTGGATAGGCTTCAGTTCGACCAGCACGGCGTCGATGATTGGTTGCTTGCACTCGATGCAACCGATGGAGGCGCCGCGGCAGCCCTGCTGTACCCAATCGCGGGTGTTGTCGTCGGAATACACCTCGTGTAATTGGTAGACCGGGCATTTGGCCGGATCGCCCGGATCGGTGCGGCGCACGCGCGCCGGATCGGTGGGCATGGTGCGGATTTTCTTGGAAATCACGTCCGGGTCTTCGCGCAGTGAAATCGTGTTGTTGTAGGACTTGGACATCTTCTGCCCGTCCAGCCCCGGCATGCGCGAAGCCGGGGTCAACTTGGCTTCGGGCTCGACCAGGATCATTTTGCCGCCGCCTTCCAGGTAGCCCAGCAGACGCTCGCGATCGCCCAGCGATAACCCCTGATGCTCTTCGATCATCGCTTGCGCTGACAGCAGCGCCTCTTCGTCACCGGATTCCTGGTAGCGGGTACGCAGCTCTTCGTACAGCGCACCGCGCTTGCCGCCCAGTTTCTTGATCGCGGCTTCGGCCTTTTCCTCGTAGCCCGGCTCGCGGCCGTAGATATGGTTGAAACGGCGCGCGATTTCGCGGGTGAATTCGATGTGCGGCACTTGGTCTTCGCCCACCGGCACCTGCGTGGCGCGATAGATCAGGATGTCCGCGCTTTGCAGCAGCGGATAGCCGAGGAAGCCGTAAGTGGACAAATCCTTGCTGGAAAGCTTCTCCTGCTGGTCCTTGTAGGTCGGTACGCGCTCCAGCCAGCCGAGCGGCGTGATCATCGACAACAGCGTGTGCAATTCGGCATGCTCCGGCACGCGCGACTGGATGAAAATGGTGGCGCTGGCGGGGTCCACGCCCGCGGCAAGCCAGTCGATGACCATTTCCCAGACGCTCTCCTCGATCACATGCGGCGTGTCGTAGTGCGTGGTGAGCGCGTGCCAGTCGGCGACGAAGAACAGGCATTCCTGCTCGTGCTGCAGCTTGAGCCAGTTCTTGAGGACACCGTGATAGTGTCCCAAATGCAGGTTACCGGTGGGGCGCATGCCCGACAAAACGCGCTCTACAGCCATGATTCAGATTTGCCTTTTAATTTTAAGAAAATAGCCACGAAATCGCCGACATAGCGGCATTCACGAACGGCCACAGGATTTTACCGAGGATGCCGGTAAATAACAGCACTATCAGTATGATGAATCCGTAACGCTCCAGCTTGGCGAACTGCCAGGAGTAAGGATGCGGCAACAGGCTCACCGCGATCCGCCCGCCATCCAGAGGCGGTAACGGCAGCAGGTTGAGCACCATCAACACCACGTTGATCATGATCCCAGCCTTGGCCATCAGCGCCATTGGCAGCATCAAACTCTCGGGCATGGTCGCGGCCATCTTGTAGACCACGGCCCAGAACAGGGCCATCACCAGATTGGAGCCCGGCCCGGCAGCGGCAACCCACAACATGTCGCGTTTGGGGTGGCGCAGGCGGCTAAAATCAACCGGAACGGGCTTGGCCCAACCGAACAGGATGCCGCCGACCAGCATGCTCAATAAGGGCACCAGCACGGTACCGATGGGGTCAATGTGCTTCAGCGGATTGAGCGTGATGCGTCCGGCTGCTGCAGCCGTCATATCGCCAAAATGGCGTGCGGCATAGCCGTGCGCAGCCTCGTGCACGGTAATCGCGAAGATCACCGGCAAGGCATAAATCGAAATCTGCTGTATCAGGCTTAATTCCATGTCACTCCAATCCAAAACGGGCAGGATCGCCCTTGCCCAGCCGCACCAGCTCCGGCGACTCTCCGGTCAGATCGACCACCGTCGTCGGCAGCACATCGCACGCGCCTGCATCGATCACTAGATCCACCTGCTTTTCCAGCCGGTCGCGAATCTCCCATGCCTCGCTCAGCGGCGTTTCATCGCCCGGCAGCATCAACGTCATACTGAGCAGCGGCTCGTTCAACTCTTCCAGCAGCGCCAGCGTCACCGCGTGATCCGGCACGCGCAAGCCTATGGTGCTGCGCTTGGGATGCTGCAATCGGCGCGGCACCTCGCGGCTCGCCTGCAAAATAAACGTATAGCTGCCCGGCGTGTTGGCCTTCAGCAGACGAAACTGGCTATTGTCCACTTTCGCATACACGGCAATTTCCGCCAGATTACGGCAAACCAGCGTGAAATGGTGACTCTCATCCACGCTACGTATCGCGCGGATGCGCTCCTGCGCGCCCTTGTCGCCCAGGACGCAACCCAGCGCATAGCTGGAGTCGGTCGGATAAGCGACCACGCCGCCATTGCGGAAAATCTCCACGGCCTGACGTATCAGCCGGGATTGCGGGCTGTCGGGGTGTATCGAAAAAAATTGGGCCATTTAATGGATGGCTTTTGCTTCTGGCCAATCCTGCCAGACCGGAACGCATCCGGCGGGCAACTCCGGCAGTCGGCCCATATCCATGTAGCCATGTCCGGGACCGTGATAATCGGAGCCCTGCGACGCAAGGAATCCGAACTGGTGCGCAAGCCGCGCGAATTGGCCGTATTGTTCGGGCGTATGGCTGCCGGTCACGACTTCGATGCCGGCGCCGCCCAATTCGCGGAACTCCGCCAGCAATGTCGCCATGTTGGTACGGCCGAGATCGTAACGTCCCGGATGTGCCAATACGGCAACGCCGCCACTGCCGGTAATCCAGCCGATGGCTTCCTCCAACTCTGCCCAGCGGTGCTCGAAATAGCCCGGCTTGCCCTTGACCAGATATTTTTTGAACACCGCGGAAATGTCTTTTGCATGGCCGGTTTCAACCAGAAAGCGGGCAAAATGCGAACGGCTGATGATGCCGCGCTTGGCGTAGCTGTATGCGCCGTCCAGACTGCCGGTAATACCGATTTCATCGAGCCCCGCGGCCATGCCCTCGGCCCGCGCATGGCGTCCGGCGCGTATCGCCTCCAGCCCTTGCACCAAGGGTTCATGCGTGGGCGAAACCTTGAGCCCGACGACATGCAGAGTGCGTTTATGCCAGGTCACGGAAATCTCGACGCCATTGATGAACATGATATTGTGGCGCGCAGCAGCCTCGGCGGCTTCGGCCAGCCCGCCGATATCGTCATGATCGGTCAATGCCAGCACGCGCACGCCCTGAGCCGCCGCATGCTCGACGAGCTGGGTCGGCGTAAGCGTCCCATCGGAAACTATGGAGTGACTATGAAGATCGAAGGGAGAGGGCATAAAGGTTGCGTGCTTGAACCGCTCTTGTGAGCCAAGAAGAATCATAGCAAAATAGCAGCCCGACCGATACGTTAGCCCCTCTCCACACGTGAAATTCCTATTCGATTTATTCCCCGTCATCCTGTTCTTCATCGTTTTCAAGACGATGGGCATTTATGCGGCGACAGCCGCGGCCATCATCGCCACGCTGGCGCAGATCGGCTGGGTGAAATACAGGCATGGCAAAGTGGATGGCATGCTGATCGCCAGCGGCGTGATTATCGTCGTTTTCGGCGGCGCCACCCTGCTGCTGCACAACGAAGCTTTCATCAAGTGGAAGCCGACCGTGCTGTACTGGCTGTTCGCCGTCGTGCTGTTTGCCGCTGAGATGTTTTGGAACAAAAACCTCATCCGCGCTGTCATGGATAAACAGCTTGTGCTGCCCGAACCGGTCTGGCGCAAACTGAACCACGCCTGGGCGGGCTTTTTTGCAACGATGGGTCTGCTCAATCTTTACGTGGCTTTCAACTTCGCCACGGAAACCTGGGTTAACTTCAAGCTTTTTGGCACGATGGGGCTGATGCTGGTCTTTGTCGTGCTGCAAAGCCTGTTCCTGGGCAAATACATGAAGGAACCGGAATAATGCTCTACGCCATCATCGGCACGGATCATCCCAATAGCCTGGAAAAACGCGTGGCCAACCGGCCTGAGCATCTCGCACGACTGAAGCTATTGCAAGATGAAGGCCGTCTGCTGCTGGCGGGGCCGTTTCCCGCCATCGACTGCGTCGATCCCGGCCCGGCCGGATTCAGCGGCAGCCTGATCGTCGCCGAATTTCCTTCGCTTGACGAGGCCAAGGCGTGGGCGGAGGCGGATTCTTTCGTCACCGGCGGCGTGTTTTCCGGCATTACCGTGCAACCCTTCCGTAAAACCTTGCCCGCTTGAACCATTCCGATCTACAAGACGAAATTCGCCGTCGCCTGATGGCGCTGGAACCACAGTTGCTCGAGATCGTGGACGACAGCGCGCAGCATGCCGGCCATGCCGGCAACAAGGGCGGCGGACATTTCACGCTGACGGTGGTCAGCTCGCATTTTTCCGGCAAATCGCAGATAATGCGCCATCGCATAATTTATCAGGCGCTTCAAGACCTTATCCCATCGCGCATTCATGCATTGAGCATATCCGCCTACGCACCTGAAGATCGTTAGCCACACCATTCCATCCCATTACCATTACAAGGAATCCTGATGAACCTGACACAAAAAACCTTGCTGGCCGTCGCTTTCGGCCTGATGCTTCCTTCCGCGCAAGCCGCCGACACCAATGTCGCCACCGTTAATGGCAAACCCATCAAGCAATCCCTCGTCGACTATATCGCCAAGGACGCTACCGCGCGCGGTCAGAACGTTGACGCGAACGTTCGCAGCATCATCGTCAACAAGCTGATCAGCAGCGAGCTGGTCGTGCAGGAAGCCCAGAAACAGGGCCTGGACAAGCAACCCGACTACGTCGCCAAGGAAGAATTGCTACGCCGCGAACTGCTGGTCAACACCTATATCGAGAACTTCCTGAAGAAGACCACCGTCAGCGAAGCCGACCTCAAGGCCGAGTACGAGAAATTCAAGCAACAGGTCGGCGACAAGGAGTACAGCGCGCGCCATATCCTGGTTTCGACCGAAGCCGAAGCCAAGGACATCATCGCCCAGCTCGGCAAGGGCGGCGATTTCGCCAAGCTGGCAAAGGAAAAATCCAAGGACCCCGGCTCCAAGGACAAGGGCGGTGAATTGGGCTGGTTCCCGCCGGCCGCAATGGTTAAGCCGTTCAGCGATGCTCTCGGCACCTTGAAAAAAGGCCAGGTCACCCAAGCCCCTGTGCAAACCCAGTTCGGCTGGCACGTCATCAAACTTGAAGACACTCGCGTGGCCCAACCGCCCGCCTACGACAAGGTCAAGGAAAACCTGAAGAAACAGGTACAGCAACGCAATCTGGAAAAAATGCTGAGCGACCTGCGCGCGAAAGCAAAGGTTGTCCCCAACTAAGCCTTACGCATGGCAAATTCCAGCGGCGCCTCATGGCGCCGTTTTTATTTCAAGAGCGTCAGTCAAAGCTCTTGCGCCTCGACATGGTTATGCAATAATAAGAACAATTCTTATTTACCTTTGTCACTGCCATGTTGACCTTTAGTCTGGATAGCCTGAAACCCGGAGAGTCCGCGACCATCCGTGCCATTACAGCGGAAGAAGGCCTACATCAGCGACTCAACGCTCTGGGTTTCCGCATTGGCAAACGCATCGAATTGATACGCCGCGCTCGCTTTCGGGGTCCGCTGCATGTGCGCATCGGAACGACCGACGTCATTTTGCGCAGCGCCGAAGCCCATCGTATCCAGATTTCGCAGGACACCGCCCCTTCACACAACTGAGCTGCCCCGCCAGCCGCGCCGAACATAATCACTCATGAAAAGAATCGCACTCCTGGGCATGCCCAATACGGGCAAATCGACCCTGTTCAACCGCATTAGCGGCGCCTCGGCCCGGGTGGGCAACTGGCCCGGCATTACCGTAGACCTGATGAGCGCCAAGATATTGCTCGGCGGCCATATCGCAGAACTGATCGACCTACCGGGCATTTACGACTTGCACGGCTTCTCCGACGACGAGCAAGTCGTGCGGCACTTTCTTGAAAACAACGAGATCGACCTCGTCATCCTAGTGCTTAACACCTCGCAAGTGGATCGCCAACTGTCGCTGGGTTTGCAGGTACGCGACCTCGGCTTGCCCACGGTATTGATGCTCAACATGGCCGACGAGGCCAAGCGCAGCGGCATTACCGTCGACGCCGATATCATGTCGCAGCACCTCGGCATACCGGTGACCATGCTGAGTGCCAAATACGGCGAGGGATTCCCGCAGGCGCTGCAACTGGCAGCGCAAACAATGAACAACGCTACCGCTCATCCCGCCCCCGAAGAGCTGCGCGCGCAACTCGACTCGGACGACAAAATCGAGCGTCAAATGGAGGAAATCGTCAAAGCCTCCGTGCAAATGCCGGTGCAATTGACGGATGCGCTCACGTCCAAGCTGGATAAACTTTTGCTGCACCCATTGCTGGGATTGCCGATCTTCTTTGCTGCGCTTTACCTGCTGTTCCAGTTGATCTTTACCGTCGGCGGCCCCTTGCAGGACGGCGTCGCCTGGCTGCTGGATCATGGACGCAGCGATCTGCTGGAGCCGATGATGGCATCCTGGCCCGAGTGGATGCGCGGCCTGCTGCTCGATGGCATATACAATGGCGTCGGCACCGTGGCGGCTTTCGTACCCATCATCATTCTGTTCTTCCTGGTGATGACCCTGGTGGAAGACAGCGGCTACCTTTCCCGTGCGGCTTTCCTGATGGACGCGCTGATGGCCAAGATGGGCCTGGATGGCCGCGGCTTCGTGATGCTGCTGATGGGCTTCGGCTGCAACGTTCCGGCACTGATGGGCACGCGCGTGATGCGCAACCGCGCCTCGCGTCTCTTGACCATGCTGGTCATTCCGTTTTCGCTCTGTTCGGCGCGCCTGCAAGTGTTCGTGTTCATGACCGCCGTGCTGTTCACGCCGCAGCAGGCGCCGCTGGTACTGTTCTCGATGTACCTGATGAGCTTTGCCGTGACATTCCTGAGCGCCTTGCTGTTCAAGAATCAATTCCACAGCAACGAGCCCTTCATACTCGAACTGCCACCCTACCGCTTCCCTACCCCCCGCCAGATCGTGCTGCGCGGTTGGCAGGAAGTGGGGCACTTTCTCAACCGCGCATCCAAATTCATCATCGCCGGCGTTGTGCTGGTCTGGGCGCTCACCAACTATCCGAGTGGCACCACACCCGCCAGCATCGATACTTATGCCGGCATGATAGGCCAAGTGCTTTCCCCGGTTTTAACACCGATAGGCATCGATGCCCAGCTCGCAATCGCGCTGATCTTCGGATTCGTAGCCAAGGAAATCGTGGTGGGTTCGCTCGCCGTGATTTACGGCTTGCAAGGAGATGAATTGATGCAGCTGATGGCACAGCGCCTGGATTGGGTGCAAGGCATGAGCTTCATGATCTTTACGCTAATCTACACGCCCTGTCTGTCCACCATCGCCACGCTTAAAACCGAATCCCGCAGCGCCGGATTCATGTGGTTGTCAATCGGCTGGTCATTGCTGCTGGCCTGGCTGCTCAGCTTCGCCTTCTACCAGACCGCCCGCGCGCTCGGGTTTTAGAACCGGCGCCCGTGACGCATCCCGGCGCTCCTATCGGCATTCTGCTCGCGGCCGGTTTTTCGCGCCGCTTCGGCGCCGCCGACAAGCTGCTGCAGCCGCTGGCTGACGGCCGGCCGATGGCGCTGGCTGCCGCATACAACCTGGTGCAGGCCCTCCCCCTATCCATCGCCGTGGTCCAACCCGACAATGCACAGCTGGCCAGGCTGTTGCAGGAAGCCGGCCTGGAAGTGATTTCTTGCGCCTCCGGCGGCATGTCGGACAGCCTGTCCGCAGCGGTGCGCGATTGCGACCGCTTTTCCTCCGTTTCCGGTTATGTGATCGCGCTGGCCGACATGCCCAGCATCCGCCCGCAAACCATCACCGCCGTGGCCGGCGGCCTGCATCACGCCCCGATCTGCGCACCCGTATTCGAGGGCAAACGCGGCCATCCGGTCGCATTTTCCGCCACGCTGCGCGACGAACTGCTGGCACTGCAGGGGGATGAAGGCGCGCGTTCGATATTGCAGCGCCATAAACTGGAAGTTCGCCTGCTGGACTGCGACGACCCCGGCGTGCTGGCCGACATCGATACGCCGGCCGACCTCGGCCGCTGACTCAGGCCGCGCAGGCGGAAACGATGCCGTGAATCTGTCCGGCGGATTGCGCCGCGAGGCGCTGCTGGGTGCGCACCTGAATAATTTCGGCCAGAATCGCAATGGCGATCTCGGCCGGCGTGCGGCTGCCGATGGGCAGGCCGACCGGACCGCGCAGGCGCGCGATTTCCGTCTCGCCCAGGTCGAACATGCGCATGCGTTCGCGCCGCTTCTCCTGGTTTTTGCGCGAACCGAGCGCGCCGACGTAGAACGCGTCGCATTTCAGCGCTTCCAGCAAGGCCATGTCATCCAACTTGGGGTCGTGCGTGACCGCGACGATCGCGGTATGCGCATCGGCGCCCAGCGCCAGCACTACGTCGTCCGGCATGCCGTCCAGCCAGGTCACGCCTTGAACGCGAAACTCGTCGCGCATTTCCTCGCGCGGATCACACATCAACACGTCGAACTCCAGCGCCTGCGCCAAGTTCGCCAGCACTGCGCCGAGCTGATTGGCACCGATGATCAGCAGCCGCCACTGCGGTCCGAAATAGCCGTGGAACCAGTCGCCTTCAAGTACCGGCGCGCTGCCCGGCAAGGCAGCCTCCAGCCGCACCTCACCGGTAGAGAGGCGCACCGAGCGGCGGATTAGTTGGCGTGCCGCCATGCTGTCGACAATGGGCTGCAATTGCGCCGCATCGTGCAATGGCTCGACGAAAATTTGCAGGCGCCCGCCGCAGGGGATACCGAAGCGCTGCGCTTCGTCGCGGCTGACGCCATACTCGATCAGCGCCGGCTTCGACGGCAGCAAGCCGTTACGCGCCTTGTCGGCAAGGTCGTCCTCGATGCAGCCGCCGGACACCGAGCCGACCAGATGCCCATCCGCGCGCACCACCAGCACCGCACCGGGCAGGCGCGGCGCCGAGCCCCAGGTCTGCACCACGGTGAACAGGTGCGCGCGATGGCCGGCTCGCAGCCATTCGACCGCACGGCTCAGGACTTCCCAATCGAGCGAGTTCATACCATTCCTTACGCCAATTGGCCGCCAATAGGCAAGGTACGGATGCGCTTGCCGGTGGCCGCGAAGACGGCATTGGCAACAGCGGGCGCGATAGGCGGCACGCCTGGTTCGCCCGCGCCGCCCATTTTCTCGGTGCTGGGCACGATGTGCACTTCCACCTTGGGCATCTGGTTCATGCGCAGCACCTGGTAGTCATTGAAATTGGACTGCTGCACGCGGCCCTCCTTGAGCGTAATCTCGCTTTGCAGCGCCGCGCTCAGGCCGAAGGCGATCGCAGACTCCATCTGTGCCGCCAGCGATTCCGGGTTCACCGCCAGGCCGCAATCGATCGCGCAGACGACGCGGTGCACCTTGACCGTGCCGTTCTCGACCGATACCTCCGCCACCTGCGCCACATAGCTGCCGAAGGATTCGTGCACCGCGATGCCGCGGAAGCGCCCCTTGGGCAGTGCAGTGCTCCACCCGGCCTTCTCCGCAGCCAGATTGAGCGCCGCCAGATGGCGCGGATGGCCCTTCAGCAAGGCACGGCGGTACTCCAGCGGATCCTTTTCGGCGGCGTGCGCCAGTTCGTCGATCAGGCTTTCCATCGCGAACGCGCTGTGGCTGTGACCGACCGAACGCCACCACAGGATAGGGACGCCCAACTCGGGCGTATGCAGTCCGACGCGGTGATCGGCGATATTCTTGAGATAAGCGGAATCGGCCACTCCTTCCACCGAGGTATGGTCAACGCCGTCCTTCATCAGCGCGCCTTCAAACGGCGTGCCCTTGACGATGGACTGGCCGACAATTTCATGTTCCCAGGCCACCGGCATCCCATCGTCGCCTAGTCCGACACGCGCCTTGTGCAGGAACATTGGGCGGTAATAGCCGCCCTTGACGTCATCCTCGCGGCTCCACACGGTCTTGACCGGGGCGTCCGCAGCCTGGGCGACCTGCACCGCTTCCGCGATGAAATCCGATTGCGGATTGGCGCGCCGGCCGAAACCGCCGCCGAGAAAAACAGTATGGATTTTCACCTGCTCCGGCTTGATGCCGAGCAGCTTGGCGACGACTTGCTGGTCGTTGCCCTGCATCTGCGTGCCGGTCCAGATTTCGCAGTTTTCCCCATCGATCTTGACCGCACAGTTGAGCGGTTCCATTGGCGAGTGCGCGAGATAGGGCGCGACATACTCGGCCTCGATGGTCTTGGCTGCCTGCTTCAGTTTAGCCGCACTATCGCCAGCCTTGGCAGCGGTAAGGCCCTGCTCCGCTGCGCGCTTGTGGAAATCCGCAAGCAAGCCTTGCGAGTCCAACTGCGCATTTGGCCCGAGGTCCCATTCCACCTTGAGCGCGTCGCGCCCCTGCTTGGCGGCCCAGTAGTGATCGGCAATGACCGCCACACCGGTCGGTACCTGCACCACGTTGCGCACGCCCTTGACCTGCTTCGCAGCGGTCGCATCGAACGACTTCACCTTGCCGCCGAATACCGGCGGGCGCGCGACCATCGCCGTGAGCAGGCCGTCGAAATGAATATCCTGGCCGAACACTGCGCTGCCGTTGATCTTCTCCGGGCTGTCGAGGCGCTTGGTCGGCTTGCCGAGTATTTTCCAGTCTTTGGGTTCCTTGAGCGTGACCTGCGTGGGTGCTTCCAGCTTGGCGGCGGCCTCGGCCAATTGGCCATAGCTTAGCTTGCGCTCGCCCGCCATAACGAAGCCGTTCTCGGTGCGAATCTCTTCCGGTTTCACGCCCCACTGCTCGGCAGCGGCATTGACCAGCAGCGCCCGCGTCATGGCGCCCACCTGACGATAGCGGTCGAATTCCGACCAGGTCGTGGACGAGCCGCCGGTAATCTGCAAACCGTAAGCGGTATGCGCATAGACCGGCGCGGCCGGGGCGTGCTCGACCTTGATGCG
The DNA here is from genome assembly GCA_035460165.1 of Methylophilaceae bacterium. Lineage (GTDB taxonomy): Bacteria > Pseudomonadota > Gammaproteobacteria > Burkholderiales > Methylophilaceae > MM2. Next base: position 100,217 of record DATHWW010000005.1, on the reverse strand, counting down.
GCTCCAGTCGGCATCAAGCTCCTCGGCGATCAACATCGGCAGCGTGGTCCAGATGCTCTGACCCATTTCGCTATGCGCGAGGAGGACGGTGATGCTGTCATCGCTGCCGATGCGCAGAAAGGCATTCGGTTCGGGCAATTTGACTGCCCCCGCACCATTAGCGGCAGGCTGGTCGGCACCGGGCAGCAGAAAGCGCTTGGCCTGCGGTATTGCAAACGCGACGACCAAGCCGCCGGCCACGACGGCGGTGGTGATCAAAAATTTACGCCGGCCGGAGTTCTTGAGGGTGGTGTTTTCCATGATGCGCTCCTCAGGCCAACTTCTCGGCGGCCTGATGGATCGCCGCGCGTATGCGTTGATAGGTGCCGCAGCGGCAGATGTTGCCGCTCATCGCGTTGTCGATGTCGGCGTCGGTCGGCTGCTTGTTCGCAGCCAGCAGCGCAGTGGCGGCCATGATCTGGCCGGACTGGCAGTAGCCGCACTGCACCACGTCGATTTCCTGCCAGGCTTCCTGCACCGCCTTGCCGACAGCGTCGTTGCCGATCTGCTCGATCGTCGTGATTTTCTTGCCTACAGCGGCGGAAACCGGTGTCATGCAAGAGCGGATCGCCTGGCCATCGAGATGTACCGTGCATGCGCCGCATTGCGCCATGCCGCAGCCGAACTTGGTACCGGTAAGATGCAAGGTGTCGCGTAATGCCCAGAGGATGGGCATATCTTCCGCCACGTCCAGTTGCCTCTCGGCGCCGTTGATGTTCAGAGTAACCATAATATTTCCCCTTTCGGTAACTACGGAGCAGTATGCGCAAATCAATAATGACAATAAATGGTCAGAATTTCATTTTAGAATTCCATTTTTAGGAATAATCTTCAAGGATTACAGGATCTATCCATGTCGAATCATTTGGAAATCATGCGCATCTTCTGCGCCACTGCCGAAGCCGGCAGTTTCAAGGAAGCCGCTGCCCGGCTCGGCGTTTCGCCGCAGGCCGTGACGCGGGCGGTAAAGAGTCTGGAAGACCGGCTGGGCGAGCCATTGTTCTATCGCAACACGCGTCAGATGCGCATCACCGATTTCGGCGAGCAGTTGTCCTTGCGTGCGCGGGAAACTTTGTCGAAGGTCGATGACTTGTTCATCCGCAGCGAACAGCCCAAGGCGGACGTGACCGGCACCGTGCGCATCACGGCCCCCACGGTGATAGGCCGGCGCTTTCTGCTGCCAGTGTTGAGCCGGATTGCGAACGAGTTCCCCGGCATCATGATCGATCTGCGCCTGTCGGACACCATCATCAACGTCGTCGAGCAGCAGATCGACATCGGGATCCGCGTCGGCTTCCTGCGCGACAGCAGCTTCGTCGCACGCGCGGTATCCAAGATTTCCTTCATGGCGGTGGGCACACCGCAGCTGATCGCACGCGCCGGTGCACCGACCAATATCCGCGCCCTGCTGGATCTGCCGACCGTCGCGATGGTTGACAAAAATACCGGCAAACCTTGGCCCTGGTATTTCGCGGAGGATTTACAGTTCGTGCCGCGCACCAATGCCTTCATCACCGACGACGCTGAAGCCGAACTGGGATTGGTGTTGGCGGGGGTGGGCTTCGGCCAGATCGCCGACTGCCTGGTGCTGCCCCATATCCGTGCCGGGCGGTTGGTGCCGGTGCTCGCCGCGGAGACGCCGCCGCCGTGGGACCTGTTCGTCTATCGGCCACAACGCGGACCGGTGCCGCCGCGCATTCGTCTCGTTTACGACCGTATCGTGGAAGCCTGCGCCCGGCCCGACTTTCTTTTTCCGGAAGGATAGGCGCCCGCGTTGCGGCCTGCTTGTGGAGAATAACTACACCGCGCAGCCTGCGCCTTGCACTGCATCCCGCAGTCAGCCGGCACGGGGGTTGAATACTACTGAATTAGGCTCTAAGCCACTAGGCGGTGCGGAAGATGAAGTAAACCGCGCCCATCAGGCACAGCCCGGCCCACAGGTAATCGAGCTTGAGCGGCTGCTGCATGTACAGCACCGCGAACGGCACGAACACAACCAGCGTGATGACTTCCTGCAATATCTTGAGCTGCGCGAGCGAGAGCTCGGTATAGCCGACCCGATTGCCGGGCACCTGCAGCAGGTATTCGAACAGTGCAATGCCCCAGCTTAGCAGCGCGGCGATCCACCACGGCTTGTCGTTGAGGTTCTTGAGGTGCGCATACCAGGCGAATGTCATGAATACATTCGACATGACCAGCAGCCCGGCTGCCTGCACCCAGGAAGGCAAGGACAGCAGACTACTCATGCACGGAAATCAAAGGTGAAACGAGGCAGAAGGCGCGTGCACGCGATATGGCCGTGCAGACGCAACCACTGCTCTTGAAATCAGACCGCGGCTTCGCCGGTCTCGCCGGTACGGATGCGTATCACCTGCTCCACCGAGGTGACGAATATCTTGCCGTCACCGATCTTGCCGGTGCGCGCCGCCTTGACGATCGCTTCGATACAAGCATCCAGCAGGTTGTCAGCTACCACCAGCTCCATCTTGATTTTAGGGAGGAAATCGACCACGTATTCCGCGCCGCGGTAGAGCTCGGTATGCCCTTTCTGGCGGCCGAACCCCTTAACCTCGGTTACCGTCAGCCCGGCAACGCCGATCTCGGAGAGCGCTTCGCGCACTTCGTCCAGCTTGAATGGCTTGATGACGGCCTCGATTTTTTTCATGGTATTGCTCCTCCTTCAGAATTCGAATTTATATTTCGATGTTATCGGATAACGCCTGTCCTTGCCAAATCCGCGGTGCGTGATACGCACGCCCACCGGCGCCTGGCGGCGTTTGTATTCATTGCGGTCGATCAATGTCACCACCCGGCGGATGTCCTCCGGCCGAAAGCCCATCGCGGCAATCTCCGCCGGGCTCCTGTCATACTCGACATAGGCCTCCATGATTGCATCCAGGATTTCGTAAGGGGGCAGTGAATCCTGATCGGTCTGGTCGTGCCGCAGCTCCGCCGACGGAGCGCGGGTAATGATGCGCGTCGGAATGATGGGCGCGATAGAGTTCCGGTAATGCGAGAGCCGATAAACCATGGTTTTGGGGACATCTTTCAACACCGAAAAACCACCGGCCATATCACCGTAAAGCGTGGAGTAACCCACGCCCATTTCGCTCTTGTTGCCCGTGGTCAGCACGATGGAGCCGAACTTGTTCGAGAGCGCCATCAGCAGGGTGCCGCGTATCCGCGCCTGCAGATTCTCCTCGGCAAGATCGAATGCAAGGCCTTCGAACTCGCCCGCCAGGGAATCGAGGAATGTTTCAAACAGGTGCTCGATGGGCAACTCGGTGTACCGTACACCCAGGTTTTCCGCCATTTGCGCAGCATCGCTCTGACTGATGTCGGCGGTGAAGCGCGAAGGCATCATCACGGCCCGCACGCGCTCTGCCCCCAGCGCATCGACGGCAATAGCCAAAGTCAGCGCGGAATCGATGCCGCCGGACAGCCCCAAAACGACGCCGGGAAAACCGTTCTTGAAAATATAGTCATGCACGCCAAGACACAACGCCTTGTACACAGCGGCTTCCAAAGGCGCCTCGGGAACCACCTCGGCCGGTAGCGGCTCGGCGCCGTCGAAATCGATGATGCCTAGCGCTTCCTCGAAGGCGGCCATTTGCATCATCAACAGCCCGTCGCAATTCAACACGAAAGAGGCGCCATCGAACACCAGTTCATCCTGACCACCGACCAGATTGGCGTACACAATCGGCAAGCCGGTTTCGCGCACGCGTTCACGCAGCACTCCATAACGGGTCAGCTGCTTCTCGAGGTGATAAGGCGATGCGTTCAATGCCAGGAGCAACTGCGCACCGGCTTTGCGCGCGCGTATTGCCGGCGCCTGCTCCCAGACGTCGGCACAGATAACGACGCCGATACTGACGCCTTCATGCTCGAAAACCAACGGCTCGTCGCCGGGCTCGAAATACCGAACCTCATCGAACACGCTGTAATTGGGCAGCTTGTGCTTGTGATAAGTCGCGATCACCTTGCCGTCGCGGATCACTGAAGCGGCATTGAAATGCTTGCCGTCCTGCTGGGCCGGATGCCCGACGATTAACGTGAGACCTGCCGGAACAGCGGCTGTCAAGGAGGCGAGCATGGTGTCGCAGGCCTGGTAAAAATCTTCGCGCAGCAGCAGGTCTTCAGGCGGATACCCGGCCAACGCCAGTTCAGGGGTAAGCAGGAGCGTGGCACCGGCTTCACGGGCGCGGCGACAATATTCCAGAATTCTGGATGCATTGCCGGCGAGGTCGCCGACAGTGCAATTGATTTGCGCAATTGCAAGTTTCATAGGGGGATCAGCGACGGTCGCGACCGGGTTTCCAGGCAGTTATGCTGAGGCGACTCAATAGCTGCCGCCCGCATCCTTGATCATCTTGACGATGTCCTTCTCGCCATTTTTCATCGCATAGACCAAAGCGGTCAGGCCGTAGCCATCCTTGGCCTTGACGTTGATGCGCTTGGCGAGCAGCAGGCCCACCATCTCCTTGGCACCGTTCTCGACCGCAAGATGCAGCAGGGATTCGTCGTTGGTGTCCTTGATGTTGACATCGGCGCCCTTGTCGATGAGCAACTCGGCAACTTCCACGTGATTTTTCTTGACCGCCCAGCTCAGCGCTGTCCAGCGGGTATGATCCTGGTCGCCGACCTTGGCTCCGGCATCGAGCAGCATCTTCACTGCCTCCAGATTGCCTTCGCGCGCCGCATACATCAGGGCCGTCATCTTGTTGCGGTCGCGTGCGGACACATCAGCACCGCCGTCCAGCAGCGTCTGGATGGTAGGTCCCTGGCCACCCTTGGCGGCAAACATCAGCACGGTCCGGCCATCATCGCTGCGGGCATTCGGGTTGACACCGGATTTGATCAGCAGCCCCACCACATCGTTGAAGCCGGAGGTCGCGGCAAGGCCGAGCGCACTCCAGCCGGCCTGGTCGCGCACGGACGTATCGGCGCCTTTTTCCAGCAATACGCGCACGGTATCGACAAAGTTCTTCTTCGCGGCATACATCAGCGCCGTCCAGCCGTCGCCATCCTTGGCGTTGACGTCGGCCCCCTTCTCCAGCAATACCCGTGCAACCTCGGCATTGCCCTTGCGCGCTGCATACATCAACGCGGTGATGCCTTCCGAGTCCTTCGTATTGGCGCTGGCGCCGCTGTCGAGGATGGCGCGCACCATCGCCACATCGCCGCGTGCGGAAGCCGCCAGCAGATAAGGCACGTCTTCCGCCGCCATGGAGACCATGGGCAGCAGTGACAACAGAAGCAGGAGGCTGCGCAGAATGAACTTCATTGTTATTGTCCTTTTGCTTTGATGGCGGCCAGTACAGCTTCGCCCAGCCCGGCCGGGGAACTGGCGACGACTACGCCAGCTTTTTCCAGCGCCAGCATCTTGTCTTCCGCACGACCGCTACCGCCGGAAATAATCGCGCCGGCATGCCCCATGCGCTTGCCCTTTGGCGCGGTCTGTCCGGCAATATAGCCTGCAACCGGCTTACGGACATTGGATTTAATGTATTCCGCCGCAGCCTCTTCATCCGCGCCGCCGATTTCGCCCACCATGATGATGGCTTCGGTTTCCGGATCGGCCTCGAACATTTCCAGACATTCGATGAAATTAAGGCCCTTGATCGGATCGCCGCCGATGCCGACGCAGGTGGTCTGGCCGAGGCCGAGCTGCGTGGTCTGATGCACGGCTTCATAGGTGAGCGTACCGGAACGCGACACGATGCCGACCTTGCCGCGCTTGTGAATCGAGCCCGGCATAATGCCGATCTTGCACTCGTCGGGCGTGATCACGCCCGGGCAGTTCGGGCCAACCAGCCTGGCGCCATTGGCGACCAGCGCGGCCTTGACGTTGAGCATGTCCAGCACCGGGATGCCCTCGGTAATGCAAACGATCAGCTCAATGCCGGCATCCGCGGCTTCCACGATGGAGTCCGCAGCAAAAGCCGGTGGCACATAAATCACGGACGCCTGCGCGCCGGTGGCCTTGACCGCATCGCGCATGGTATTGAACACCGGCAGATTCAGATGCGTCTGCCCGCCCTTGCCCGGCGTGACGCCGCCGACCATCTTGGTGCCGTAGGCCAGCGCCTGTTCGGAGTGGAAAGTACCCTGCTTGCCGGTAAAACCCTGGCACAGCACTTTGGTGTTTTTATTAATCAGTATGCTCATGTGATTCCTTATGCCACGGCAGCCACGGCCTGCTTGGCCGCATCGGTCAATCCATCGGCGGAAATGATGGACAGCCCGCTTTCGCGCAGCATTTGCTTGCCCAGTTCGACGTTCGTACCTTCGAGACGCACGACGACTGGCATCTGAACGCCGACTTCCTTCACGGCGGTGATAATGCCTTCCGCAATGATGTCGCAGCGCATGATGCCGCCGAAGATATTGACCAAAATCGCCTTGACGTTGTTGTCGGCGAGGATGATCTTGAAGGCACGCGCCACGGTTTCCGCCGTCGCGCCGCCGCCCACATCGAGAAAGTTAGCCGGCATGCCGCCGTGCAGCTTGATCAGGTCCATCGTCGCCATCGCCAGGCCGGCGCCGTTGACCATGCACCCAATATTGCCATTGAGCGCGATATAATTGAGGCCGCTGGCGTGCGCCTCGGCTTCCTTGGGGTCGTCCTGGCTCCAGTCACGTAGTTCCGTCAGGCCTTTCTGACGGTAGAGCGCGTTGTCGTCCACGCTCATCTTGCAATCCAGCGCGACCAGCGCACCGCTCTCAGTCACGACCAGCGGGTTGATTTCCAGCAGCGCCAGATCGTTTTCCTTGAACAGGCGATAAAGTCCCTTGAGCAGCTTGGTGAAAGCACCGATCTGTTCACCGGCGAGGCCGAGCGCGAAAGCGAGATTGCGTGCCTGATAATCCACCAAGCCGAGCAATGGGTCGCACACTTCGCGCAGGATTTGTTCCGGCGTTGCGTGGGCGATTTCCTCGATTTCCATGCCGCCGGCGGCCGAAGCCACAACGACGACACGTTCGACCGAACGATCCACCAGCAGCGAAAGGTAAAGCTCGCGGGCGATGGGCAGGGTTTCCTCAATCAGCAGGCGATGCACTGGTTGCCCATCAGGGGCATTCTGTTGGGTGATGAGATGTTTGCCCAGCAATTGCGTGGCGAGATTCTGCAGATCATCGTGCGAGCGGGTCACCTTGACGCCGCCCGCCTTGCCGCGTCCACCGGCATGGATCTGCGCCTTGGCAACCCAGGCGGAACCGCCCAGTTCGCGCGAAGCGGCAACGGCCGATTCCGCGGTATTGGCCACGATGCCGCGCGGCGTCGGCAGGCCATATTGTTGCAGCAAATGCTTGGCCTGATACTCATGCAAATTCATGGTAATTCCAAAGACAGGGGAAAATGCTGCAATTTTGGCGGAAAACCCCCGAATAAGCCAGTACTGGCGCATCGCAAAACGGGATTCCGGAGCGCGATGCTATAATCGCGGCTCATTTTTCGCCATTTTTCCTATGCGTCTCGTGATCCAGGGGCAGAACCTGCTGCCCGAACATCTTGCCCATCTCTCCATACTGACCGGCCAGCGGATTTTTCGTCCGCTGGCGGACCACGCTTACGTTCTGTTGGACGCCGACTCCAATCCGGAGATTTCGACCTATTGCGATGCGCACAAGATCGACTGCGCCTTCGTCAAAGACGAGCATACGCTGGACGATATCGGACTGGTGGTGATGGACATGGATTCCACGCTGATCAATATCGAATGCATCGATGAGATCGCCGACATACAGGGGCTGAAGCCGCAGGTGGCAGCGATCACTGAAAGCGCGATGCGTGGCGAGATCGAATTCGCCGAAAGCCTGCGTCGCCGCGTGGCGCTGCTGGCCGGTCTGGACCAGTCTGCGCTACAGCGCGTCTACGATGAGCGCCTGCAGCTCAACCCGGGCGCGGAAATCCTGCTGGGCGCACTGCAGGCACGCGGCATCAAGACCCTGCTGGTCTCCGGCGGCTTCACCTTCTTCACCGAACGGCTCAAGCTGCGCGTCGGCCTGGATTACGCACACGCCAACGTATTGGAAATCGCCGACGGCAAATTGACCGGCCGTGTATTGGGGGATGTACTGGATGCGCAAGGAAAGGCGGACTGGCTGAACCGCATCCGCGAGGAACTGGGGCTGCGCCCCGAGCAGGTAGTCGCCATCGGCGACGGCGCCAATGACCTGAAGATGATGGCTGCGGCCGGCATCGGCATCGCCTACCACGCCAAACCCGTGGTGCGCGCGCAGGCCACTTACGCCATCAGCCACGCCGGGCTGGATGGCGCCCTCAACTTGCTGGCTCGGTGAAGTTTAGAACGCCTTGACCTGCGAGTAGCCGTCGATCTCATCGGCGCCGGCATCCATGCTGCGCCCATAGGCATCCTTGCCGGCGAACTGAAACACCAGATGCTTGGGGTCTATGGTCGCATTGCCGGTGCTGTTCTGATTGATCGTGAAAGTCAGGGTGGCCTGCAATGTGGTCGGGTTATAGATGACCGACAGCGGCCGTTTGGCAATCTGCACCTCGGTACTGCTGACGAAGCCGTTGGGGCTGTTGTTGTAGTAGCCGGCCGCCGTGCTTTTCGCCCGTGAAATCTCCCAATTGCTCAACTGGGCGATGGAAACGGGATCCATCTGGGTACTGAACTGGATATTGACCGAGAAGGTGGAGGACGAGCCAGGATCGGTGAGCTTGGCAGGGTCGAGCATCCAAACGGGAGTGTTCGGCCCAAAGCTAAGGCCGCCCTTGACCCCTTCCACATACAGGATTTTCGGTCGGGTGATTTCGAAATTCAGATCGACCGCGAAGGCTGAGCCTGCGGTTTTGAGGATATTCAACTGCCGATTGGCTTCATCGTCATTGCCGAGGTAGGTATAGGCCACGCCCAGTTCATAATTGGCCTGGTAGAACTGGGACTTGAGCGACAGCGCCGTTTTCAGCTCCTGCGCCGATTCCTCATACTTTCCCTGCTTGTTATGCAAGGCGCCCAGCGCGTAATACACGTTGCCATCGCCCGGCGCCATGCGCTGCACCTTGCGGAACTGTACTTCGGCTTCTTGCAACCGGTCCGTCTGCGCATACTGGATTCCCAGCGTGTACTCGGGCAGAGGGTTTCTGGGGTCGAGCCGGGCGGCGGTCTTGAACGTTGCCTCGGCCTCGTTATAGCGCTTACCCTGCAGATAGGCGTTGGCGAGCTTGACCTGGGAATCGGATGACGTCGGGTCAAGGCTGACCAGGTTCTTGAATGCCTTGACAGCCTCGTCCACATTGCCGAGTTGAAGATTGATATTGCCGATGTAGGTCAGTGCGGTAGTGTTCGTAGGATCGTATGCCAAGGCCTGCCTGAAGGTGTTGATGGCCTCCGTCATTTGCTTGCCCTGCATTTGCTGTGCTGCGCGTTGCAGCGCGTACTGCGCCAATTGGGAACGCTGGCCGGATTGATCCTGCGACAGAATATCCAAGGGGCTGCCGCTAATGGAAAAAGGATCGGACGCCATCGTTCAGGGGGCCACGGCACCACCACCGGCCGGAGCTGGCTGCAAGCCGGCGGCGATATTCCGGTTGATCGCGATCAGGATATCCAGTTTGGCAGGGTCGGGATAGCTGATGGTATCGAACGTGCGCTTGTCGATGAACGCGGAAAGGGAAAGCAGATTGCGCTTGATTTCCGTGGGAATCGGATTGCTCTCATTCGTCATTTCCGCCTGGAATACCGTCCACAGGCGCAGGTTGTAGCGCAGGCTTTCGTCCAGCAATTCTTCTCGTCCCGGAGCATCCCAGTTCTGCTGCACAGCCGCCAGGCGTGCCGCGGACTTGATCAACAGGCTGGCCTCGAGCGCGCGCCCATCCAGGGTGGCACTTTCAACGGTCTGATAAGCTTTAAGCGGATTGTTGAACATGCTTGATTAACTCCTGTTCGAAATTCACCAATTTGCGTGCACACTTCATGGCCTGGTAATACCTGCCACAAGCCAGATCATTGTTAATTTCGGCAATGTAATCCACCGTTGCCGGCGCCGCCACCAGAATCTCCTCGATCAACTGCTGGTAATTGCGCTGGTAGGTAGACAGATTGTTCCTGTCCATATACATCAACTGCACGCACAGATATACCTGCTTGCATGCGGAATCAGCCTCCTCCTCACTCAATACATCCTTGCCCCGTAGTAGTGGGACGTCGTTCAGGATGCTCAGTTCCGCAGGACCATCCCCATTCTGGACAACGGCGCCGCCGATGAATACCTTTTCATTGGGTTTCAAGCTTAACTTCAGCGCCATCGCCAGACCCTACAATTGTGCAAAAACATCGGAAGCACCCACAATCGGCTGGGCCTTGCCATTCAATTGCCCTGCCACCACGACGCTCATTTCCCCGGCTTGCTGCTCCTCGGGCGGGCGCGGCAAACCGGCACCGGCATTCTCGGCAGAGCGCCGCATCTGCGCCTCGAGCGCTTCGCGCGCGGTATTCACATCGTTGCGCACAGCCTGCACCGCCTCACCGAACGCGAGTACGGCGGCATCGCTGGGCACCTGGGCATCCAACGACGGAAATTCGCTCTCGCGTGGATAAAATACAGGCTCGTAATCGGGCGTAACGGGTGGCACCACCAGGGACTGCATCTCTTTGCGCAGCCCGTCGATGCTGTTGATATATTGCATCCGGTCTTCGTTGCCTGCCGGGAACGGCGGGTAATTTTTCACAGCACCCACCAGCGAGGCCATGTCCTTCAGCAAGTCTTCGGCCTGCCCCAGACTCTTGTTCGCATCCCGGGCGGACTGGGCGGCCCGCACAGAGCTTTCCTTACGATCCGTCAGGGCCGCAAAGGACTCGGCGGACGAATTGATGCTGACGATTTCCTGCTTTTCGGGCACACCTTTTCCCTGCCCGCTTACCGCCGGCACAGCCAGCCCTACATCCTGCCCAGCGGATGGGGCAAGGCCGAGCGAGGCCAACCCCGAAGGATACCCCATGGTTGCCACATTTAATTCGCTGACCATATTATTCTCCCAATGAATAAGGCCGGGACTCGTCGAATTCGACCAGCCCCGGCAACATCATCAGTTACCCTTCAACTCTTAGAAGAGTCTCAGGATACCTTGCGCTGCTTGAGATGCCAGCGACAGCGAAGTCGTGCCCAGCTGATTACGCGTTTGCAGCATCAGCATGTTGGCGCCTTCTTCGTTCTGGTCGGCCAGCGTCAGGTTGTCCGCGCCGGATTTCTCGATGTTCACCATTGCGTTGGTGAAGTCCAGACGGGCATTGACGATGGACAGGTTGCTCGACAACTTGGTGGATTGTGCTTCCAGGGTCGCCAGAGCGGTCGTGATACCGTTGCTGATCGCGGTCAGGTTGGCAGCCAGAGAGAAACCGCCGTTAGCAGCAGAACCGGCACCGGCGCCTGCCACGAACGTAGAAATCGCTGCAGCGGAGCCACCGTCGATGGCAGCGGCCAGCAGACTGAAGCCACCCGCGCTACCCGTCGTACCGGTCGTCGCCGAGGCCAGCAGAGCACTGAATTGTGCATCAAAGCCAGACAATGTCAGCTTATTACTGCCAGATTCGTTGAAGATGACGTCCAGGGATACCGAAGTACCATCGAGGAAGTTGGTACCCTTGTACTTCGAGTCGTCGATCAAGTCGTTGATTTCACCGACAATCGCGTTGAACTGCGAATACAGCGTGTCATAGCTCGAAGTGGAAGCCGTGGATGCCGTAGCAATAATACCGTTGGCGCTTTCAAGCAGCGCCTTGATGCCTTCAATACCAGCGTTGGTTGCCTTAATCGCTTGCACCGCCTCCGTCATGCCATCCTTACGGCTGGTCAGGTTGTTGGCACGGGTATTGTGTGCAGCAGCGCTAAAGAAGTTGGTGGGATTGTCCAGTGCGGTATTGACCTTCTTGCCGGTCGACAGACGCTCTTGCGTCCGATCCAGCAAGTTGGAAGTAGCCTGCAGCGTGGTCAGGTTGGACCGCATTGCGGCGGTTAGGGTAACTTGAGTTGCCATTTTTTGCTCCTAATTCTTAAGAAGTAAACACGGGAAATTCTTTCCCGCCTGCATGAGCTGTTGCGCCCACACCTCTATTTTCGGCAACGGCAAATCAAACTTTAGGGGGACGGCAAAAAAATCGGTGCCGGTGCGCTCCGGCCTCAGCGAGCCAGTTCCCTAATCGATGGACTTGGCATCATCGAGCAGACGCCCCATGGCCTGCATCAGCCTCTCCGGATTGCGCTGCAGCAGATCGGCGTAGTTCTGCCTGGCCTCTTCAAAATCGTGCTTGTACTTGACCGCTTTCTCGTAACAGAGCAACGCTTCCGCGACCTGCCCCTCGCTTTCCAGGATGACACCCAGATTGTTGTGGGGGTGCGGATCTTTCGGATCGATCTCGATCGCCTGACGCAGGCAGCGCTTGGCTTCTTCCAGATCCCCCTTGCCCGCCAGGGCGACCGCCATATTGTTCATGGCGCTCAGGAAGTCGGGCGCCAGTTGCAGCGCGCGACTGTATGCAACGATGGCCTCGTCTCCGCGGCCCAGCATGCGGAGCGCTTCACCCAGGTCGTTCCAGGCCAGGGCATTCTCGGCATCGGCAGCGATGGCCTGACGCAGCCAGCGCTCAGCCACTTCCGCCTCACCCCGCCCCACGCACAGCACACCCATGCCGTGCAGAGCGGCCGGATACTCCGGGGTTTGCACTAGGATTTCCCTGAACATCTCCCGCGCACCATCGACATCGCCGCCCATCATGCGGTCGTGTGCCTGCTCGATACGTTTGTTAAGCCTGACTTTCTCAAGAGGATCGATTTTCATGATTATTCCCGAATTACTGCTCTGCCGTCGCAAGAGCGATATGTATATTCTTAACCACTTCGCTTCTGGCCTCGTGCAGGCATTCGACCAGATTCGCGAAATCCCATTCAGCCTTGGCCAGCGCCTCGTCACTATCCTTGATGATGGTGACCGCATTGTACGCCATGCTGAGCAGGCGCGCGGCCGTACCGCGAAACACCAGCGCGCACGGATCGTTGATATTGGATGGCCCCAGCGTCATCCAATGGATTGCAATCATCTTGTCGAGAACGTTGGACAAGGAGTCTTGCGGTTGGGAGACGATGGCTTCGACCTGCGCGATAAAGGCATCGATCCGCTCCAGCAATATCCGCTGCAGGGCCTCCAGATCGAAGTCCCCGGCCTCGAACGTATTCATGACCGCTTCCACCGTCGCCCGCTTGTCGCATCCGCCCGCCCAGCGCTCGTCGAAATCCGCCGGCGGCAACGGGATGGTATTCTCGATCATTGCACCGTCATTCAGGTTGTACACCTTGGCGTCCGGGTAACCCTTTACCATGAAGCCCATCATTCTCCGAGCAAAGGCCAGTATCTTATTGGCATGGGCTTCGCCACCAAAATTGCCGGGGACAACGATGTCGTTGCTGGGCTGGTGGGCGAGGAGCTTCTTGAGATGGTCCTCCTCGGGCAGCAAATTGACGTAGACCGTGTGCTGGGAGTGATGTTTTTCCTTGTCCTTGCTCCCCATGTCCACGCCGAACAGGTAGATGTTCTTGAAACCCGCGCACAGCGTATAGTCGATGGCGGTGTTGGTGACCGTGGGCTGTCCGCTCAGGATGACCCCGCTCGGCATACCGTCCACCTCAAGCAGGGCACCCATGGTATCCGCTGCTTTCACGATCATGCCGCAACGGTCGAACATGCGGAACACCTCGGAATAAACCGGGCTTAGTCCGATGAAATTAATACCCTTGAGAAACTCCATGTCATTGCTGATGGATTTGACAAGGATATCGGTGACGATGTCCTGCCGCTCCTTTTCGATATGGAAATCCGGCTTGATCCCCATTTTATGCAGAATGGAAATGGCGGTGCCACAGCTGAAGATGACCGCGCGGTCGCCATATTGACGCAAGAGCGGGATCAAGCCGTCCAGGGACGGGCCGGAACCGACAATGAACGCCACCGCATCCGGCTTGATCGCGTTCGGCCGGGTAAAGACGGGGAAGCGCTGCCGCAGGTTGTCGAACGTATGCCGGATGGTGATCAGTTCGTCGTCGAAATAGCCCATACCGAAAAATAGTTCCCAGAGCGTATCGACGATGGTCGTCCTAATACTGGCCACCATCTCGGCATCGTCAAGCGCATAGAACATCGATGCGCCATGGATAAAGAACTGGGGCAGGCCCTCGGATTTCAACATCGCCGCCGTCATGGACCGCGCGATTTTCTCGATGTCCGACTGCACGATGAAGATCAGGTCCGTCCCCTGCTCCATCGCCAATCTGCTCAGCAGCACGTAATCCTGGAAGAACACGGACAACCGGAAAGCGTCGACATCCGTTTCGATCACGATTAGGTGCCGTATCTTGTATTCCGCGAGCAGACGGGGCAGATGCCAGCCGAGACGGCTGCCGAATACGATCAGCAGCGGAATCTCCTTTTCGCCGAAGCTGGGATAACGGTTCAGGCCGCTGTTGTCGGGGTAGTGCTTGGCAAAATGCCGGGTTGCCCGATTGGGATACTCCGCGTCCAGCTTGGAGTAATGGAACACCTGGTGATCGCCGTGGCTGGGGTTCTCATAGAATTTGCGCATATTGTGGAAGGCCAGGATTTGCGGTCTATCCTGCAGATCGGCGAATTGCTCGATGCGCCCCTCCATTTCCAGAATGTCGGTGGTGATGCGGCGGCTCTCGCCGTCGGCATAACGCACAACAAGGTCACCCTGATCGGAAATGTCCACCGACGCCGTGGGGGCCTCGTCAAGCAGCATCTTGTGCTGCGGCATGTTCAACTCAAAAAACGCCGCGTTGGCGTCAGCCGTCGCACGCAATTTCTGGAGGTAGGCTTGCTGTAATGGCGTCATAAGGTCATCGCGAAAGGGCTATGGGGGGATTGCTGGCTGAGGCTAAGGTTAGCATCGATGCAGACTAACGGACAAGCCGAGCATGAGCGCATCCGTAGCAGCAATTCAAGTACGCCCATATTCCAGATTCGGCTTGCTCCCGCTACTTAAAAAAAGTTGAAAACACCTCGTCTGCACATTGAGAGCGGGTGACCGTGTCGAGCAGCACATCGGTTTTGACGGATTGGATGCGCGTCTGGCTTCCTTCGCTCGCGCCGCTTTCCCTGAGCAATACGGTGGCCGGGTGGTAGCCCTCGCCGGCAGGAATGGGCAATCGACGCGGATGCGCCTGTATCTCGGCATAAAACTCCACATCGGCACGATTCAGGGCCTCGATCTGCGGCCGCAATTCAGCAGCATCCAGCTTGTATTCGTCCATTGTGTAGTTGATCTTCCCCCCGATCATCACATTGGGCAAATTGGCGTAGGTCAGCAAACCCTCGATCATGTCCGGAATATGCTCGACCGTATCGTATGCCAGGAAGTCGCGCTCCAGTATGCCGAGCGCATGCGCGACATCCGGCCGGCTATCCAGCGTACCGCCGCAAAAATGGCGCACCATGGTGTTGCAATTCTCTGGCAGCGCGGCAAATCCCAGAAACTCTGCTGCGGACGGCTTTTTGCCGCCGCGCATGCAGTTGTAGGTATAGTTGGAAAGCACGCGTTCGAACGGGTCGCGGACCAGTGTAAACAACTGATACGGCGGTGCGGATTTGTAATCGAGATGCCAGCCGTAAGGAAGGTGGGTCCCCACCAGCCACAAGGAATTCACCCGCCCCATGTCCTCTCGCGAGTCGATCCGGGCCATTTCGAATCCGGGAAAACGCGGATGGGAAGCCTTCGTGAGTTGGGACAAGAGCAGGAGTGCGGAACCCACGGCATTGTAGACATACAATCCGCCCGTCTTGGGGATATGGTAAAACATCAGCCGCGGCACCTTCACGTCGGGCGAAAACGCACGGTTCCGCATCCACATCAAATTGTCCAATAGTTTCATTATTTTTAAATCTCAGCGTGTTGGGCGATGGAAAGATCAAGCATGGCTGGATTGGAGTGCAATGCAGCCTTAAAGCCATATTCTGGCGTGTATCCGAATTGGTAGGTTTCATTGCCACATAAAAAATTAGCATTCGACTCCAACTCATAATCGGTCAGGGTTTCGAGTTCCGGAATGACGTCCGGCACGGCGATGTCGAACAGGGATCGCAGGGAAGCATCCATGCCATGCGCGGCTGTTTTAAATATCCTGCCGTCGATATCGGATGATTCGATACGATGATAGTCGACCGTCCGCCCTTTCTCGCGCAGGATTTCAACCACGCGGTCCTTTTCGGCGATAGGGACAAGATCGTCGGCTACCGAATGAAATATACAGTGGCGGGACGCGGCAGGCGACCACTGCCCGGGATGCAACAAACTGCGAATAGCACGGCGGGCATCCGAGAAATAAGCCGGCGCGAGCTCATCGAAGGTCCAGGGATAGGACGGAGTGAATGGGAAAATGACTTTGCTTTGCCCATAGCTGATGTCCCTTTTTTGCTCCCCATCAAGCAACTCCTCCGTCAGCACATCGCGCAGCAAAACTCTTGCGAATCCAGAGTTATCGATGACCAGCGAAAAGGTATTCGGCGCGTATTTCGACATTAGGTTGGCAATATATCCGCCATATGAAGAACCAAACAGGACTATGCGTCGCCGATCAAACCGATGCGTTTTGGCCAGCTCGCCAATCGCCATGAAATGATCAATCGCGGGCAGGAAACCGAAAGACAGATATTCAGGGTAGAGGAATCGCAAAAACCTCTTCATGCTTACCGGTAGTCTATTAATCCCCTTAGCGCTTGCCCAAACCACAAACTCGCTGATGGCATCTTGCGGATTGGTAGCAGAAACAGGGCTCCATCCGTAGCTGCCTCTCAAGTCCATCAGCAGACCCGGCAATTGGCCAAAATCGAATGGCTGGGGAGCTTTCCTGATGCCGTGATAATTCACCGACATCACCAGGCAACCATAGCGTTCGGTAATGTAAGGATTCAGCTTCTCGCGAAAATATTCGTCATCGGCTGTCTGCCCATACCCCGGAATCGTAATAACCAGGGGCGGAGGCCGCTTGCCGACGCTCCTGGGACCGACAACGAAGGCTTCCACCTCTTGCCGGGGAAGCCCCAGTTCAATATCCGGATGAGACGCGAACTTGAAACTGATGGTGCTCAAGGCCATTCCCGATCAAAGCGCAAAGCCATCATCCACGATCAAATTCTGGCCGGTGATGTAGCGGGACGCATCCGACAACAGGAACACCAGGGTATTGCTCACGTCCTGCGGGTCCAGCATGCCCTTCTCGTTGCAATAGGACTGGTAGGCTTCGAGGAAGGACTCGGGCTGCCGATCCAGGATACCGCCCGGGCTCAGGCAATTGACGCGGATGCCCTTGCCCTTGAGGTACTGGGCCAAATAGCGCGAGAAATGGAGGATGCCGGACTTGATCGCGGCGTATTCCACCGAGTTGGTCATCGCCGTGCCCTTGTAGATGTCGAAGCGCGGGGCGATGACGCCATAAACCGAGGCCATGTTGACGATATTGCCGCCGCCGTGCGCAGCGAAATAGCGGCTGAAACGCTGCGCCACCAGAAAGTAGCCGGCGAGGTGCAGGTTGAGGTTCTCGCAGAAATCCGCGTACTCGATGTCCTCGAACTGCCGCCCGAAATTCGCGTTGCGCGGATAGGCATTGTTCACCACCGCGTCGATTCTGCCGTATTTGCCGTTCAACATTTCGATCAAGCCGTCGACCGAAGCTTTGTCGGTGATATCCAGATGCGCGGCCTCGGCCCGGCCGGGATATTCCGCGGCGACTTTCCCCGCGACATCTTCGGCGGCCGGCAGATTAACATCGGCCACAATGGCGATGCCACCCTGCGCCGCCACCGCCCGGCAAAAATTGCGCCCCAGCAGGCCTGCCCCGCCGGTAATCACGATCACTTTGTTATCCAGCACTACGATTCCTTTTCGTTACGATATTGCAGCAGACATTCCGCCACCTTGAAATCCATGAGCGTGTCGATATCGACCGCCCGCTCCACCGGAATTTGCACCGCACGCACGCGGCCGGCGAAGATGTTGTCGGTGCGCATCACGAATTCGGGATGCGTGACATAGGCCACAGTAGTCACATCGTAGACGTCCGGCGCGTCCTGGCGCCGCGTGAGCACGCCCTCCGTCGGTGGGATCACCAGCTCGACACAGCCATCGGCGCGCGTCTTCACCATGTTGAAATACGGATTGCGATGCGGCTCGGCGACGGTGATGACGGTTTCCGCGCCGCCCTGTGCGAATTCGTCCAGGCAGCGCTCCAGATCTACCGGCAGGCGCAACGGCGCGGTGGCTGGTACCACGATCAGCACATCCGGATAAGCCCCTTCGGTCGCCTTTAGGTATTCCAGCGCATGCCGCCATACGCCGCGCTCCGGGCTATTGTCCTGGGCCAGTTCAGCAGGACGCAGGAACGGCACCTCCGCCCCGGCGTCGCGGGCGACGGCGGCGATCTCCGCGGAATCCGTCGACACGATGACCCGCCCGATACGAGGCACGGCACGCGCCTGCCGAATCGACCAGGCGATCAGCGGCACCCCCGCCAGCGGGCGGATGTTCTTGCCGGGCAGACCTTTCGAGCCGCCCCGGGCGCAAATGAGCGCAACGATATTCATGGATGTTGTACCTTGGCCACGGCACCAGCGGCGGAAGACGCGCGCGCAGCCTCGATGATGCGCAGCACCGCCAGCCCATCCTCTCCGGTGATCATCGGCACTGCCCAGGTCTCGACACATTCCAGGAAGTGCCGCCATTCAGCCAGGTAGCTGTCGTCGCGCTGCGTCGGATGCTCCTCCAGCACCTGCCAGGCAGTGCCGCCTGGCTCATAGAGTTCAACCTTGCCCTCCAGCGCGTTCCAGCGCAGCGAACCGGCCTCGCCGATGGCAGTGCAGTTGCGTACGGTATCGTGACGGACGAAATCGATGTCCAACGATGCCACCAGCGGTCCGCGATCCGTGAGGCCGTGGAACCCGAGTATCAGGTGCGCCGTATCCTCGACGTCGATCTCGAGCAAACTTTGCCTGAGCAAGGCCGCATTGACCCAGTCGATTTCGCCGAAGACCCAGCGCAGGAAGTCGATTTCGTGGCTTAGTTCCAACAAGGCACCGCCGCCCAGCGCCGCTTGCGCTGAGACGTTTTCGCGGTAATCACCGCCCGGCCGCCAGGAAGGCAGGTACTGCCCCACCTCGGAACGCACCGACAGCACATGCCCAACGCGCCCTTCATGCACCAGCTGACGGAAACGCTGCAGGGACGGCAGGAAGCGCATGTTGTAGGCGGTCATCAACGTCACGCCATGCCGGCGGCAGGCATCGAGCAGCGCGGGCACGTCCCCTGCCATGCTGGAAAGCGGTTTCTCGACCAGCAAATGCACGCCGGCTTCCGCCAGCGGGATGGCGGTGCCGACATGATGACTGGCAGGATTCGCGATCACCGCGATGCGCGGTTTCAGCCGCAACGCTTCTTCCAGAGTGGTCACGCAGTGATCTACGTTTTCCAGCGTTCCATCTCCCGCCTGGCGTCGCAGCGCGACGATCTCCCATTCGGGGCGCAATTGCCTGACGACCCGGGCGTGCCGCTTGCCTATGCTGCCCAGGCCGACGATGAGGACGCGATCAACCATCAGGACTCGGCGTTCTGGTTGGCGGCGTTGTAATCGTCGACACGGCCGACGTCGAGCCAGGGCTCGTGCATGGGATAGACCACGGTGCGCTGGCCGCGCTCCTGCAGCCTGCCGAACAGCGTGGGCATGTCGCAATGCTCGCCGCGCTGCATGTGGTCCAGCACGCCCGGGGCCAGCGCGTAGACGCCGGCATTGATATGGCTCTTGATGACCGGCTTTTCCTCGAACCCGACGATATCCACGCCGCTGGTGCGTACCACCCCAAACGGATGCTGCCACTCGTGCATGCGCACGGCCATCGTCGCGGCCGCGCCGTGATGGTTGTGGAAATCCAGCAGCTCGCCATAGTGGATATCGGTCAGCACGTCGCCGTTGGTGACGATCAGCGGCATCGCGGGCTTCTCCGCCAGTAAGGCCAGCGCACCGGCGGTACCGAGCGGGAATTCCTCGCGCAGGTAGTCGATATGAACCTGCCAGCGCCCGCCGTCCCCGAAATAGTCCTCGACCATGTGCCCCAGGTAATGCACCGCCAGCACGAAGCGCTGGAAGCCTTCGCCGCGCGCGCGCTCGATGATGTGCTCCAGCATCGGCTTGCCGTTCACCGGCAGCATGGGCTTGGGGCATTGTTCGGTGTAGGGCCGCAGCCGCATGCCCTTGCCGCCCGCCATGATCACCATGGTATTGGGCCGCTGTTCGGGTACCAGCAATTCGTCCCAGACGTGCAGCCCGACAACGCTGCGCTGGCCGTCCACCACCGGCAACTGGCGCACCTTGTTCGCCTGCATCAGCTGCAGCACCAGCTCGCGTTCCATGTGCGGCGGCACCACCAGCGGTTCGCGGTTGACGATGGATGCGACCGGGCTCTGCATGTCCAATCCGCGGAGCAGGCCGCGGCGGATATCGCCGTCGGTGAGCGTGCCGACCAGGCTTCCGTCAGCGTTCACCACCATCGCGATCTGCAGACCGGAGGCGTCCAGGCTGACAATGGCCTGCTGCAGCGTGGCATCGGCCGCGAGCAAGGTTTTACGCCACGGCTCGGCGGACATTGGTGTATTCGCCTCGTTCATGCGCTGGCCTGCGCTATCAGTCGTATCGTTTTCATAAAATCATCAGACACGGTCAAGATCGTGGAAAGACTTCTTCAGCAACTGATCCAAGGGATATTCCTGCAGTACCCGCACCACCTTCTCACTCGCGCCGCCTTCGCCATAGGGATTGGTCACCTGCGGCAATTTCGCCTGGAAATCAGCCGAATACAGCGTGCGCAAGGCTGAGGCGATGGACTGCCGGTCCGGCATGCAGTCGATCACGCTGTCCGCCTTGAGCCGGCCGCGCTGGCGGTCGCCGATGTTGATCGTGCCCTTGCGGAAACTGGGTACCTCGGCCAGGCCGCTGGAGGAATTGCCGACCACGCCGTCGACCTCGCGGATGCAGGAAAGATAGCGCAGTTGCCCCAGCGAAGTATAGGCACGGGTATGCGGGCGGGTCGCCACGAACTGCTCGATCATACCAATCAGGATGCGGCCGTCGGTATCGGCATTCGGCATGGTGAAGATCAGGTGCGTGTCTTGCAGTGCATCCAACGCCGCCAGCAGCTCGGCCATCTGCGCGCCCGCGGTGGATTGTTCCAAGGTCACCGGATGGAAGGTGACCAGCAGGTTCTTAGTCCCCAGCTTGAAATCGAGCGCGGCTTCCAGCGCCGCGCGATCCAGCAGCTCCAGCCGTTGGATATTGTCGATGCCGAGTCCGCCCACGAGGAACACGCGCTCGGGCGCTTCTCCCAGTTGCACGACGCGGCGGCGATAGTCCTCGGCGGCGACGAAGTGCAGGTGAGACATCTTGGTGATCGCATGGCGGATCGCCTCGTCGATCGCGCCCTCGGTCGTCTCGCCGCCGTGCAGGTGCGCCAGCGGTAGGCGCGCGACCATCGCGGCGGACGCGGCGGCAAAAATCTCGAAGCGATCGCCCAGCACCAGCACCAGGTCCGGCTTGAGCTGCTCGAACGTCTCGCCGAAACCCATCAGTCCCAGCCCCATCGACTTGGAAATGCCGGTTGGCGTGTCGGAGCTCAGCAGCATCTCCACCTTGCGGTCGATGACGAAGCCGTCCTTCTCGATCTCGCGGTAGGTCAGGCCGAACTCCGGCGACAGATGCATGCCGGTGGCAATGATCTGCAACTCCAGCCCGTCCGCCGCCTTGATCCCTTCCATCACCCAGCGCAAACAGCCGTAGTCGGCGCGGGTGCCGGTGACGACGCAGATCTTGCGCCCCATGCCGTTCATCACTCGATGACGATGTAGGATTGGGTGGGGCTGAACTTGCTGTGCCGGATCTGGTAGCGATCCAGCCCCAGCACCTCCTTGAGCGCCAGCGTCTCGCCCGGGTAGTCCTTGTGGTTGAGCTCGTCGAAGCCGATGATGCTGCCCTTGGTCAGCCGGTCCTTGATCGCGTTAAGGCAGGCCACGGTGGGCTCGTAGATGTCGAAATCGAAGTAGGCGAAGGCGACGATGGTCTGCGGGTTGCGTTTCAGGTATTGCTCGATGGAAACGACCGCGTCGCCCTTCACCAGTTCGTATTTCTTGATGTGCGAGATCGGGCTTTCCTGCTCGTGGTAGTCGAGGATGCCGGCCAGGTATTGCTCGTAATTATCGGTGACGTTGTAGGCGCCCACCTTGATGATGTCGGACTTGCCATCCTTTTCATCCACCGAGGGGAAACCCTCGAAGGTGTCGAAGCCGATGATTTTGCGGTTGTGGTTGAACGGCTCGTAGATGCCGCGCATGGATTCGTACAAGGCGATGTTGCGCCCCCAGCGCACGCCGAACTCCATGATCACGCCGTGCACGTCGAGGATCTGCTGGTAGATCTCGTTGACGAACAGCAGTTGTGACAGGTTCTGGCGACTCAGGAACAGGCCCAGGTTAGAAAATAATTCGCTATCAGGAATCGGGCATTCCTTGAAGCTTTTGATCAGGTTCTGGCGGATCGCCACTTCCCGTTCGGAAGCGTGCCACTTGACATTCATATCCGTGGAATCCTGGTTTTCGTTTTTCATGGTCTTGAATTCTCCGAGTTGTATTCCGCCGCGCTAGTTTATCGCTGCAATGGCTTTCTGGCGCTCACCAGCCATTCAAATATATGCATTTCGCCGTTGCCATCCGTACGATATGTCTGATCGATGCGAAGTTCGTCGAAACCGGCAAACAGGGCAGGCAGTTCCTCGCGCGAGAAAAAATGGGCTATTTCATTGCCGGCACAGGGGCCGCTGGTGGGCTTGCTGACCGTGCCCGGCTCCAGCATCACGCCGCTGTCGCTGCCCGTGGTCTGTTCCGCGAACATCTTGCCGAAGAACAGTCCACCCGGCTTGAGCACGCGAGCGATCTCCGCCAGCGTGGCGTTGATGGTCGAGAGCGTATTCGCGTACAGCGCGGCCACATCCACCACCGCGTCGAAATGCGCATCGGGCCACGGCAAGCGGGAAAAATCGCCGGCCTTGAGGTCCGCCGGCGGCAGGCCTTCCGCTTGCAGCCGCGCCTCGGCCTGGCGGATCGCGGTAGGCGAACCGTCGATGCCCGCTGCCGAGTAGCCTTCGCGCGCCAGGAACCAGATATTGGGGCCCGGCCCGCAGCCGATCTCGAGCACGCGCACCTGCGCTCGGTCCGGCATGTTGCGGAAGTTGCGCGCGATGAAGCGCACCAGCTCTTCCGGCGGATAAGCGCCCCAGCCGCGGCTGGCGAAGATGTTTTCCCAGTAGTCGAGGGCTTGGGCCGGGGATGACGTGTTCTGCATATCAGTTCAGATCGTAGAATTGAAAACGGTTTTGCGGAATGGCGATGCCCGCTGCGGCCATCGCCTCCCGCAATTGCCGGTAAGCATCGCGGTCCCATATCGTACCCCCGATACGCGACGGGAGCACGCCTTCCGGGGCATAGGCCTTCTTGAACTGGAAGATGCCGTCATCGGGATGCGTGCCGCCGCCGAGCAGGAAATACTCGCAGCTCATCGCTTTCAAGGTGCGGATGATCTCCCATTTCAGCATCGGGTTGGCCGACAAGGGCAGCGCCTCGCGGCGCGTGCCGCCGAGGAAGGAATGCGCGTATTTTCCGTGCAGCAGCACCAGCTCGCAGGACACGATTTGGTCGCCGGCCACGGCATAAAAGAAATGGAACTGGCCGGGAATGGTGCGGCACAGCGTCGCAAAATACTCCGCCGAAAAGTAGTAGAACTCGCTCGCCGCATTGCGCGCCATGGTGGCGTGGTAGATATCGAGGAAATCCTTGAGGTGCGCGTCGTCCGCTTCGTTAAAGCAGCGCACCTCGTTGCGCTCGGCCTTGCGAATATCCTTGCGCACGGAGGGCTTGAACAACTCCAGGATCGCCTCCAGCGACGGGCGCAGGTCGACCACCACGAAGCCGCCGATGTCCATTACCTTGGTCTCGGCGGCAGCGCCGGCTTCGTTGGCCATCACCGGGTGGTAGCGGTCGAAGCCGCAGACGATATTGCTCGTGCGGCAATAGTCGACCATCGCAGCGTGGAAGTCGGCCAGCACCTCTGCACCGGTCCCGGTGGAGACCAGGCCGCCGCGACCATACAGGCCGGTGATGTCGTAATGGCCGGAAAATTCGTTAAATGCGGTCAGCCGGCCGAGATTGCGCTTGGCGAACGGGTACAGCACCACCGATTCGTCGTCCCACAGCGCGGCGCACAGCACCTCGTCCTCCCGATTGAGCGTACCCTGGCACAGCCGCGCGAACGACGGCGTGTAGAACACGTCCCGCTGCTCGGGCGGCAGGCGGTCGAATAGCGTGGCCCATTCGGCACGGTCCGGGGTGAGGATGGAAAATGCCATGTTTCCTTTTTCTTGTTGTTGACTAAGCTCAGTCGTGCTGCAGCATCGACCAGGCGATCACCGTATCTTCGGTGACGTCTTGCGTCAATCGGCTACCGATCACCAGATCGAGATGGCGCGGCGCAATGCCGTCGACCACCTTCTTGAAACAGAGGTCCTGCATGCCGAGCACCGTGCCGGCCGGCAAATCGCGCACGGTGACCAGGTAGCGCCGGAACGCTTTGCGCGTGTTTTCCTCGCACGGCATGATGCGCTTGTGGCCGTCGCCGATGGCCGCGCGCACGCTGCGCAGCGTATCGCAATATTGCCGCATTTCCTCGGGATCGAGCGAGGCCTGGTGGTCCGGGCCTTCCATCGTCTTGTCCAGCGTCAGGTGCTTCTCGAACACCCGGGCGCCCAGCGCCACCGCGGCGCAAGCGGCGGCCGAGCCGGTGGTATGGTCGGAAAAGCCCACCGGCAGGCCGAACATGCGCGCAAGCACGGGAATCGCGGCCAGGTTCATCTGCTCCATCGGCGCGGGATACGAGGACACGCAATGCAGGATGATGAGCTGCGGGTTTTCCGCGAGGATGGCTTCCACCCCCTCCGCCAGCTCCGACAGCGTGCAGGCGCCGGTGGAAAAGATCAGCGGCACGCCGAGACGGGCGACATGGCGCAGGAAAGGCGTGTTGGTCACGTCCTGCGAGGCGGTCTTCATCAGCTCGACGCCGAGCCGGCCGAGGAAGTCCGCGCTGTCGGTCTCGTCCGGTGTGGAGAAGAACAGGATGCCCTGCTGCTCGCAATAGGCCTTGATCCTGCCGAAATCCTCGAAGCTCAGTTCCAGCTTCTTGATCGTGTCGAATTCGGAGTCCGCGGCATGCGTCGTCTGCACCTGGTAGTCGGGCTTGATCGACTTGTCGCGGCTGTAGACCTTCTCGGTCACCCAGGTCTGGAACTTGACCGCGCTGCAGCCAGCCTGCACCGCCGCATCCACCAGCTTGAAGGCGGTCTCGATGCTGCCGTTATGGTTCACCCCCGCCTCGGCGATGATGAAGAGGTCGCGTTCGGCATCCGCGAGAAAAGTCTGGTAATCCATGGCGTGCCTTCAATTCATTGTTCAAATTAGATTGAGCTGTTCCGTCATATCACCCATCGCATCGACGGAAATGAATTCGCTGACGGGGATCAGCACATGCTCGCGCAAAAACGCCGCCTCGACCGCGAAGTCCGCTTCCCCGCCCGCAGGAATGAAATCCCACTTGTCCTGCAATGTCGACAGCAGGATGCCGCGCGCAAACAGGCGTTCCAGGATTTCGTTGCGCCGTTCCGCCGGCACCCGCGCGGGAATGCAGAACGGTACCACGCCGTCCGGCAATGTGGGATATACCAGGTCAAAGGTGGGCGAATTCAGCCCTTCGTACAGCATGCGGGCATGGGCCTGCCGCCGCTCGATCAGCAGGCGGTAGGGAAACGCGGCTTCCATCAGCCGCGAGGCAGTGCTTTGCCGGTGAGCGCTCAAGTCGCCGTTGATCACCGCGTAATAGCGCTCGTAGGTCTCCCCCAGCGCCTGCAGCCACGGTGGCGCCTCATCCGGCTGGCACTTGGCCAGCGCGCCAGCCGCTTGCAGGTGCTCGCGATAAGCAGCCTGCGCAGCTTCAGGCAGCTCGGGCAGCGCCGCCTCATTCATCGTGACATCAATGTCCGGGTGCCGGCTGAGCAGGATAGCCCCGTCCACTACCGGCAGGAATTTGTTGAGCGAATAAAGCGCCAGCTCGGCGCCCTCCCCCAGCAAGCGTCCGTTGGCGCCGGCAGTGAATGGCGCATGCGCGAGGTCGTCGACGACGATGGCATCCCGCTGCATCAGCACGGATGACAGCTCCTCGGAGCAGGCGGAAAAACCGAAGTAGTGAATCAGCACAAAAACCGCCTGGCCAGAGGCTTGCTGCAGCAAGCGGGCCACGTCCTCGACCACGGGACGCAAATCCGGCTGCAAACGGTAAAACGCGATGTCGAAGCCTGCTTCCCGAAACGGCTGGACGACGCCTTCCGCGACATAACACGGAAGCAGGACGGTTTGCGTGCAGGCTGGCGGCAGCCGGCGTATGAGATGCAGCAGCGCGCTGCGCCCGGTGGCGAGCCGGCACGAGGTCGCGCCCGCATCCGGCAAGGGAAAGGCTTCCGGTTCTGCCCATGCCGTTTCGGCGGCGGCGTGGCGGAATAAGGTCAGCATTCCGCCAGCGAGGCGCTGCTCGGCAGGTTGATCACGCGCCGTTCCAACGACTCCGCTACCGGCAAGGGCATGCCGGGGCAGTCTCGATACGGCGGCAGCTTGTTCATGAGCTCCCAGATCGGGCGTGTCATCAGGCCGGCATCATTGGTCGCCTGCAGCAGCTCATCGCGCAGGGAGACCACGGACTCGTCCAGCAGCAAGGTCTGCAGCCAGTAATTGCTGCTGCAACCCTCGGGTTCGGACAGGATGCGCGCTTGCGCAATGCCGGAAAATGCGGCCAGGTAACGTGCGTGCAGCTTGCGCTTGGCGTCCACGAAGCGCGGCAACTGCTCCAGTTGCGCGCAGCCCAGCGCGGCGTTGATATTGGGCAGGCGGTAGTTGTAGCCGATCTCGTCGTGCACGTAGGCCCAGCGGTGCGGCAGCTTGGCGGTGGTCGTCAGGTGCTTGGCATGCCGCGCCAGTTCCACGTCGTCGGTCAGGATCGCGCCGCCACCGCCCGTAGTGATCACCTTGTTGCCATTGAAACTGAGCACGCCCATGCGTCCGAAGGTACCGGCGTGCTTGCCGTGGACGGTACTGCCGAGGGATTCGGTGGCATCCTCGATGACTTCGAGATGGAAATCGCGCGCGAGTGCCAGCACGCTGTCGATATCCACCGGATGGCCGAAGGTATGCATGGGGACGACCGCGCGGATTACGCGGCCGGTAGCACGGTTGACGCACCATCCGCCACGCATCTCGGTCGCGGCGCTGAGATATTCGCGCAGGGCCAGGGGATCCAGGCCCAGCGTGCGCGCCTCGCTGTCCACGAAATGCGGGATCGCACCGCAATAGGCCACTGCATTGGCGGTGGCGACGAAGGTCAGCGCGGGGATCAGCACCTCGTCCTCCGCCCGCACACCAGCCAGTTGCAGCGCCACGTGCAGCGCGGCGGTTCCGTTCACCACCGCTACCGCATGGCGTGCGCCGGTGTAGATGGCGAGGTCGGCCTCGAAACGGTCGACGTAGCGGCCTACAGAGGAGACGAAAGTCGAGTCGAGGCAATCCTTGAGATAGACCCATTCGTTGCCGGCGAAGCGCGGCTCATGCAAAGCGACGTTGCCCTCGCCCACCACGCTGCGGATCGCTTGGACGATCTGCCCGACGACGACCGATGGTGTACCGGTGCCGCTCACAGGTTGTAGATTTCCGCCTTGTAGGCCGCCAGGTTGGCCGGTTCGCGGAACCACGCCACGGTCTCCGCGATGCCGCGCCGGAATCCTTCCACGCCGCCGTAGCCAGGCTGCCAATTCAGCAGGCGGGCGGCCTTCTCGTTGGATGCCCACAACCGGTCGACTTCGCTTTTTTCCGGGCGCAGGCGCTGCTCGTCGGTGACGATTTCGATCTCGGCGCCCATGGCGTCGGCAATCACCCTGGCGGTGTCGCCGATGGAGATTTCAAAGTTGCTGCCGATGTTGATCACTTCGCCCACACCTCGCTCGGACGCCAGCGCGGCCAGGAAACCGCCGACCGTATCGGCGACGTAATTGAAATCGCGCGTGGGATGGATCGCGCCCAGCTTGATCTGCCGCTTGCCGCTGGCAATCTGCGTGATCACGGTCGGGATCACCGCCCGCGCGGACTGGCGCGGCCCATAGGTATTGAACGGGCGGATGACGGTGACCGGCGTGCCGAACGCGCAATGGAAGGACAGCGCGATCTGGTCCGCCCCGATCTTGCTGGCGGAATACGGCGATTGGCCCTGCAGCGGATGCTCTTCGGTGATCGGCACGAAGCGGGCGGTGCCGTATACCTCGCTGGTCGAGGTATGGATGACCTTGGCCACGCCCAGCTCGCGAGCCGCCTGCACGACATTCAGCGTGCCCTTGATGTTGGTATCGACATAGGTGTCGGGCGAGTGGTACGAATAGGGAATCGCAATCAGCGCGGCCAGGTGCAGCACGGCATCGCAGCCCTGCATCGCCGTCCTGACGCCGTGCGGATCGCGCACATCGCCGGCGAACACGTCGAACTTGCCGGCCACATCCGGCGCACTGCGGTCCAGCCAGCCCCAGGAATTGAACGAGTTGTACTGTACGAATGCCCGGACGTCATATCCCTGACGTATTAAGGCTTCGGTGAGATGCGAGCCGATGAACCCGTCGGCGCCGGTGACCAGGATTTTTTTCACTTCTTATATGTCGGCTACGGCTTACAACAAGTTGAACAGATTCAGCTGGCTGGCATTGATAAAGGCCCTCTGGGTAGCCTCCAGCGATGTCTCCAGCAATTGCAGTTGCACAGCTGCGGTTTGCATATCCACGGATTCGATCCGATCCAATTCGTCCTCGTACTGCAGTTTGTACTGCGTCTCGGTATCCTTGGCGGTATCAAGCTGCTGGAAACGGACGGCCACATGGTCGCTGATCTGCTCCACCTTGTTCAGCGCGTTTTCCAAGCCGCTGATGGCGGTGTCGGCAGTCGCATCGAAGGCCGCACCGGTCAGCGCACCGTTCTGCAGATCGGTAATGAACTGGCTGATCACGGCAAACGGGTCGTTGGCTGTCCCCACACTGAAGACCTCCTGGCCGGAGTCGCTCACCTGGATTTCCTGGTTGCTGCCGATCGAAACGTAGCGCTTCGAATTGTCACCCTGGTAGTTGGAGGCGCCGGTGATCTGCTGGAACGGGGCTACGTTTTTAAACCCGGAAAAAAGGTAATTGCCTTCCGCATCGGTGGAATTGGCATACCCGCGCAGGTCTTCGTAGACCTGTGTCAGATAGTTGGCAAAACTGGTACGTTCCTGCGTGCTGGGGTTAGTGCCGGCGCTGACCGCCGTATCCTTGGCGCTCTGCAGCACCTGACGGATCGCCTCGAGCGTGGTCGATTCCGCCTTGATTCGGGTTTGCGCCTTGACGATGCTTTCAAGGCTGTTTTCCGAAACGGACAGCGCACGCGCGGTCTGCAACGCGCGCGCAGCGCCAACGGGATCGTCCGACGGCGTCACGATGCGGCGGCCTGTCGCCATTTGCTGCTGGACATGGAACAACGTCGCCTGTTTGTCCTGCATCGCCGCCAGGTTCATGTTGAAATAGGAAGCAGTACTGATTCTCATGATTGCGATCTCTTAGCCGATTTGCAGGATGGTATCGAACATCGTTTGCGCCGTCGTAATAAGCCTGGCCGCCGCTTGGTATGCCTGCTGGTAACGCAGCAGATTGGCAGCTTCCTCGTCCAGGTTGACGCCGGACACCGATTGCTGGGCTTGCTGGGCCTGAGTCAGCAGATTGGTTTGCGCCTTTTGATTGACCTCGACTTGGCTGGTTTTGTTTCCGATGCTACCAACCAGTGCGGCATATGCGCCTTCGAGCGAAGCACTGCCACCCACCAGCGTCTTGTCGTTTTGCAGCGCAGCCATGGCCAATGCGTTACGGTTGTCCAGCTCTCCACCGGTATTGGCCGAAATGGTGAATACATCTCCGGTCGCGGGCGTGCCGGTGATCTGGAACGTCCAGCCGTTGTAGCTGATGTCGCCCCCTGCGGTATAGGTCAGCCCAGTCGGATTGCCGGTGCCCGTGCCGGACACGTCGAACGTGGTCGCGGAAGTGAAGGTAATCGTCACCGCGCTGGTCAGGTTGGCATTGAGCGGCGGCTGGCTGGCAGTATCGACGGTCGGCTGGGTGAACTGTGCCGTGCCCGTGTTGGCGGTCGCGGCGGCGGCCGCAATCGGCGATGCGGCGGCGATCGCCTCCGGATCCGAGATCGCGACGCTGACACTGGTGGATCCCGCCACGGTCGGCCGGATCAGGTAGCTATCGCCTGCACTCACCGCGCCGCTGGCGAGCGAGAGCGTAAATCCCTGGTCGGCTGTGGTCGACAGCGTGGCCAGGCTGGCATTGCTCCAGGCTTGCCCGTCGGAGGAGCGCGTGAGGGTATAGGTGGCGCCATCATAAGACAGCCGGTAATCGGAAGTCGTCAACGCGCTGGCGTCGTCTATCGTGGCGTCAATGGCGCCATTGCCGGCATTGACGCTGCTGGCGAATGTCTGGGCAAATGCGGAAGGATCGCTAAAAAACAGCCCTCCTGCCGTACCGTTCAAATCCTGTCCCAACTGGTGCTGGTCGTTGACGCTCTGGGAGAGCGCGATGGCCAGCCGTCCCAGCGAATTCTGGGCCACATCGAGCGATTCCGAGCGGTAATCCAGCAGGCCGCCCAATTTGCCGCCCAGCGAGCCGACTTCACGGGACAGTAGCACGCCCCCATTCGCATCGAACACCTCCATCCGCGCCGGGTCGTATAAGGACGATTGAGCAGTGATGGAGGACGCCGTCATGCCGCCGACCAGCAGGTAGCCATTGCCGAGAAAGACATTGTAGCCATTGGTCGCGGCATCCTTGACCACCGTGACGCCCGCCAGCTCATTCAGTTGCGACACGAGCAGGTCGCGCTGGTCAAGCAAGTCGTTGGGCGCCTGTGTGTCGGAGGTCTGACCATTGGCAATCTGGCTGTTGAGTTGGGCGATGTTCTGCGCATAGCCGTTAATTTGACCAACGATGCTGGTGATATCGGCATTAACGCTATCCTGCAGTGATTGCAAATACCCGCCGACCCCATTGAGGTTGTTGGCCAGCGTCTCGGCCGTGCCCAACACTGCCTGCCGGGCGGAAATGGAGGAAGCGTCGTCGGCGAGGTCGCTCCAGGAGGCAAAAAACGCCTGCACCATCGAGGAAAACCCGACGGACCGATCGCCCAGGATATTGTTGATCTGCTGCATGCCCTGCAGGTACTGGTCGAGATACCCGGCTTGCGCTTCGCTCCGGCTCACTTGCCGCTCGAGCAGTTCGCTGTAGACTCTTTGGACGGTGTTGACGTTGACGCCCTGGCCGAGGAATCCGCTACCGGTACGTGTGGCGCCGTTGGTGCCCAGGATCACTTCCTGGCGACGATAGCCGTCCGTGTTGACATTGGCGATATTGTGCCCCACGGTCGCGATCGCAACCTGCGCCGATTGCAACGCCGATGTAGCCACGCTGTATATGCTCATGCTTTCTCGCTTTCGATCATATGTTCAATATCGGCCAGCCCGAGTAAAACTTAACTCGCCAGCCCTTGCCGCAGTGCCACACTACCAATGATGCGGCGCAGCTTGTCTCCGTAGCCGGGATCGGTGGCGAACCCGCCCTGCCGCAGCCCGCTGATGAAACCTTCTGCATCCTGATTCAACGCACCGGCATAGCGCGGATTGTTAGAAAGCAGATTGGCATAATCGGCAAAAGCTTCCGCCGGTGTCTCGTATGCGCGGAAGGTTTCCACGGACTTGATCGGCTTGCCGTTGACGTACTCCGTTACTTCCTTCGCTACGGTCGGTCCATCCCAGCGGCTGCCCGCCTTGATATTGAACAGGTTGTTGCTATGCGTGCCATCGGCCGACTTGAGCACATGCTTGCCCCAGCCGGTCTCGAGGGCGGCCTGCGCCAGCACGACATGCGGCGAAACACCCAGCTTGGCCGCGGCATCGACTGCATGCGGCCACAGCTTATCGACGAAGCTACGCGGGCTGAGCGCGTCCGGCGCTCCGGCATTAACCGCCGTAGATGGAGTCTCGGTCGCCGATTTCGCCACCGCCTCGATTTCCTTGATGACGGGAGGCAGATTGTAGGGGCGAGCCTCTGCCTTGATGCCCTGACTTTCCAGCGACAGCTGCATCTGTTGCACCAACATGTCGGCAAGACCGAGCCCCTTGCTCTGCGCAATGTTCTGCGCGACCTGCTGGTCAAACATGTCGGTGAACATCCGAGTTTGCTGGCTATCGAACAGACTGTCCTGCGACAAGGTTTGCCGCATGGTACGCAGCATCATTTGCAGGAAATAGGACTCGAACTGCTGGGCCGCCGCACGAACCGATTCTTTGCCGTTGTCCTGCTTTGCCTGCAAGCGCAGGCTGTCCAGGCTTTTCGGGTTGAGGGCTAAGGAATCGGGCAGCATGGTGTTAGATGACTTCCAGATCGGCCTTGAGCGCGCCGGCGGCTTTCATCGCCTGCAGGATGGCGAGCAGGTCTTGCGGCGTGGCGCCGACGGCGTTGAGCGCCTTGACCACTTCCCCGAGTGAGGCGCCGGCCTTGACCATCACCAGTTCGCCCTTCTTTTCCTTGATCTCGATTTCGGCAGATTCGCTGGTCACCGTCTGGCCTTGCGAGAAAGCCGCCGGCTGGCTCACCAGCGGCTCGCTGCTGATGATCACCGACAGATTGCCATGGGCAACGGCGACGGTATCGAGCTTCACTTCCTTGTTCATCACGATGGATCCGGTGCGCGCATTCAGAATCACGCGCGCGATATCCTCGCCTGGATTGAGCGTCAGGTTTTCCATGCGGGAGATGAAGCCTACGCGCTGGTTCACGTCCATCGGTGCCGCGACGCGGATCATGCGCCCGTCAACCGCCACCGCGGTACCCTGTCCGAAGTTGCGATTGACCGCATCCACCAGGCGCGACGCCGTGGTGAAATCAGCCTGATGCAACTCCAGATTGACGAACTGCCCCTGGCCGACATCGGTAGGCACGGCACGTTCCACCGTCGCACCGGCAGGAATACGCCCGGCGCTCAGGTGATTGACCTGCACGCTGGATCCGCCCGCCGAAGCGCCTACGCCGCCGACCATCACATTCCCTTGCGCCACCGCGTAGACCTGGCCATCTGCGCCCTTCAGCGGAGACATCAGCAGCGTACCGCCGCGCAGGCTCTTGGCATTACCCATCGAGGACACGGTCACATCCAGCGCCTGGCCGCTCTTGGCGAACGGCGGAAGATTGGCGGTCACCATCACCGCGGCGACGTTTTTCAGTTGCAGGTTGGTGCCGGGCGGCAAGTTGACGCCCATGTTGCGCAGCATGCTGACGATGCTCTGCACCGTGAATGGCGTTTGCGTCGTCTGGTCGCCGGTGCCGTCGAGGCCGACCACCAGGCCGTAGCCGACCAGTTGGTTGTTACGCACACCCTGGATCGAGGCCAGGTCCTTGATGCGCTCGGCGTGTACCGGCAGCGCCAGCAGCATCGCGAGGAGTACGCCCATCCATTTGCCTGTCGATTTCATAGCGTCGTTCCTCAGAAAGGCACCAGCGAGATAAAGAAGCGCGACATCAAGCTGATGATTTGCGCGGCATCCATGCTTTGCTTGCCCTTGGATTCGATGCGGGCATCGGCCAGTTGCGTCGAGTTGACGGCATTGGCCGAGTTGATGTTGATCGGATTAACGACGCCGGAAAGGCGGATGAACTCAGTATTCTGGTTGATCGCGATCTGCTTCTCGCCGCTGACCGCCAGGTTGCCGTTGGGCAGCACTTCGGTGACCGTTACGGTGATCGTGCCGCTAATCGTATTTCTATTCTGGTTCGACTCCGCGCTTTCATAGCTGATATCGGAATCGGCCGTTACGCTGGTATCGATGTTATTGCCGCGCGTAAAACCTTTCGGAACCTTGCGCAGCGGTTTCGGCGTCAGGCCAAAAATGGTCGGCGTCGGCACGGAAACGTTGACTTCGCCGGTGCGCTCGTTGCTCTCGTCTATGCTTTTGGTGGCACTGGAACGCTCGACGATGTTGACCGTCAGCGTATCGCCGACAAAACGGGCGCGCCTGTCTTCAAACAGCGGCCGCGCATCCGCCACGCGATAAATCGAACCGTCGCGCTGGGCATTCTGCACTGGCGGCGTGGGCCGCGCCGTCATCGGCTGCGCCACATTGGTGGACGGATCGGTGTTGCACCCGGCCAGCATTGCCAGCATCAGTAGCGGAAAAGCCTTACGCAACGGATTCATGATGCGCTCCATCATTGATCAAAGCTGAACCAGGCGTTGCAACATCTGGTCGGAAGCCTGGATGGATTTCGAGTTGATCTCATAGGCGCGCTGCGCCTGGATCATGTTGATCAGTTCTTCCACCACGTTCACGTTGGAGGTTTCCACGAAACCCTGCTGCAGCGTACCCAGGCCGTTGAGCCCCGGATTGGAGGCATTCGGCGTACCGGAAGCCACCGTTTCCAGATACAGGTTGTCACCTACGCTCTGCAGACCGGCCGGATTGATGAAGTTGGTCAGTTGAATCGGGCCCTGCGTGGTGGTGGTATTGCCCGGCTGGGTGATGGTCACCGTGCCGTCCTGGGCAATATCGATGGAAACGGCATCCGCCGGGATCGTAATCTGCGGCTGCAGAATATCGCCGTTGGCGGTCACCACCGTACCTTCGCTATTCACCTGGAAAGCGCCGTCGCGGGTATAGGCCAGCGTGCCATCGGGCAACTGTACCTGGAAGAAACCGTTACCCTGGATCGCCATGTCCAGCGTATTGCCGGTTTGCTGCAGGTTGCCCTGCAGGAAGATGCGCTCTGTCGCCACCGGACGCGCGCCCAGGCCGATCTGCAGGCCCGAGGGCACCTGGGTTTGCTGCGAAGCCTGCGAGCCGGGCTGGCGCAGGGTCTGATAGATCAGATCCTCGAACACCGGGCGCGAGCGCTTGAAGCCGTTGGTGCTGACGTTGGCCAGGTTGTTGGAGATGACGTCGATATTGATCTGTTGCGACTCCATCCCGGTTTTGGCAATCCATAACGATCTGAGCATGATAGTTCCTCTAAATTAGGCCGTCAGCGCCATGACTTGCACGGCGCGGTTGGCGTTTTCGTCCGCTTTCTGCATCAGCTTGACCTGCATGTCGAAAAAACGGGATTGGTCGATGATGTCGATCAGCGCGGTCACACTATTGACGTTGCTACCTTCCAGCGCCGCCGACGTCAGGGTGACTTCGGCATCGGCGACGGCCGGCTGGCCGCCGCTCTGGCGAAACAGGCCATCCTCGCCGCGCAACATATCGGTATCGGCCGGCTTGACCAGCTTGATGCGTGCAATCGCAGTCAGTGCGTTGAACTGGTTGTTGCTGAGTACGGTGATAGTCCCGTCCTTGCCGATCGAGACTTCCGAATCCTCGGGTATCGTGATCGGGCCGCCGTCGCCCAGCACCGGCAAACCGTTGCTGGTCACTAGCAAGCCGTTGATGCCGACCTGCAGGCTGCCGTTGCGGGTATAGGCCTCTTGGCCGGAACTGTCCTGCACCGCGATCCAGCCGCTGCCGTTGACGGCCACGTCCAGCGGGCGGCCGGTGCTGCGCATACCGCCTGCCGACAAATCGGCGCGGGGGGTGGAGTCGACCACGAAGGTCCGCGTCGGCGCGCCCTGCCCCACCACCGGCACCGCACGGAACGCGTGGCTTTGCGCCTTGTAGGCGGTCGTGGAGACGTTGGCCAGATTCTGCGCCGTCACAGCCTGTTGCAGCAGGCTGTGCTTGGCGCCGTTCATCGAGATATAGAGGAGTCTATCCATGTGTGTGCAAACGCATCTTTCGTTTACTCCTGAAACAGGCTCTTAATCATCAGCGGATGCTGACCAGGGTTTGCAGCACGGCGTCTTGCGTCTTGATGGTCTGCGCATTGGCCTGATACACCCGCTGGGCGGTGATCATGTTCACCAGCTCGGCCGTCAGGTCGACGTTCGAGTCTTCCACCGCCGAGGATTGCAGCGCGCCGAACTGGCCGCTCTGCGGCACACCGAGCACGGCTGCACCGGAGGTCGCGCTCTCCGCCCACAAGTTGTTGCCCTGCGGCTCCAGGCCTTGCGGATTGCGGAAGTTCGCCAGCACGACCTGCGCCAGGTTCTTGGACTGGCCGTTGGAGTAGCGGCCGAGCAGGATACCGTCATCGGAGATCGTGAAGCCCGTCAGGCTGCCCGAAGAAAAACCGTCCTGCGCCAGGTCAATGACCGTCGCTTCGCCGCCCCATTGCACGGTGCCGGTAAAATCCACCAGGAAGGACATGGCCGCCGCCCCCGTACCCAGTTGTGCAGCGGAAATGGCTTGTGTGAAGGCGCCATTGGTCAATTCGGTCGAAGCGGCCGCGTCGATCAGGCCGTCGCTGTCGAACACGATGGTCGGCGCCTGCGTGCCGGCGGTGCCCGCATCGGTATCAACCGTGATGTCGACGGGCGTGCCGCCCGGTGGCGTCACCGTGGTGTGAACGTCCCAGGTGCTGGCCGCAGTTTTCTGGAAATACATAGTCAGGATGCTGGCGTTGCCTAGGCTGTCGTAGATCGAGGTCGAGGTCGAGAAGTTGTAGGTGGTAGGATCCGTGGAATCGAACGTCGCGGCGATTGCATCTTCGCGACTGTCCAGCTTTATCTCCGCCTCTACGCCGGTGGCAGAAGCACTCGTGCCGGTTGCCTGCGGCGCGATATCCGAAATCGGGATAGTAATCTCCTGCAGATTGCCCTGCACGATGTTGCCGTTATCGTCGGCCATGAAGCCAGTCACAGTCATCCCCTGGCTATTGACGATCTGGCCATCCTTGTTCACCTGGAACTGACCGTTGCGGGTATAGAAGGGGGTGCCGGTGGGATCCGTCACGCGGAAGAAGCCCCCGCCGTTGATCGCGAGATCGAGCGGATTGTTGGTGGCGGTGATATTGCCCTGGGTAAACTGCTGCACGACAGTCGCAAGCTTGGAGCCCAGGCCTACCGGCGAGCTGCCGGCGCCGGTCAGCGACGCCGCGAACACGTCCGCAAACTGCGCCTGGCCGGCCTTGAAACCCACCGTGGTGGCGTTGGCAACGTTGTTGCCAATCACATCCAGATTCTTGGAAGCGGTATTAAGACCGCTCAATCCTTGCTGAAACCCCATTTTGCTATCCTTTCCTATCCTTATTTTAGGAGATCGACTACAGCACCTGCTTGATGTCGCCCAGCTCCACCAACCCCATGCCACTCACACTCAATGCCGGACCAAGATCGTCCATCAGCACGCTTTGTACCTTGCCTACCGCGAGGCTGCTCGCAGTCACCGCTGCGTCGTTTAGCTTCGCCTCTACCGTAAAGGTATAGCTACCGTCTGCCGCTGCAGTACCGGCGTTGTTTTTGCCGTCCCAAGTGAACGCATTCACGCCGGCATCCATTTCGCCAAGATCCAGCGTGCTCACCAGATTGCCATTCGCATCGAACACCTTGACCGTCACCGCATCCGCCCCGCTGGCCAGCTCGACACCGCCCAGTGCCGTACCGGAAGCCAGATCCATATGCTCGCCGGGTGCCAGCACGTAATGCCCGATCATGTCCACGGACTGGAACGCCTGCGCCTTGGTGAACGCCGCCAGCGTCTCGTTCAATTTCTCGATACCGGTCACGGTGGAAAGCTGCGCCATCTGCGAGGTGATCTCGGCGTTATCCATCGGGTTGAGCGGATCCTGGTTCTTCATCTGCGTCACCAGCAGCTTGAGAAAACGATCCTGCTGCGCCTGAACCGAGGTGGCCGACGTGGTGGGAGAGGTGCTGGTAGAAGTGGTAGAGCTGTTCACTGCCGTTACCATGGTGCGTTCCTTTCGTTATTGACCAAGTGTCAGCGTGCGCTGAATCATGGTCTTGGCGGTATTCATCATTTCCACGTTCGCCTGATACGAACGGGAGGCCGAAATCATGTTGGTCATTTCCTCGACCACGTCCACGTTGGGCATCGTCACGTAGCCTTCGGCATTCGCGAACGGATTCTGCGGGTCGTACACCTGCCGCATCGGCGACGGATCGTCGATCACCTTGGTCACCGCGACTCCGTTGACGCCCTTGGGCATGAAGTTATTGACCGCCTGCGCCTGGAAAATCACCTGTTTGGCGCGGTAAGGTTGACCGTCGGAGCCGGTCACGCTGTCGGCATTGGCCATGTTGCTGGCCACTACGTTAAGGCGCATGGACTGCGCCGTCATCGCGGAGCCGGCAATATCGAAGACGTTAAACAGCGCCATGATCAGTTCCTCAGCGCCAGCAAGGTGCTCTGGATCTTGCCGTTCATGAATTGCAGGGTGGACATGTACTGCAGCGCGTTTTCGGAGAACTGCGCCTGTTCGACGTCGCTATCGACGGTATTGCCATCGATGCTGGGCTGCACGGCCGTACGGTACATCGGCTTGAGCCCTGCCACAGGGTTGCCGCCCTTGGTGTCGAGGTGACCGCCATCGGTCCGGCTCATCGAGATACTGCCCATGGCATGGGTCAGCATCTGGGAGAAATCGATATCCATCGCCTTGTAGTTGGGCGTATCCGCGTTGGCGATATTGGAGGCCAATACCTGCTGGCGATAGCCACGCACGGAGAGCATCTTGGAATCGAATGCCAGCGCCTTGTCGATACTGTTGAACATATGCCGAAGCCCTTGGGTTGATGTTTCGGCAATACAAAAGCAGAAAGCATGCCATACGCTGGGAACGGCGCCAGAGCTGGGTTTTGAAGGGATTTTACTGGAATGGCCGGCAGAGCCCGGCAAGGTCTTGCCGCTGCCGGCGGCAAGGTTGAACTATTCGCGGATCAAGCCCCGACGACGCGATTGCGGCCGGAATGCTTGGCTTCGTACAAGGCCAGGTCGGCGCGCTTCATGGTGGCGTCCGACACCTCATCCTTAAGGCGCTCCGCAACGCCGGCGCTGAAGGTGATCAGCACACGCTCGTTATTGTGCAGAAAGAAACTCTTGGTCAGCTCGCGCTGCACGCGCGCCATGACCCGCTTGCCTTCCTCGAGATCGGTCTCAGGCAGGATGATGACGAACTCCTCGCCGCCGTAGCGCGCCAGCACGTCAGTGGGACGCAATGCCGACTTGGTCACCCTGGCCAGATGCGTCAAGGCGACGTCGCCCGCCTCGTGCCCCAGGCTGTCGTTCAGCTTCTTGAAATGGTCGATATCCATGATCGCCAGGCAAAGCCTGGTCGCGGCACGATCCGAGCGGCTGAATTCGCGCTCCAGCGCCTCGTTCATGCCGCGGCGGTTGAGCGCGCCGGTCAGGTAGTCGTTATGCGCCATTTCGCTCGCCTGGTCCAGCTCCGTCATCAGCTCGCGTATGCGCCGTTCGGCCTCCTCGACCTTTTTCTGGGTTTCTTTGAAGTCTTCATGCGAGCGGATCGCGTCGAGCTGCATCGCGCGCGTGTCATGCATCAGGCGGTCGAGCACGACATTCAGCTCGGTAATATCCTCGGTGGAGCTGATCTGCTGCTGGTAGCCTTCGATTTTCTGATGATATTCGCCGGTATGCCGCGTCATTTCGGACAGCCGCTCGACGAATGTACTTGCCATCTGCTTCAACGTGTCCTTGGCCTCGGCCAGCCCGTGCTTGAGCTTGCCCTGCTTGAAGATCAGCTCCTTCAGGCCACTTTCGGCGTCGTACAACACCTCGATGTCGAGCGGCTTGGAGATAATGTCGCGGATGATCGCGGTCTGCCCCGACAGCCATTTGTCGTCCACCACCAGTTCGCCCATGTTGTCGACCAGCAGCCGCAACAAGTGCAGCAGCTCTTCGTGCAGTCGGAATTGTGCATCAGTATGCATTTCGAGCTTGTACCAATAGCCCTTGAATGCCTCGGTCAGCTTGAGAACTTCTTTTTCGGTATGCGCACGACGCGCCTGTTCCAGCAGCACTTCGGCGCCGCGCGCGAGTTCGGGAATGTATTTGAGTTGCGACAGCAGGCCGACTTCCAGCGTCTTGACCAGGAGATCGCGCCATAGCAGCGCCAGCGGCCCCGCCGATGCGGCGCCGCCCAAGGCAACGCCTTCCTCCGGCCCAGGCATTCCGGCCGAAACCTCCTGTGCAGGCTCTTCACCACCGGATCGATCCATGGCCGTACCGCCGCCCCAGGAGGCGACCAAGGCTTGAATTTTCAGCAATAGCTGGTCGGGGTCGTTTTCGAAATTGACCAGCACACGTTCCAGCCCTTCTTTTTTCTTGCTGGTCGTCAATCCCTTGTGGCTGGCTTCGAGCTGCCTGATGAGGCTACGAATTGATGTGCCCCAGCCCCCGCCCGCACCGGGGGGCAACAATTCGCGCAGCTGGTTTTCCGTTTCCTTCCAGTCATGCTTGCCGATAGCGGCATTCAGGGCCTGCACCGTTTTCAGGTATTTTGGCCGCTGCTTGCCAGCGTCCTTGAGGACACGTTCCAGGGCTTTGGCAAGCCCGACCGACTCATCTTCGGACTGGATACCGGCAATCTCGTCATACACCTTGCGGAAGTTGTCCGGCGTCGGTGCAATCTTGCTGGTAGCGAGTTGCTTGAGCGCCTGCCGGGCGATATCGATGGGAGTCGTAGGGCTTTGCATTTCAGAAGATACTCGGGCTAAAGAACGTTTGAGATACGTTTTTTATTGGAATCCATTACAATCAATCGGGTTCTCGATTCTATTACAGTTTCCTGCAGATAGTTGATATCAATGCGCCTCTTCAGTTCATTTTACATATTGATCCAGCTTGCTTTTTCCGCTGGCGCATACGCGCAGGAATTGCAGTCGCTACCAGCTATCCAGAAGTCCGCGGAAGCATTCGTAAAGGAAAAAACTGCCAGTCTGCCCGGGGAATATACCGTCACCGTCAGTCGCATCGATTCCCGTCTCAATCTAACGAAATGCACGCAGTTGCAGCCTTATCTTCCCAGCGGCAGCCGGCTATGGGGCAATAGCAGCGTAGGCGTGCGTTGCCTGGCGCCCGAAAGCTGGTCGCTTTATGTGCCGGTGCAGATCAAGGTAAGCAATCAGGTGCTGGTCGCGGTTCGGCCGATCACCAGCGGGCAACAGGTGCAACCGGACGATATCGCTCTGGAGACGCGCGACATCACCCGTTTCGCCGGAAGCGCACTCACCTCGCTGGACCAGGTCGCAGGCCGCACCGTGGTGGCCCCCATCGCCAACGGCACAGTGCTGCGCGCGGAAATGCTGCGCGCCGCGAACGTCATCCGGCAAGGCCAGTCGGTCCAACTGACCGCGAAAGGCAACGGATTTACCGTGACCTCGGAAGGCCAGGCCATGGGCAATGCTACTGCCGGCCAGGTCGTCACGGTCAAAACCCGTTCCGGACAACTCGTCAAGGGAATCGCCCGCAGCGCGGGGGTGGTCGAGGTAACGTTTTAAACGACTAACGCCCGTCGCGAATTCAATAAAACGCAACAATAGCTAGGCCGACCGTTACTTCACCGGCAGCCACACCAGCTCACCTGCCTTCATATCCGGCACCAACACATATTTGCCGTCCTGACTGAGGCCGATATCCGCAGCAGCCTGAAAGCCATCCTTGAGCAGTGAAACTTCGCCTTTCTTGCTCACCGCGTATACCTTGCCGTTTTTCCAGTCGCTGACGTACAGCACGCCGCCGGGGCCGCGCACTATGCCATCGCCGCCGCCGAAACCTTCGGCAACCTTTTCCATTTCACCGGTGCGCAATTTGATGCGGTACAGGATGCCGGAAACGAAATCGACTTCCAGCAGCGCTCCGCGACCATCCATCAGCAAACCGTTGGGTCCCTGCACCTGCTGGACGTGATCGCCGGCGACGCGCGTCACCTTGCCGTTCTTGTTGAGGCGATAAATCGCGCCGCCCTTGCCTTTGAGATCGCCGCTGTCCGTCACGTAGACATTGCCCTGGCTATCCGTTTCCACGTCGTTCAGGAATTGCGGCGGCACGGGAAAAGCATCGGCCGCGGCAAAGACTGTCCACTTGCCGTCGA
This sequence comes from Methylophilaceae bacterium, assembly GCA_035460165.1. Taxonomy (GTDB): domain Bacteria; phylum Pseudomonadota; class Gammaproteobacteria; order Burkholderiales; family Methylophilaceae; genus MM2. The sequence goes on along the minus strand of DATHWW010000005.1, from coordinate 57,958 downwards.
TGCTGACCTTGAGCATGCGCGTCTTGTCGGCCACATATAAATCGTTGCCGAAAAAGGCGAGACCCTTGGGGTCATCCATACCGGTAGCAAAGGCATGCAGCTTGCCCTGGGCGTCGATGACACTGATTTTGCCGTCGCCGTCCTTGCCGAACTCGCCGATTTCCGAGACGTAAATACGCCCATCGGCACCGACTACCACCGACTCCGGCGATTGCAGTCCGGTGACCTTCTGCGGCTCGGCCGCTTGGACGGCCACGGAAAACAGCAGGGAAAGCGCAAAAGCCAGTTTATTTTTGTTGAACATCATTTTTTCTCCAATCAAAGTTTCGGGACCAAGGTCACCAGCGCGCAAGGCGACATGGGTGCAGTGCGGTCTATCCCCTGTTGCGCTGCGCTATTTGCCGTGAACTGCGCGGCGATATCCTGCATCGCGCGGTCGTAAGCGGTTTGCACATAGGTTTCGATCAGGCGCGAGCCGTAGAAATCCTTGGACGTTCCGGTCGCGGTAAAGGTCTCGAGCAACTTGCCGTCCGACCGATACAGACGCGCCGTCACCTTGGCGTAATACGTCATCATCATCGGGTTGTAGCTCAGGTACGACTGCAGCCAGACCACGGCATCGGCATTTTCGTTGCTTTTGCACATGCCGATATCGCTGAAGCTCGGGCCGAACGCTTGCCGCGCGGCCCTCTCCAGCGCCGGACCCTTACGCGCCCAGACGATATAGTGCGGCACAAAACCGAGACGCACCTCGTGCTCGTATTCATTGGCTTCGATGATCATCAACAGATCGGGCTTGGCCTCTTCGGCATGCACGCCATGAATGCCAGCCAATCCCAGTAATAACGCAGCGATAACAGACTTCATTTCAGTTCCTTGTAAGTAATACGGTATATCAATCCGGCCCGGTCATCCGACACGTAAACATCGCCCGCCGGCCCGACAATCACATCTACCGGACGGCCCCAAGCATCATCGCCCCGCAGCCAACCGGTCGCAAAATCGCTCACCCGGACCGGCTTGCCTTGCTCGAAATGCACGCGCACCAGCTTGTATCCGGAGGGTACACTGCGATTCCACGAGCCATGCAGCGCAACCAGGGCATCGTCGCGGTAATCGGTCGGAACGCTGGCCTTGTCGAGAAAACTCATACCGACAGGCGTCGAGTGCGCAGTAAAAGTAATTGCCGGCGCCTCGACACCTTTGCAAAAGCCATCCGGGCCGGGGAAATTGGGATCCGTAACCCGCTCGCCCCAGCAATACGGCCAGCCGTAATGCTTGCCCGCTTCCAGACGATTGAAATGCTCCGGCGGCAGATCGTCGTCAGGCTTGCCGCCCTTGGTACCGCTGCGCATATCGGAACCGTTGTTGGTCGCATACATCGCGCCCGTCCCCGGCTGCCATGCGAAACCTTGCGTATTGCGCAATCCCCTGGCCCAGATCGGCGACGACGCGTGCCGGCCTACCGTCACCAACGCCCCGGCGGGTTTGCCTTCCAGCGTGTAGCGCAGCATGGTCGCGCGCAATGGGTCGTTTTCGTCGCACACATTGCAGCTGGAGCCGACATTGATGTAAAAGTGCCGGTCCGGCCCGACGCGCAGAGTCTTCAGCGTGTGCCCGCCCGCCGGCAAATTGTTGATGATGGGCGTGACACTCGCCGCCGGCCATTTTCCGTCGCGCGGTTCCAGGCGTACGACGCCGTCCTGGTTGGCGACGTAAAGCATGTTGTCGACAAACGCCAGTCCTTGCGGCCCATTCAACTTATCGGACACCGTTACGACCGAGTCCGCCTTGCCATCCTTGTCCCGGTCGGGAAGCATAACGACCTTGTTGTTGAGGCCGAGGGATAGATACAGATTCCCGTCCGGCCCGAAGGTCATGAAGCGCGGCCCCTGGAAAGGACCGGCGCTTTCGGCAGGTATGCTCGCGAACACCTCGGCCTTGAATCCTTCGGGCAGCTTCAACTGCAAGGCTGGATTAACCTGCTGCGGAATGGGTGAGGCCAACTCGGCCTGCGCCATCGGGACCAACGCCAAAAACCAACAAAGCAAGGTCAACGGCCGTACTGTCATTTCAATACATCGCTCCAGATATTCTTGGCCCACCACTGCGCGTAATTGCCTTCTTGTTCGCTCGGCCGGTCGGAAACACCGCCGCCTTCCGCCGACACCATCATTTTCTTTGATGCATCGAAACGATAGACGTTCGCCACGTGCATGGCCATTGTGTCGCTGACAAAGCTGTAACAGGTATTGGCGAAAACCGGCTGCGGATCGGGAGCCTCGCCTGTCATCAAGGAAACAATCGCCGAAACGCACACCTTGGCCTGCGAAGTCGCCATGTGCGCTGACTTGGGCAGCGCTGCCGCCACGGCATCGCCGATGATATGAACGCCCGGGACCACCCGGGATTCGTAAGTCAGGAAATCCACTTCGCACCAGCGCCGGTCGATATTCGCCGCGCCCAGCGTCTGCGCCAGCTTGCCGGCGCGCTGCGGCGGAATCACATTGAGCACATCGGCCTGAACCGCCTCGAACTCCGTTTTTACGTTGCGCGTCGCGACATCGATTTCGATCAGCGCGTTGTTGGGCCGGTAATCCACTATCCCCGGATACATGTCGGCCCAGGTTCTGGTAAACAGGCCCTTCTTCGAGACGATCTCCGGGTTTTCATCCAGCACGATGACTTTGGAGCGCGGCTTGTGCTGCTTGAAATAGAAAGCCACCTGGCTGGCGCGCTCGTATGGACCCGGCGGGCAGCGGTAAGGCGCTTTGGGTACCGTCATCACAAACGTACCGCCGTCCGGCATCGCTTCCAGCTGGCGGCGCAGGTTCACCGTCTGTTCGCCGGCTTTCCAGGCATGCGGCACAGCTTGTTGCGCGGCTGCGCTTTCCAGCATTGGCAACCTTTCCCAGATGAAATCGATGCCGGGAGCGACGATCAGCCGGTCGTAGGCCAGCGTTTCTCCGTTCGACAAGGCAACCGTGCGAAGCTCGGGGTCGATGCTGACCACTTCTTGCTGCACGCGGCGTACCCCATACCGATCCAACCCGGAAAACCCGAACGTCAGCTCGTCTATCGTTTTGCTGCCACCCAGCACTAGGTTGCTGAGCGGGCAGGAAATAAACGCCGGGCTTTTCTCGACCAGCACGATATCCAGCCGATCACCGCCCCACATTCTTAAATATTTTGCAGCCGCTGCCCCGGCATAACCGCCGCCGACAATCACCACGCGGCCTCTGGGTTGGTTCGCCCAAGCCAGGCGGGGAACAGCGCCTAGCGCGGCACTGGCTGCAAGCAGTTTGAGAAAGTCGCGACGCGCGGTCACGGCGTTTCGGCTTTCGGGAGAATGATTGCCGAATGCCGCGGTTGGGCGGCGAAATACTCGGCGAGTTGATTGATTTCCGCTTCGGTCAGCCCTTTTGCATGGCGATGCATGACCGTGGAAGGAAGCATTCCTGAACGGAACGCCTGCATTTGCGTAATGAAATAGTCCGGCGCCAGGCCGGCCAGAACCGGGGTTCCGCCGACGCTATTGCCATTCGTGCCGTGACAGGCGGCGCAGGAGGCCGCCAGCACGCGAAGATGAGGATCGGCCAGTGCCACCTGCGTGTAGCAGGCCAGCCATAGCAGCACAGCCATGGATACGCACCGTCTCACCCCACCTCCCAGTCGGAAAGACTACATTTGAGTCTTACATCAATTTTTGTTTAGAAGCACTTGCCGTCTTTGCAGCCGTCATCCTTGGCGCCGCCTTTGATCAGCAGGTCGACCATAGCGGTGTTACCTTCATCGCGCACCACACGGACGATGGATACATTACCGCGCAGCTTGATGTTGGGATCGGCACCCTTGGAAAGCAGGTAAGACACGACATCGCTGTAGCCGTCTACCGCGGCCAGTGCCAGCGCCGTCATCTTGGTGATCGGATGCTTATAGTTCATGTCGGCACCCTTCTCGACCAGCAGCTTCACCACTTCCAGCTGACCCTTGTTGGCGGCGATTTGCAGCGCGGACCAGGCGAAATATTGATCGTTAACGTTCACGCCGTTGTCCAGGTATTTTTGTACTACCTTGACATTGCCGTTGCCCAGCGCTTCGGTATATTCGACTTGCTGATCGCCGTCGAGAGCCATCGCGGAGAGCGGTGCTGCCAGTGCCAAACTCAGAATCAGTGCCTTAACCAGTTTCATGTTTTCTCCAGCTAATTATAAAAATTATCCTGCAAACTTCCGTGCATTGCGGAACATCCGCAACCACGGGCCATCCTCACCCCAACCCTCAGGATGCCATGAATGCTGCACGGTACGGAAAACCCGTTCCGGATGCGGCATCATGATGCTGAAACGCCCATCGCGCGTGGTCAAGCCGGTAATGCCTTGCGGCGAACCGTTGGGGTTGAACGGATAGGTTTCCGTCGCCCGCCCGTGGTTATCGACAAAACGCACGCTGACCAGTTTATCAGCCAGCGCGGATTCGACCGCGGCTGTCGAAGAAAATTCCGCAAAGCCCTCACCGTGCGCCACGGCAATCGGCATGCGACTGCCGGCCATGCCGGAGAAGAATAGCGAAGGCGATTCCATGATCTCCACCATCGCGTAACGTGCTTCGAACTGTTCCGACTTGTTGCGCACGAAATGCGGCCAATGCTCGGCACCCGGAATGATGGAATGCAGGTTGCTCATCATCTGGCAGCCGTTGCACACGCCCAGCGCGAAACTGTCGCCACGCTGGAAGAACGCCGAGAACTCGTCGCGGGCGCGCGGGTTGAACAGGATGGACTTGGCCCAGCCCTCGCCCGCGCCCAGCACGTCGCCGTAGGAGAAACCGCCGCAGGCCACGAGGCCGTTGAAGTCTTTCAGCGAAATTCGGCCGGAAATCACGTCGCTCATGTGCACGTCGGTCGCCTCGAACCCGGCGCGGTCAAACGCGGCCGCCATTTCCACCTGGCCGTTGACGCCCTGCTCGCGCAGGATCGCCATCCTGGGGCGCTTGCCGGTGCTGATGTAAGGCGCGGCGACGTTGTCGCTTAGGTCGAAAGTGAGCTGTGCATGCAGGCCGGGGTCGGCGACGTCCAGAATGCGGTCGTGCTCTTGCTGCGCGCAGATTGGGTTGTCGCGCATGGATTGCATATGGAAAGTAGTGCTCGACCAGATGCGGTGCAGCTCGACGCGGTTTTGCTCCAGCAGCGGCATGCCGTTGCAGGTAAAGGCCAACGTGACGCCGTCGGTGACGCGACCCAGCGCATGCATGCAATTGGGCAGCAGCGAACTCAGCTTCGCCACAACAGCGGCTGCATCGCCATCGCGCACCTGGATCACTGCGCCCAACTCTTCGTTGAACAGGATGTCGGTCACATGGCCCGGCAGCGCGCCGATATCGACACGGAAACCGCAGTGGCCGGCAAAGGCCATTTCCACCAGCGTCACGAACAAACCGCCATCGGAACGGTCATGGTAAGCCAGCAGCTTGCCGTCGGCGTTCAGTTGCTGGATTGCGGTAAAGAAGTTCTTCAGCAGCGCGGCATCGTTCACGTCCGGCGCGACATTACCGGTCGCGCCGTACACCTGCGCCAGTGCCGAACCGCCCAGGCGGTTCTTTCCCTGGCCGAGATCGATGACAATCAGTTGCGTATCGCCGAGATCGGTGCGCAATTGCGGCGTCAAAGTCTTGCGTGCGTCGGTGACCGGCGCGAACGCGGACACCACCAGCGAAATCGGCGCGGTGACGGCTTTTTTCTCGCCCTGCTCGTCCCACACCGTTTTCATCGACATGGAGTCTTTGCCGACCGGGATACTGATGCCGAGCTGCGGGCACAGCTCCATGCCGACCGCCTTCACCGTGTCGTACAATGCGGCGTCTTCGCCCGGGTGGCCGGCGGGGGCCATCCAGTTGGCGGAAAGCTTGAGCTCGGAAATGTCGGCAATCGCTGTGGCAGCAATGTTGGTGAGGGATTCACCGATTGCCATGCGACCGGAAGCCGGGGCGTCGATCAGCGCCAGCGGGGCTTTTTCACCGATGGCAAAGGCTTCGCCGCTATAGGTTTCGTACCCTGCAAGAGTCACCGCCACATCCGCCACCGGGATCTGCCACGGGCCGACCATCTGGTCACGTGCGATCAGCCCGGTCACGGTACGGTCGCCAATGGTAATGAGGAAAGTCTTGTCGGCCACGCCCGGCAAACGCAGCACGCGGTGTGCGGCTTCTTCCAGGTCGAGATCGGCGGTGTCGAAAGCCGGCAGCTTGCGCGGCTCGTGCTTCACGTCGCGCGTCATCTTGGGCGGCTTGCCCAGCAGCACGGAGAGGTCCATATCCACCGGTTTGTTGGCGAAATGACTGTCTTCGACGGTCAAATGGCGCTCTTCGGTCGCCTCGCCGACCACTGCAAACGGGCAGCGCTCGCGTTCACAAATTTCGGCAAAACGCGCCAGATCAGCCTTGGCGACCGCCAGCACGTAGCGCTCTTGCGACTCATTGCACCAGAGTTCGCGCGGGCTCATGCCCGGCTCTTCGTTTTGAATGTCGCGCATATGAAAACGCGCGCCGCGCTCGGCGTCGTTCACCAGTTCCGGGAAGGCATTGGAAAGCCCGCCCGCGCCCACGTCGTGAATCGCCAGGATGGGGTTGTCGTCGCCCAGCTGCCAGCAGCGGTCGATCACTTCCTGCGCGCGGCGTTCCAGTTCCGGGTTGCCGCGCTGCACGGAGTCGAAGTCGAGGTTTTCGGTATTGGCGCCGGTATCCATGCTGGACGCCGCGCCACCGCCGAGGCCGATCAGCATTGCCGGGCCGCCCAACTGGATCAGTGCGGCACCGCCGGGAATCGGGTGCTTTTTGGAATGCTTGGCGGAGATATTGCCTACGCCGCCCGCCAGCATGATGGGTTTGTGGTAGCCGCGCACTTCACCCGCCGATTCGATTTCCAGGGTACGGAAATACCCGGCGATGTTGGGACGGCCGAATTCGTTGTTATACGCCGCGCCGCCCAGCGGGCCATCGATCATGATCTGCAATGCGGAGGCGATGCGCCCCGGCTTGCCGTAATCGTTTTCCCAAGGCTGCTGGAAGTTGGGGATATTCAGATTGGAAACGGAAAAGCCGGCCAGACCCGCCTTGGGTTTGGAACCGCAGCCGGTCGCGCCCTCGTCGCGAATTTCGCCGCCCGCGCCGGTGGCCGCGCCGGCAAACGGGGAAATCGCGGTCGGGTGGTTGTGCGTTTCGACTTTCATCAGGAAGTGCATGTCTTCCTCAATGTAGCCGTAGCGGCCGTCAGCCTGCGGGTAGAAACGCTTGGTCTTCTCGCCCTGCACGATGGAGGCGTTGTCGGAATAAGCGACCACGGTCTTGCCGGGGTGAAGCTTGTGCGTGTTGCGGATCATGCCGAACAGCGATTGCGCTTGGGTAACACCGTCGATCACCCAGTCGGCATTGAAAATCTTGTGGCGGCAGTGCTCGGAATTGGCCTGCGCGAACATCATCAGCTCGACATCGGTCGGGTTGCGGCCGATGCGCGTGAAATTCTCCACCAAATAGTCAATTTCATCCGGCGACAGCGCCAGCCCCATGTCGGCATTGGCCGCGACCAGCGCCGCCTTGCCGCCGCCAAGGATATCCACCGTGGACAACGGCGCCGGCTGCGCCTCGTGATACAGCTTTTCCGCATCGTCCAGGCTGCCGAACACCGCTTCCGTCATGCGGTCGTGGATCTGGGCCTTGAGCGCGCGCTTCTCATCCTCGGCCAGTGGCTTGCCATCGGATGTGGCGGCATAGAAGGCAATGCCCCGCTCCAGTCGCTGCATGTTTTCGAGTCCGCAATGACGCGCAATGTCGGTCGCACGCGAGGACCACGGCGAAATCGTGCCGGGACGCGGCACCACCAGGAACAGCTCGCCGCTCGGCGTTTCCTCGGCCAGCTTGGGGCCGTAGGTCAGGATTTTTTGCAGCGTTTCCTGCTGCGCGGCAGACAAGTCTCCTTCGCTCCAGGCAAAGTGCCAGAACTCGGCATAAAGATGCGAAATACGCGGCGCGGCAATTTTCAGCGCGGCCAGAATTTTATCGAGACGAAACGGGGAAAGGGCGGCACTACCACGGAGACGGAGCATGAGAATTCAGGCGTACGCAAAAGGATGAATTTTAGCAGAAAGTCGAATTGCAGCTTTCATCAAATTTGATTATTGCTCTGCTCAACTAGCACCTAAAAATTAGGCTATATTCAACTATAAATCCTAGATTGGCCTTCTCAATGAAATTAGCGACCTAACAATTGATATGGCTCAGAAAAATAACTTTGACATTATTCTAAATACTTCCAGAAGCTTTGGAGGATATGAAGAAATAACATCTTCAGCAGATTTAGCCACTTGGCAAGGTATAGTCAAATATTACTCTCAAAGCGACCTAACATCGTCCCACGGGAAAATCACAATATACATTGATTGGTCACCTGCAGAAACTTACGCTCGTAAGCTTGCTGAGCTCTACTCACAACCTCCAGATGTCATAAGCAAGACTATTACTGAAAATCCAAACTTCTTTGCTAACAAGCTTGTTTGTCAAGCAATGGTTGAGTTTGAAGAGAATTCTGAGCATTTTAGACTCTGGACTGGCAATGATCTTTTAGAGCATTTTCTATATGAATTATTCCTGCTAGCTAATTTAGCGACTCCGGGATGTTTTAACTTGTATCGATCCTATATCAGGGTACCAAAACTTGATCCCACGAAAGATGTGTTTGCACAGACCGAGCTCGAGCTTAGTGAATATTTGTTTGAAAGTGCTTGGCATGAGGCTCAACAATCAGCGTGGCTAAAAGTTGGTTTTCAACCTTTTGAGAATGTACTGGAATGGTACCGGCGGCATAACATTGGTTTCCGGCAAGTAGCCAAAACGAATATTGAAAGAGCATTGTTTTCACTCCTTCATCTATCTCGCCGCGAATTTTTTGAGCCCGAAGCGACTCTCTGGATTGCTAGTGCTTTAGAGGCAGTCTTTGATACCCCTCATGGCAGCTCTTTTCAATATCTAAATAACCGAATTTCAAATTTGTTAGTCTTGAGTGATAAAGAAAAAGCAATACTGAAGAAAAAGTTACGTGAGTTCTACGATATTCGTAATGGCTTTGTACACGGAGGAGGAGTCATTTGTCATCCATTAACGAATGAAGCCTGGGATGGAGAGGTGGACGAAGTAGTTATGCGAATAATTCAGTCGAATAATTTTGCTGTCACAATTCTTCTAAGCAGTGTTCAAGAGCTAATACGTAACAATTCTGTCGGATTTATGTTTACCGAAACTATCAAGAATATTCCATTTAATAAAACCCCATAATTTAGAAAAGGCATTCCTTTCTCTGTTATTGACTAAGCGCCCCCAAATACCTTATTAATCAAAATGGTACTTGCCCCCAGCGGATACTTGCGTAAACAAATGGAGTCGGAGTCATTAACAATAACTCCACCCATTTTCTGCATTAGCCATTACCGACCCACATACCATTCAGTTACCATGCCCCTTTCTCAGGCATTCCGCCCGATCACTTCAAGGAGCAATCATGTCTGATCTCGCAAGCGAACTAAACAAGGAAATTGCCGGCGCGGAAGCGACGATACGCCTGACCAACGGCGAATCGTTCCGCATGGCAGGCGACGTGGAGAACGTCGCCGATAATTTTATCAAGGTCGGGTTATCCAACAACCCGGACAAGAAGGGTCGGATGTTGGTGAATATCAATCACATCGTCAGCATCGATTGGTATGTGAAGTAATTTAAGGAAACTCTGTTAAGTGATTCCGTCCGTGCCCTTCGCCTTCGCTCAGGAGAGCGTTCGACAGGCCTGTCGTGAGCACTGTCGAACAGCTCATCACGAACGGAATCAAGCAGCTGTCGTTCGTCCTGAGCTCGTCGAAGGACCTTTTCAGAACTTCCTTATTAATTGATCGCGCCGAATACCTTCTTTATAAGATTGGTAGAGGCGCCGAGCGGATCCTTGCGAATCGCCTTCTCCTCCTCCGCCATCATCAGGTAAAGCCCGTCCAGCGTTTTCTGCGTGACGTACTGTTCCAGATTGGCCTGATCCTTTTTCACCAGCCCGTACTGCATGCCGGTCTCGGCGAATTTGTTGTATTGCTGGGCGAGTTGCACGTCCTGCGTGGCTTCCTTGACCATGGGCAGGAACTTGGCCGTCAATGCAGTTGAAGTAACCTTCTTGAAATATTGCGTGGCGGCATCGTCGGCACCGGTGAGGATGTCCTTCGCGTCCTGTACGCTCATTTTCTTGACGGCATCGATCAGCAGCGGCTTAGCTTCGGGCACGGCGGTTTCGGCGGCGCGGTTCATGCGCAGCACCAGCTCGTCGGCTTGCTTGCCCATACCGAAGTAGCGCATGGCCTTTTCGGCTTTCTTGAGCGAATTGGGCAATGGAATCTTGACCTTGGGATTCTTGAAAAAACCGTCGGTGACACCGAGCTTGCCGACGGCAGCGCCGGAGGCCTGAATCAGCGCATCCTTCAGGCCCGCGGCGGCTTCACGGTTACTGAGGTCGGCCAGTTCAACTGCATTTGCCTGACCGATGAAAAGAAACATCGCAAAAACTGCAGCGAGCGTTTTCATGGCTCTCTCCCGAATCACGTGGCTCATCGCTCCACCGGCTGCACGCCCCACACCTTTTGCGCGTATTCACGGATGGTGCGATCGCTGGAGAACTTGCCCATACGCGCGACATTGAGGATGGCGCGGCGCGCCCATTCGTCCTTGTTGCGGTATAGGGCGCTGACGTCTTCCTGCGTTTTCACGTAGCTGGCATAGTCGGCGAGCAGCAGGTAGTAATCGCCGTTCCAGGTCAGGGTTTCGTATATCGGCTGGTAACGTTCCGGCTCTTCCACCGAGAAGAATCCTTCGGCGATCATGTCCAGCGCCTGTTTCAATTCTGCGTTGGCGTTGTAGTACTCCCACGGATTGTAGCCGCGCGCGCGCAGCTCAGCGACTTGCTGCGTGGTCAGGCCGAAGATGAAGATGTTGTCCTCGCCGACCTCTTCCTTGATCTCGATGTTGGCGCCGTCCAGCGTGCCGATGGTGAGCGCGCCGTTGAGCGCCATCTTCATGTTGCCGGTGCCCGAGGCCTCGGTGCCGGCGGTAGAAATCTGCTCGGAAAGATCACTGGCGGGGAAAATGCGCTCCGCCGACGACACATCGTAATTCGGCAAGAAAACCACCTTGAGCAAGCCGTTGATGGCGGGATCACGGTTGACCATGCCGGCTACGTCGAGAATCAGGCGGATGATCAGCTTGGCCATGCGGTAACCCGGCGCCGCCTTGCCGGCAAAAATCACGGTGCGCGGCACCATGCCTTCGGTCTGGCCGGCGCGGATGCGGTTGTACAGCGTAATCACGTGCAGCACATTGAGCAGCTGGCGCTTGTATTCGTGGATGCGCTTTACCTGCACGTCGAATAGCGACTCCGGATCGATCTTCATGCCCAGACGCTGGTCGATGCGCTCCACCAATTGCAGCTTGTTGGCCTGCTTGACCTGCATGAACAGCTTGCGAAACTTGGCATCGTCGGCAAACGGCGCGAGCTTTTCGAGCTGCGAGAGATCCTTGATGAAATCGGTACCGATGCGCGAAGCGATCAGTTCGGTCAGCCCCGGATTGCATTGGTTCAGCCAGCGGCGCGGCGTGATGCCGTTGGTGACGTTGATGATCTTGCCGGGAAAAATGCGGTTGAAATCCGCGAACAGCGTGGTTTTCAGCAGATCGCTATGGATCGCCGCAACGCCGTTGACCGTGTGGCTGCCAACCACCGCCAGATGCGCCATGCGCACGCGGCGGCCGTGCTCTTCGTCAATGATGGATACGCGCGCCAGCAGTTCGGTATCGCCCGGGAAGCGGTGATTCACGTCATGCAGGAAGTGGTAGTTGATCTTGTAGATGATGTCCAGGTGACGCGGCAGCACGCGCTCGAACATCTCCACCGGCCAGGTTTCCAGCGCCTCGGGCATCAGCGTGTGGTTGGTGTAGGCGAAGATACGCGTGGTCAGGTTCCAGGCGCGCTCCCATTTCAAACGGTAAACATCCACCAGCGCGTGCATCATCTCCGCCACGGCAATGGCCGGGTGCGTGTCGTTGAGCTGGATGGCAATCTTTTCCGGCAGCAACTCCCAATTGGAATCATGCTCCTGGGTAAAGCGATGCAAGATGTCCTGGATGGAAGCCGACACGAAAAAATACTGCTGACGCAAGCGCAGCTCGCGGCCCATCACTGAAGCGTCGTTGGGATACAGCACCTTGGACAGATTCTCGGTGCTGGTCTTGTCTTCTACCGCTCCGACGTAATCACCGGCATTGAAGGAGTCGAGGTTGAATTCGCGCGTGGCCTTGGCCGACCAGAGGCGCAGGTTGTTGACCGTTTCGGTGCTGTAGCCCGGCACTGGCATGTCGTAAGCCATCGCCATCACGGTTTCGCAATCGACCCAGTGCTGCTCGACACTGCCATCCTGTGCCTGGAATTCAACCACGTGGCCGTAGAACTTGACGGGGTACAAGCGTTCCGGCCGCTGGAATTCCCAAGGATTACCGTAACGCAGCCAGTTGTCCGGGTGCTCGACCTGCTGACCGTTTTCGATGTGCTGGTTGAACATGCCGTATTCATAGCGGATCCCGTAGCCCATGCCGGGCAAGTCCAGCGCCGCCATCGAATCGAGAAAACATGCTGCCAGCCGCCCGAGGCCGCCGTTGCCGAGCGCAGCATCGGTTTCCATATCAGCCACCGCTTCCATGTTCTGGCCCAGTGCGTGCAAGCTGTCGCGTACCTGGCTGTCGATGCCGAGGTTAAGCGCCGCGTTGGAAAGCATGCGGCCGATCAGGAATTCCAGCGAGAGGTAATAGACCCGCTTCGGGTCCTTGTCGTAATAGTTTTCAACGGTTTCCACCCAGCGTTCGATCAGGTGATCGCGCACGGTGTGGGCGGAGGTTTCGTACCAGTCGCGCGTGGTTGCGGCTTCGGCGTGCCGGCCGCTGGTGTAAATCAGGTGGTTCGCCAGCGACTTGCCGATGGAGTGCTGTTCGGCATTAATCGGGTATTGGCGAGGAGAAGCGGTTTTACGGGAAGAATTGGTTTTGCGAGGAGTGGCCATGCTGCAGGCTCCTTTTCATGAATACCCGCAGTTTAACAAATCGCCACCCGCCCCGCGAGAAACGGCGGCCTCGTACCTCAGCTGTCGGACTTTTTCTCGGTGGGCTGCTCTTTTTCAACAGCCTGCTGTTGCTTCCAGCTATCGCGGGCGGCATCGACGTCCGCGTTCCAGATGTCGCCGAATGTCGAGATGCCCTCAGGCGGCTCATGTTCGGGATGCAGGGTCGAATAGACTTTGCTGAGTGCCCAGATTTCAGTCACCGCTTCAGGCGGAAAGCCGTGCCGGTTCGGGCGGTTGCTCATGATCAGCTCATCGAAATAGGGCCGCATATCGGTGGTGCCCCATAGTTCGACGAGTTTTTGAAATACATGCGGAAATTGCTGCTCAAGACTTTTGGGGTACTTTTCCGCATGTTCTCCGAGGTATTCAAGCATTTTCTGATTCATTATTCACCCCTTGGCTTATGGCATTGCATCGGCGTAATGTAAACCTAAAAAAGAAAGCTGCCAATCGGCAGCTTTCAAAGGAGCAACATGAACTGACGATGAATACGCCGTATTACGTCAGGGACGTCAATGCTCTCCTAATTAATCAACGCTCAAAACTCAATGTGCCGACATGACGGACGCCTTCATAGGCATCGCCCTGATACTCGCCCTTGACCGATTCGACATGCACGACTTCCACGACATACAAGCCGGGCCAGGGCGTATCGATGGCAGCTTCGCCATTGGCATCGGTTTCATATTCCCGCACCCACTGGTTGGGAGCAAAAATGTTCAGTTTGGCTTTCGCCAGCGGTTTGCCATGCAGACTGACGCGCACGCGCCCCTTGCCCAGCGGCTGGATGTCAAGCGCCAGCGCCGATGCACCCTCGGCCTCGGCCGACGCAAAGCGCGTGTAATACATTGGCTTGACGATACCGATGTTGTTTTTGCGCAGGTCTTTTACTTTCATCGTAATTTCCTGGGCAATCAGCGGCTGGCCGACCTTGGCTGCGATGGCCATGTAATCCGCCTTGCGCTGCACCGCCACGGCTGTGCGTTTGTCATCGTTGATTTGCACTTCCGGCATCGCAATGTTGTCCAGCTTGCCGCCGGTTTTTTCACGCAGCGCGTTTTCGTATTCGCCGAAGCACAGGTGCGCTTCACCGTTGACCGGCTCGATCCAGATGTAATGCGCTTGCGCCGGAAGCGCCGCCAGAAGGGCAAGCAAAAGCGCGGCCTTTAAACAGTTTGTTTTTGTCATGATAAGTTTCCTAGAATTTCAGTTTAAGCGACAGCTGCGCATTGCGCGGCGCGCCGGGAGTGTTGTCGATATCGACCGAGCCATGGGCAGATACGAAGTATTCACGATCGAAGATGTTGTTTACAAGCAGGCGCACCTCGTACTTCTTGGTTTCGTAGAATGCGGTCATGTCGGCACGTGCATAGCCGGGCAGTTTCACCACGTTGCTGGGGGAAGCGTATTGCTCGCCCATCAGCACCACGCCGCCGCCGAGGCCGAAACCGTTGTCGAAGCGGCGCGTTACCCACAAGTTGGCGCTGTGGCGCGGCGTCAGGCTGGGAGTGTTGCCTTCAAGCGGGATCTGCACAGCGGTTCCAGCGGTTCCGGTCGGACTAATCCGTACTCCTTGATTGCTGGGAGAATCAGTAATTTCGGCATCCAGGAAAGCATAGCCGGCAGTGATGTCCCAACCATGCGCCGGACGGCCGCTTACCGACAGTTCCAGACCATCGGTACGTTGCTCGCCAACAGGAATTACCGTGTTTGTTGCTGGATCAGTAGATTTGATGTCGGTCCGTTCCAAACGGAACAGCGAGATCATCGTGGAAAGATTGCCACCCAGGAAATCCAGCTTGGCGCCCACTTCGTAATTGGTCGTTTCCTCAGGCGCAATTTCGGTATTGTTGGCCGCCAACGCAAAAGTTTCTTGCGAGGGCTGGAACGACTTCGTATACGAGGCATACATGCTGGCCCAGGACGTCGGTTGATATACCAAGCCGGCACGCGGGCTGTATTCGTTATCGGTACGGCTTAAGCGCGCGCCATTAAGCAGATTGTCCGTTACTTGGTCAAAGCGATCATGGCGCAAACCCACCAGCGCCTTCCACTCGGGGGCCAACGTAACCAAATCCTGTACGTAGAAGCCGGCCGTTTGACTTAAGGAATTGGTGTTGACAGCCACTGTACGGTTGGCACCAGTGTTGTTGCCCGATTGCGGATTGAATAAGTCTACGTCGCCGGGGAGGGCGTAATTACCTGACTGCGCATCCTTGTCCTGGTATCCCAACTCCATACCGAATAGCAACGCATGTTTCATGCCCAGCCAATCCACGTTGGTGCTAAGGTCGGTCTGGTTGAAATAGCCATGCTCCTGACGATCGATGAAGCTGTGTCTGCGTATTGCAGTTAGCGTATTGGTAGCTACCCCGTCGACAACTGTATTGTTACGATTCAGATCGTAATCGTAGGCGCGGAAGGTATTCTTCAGCTTCCAGTCATTGTTGAACTGATGCTCCAGTGTCACCGCACCGGACAGCACGTCGGTCTCGGTATAGTCGTCATTACGCGCGTCGCTGGAGCCGTAATAAGTACCCGGATCCACATCCACCGGACGTCCATTGATAGCCGGCACGCCGAAGTCGGTAATGCGCTTGTCCTCGAGGTTTTCAACCTGAATCAGCAGCTTGGTCTTATCGGAAATATCGAATTGCACCGAGGGCGCGATGAAGTTGCGTTCGGTGAATCCCTGATCTCGGAAGCTGCCGGAATCCTCGACGGCAGCATTGAGGCGGAATGCTACGGCCTCTCCCAGCGGCTGGTTGGTATCCACCTCGATGCGCTTCATGGCCCAGGAACCCACGGTCGTGGTCACGTCGGTGAACGCCTTATCGGTAGGCTTTTTGGTGATGCGATTGATCAGGCCACCGGAAGAGCCGCGTCCATAGAGCACGGAAGCCGGTCCCTTGAGCACCTCGACCTGTTCGATATTGGCCAGCTCGCGGAAATAGAGCGCATCGTCGCGCACACCATCGATGAACTGGTCGGCGATCGCATTAAAGCCGCGGATGGTCACCTGGTCGCGCTGGCCGTCGCCGTTGCTGAAACCCACGCCGGGGACGTTGCGTAGCACGTCGTTGATCGAGCGAGCGCCCTGGTCCTGGAACAGCTTTTCCGGGACCACGTTGACCGTCTGCGGAATATCGCGCAGCTCTGCTTCGATTTTGGCAGCTGTCTTGGTAGTCAGCGGCTGATAGCGGTTTTCGCTTTCCGTATCCGCCTGCACCGCTACTTCCGGCAGCGTGGTTTCGCTGGCGGAAGACGATGCGGTATCAGTCGCATCGGCATCGGCTGCGAAGGCCGGCCAAGCGGCAATCGCCAGCAAAAGCGCGGCGTACTGCGGCCGCAGTTTGAACGTTTTTTTCATGCAACACACTCCCTGTGGAATTTTTAAATTGGCGGGCTGGCATGAAAATCATTCTGCTGGCTGGCTGTAAAACAAAATAATTACAAAAACTTAAACAAGCATTGCGTAGTACTGCACCACTAGTTGGATATCGATGGGGAACGGCACTTCGTCCGCTTCCGGCAGGCGAGTGATCTTGGCACTCAGCTTTTTGTCGTCCCAGCTCAACCATTCTGGTCGTGTCAGCGCAGGTTCAGCGATGGTGCCAACCACCATGGGAATATTGCGTGAGCGCTCACGCAGCTGGATTTCGTCGCCGACGCGCAAGCGCATCGAAGGAATATTGACGATGCGGCCGTTCAGCATGAAATGGCGGTGATTGACCAATTGGCGCGCGGCGATCAGCGTTGGGGCCAGTCCGGCACGGAACACCACGTTATCGAGGCGGGACTCCAGCAGTTGTAACAGGATGGCACCGGAAGAACCGTGCGTGTGGCGCGCATCCACCATCAGGCGGCGCAACTGGCGCTCGTTGACGCCGTAGTTGTAACGCAGCTTCTGCTTTTCGATTAGCGCGATGCCGTAGTCCGACTTGCGTCGGCGGGCTGCCGAAGCGCCGTGCTGGCCGGGTGGATTGGGTCGATTTTCGGTACTTTTGCGCGACAAGCCCGGCAATTCGACGCCGAGCGCGCGCATCACTCTCAGCCGGGGGCCGGTGTAACGTGACATATAGATATCTCCTTGATTGATTAGTGTCGAGTTTGCGACCAATTGGGGGGCAGCGGCCCTGCATCCAGCAGAATGCCGGTAATGCGGTTGGCTTCGTCTTCCGCCAGCTCCATTGCATCCAGCCCTTCCGTCAGCGTTGCCCATAGCAGCAGGTAGGCATCGCGATCCATATACATACTGGCTTCACCCAGCCGCAAGCGCACGGAACGCTCTTCCAGGCAATATTCGACCGTCCAGTCCCCATGCTGCGAAAGAGGCAGCCATTCGTGCGATTTCTGTTTCATTTGTGATCCTTTCCAAAGCCGGTCGGCTTCATGAGACCCAGGAATTCATAGGGACAAGCTTCTGCATGCATCGTTCGACCTTTTTTCCTATTCACGAAACCGCGTTGCCACAGCCGGCATGCGCCCCTGCTCTCCGCCGACACTCACGCCTAGCCAATAACTATCATCGCCGACGTGCTCCGGCACGATCATGCTCTTTTCTTTACCGGGTAGATTTTGGCTAGCAGTCCGCCGGGGTGGGCAGACAAAGCTGGCTGGACGATACGGCATTCCTTAGATACCACAACACTTAAATATTAATGAGAATTATTAACAATTACAAGCATTATAACGCCCTGTCGCGATGCATGTTTCATCGCGACAGAGCGTCAATCCTAGAGCGATTGCACCGTAAACAACACTGTGAGTCCCAGCGAGGTGCCGATCAAACCGGCCATCGCCAGGCGCGAACCGCGCATCTTGGTCCACAGCAGCACACCAGTGATCGACAGTAGCAGCATCGCGCCGGCCAGCGAGTCGGCCAGCAGGATCCAGCCCGCATTCATGCCCGTGCCCTTGTGCATGCGTGAGATGAAGGCGAACACGTTGGCGTCTTCGCGCACCACGGTCGCAAAGCGGTTGCCAGGGACGTACTCCGCCTTGATCGCCGCCTGCGGCAGCTGGAATTCGGTTTTCCATACCGCCGGCTGCTTCATGTCCTTGCCCATGAAGGCGACATCGCGCGGAGCTTGCTCGCCTTTTTTGGGTTTACGTTGCACAGGTTCGTGCTGGATATCCAGCGCCTGCTGCACGTAGCGGACGAACTCCTTGTTGCTCGCCAAAGGTGTGTTCACCGGCAACTGGATTTCGCTCTCTTCCATCTTCGCAGCCGGAATCTTCATCACCGCGCGATGGTTGAGCAATATGCCGGAAAGCCCAAACAGCAGCCCCAGCACCGCACCCCATAACCCCAGCCATCCGTGTACTTTGCGCAGCCAGCGGATCACATTGCCGCGCTGCACGTGCTTGGTCTTTTTATCCATGATTTTATTTATCTGTAAATTAAAGTTCTGCCCACATGCGGAGCAGGTTGTGATACGTGGCGATTAGCGCATCGATTTCAGGGCAAGCCGCATCGCGCGCGCGCAGCGCCTGAATCGACTTGTCCAGCCGGAACAGCAAGGCACGCTGGCTGATATCCCGCACCATGCTCTGCGCCCACAGCACAATCACATCGCGCTGCCCGGCTGTCACCGGCTCGACGCGATGCAGGCTGGACGAGGGATAAACCACCATGCTGCCTGCTGCAAGCCGGATGCGCTGCTCGCCGTAAGTGTCTTCGATCACCAGATCGCCGCCTTCGTAACCGTCCGGATCGGACAGCATGATGGTCGCCGAAACGTCGGCACGCAGCGGCGCCTCGCCGTCGATGCGAATAGCGTTGTCCACATGTTGGCCGAACGCCATTCCGGGCAAGTAGCGGTTAAACAGCGGCGGGCTGATCTGCACTGGCAGCGCGGATGACATAAACTGCGTGCAGCCGGCCAGCACCGCATGCACCTCACCGGTCAATGCCGCATGCTCGGGTGTGTCGTTGAGCAATTGCAAGTTGCGCTTGACCATGGCCGCACGCTCGCCGGCCGTTGCCCTGCCGTCGCCGAAATCCAGTTGGTCGTAGCGGCGGCGGAGTTCAGCCAGCTTTTCCGCATCCAGCACATTATCGACAACCAGCAGCATGAGTTCCTATCCAGTCAAAAAGCCCGGCAAGCAAAGCCGGCCGGGCGCAATAACAAATTATGGGCGGCCGAAGCCGCCCGGTTTTTTAATAATGCAAGGTCAGCGTCAGCATGCCGGATAACGGCACGCCGGGCAGCGCGCTGCGCGTCTGGCCGGATTCGTAGTAACGCTTGTCCAGCAGGTTATACACGTTCAACTGCACGTCATACTTCGGCTGGTGATATGCCACCACGCCATCCAGCCGCACGTAGCCAGGCAGCTTCACTTCTTCCACGGTGTCGGTGTAGCGGCTACCTACCGCATATACCCCGCCACCGACTTCCCAATTTTCCAGGAATTTGTAGGTAGTCCAGATGGTACCGCTGTGGCGCGGCACGTTTTGCGAAGTCATGCCTTCGAGCGATTTCGTCGCACCGCTTACCGCACCCGTTGTGGTATTGGCGGAATCGACCACCTCGCCGTCCATATATGAATATGCGGCAGAGATATCCCAGTTGCTGGCAATCTCGCCCGCCAGACCCAGTTCAAAGCCATCGGTGCGCTGCTTGCCGCTCAGGCTGGTGATGCCATTATTGGTGGAACGCGCATTATCTTTTTCCAAGCGGTAGATCGCGCTAGTCAGGCTGAGACGGCCGTCCAGCAGGTCCCACTTGGCGCCCACTTCCATATTGCGGTTGGTTTCCGGCTTTACGTTCTCCTCGCTTACAGTGTCTACCAGTGAGAACTGTTCCGCGATGGGGTTGAACGATTCGCCGTAGCTGACGTAGTACGAATGCGTATCCAGCGGTTGCCAGATAACGGCGGCGCGCGGGCTCCAGACATGGGCGCCAGTATCGAAGTCATTGTCGGCCGCATCCAGCACATTGGTCTGGTCAGCCTCGAAATCGTCATAACGCACCCCGGCCAGGACTTTCCACTGCTTGGTCAGTTCCAATTGGTCCTGTATGTAGGCGGCGCTAGTCTTGACGCGCACGCGGCGGTTGGTGTTGAGTGTGCCACCAAAGTTGCTCGCGAGGCCTGTACCCCAAGTGTCTGCGAACACCGGATCAAAGATGGAGACGGTACGCGTGCCGGTACTGTTCTTCTGGCGGAAATCAAACTCTTCCTCGCCAAATTCCGCACCGAACGCCAATGTATTCGGCAGGCCGAACAAAGGGGCGGTCCAGACGAAATCGGTCTGATTGATGAGGTTCTGCTGATGGCTGTCGCGCAGCGATTGGCTGAATGTCGCCGTGGCAGCGGTCTGGTTGACACCACTGATGATCAGACTGCGATACTTGCGGTAATAATCGCCGTAACGCAGGGTGTTCTTCACCGAGAAGTCGTCGGTAAATGCATGCTTCAGCGTCGCGGTGGCGATATTGGTCACGTAATGCTGCAGCAAATCGTCCTTAAAACCATAAAAACGCGAAGTAGACACATCTGCAGGACGGCCATGGAACATCGGCACGCCGTAATCGAATGCGCTATTTTCGTGCTGATACAGGTAATCCAGCGTCAAGCTGGTGTCCTCGCTGAAGGTGAACTTAATCGACGGCGCCAGGCCTTCGCGTTCGACGTAGTTCTCATCGCGGAACGAGTCCGCATCCTGCCACAGCGCATTCAAGCGTACGGAAACCACATCATTGAGTGCAGTACCGGCATCGATAGTGACACGCTTGAAGTCATCGGTACCATAAGAGACGTTACTTTCTAGATGCGTCTTGCCGTCGGCTTGCTTGCTAACCTGGTTGATAACGCCACCGGTGGAACCGCGGCCGAACATAATGCTGGAAGCACCCTTCAGCACTTCCGCACGCTCGATGAAGAAGGTATCGCGGTTGTATTGGCCGTTGTCCTTGACGCCATCAAGATACATATCGGAACTGGCGGCATAGCCACGCAGCGTGATCGAGTCACCGGTACGGCCACCCTCGCCTGCCGCGATGGAAAGACCGCTTACGTTACGCAGTGCATCACGTAGGTTAAAGGCTCGCTGGGATTTGATCAGCTCTTCGGTCACCACGCTCACCGATTGTGGCACATCGCGCAGCGCGGTCTCAGTCTTGGTTGCCACGGACGTACTATCGGCACGGAATTTTTCCTCAGCTTCTTTGGAAACCGATACCGACACCTCCGGCAACACGGCATCTTGTGCCGCATCTTCTGCGGCTATCGCAGGTTCAGCAGCATTGGCGAATGCGGGAAGGGTGGCGAGCGCCATCCAGAGGGCTTTTTGCGTAAGCCGTTGATTCATTTCTTGCAACTCCCAGTATGTTTTATGTTTTGGCTGGCTGGAGCAAAAACTCTGGCTGGCTATTAATTCTTCTCGCCTGCAGACAGGCTGAGGCTATCGTGGCGGCGACGTATCGCATCACCATAATATTCAAGACGCATATCATAATGAGAATTGTTACTATTTGCAAAGAAATGTTAAGACCGACATTCACAATCATTCAGTGCAACCTTACCCAAGGGGTACCCTGGGATTGCAGTCTCAGGTCAGGAGAATTTTCTTTCGCGCCGATCGTTTTCTCGCCCAAATCGTCACGCCGGTCACGGAAAGCATCGTCACAACCAACCCCGTCACAAGAACAAACAGCTTGTAAGGAAGGCCCCAGATCGCGGCCATGTGCAGAGCGAAAAGCCAACCGCTGACAGTGTCGCCATTGGCTTCACCGGAAGGGATATACGCGGCCTTCCGCTCGCCGGTGTTGGCGTCGAACCAGATTGAGGTGCTGCCGCCATGGTCGCGGATATCGCGATCGCTTTTCACCCGGTAGCGAAAGAGTGCCGTCTTTGCGTCGTAGGACAGGTTTTGCTCTTGCTGCACGGCAAATCCCTTGGTTCGCGCTTCAACATTCATCAGTGTTTTACCGATGCGATGAGCCTCGTACCAGGAGATGCCTGGCTCCGATTGCGGCCGGGTGTTGGGCAACTCGCGGACAGAAGGCTGAAGAGTAAACGCGGTAGCCATCACCGGCCGGTAAACCTCGCGCAGGTTAAAACCGACGCTGGACCATGCCATTACCGCCAACATCGCCCACAGCCACAAGCCACCTGCGCGGTGCAGATCGAAATTGAGCTTGTAGGATCCGCCGTGCCATCGCACTTTCCACGCGGCACTCCAGCGCGCAAGCAGGCCCTCCTTTTTCTTCGCTATTTCAGCCGAACCAAAATCACCCCGGCGACGCATCGAGGGCAACGTCAGGTAGGCTCCGACGAAGCAATCGAGAAACCATAGCAAGGCCACAATGCCCAGCACCAGAGTTCCGGTACTGCCGAGCACCAGCGACTGATGCAGACGGTAGATGAATGGCATCAGGTTAACCATCCCTTGGCTGATATCACCCCATTTACGCTCGCCGAGTATCCTGCCAGTGTACGGATCGACGAAGACCTGGTCGTTTCCTGATGCGGTTATTCTGAACGACAGCGCCTTCCCCGGCTCGGATGCCAGATCCATCCGATGCACTTTGGCATCCGGGTAACCAGCCTGCACCCTTTCACGCAACTTGAGAAAATCGACGGGAACGGCCCCAGGTAAAGGCTGGATCCGCATCAGATGAGGGTTAATCGCCTCATCCAGCTCGTGCTCGAATACCAGTAGCGAACCGCTCAGCCCGGCGATGGCGATAAATAGCGCCAATGCCAGACCGACGTAGCGGTGGATCAGGACCAGAAGCCGGCGCAGCCGGGTGGCATGCTCAGAAACTAGCAGCATCAGAAATCGATGGTGGCCGAGACGATGGCGGTACGCGGCGTGCCAAACGAAAGGCCAAGATCCGAGGCGCTTTCCCAGTAGCGCTCGTCGAACAGGTTCTCGACATTGGCGCGCAGCGTGACGGTTTTGCCGCTGGTCTCGAAGACATATCTCGCACCGATGTCCATACGCGTCCAGTCCGGGATTTCCCGGGTGTTAGCCTGATCCAGATACTGGTCGCCGGTATAGATGAGACGTGCGGTCAGGGTCATGCCGGGCAGAAAGGGCGTATCCCATTCGCCGCCGAGGTTGGCATTGATCCTCGCGACGCCGACGGCAGTATTGCCGTCGAACTGCCCATTGGCGGTTTTTGTCAATTCCCCGTCTAGCCACATCAGGCCGCCGAGAATGCGTGTGTTCGAAGTAGGCTCGCCGAAGATGCTCCATTCGAAACCGGTATTGCGCTGCTCACCGTTGACGCTGAATACATTGGTGCTCGCGTCGATAAAGCCGCTGGGCTGTTCGATGCGGAAAATGCTGAAGGTCGAGCCGAGGCGGCCCCAGTCAAACTTGACACCAGCTTCCACTTGCTTGGTTTTGGTGGGAGCAAACACCTCGTCGGAATTGTCAGCCGTCGATGGCGGGGTCGGCCCCTGGGAAAGCGCCTCGATATAGTTGCCGAACAATGAAATCCGGTCGCTCGCCTTGACCAGCAGGGCCACTGCCGGCGTCAACGCGTTTTTGTCGTATTCGGACTCTTTGACGCCGGTGGCTTCGTCGTAAGCCTTGACCACCACGCGCTGCTGGCGCGCGCCCAGCGTCAATTGCACCCGGTCTTGCAGGAACGACAGCGTATCGGTGAGCGCGAAACTGGTCAGCTCGGTTTCGCCGCTTCTCGGCACCGTGTCCGAAAGCGTGATGCTCGGTTTATCGACATCCGCCGGATTGTAAATGTTGGAGGTGATGTTGCTGCCGAGGGCATCCGCGTTTCCGAATTGGAGCTTGAACACGCTCGCGTTCAGGTTCACGGCATGGGTCACCGGACCCGTGACGATGTTGACGGTGCGAATACCGGCCTCACCGGATACGGCGTCCTCATCCCGCAGGAATTTTCGCGCACGCGCTGTGAAATTGCCGAGCGAATTGACGGTGACCGGCGCCATTCTCATAAAATCGTAGCGGCCGCGCTTGGCGCCGAAGGCAGCATAGGTGGTCGTATCTTCGGTGAGGTCGAGCTCCCCACGCACCAAGCCTGTCGTGTCTATGGTGTTGGCGTAGGTCCATTTCTGCGCGAAGTTGCTGCCGATCTTGTCAGCATCCGGCACTTCTGCGCCATTTGCCACGGCCACGCGTTCCATCGGCGCCGTTCCCCGGCGTTCTTGATGCAAGAGATCGCCGTACAAGCGCACCTTTTCACCCCTGAAGTCCAGCCCCAGCATCGCCACCCCGCGCTCGACGGACTGATCCGTAAAAGATGTGTCGCCATCCTGCCGCACCGCATTAAGTCGTATCCCGAACTGGTTGTCCTGTCCGAAGCGTCGTCCGACATCGGCATGCAGACCGGCCTGGGATTCGTTGCCGTAGGAGGCGGTCACTTGAGTCAGAGGGGCGTCATCCGCGCGCTTGCTAACGAAATTGACTGCGCCACCTACGGCACCGCTCGGCGCCATGCCAGTGAGAAGCGCATTGGGGCCCTTCAGGACCTCGACGCGTTCGGCACCTTCCACAGGCACGGTATAGGTGGGGATCAGACCGAACAAACCGTTGAACCCCACATCGCTGTTGAAGAGCCGGAAGCCGCGAATGCTGAATTGCTCGAAGCGGCCGCCCTTGGGGTTGGTGGAGCGCATGGAGGGCTCGTTGGCGATGAGATCCACCAACGTGCTGGCTTGTTGGTTCTGGATGAGTTCCCGGGTATAACTGGTGATGCTGAAGGGGGTATCCATCAGGGATTTGTTGCCCAATATCCCGACACTCCCGCCTGTTGCCACCTGGCCGCCGGCGTATGGCTTGGGCCGGTCGCCCGGCAGTTCGGCAGTCGCGGTCGCCTCCACGGCCACCTCCGACAGCACGACTGAGCCTTCCGCTCCCTCCGACACCGGCTGCTGCGGCGCCGGCACCAGCGTATAGCCGGCGGATGTCCTGACCATGGCGTAGCCGCTGCCGTGCAGCAGGATGGCGAAACCTTCCTCCACGCCGTAGCTGCCACGCAGACCCGGCGTGCGCAAGCCCTTGAGCTTTGCCGCATCCACCGAGACCGCGACGCCAGACTGCTGGGCGAAACGAATCAGCGCCGCATCCAGCGGGCCGGCAGGAATATCGTAGGCGACGGCAGCACCTGCCTGGACAGAGCCGCTGTAGCTCGCCGCCAGCAGGGTAACGCAGCCCATATGGATGGCAAAGGCAAGCGGCGTCAGGCGCGCGCGCATGGTGGGTGCATGGGCGGCAATGACCGCCGGAGCTGGTGTGGTTTGCATGACTGGAAGTTTTTCCTGTTTTCGTTGATCTCATTTCCCTTGACGGGCGAAAAACGAAAAGCGGAACTGGTTAACGCAATTTTTTGTGAGGAAGTGACTGGCTGACTGTCCGCTTTTCTTCTTTCATTTACATTGACGAACGAAAACGTAAAAACGGAACCTGTCGATCAGAAAAACCTAGCGGTCTTCTCCCGGCACGTCCACCATCACCAAATACGGTGTGAGCGTTCGAACCCGCACGGCAGGAAAGCTATCGGTCAGTAATTGCAGCGCCTGGTCGGTATCGTCCAGCGGCAGTACGGCCGATACCTTGATGCTTTCGATATGGATGCGGTCATACCGGATATAGCCGGGACGGTGGCGATCCAGCGCATCCAACACATCCGGCAAGGGCTGATCCTGCACTACCAGTTGATGGTACTTCCACGCGTCTGAAACGCTGCGAGCGTCAACGGTTTCCACCCGCCCGAGTTTATTGGGCATGATGCGTACGCGCTGCCCGGCGTGGATTTCGGTAACAGCGGAATGCTTGTCGGCCAGCTGGCTTGCCGTCTGTACAGCGACCTTGGATTCAAGCATGGTCAACACAGTAAACGCCTCGTCGCGGCTCACTACAAAGCGCGTACCCAACGCACGCATGCTGCCATGCGTAGTTTCCACCAGGAAAGGTCGCGTCTGGTCGTGCGCTACGTCCACCAGGATTTCGCCGCGCACCAGCTCCAGCGTGCGTCGACTGCCGTCGAAATTCAGGTTGACCGCGCCTCCGCTGCCAAGGGTTATGCGGCTGCCGTCTTCAAGAGTGCGGGTTTCCCACTGTCCGGTAGCGCTGCGTATGTCCGCCATCAGATAGGCTGGAGAATAGATCTGCAAACCAATCCATGCCGGGACCAGCAAGGCAACGGCCAAGGCAAGCGCGGCGCCCAGACGCCTGCTACGTGCTCGTTTGCGATTTTTTTCCGCCGTATTGCAGAGCGCAGCATTGAGAGCGGCATGTGCGGGCGCCGTACTGGATGCGGCGCTGCGTACCCTGCTCACCTGGCCGATGAAATTGCCGATACGATCGGCGGCTTCGGCATGACGCGGATCGGCCTGTTTCCAAGCGTCGAAGCGTGCCTTCAGAAAAGCGCGTTCGTCTGGCGCGATATTGTCCGTCGACAGACAAACGAGCCATTCCGCTGCGGCCTGCGCCGGATCGGCAGCGACTTCATCGGGAGCAGGAAGATTGGTAAATGCGGGGGAACTCATGCAGCCAATCTAGGCAGGCAGCGCACGATGGCAATGCAGGAGCGCCTGTACCAGATACTTCTGGATCATCCTGGTGGATACACCAAGATGCAGGGCGATTGCCGCATGGCCCTGCCCGTCCAGATAATGCAATAGGAAAGCCTGACGCGGCTTGAACGGCAATCCGTCCAGTGCGGCACCGATCTGCTCCAACGCTTGAATAGCGGCTAGCGTCTGCTCGGGCGGTGGAGAAAACTCCGAATTTTCAGCTATCAGGGCGAGTTCGGTCAGGTAAACCTGCTCGATTTGCCTGCGCCGCACCTGATCTATCATCAGGCGTTTCGCGGTGGTGGTCAGATACGCCCGCGGCTCGTTCAGATACAACAGATCGCGCGCACCGATAATGCGGACAAACGTGTCATGCGCCAGATCGTCCGCATGGTGCGGACAACCCACTTTCTTGCGCAACCAGCCGACCAGCCAGCCGTGGTGTTGACCGTAGAGCTGGGTGATCGACAAGGCCGCCGGATCGGAAGAAAGCACTTGAAAAATCCCGCTCAGCGCGCCTCGTTCGGATCAGTCACGAAACCTATCTTGGTCAACCCGGCGCTGGCGGCATCCGACATCACGCCAGCCACGTTGCGGTAAGCACTGGCGCCGTCGGCGCGAATGCGCAGTTCGGGCTGGGTCGGCTTCTTGGAAGCTTCGGCCATGCGGCTGCGCCATTCGGCTTCTTCCAGTTTCTGGTCGTTCCAGTAAACAGCGCCTGTGGCGTCTATCGTCAGCCGGATCACGTCCGGTTTCTGTTCTTCCGGCGCGGAGCTGGCCTTGGGGAGTTCCACCTTGACCGCGTGGTTCAGCATGGGCGCGGTGATGATGAAGATCACCAGCAGCACCAGCATCACGTCGATCAGCGGAATCATGTTGATTTCCGCCATCGGCTGGTTGGTCTGGTTTTTCGAGAATCCGCCGAATGCCATCACGCGCTCCGCTTGGAAATCGGCGTCACCTTGCTGTCGGCGGTTTCGGCCGCGCGGGCGCCGGTGGACATGAAGGCGAAGAAGTCATGGGCGAAGGAATCCAGCTCGGACAGCATGATGCGGTTCGAACGCGTGAAGAAGTTGTATGCAAGCACTGCCGGAATCGCGACCGCCAGGCCGAGCGCGGTCATGATCAGCGCCTCGCCCACGGGTCCGGCGACCTTATCCAGTGTGCTCTGACCGCTGGCGCCGATGCCGATCAACGCGTGGTACACGCCCCACACAGTGCCGAACAGGCCAACGAATGGTGCGCTGGAACCCACCGACGCCAACACCGTCAGGCCGGATTCGAGGCGCGCGGTGTCCTGCTCAATGGCGCGGCGCAGCGAACGGGTGAGGAACTCTTCCTGCGAGCCGGCTTCGATCATGCGCTGACCGGTTTTGGAAGCATGCTGCGCAATTGCGCGAAAACCGTGATGCGCCAAATGCGAGAACGGGTCTCGCGGCATGCCGTCGTTCAGGCGCTCGGCTACGACGTCAAGGTTAGGCGCTTCCCAGAATGCCGCCAGAAAATTCTTCGCATGGCGACGCATGCGCCAGTTGGCAATCGACTTGGTGACGATCAGATACCACGTAGCGATCGACGACAGCGCCAGCGCGACCAGCAGAAACATGCCGACGCCATCGACTGTCTGTAAAAAATTTGCGAATCCCAATGTCTGTTGCATGGCTAACCCTTTAAGCTAAATTGAATCGGTACGATGACCCACGCATCCACGGGCTTGTCGCCTTGACGTGCGGGTACGAATTTCCATTTCTTTACGGTATCGAGGGCGATCTGATCCAGCCGTGAATGACCGCTGGATTTGTGCAGAGCCACCGACATTGCCGTACCGCCCGCCGCAACGTGTACGCGCAGCAGGACGCGTCCTTCCTCACGCAGGCGCCGTGAAAGCGGCGGGTAGCCTGGAGCAGGATTGTCGAGATAATCGGCATTGAAGAGCGGCGGATCGATAGGCAGCTCTTCTTCCGGCGCGGGAGGAGCCGCCTTGGCAACCTCGGGCTGCGGCGGAGGCGTAACTTCAGGCGCGGGGGCAGGCGGCGTTGGCGCCGGCGGCTCGACCGATGGCGCAGGCGTATTCTCGGGAGCCTTGGATATCAGTTGCGGTTCGGGCTGCACGACCGGCTCCGGTTTTTTCTCGGGCTTGGGTTCGGCTTTTTTCTTGACCGGTTTGGGCGTCGCAGGCAGCGGCTTGGGCGGCGTGATTTCAGGCTTGGGAGCTTCCGGCGCCGGCTCGGGAGGGATCAGGCTAACCATCACGGGCCGCTGCGGCTCGCGCACTTCCGTGCGATGGTTCGCCAGCACGACGATGACGGCCACATGCAGCGCGATTACCAATGCCAGCGACTTGGGTGCAATACGCGGTAGCTGGATCCCGGGCAGATCAGGCATGGCCGCCAAGCGCGCCACGCTTTCGGCAGGCAGGGCCGTATTGGTGCCGGAAGATACGGCCGCGTTAGTGGACATGACGCCCATCCTGACCGTAAAACCCACCATCGTGCAGGGACGCCTTGTCGAGCCTCTCAACTGCGGTCGCGATCAGGCTGGAAAGATTGCGGAAGGCATCCTCCTTGAGCCGCAAGCTGACGGATCCCACCTCGAGCTCCGCGACGCGACAATCGTGGCAATAGACCACCCTGCAGCCGCTCTCGCCGGCCAGCACCGTCTTATTGCATGGATTGCTTGCGTTCATGAATACCCTTTTAGTCAACCCACTCTAGCTGCTTGCTGGAGCGATCCCATATTGCAAGCAAGCCAGTGTGCCGGTGACGCACTGGCTTGCTTGCACCCGTGGCCGGGTCCTGTTGTCTGGTTTACTTGGTAAGAATAAGCTTGCCCTGGCTGGTGATGCGCAGCCGATACTCTTCACCGACATGCTCGATCACCAATTCGCGTAGCGGTCCGAACAGGTCTTTGCTGCTCACACGCTTACGGGCGGACAAGGCTTCTCCGGCCCGTGATTCGGGAGCGAAGGCGACGGATTGGTCGGAAGGCTTAATCATGTTGCAAATGATAATGATTCTTATCACCAGTGTCAACCACAGAGCAATTCGGTAGTGGACTCTAATGGGATGGTATGCGTAAAGGCATTCGAAACTGAGCCATACCCTCTCACCTGCTGTCATACCGATGAGTATTCAATGTGCCGAGGTGTACATGATTTACGGTTCACTGTTTATTGGCTTACTACTGCTACTGTCGATCATCATTTGGTCTATACGTCGTCACCGTGACCCGACACTCCAAATCACATGCGACGCCTCAATCGATGAACTCATTCCCTCCATCGCGGGATTGACACTCAGTACTGCGGTGGCCGGCAATTCCGTGGAAGTCCTGGAGAATGGGGCGTTTTTTGATGTCCTGCTGCAACGGATTCAGGCTGCTCAGAAATCGGTGCATTTCGAAACTTTTCTGTGGAAGGACGGAGTACTCGGGCAGCGTCTGGCGGCAATTCTCTCGGAACGCGCCCGGGCTGGTATCAAAGTGCGTGTGCTGCTCGATGCGAATGGCTCGAGGAAAATCGGCAAGCCATCCATACGGCAGATGGAAGAAGCCGGATGCAAAGTCGTGTTCTTTCACCCAGTCGCGTTGCAGAATTTGGGGGTGCTGAACGATCGCGACCATCGCAAGCTCATCGTAATCGATGGCCGCGAAGCATTTGTAGGTGGCCATTGCATCGTGGACAGCTGGCTCGGCGATGCCGAGGACAATGAACATTTCAGTGACGTAAGCCTCCATTTGCGCGGACCTATTGTGCACAGCGTGCAGTCAGTGTTCAGCGAAAATTGGGCCGGAGAAACGGGGGAATTGTTCCTCGGCGACAACGTGTTTCCCTCTCTCGGGCCGGAAGGCGACATCGTGATTCATGCCGCGTTCGCCAAACCTGAAAGTTCAGCCCCTGCCGTCAAGATTCTGCACCATGCGGCCATATGCCTGGCTCACAAGCGCATTTGGATACAAAACCCTTACTTCATTCCAGAACCGGATGCGATCGAGGCATTCGGTAAAGCCGTGGAACGCGGGGTCGATGTACGGGTGCTGATGCCTTCAATCTCCGGCTCTGACAGCCCTTTCGTCCAGCACGCCGGACATCGGAATTTCGAAAAGCTTCTGCGATGCGGCGTGCGACTATTCGAATACCCGCACACTCTGTTGCATCAGAAGGTGATGACGATCGATGGTGTGTGGAGTGCGGTTGGCTCAAGCAACTTCGACGACCGTTCCTTCGAAACCAACGATGAAATCACCTTGGGCGTCCTCGATCCGGCGACTGCACAAAAACTGGATGGCATCTTCGAGAAATACGCACCGCACTGCAAGGAAATCGAGCTCGCCAAGTGGAGTAAGCGAAGCTTCTGGCACAAGCTGCAAGACCATGCCTGTTACTTGATCAACGAAATTTTATGAGTCGCCTCTAAGCAAAAAGTGCGGCTATGACGAACATCACTCATTCTGGGTAATCAGCTGGTCATTATTTGGCTAGCCCCTGGCAAGAATATTGTCGCCGCGAGAAGCAGGTTAAAACGCTAAACCAGCCCCAGCGCTTTCATCCGGCGATACATCGTATTGCGGCTGATGCCGAGCTGACGTGCGGCGGCCGAGACGTTGCCCTCGTGACTGCGCAATGCGGTGCGTATCGCTTCGCCGGCCAGGTCGTCGAGTGTTGCCCCTTCCGGCTCCGCCGCAACCAACCGCTCTAGATCGTCAAGAAAATCCTGCGTCAGGTGCATTTCGGTAATCGGCTTGCCGGAAGCCAGCGCAAGCGCCGTCCGTACAACGTTATGCAACTGACGGATATTGCCTGGCCAAGGGTGCATATGAAAAAGCTCCATCACCTCGGGCGTGAATTCCGCATGCTCCGCATGTTCGATCTGCAGCAGCATATCCAGCAACGCGGACAAGTCCGTGCGCTGCCTGAGCGGCGGCAACGTCACCGAAAGGCCGTTCAGGCGATAATAAAGATCGCTGCGGAACTCGCCGCTTTCGACTTTCTCGCGCAGTTTCTGGTTGGTGGCGCTGACCAGTGAAAAGTCCAGGGTCTTGGCCTTGCTGCCGCCCAGCGGCGTGACGCTGCGCTCCTGCAATACGCGTAGCAGCCGGGCTTGCAATGCCAGCGGCATATCGCCGATTTCGTCCAGGAACAGCGTACCGCCGTGCGCCTGCTCCAGCTTGCCCGTGCTGCCCCGGCGGCGTGCGCCGGTAAATGCGCCCTCTTCGTAGCCGAACAGCTCGGATTCGATCAGCCCTTCCGGCAAGGAGGCGCAATTCACCGCCACCCAAGGGCCGTGGCTGCGCGATGAAGCATCGTGGATGGCGCGCGCGAAAAGCTCCTTGCCGACACCGGTTTCGCCTTCGATGAGGATGGGGATATCCTGCTGCAACACCATTCTTACCTGCGCAATGGCGCGAGCGACACGCGGATCGCCGCTGTCCAGCATGTCGAAATTTGCGGCTGAAGTACGCTTCGGGCGGGTCGCAGCGAACTCGGCGCGCGATGCCGCAGAACTTCGTTCCGGCGAAATTTCCAGGCGCGCAAACAAGCGCGCGCCGTTGGCAAGGCGCAGCGGAAAGATCAACTGCTCGGCCGACGCACCCCGCGCAAGGGTCGCATTCAGCGGCATATCGAACAGGCTATCGAAATGAATGCCGCGGGCCGGGCCGGCCAGTTCGAGCTGGAATTGCCCGCTGCGATTCAAGGCCACCAGCGTGCCGTCGCCGGAAAATACCGCGATACCCTCCCACAGCGTGCCGATGAATTCCGGACGGGCATGGAAGTGCAGCGCGAACTCCCCCTTGCAACTGGCGCGAAACAATCGGTTTTCGATCATCTGCGCCGCCATCTTGACCAAGGCCAGGGTGTGCTGCTGCGGCATCAGGTAGTCGTTGGAAACGTCCAGCGTGCCCACCAATTCATTGGCCGCGCCGAAGATCGGCACCGCCGAGCAGCTGAGAATATGGTGGCGCTCCATGTAGTGCTCGGCGCCTTGTACCGTCATCGGGGCTTTATCAGCCAGCGCGGTCCCTATCGCGTTGGTCCCGCGTTGCTCCTCATGCCAGGAACAGCCGGGGCTGAGAGCGATGCGCTGTGCTGCGCTGAGGAAATTGTCGTCACCCAGGCTGTGCAGTATCAAGCCTTCGTCGTCGGTAAGGATCACCATGCTGCGCGTATGCGAAATCTGCTCGTTCAGCGTCGCCATTTCCGGGCGGGCATGGGACAGAAGCAGTTCGTTCTGTTCGCACTTGTGCGCGAGCTCGTCCTGGGTGATTAGCTCATTGACGATCGGTGAAGAGGTATCGAGGCCGTTGTCCAAACAGCGCCGCCAGGAGCGCTCAATCGCCTCGGCGACGGCCCCCTGCCGCACCCGTCCGGCGGAAAAGAATTCCTGCCTGGCGCGCAAAACCGCTTGCGTATCATCCTGCATTGCTATGCCTCGAGAAAAGTCCTTTTTCGTATTGTGTCATGCCTCTGACACCTATGCCGTTCCATTACAAACAGTAACAATTTTGCTGAGCGACTACGCTGCGAGCAGTCCCGAAATCGCGAACAAATCATATTTTATATCAACCACTTGGACAACACACAGTTCCACCCACAGGGATTGTCATAGCGGTTGCGTAAAGGTATGGCGCCGATGTCGCGGCTCACGCCGACATTAAGACGGCAGCCTCGACAAAACCCTATTGAATAAAGCCCACCTCAGGAATACCATACTAAACAAGTCAACAATTAATCGGGGATGGAAAAGCGCCGGATATTCGTTTCATTTCATGAGTCCGCAAAGGTGCGCTTACATCCTCATATTGTCCGGGAGGTTGGTTCAAGAAATTTTACGGCGCTACTTTTGAAGGAGGGAACACATCATGAAAGCAAATCGAATTTCCGGCCCTTTACTGTGCGCGACAACGGCCATGATGCTGTGGGCTGGTGCCGCGATAAGCGCCGACTGGCCCAAACAGGGCACGATCAATTATGTCATCCACTACGTCATGCAGCCGATTAATACTATCGAAGTCGATAAGCTGGGCAAAGCCGTTGCACTGGAAATGGTGGGAACCACCGCCAACCTGGAGGGCAAGGCTCTCATGGACAAGATGATCGCCCACTGCGTCGCGATACAGATCGACTCCGGCAAGGCACAATACATGAACGGCGGCTGCACCATGACCGATAAGGATGGCGACCGGATTTTCACCACCTTTGACACCCGCGAACTGGAAGGCGCATTGCCGAGATTCGGCTGCGGCACTCATACCATCACCAACGGTTCGGGCAAATACAAAGGCATCACCGGCAAGGAGCCTTTCAATTGCATCATCCTGCCCACGAGCGCACCGGGCCAAGGTTGGAGCGGGATGGATATCGAGCACCAGATGAATTACAAGTTCCAATAAGGCTGTTGCCAATCAGCGTCCGGGCGGGGACGCTATCCCGATCAAGCGCCGTAAACATG
Organism: Methylophilaceae bacterium; assembly: GCA_035460165.1. GTDB lineage: Bacteria > Pseudomonadota > Gammaproteobacteria > Burkholderiales > Methylophilaceae > MM2. The sequence goes on along the minus strand of DATHWW010000005.1, from coordinate 23,814 downwards.
CCGCCGATTGAACGGGTAATCCTGCGTGCCGTCACGATGTGGACGACCGCCCAGTATCTGAAATAACGCCATCCAGTTATGCTCGAAGGCATATGCCGAACCGGCCATGTAGATGCGCCAGATGCGGTACTTCTGCTCGCCGATCAACTCCAGCGCTTCGTGCTGCCTCGACTCCAGACGTTCTACCCAACTCCATAGCGTGCGGGCGTAATGCGGTCGCAGGTTTTCGGCATCCAACGGCTCAAGACCGGCTGCAGCCATCTCCTGCATCACGTTGGAAACATGCGTCAACTCGCCGCCGGGGAAGACATACTCGTCGACAAACTCCGCGATACCGCTCCCCAGGCCGTGCGCTTCGACCGCCGTGGAAGTGATGCCGTGATTCATAACCAGTCCGCCGGGACGCAGCAGTCTGTGTATCTTGGCGAAATATTCGGGCAGATTGCGCCGGCCCACATGCTCGAACATGCCGACGCTGGCGATCTTGTCGTACGGGGGATCCTCGGGTACGTCGCGATAATCCATCAGTCGCACCTCGACCCGGCCCTCCAGACCGCGACGCCGGATTTCCTCTTTCACGTAATCGCACTGGTTATCGGAAAGCGTGACTCCCGTCGCCTGCACGCCATATTTTTCTGCTGCATGCAGGATGAGCCCACCCCAGCCGCAGCCGATATCCAGCAGACGCTCGCCGGGCTTGAGCATCAGCTTGCGACAGATGAGATCGAGTTTTTTTTCCTGAGCGACATCCAGGCTGCTGTCGGCATCCTCGAAATAGGCACAGGAATAAACGCGATTGCGATCCAGCCACAGCCCGTAGAACTCGTTGGAAACGTCGTAATGATAAGTAATGTTGCGGCGATCGCTGGCACGGGTATGGCGCCACCAGCGCCAGTCGGATCCGTTGCTTTGGCGGACCGGGGCATCCGCCTTGCACAGGGTGCGACCGAGATCGAGAATATCGTGTGCGTTGCCATGCAAATCAATCCAGCCTTCGACGTAAGCGCGCGCCAATCCGCCAAGACTGGGATTAATCAAGATTCGCAACGCGCGCGGGTCGGAGGCAAGGATGCGCACCATGGGTTCTTGCGCAGCCATCACTTCCCCGCTCCAGAGATGCACCGCCAGCGGCAATCCATTCAGCTTTTCGCTTAGTTGCTTGAGCAAAACATCCTTGAGCATCGTAACCCCTCGTGTCGAAACAACGAATCGGAACCTGTTGATTATACTAAGACAATAAGATGCCTTAGGGAATTCAGCCTGTAGGCGTTCATTAAAATCATGAGGTGCATTTCATGACTACCCCGAATGCACACAGCATTCATCTGGGTATAGTACGACTCACAGAAGCCGGTTCCGGCGACTGTACAGTACTTAACTTAAACCTAAGGAGATCATTATGTGGACCAAGCCCCAAGCTACCGAAATGCGTTTCGGCTTTGAAGTTACGATGTACGTTTGCAATCGCTAATTTGCGCTTGCATTAACCGGTAACCACGATGTGGTAGCCGGATCAAAAACGGCAGCTTCGGCTGCCGTTTTTGTTTTCTTTCCCAGACTGAAACTTGGTAAATAGATTTAATCAATCATCACTATTGCAACAATCAATTTGTGCTATATATAACGGCTCTCTAAAATTCCCTCCATCGCAGTTCAACACAACCAATCCTAATGGAGGAAACAATGGCAACATCCCTAATCAACACCCAAGTTCAACCGTTCAAGGCGCAAGCCTTTCACAACGGCAAGTTCATCGACGTCAGCGAAGCCAACCTGAAGGGCAAGTGGTCCGTCGTGATCTTCATGCCGGCCGCCTTCACCTTCAACTGCCCGACCGAAGTCGAAGACGCTGCCGACAACTACGCCGAATTCCAGAAAGCCGGCGCCGAGGTCTACATCGTGACCACCGACACGCACTTCTCGCATAAGGTGTGGCACGAGACTTCCCCGGCCGTGGGCAAGGCGAAGTTCCCGCTGGTCGGCGACCCGACCCACACGCTGACCAATGCCTTCGGCGTGCACATTCCGGAAGAGGGCCTGGCCCTACGCGGTACCTTCATCATCAATCCGGATGGCGTGATCAAGACCGTGGAAATCCATGACAACGCCATCGCCCGCGACGTCAAGGAAACCCTGCGCAAGCTGAAGGCCGCGCAATACGTCGCCACCAACCCGGGCCAGGTGTGCCCGGCCAAGTGGAACGAAGGTGCAAAGACACTGACCCCGTCCCTGGACCTGGTCGGCAAGATCTAAGCACTATAAGCATGACGCCCGGGCTCGTTGCCCGGGCGGTTTCACCCGAACTCAAATAGCAAAGAACGGAAAAATCATGTTGGACGCCAATATCAAAAATCAGCTGCAAGCATACTTCGAGAAGCTGACACAGCAGATCGACATCGTCGCCAATCTCGACGACAGCGCGGCTGCGCGCGAGATGCTGGAACTGCTGGAAGATATCGCCGGCCTGTCCAGCAGGATCTCCCTGGAACAACGTCGCGACGCGAATGAGCGCGCGCCGTCGTTCTCGCTCAACCGCCCCGGAGAAAACATCGGCGTACGCTTCGCCGGCATTCCCATGGGCCACGAATTCACATCCCTGGTGCTGGCGCTGCTGCAAGTCGGCGGCCATCCGCCCAAGGTCGAAGACGATGTCATTGAGCAGGTAAAGAGCCTAAAAGGCGAGTTCCGCTTCGAGACCTACATTTCGCTAACGTGCCACAACTGCCCGGAAGTCGTGCAGGCATTGAACTTGATGGCGGTGCTCAACCCGAACATCACCCACGTGATGATCGACGGCGCGCTGTACCAGAAGGAAGTCGATGAACGCCAGATCATGGCGGTGCCATCGATTTATCTCAACGGCCAGAAATTCAGCGATGGCCGTATGGAGCTGGGCGAGATCCTCGCCAAGATCGATACCAATGCGGCGGCGCGCGATGCAGACAAGTTATCGCAAAAAGACCCGTTCGATGTACTGATCGTCGGCGGCGGCCCGGCCGGTTCGGCTGCTGCCATTTACACCGCGCGCAAGGGCATACGCACCGGCATCGTCGCCGAGCGCTTCGGCGGCCAGGTGATGGATACGCTGGGCATCGAGAACTTCATTTCGGTGAAGGAAACCGAAGGACCCAAGCTGGTCGCGGCACTGGAGGAGCACGTCAAGAGCTACGAGGTGGACATCATGAATCTGCAACGCGCCGAAGCGCTGATTCCCGGCGAGCTGATGGAAATCCGCCTGACCAATGGCGCTGTGCTGAAGAGCAAGACCGTCATCCTCGCCACCGGCGCACGCTGGCGCGAGATGAACGTACCGGGCGAGCAGGAATACCGCGGCAAGGGCGTAGCCTACTGCCCGCACTGCGACGGCCCGCTGTTCAAGGGCAAGCACGTCGCGGTGATCGGCGGCGGCAATTCCGGCGTGGAAGCGGCGATCGACCTCGCAGGCATTGTCGCCCACGTGACGCTGCTGGAATTCAACGACCACTTGCGTGCGGACGCCGTGCTGCAGAAGAAGCTGCACAGCCTGCCCAACGTCACGGTGATCGTGAACGCGCAGACCACCGAAGTGATGGGCGATGGCCAGAAAGTGAACGGCCTCAACTACACCGACCGCGCCAGCGGCCAATGGCACCACATCGAGCTGGCCGGCGTGTTCGTGCAGATCGGGCTGGTGCCCAACACCGACTGGCTGAAAGGCACGATCAACCTGAGCAAGTATGGGGAGATCGAAGTCGACGCGCATGGCATGACTTCCTTGCCGGGCGTGTTTGCAGCGGGTGACGTGACGACTGTGCCATACAAGCAGATCATCACCGCCATGGGCGACGGTGCGAAGGCCGCGCTCGGGACTTTCGACCACCTGATCCGCCACTAGGCTCCTCGCAAGAAGCAATGCCGGGAATCGGACCAGTTCCGGTTCCCGGTTTTTTCATGCTCTTCGGGTGAGGCTTGCACCGTAATGCAAATTGACTAGTCCAGGATCATGAAAATCATCAGCATGCTTTCATGAACAAACCGAATATCCTGCAAGAGCACTTGGCTATAGTAGGTCTCACGGGGATCGAATAACGACTCCGTGACCATAACAACTCATTGAAAGGAAACTCACCATGTGGACCAAGCCTCAAGCTACCGAAATGCGTTTTGGTTTCGAAGTCACGATGTACGTTTGCAACCGCTAATCCCCAAGCGGTCGCATAAAACGGGGGCTGCGGCCCCCGTTGTTGTTTCCAGCGCATTTACAGGAGCCGAACATGACAACAATAACGCTGATATTTCTCGTCTTGCTCACTGCAACCGTCGCCGTGCGGCTGTGGCTGGGGCTACGCCACATCGGCTACGTCCAGACTCATCGCGACAAAGTTCCGGCGGCATTCGTCGATACCATCAGTCTGGAATCCCACCAGCTGGCTGCGGACTACACCGCCGCCAAGACGCGTCTGGTGATCGGCCAGGCTATCGCGCAAGCGCTGCTGCTGATCCTGTTCACCCTTGGTGGCGGATTGCAAGCGCTGGACGATAGCTGGCGCGTACTTCTACCCGGAACCGAACTGCTGCGCGGTGCGCTCGTGATTGTTTCGGCCTTCGTCATCAGTAGCCTGGTGGATCTCCCGTTCGACTACTACAAGAGCTTCACGGTGGACGAGCGTTTCGGCTTCAACCGCATGTCACGTGCGATGTTCTTCGGCGATCTCGTCAAGCACGCGCTGGTCGGTGTCACCATGGGAGCACCTGTGCTATTTGTCGCGCTGTGGCTGATGCAGGCTGCCGGCAGCCTGTGGTGGCTGTATCTGTGGGTGGTCTGGTCGGCGTTCAATTTGGTGATGCTGGCAATCTACCCGACCTTTATCGCGCCGCTGTTCAACAAGTTCGAGCCGCTGCAGGATGCCTCCCTCAAGCAACGCATGGAAGCCCTGCTGACGAAATGCGGCTTTCGCTCGCAAGGCCTGTACGTGATGGACGGTTCTGCGCGCAGCAGCCACGGCAACGCCTACTTCACCGGCTTTGGCGCGGCCAAGCGGGTGGTGTTCTTCGACACCCTGCTCTCGCGCCTGGAGCCGGACGAGATCGAAGCCGTGCTGGCGCACGAACTGGGACACTATCGCCACCGCCACGTATTCAAGCGCATCGCGCTGCTGTTCGCGATTAGCTTCGCTGGCCTGGCCCTGCTCGGCTGGCTGATGAACCAGACCTGGTTCTTCACGGGACTGGGGGTCGAAACGCCCAGCGCCTATATGGGCCTGCTGCTGTTTCTGCTGGTGAGCCCGGTATTCATGTTCCTGCTGCGCCCGCTGATGTCGAGCTACGCACGCAGAAACGAGTTCGAGGCCGACGCTTACGCCGCCCGGCATGCGAGTGCCAAGCGCTTGGTCGATGCCTTGGTCAAGCTTTATCGTGATAACGCTTCGACACTGACACCCGACCGGCTGCACTCGGCTTTTTATGACTCGCACCCGCCGGCAAGTGCCCGCATCGCGCGGTTGCAGGTGCTCTAAGAATTCAGGGGCCGCTCGGGCCCCTGAATTTATTCCTGAATCTCTTTTTCGATTTCGCTTGCTTCGCTTACCGTCAGGTTATCCAGCACCTGCAGGAAACTGCTCAGGCTGGGGTTGCCGACAAAGGTACATGGCTTACCGGTCCGCTTGCATTGTTCCTTGACCCGCCAATAAGCGTTGTGGCTGATGCAGCCAGTCTGGCAAATCACCGCATCCGCCGCCGAGATGACGGCTTCCAGGCGGCCGATGTTTTCCTCCTTGCCGCCATCGTGATGCACGAACTCCCCGCCGCGTAGTCGCACCAGGCTGCGGAAATGCGGGATAGCGTCGATGCGGCCGCCGACGCAGAGTACGGTTCGGCCATTCAGATGCTGCTCCTCTTCCTGCACGGTTTGCGTCGCCGACTCTTGCACGGAAATCATTTGCGCGAGCTCGACTTCCAGCCGGCGCACATCCTCTTTCGCGGTGGAGTAGTCCGTTTCCAGCGTGGCGTGGCGCTCCTTCAATGCGGAATAAGCACTTTCCGCCAGTTGCAGTCGATACATCAGACGCATGCTTTCGTTCGCGTCGGCCGACTGTTCGCGCAATCGATCACGCTCGGCGGCATGGCGTTCGGCCAGCGCCTGATGCTGCACCGCCTCGGAACGCGCAGCATCGAGCTGCGCCTTAAGGTCGGTGATCTGTTCGACATAACGATTACAGGACTCGGTCACGCGTTGCTGCATGCGTGACAACTCACGCCCCAGCATCGCGTTCTCTTCCTGCAGCTTGGCCCATGCCTGCTGCTCGCGGCGCACACCGGCGCCAATCTGGTGCTGCAGCATGTGGATGTCGGCGTAGACCTGCAGGCGGAACTCCTCGGTGCTGGCCGGATGCGTAAGGACGGCCCAGAACATCCCGGGCACATCCTCGCCCGCCACCGCTTCGCGCCATTTGGCCGCAAGCTCTTCGGTCGTCTTTAGCGGCTTGCAGCGCTGGATCGCCAACGCATATTTCTTTTCCAGCGTCTTGTGCAGCAGGCTGGACAATGACGCCCGCGCGCTGCATTCGCTGGCGGCGGTGCAATGCACCTCGTAATCGGTGGGCCGATGCGGGAAAGTCATCACCTTCAGCACCAATTCGCGTATCTCGCCGAGCTTGAAGCAGACGCCGATAACCGGGCAGTGATAGCGATGCGTCAGTTCCCACAGGCGATGGCGACGCGAACCGTTAACGATGGGAACAACATCGACAATCATGTCAGCCTCGCTTGCTGGCGGTCCAGCATCAGCTGCCATGCATCGCACAGTTCGTCACAAGTCTTGTGCAGGATTTCCGGCAGGTCATCGCGTTGCGACAGGCCTTCAAGATGGCGATAGATGCGCTGACTTAGCCTGGGTGAAGGTTGGCTTTGTTCCTGGGTTGCGTAATAGTGAAACAGGCACAGCAATGCGGAAATGGCGGCATCTGGGGTGATGACTGCGACGGGATGATCGAGCTCTTGTGGCATGGTAGTTCTCCTTGCGCTTGTGTTATTGATAATCATTCTCATTTAAATGCAAGCACTCGTCAAGCCCTGCCGCAAATAAAAAAGGCTGCCCGAAGGCAGCCTTTTTTTAGCGTCGCAAGTGATCAGCTCATCAATGCGAGTAGCGAGTTCAGCCGTTTCACAAAGCTGGCCGGATCCTCCAGTTGCCCGCCTTCCGCCAGCAAGGCCTGCTCGAACAGTAGGTTGGCCCAGTCGGCAAAACGCGCATCGTCCGACTCGCCTTTCAAGCGCGTCACCAGCGAATGCTGCGGATTGATTTCCAGGATGGGCTTGGTCGAAGGCGCATTCTGGCCGGCGGCTTTCAACAGTCGCTCCAGGTTCGCGCTCATGTCGTTTTCGCCGGTGACGATGCATGCCGGGGAATCGGTGAGGCGATGCGTGACGCGCACCTCTTTCACCTTGTCGTCGCCCAGCGTGGACTTGATCTTCTCGACCAGTTCCTTGAACTCATCCTCGGCCTGCTTCTGCGCTTCCTTCTCGGCCTCGTCCTCCAGCGACCCCAAGTCGAGATCGCCCTTGGCGACGGATTGCAGTTTCTTGCCTTCGAACTCGGTCAGACCGCTCACCAGCCATTCATCGACACGATCGGACAGCAGCAGCACTTCGATGCCCTTCTTGCGGAAGATTTCCAGGTGCGGGCTGTGCTTGGCCGCGGCGAAGGTGTCGGCGGTCACGTAATAGACATGCTCCTGGCCGTCCTTCATGCGGGCGATGTAGTCCTTGAGCGAGACGTTTTCCTCGTCGGTGTCGGCATGCGTCGAGGCAAAGCGCAGCAAGGATGCGATCTTTTCCTTGTTGCCGAAATCCTCGCCCGGGCCCTCCTTCAACACGCGGCCGAACTCCTTCCAGAAGGTCGCGTACTTTTCCTGATCATTCTCGGCCATGTCCTCCAGTAGGCCCAGCACCTTCTTCACCGAGCCGGCCTTGATGCCGTCGATTTCCTTGCTGTGCTGCAGGATTTCACGCGACACGTTGAGCGGCAAATCGGCAGAATCGATCACCCCGCGCACGAAGCGCAGATATTGCGGCATCAGTTGCTCGGCATCGTCCATGATGAACACGCGCTTCACGTACAGCTTGATGCCGTGACGGCGCTCGCGGTCGTACAGATCAAACGGCGCGCGACCGGGGATGTACAGCAGCGAAATGTATTCCTGCTTGCCTTCGACGCGGTTATGGCTCCAGGCCAGCGGCTTGTCGAAGTCGTGCGCGACGTGCTTGTAGAACTCTTCGTACTGCTCTTCGGTGATGTCGTTCTTGGCGCGCGACCACAGTGCGGAGGCCTGGTTGACGGTTTCGTCCTCATCGGTCGGCACCTGCTCACCGTCTTTCCACTCCGATTTCTTCATCAGAATGGGCAGCGTGATGTGGTCTGAATACTTGCGGATGATGGACTTGATTTTCCAGTCATTGAGGAATTCGTCTTCGCCTTCACGCAAATGCAGCACGATCTCGGTGCCGCGCGAGGGCTTTTCGACCACTTCCAGCGTGTAATCGCCGGAGCCCGCAGATTCCCAGCGCACGCCATGTTCGGCGGTCAATCCAGCGCGGCGGGTGGTGAGCGTGACCTTATCGGCAAGAATGAATGCGGAATAGAAACCGACGCCGAACTGGCCGATCAGTGCGGCGTCCTTCTTCTGGTCACCGGACAGTTGCGAAAAGAATTCGCGCGTGCCGGATTTAGCGATGGTACCGATATTGTCGATCACTTCCTGGCGGCTCATGCCGATGCCGTTGTCGCTGAATGTCAGCGTACGCGCGGCCTTGTCGAAGGAAATGCGGATCTTGAGTTCGCTATCGTTCTCGAACAGCGCGCCGTCGGCCAGCGCTTCGAAGCGCAGCTTGTCGGCGGCATCGGATGCATTGGAAATCAATTCGCGCAGGACAATTTCCTTGTTGGAGTACAAGGAATGGATCATCAGGTGCAGCAGCTGTTTGACTTCCGCCTGGAAGCCCAGCGTTTCTTTGGTCGTGGTGGTCATGGGATCCCCTCTTGTTATCAGGAACTACGAAACAAGCTGATAAATGGGGCCGAGCGGCCGAATTTCAAGAGGTGGTTTTTATTTGGACACGTGCGACAGCGCCCGGGACGCCATCCACAAGCCGAAGCTGGCCGTTACCGTCATCGCCGCGCCGAAGCCGGCACAGTTGATGCCGCTTACCGGCTTGTCGTCGGCATCGCAGGATTCGCCGTTCTCCGGCATCCTGAGCGGCTCGGCAGAAAACACGCATTCCACGCCGAATTTCTTCTTGGCATCCTTGGGAAAGCCATACTCGCGCCGCAGCAACACCCGCACGCGGGACAGCAAAGGGTCCTGCACGCTGCGTGCGAGATCGTCCAGCTGAATGCGTGCCGGGTCCATGCGTCCGCCGGCACCGCCGGAGGTAATCATCTTGATCTTGCGACGCTTGCACCAGTTGGTCATCGCCGCCTTAACGCGCGCGTTGTCGATGGCGTCGATGAGGAAGTCGTAGCCGCGACCGAGCAAATCGTCGAGATTGTCCAAGGTCACGAAATCCTCGATCTCGATTACCTCGCAAGCCGGATTGATCGCGCGTATGCGCTCCGCCATCGCCGACACCTTAGGCTTGCCGTACTCGTCACCGAGCGCATGCACCTGGCGATTGGTATTGGATTCGGCGATATTGTCGAGATCGATCAGCGTGATGCGGCCAATGGCGTTGCGGGCCAGGGATTCGGCGGCCCAGGAACCGACACCGCCGACACCCACAACGCAGACATGCGCTTCCTGGAATCGCCGGAATGCCGTTTCGCCATAGAGCCGTCTAACGCCGCCGAAACGGCGCTCGAAATCCATCTCCATCAGCTTTCCAGGACCACAAATGCGACAGCAAGCGCCTTTTCGTCGCTGATCGAGATATGCATGGCTCTGACGCCACGCCCCTCCACCCAGGCCTGCAGCTCGGGCGCAAGCACCAGCACCGGCTTGCCGAGATCGCTATGGCCGACGCCTATGCTTTGCATCGCCACCGGCGCGCGCAGCCCCGTACCCAAAGCCTTGCCGAACGCCTCTTTGGCCGCGAATCGCTTGGCGAGGAAGCGCGCTTTGACCTGGCTCAATCCGAATTCAAGGTATTCCGCTTCGGTCAGGATGCGCCGGGCAAAGGTGTCGCCGAAGCGCGCAAGCGATTGCTCGATACGCGAGACCTCGACGATATCAGTGCCGATGCCGTAGATCATCGGCCTGTTGCGGCGGCTACCATCAACGCCTTCATCTCGCGCACGGCGTTGTCCCAACCGACAAAGAGCGCGTGAGCGACGATGGCATGGCCGATATTGAGTTCGTCGACACCAGGAATGGAGGCGATCTGGTGCACGTTGTGATAATGCAGTCCGTGACCGGCATTGACCGACAAGCCGAGCGATGCGCCATGCACCACGGCGTTCTTGATGCGATAAAGCTCGTCATTGCGCGCGTGCTCGGTTTCCGCATCGGCGAAACCGCCGGTGTGCAGTTCCACCACCGGCGCCCCTGCGGCTTTCGAAGCATCGAGTTGCGCTTCATCGGCATTGATAAACAGCGATACGCGGATGCCGGCGTCGCCCAGACGCTGGCAGGCATTCTTGACCTTGTCGAAATGACGCACCACATCGAGACCGCCTTCGGTGGTCAGTTCTTCGCGGCGCTCCGGCACCAGGCAGACATCCTGCGGCTTGACCTGCAAGGCGATGGCGACCATTTCTTCGGTGACTGCCATTTCCAGGTTCATGCGCGTCTGCAAAATGCCGCGCAGTGTATGCACGTCAGCATCCTGAATGTGGCGGCGATCTTCGCGCAAATGCAGCGTGATCGCGTCCGCGCCCGACTGCTCAGCGCGCAAGGCAGCCTGCACGACACTGGGATAACGGGTACCGCGCGCTTGACGAATAGTAGCGACGTGGTCGATGTTGACGCCGAGTCTGATCATAGTTCCTGTAAATCGATAAGTAATTGACGGGTATGCAAGGGCTTGTCGCCGAGGTAATGCGCGAGCAGCATGCGCATCAGCTGCTTGCTCTGCAGCAGCGTGGCCGGATCGCTGTAGTCGTCGCGGGCCATATCAAGCAACGTTTTGCCGCTTAATTGTACACCCGTTTCGTTTCCGGCCGGGCTGACGGCGCCGCGCTCCGGCTGGTACAGATACTCTCTTTCAGCCTCGACGGGTGTACCTTCGACCGCGTGCGTCAAGGGTACGGCATAGCCCAATTCCTGCAACAGTTTCAACTCCAGACGGCGCAAAGTGGGTGCCACCGATGTTGCTGATGCCAGATAACGCAAGGTCTGCGTGTAGTAATCGAACAAAGCCTCGTGCGGATCTTCGCGCGGCAACAGGCGCAGCAGCAACTCATTGAGATAAAAACCGCACATCAGCGCTTCGCCATTGAGCAATAGCAGGCCTTCCCCCCAGTCCAGGGAGTGCAGGTTACGGAGTTCGGATTTTCCTGACCAGGTGGCGAGCAATGGTTGAAAGGCTTGCAACATGCCGCGCATTGCGGAGCGCGGGCGACGAGCGCCCTTGGCGATGGCCGCGACACGTCCAAAATCGCGGCTGAACAGCTCAACGACGAGGCTGGTTTCCTTGAAGGGATAGGTGTGCAGCACGAATACCGGCTGCTGATCCTGACGCGCGATACCGCCTGCGGCCATGGGGTTCGCCTGCGCTAGTAGCCGAGGCTTTTCAGCGCCCGCTCGTCATCCGCCCAGCCGCCGCGCACCTTGACCCAGGTTTCCAGCCAGACTTTGCCGCCGAACAGCTTCTCCATATCCTGCCGCGCTTCGGTGGAGATTTGCTTGAGCTTTTCGCCGCCTTTGCCGATCAGGATGGGCTTCTGGCCCTCCTTGTCGACGATGATCGCAGCGTGGATGCGACGCAATGTCCCTTCCTGCTCGAACTTCTCGATTTCGACGGCCACCGAATACGGCAACTCCTCGCCGAGCAGGCGGAATATTTTTTCGCGTATCAGTTCGGCCGCGAGGAAACGCTCGTTGCGATCCGTAAGTTCGTCCTCGCCGTAGATCGCCGCTTGTTCGGGCAGATGATTACGGATGGCCGCCAGCAGGTCTGCAAGATTGAGGCTGCGCTTGGCGCTGATGGGCACGATAGCCGCAAACGGAAATACGCCGCCGTGCTCCTGGATGAACGGCAGCAGCTGGCCTTTATCTTCCAGCAAGTCGGCCTTGTTGATCACCAGCAGCACCGGAGTATTCTTCGGCAGGATTTCCAGCACCTTGCGGTCAGCGTCGCTGAATCGGGTGGCCTCGATCACGAACAGGACCACATCCACTTCGGACATGACCTGCTTCACCGTCTTGTTCATGCCGCGGTTAAGCGCATTGATGTGCTTCAACTGGAAGCCGGGGGTGTCCACGAACAGGTACTGCGCATCCTCCGTGGTATGGATACCCAACAGCCGGTGGCGCGTCGTTTGCGCCTTGCGCGAGGTGATGCTGAGTTTGGCGCCCAGGATATGGTTAAGCATCGTGGATTTCCCGACATTGGGACGGCCGACGATGGCAATGGTGCCGCAACGAAAATCAGTCATTTTGAGCCTATTTCAGCAATTCATACGCCGCTTCCGCAGCTTGTTGTTCCGCAGCACGCCGGCTGTTGCCGACCCCCTGGGCGTGGACTTTGAGGGCAGGAATACGGCATTCCACACGGAAAGTCTGGCAGTGCGCTTCGCCTTCCGTTGCCATTAGGACGTATTCCGGCAAAGCCAGTTTGCGACCTTGCAGATACTCCTGCAAGAAAGTTTTTGGATCCTTGCCCAGGGACTTGGGGTCCAGATTTTCGAGCAAGGGGGAATACAATCTTTCGACAACAGTTTCGGCGACAGGAAAGCCGGCATCGAGAAATATTGCGCCGATCAAGGCTTCCAGTGTATCTGCCAGCATGGAGGGGCGTCGCCATCCCCCGCTCTTCAATTCACCCTCGCCCAGCCGCATATACTCACCCAGCGACAGCCCCTGAGCGATGCTGCTTAATGTGGGCTCCCTAACAAGGTGCGCACGCATTCGGCTCAACTCGCCTTCGGGCAGCTTGGGAAAGCGCTGATAAAGCAAATGGGCGACAACGCAATTCAGAACGCCGTCGCCGAGAAACTCCAGTCGCTCGTTGTTAGGAACACTATGGCTACGGTGGGTCAGCGCCTGACTCAGCAATGAGGCCTGCTTGAAATCATGGCCAAGACTACGGGCCAGTGCACTTTGGGTCATGTCACCTTAGTCAATACTTTTAGCGGACTTGTCAGTGGAGGCACTGAAAGTCAGCAACGCGCTCACGTTTGCCATAATCGGGATGACCACCTCGTAATTCGTAGACACAATGGTATCGCCCCCACTTGTACGCCGAATTTCCAGATCGGTCGGCTTGATGCTGCGGATGTCGTCCATCGTGACCGACCTGTCGAAGGCCTTTTGAATCTGGCGATTATCCATTGCAGGAAGATTGCCTTCGATTGCCAAGCGATTAATGGCGCGTTTGATCGCGAAGAACTCGGTATAAGCTGGAAGCAGTTTCATTGTCAGCAAAGCGATGATCGATATCGTCCCGATAGTGAATGCCAAGCTCCAGAAGGTAAATCCTTTTTGCTTTCGCATGACTGCTCCCCTTATTTAATGGTGTCGCCAATTCTGCCGAAATTATCGAAATTCCACCAGATCATGAACGCCTTGCCGACAATATTGTTTTCCGGCACGAATCCCCAGAAGCGGCTGTCGTTGCTGTTGTCGCGATTGTCGCCCATGACGAAGTAATGGCCGGGTGGCACGATGGCTTCGCCGTCGATCACGGGAGCATCGTCCACCAGCAGGATATCGTGCTTGTGCTCGCCCAGCGTTTCCTTGTACTGCTTGGCTGCGATGCGATTGAGACCCGGCGCCACATACTCGTAATCGCCATTCAATTCCATTTCGAGCGGCTGGCCATTGATCATCAGACGTTTTTCGCGATACTCGATACGATCCCCGGGAACGCCAACAACGCGTTTGATGTAATCCATCGACGGATCCTGCGGGAATCGGAAAACCATCACTTCGCCGCGCTGCGGGTGATTCATTTCGAAGAAAGTGTTGTTCAGGATAGGCACGCGCAAGCCGTAGGTATGCTTGTTGACCAGGATGAAATCACCCACCAGCAAGGTCGGCATCATCGATCCGGAAGGAATCTTGAACGGCTCGACCAGGAAAGAGCGAATCATGAAGACCGCGAGGATGACCGGGAAGAAGCTCTTGGAGTACTCCACGACCCACGACTCAGCCTTGCCTTCAGCGCGCACCTTGCGCAGATAGAAGATATCCAACAGCCAGATGGCGCCGGTCAGCACAAGGGCAGCGAGCATGAACAGGGCAAACAGCATGATTACTTATCCTCCACACGCAGAATGGCGAGGAACGCTTCCTGCGGAATTTCCACATTGCCCACTTGTTTCATGCGCTTCTTGCCTTCCTTCTGCTTTTCCAGCAGTTTCTTCTTACGGGTGATATCGCCACCATAGCACTTGGCCAGCACATTCTTGCGCATCGCCTTCACGGTTTCACGGGAAATGATATTGGCGCCGATGGCCGCCTGAATCGCCACGTCGAACATCTGCCGCGGGATCAACTCGCGCATCTTGGAGGCCAGTTCACGCCCGCGGTACAAACTGTTGGCGCGGTGCACGATCAGCGACAGCGCGTCCACGCGGTCGCCATTGACCAGAATATCCAGCTTCACCAGATCGGCGGTGCGGAATTCGAGAAACTCGTAATCCATGGAGGCATAGCCGCGCGAGGTCGATTTCAGTTTGTCGAAAAAATCCAGTACCACTTCGTTCAGCGGCATTTCATAGGTCAGCATCACCTGCCGGCCCATGTACTGCATGTTGCGCTGTACCCCGCGCTTGTTGTTGCACAACGTCATCACCGGCCCCACGTATTCTTGCGGCATCAGGATGGTGGTGGTGATGATGGGCTCGCGGATTTCCTCGATGCGCGACGGCTCGGGCAGCTTGGACGGATTTTCCACCAGCACCGTTTCGCCCGCCTTGGTGACGATCTCGTAGACCACGGTCGGCGCCGTGGTGATGAGGTCCATGTCGTACTCGCGCTCCAGCCGTTCCTGCACGATTTCCATGTGCAGCAGGCCAAGGAAACCGCAGCGGAAGCCGAAACCAAGAGCCTGCGACACTTCCGGCTCGAACTGCAGCGAGGCGTCGTTCAGGCGCAACTTTTCCAGCGCATCGCGCAGCGCTTCGTATTGGTTCGACTCCACCGGATAAAGCCCGGCAAACACCTGCGGCTTGATTTCCTTGAACCCCGGCAGCGCCTCGGCGGCCTGCTTGTTGGCGAGGGTAACGGTATCGCCCACCTTGGCATTGGCCAGCTCCTTGATGCCGGCGATGATAAAGCCTACCTCGCCTGCAGAAAGGCTCTCGCGTTGACGGGATTTGGGAGTAAACACGCCGACCTGCTCGCACAGATGTTCGGCCCTGGTTGCCATCAGTCGAATTTTATCCTTGGGCTTGATCGCGCCGTCCACCACGCGCACCAGCATGATCACACCAACGTAGTTGTCGAACCACGAATCGATGATGAGTGCCTTGAGCGGCGCGGCAGGATCGCCAACCGGTGACGGAATCTTCGCGACGACAGCGTCGAGCACATCCTCGACGCCAACGCCGGTTTTGGCGGAACAGCGTACTGCGTCGGTGGCCTCCACGCCGATGATGTCTTCGATTTCCTGGATCACGCGTTCCGGATCGGCCGATGGCAGGTCGATCTTGTTCAGCACCGGTACCACTTCGACGTTCTGTTCGATCGCGGTGTAGCAGTTGGCGACAGACTGCGCCTCCACCCCTTGCGAAGCATCCACCACCAGCAGCGCGCCTTCACAGGCGGCGAGCGAGCGGCTGACTTCGTACGAAAAGTCCACGTGCCCCGGGGTATCGATCAGATTGAGCTGATAGACTTGCCCATCACGCGCCTTGTAATTCAGCGCGGCGGTCTGCGCCTTGATGGTAATGCCACGCTCACGCTCCAAGTCCATGGAGTCCAGCACCTGGGCCTCCATTTCGCGGTCGGACAAGCCGCCGCACAACTGGATGATGCGGTCGGCCAGCGTAGACTTGCCGTGGTCGATGTGGGCGATGATCGAAAAATTGCGGATGTTTTTCATTTTCAGGTAGCAAGAAGGGCGCCGAAAGGCGCCCTTCTTGCTTAACAGGCTGTTCGAGCGCGGATTTTACCGCAAAGCGGTGGAAACCGCACCCGAAGAGACTACTTTCCGTTCACTTTTACCGGAATGTATAAAGTGCTATCGCCTCGCAGCACAAGCAGTGCAACTGTCTTGCCCGATTGCGCCCCGGCAATCTGTTTGTTGAACTGCTCCAGATTCTGGACTTCGCTGTTGTTCACTGCCAGGATGACATCGCCGCGACGGATGCCAGCCTGGGCCGCCGTACCGTCAGCGCCGATCACCAGAAGTCCGTTTTTGCCATTCAGCTTCTTCTTCTGTTGCGGCGTCAGTTCGCGCAGTGTCAAGCCGATCTTGTTCGGTTCGGCTTTTGCGGGCCCCTTGGCCGGACGCGCTTCTTCTTTGTCGTCAGAAGGCATTTCACCCACCGTCAGAGACATATTACGGCCATTGCCCTTGCGCAGAACCTCTACGTTCACCTCCTTGCCGGGCTTGGTGCCGGCAACCACCCGCGGCAGATCAGAAGAGGTATTGATGGGCTTATTGTCGAATTTGAGTATGACGTCACCCGCCAGCAGCCCTGCCTTTTCAGCCGGGCTCCCCTTCTCGACGCCCGCAATCAGCGCACCATTGGTATTTTTCATGCCGAAGGAGTCGGCCAGCTCACGCGTAATCTCCTGAATATTGATGCCCAGCCAGCCGCGCGTCACCTTGCCGCTGGATTTCAGCTGATTCTGCACCTCCAGCGCGACGTCGATAGGAATCGCGAAAGACAGGCCCATGTAACCGCCGCTGCGACTGAAAATCTGCGAATTGATGCCGACAACCTCGCCCTTCAGATTGAATAGCGGACCGCCCGAATTGCCGGGATTGATGGCAACATCGGTTTGAATGAACGGCACGTAGTTTTCCTGCGGCAGCGCGCGCCCCTTGGCGCTTACGATACCTGCAGTCACTGTGTTTTCGAGACCGAATGGGGAGCCGATGGCCACGACCCACTCACCGACCCTGAGCTGACCGGGATCGCCAAAGACGACGCGCGGCAAGCCGGCGGCCTCGATCTTTAGCAGGGCAACGTCAGTGCGGCGATCGATGCCGATGATCTTGGCCTTGAATTCGCGCTTGTCCGTCAGCTTGACGAGCACTTCATCGGCTTCATTGACGACGTGCGCATTGGTCAGAACGTAACCGTCGGCACTAATGATGAACCCTGAGCCCAACGACTGCGTCTTGTAGTCCTGACCGGGGCCACCGCCTCCGCCCGGCGGGGCGAAGCGGCGGAAAAACTCATAAAACGGATCGTCTTCCGGCACGTTGGGAAAGGGCATGACGCCCTGCTGCCCTTCGGCGTGTATGGTCTGCGTCGTGCTGATATTCACCACCGCCGGCCCCTGCTTTTCGTAGAGATCGGTGAAGTCGGGCAATTCCTTCGCAAAGGAAGGCATCGCAAAAGCAAAAATAAATACTGATACGGCAAAGGCTTTTTTAATCATTCAAAATTACCTCTTTTACAAATTTTTCCATCGAAGCCGGACATGGACTGCCGCAGGACTATCGGCCGGTAACTGCCACTCGACCGCCGCGCAGCATGGCCGCGCAGCCAGAGAAAACCCAGCGCCAACCCCAATCCGGCACCGCTTAATGCATAGATATCCGCATTGGCTGGAGCAGCGGCAAAAGAACCGCCCAATCCAGCACCGATAAGCAGAGAAATTAAAGGAACTCCATAAGCTGCCAGAGAACTGGTCAGCAACGCCTTCTCATCGATACCGACAACGACGCTGTCGCCGGTTCGGGCGTTAATTTGATTTGCTGCCCGGACAACGGTATTGCGATGCCCCAGCAGCCTCCCCCAGATCGATACGCCGCAACCGCGAGTCTGGCCGCAAAGGCCACAGGGCTTGCTGCGCACGATTTCCAGTAAAGCCATGTCTCGATCGACGCCGACGACGACAGCTTGCTCTTCAATCATGATGACAAATAACCGGTTTATTTTTTGAAGCTGACCGCGTTTGCAATCAGTCTGACCGTGGCTTCAGGCACTTCGCCTACCACGATGATTTGATATCCGTCCAGGGCATTGGCATACACATTCGTGCCGCCTTGGGCAATAAGACCCAGCTTGGGCTTGGCATTTTTCTCGAGCGTTTCGATAAACAGCGACACCGAAGCCAGACCGTCCGAAAACACCAGATGATGAACCGGGGATGCTTTACCGGGAACCTTGCGGCGGACCTGATCCACTTTGCGGAAACCGGGCGGCAATTGGGCCACGACCCAACCCTCGCCTTCCAGCAAGGCTGGTGTTACTGTTTCCTCGGGTTGCATCACGTAAGTTTTGCCTGGCGACACTTCCGGACGGAACCAGTCCATATCCTGGGTATTCATCAAGGCCAGCTGACTAAAGGCCACCTGCTCAATCATTTCATTATGTTCGTTCAACATGACCGACTTGAGCAGAAGGCCAAACTCACGATCCACCGAAAATTTATAGCCGTAACGATAGGGGTCGCGGGGCTCAAGGGAGATGATGATGCTCTCGCGGCCTCCGACACGCTCGTGCCCGACCTTGCGAACCTGATAGCTCGCCTTGAGGCTCTCCGGCAATCCGGGGAGCACTGCAGGGAAAGAGCTCTGGATGCGCCTTTTCTCGATAATGACCTTCTCGTTGCGCGGATTGTAGATCACGACATCGTTGCCCTGACGCAACACCTCGCGCGGCTGCCCATCCAGGGAAATGAGGCGGGCATACTCCCCCTGGGCGTAATTCATATGGATAATCTGCATCGAACTGACGTTGCGGCCAGACTGATAAACAAAAATACCCTTGTAATTCAGTTTGTGCGCGGCCTGGCCTGCTTTTTCAAGAACAATCCAGAGATCGTCTTCCGATGCGGCTAACGCCGATAAAGGTAACAGTAGCAATAAGACAATGACACGTCGTACAACCTGGCGCAGCATTAGTTACCATTCTCCGAGTAAGTCACCGGACGCACGTAATAGGATGTCTGCATTCCGCTTTCAGGCGCAAGTTCCTGATGGGCAAGCAGATAGGCATTCATGGACTCGGGAGAGACATTGCCCTGCGCCACGGACGCAGCTGGCAAATCCTGCGCGGGAGTTTGCATCTGCTGCTGCAACACCATCCATCCTACAAACATCACTGCAGCGACCGAGGCAGCCACCGACATCAGGTGGGTGCGTTTCACTGCCAGCTTGCGTTTCGGAGCAAGCACCGTGGGTTCGGATTCGATGCGCTGCATCACGCGCTGATGAAACCCGGGACTTAATTCGAGGTTGCCTCGCATCGCATCGCCGATAAGATGGTAGGTCGACCAACAGTCGTAAAACTCGTCATCTTTTTTCATCGCCTCGAACAAGTGGTCCGAAGCATCAACACCCATTTCATCATCCATTAAGGCTGATATCTGATCTTTCATTACCATCTCCTGTTTTCGGGGGTATCAAGCAAAGGCCGCAATTTCTCGGCAATGGTTTCGCGTGCACGGAAGATACGGGACCGGACGGTACCGATAGGACACCCCATCAAAGTCGCGATCTCTTCATAACTGAGTCCTTCGATTTCGCGTAATGTAATGGCGGTACGCAATTCCTCGGGCAATGCCGCCACCGTATCGTTGACGGTTTGGGCAATCTGTTTGGTCATGAGTTCCGTTTCGGGCGTATCTATCGTGCGTAAATCCTGACCATCCTCGAAATTTTCCGCATCTTCCACTTCGATCTCGGTGCTCACCTGCGGCCGCCGGCCCATCGCCACCAGATAATTCTTGGCAGTGTTGATGCCGATGCGATACAACCAGGTATAAAAAGCACTGTCTCCACGAAAGTTCGGCAACGCGCGATACGCCTTGATAAAGGCTTCCTGCACCACGTCCTCGACTTCCGCCTGGTCTCGTATCATGCGCGACAGCAACCGCCCCAACTTGCGCTGGTACTTTTGCACCAGCAAATCAAAGGCAGTCTTGTCCCCGCGTTGAGCACGCTCAACCAATTCCTGATCTAGTTCACGCTCGCCCATGCGGGCGTTCTCCCTGAATTATTATCGATGAGCATGTGTTTCCTAATGATATGAACCGCTCATCAGTATACCGCGCAGCGCGATTTTGCCGTAACTCTATACGGGGGTTAGAGACAGCAGTAAACTTCGCTTGGTTCATCTTCCAAGAAAAAATCGTGTTACGTTTCGATGTCCTGATTATTGGCAGCGGCTTGGCCGGCCTCACCCTGGCGCTGCAACTCGCTCCGCACAAAAAAGTCTGTCTCGTCACCAAGCGCGATCTCAACGATAGTGCCAGCAGTTGGGCGCAAGGCGGAATTGCCGCCGTGCTGACTGACGAGGATTCGCTGGAGGCGCATATTCAAGATACGCTGATAGCAGGCGCAGGGCTATGCGACCCCGAGGTCACCCGTTACGTGGTCACGCACGGCCGCGAAACCGTGGAATGGCTGATCGAACAAGGCGTGCCATTCACGCGCGAGGAAGACGACAGCGGCTATCACTTGACGCGCGAAGGCGGCCACAGCAAGCGCCGCATCATTCATGCCGCCGACGCTACCGGCCACGCCGTGCAGGAGACCCTGGCCGCGAAAGTGCGCGCGCATCCCGGCATCACGCTGTTGGAAAATCACATCGCGGTGGACTTGATCACCGCGCGCAAGCTCGGCAAGCGCAAGGACCGCTGCCTCGGCGCCTACGTGCTGGACAAGGCCAGCGGCAAGGTGATCACTATCGCCGCGCAGCATACCGCGCTCGCCTCCGGCGGCGCCGGCAAGATCTATCTCTATACCACCAATCCCGACGTAGCCACCGGCGACGGCGTGGCAATGGCATGGCGCGCTGGGTGCCGCGTTGCAAATATGGAATTCATTCAGTTTCACCCCACCTGCCTCTACCATCCGCAAGCCAAGTCTTTTCTGATTACGGAGGCGGTACGCGGCGAAGGCGGCCTGCTCAAGCTGCCAGATGGCACACGCTTCATGCCCGCACACGACGAGCGCGAAGAGCTCGCTCCACGCGATGTTGTGGCACGCGCCATCGACTTCGAGATGAAGAAGCGCGGCCTGGATTGCGTTTACCTCGACATCTCTCACCGGCCAGCAGACTTCATCCTGTCGCACTTCCCGACCATCTACCGGCGCTGTATGGAACTCGGCATCGACATTACCAAGCAGCCCATTCCGGTGGTACCCGCCGTACATTTCAGCTGCGGCGGCGTGCTGACCGACGAAGCGGCGCTCACGGATATTTCCAATCTCTACGCCATTGGCGAAACCGCCTGTACCGGCCTGCATGGCGCCAACCGCTTGGCGAGTAACTCCCTGCTGGAGTGCATGGTCTACGCCAATGCAGCTGCAAAAAATATCCTCGCCAGTCCGCCGGCCGAAACCCTGCCTTTGCCCGACTGGGATGAAAGCCGCGTGACCGATGCCGATGAAGAGGTGGTCATCACGCAGAACTGGGACGAGTTGCGCCGTTTCATGTGGAATTACGTGGGCATTGTGCGCACCGACAAGCGTCTGGAACGGGCGATGCACCGTATCCACTTGCTGCGCGATGAAGTGCATGAGTTCTATAGCAATTTCCGCATCAATAACGACCTGATAGAACTCCGGAACCTATTGCAGATCGCCGAACTGATCGTACGATGCGCGATGGAACGCAAGGAAAGCCGAGGACTACACTACAGCAAGGATCATCCGGAAATGCTGCCGGATGCGATTCCGACCGTGCTGACGCCACTCAATTATTACAGCCTGCTGGACCATAAACACGGCCAGAAACATCACAAGCATTAAAGACCTGCAAGCGATCAAACTTTTCACATCGAAAAATTCAATTCAACGCCATTGCCGGCGGGATCGCGAAAGAAAATCTGCTTGGTGCCGGTTTGGTCGATAAAGCGTTCGCCGAACTCGATACGCCGATCCACCAGAATCTCCTCCATCCCCACCGGATCGGTGCAGGTAAAAGCCACATGATCGAATGTAGTGGTGACGTGCGTCGCGCGCACTTCGCCCGGCGCCGTCTCACTCAAATGCAAGACATCGCGGCCCCCCGCATACAGCCAGTAACCAAAACTCCTGAACGCAGGCCGGTCGCCTACCGTCAAGCCAATAATCTCGCAGTAGAAATCCTTGAGTTCATTCAGCAATGCACGAGGTGCGCGCAAATTGTAATGATTGAATCCGGTAGCAGGCAAAATGACGCTCCCCAGGGAATGAGTAGTTAGAAAAGTCTATGCCTGGCAAGCTGCGTCCGCAAGTTCACGCGCTGGAAGTCTGCCTGCATCAGGACTAACATACACTTCCGTTTCGGATTTTCTTTTGCGAACAGAAAGGATGCCAGCATGAGCACAATCACTGTGGAACACAATCCGGACACTTCTCGCCTCAGTGCGCTGGGGGTCTCGTCGTGGCCGACCTGGTCAAAGGAAGTATCAACTTTCCCGTGGACGTACAGCGAGCAGGAAGTCGCGTATGTCCTGGAGGGCGAAGTCGTGGTGACTCCCAAGGGCGGAGAGCCGGTGAAATTCGGCAAGGGGGATCTGGTTACTTTTCCGGCGGGCATGTCTTGCACCTGGGAGGTCAGACAACCCTTGCGCAAACATTACCAATTCGGGTAGCCGAAAATGAAAAAGCCGGGAAAATCCCGGCTTTTTTAATCTGGATTGGTCGGGGCGAGAGGATTTGAACCTCCGACCACTTGCACCCCATGCAAGTACGCTACCAGGCTGCGCTACGCCCCGAACCGTCGCTGCAAGCTGCTTGCTTGCGAACGAAGGTCGGCATTATAACGGAAAGCCTGACAACCGCCAAACGCCACACTGCAAGAATCTACCTAGCGACTCCGATTTCAGGAGGCACGCAAAAGCGTCAGTATGCTTTGCAGTTCACTGCGCAGATGCGAAAAATCAAATGATGAATCGAAAGCGGCGGCGGCCGGCATAGGTGCGATTGCCGCACTGGCAGGCAAGCTTGCGGGCGCATGCTCGTCGCGGACATCAACCTCTTCCAAACGATTGCGTGCGCCGCTGATGGTAAACCCCTGCTCGTAAAGCAACTCGCGGATGCGACGGATCAGCAGGACTTCGTGGTGCTGGTAATAACGACGATTGCCACGGCGTTTCACTGGCTTGAGTTGAGTGAACTCCTGCTCCCAGTAACGGAGCACATGCGGCTTGACGCCGCAGAGTTCGCTCACCTCGCCGATGGTGAAATACCGTTTGGCGGGGATGGGCGGCAAGGCTACCTTAGTTGCCTGCTCCACCATAGTTTTCCTCTACCTTGCTTTTCAACTTCTGGCTGGCATGGAAAGTCACTACGCGGCGCGCAGTGATCGGTATTTCTTCCCCTGTTTTTGGATTGCGACCTGGACGTTCGGACTTCTGGCGCAGTTCGAAATTGCCGAAACCGGACAGCTTTACGCTGTCGCCAGCTTCCAGCGAACTCCGAACCTCTTCGAAGAACGCCTCGACCATGTCCTTGGCTTCCCTTTTATTCAACCCGACCTGCTCAAACAGCATATCGGCCAAATCTGCTTTTGTAAGTGTCATGCCATTCTCTCAACTACGTAACACAGCACCGTGTTTTTGGGCC
>DATHWW010000004.1:0-50987 GCA_035460165.1 Methylophilaceae bacterium | reverse complement strand
GGTGCGATCGCGGTCACCGCGATGTGGTCCTGGATCAGGCGCAGCGACATGCGCCGCGTGAGGTGGATCAGGCCCGCCTTGCTGGCGGCGTAGGAGTAGGTCTCCAGCGGGTTGACCGAGATGCCGTCGATCGACGCGATGTGAATCACCTTGGCCGGCCGCGCCGCCGAGCCGGCCGCCTTGAGCGCGCCGTGCAGCGCGCGCGTCAGGAAGAACGGCGACTTCAGGTTCAGGTCAACCACCTTGTCCCAGCCCTGCTCGGGAAACTCGTCGAACGCGGCGCCCCAGGCCGCGCCCGCGTTGTTCACCAGGATGTCGAGCTTGGGCTCGCGCGCGCTGATCGCGGCGGCCAGCCCTTCGGCGCCGGCCACCGTGGACACGTCGGCCGGCAGCGACATGCACGGGCCGATGGCCGACAGCTCGGCCGCGGTGCGGTCGCAGGCCTCGGCCTTGCGCGCCGAGATGTACACCTTGGCGCCGTGGCGCAAGAAGCCCTCGGCGATCATGCGGCCGATGCCGCGTGACCCGCCGGTGACCAGCGCCACGCGGCCTTCGAGCGAGAACAGCTTGTCCATGGTCATCTCCTCGTCGCGCACCAACCGGGCGTCGGTTTGCATTGGAGCATGGCTGGCCGGGGCACCGCAGGGGATTGACCGGCATCCAGTGGTGGACGCTGTCGCGAGCGCCGTTTGCGGTGCAGGTCCCGCCTGCTCAGCGACGCGGGCCGCGCCGAGCCGCTTCGATCTTGGCGATGTCGATCTTTCGCATATCCATCATCGCGTCGAACGCACGCTTGGCAGCGGCGCGGTCGGGGTCGGCGATCGCCTCGATCAGGGCGCGCGGGGTGATCTGCCACGACACGCCCCACTTGTCCTTGCACCAGCCGCATGCGCTCTCCTGACCGCCATTGCCCACGATCGCATTCCACAAGCGGTCGGTTTCGGCTTGGTCATCAGTTGCAACCTGGAATGAAAAAGCCTCGTCGTGCTTGAACGCCGGGCCACCATTCAGACCAAGACAAGGGATGCCGATCACGGTGAATTCGACCGTCAAGACATCGCCCTGCTTACCCGCAGGATAGTCGCCGGGCGCGCGAAGGACCGTTCCCACCGCGCTGTCCGGGAACGTCTCGGCGTAGAATTTCGCGGCGTCCAGGGCGGTGCCGTCGTACCAGAGACAGATCGTGTTCTTGGGGGCCATATTCATTCTCCATTCGTGACCGTTTATGTGAATTCTACCCGCGTAAGCTTACGCGTGAGCCGACCAATAGCGCCAGGCTCTATAAGAGCCAGTTATCTGAAACTCAACAACTTCTTCTCCAACCTGTCCCATACCGTACTGGCACCAATCTCCCCCACCCCATTGTCGTTGACGAACTCCACCGCATGGGCGCGTTCCTGTTCAACCAGCGGCTCATGGACGGTTCGCAACATTTCCAGTACATCGAGATTGGCTTCGGATGCATCTTTCAATTCCGCCATGCGCTGCTGGATACGCTCGCGCAGCGTGTCTTCTCGCGCCTGCACCGACAGGATGGCAAACGGCACCGCCATTTCATCCGCCAGCGCCCAGAATTGATCGCGCTCAGCGCGTTTAAGAAAGGCCGCGTCCACGATGACCGGGAAACCGGCGGCCAGCAACTCTCGCGACAACTCATATAGACGTTCATAAGTGCGCCGCGTCGCCTCCGGGCTGTAGATGTCATGGTCGGGGCGGGAGCGGCTGGATTCCAGCGGAGCGAGGCCGAACAGCCGTTTGCGTTCGACGTCGGAGCGGATGCGGAAGGCTTGCAGGCGTTCCAGTGCGGCTTGGGCAACGGTGGTTTTGCCGCATGCCGGCAGGCCGTGCATGAGGATCAATAGCGGCCGTTTGCGCGTGAGGCAAAGCTCTGCCAGTGCCAGGTGCAGATGGCAACTCGCCATGGCTTCCGTGGTTTCATGGACCTTGAGGTTATGCTGATGTGCGCGTATCGCAGCGACTTTGGCACGCACCACGGCGCGATAAGCGAGGTAGAAGCGCAACACGCGCACGCCGCGATAGTCGCCGGTGGTTTCGAGATAACGATTGAGAAAGCGGAATGCGAGGTCGGCGCGATTGCGGTACAGCAGGTCCATGGTGAGAAAAGCTACTTCATTCATGACGTCGATCCAGCGGAACGACGGGTTGAATTCGATGCCGTCGAAGGGCACGGGCACGCCGCCGATGACCACGATGTTGCCCAGATGCAGGTCGCCGTGGCATTCGCGCACCCACCCTTGTTGCCGCCGCTCCGTGAAAACCTCTTCGCAGGCGGCATATTCGGCTTCGCTCTCTTTGCGCAGCGGGGCCAGATCGCGTGCGCCATCGTGCATAAGCGATTGCAATTGTTCGAAATTCTGCAGCATGGGCGCGCGTATCGTGGAGGGCTTGCCGTAGACCGAGTCCGTATCGGCTGGCGGAAGAATGGTATGAAAAGCGGCGACGGCGTCGGCCAGCGCATCGATATGCGCGGTTGTCACCTCTTTGCGTTCCAGCATGCGATCCATCAATTTATCGCCGTCGAAACGGTGCATGCGTACGGCGTACTCGATGGCGGGCTTGCGCCCTAGCATCGGTCGGTGCAAGGTGCCACCGATACAAACGACATCCTCGTAGAGCGCGGGTGCAAAGCGGCGATTGAGCCGTATTTCTTCTTCACAATAAAACTTGCGTGCCGGCAATTCCGAAAAATCCAGAAAGCCCAGATCGACCGCTTTCTTGATTTTGTAAACATGATGATTGGCCAACACCACCCAGGATATATGGGTTTCAATCACTTCTATTCGCCGCCCGGTATGAGGATAAAGCGCAGGATTGCGCAACGCCTCGATCAGCACCTGCTGGTCGATGAGCGCATGCGGATGCAGGTTGCGCATGGTCAGGCGCCTCCCGCATGCCGGGGATGCGGCATTGGATACGGCAGCATTTTGCGCGATTCCTGCATCCGCCCCTCCTCGCCAATTAACCTATAGTCAGCACCGCCGCACCGCGCACACTACCCTGCCGTACCGCATCGAGTGCGCGGTTGGCCTCGATCAGCGGAAATAACTCCACTTCGGTTTTGACACCAACATTGTTGGCCAGCTTCAGAAATTTTTCGCCGTCGCGGCGCGTAAGATTGGCGACCGAGCGCACGGTCCGCTCTCCCCACAGCAGATCGTAAGGAAAAGCAGGCACATCACTCATGTGTATGCCGGCGCACACCACAGTACCGCCTTTCGCCGTGTGGCTGAGGGCCTGGGGTATCAATGCACCGACCGGCGCGAAAATGATGGCGGCATCCATGGTCTCCGGTGGCGCTTCGGTGCTATCGCCTGCCCACACGGCGCCCATACTCAGCGCGAAGCGCTGGCCAGCTTCGTCGCCGGTCCTGGTAAAAGCGTAGACACTCCGCCCTTGGGCACGGGCCACCTGGGCGATGATATGGGCCGCCGCGCCGAAACCGTAGATACCCAAGCGCTCGGCATCCCCGGCGGCCATCAGGGAGCGATAGCCGATGAGCCCGGCGCACAGCAGCGGCGCCGCTTCGGCATCGTCGTAGGCATCCGGCAAGGCGAAGCAGTAACGCTGGTTGGCCACGGCATATTGGGCATAGCCACCATCCAGCGTATAGCCGGTGAATTGCGCCTGATCGCACAGGTTTTCGCGCCCGCTCTTGCAGTAAACGCACCGGCCGCAAGTATGCCCAAGCCAGGGCACACCCACGCGCTGGCCAATCTCGAAGCGTTCGGCGCGCCCGCCTTTTCCGACAACCACGCCAACGATTTCATGGCCGGGGATGAGGTCGTGCTTGGGATGCGGCAACTCGCCGTCAACGACGTGAAGGTCGGTGCGGCAAACGCCGCAGGCGGTTATCTTGAGCAACACCTGATCCTCGCCCGGCACGGGCGTCGGCATTTTAACCGGCCGCAGGGTACGGCCGGCCGCATCCAGCATCATGGCTTGCATGGGCCGCAATCTCCCTTGAAAAAGGGCACTGAATGGACTAGTGCGTCCGGTACAGGCGTTCGATGCGCCGAGAACCTGCCGACATCGGGTTGCTATTCATCATGCATCCCTTTCTTTTTTAATGCCTAAAGCCTGAAAAGGCTCTTATTGCGGCAAATGGTGTTTTCCGCTGCTAATGCGCTTGGCCTGCGGCCGGCCGGCATCTACTTCCTCGACGAATTTCACTTCATCGCCTTCCTTCAGCTTGTCGAAAGACGGGCTGACAACGTTTTCGCGATGAAAATACAGTTCTGCCCCGTCCTGATCGGCGATGAAGCCGAAGCCCTCCTTGTGCGAAATACGTGCGACATGGCCGACATGCTCCATGACATGCACCTTGGTTTCTCGCCGCAAGCGATGGATGTAATCCTCCAGCTGCCGCCGTGCGGCATCGAAAGCATCGCGCAGTGCGATGTAAGGATCCTCATTGTGGCGCCGATTGACGACAATTTCGTTACCCGGCACTCCCAGGTCGATGCATACATTGAATTCCTTACCCTGCTGTTGATGGCGATGCGGCATTTCCACCACGACGCGACAAGAAATAACGTGGGTAAACAGATCATCCAGTTTCTTCACCTTTTCGCGGATGTGTGTTTCCAAGGCTTCTGAATTGGGCATATCCCGCAGTGTGATTTGTAAGGATGCAGGCATGACGAATTCCTTTCTGTGGATCAAGGACGTGTATGGATTTCCTTCTGTTGTTCGCGCGTGACCAACCGGGCCAGGGCATGCAACTCGTTCGCCAACAGCACCAACAAATCGTCCAGGGTGATGATGCCGACCAGCGCGCCGCTATCGTCCACAACGGGCAGGCGCCGCACGGCCATGTTGCGCATGTGCTGTATGGCCTCAAACAGGCCTGCGCTCTCTTTAACGGTGGTGAATTCGAGCGCCATGATGTCGCCGACGGTCATGACCTCCGGGTCCAGTTCCGGCGCGACGACTTCCATGATGATGTCGCGGTCGGTGACGATGCCTACCGGCACTGTCATGCCGTTCCTCGATTCCGTCACGATCACGGTGCCCACATGGTTCTGGCGCATCAGTTTTGCCGCTTCCAACACGCTGTCTTCCGTTTGGGCGGTGACGACTTCCTTGTTGCAGAGCTCTCCGAGTGGCATAGGGTTGCCTCCTTTGCGGTTATTGCTGCTCGACAGGAATGCGGTTCAGGATGTAGGGCTCCCTGCGTGGGGTTGGCGATGTGTCTTCGGCCGGGTAGCCGACGACGATGGGCGCAATGGCAGAAAACTTCTCGGGAATGCTGAGCCCGGTTTTAATCGAAGGCACGTTCAGCGCCGGCAGTGCCGAACCGATCACGCATGTGCCCAGGCCCATCGCACACGCAGCCAGCATCAGGTTTTCAGCGGCCAGCCAGCAATCGGCAGCGGCAA
The DNA here is from genome assembly GCA_035460165.1 of Methylophilaceae bacterium. Lineage (GTDB taxonomy): Bacteria > Pseudomonadota > Gammaproteobacteria > Burkholderiales > Methylophilaceae > MM2. The sequence continues at coordinate 45,588 of DATHWW010000004.1, read as the reverse complement.
AAGGCCCCATCGAATCGGCGCAGATGACGATGAGCGTTCCGGCGTCGTAAAAAATATTCTGATCGGGATTGGCAAAAGTCTCGAGCGCTTGTTCCGAACGCGACTGCCCAGACCTTCTCAGCTCGTTGAGAAACAGCGGTTTCGCACGATCCGACAGCAAGCGCAGCGCTGTTTTATCCTGGATGACGGCAAAGGCCCAAGGCTCGCCATGAAAAGCGGTGGGGGCACGGACGGCAGCTTCGAGCAAGAGGCGAACGGTCGGGCTGTCGATTGCTTGAGATGTATAACGGCGTACTGAGCGACGCGCGAGGATCGCCTCGTACACATTCATTTCGACAGCCAGATGTTGCATCAAATTGCTACCTTTTCCCTTATGGGATTTAAAGATAACAAGATTCGGACGCGCGGGAAATCCGCGTAAACACGTATGTTCAGGCGGGGCTGAGTCCGCTCTCCTTGGCTAGGCGCGCAAGGTCCAGCAGGTTGACGGCGCCCGTCTTGTGCATGATCTTGGCCTTGTGGATTTCTACCGTGCGGTGACTGATGCCTAGCCGCCGAGCGATTTCCTTGTTGGGATGTCCGAGCACGGCGAGCAGCATGACCTCGCGCTCGCGTTCCGTCAGGTCGGCCAGCAGCGAACGGGTGTGCTGGACGCGTGCGACCTTCTCCACCATCTGCGAACCCGATTTCAGCGCGGAACGCACGCTGGAAACCAATTTATCGCGCGTCACCGGTTTGGTAAGAAAGTCCTGCGCGCCGGATTTGATCGCGCGCACGCTCATCGGGATATCGCCGTGCCCGGTAAGAAAAACAATCGGCAACAAAATACCGCGGCGCGTCATTTCTTCCTGCAACTGCATGCCATCCATACCCGGCATGCGAATATCGATGATGGCGCAGCCGTAAGAAGTTTCGCTGCAAACGGCAAGGAACGCTTCGGCACAATCGAACGTGCTGACATTCAGTTCTTCCTGCTCGATCATCAAGGCCAGCGCATCGCGGATCGCGGAATCATCATCAACAATATAAACAGTAGGATGCATCGTGGTCATGATGCGAAGGGAAGCGTGAAGTGGAACACTGCACCGTCGCCGGTCACCGGGTCGGCCCAGAGCTCTCCGCCGTTGGCCTCGATCAGTGCCCGGCTGATGGCGAGCCCCATGCCTATGCCATAGGTCTTGGTGGTGAAAAACGGATCGAAAACGCGCTTCGCCATTTCGTCATCCAGGCCCGGGCCCTTGTCCTGCACGGTCACCAGCACCATGCCCTTCTGCTTCAGGGTCTGCACCCGGACGGTGATCTCGGCAGCGGGTATGCCGCCCGCCTGCATGGCTTCGACCCCGTTGCGTATGAGGTTGGTGAGCACCTTGTGCACCTGCAGGCGATTGGCGTGCACCGGCAGCATATCGGCCTCCAGCTCGAGATTAGGATGAAAACCGCCGTAGCCGTCGTTCTGTACGATATCCACCGCCTCCTTCACTGTCTCGTTGATATCCATTGCTTCGGGCACCAGGTCGCCGCGATGCAGAAACTCCAGCAACTCGTGCAAGGTCTTGCCCGCGCGATGCGCCTGCTCTACGCAGCGGTTCAAGGCACGGCTCAGTTTTTCAGGGCATTCGATATTGTCCAGCTCGTGCAAGGCGACTTCGCTGTAGGCCGACAAGGCCGCCAAAGGCTGATTGAGTTCATGCGCAATCGCCGAAGCGGTCTGCGCAGCCACCTGGCGCTTCAGCATGCTCTCCAGCGCCGTGCGTTGCTCACGCAATTTATTCTCGATGTTTTTCTGATCAGTGACATCCTGCATGACGCCGACAATGCGAACCGCCTTGCCCTGCTCGAAGATCACCTTGCCGGTGGAGGCGATCCAGCGCACATTGCCATCCTTCGGGCGAACGACGCGAAACTCGGCCTTGTACTCGCCCTCGCCCCCGGGATCCAACGAACGCTTAAAAGCTGCCAGTCTGGAAGCGCGGTCGTCCGGGTGGGTGATCTCCAGGAATTTCTCGTAAGTTAGCTGATCATCCGGCCCCAGCCCCAATATCTCCAGCGAAGGCTCATCCCAATGCAGGACGTTGCTGGTCAGGTCGCGGTCGAACACCCCCAGGCCGGCTGCATGTTCGGCGAGGCGAAGCCGCTCTTCGCTTTCCTGCAGGGCGCGCTGCGCCGCGCGGCTTTGAGTGGCGTCGAAGAATGAAACCAGAATGAATAAATCATTTCCGTCATGAATCGGGCTGAGGCCGATATCGACCTGCAACTCGCGGCCGTCGCGACTTAGCGCAAGAAGATCCCGGCCGCGCCCCATCGGACGTTTTTCGGGTTGGCGGACATAACTTTCACGGTAACGGCGATGGTGTTCACGCAAGCGCGCCGGTACCAGCATCTCGATCTGGATACCCGCCAGCTCCTCTTCCGAGTAGCCAAACATGTCTTGCGCGACCGGATTGGTCAGAAGGATGCGGCCATTGCTGTCCGCCAGGATGAGAGCCTCTGCCGATGCGTCGAAAAGGCTGAGAAAACTTATATTTTCCAGTGAATTACGCAACGACCCTCCGCTGAATTCGCACCCCGGCCATAGCTTACGCCTATTTAACCCCGGCCTGCAATCGACCGGACGTCATAAGGGCAAGCCCTTACGTGTTCGCACGAATTCCTGAGGCAGCGGGTCAGGGATAAAGTTGCGCACAGTGCCTTATCTGTAGCACCCAATCATGTAATCACCTCAATTTCAAAGGAGGCAATAATGAAAACTGACAAACCACGCAGCAAATCATCCACCTCTTCCGCACAACAGTCATCCTCCGCCTCAAACCAGTCCACATCCAACCAGAAAACAGCTGACCAGATTGCTATCAATGCTTATCTGAAAGCCCAGGCTCGCGGCTTCGAGCCCGGACACGAACTGGATGATTGGCTGGCTGCTGAAGCGGAGAATCAATAATGGCCACCTCATTAAACACCTCAACAGAACCGGTATCGGAGTTCGGCAACCCCACAGCTTTTCAAGAAGAGGAGCGTGCGGTTCTGAACCTGGATGTAGATGGCTTGATACGGAGCTGCAACAAGGCCGCAGCAAAACTGATGGAATGCCCCACCAGTCTGCTGGTCTGGCAGCATGTATCCAATATCCTGCCCCAACTGGCAGGTACGAAATTGATGCAGGACGGCCATGTCAATCCCCGCCTGCGCTTTTTGTCGCGCGTGGGCCATCGTTTCGAGTTGGCGATGCCCGGCGGCAGATACATGTCCAGCAGGATTTTTTTCAACGACCTCGAAAATTCCGGCCGGCATAACGTGCGCCTCATCATCTGCCTTGACGATGGGCATGTGCCATCCTGAATAACGCTCGGGAATCCGGCCGATAGCAGGAGAAGTAACCATGGTCACCAAAGCCGAAAAAGATATTCCCATCACGACCGGGAAAAAGGCCTCGTCTCATTTATTGTCGATGCACCCTTTATCGGAAGCCGAGCAATTATTCGAGCGCATACTCGGACGCCGCTGGCCGACGCTAATGCGCTGGCACGACTCGCCCTTGCTGAGCGGAAGATTCGATGAGATGGCGCTGCGCATGCCCAATGTGGATGTCATCGATCGCGAAAACGACATTGTGGTGCGCGCCGAAGTGCCCGGCATCGATAAAAAGGATCTGGATATTTCCATTACCGACAATCTGCTGACGATCAAGGGACAAACCCACACGGAAAAAACAGAAGAAAAAGGCGATTTTCATCGCCATGAAATTTCCACTTCGTCATTTGCGCGCTCGGTCACACTGCCGGGTGCCGTGGATGCATCCACGGCAAATGCAGCACTCAAGGATGGAATACTCGAGATCACCTTCCCGAAACCGGAATCCTCCAAGCGGCGCAACATCTCCGTCGCATAGCACCCTGCGGGATCCCGCTGCCGGCAAGCTACATGGATTGCCGGCAGCGGCTTTAAGCTTCCCGCCTACATCCACCCCTACCTCTACGCACGCACGCCTCACCGGATGGAGCCTGAAAAGCCCATCTGAAGGAAGGCGCATGCGGCATATTCTGCTCTGTATCTTCTTGCTCTTTACGCTTTCCGCCGCAGCGGAGCCTGATCCTTATACCAAGGAGCGGCACGATCTAGCCGCCGGGATCGCGGCGATGGCAAAAAATACCTCCCTGGAAACCGGGAAATCGTCATTCTCTGACCGCGTCATGGCAGCAATGGAAAAAGTGCCTCGCCATCGCTTCGTACCCAAGGACATGCAGCGCTATGCCTACCGCAACCGGCCATTGCCGATCGGCTATGGCCAGACCATTTCCCAGCCCTTTCTTGTGGCGTACATGACCGAGTTGCTCGGCGTAGGCAAAACCTCCAAAGTGCTCGAAATCGGCACCGGTTCGGGCTACCAGGCGGCGATCCTGGGCGAGTTGGTGCAAGAGGTCTACACCATAGAAATCGTCGAACCGCTCGCCAAGCGCGCCACCGAAACGCTCAAGGCCACCGGCTACCGCAACGTCCAGGTGCGGGCAGGTGATGGCTACTACGGCTGGGAACAACATGCGCCGTTCGACGCCATCATCGTCACTGCCGCAGCAAGTCACGTACCGCCGCCGCTGATCAAGCAATTGAAACGCGGCGGCCGCATGCTGATCCCGCTCGGCAGCAGCTTCCTGCCGCAGCATCTGGTGCTGGTAGAAAAGGATGCGAATGATCGAGTGCGCACGCGCGAACTGCTGCCGGTGGCATTCGTGCCGCTCACCGGCGGACACTGATGCCAAACAGACCGCCGCTGCTAGCCCTTGCGCTGGTGTCGGCAGGCGCGCTTAGCTATGAAATCCTGCTGACGCGCCTTTTTTCCATTATCCAGTGGCACCACTTCGCCTATATGACGATTAGCCTGGCAATGCTGGGCTACGGCGTCAGCGGCACGGTGCTGACACTGCTGCGTACGCGCCTGCTGCCGCGTTACGGCGCCGTGTTTGCCGCTTGCGCGGCAGCCTTCGGCGTCTGCGCGGTGGGCGCTTTCCTGCTCGCGCAGCGGCTGCCATTCAACCCGCTGGAAATCTTCTGGGACCCGCGGCAGCCGTTCTATCTGCTGCTGCTCTACTTGCTGCTCGCGGTGCCTTTCATGTTCGCCGCCAGTTGCATCGGCCTCACGTTCGCCCAACATGGCACTGCCGCGCATCGCATCTACAGCTTCGACCTGCTCGGTGCCGCCAGCGGCTGCCTGTTGATCGTGCTGCTGCTTTTCCTGCTGCCGCCGCTGGCAGCCCTGCGCTTGGTCGGATTGCTGGGCCTGGCAGCCGCCGCGCTTGCGGTATGGCATTTCCGGCTGCGTCCGGGCTGGCTGCTGCCCGGGTTCGCCATCATCGGCATAGCGATAACAATGGCCCTGCCGTCTTCCTGGACCGAACTGCGCATCTCGCCTTACAAGAGCCTGCGCCAGACGCTATTGATACCGGAAGCGCGCGTGGTGGAAGAACGCTCGAGTCCGCTGGGGCTGCTGACGGTGGTCGAGAGCCCGCGCGTACCGTTTCGCCATGCGCCGGGGTTGAGCCTCAACGTCGTGCAGGAGCCGCCACCGCAGCTCGCGATATTCATCGACGGCGATTCGCTCTCGGCATTGACGCGCTTCGATGGGCGGCTGGAGCCGATCGCCTATCTCGGCGAGACCACTTCGGCGCTGCCCTACCACCTGCTGCGGCAGCCGCACGTGCTGGTGCTGGGAGCCGGCGGCGGCTCGGGTGTACTGCAAGGCTTGGTGGGCAATGCGCGACAGGTGGAAGCCGTGGACGTCGACCCGCGCATGGTCGAACTGGTGCGCGACCGCTTTGCCGGTTTCGGCGGCAACCTGTATCGCCGCCCCGACGTGACGATCCACGTCGCCGAAGCGCGCAGCTTCGTCGAGGCGAGCGACGTGCGTTACGACCTGATCCAGGTGACGTTGATGGACGCTTTCGGCGCGGCTTCGAACGGGCTGTACGGTCTGAACGAAAGCTATCTGTACACGGTGGAAGGCTTGCAGTCTTACCTCGATCACCTGCAGCCGGGCGGCATGCTGGCGCTGACGCGCTGGATCACCTTGCCGCCGCGCGACCTGCTCAAGCTCTCTGCTACGGCAATAACGGCGCTGGAGCGTGCCGGGGTCGCCGCGCCTGCACAGCGGATGGCGCTGATCCGCGGTTGGCAGACCGGCACCTTGCTGATCAAAAATGGCGATTTTACCGAAACCGAAATCGCCGCAATCCGCGCCTTTGCCGAGGCCCGCTCGTTCGACGTGGAATGGCTGCCCGGCTTGGCGCGCGAAGAAAGCAACCGCTACAACGTGCTCGACCAGCCCTATTTTTACGACGGCATCGCGGCACTGGCCGGCAGCCAAAGAGAGTATTTCATCGCGCGCTACAAATTCGACCTCACGCCGCCCACCGACGACCGCCCCTACTTTTTCCGCTTCTTCCGCTGGCAAAGCCTGCCGGAAATCCTGCGCCTCAAGGAGCGCGGCGGATTGCCCTTGCTGGAACTGGGCTACCCCATACTGCTCGCCACCCTGCTGCAAGCGGTGCTGGCATCCAGCGTATTGATACTGCTGCCGCTGTGGATGGGCCTGCGCGGCAAAAATGGGGAAGCGGCCCTCAGAGTAAAATCGGCGGTATTCGGCTATTTCGGGCTGATCGGCTTCGCGTTCATCTTTGTCGAGATCGCATTTATCCAGAAACTCACGCTCTACCTCGGCCACCCACTGTATGCGGTGGCGGTGGTGCTGTGCGCGTTTCTGCTGTTTGCCGGTCTCGGCAGCCGCAGTGCGCCCTTTTTGCTAGCGCGCCTGCCGGCCACGAGACTACCGCAGAGTATTTGGCCGGCGGCAGGCATCACACTACTGGTGACGCTCTACCTGCTGAGCACCTCGCCACTGATGCAGCATGGTTTGGGGCTGCCCGATCCTGTACGCGCTCTGCTGGCGGTAGCGCTGATTGCGCCGCTCGCTTTTCTGATGGGGATGCCATTTCCGCTGGGCATGGCCAGGCTGGCCGCGAACGCGCCATCCTTGCTGCCGTGGGCGTGGGGGATCAATGCCTGCGCGACGGTGGTGGGCGCGGCGCTGGCTACACTTATTGCCCTGCATTTCGGGTTTAGCGGCGTCGCCGCGCTCGCCGTGCTGCTCTATTTGGCATCCACCATGGCATTCCCCCGGCTAGGCGAAGGCAGGGTGAACTCTTCCGGCTAACTCAATTCGTTGCTCAGGCTCGCAACGCCTGCGCAGTTTACTGAATGGCGCTCAGCCGATAACCCGCTTTTCTCAGCCGATCGATCAGTCCGCCCTTTCCCGGCAAATGCGCTGCACCGACAGCCACGAAAACCTGGGATTTTTTCATCTGGTTGACGATGCCATCCGCCATTTTCGCGTTGCGATGATCGAGCAGCAACGTGCTGACCTTGCTCCATAGCTCCGGTGGCAAACCGCCCAGCCACTTTTCGTCCTGCACGGCAATCTTGCCGATTTCCTGGTCGAGGTAGGCCTGCATGATCGCCTCGAATCCCGCCTCCTTCTCTTCCATGGATTGCGTCAGGGACATGCGCAGCAAGGTCAGCTGCTCGGCAGCGGAAAGGCTATCCAGGGCGCCGAAATGTGCCTCGGGCGATTCCAGCCCCAGGATCTGCTTGCCACTGCGGCCAGCCATGCCATATAGCAGAACATCCTGGGTAAAAGGCGATTGCGCCCGCGGCAGAGAGAAGATCGAAGCGAGCAGCCAGGGCTTCATGCGCAACGCAACGTCTGCGCCGATGGAGTGCATCTCCGCGAGGCGCTTGAGCTCATCCAGCTCCGACGGCGTCAGCATCTGCTGCAAGGAACCTTGCTTCATGAAGATGGGCGTCATGTCGCGCAGCGGCAGCACTTCCATCATGAAGGTCTGAGATTCCTCCAATGCCTGACGAAGCTGCGGCGAAAAATCGGTCACTCGTGCATCGTCGGTATGCATGGTGCCGAAGAGATAGCTGGGCGGCGCATTGTCGGATTCGATTTTCCACAACAATCCGCGATCATCGCCATGGGCGAGACTCATGCTCAGCCAGGGCACAACCAGCAGCCATGCGAATCCGCGCAAGATCGCCATGTAGTGAGTTCGGTTCACGTCTCGTGACTCCAGTATCGAGGGCAATAACAACATCATGACGCACTTGAAGAAAAATGGAACAATGCATTCGAATCGACGCTCATACACATACCGGCGTCGAAAGGAAATCGTATGCGAGTCCTTCAGTCCGCGTTATCCGCTATTGCGCTTTTCATTGCCAGCACGACGCCAGGTGCCATTGCTGATGCCGATTTTTACGACATTCCTCCTCCCGGTCAGCTGATCGATCTGGGCGGCTATCGCTTGCATATCCATTGCGAAGGCATGGGTAGCCCGACGGTGGTATTCGATGCCGGGCTGGGAGACTGGTCCACGCACTGGACGGCAGTGCAGAATCTCCTGAAATCCGATACCCGCGTATGCAGTTATGACCGCGCCGGCTATGGCTGGAGCGACCCCGGTCCGCGTCCCCGCGATAGCCAGCGCATCGTGACCGAACTCCATTCCCTGCTCGAGAAAGCCGAAATCGCTCCGCCCTATCTGCTGGTTGGGCACTCCTTTGGCGGTTTGAACATGCGGCTCTTCGCCAGTACGTTTACGGGCGAAGTTTCCGGACTGGTGCTGGTGGAAGCCTCTCACCCGGAGAGCCTGCCGTATCTGCGCGACGCTGACGGCAAGACGCCCGCCACGATTCCTTCCAACCAGCTGATGGTGGTATATCCGGTCGAGCCCGAGATGCTTCCCGTACCGCCGGAAGCCGAGCCCGCGCTAAACGATAGTCTGCTGCGCACCAAGTCCCACATGACTTCGCGCGGCGAATACCGTGCACTGGGTTCCAGCGTGCTTGAGTTGCAGCGCGCTCAGTCATTCGGCGACCTGCCACTGGCCGTATTAAGCCGCGGTAGGCGCGAGTGGCCTTACGGCAGCGATGGCGATCTCAAGGAGCAGAGCTGGCATTCGCAACAGATGGAAATGGCCAAGCTCTCCAGCCTCGGCCATTTCATCGTGGCCGAGAATAGCGGCCATCATATCCATCTCGACCAGCCGGAGCTGGTCGCGGGGGTCGTGCGCGAAATGCTGACGGAAGAACGCCTTGAATCGGCCTCGGTATTGCGCTGAATAACCCGTTCCGAAGTCATGCCATCGTCTGATAGCGCTCGTATAATGGACGGATGTTAGCCATCCATCCGCTAAGCACGCCAGCCTCGCAGAGAGCTTATGGCGCCATTAAAAAAAACTTGCTGCTGAAAGAGCCTATTTCAGTAGTTTGCATCCCCCGCGTTGAGTCCGGGCCCGGATGGATGCAAGGCGCGACGCGTAGCCAATGGTTGTTCCCTTGGCAAGCGGGGCAACGCCGCAGACGCCGGGCCCGGACTCAACCCGGAGGGCCGATAGTCTGCGGGCGCATTGCCGCGTTGCGGGCTGCTGGTGGAGAATGACTACACCGCGCAGCCCACGCCTTGCACTGCATCCCGCAGACTATCGGCGCGGGGGATGGAAACTACTGAAACAGGCTCTTAGTGTCGGGGTGATCACTTTTCTGATTTCCGTGCTGATTTTCGGCCAGCTGACGCGCGCCGAATTCGAGAAGAACGCGGCCAACAAGCGCACGGAAGCCATCAACTACGGCAGCATGCTGCGCACCCAGATAGACCGCGAACTCAATTCCTTGCTGTTTATCTCGAGCGGTTTGTCGAGTTACCTCACCGTCTATCACAAGGAATTGCAACTGGAAAAGGTCGAGGCCATCCTCGCCGACCTCTATGCGCGCAGCCAGCATGTGCGCAATCTCGGGGTCGCAGTGAACTACCGCATAACCTATGTTTATCCGCTCGAAGGCAATGAAAAAATCCTCGGTGTGGACTTCCGCGATTTGCCGCTTCAGTGGCCGCAAGTCAAACAGGCCGTTGAAACCCGCAAGGGAGTTCTGGCCGGACCGCTCCCTCTGGTACAAGGCGGCAATGGGCTGATCTACCGTTATCCGGTTTTCGTGGATGGCGAATATTGGGGCATCCTGTCGACCGTCATCAATACCGAAACCTTTCTTCAGGCGGCATTCCAGGAAATTTCGGATACGGATTTCGAGTTCGCAATCCGCGTCGGGAACAAACCGGCTTCCGCCGCATTTTATGGCGAAGCCGGCCTATTCAACGATCCGGATGCCTTCATCATGGTGAGCCAGGTACCCAACGGCCATTGGGAGTGGGCGATCAAGAGCAAAGAGCAAGGTACACCGAAGCAGATCCTGATGATGGCTGCCATGGGCGGCCTGATCAGCCTGCTGCTCGGCTCGCTGGTGTTCTACTTCATGCTGGAACGCACCCGCCTGACGGTACATGCAATGTACGACAGCCTGACCGGCCTTGCGAACCGCCGGCTGCTGCATGACCGGATGCATCATGCCTATGAGCAGGCAAGACGATTCCGCAGATCGATGGCCGTCATCTATGTCGACCTCGATTACTTCAAGAGCATCAATGATACATACGGGCATGACTTCGGCGATGAACTGTTAAAGGTCTTCGCCAAAAAACTGGGCGGTTGCTTACGCCATGTGGACACCCTTAGCCGCATCGGCGGCGACGAGTTCGTAATTTTGCTGGAAGAAATCGCCGACCCGCAGGATGCCCGCCTGATTGCCGACAACATCATGCTGGCCTTCGGCGAGCCGGTCCCGATATTCGACATGAATATACGCATCGAGCTGAGTCTGGGCATCGCCATCTATCCACCGGAGTCGAGCCTGGCGCTGCAAGCCCTGCTGAAACAGGCTGACGTCGCGCTATACGAGGCGAAAGGTTCGGGAAGAAATACCTACCGGATATTCGGTGCGCCTGAAACTCAGCAGGTCTCCGCCCTTTAACGTTTACCCAATGTGTCCCACTGCGCCGCGAGCACGCGGTCGCGCCGTTCTTCCGGCAGGCGCTGGATGAAAGAGCACGCGCGGCGATGGATGGTGACGCCGCGGTCGCGCGTCACGTACGCCACGATCGCGTCACCGGGTTCCGGCGTACAGCATTTGGCGTAATTGATCAGCAGGTTGGCGATGCCCTCGATGACCACGCCCTTTGCCTCCATCGGCGCCTGCGCGCGCTGCGGCACGGCATAACGCATCGGTTCGGCTTTCGGCGCGGTTTCTTCCTGCACCGCCACGGCAAGCTGATGCTCGGTGACATCCCCGCGTCCGATCGCCGCCAGAAAATCTTCCAGCTTGTTGAAGTGCAGCTTCTGCGCGAGCTTTTCCTGGTTGAGGTCGTCCACGCCCAGCCGATGCAGCTCGCGTTCCAGCTTGGCCCGGCCTTGCGAAACGTCCTCGTCGAAATTCTGGTACTTGAACCAGTGCCGCACCTTGGCACGCGCACGCGGGCTTTGCAGGTAGCCGAGCGTTGGATTCAGCCAATCGCGGCTGGGCGCGCCGATCTTGGACGTCAGGATTTCCACCCGCTGGCCGTTCTGCAAATGATAGTTGAGTTGCACGATGCTACCGTCCACCTTGGCGCCGCGCGTACGATGGCCCAAATCGGTATGCAACGTATAGGCAAAATCCAGCGGCGTTGCGCCCTTGGGCAGGTCGATCACCTTGCCCAGCGGCGTCAGTACAAACACCTTGTCCTGGAACAGCTCGCTGCGGAACTGCTCCAGCATGTCGCTCTGCTCCGCGACCTCGTCCTTCCACGCCAGCAACTGGCGCAGCCACGCGATCTTGTCGTCGAAGCCGGCATCGGACTTGCCGCCCTCCTTGTAACGCCAGTGCGCGGCGACGCCGAGTTCCGAGTGCTGGTGCATTTCATGGGTGCGGATCTGCACCTCCAGTGCCAGTCCGCGCGGGCCGCTCACCGCCGTATGCAGCGAGCGGTAATTGTTGCTCTTGGGCCGCGCGATATAGTCGTCGAATTCGCCGGGAATCGGCTGCCACAGGTTGTGGATCAGCCCCAGCACCGCGTAGCAATCCTTGATGTCGTCCACCAGGATACGCACGCCGCGCACGTCGTAAAGCTGGCTGAATTCCAGATGCTTGCGCTTCATCTTGTTGATGATGCTGAAGATATGCTTGGGCCGGCCGTTCACCTCGCCCTGGATGTTCGCGCGTTGCAGTTCATCCTTGAGCTGGGCGACCACATCCGTAATGTACTGCTCGCGATCCAGCCTGCGCTCGTCCAGCCGCCGGGCGATGTCCTTGTAAAGCTGCGGCTCGCGGTAGCGCAGCGCGAGGTCTTCCATTTCCCATTTGATCTGCCATACGCCCAGCCGGTTGGCGAGCGGCGCGAAGATGCCTTCGGTCTCGCGCGCGATGATTCTCTGCTGCGCCTCGGACGCGCCGGACAGGCAGCGCAGCGTCTGCGTGCGCTCGGCGAGCTTGATCAGCACCACGCGGATATCCTCGGCCATCGCCAGCAGCATCTTGCGCAGGCTTTCGATTTGCTGCGCCTGATCGTCGCCCTTGTGGGCGGGGGCGTGCAGGCTTTCCAGCTCGCTGAACTCCTGGATGCGCTCCATCTGCGCGATGCCTTCCACCAGCCCGGCTACCGTCGCACCGAACTTCGCCTCGATCGCGGGCCGCCATTCCGGCAAAAATTCCGGCACCGCGTGCAGCACCGTCGCCACCACCGACTCGGCGTCCATGTTCAGCCCGATCAGTATCGCCGACGCGCCCAATGCATGCTGCAGCAGCGGCGTGCCGGTCAGCTCGGTCTTGCCCGCATACAGCGGTGCTGCCAGCTCGCAGGCAGCACGTATTGCGTCGATTTCACCAGACGTAAAATGGGTCGCGAGGGGGGGCAGCCAGGATTGGAAATCGCCGCTGTCCGCGGCCTGCAGCGGAATGGGATGATGAACGGAAACCATAGATGCGTATTATGCGGGATCGCGCAGGCTTAGGCAGCACTGCGCGGCGTTAGTTGTAGGGAAATGCCTTACTTGGCCTGGCTGGCCAGTTTTTGCGCCAGCGTCAGCAGTTCCGCCCCGCCCTCCAGTCCGTCGATAAATCGCTGCGGAATGCCTTCCAGCCCCACTTGGGCGCCGACCAGCGCACCGGTCAGCATCGCCCGCGCCATGTTCTGCCCGCCGCCGTTGATCGCATGCAGCACCGCAGATTCGAAATCGTCCCTGTAGCGTGCCGCCAGATAATACGCGGCCGGCAACTGATGGTAAATCGCACATGGCAGGCCGTAGACCTGCGCCACCTTGCTCGCCGGCTCGATGCGGATGTCCGGATCGGCGGCGGCACGGGCAACATAAGCCGGCGTCAGCAGCGCATCCGGCGAAGAAAAGCGGCCGGCGCGCGGCGGATCGGGATCGCCCGGACGCGGCGGCGCAAGATTGGAACCGGTAACGGCGTGAAACGGGATCGCGCCGTCGCGCACCAATCGCATCAGCGTATCGGAAATGTCCGGCGTCAACGGCTCGCCCAGCATCAGGCGCGACAGCACCAGGCAGTAGGCGGTAGTCATCGCGACTATGGACTCGTCGGACTGCGTCAACAGGCAATTCGAGGACACATATTCGGCCACCCGCTGCGGCTGTCCTGCATAGCGCACGGCCAGTAGCAGCGCGCGCTCGGCGGCCTCGGTGGTATCCGCGTGGCCGCCGGTTTCGTCCCACGATTTCTTCTGTTGCACGCGGCGACGCCACGCTTCACGGATCGACTGGCTGGTGTAGCCGCCCGGCCCCTGCGCCGGCGTGCCGTCCAGCAGCGGAAACAAGTCTTCATCCAGGCGCCGGGTAAAGTCTTCCTCGCGATATTCGCCATGCGCGACCAGCGATTCGAGCAGTATGACGAGGATGATGCCGCTCTGTGACAACTGGCCGGCCTGCATGCCGCCGTGGTAGCGATCGGGTCGCGGCGTGGTGTAGTCGCTGACCCAGGGGCCATAGTCGCGGCGCATCGCGTCGAGATCGTAATACCAATGGCAGCCCAGACCCAGCGCATCGCCGATCAGCGCGCCCATCACGGCGCCGGAAACTCGATCCATGCAACACCTCGTTATTTGTCTATCAGCTTGGGATATGAAAGTACCGCAAAATTCCCTGTGCCGCAGGAAACGGATTTAAGCGCCCAGCTATTTTTCGGTTGCCTTCGCCACATGCAGCGCCTGCCCATCGGCAATCCCGTCAGGCGGATTCTCGATGACGCGATCCGTGCCCGCAATACCGGAGCTCAACTCCACCGTTTTGCCTAAATCGCGCGCCAGCGTGACCGCTTTCAGCTTAGCCTTGTTTTCCGCATCCACGGTGGCGACGCGCAAGCCCGCCTTATCGAAGATCAGCGCACTGGAAGGAATGCTGAGCGCAGCCGCGGTTTTCGGCAAGCGCAGGTTGACGTTGGCATAACCTCCCGGCAGCAGCGCCGCATCCTTGTTGTCCACAATCAGCTGCACCAGCATCGCGCCGGAAGCCGCATCGACCGCGCGCGAAGAGGACTCCACCGTGGCGGCGTAAGTCTTGCCCGGCTGCTCCGGCACGGTAATGCCGGCGGTGGTGCCGGGCTTGATGCTGCCTACGTAGTTTTGCGGCACGTTGACATAGAGCCGCAGCTTGCGCGTATCGGATATCTCGAACAGCGCCGGGCCGTTGTTGCTGCCCTCGGTGATTAATGCGCCGGTATCGGTATTGCGCGCGGTAACGGTGCCGTCGAACGGCGCCACGATGCGCGCGAAATCGCGTGTCGCCAGCAGGCGGTCGACATTGGCCTGCGCGGCCTTGGTCATGGCCTGCTTGGCGTCATGGTCGCCGTTCTTCTCGTCCACTTCCTGCGGCGACACCGCGCCCGAATCCAGCAACGACACCCAGCGTTCGGCCGTGGTCTTGGCGAGCGCTTCGTTGGCCTTTGCCGTCGCGAGATCGGCCTTGGCTTGCAGCAGCTTCTGGTCGAGATCGGGGGTTTCCACTTCGGCCAGCACCTGCCCTGCTTTTACCCGCGTGCCGATGTCGGCATGCCAGTTTCTGAGATAGCCGTTGACCCGTGCATAGATCGGCGCACGCGAGTACGCCTCGAAGCGCGCCGGCAGGTCGATACTGGAAAGCTCGCCGCTGGCGCTGGGCAGGATGACGCTGACATTCGGCACGGCCTGCTCCATCGTCCATTGCTTGAGCTTTTCGTCGCTGTTCGCACGGGTGGCGATGCCGGTGACCACGACGGCACCGGCAACCACCAGCGCGACGAGTCCGCCGATGCGCAAGGCATGGCGCGAAGGTGCGGATGTAGGGCGATCAGATGGCATGAGGTTCTCCAATAAGGTTGGATGCTGCGGATGGTTTGCGATAGTGGCGGTGCACGAGGCTGAACACAACCGGCACGAAGATCAACGTCGCGATGGTGGCGAAAATCAGGCCGCCGATCACGGCGCGGCCCAGCGGCGCGTTCTGCTCGCCGCCTTCGCCCAGGCCCAGCGCCATTGGCGCCATGCCGATGATCATCGCGAGCGCGGTCATCAGCACCGGACGGAAGCGCACGTAGCCGGCTTCCAAGGCGGCCTGCGTCGCGTCGCCCAGCACTTCGAGGCGTTCGCGAGCAAAGCTGATGACCAGCACGCTATTGGCGGTCGCCACGCCCATGCACATGATGGCGCCGGTCAGCGCGGGCACCGACAACGGCGTATAGGTCGCGAACAGCATCCACACGATGCCTGCCAGTGCCGCCGGCAAGGCCATGATGATCACGAACGGGTCGCTCCAGGACTGGAAGTTGACCACGATCAACAGGTAGATCAGCACGATGGCGCCGATCAGCCCGAACAGCAGGCCGGAGAAGGAGTCGGTCATGGTTTTCACCTGCCCCAGCATTTCCACTTTGGCACCCTTGGGTACTTGTGCGGCCGCTCCATCGAGGATTTTCCGGATATCGGCGGACACCGCGCCGAGGTCGCGGTCCTGCGTGCTGGCGTGGATCTGCACCATGGACTGGATGTCGTACTGGCTCACCACGGCATTGGCCGTGCCGCGCTGGAAAGTCGCCAGTGCGCCCAGTGTCTGCGGCGATGAACCGCTCGCGCTGCCGATGGGCAGCCCCGCCAGCGAGTTGAGCGAATCGAGCCGGTACTGCGGCGTCTGCATCACGATGGGATACGACACGCCATTATCCGGGTTGAGCCAGAAGGTCGGCGCCACCTGCGAGCTGCCGGCCAGGTTGACCACCAGGCTGTTGGTGACGTCGCGCGCGGTCAAACCAAGCTCCTGCGCGCGGGTACGGTCGATATTGATGTCGAAACGCGGCGTGCTGCGCGATTGCTGGATGCGCACGTCGGCAATGCCGGGCACCTGGCGTATCTGGTCGAGCAGGCTGTTGGCATAGTCGAAATTGTCGTCCAGCTTGCCGCCGCGGATCTGGATGTCGATAGGCGCAGGCGAACCGAAATTCAGAATCTGGCTGACGATATCCGCCGGCGGAAAGGAGAAGGTCGTTCCCGGGAATTCGCGCGGCAGCTTTTCGCGCAACTGGCGCACGTAATCGGCGGTCGGCGCGTGACCCTCCTTGAGCGCGATCTGGATATCGCCATCGTGCGAACCGGTCACGCCGGTGTTGTTGTAGGTCAGGTTGATGCTGCTGATCGGCATGCCGATGTTATCCACCAGCGATTCGATTTCGCCCGGCGGAATGACGCGCTTGATCGCGTCCTCGATTTGCGCGAAGCGCGCTGCGGATTCCTCCACGCGCGTGCCCACCGGCACCCGCACGTGCATCAGGATCTGCCCGCTGTCGACCGACGGAAAGAAATTGCGCCCGAGGAAAGGAATCAGGGCCGAGGACAGCAGCACCAGCACCATGAAGCCGATCACGAACTTGCGGCGGTTGTGCATCGCCATTTCCAGCGTGTCGCGATAGCCGGCACGGAAATTTTCGAAACGCGCCTCGAACCCACGCTGATAGCGCACCAGTGGATTACGCGAAGGTGGCAGCGCGGCACTGCTGCCGTGCGGGTCGGAATGCGGCGCATGCGCCTTCAGCAGGTATTTCGACATCGTCGGCACCAGCGTGCGCGACAGGATGAACGAGCTGATCATCGCGAATATCACCGCCAGCGCCATCGGCACGAACAGGAAGCGCGCGATGCCTTCCAGGAAGAACATCGGCACGAACACGATGCAGATGCACAGCAGCGACACGAAAGCTGGCGTGACGATCTGCGCCGCGCCGTCGAGGATGGAGGTTTCGACGTCCTTGCCCTGCTCCAGGTGCCAGTTGATATTTTCGATGGTGACCGTCGCATCGTCCACGAGGATACCCACGGCGAGCGCCAACCCGCCCAGCGTCATGATATTGAGCGTTTCGCCCATTGCCGCCAGCGCGGCAATGGCCCCGAGAATGGACAGCGGAATCGACACCGCGATGATCACCGTCGAACGCCAACTACCCAAAAACAGCAGGATCATCAGGCTGGTGAGTGCAGCCGCAATCACGCCTTCGTAAGCCACGCCCTTGATCGCCGCCCGCACGAACAAGGACTGGTCGTTGATCGGCGAAACCGTCAGCGCTT
Organism: Methylophilaceae bacterium; assembly: GCA_035460165.1. GTDB lineage: Bacteria > Pseudomonadota > Gammaproteobacteria > Burkholderiales > Methylophilaceae > MM2. The sequence continues at coordinate 28,064 of DATHWW010000004.1, read as the reverse complement.
CCGGCAGCGTCGGCTTGATTTCGGCCAGCTTGGCCTTGATGCCGGACACGATATCCAGCGTCGAGGTCGCGCCGTTCTTCAGCACGGACATCAGCACCGAGCGGTTGCCGTCCACGTGCACCACGTTGGTCTGCGGCGGGTTGCCGTCGCGCACATGTGCCACGTCGCGGATGTAGACCGTCGCGCCGTTGACCACCTTCACCGGCAGGTTGTTGAGTTCGTCGATGGCCGAAGGCGCATTGTTGAGGCGCAGCGAATATTCATGGCTGCCGATTTTTTGCGTACCCACCGGCAATATCAGGTTCTGCGCAGCCAGCGCGTTGGCAACGTCCTGCGCCGACAGGCCGCGTGCCTGCAGTGCGGAAGGATCGAGGTCGATCTGTACCTGCCGTTGCTTGCCGCCGAAGGGGTACGGGATCGCCGCCCCCTGCACCGTCACCAGCCGCGTGCGGATGACATTAAGGCCCAAGTCACCCAACGCCTGCTCGGACATGCCCTTGCCGGACAGCGCCACCTGCAGGATAGGTACGGTAGACGCGTTGTAGTTGATGATCAGCGGCGGCGTGGTGCCCACTGGCATCTGCCGCGTCACGGTCTGCGAGACGGCCGTCACCTGTGCGTTCGCCGTGGCGATATTGACGCCGGGGTGGAAGTAAATCTTGACGATGGCGAAGCCGGTGTAGGAATTGGCCTCGATATGCTCGATGTCGTTGACGGTCGTCGTCAGCACGCGCTCGTAGAGCGTCGTGATGCGCCCCGCCATATCGTCAGGCGGCAGGCCGGTGTATTGCCAGGCGACGGCAATCACCGGGATCCGGATTTCGGGAAAGATGTCTACCGGGGTGCGAAGCGCCGCCAGCGTGCCCATGATCAGCAGCAACACCGCCATGACGACGAAAGTGTAAGGCCTGTGCAATGCTATTTTGACTAGGTTTATCATGGGTATTCCCGAGCAGTTGTTATACTGTGAACTACTTTCGACGGCTGCGATCTATAAAGGTTGCAGTAGCAGTAGTTGCATATGCAGCATTCTAAACTTATGAGCAAACAAAACACAACAGGAACCGATTTCGCCATGCAGGAAAACTTTTACAGCGGCGAAACTTATGTCGTCGGGCAGTCGGTCGGCTCTCTCATCAAGTACGCCATGCACGCCTTTCATCGCACCATCGACGAGAAAGTCGCCGATCTTGGCCTGACCTCCATGCAATGGGGTCCGCTCGTCCTCCTGGCGCATGGCAAAGCCACCACCGCCGCGGAACTGTCGCGCTGCAACGGCGTTGACACCAGCACCATGACGCGCATGCTGGATCGCCTGGAAAGCAAAGGCCTGGTGACACGCAAGCGCAACAGCACCGACCGCCGAGTTTTCGACATCGAATTGACCGAAGAAGGTCGGCGCCTGGCAGAAAAAATTCCGAATCTGATTGCTGAAGGCCTCAATCAGCATTTGAAGGGCTTCAGTCGTGAAGAGTTCGAAACGCTGAAGTCTCTGCTGACTCGATTTATCGCCGGTGAGCAGAAAAACGAGAACTGAGTTCGTGCACTTCAGCCAATAAAAAAGCCGCGATTGCGGCTTTTTTCATTCAGGCGGGCGACGCATCAGATCACAGGAAAAACAACAAATCGACCATCGACAGCAAACAACCCAACCACGTTTTCCCCTTTTTCCGGACGCACAAACTGGTTAGCATCCATGTAACGTCCGAACCGCATGGCTTCCTCCGGCGCCTTCACAAATGCGCGCTTCACGATCAGCGGCGTGTCCTCGATGGCTTGGATAAACTCGTCGTTCTCGGTGTGATGAATGAGGTAACCGCAAAACTCTGCCCCCTCGGGAATACCCAACTCCCTCTTTAATTCATCCAGCTTGCGCTTACGCTGCGCAACCGCCTCCGTGACGCGCTCATCCTTGGAGCCCCGGCGTTTCGATTCACCCATTTATATTTTTCCTACCTTGATTGATTGCAAAATTACGATGGAGTGAATGATACCGGTTAAATCATTTCGGAATTGCACCAGCACCCTCACTCCACATCAATCCTCGGTGCCGGTAAGATTCGTGTCTTTCAGCGAATCCGCAATAATGGCCTGCGCCTGCGTGGTCTGCTCTTCATTCGCCGCATAGACGATCAGCGCGGCGTGGCCGCTTTTGACGGCGTCCTGAACGATGTCGGAAAAGCGCTTGGTGTCCTCGGTTCCTGCGCCGACGACGGCGCCTACCAAACCGCCAACGGCTGCACCCCACCCTATCATCATCAGCGTGCCCAGCACCGGGCTGGCGATGAACAGGCTGACGTTGGCGGCTGCCAGCGCCACCTCGCCTAAGGCGCCGATGCTGGCGCCGGCAGCCGTGCCGATGGCGCCGTCGATCACGACTTCATTGCGGACTTCGTCGGAGTCGGGTTTGATTTCTTCGTCAGACTGGGATTTGTCGATCAATTCCAATTGTTCGGGTTTGAATCCTTGTTGCAGAAGTTGCGCGCGGATCTGCTCGGCTTCATGACGGCTCGCATACAGACCGTAAACGCGATGCTGATAGTTTTCCATGTATGCCTCGTTGTAGCTTTATCGTGTCACTAAACCCCGATGGCCCTACATAACGATAATGAGCGTTTTGAACGCTTTTCTAATGGCGGACGCAGACGATTAAATCTGCATCGGAAAAAGTTCGACCGATGCTGCGGGCTTTGGTTTTTGGTTCAAAGCGCCAGTCGGTGGCCGGACGTTGAGATGACAAGAGTTAGCGTTTGACGAGCCTGCCAGACTAACTAGCAGCCCTTGAATTTGTTATCCATGCAGCGACGGGCGAGCTGGCGCGCCTCCTCCACTTGCCCTGGCGTCATGCTAGCCGCGGTGAAGTTGAGTATCTTGCCGGTGCGTACCTGATGCCGGGGCTCGGCATTCTCGGCGGCCAGCAGCAGCCACATATAGCCTTTGACGACATCCTTCGCCACCCCCTGACCGTTGGCATAGATGACGCCGAGCTGATGTTGCGCTTCGCCATTGCCTTGCTCGGCAGCCAGGTTGTACCAGCGCAATGCTCCATCCACATCCTGCGGGACGATGTCGCCTTTGAAGTAGAGGTCGCCGAGGTTGAGCTGCGAGCGGGCGTGCCCTTGCTCGGCAGCGCGGCGATACCACTCCACAGCCTCTTCGTAGCTTGCCAAAGAGATGATCCTGCGGAAGTGCAGCGCCGCCAGCGTGTATTGTGCTTCGCTATATCCGTGTTCGGCGGAGCGCCGATACCACCCGACAGCCTCCGATACATCCTGCGGCACGCCGTCCCCATTGATGTACATCTGGCCGAGGTTATATTCGGCCTTGGCGTTGCCCTCATTGGCCAGCATGGTGTAAATACCAAGCGCGCGGGGATAATCGCCGGCTTGGATGGCGGCCTGGGCATCCTTAAGAGTTTCGGTGTGTCCCGATAACGGCGCAATCAGCGCCAACCCAAGAAAAACCATCGCAAACGATTTTTTTATCATGTCGAGAGCTCGCAGAAATTACCTGAACTCACTTTAATCCAGTTAACCCGGCAATGCACTCTCCTCCACATTTTCTGTGGATAACGTTGTGGGGCATCTGGGGATTGGATCGGTAACTGGATGACAGGGCTCGGCAATTCAATGCTGCGCAACAAATGAGCCGAAACAGCCAGAGGCTCGGATTGATGGTTGCCAACGGTGATTACAACCATCGCGCCCACACCCGCGCAGCTTGCTCCTTGATGCGGGCGGCAAGCGAACGTTTCCGCCATGACTCCAGTGTAATCAGCTTGGACGCTTCGAGGTCTTTCTCGAACATGGCCTGCATTTGCGCGCCGAACTCCTGCCCCAGCACGACGGCATTGATTTCGTGATTATTGGTGAAGCTGCGCCAATCGAGGTTGGTGGAGCCTATGGTGGACCAGACACCGTCGATGAGGGCGGTCTTGGCATGCAGCAGCGCGTCCTGCCGCTCGTAGATTTTTACGCCGGCGCTCAGTATCTCATCGTAATAGGAGCGCGAAGCATAAAACACCAGTGCCGAATCCGTTTTGCCGGGCAATAGCAGCCGCACGTCCACGCCGCGCTGCACGGCTTCCTTCAGCGCGGTAAGCAATTGCGGATCGGGGACAAAATAGGCATTGGTCAAAAAAACCTGGCTTTCGGCACTGTTGATGGCGGAAAGCAAGGTTGCATAGATCTGGCTATACGTCTCTTCGGGCGAGCTGCCGATGGCACGTACCACCTCCTTGCCCGGGCTGCCGGTGTCGGGGAAATAGTCGAGGGTTGCCAGAGGATCGCCGACTTGATTGTTCCAGGCGTCCATGAACAGTTTCTGGAATTCGCCGACCACCGGTCCCGCCAACCGCAAATGGGTATCGCGCCAAGGCTGGGCGCCGTCGGAATTTTTGGAACCGCCGAACGACCCGCTGGAGTAGACGCTGCTGATATTGATGCCGCCGACGAAGGCGACCTGCCCATCCACGATGAGGAGCTTGCGATGGTCGCGCTGATTGACCTGCCAACCCTTGCGCGCCATGAGGGGATTGACCGGATTGAATTCCAGCACGTTCACGCCGCTTTCCTTCATCGGGGCGAAGAAGGTCTCGGGGGTATCGAGCGCGCCCACACTGTCGTACATCAGATTGACCTGCACTCCGCTCAGTTGCTTGCTGATCAATAGCGCGGAAAAACGTTGCCCGATTTCATCGTCCTCGATGATGTAGGTTTCCATATTGATATGGTCCTGCGCGCGCTTGATGGCGGCGAACATCGCGTCATACGTGGCGGGGCCGTCGATCAGCAGCTCCACTTTGTTGCCCGTGACCAGGGGGCTGCCGACGATCGCCGATTCCAGCGCCAAATGTTTGTCGAAGATATTGGTTTCGTCGCCATGCTTTTCCAGCTTGGCGAGTATTGCCTTGCTCTGCTCGGCGGTCAGCGGGCCTTGCTCGCCTTCGAGTTGCACGGGGCGCGATGGCTGCATCGCCATGTCCGGAACCATGATGGGAATCGAACTGCAGCCCGCGAGTAGCGTCAGGGAAAAAACGACTGCCAGCTTTGCGATACCCGCATACCCGATTCTGTTGGTCAACATCAGCTCTCCTGCACCAATACACTAGCCGGCAAGCCAGACTACGGCCAGCACTGCTTAACGTCTGTGCGATACCGTACACACTTCTTTGTACGCTACCGCACGGTGTTGCTGCAACAGAAGGAATAACCTGAGACGCGTTGGAACTGGTGTCGCATTCTGCTGATTGCCATGTCTCCAACCTCAGAGTCCATTCCTGTAGTGTCCGGCACATGGCTCTTGTCAGGATACGACTGGAATGGGCTCCAAGTGAAAGAACTGGAGGTCATAAAATGCTAAAACTTAGACACGCACTCCTCCTTCTGGGACTACTACTTGCCCCCCCGGCTTCTGCCGATGTTCAAGTGAGCATCGGCATCGGGTTGCCGCATGTCAGCATCGGAATCAATGTGCCGGCCTACCCCCGGCTCGTCCCCATCCCCGGTTACCCGGTTTATTACGCGCCCAGCCTGCGCGCCAACTTTTTCTTCTACGACGGCATGTACTGGGTTTATCAGGACGATTACTGGTACGCCAGCTCCTGGTACAACGGCCCCTGGTGGATAGTCGAGCCTATGGTTGTGCCGGTGTTCATCCTGCGCGTCCCGGTACGCTACTACAGCCGGCCCCCTCTCTATTTCCGCGACTGGAGGTCGGATGCGCCGCCGCGCTGGGGGGACCATTGGGGCCGCGATTGGCAGCAACGCAGAAGCGACTGGGATAGATGGGATCGCCGCTCCGCGCCGCCCCCCGCTCCCCCGCCTGATTACCAACGGCAGTATTCGGGGGATCGCTATCCGCGGCAGGTAGAGCAGCAGTATGAGCTGCACGAGAAAAATTACCGTTACCAGCCGAAGGAACCCGTCGTGCGGGAACACTATCGGGAGCAGGCAGAAAAAGTATCGCCCGGCCGCCGCGGTGACGAAACCGGCTCGCGCACACAGCCGCCGCCAAGGGAGGACAAGGACATGCGTAAGCCGTCCCCAGCCCCAGCGACACAAGGCCGCGAGGAGCGCCCGGATAACAGGCCGATGCAAGAGCGTGAATGGGGAGCGCGCGAACAACCGGGACAAAAAGCGCCTGACAGGCAAGGAAAGCCTCAGCAGGAGAGACAGGGAACCATGGACGAACGCGACTCCAGTCGTCAAGACATGCAGCAGCAACGCCAGCAGGAGCCGCGCTCACAGCCGCAGCCAAAGGAAGACAGAGAGCGTAAACCGCCCCCGGCCTCATCCCAACAAGGTCGGCAGGAAGCTCCCGACCGCAAGCCTCCATCGCAGCGCGAATCGGAGCCACGCGAGCAACCCGGGCAAGCTGAGCCTGATCAGCGAGGAGGCTATGCGCCGGATAAACGGGGAAGCCCGGATGATCGCGATGCCTCCCAGCAGGACATGCAGTCTCCCCGGCGCCAGCAAGAGCCACGCTCGCAGCAGCCGCAAGGGAAAGATAAAAAGGACGACTCCAAGTCGGTACCCGGCCATCCCAAAGACGATCGCTCGCAATATCAGAACCATGAGCAGGCAGTAGCGGAGTCGGGGCTGTATGGCTTTCGATCAACGGCCAGGTCGCGGGCAATACGTAAGGTACAGGTCAGCGAGCACATCTTGAAAATCAATGCAGGCACGCGCACAGATCAGCTTTGGAATGAGCAAACGCCTGAGGACTGGAAGGCCGAAGCGTATAAAACACGGCTTAGGGAAATGCAGCTTAAGCTGGAAGCCCTGCAACTCAAACTGGACGAACTGCAAAAGATCGAAAAGTCCATGATGAATCGCCATTAGCCAATGAAATTCATCGGTTCGCGGGCAGGATAATCTGCCTGCTTTGTACGCTAGCACACAGAGTGATTTTGAAAAAAAGCGGAATATGAAATTCGACACAAGGCCGCCGGCAACACGGTCACTGTCAATCGCCATCGGTTGCAGTTCGATATTACCTCGTTGGCGCATTAATTGAATTGGAGAATACCGCCATGAAATTTCTTAAATACATTTCTGCCATTTTTCTGGCCTTCACGCTGATATCCACACTAGGTTGCGAGTCGACCTCCGAGAGACGAAGCGCAGGCGAATACGTGGATGACACCATGATCACGGCAAAGGTGAAAAAAGCGATCATCGATGAGCCTACGCTGAAAGCTGCCGAAATCAATGTTGAAACCTACAACGGCGTGGTGCAACTCAGTGGCTTCGTCAGTTCGAAAGATGACATTCGCACGGCGGTCGAAGTGGCACGCGGGGTCAAGGGCGTGACATCCGTCAAGAATGACATGCGTGTCAAACCCGGGAATTAAATCTGCCGAAATGCGGTCTCTATTTCAGGGGCGTCATTAAAGCCTGTCCCGGTTCATGGATGGGATGAAGTGCTCCCTGAAAGAGATTATAGATAGGAGTCCAGAACATGCTTGAAACCATCATAGTCGTATTGCTTCTTCTGTGGGTACTCGGCCTGGTGTCTTCTTATACCCTGGGCGGATTCATACACCTGCTTCTGGTGATCGCTCTCGTGGTGTTAGTGCTTCGCATCATTCAGGGACGCGCCCCGTAGTATCCAAATTCTTTTTGTGAGCAAACGAATACGAGCAGATTGCAGGGGTTTCGGCACCAGCGGCCCGGTGGCCGCGAAGTGCGAAAACTAACGATCACTAACTGGAGAAAATGCGATGAACGCACCACTCAAGATGTTGGGAATTGTACTCATCGTGCTCGGAATTCTCGGCCTGGCGTATGGAAGTTTCACCTATACCCAGGAAACCCATGATGCAAAGCTAGGCCCGATTGAGTTGTCTGTGAAGGACAAGGAGACCGTCAATATCCCTGTCTGGGCAGGCGTAGGGGCAATCGTGGCGGGAGCGGTTCTGCTTTTTGTACGCAAATAGCAGACTTCGCCATTGAGATTCGCCCATTTTTTGGTTGAAGAACACAGTAATGAAGGAATCCACCATGAACACACCAGACCCCACAACGGGAAGCAGCATGGAAAGCTCACCCAATGAATTCACAAAAGATCAATTGATGTCCGACTTCAAAGTCGTGGTCGAGGATGCTGAAGAACTGCTAAGGGCAACTGCCGGCCAGGGCGGGGACAAGCTGGCAGAAGTGCGCGCCAAAGCGGAAGAGTCGCTCAGGCGGGCGAAGGAGAGAATGGCAGAAGCGCAAGCGGCTTTACTGGCAAGGACCAGAGAAGCGGCCAAGGCAACCGATGTGTACGTGCACGAAAAACCATGGGAAGCTGTAGGCGTCGCCGCGGCAGCCGGGTTTATCATCGGCTGGCTTGTCGGCCACGGATACAACCACCGCCGCTGATCGCATTCCCATGGCTGAGAATGCCTCACGTACGAGCCAGGGGTTATTCCACTCTGTAGCGGTACTCGCAACGTCTCTGGTTGCCATTGCCCATAACCGCCTCGATCTGTTGTCTGCGGATATCGCGGAATACCGGGAGCATTTGCTGTCGCTGCTGCTGTGGGCGCTGACCGCCCTCTTCTGCCTCGCCATCGGCATATTGCTGGCGATCATATTGCTCGTGGTCGCATTCTGGGACACGCATCGTCTTTGGGTGCTTTGCACACTCACCGCCATCTTTCTTGGCGGGGGCATGGCGATATTCTGGCTTGCCCTGCACAAGGCGAAAACCATGCCCAGACTATTTGAGACTAGCCTGCTGGAGCTACTCAAAGACCGGCAGCGGCTTGATAGCCGATCATGAGCGCCAAACTGACCCGACTGGCCGAACGGCGCGAGCGCTTGATCGCGCAGGCGGCGGCGCAACGGACGTTACTGGCACAAAACTTCGAGTCCATGCGCGGGCCGTTGATGCTGGCCGACAAGGGGGTCTCCGCCGTGCGCTATCTCAAAAGCCATCCGTTCTGGATAGCGGTGATTGTTTTCACTGTGACGGCGCTGCGACCGGGCCGCTTCGCAGAAAAGCTACGTCGAGGCTTATTGGTATGGCAAATCGCGCATAGGTTTTTTAGCAGGTAGCGTCCAACAATAACGAATAATTGGTTCCAAGGAGACTGCCATCGTCATCAAGGAGATCCGGTTTCCGACGTTTGCAAGAGATGCAGCACAGATCCATCGGGATACCGAGCTTCTGCGCTCGGAACTGTTCAGTATTGAACAACTGAAACGTCACGCGGTAACACTGGCCGGTCAGCATAAAATCGACCCACGGCCAGGACCGGACCGATTGTTGCCGCGACTGGCAGACAATGCCCGCGTCCTGCTGACGACTTACGACGTCGTTACAACCGCAGCCGCCCCGGGGCAACGCATCGTTCCGGCGGAATCCTGGCTACTCGACAACTTCTATCTCATCGAACAACAAATCGTCCTGGCGCGCCGCCATCTCCCGCGCGGCTACAGCCGGCAATTGCCACGGCTGGCGGAAGGACACTGCGTCGGTTTCCCGCGCATTTACGACCTGGCGCTGGAGTTGATCTCGCACATGGACGGGCGTATCGATAGAGACAACACCACACAATTCATCGCCGCCTACCAGACCGTCGAGCCGCTCAAACTGGGGGAGCTGTGGGCATTCCCCATCATGCTGCAATTGGCGCTGTTGGAAAATCTCCGCCGTGTCGGGGTGCGTATTGCCCGTCGGCGTGCAGAGCTCGATGCCGCCATCACCTGGGCGGATCGCATGCTGGCGGCGGCCGAAAAGGAGCCGAAGCAGCTGATCCAGTTGCTGGCCGAATTTGCCAACGCCGACGTGCCGCTCACCGCACCGTTTGTGGATGAGTTCTACGAAAGGCTGCAGGCGCAGGGGCCGCCTATGGCGTTCGTCCAGGCCTGGGTTGAGCACAAACTGCTGGAACAAGGCGTGACGGCGACGCAGCTGTCCGAAGCGGCCGGCCGCACGGCCGCCGCCGACCAGATATCCATCGCCAACAGCATCGGCAGCCTGCGCTTCATTGGCACGATGGACTGGCGCAATTACGTCGAATCGCTCAGCGCCGTCGAGCAGGTCTTGCGCAAAGACCCGGTCGACATCTATGCCCGCCAGGATTTCGAGACCCGCGACCGCTACCGGCATGCGATTGAGGATGTTGCGCGAGACGGCGTATGTAGCGAGGCGGAGGTGGCACGCCATGCCATCAATCTCGCCGTGAGCGCCGAAAAACAACTTGGCAGGGACGACCGCACCGCGCATGTCGGCTATTACCTGGTGGATCGCGGACGGCTGCACCTGGAGCAAACGATAGGCTGCCATTTGTCGTGGAAATTACGCGTCAACCGTGCGTGCCAGGCTTTTCGCCTACCGCTGTACCTCGGGCCCATCCTGCTGCTTACGCTGCTCTCGACCTGGCTCGTGCTTTCCTTGTCTGCGGGGTTCCATCCTCACGACTGGCGCTACTGGCTGCTTCTGCCGCCCTTGCTCATCGGCACCTCGGCGCTGGCCATCGCACTCGTCAATCTGGCGGTCACCATCGCCTTGCCGCCGCGCGCCCTGCCCCGGCTGGATTTTTCGAGCGGAATTCCGGAGGCGCACCGCACGATGGTGGTGGTCCCCACCTTGCTGGGCAAGCCGCAAGACATCGACGACCTGCTCGAAGCCCTGGAAATCCGTTATCTCGGGAATCGCGATCCCAATCTGTTCTTTGCCTTGTTGACGGATTTTCCCGATGCGCAGGAAAAAACGCTGCCGGGCGACGACGCCCTGCTGGATCAGGCGCGTATGGCCGTGCAGACGCTCAACGCGACCTACAGCGACGACCGCCCGAGCGTTTTCTATCTGTTTCATCGCCCGCGCATGTGGAATGCGGTCGACCGGCTATGGATGGGATACGAGCGCAAGCGCGGCAAGCTGGAGCAATTCAATGCGTTGCTGCGAGGCGGCGCGCAAACCGCGTTTACCGACATCGTCGGCGATACGTCTCTCCTTGGGACGATCAAATATGTCATTACGCTGGATACCGACACACAACTGCCCCGCGACTCGGCCCAAGAACTGATAGGCAACCTCGCCCATCCTCTCAATCGGCCGCGCTACGACCCCGACCGGAGACGCATCATCGAGGGCTACGCGATCCTGCAACCGCGCGCTTCGATCAGCCTGCGCAGTGCTGGCCAATCCCGCTTTACCAAGCTATTCGCGGGCGAGCCCGGCATCGACCCTTACACGCGCGAAATTTCGGATGTCTATCAGGATATCTTCGGGGAAGGCTCCTTCATCGGCAAAGGCATCTACGATGTGGACGCCTTCCGCCAGGCCGTCGATGGGCGATTTCCGGAAAACCTCATCCTCAGCCATGACTTGCTGGAAAGCGGGTATGCGCGCTCAGCACTGGTGACCGATGTCGACCTGATTGAAGACTACCCGGCCACCATCGCCATCGAAGCCAGCCGTCGCCATCGCTGGATACGCGGCGACTGGCAGATTGCCGGATGGCTGCTATCGCGCGTGCCTGGTCCGAGACTGGGCCTGAAACCAGGCGCAACGTCCGCTACCGGCAAGCCCAAGGCGACGCGGCAACCTAACCCGCTCAGTGCGCTGACGGTATGGAAAATCTTCGATAACCTCCGGCGCAGCCTCGTTCCACCGTCGCTGCTCGCCTTGTTGGCAGGCGGCTGGCTGTTCGGTCCGAAGCCGGCGTGGATATGGACCTTGCTGGTCGTCGGCATAATATTTTTGCCGGTATTGCTGAGCGCCCTGATCGACTTCATCCGCAAACCCCAACAACGGGATTGGATGGCGCACCTGATCATGACCGGCAACACCGCCAGCCGACAGATCGTGCTCGCTTTCCTGAGCCTCGTCTTCTTGCCCTATGACGCACTGATTTGTCTGGGTGCAATTCTGCGCTCGGGCATGAGGATGCTGTTTACGCGGCGCGGATTATTGCTGTGGCAACTGCCGTCCTATGCCATACGCAATGCGCGCAGGACGCTGGCCGAATTTTTCGTGGAGATGTGGCTCGCGCCCCTGCTGGCCGTTTTTCTGGGTGTCGCGGTGTGGCTCATCAGACCGGATGCGCTGATGTTCTCCGCGCCGGTGCTGGCGCTCTGGCTGTTCTCGCCGGCCATCGGCTGGTGGATAAGCAAGCCGCTCGTCTCCAGGGAACCGGTGCTGACCGGCGATCAAAAGACCTTCCTGCGCGCGTCTGCCCGGCGAACCTGGCGCTACTTCGCTGAATTCGTCAGCCACAAGGACAACTGGCTGCCGCCCGACAATTTTCAGGAATATCCGGATCCGGTCATCGCCTCGCGCACCTCGCCCACCAACATCGGCATGGCGCTGCTGGCTAACCTGGCGGCCTATGACTTCGGTTACATCACCGCCGGCGAGCTGCTGCACCTGACCGCCAACACGTTGACGACAATGGAAAAGCTGGAGCGCTACCACGGCCATTTATACAATTGGTACGACACGCGCACGCTGCAGCCGCTTCATCCGCAATACGTCTCATCGGTAGACAGCGGCAATCTCGCCGGCAGCCTGCTCGCCCTGCAGGCGGGGCTGGCCGAACTCAAGGACAGGCCGGTGCTGTCGCCGAATGTGTTTCAGGGATTGCAGGATACCTTGCACGTGCTTGCCGAGCGTGTCGACTCCTCACCGCCGTCGGAACTGGCGAAAAAGGTCGAGCTGCTTCACCACAAATTGGCCAATCTCACGCTCGACGGCCGGACACTGGCCGACGCCGATGGCTTGCTGGACGAGATTCGGCGTGCCGGCGAGGAACTGCCCGCATGGCTGCCGCTGGATACCGATAGCGAGCTTTCCTATTGGATACATGCCTTCGAACGGCAATACCGCGCTTTCCGCGATGAACTGGCCTTCCTGATACCGGACCCCGCCCGCTTCATGCTCATCCCGACGCTGGCGGAGCTGGCCACATCGGCCACGCCGGGCAATGCAAGCGCGCAGGACCGGATCAGCGTCATCGACGACCTGATAGAACGCAGCCACGCGCTGGCGACGATGGATTTCGAATTTCTCTACGATACCTCGTGCGACCTGCTGGCCATCGGTTACGACGTGAGCGAACGCCGTCGCGATATTTCCTGTTACGACCTGCTGGCCTCGGAGGCGCGCCTAGCCAGCTTTCTGCTCATCGCGCAGGGCAAGTTGCCGCAGAAGCATTGGTTTTCGCTCGGCCGCCTGCTGACCAGTCATGCCGGCGACATCAGCCTGATTTCGTGGAGCGGCTCGATGTTTGAATACCTCATGCCGCGGCTGCTGATGCCGAGTTATGAGAACACCCTGCTCGACCAGACCTGCAAGGCCGTGGTGTCGCGCCAGATTGAATACGGCCGGCAGCGTGGCGTGCCCTGGGGCATTTCCGAGTCCTGCTACAACACCACCGATGCCGGCAAGATTTACCAATACCGCGCTTTCGGCGTGCCCGGGCTGGGGTTCAAGCGCGGGCTGGGCGATGACTTGGTCATCGCCCCGTATGCCACCGCGCTAGCCCTGACGGTCGTACCCAGCGTCGCCTGCCGCAATTTGCAGACGCTGGCGGATAGCGGGTTTCTCGGCGCCTACGGCTTTTACGAAGCCATCGACTACACGCCCACGCGGGTGCCGCGCGGCAAGAACCACGCCATCGTGCGCACATTCATGGCACACCATCAAGGCATGAGCCTGCTGTCTTTCGGGCATGTGCTGCATAACCAGCCAATGCAGCACCGCTTCATGTCCGCCCCGCTGGTCAAGGCAACCGAACTGCTGCTGCAGGAGCGCGTGCCAAGAAAAGGCGCCACCCTGCATCCGCATGCGGCTGAAGTGAGTGCCGCCGCGCGGCCTCCGGCGGCGGAAGAAGGCACGATCATGCGCGTGTTTACCAACCCGAACACGCCGATCCCCGAAGTTCACCTGCTGTCCAACGGCCGCTACCACGTCATGGCCACCAACGCCGGTGGCGGATACAGCCGCTGGCGCGACCTCGCCGTGACTCGCTGGCGCGAGGATGCCACTGCCGACAACTGGGGCACCTTCATTTACCTGCGCGACCACGACAGCGGGCGTTACTGGTCTGCCGCGTATCATCCGACGCGACACAGCGCCGATCACTACGAAGCGATCTTCGTACAAGGGCGTGCCGAATACCGGCGGCGCGATCAGGGCATCGAGGCGCATACCGAGGTTAGCGTTTCCCCGGAAGATGATGTCGAGATCCGCCGCGTCACGCTCGCCAACCACTCTTCGCGCACGCGGCGTATCGAGGTGACGAGTTATGCCGAGGTCGTGCTGGCGCCATTGAACGCCGACCTGGCGCATCGCGCCTTCAGTAATCTATTCGTGCAGACCGAAATCCTGCCCGGTCTGCAGGCCATCCTCTGCACGCGGCGGAGACGCACGCCGGGCGAATACGTGCCGTGGATGTTCCATCTGCTGGCGGCACCTGGGGCCGCTGCCAGTGATCCTTCTTACGAGACCGATCGCGCCAGATTCATCGGGCGCGGCCGAACCGCAGCCAACCCGGTGGTGCTGGATGACAGCGACAGCCCCTCCACACTGTCGAACACCGAAGGCTCTGTGCTCGATCCCATCGTGGCGATCCGACGCACCATCAGCCTGTCGCCCGACGAGTCGGCCACGGTGCAGATCATTTCCGGCGTCGCGGATACGCGCGAGGCCGCCCTGACCCTGCTGGAGAAATATTGCGATCGGCACTTCGTCGATCGTGCCTTTGAAATGGCCTGGTTCCAGAGTCAGGAAGTGTTGCGCCATATCGGCAGTACCGAGGCGGATGCCCAGCGCTTCGGCCGCCTGGCAACCTCGGTCATCTATGGCAATAGCTTGCGCCGCGCCGCGCCCAGCGTCATTGCCCGCAACCAGCTCGGCCAGTCTGGCTTGTGGCGATTTGCCGTCTCGGGCGACCTGCCTATCATCCTGCTGCGCATCGGCGACCGTAACCGCATCGACCTGGTGAAACAGGTGCTGCAAGCCCACGGCTATTGGCGGATGAAGGGCCTGACTTCCGACCTGGTCATCCTGAACGAGGATTTTTCAGGCTATCGGGCAGAGCTGCAAGACCAGATCATCGGGCTGATCAATACAAGCCCGGACGCGCATAGCCTCGACAAACCCGGCGGGGTTTTCGTGCGGCGTGCCGAAGACTTGACGGAAGACGAGCGCGTGCTGTTCCAGACGGTCGCCCGCGTCGTGTTCACCGACACCGCCGAAACCCTGATCGAGCAGGTGGAGCGACGGATATCGGCGGAGCGCGTATCGGATCGCTTCGAGCCTATGCTGCAACCCTTTACCGATCCGGTTCTTCCGCTTGCGGAACGCGAACGCATCTTTTCCAACGGCTTGGGCGGCTTTACCCCCGACGGGCGTGAATACATCATCACGCTCGAGCCCGGTGAAAACACGCCGGCCCCGTGGGTCAACGTTATCGCCAGCCCGCATATCGGCACCGTCGTCAGCGAAAGCGGCGGCGCCTATACCTGGGTGGAAAACGCGCACGAATTCCGGCTGACGCCATGGCACAACGACCCGCTCAGCGACAGCAGCGGCGAGGCGCAGTATATCCGCGACGAGGATACCGGCCAGTTCTGGTCGCCGACGCCGTTGCCCGCCCGCGGCCGGTCAGGCTATGTATGCCGGCACGGGTTCGGCTACAGCGTGTTCGAGCATGCCGAAGCCGGAATCGCCTCGGAGCTCTACACTTACGTCGCCATGGATGCGCCGGTGAAGTTCGTGGTGATCAAGCTGCGCAACAACTCGCGGCGTCCGCGCCGGCTGTCGCTGACCGGCTACTGGGAACTGGTACTCGGCGAGTGGCGGCACGCCAATATGATGCACATCGTCACCGAAACGGATACCCGCAGCGGCGCACTGTTCGCCCGCAACGCTTTTGGCCGCGAATGCGCTAATCGTATCGTCTTCGCGCAAGTCAGCGAACTGCAGCGCACGGTTAGCGGCAACCGCACCGAATTCATCGGCCGCAACGGCTCGCTGGCCAGCCCGGCGGCGATGCACCGCAAACGCCTATCGGGCAAGACGGGCGCGGGCCTCGACCCGTGCGCGGCACTCCAGACCCGGATCGAACTGGTCGAGGGCCAAGAGCGCGAAATCGTGTTCATCTTCGGCGCAGCCCGCAACGTCGAAGAAGCGCAGCACTTCATCCAGCGCTTCAGCGGGCCGGCAGGCGCACGCCAAGCCTTGGAAGCGGCATGGGATCACTGGAACCGCACCTTGGGCATGGTGTACGTTGAAACGCCGGATCCGGCACTGGACGTGCTGGCCAACGGCTGGCTGCTCTATCAAACGCTCTCCTGCAGGCTGTGGGGCCGCAGCGGCTATTACCAGTCCGGCGGCGCTTACGGGTTCCGCGATCAGTTGCAGGACACGATGGCGCTGATCCATGCGGCGCCGTGGCTTGCTCGCGAGCAATTGCTCCGTTGCGCGGAACGCCAGTTCCCCCACGGCGATGTGCAGCACTGGTGGCATCCGCCCAACGGGCAAGGCGTGCGCACCCATTTCTCGGATGACTACCTGTGGTTGCCGTATGCCGCCTGCCGCTATGTGCTGGCGACCGGCGATACCGGAGTCCTCGACGAGTCGGTCCACTTCCTGGAAGGCCGCGAGTTGAATCCGGAAGAAGAGGCTTACTACGACCAGCCGCAACGTTCGGCTGAAACGGCCAGCCTCTATGAACACTGCGTACGTGCCATCAAACACGGTCTACGCTTCGGCGTACATCATCTGCCGTTGATCGGCTGCGGCGACTGGAACGACGGCATGAACCTGGTCGGTCGCGAGGGGCGCGGCGAGAGTGTATGGCTGGCTTGGTTCCTGTACGACAACCTTCAGCAGTTTGCGACGCTGGCGCGCAACAAGGAGGACCTTCACTTTGCCGAGCTTTGCAACGCACAGGCGACACAGCTACGCCATAACATTGAAATGAATGCCTGGGACGGCGAATGGTACCGGCGCGCTTACTTCGATGATGGCACGCCGCTGGGCTCATCCGGCAACGACGAATGCCAGATCGATTCGATCAGCCAGAGCTGGGCCGTCCTTTCCGGCGGCGGCGATCACTTGCGAGCCAGCCAGGCGATGGAGGCAGTAGATCGGCGCTTGGTACGCCGGGATACGCAGTTGATCCAGTTGCTGGATCCACCTTTCGACAAGTCGGAGCTTGAACCGGGTTATATCAAGGGCTACGTGCCTGGCGTGCGCGAAAACGGCGGGCAATACACCCACGCCGCCATCTGGGCGACGATGGCGTTTGCCACAATGGGCGACAAGGAACGCGCGTGGGAGTTGTTCGCCATGCTCAACCCCGTCAATCATGGCAGCCAGCCGGATCAGATCGCACGTTACAAGGTCGAGCCCTACGTCATGTGCGCCGATATTTACGGCGCACCGCCGCATACCGGCCGCGGCGGCTGGACCTGGTACACCGGCGCTTCGGGCTGGATGTACCGGCTGACCGTGGAAACCCTGCTGGGACTCAATCTGGAAGTGGATCGCCTGCGTATTGCACCCTGCATACCGGCCGATTGGTCATCCTACAAAATACAATACCGCTATCGCGAAACCCTGTATCGCATCACCGTAAAGCACAACAGCAATCAGCCTAAGGACACCCTCCGCGTAACGGTGGACGGTGTCGTGATCGAGGGAGGCGGCACAAACGACGCGGGGCGGCCGCATGCAACGATCCCGCTGGTAGACGATCGTAGGGAACATCGCGTCGAGATTGATATCGGCCAGGAATAAAGCGCTACCCTTGCAGGATGCGGTCGTAGGTTTCCTTGTCGGCGCGGTAGCATGGGCAGGATGCCGCCTCCAGCCCCCGGAAGTCTTCTATCCTGATATCCCCCCGGTTGTAGCTGATCAACTGTTTCTTGTGCAAGGATCCTGCCGCCTTGGTGACGCCAACACGCCGCACGCCCAGCATTTTTCCAAGCTGCTCGTGGGTGACATGAAAACAATCCGAGTGCTCCCGATCCCGCAACATCAGAAGCAAGCGAGCAAGGCGCTCTTCTATCGAATGAAATCGATTGCATGCGGAAGATTGCACGAGTTGGCTGAATGACACATAGAGATAACGCTTCAATTCCCGTTCCAGCGCAGGGCATTGCTTCAGCTCGCCGAGAAATGATGGCACCGCCATGCGCAATGCCGGACCGGCTGTCTGAACCTGGGCACGAAATTGCGCGACATCGACGCCCAGCACTAGAGTCACGCCCAGCATGCCTTCGTTGCCGACCAGCCCGACTTCCAGATCGCCATCGCCGCTGATAGGCTTCACCAGGGAAATGACACTGGCGATGGGAAAATATACATAGTGGATATGGTCACCGGGATTGCTGAGCACATCGGCGGTCTTGAGCGCTACCGACTCGCAGCTTGCCAGCAATTGCAGGCGCGCTGCGTTAGGAAGTGAGGCCAACAGGTAATTGGATTCCGGACCCGAATGCATGTGGGTATTATGTGCACTCTCCTGCGGTATTTTAAGGAAGTATTGCTAGGCTAGTGAGAAAACAAGATAGCGCAGAAGAGTTGTTCCTTCTGTACGTTAACACACGTAAATCGATTAGAACGGGACAAACCGAGACTCTATGCGCGGGTGTTTTTCTCAAGCGGAGGCAGGTAACTGGCGACGTAATTCGTGACAATGCCTTCCACGTTTTTTACCGCCCCGATGGTGAGGTACTCCAGATAGACTTCGCCGTTCTTGCGCTTATTCCAGATTTCGCCTTCCCAACTTCCAATGTCGCTGATACTCGCCCACATCCCGGAAAAAAACCGCGCATCATGTTGTCCCGATTGCAATATTCGTGGATTCTGGCCGACAAACTCTTCCACCGCGTAACCGGTAGTGGTAGTGAGCACCTGGTTTACCCGCAGGATAGTGCCTTCGGCATCGGTGACCATCAAGCCCTGCGTCGACTCGAAGGCCATGGCGGCAATCCGCAATTCGGCTTCGGCGTGCTTGAGTTTGCTGACATCGGCCAGCGCAAGATACAGCACGGGCGGGGCATTCATCGGCTCCAGCCGCAGACAGTCGAGATGGGCATCGAAAAGGGATGCATCGGCGCGTATCATTTCGAGCTCGAAGGTTTTCTTCCCCAGCCCGGCATGTTCCATCATGCTCATGAAAAGGCGATGCCAGCGATCTCTATCCGGCGTTGCCACCAAATCGGAAAAACGGGAACCGATGAGTGTGGAGCGATCCATCCCCAACATGGCGGCACCCATCGTATTCATCTCGCTCACCATGCCTTCCCGGCTGACGGTGATATAACCGAGCGGAGCAAAATCATAGAGATCCCCGTAACGTCCCCTGGCCTCTTCCAGGGCGACATGGACCTGCCGTAACTCCTGGTCCTGCAGCTCCAGTGCGACTTTATGCACCAGGAGCTGATGCATCAGCAGTTCGGCTGGCTGGGCTGACTCTTCCGGAGCGACATCCGCTACCAGGGCTTCTGCATCTTCGCGAAGCGATTTGCGTCTTTCCACTCCAACCCACTTCTGTTTCATGCCGCCATCTCCTTGCTTGCCACGAAGCCGATGTCAGGCATCCTCGAGGCTGTTGTGCGACGTTCGTTGTCAGGCATTGAAGGAAGGATTGCCGGCCGCGGATTTTGATGCCGATTGGGTACGCCTCATGGGCGCACCAACCGCAAGCAGCTTGGCAAACTGCGATGCGACTACCGGGCGGCTGAAAACATAGCCTTGCCCCTCCGCGCAATGGTTTCCTTTCAGGAAAGCCAGTTGCTCTTGATTCTCTACGCCCTCCGCCACCACCTGCAGGCTGAGGTGGTTGCCCATGCCGATGACCGCGCCGACGATTGCCCCGTCATGCGCAGTTGAACCGATGTCGTGCACGAAGGAACGGTCGATCTTGAGAACATCGATCGGAAAGCGCTGCAGATAACCCAGGCTGGTATAGCCGGTTCCGAAATCGTCGACCGCCAGCCCCACGCCTAGACTTTTGAGATCCTTCAGTATCGCCGTACTGGACTCGGCATCGCGCATCAAGACGCTCTCGGTGATTTCCAATTGCAACGCGTCCGCGTCCAGCCCGGTGTCGATCAGGATGTCGCGCACCCCGGCTGCAAAATTGGTTTTCCGGAATTCCAGCGCGGAAATATTGACGGCGACGGATCCGGGCATCAGCCCTGCATCCATCCATTGCCTGGCTTGCATGCAGGCCTCGCGCATAACCCAACGACCAATCGGCACGATCAAGCCGCAATCCTCCGCGATCGACACGAATTTTTCGGGCGGGATCATGCCCCACTCCGCATGCTTCCATCGCAGCAAGGCTTCGGCGCCGGTAATCATGCCGGTATCCAGGTTGACCTTGGGCTGGTAATGCAAGAGAAACTCCCCCTTTTCCAGCGCAAACCGCAGATGGGCTTCGATGATTTGCCGGGCGACGGCACGCGTATTCATCTCGCTGCTGAAGAACTGGTAGTTGTTGCGGCCCTTTTCCTTCGCGTGGTACATCGCGGTATCCGCATTCTTGATCAGCGTTTCCGCATCCTGACCGTCTTCGGGATAGACACTGATGCCAATGCTGGTGGTAATGTGCAATTCGTTCTGGTCCAAACGATGCGGCAAAGCCAATTCGGCCAGTATCTTGTCAGCCGTCAGCGCGGCATCTTCGCCATACTTCCCATCCGTCAGCAATATCACGAATTCGTCACCGCCTTGTCGGCTGACGGTGTCGGAGCTACGTACACAGGCAAGCAGGCGCTGAGTCACCGACTGCAACAGCTTGTCGCCGGTCTCATGGCCCAGCGAATCATTGATGTGCTTGAAGTTGTCCAGATCGAGGAATAACACGGCGAGTTGCGTAACGCTGCGTTTCGCCAGTGTGATCGCCTGCGTGATACGGTCATTCAGCAGCAGGCGATTCGGCAAATCGGTCAGGAAGTCGTGGTGCGCCAGATGGACCATTTTCTTGGTTATCGCCACCGCCTGGGTGACATCGTGAAACACGACCACCGCACCGGTCAGCTTACCGTCCCAATCGTGGATGGGGGAAACGGAGTCTTCGATCGCGACTTCGCTACCGTCCCGTCGGATCAGCACCGTATCCGCATTCAAACCCTTGGGCTTGTCGTACTGCAGTACCAACTCAACCGGATTTTGGTCGGACTCGCGCGTAACGCCATTGATAATCTGGAAGACTTTACCAATCGGAAGTCCGTTAGCCTCCGCTCTCGACCATCCGGTCATGTTTTCTGCCGCGACGTTCAGATAGTCGATATTGCCGAACGTATCCGTACAAATCACAGCATCGCCGATCGAGTTGAGCGCGATCTCGGCCCGAGCCTTCTCCTTGAATAACGACTCCTCGACCGTCTTGCGTTGAATGATATTCCGCAGCACCTGCGACACATGAGGGCTGACGAAATATCCTTTCGTCAGCGAGCCTTGCGCGCCACGCTGCACGGCTTCCATCGCCAACGCCTTATCCTTGTTGCCGGCACTCAGGGTGAGGATGGGGACATGGCGCGCAGCGGCGTACAATTGATCGAAAGTTGAAATTCCCCGGCTATCGGGCAATGACAAATCCGCGACGATGACATCGATGCCACCCGCGCGCAGTCTTTTAAGCCCGGCTGAAAGACGCCTGGCCCACTTGATTTCGAACAGCCCCCCTTTTGCTGCGCCGAGGATTCTTTTAAGCGCGTTTGCGTCGGTGGAGTCGTCCGTAATAAGGAGAATTCGGTTCGGCATCGCCCTTATTCTCCGTATGCGTGCTGACTGGTCTGTGTCCCAGCGCACATAAGATGAAAAATCCTGGCGCAACACGGAGGCGTCGGACGTGGTTTTACGGCATCTTGCTTTTGAGTACTACCTTGTTAACCGAATGGAGTGAGGGAAAGCAGAGAGCAGTCGATCAAACTCTATCTTGACCACCAGATAGCATTCGCAGGTTCGCATCTCCAGACCCGGCCGATTCAGCACGACAATGTGCCCGCGGCTGTAATTGATCAACCCCGCTTTATGGAGTTTCCCCGCGGCTTCCGTCACGCCCTCGCGACGCACGCCCAGCATATTGGCGATCAACTCCTGGGTCATGGTCAATTCGGACCCGGAAAGCCGGTCCAGACTCATCAACAACCAGCGGCAGAGTTGCTGATCCACGGTGTGATGACGATTGCATACTGCCGTCTGTGCCATCTGGGTAATCAGCGCCTGGGTATAGCGAAGCAGCAAGCGCAGCAGCACCCCATTGCGATTGAACTCTTGCTGCAGCACGGCACCCGGCAAACGCCAGGCATAGCCTGCACTCTGCACCACCGCCCGATTCGACGTGGTTTCACTGCCCATGAACAGCGAAATACCCAGGACTCCCTCATTGCCGACAACGGCGATTTCTGCCGATGCGCCGTTTTCCATCACATACAGCAACGAAATGATGCAGGTCGTCGGGAAATAGGCGTACTGCAATCGCACACCGGGCTCATACAGAGCTTCGCCAAGAGGCAACGGTACCAATTTGAGGTGGGGACACAGGCGCTGGTATTCCTCCGCAGGCAGTGCGGCAAGAAGATGGTTCTGCTGCAGGGCATGTGACTCAGGCATTTGAGCTTATCCGCTCACAAAAAGCCGGGACAGATGGATGTTCATTTCATCCCCATGGCAAGTGCTTCAACACAAGTGAGGACTCCACGTCTAATCACTTGCCAAAAGGGGCGAGAGACGGCGAGCTTCTATTCCTCCCATGAAGCAATATGGGATACTCGGAATGGAAAACAAGGATTACATGATCACCTTGATTTGCCAAGCATTTAATCGGCAAAGAGAAATTATGAAATTTGCTTATTGCATCGCCATCCGCGACTTCGCCAATGGAGGATTCGCGGCGAAATAGCGCTTGATGCCTGAAAGCACGGCATCGGCCATTTTGGTCTGGTAGGTCTCGTCGTTGAGGCGGCGCTCTTCTTCGGGGTTGCTGATGAAGGCGGTCTCGACGAGGATGGAGGGAATATCGGGGGATTTGAGTACGGCGAAGCCGGCCTGCTCGACGGCCGATTTGTGCAGCGTGTTGATTTCGCCCAGGTGGCCGAGCACGGCCTTGCCGAGCTTGAGGCTGTCGTTGATCGTGGCGGTCTGCGACAAGTCCAGCAGCGTCTTGGCAAGATACGGATCTTTCACGTCCAGGCGGACGCCACCGATCAGGTCGGACTCGTTTTCCTTCTTGGCGAGATAGCGTGCCATGGTGCTGGTGGCGCCGCGTTCCGAGAGCACAAACACCGAGGAGCCGCGCGCTTCGGGTTTGACGAAGGCATCGGCATGAATGGAAACGAAAAGATCGGCCTGCAGCTTGCGCGCCTTGACGACGCGGCCGTTCAGCGGAATAAAGTAATCGCCGTCGCGGGTCAGTACGCCGCGCATGTTGGGCTCGGCGTCTATCATCGCTTTCAGCTTCTTGGCGATGGCAAGCGTTACATCCTTTTCATGCGTGCCGTTGGCGCCGCGCGCGCCGGGGTCTTCGCCGCCGTGGCCGGCGTCGATGGCCACGGTAATCAGGCGCACCATTTCGCCCTCGGCAGGTATTTTATCGCCTATGGATTTAGGCAGCGCCTGTTCCGGTGGCTGGGTCATCGTGGGGATTTCTGCGATCGCGACTTCGACCGCTTTTTCCGGCGGCACGTAACCGCCAGGTTCCGTGGAGGATGGCGCCACTTCGGCAGGTTGTTCGCGACCCTGCAACATGGCCATCAGCGGATCCTGCGGCGGATAAACGTCTAGCACCAGGCGGTGCTTGTATTCGCCGGCGGGCGGCAACGAGAACAGCGACGGTTTTACTTCGGACTTGAGGTCGACCACCAGACGCACCACGCCCGGCTTGAAGTTGGCGACGCGCACCTGCTTGATATAGGGGTCGCTGGAAAGAATTTTGTCGGTAACCGCTTTCAGCGTGGCCCCGAGCTCGACGTTTTCCAGATCCAGCACCAGACGGTCCGGGTCTTTCAACGTCATCATTTTGTGAGTGATGGGCTTGGCGGATTCGAGGGTGATGCGGGTGTAATCGGCGGCGGGCCAGACGCGGGCGGCGGTAACAGTGATGCCGGCGGCTTGGGCCGCCAGGCTGAGGCTGAGCAGGCAGATCGTTACCAGCAGTTTCATAGGGCGTGCAAGCATTGTTTCCCCAGCTCCGTTCCGCCTGTCAGTGTCGCTATACGCCCCGCCCCGCTTGGTTCCAGAGCAATTTCAATATCCGCGGGAGGCAGTAAATCGCCAGCCTTTTCCGGCCATTCGATCAAACATACGGATTGTGCATTGAAGTAATCGCGGAAGCCTGCGGCCTCCCATTCCTCCGGATCCACAAATCTGTATAAATCAAAGTGATACAAGTATAATCCAGAAATTACATAAGGTTCAACCAGTGTATAGGTAGGGCTTTTCACCTTGCCCTCATACCCCAGCCCACGCAACAGACCGCGTACCAGCGTGGTTTTCCCGGCGCCCAGGTTGCCCTGCAGCCAGATTGCCAGTCCTCCTCGCAGAGTCCCTGCAAGCCGTGCGCCGAGCGCCATCGTGGCAGCTTCGTCGGGCAGGTTTAGTGTTATATGATCAGGATTATGCAGGAACATCTTTCATACGATCCGCAACAGCTTGCCGACGACATCAAGGCCTGGGGCAAAGCACTCGGTTTCCAACATATCGGCATTACCGATACCGACTTGAGTGCGGCTGAGCCGCGCTACCGGGAGTGGTTGGAACAGGGGTTTCATGGCGCCATGGATTATATGGCAAAACACGGCAGCAAACGCACGCGACCGGACGAACTGGTGCCGGGCACGGTGCGCGTGATCTCGGTGCGCATGGACTACCGCCCGCCGGAAACGCGGGATAGCTGGGAAGTCATGGAAAATGGCGGCCAGGCCTTCATCTCCCGCTACGCCCTCGGCCGTGACTATCACAAGGTATTGCGTGCACGCCTGCAGCAGCTATGCGACCGCATCGCCAATGAAATTGGCGAATTCGGCTATCGCGTGTTCACCGATAGCGCGCCGGTGCTGGAGGTGCAGCTGGCAGAAAAGGCCGGGCTGGGCTGGCGCGGCAAGCATACCTTGCTGCTATCGCGCGAGGCGGGTTCGTGGTTCTTTCTCGGCGAAATCTATACTGACCTGCCGCTGCCGGTCGATAAAGCCGGCAAGAACCATTGCGGCACCTGCCAGGCCTGCATCGACATCTGCCCGACCAAGGCCATCGTCGCGCCCTACTCCGTCGATGCACGGCGCTGCATTTCCTACCTGACCATCGAACTCAAGGAGAGCATCCCCGAAGAGTTGCGCCCGCTGATCGGCAACCGCGTCTACGGCTGCGACGATTGCCAGCTGGTATGCCCGTGGAACCGCTTCGCGCAACTGACAGGCGAAGCCGATTTCCAAGTCCGCCATGGCCTGGACGACGTGACGCTGGTTGAACTATTCGGCTGGGAAGAAGAAGATTTCCGCACGAAAATGGCCGGCAGCGCGATCTATCGCATCGGCCACGAGCAATGGCTGCGCAACATCGCTGTCGGGTTGGGCAACGCACCGACCTCGCCGGAGGTGATCGCCGCCTTGCAAAAGCGCGCCGATCACCCCTCGTCCCTCATACGCGAACATGTGCGCTGGGCGCTGGCACGGCACGGCGCCAAAGATTGACGACTTCGTATAGTAGCAAGGTCAGATACCAGCAGATCAGGGCCGTCCATATCTGATGCGAAACGAAATGCATGCCGCGTACCACCTGTGTGACACTGAGTGCTAGGCCAAACAGCAGTACGAACGCAAGCAACCCCAGGGCGAAGCGTGTACGACCTGCGTCGCGCGCGGCGAAATACAGGCCGAACAGCGAGAAGGCCGTGGCACCGTGACCGCCAGGCCAACAGTGGCCCGCCGAATAGCCTGCCGGAATCGCATCAAAAATGCCCAGGTACGCCCTCCCGCCACCGAATATCTGCAGTTGGTATGGGCATGCCTGATAGGATTGATGCTTGAGGTAAGCGATGGCCTGCGCCGAGAGCAGAATCGCCGCGGATAATTGCCACAGCATGCGGCGGTAGGGAAAGGCTGGACGATAGACATGCGTCATGGCGGCTGCAATGAAGATGGCGCATAAAAACGCAAAAGCCAGATGCTTCGCGTCATCATGCAACACCTGCTTCAACCACCAGTTTCCGCTTAACGGAAACTGTCCAGCCCCAGCATCGAAAAACTGGCGGGAAATGGCGATATCCCAACCATAGTGCTGGAGCAATACCAGCAACGGAACCGCCAGCAACAGCGGCAACGCAAGCTCAACCCGCAAACGCATCGCTATAGACTCCTGATTGATGCGGCCAGCCGTGCACGCATCGAAGATTGTTAATCATTCCTTGAAACCAGCCATCTATCGATCGCCGAAAACCGAGAGAGTTCAGCTCCAACGGCATGAATCGCGGCCGCGGATACACGTCATAAGGCGCCAAACTTGCGTATGATGGCGGACATTGCCTTAACTCCCACGCCTAACATGGATACTCCACAACCGGTCACTTTCGCCGCCGCCTTCCGCTACTGGCTGAAGCTCGGCTTCATCAGTTTCGGCGGACCCGCCGGACAAATCGCGATCATGCACCAGGAGCTGGTCGAGCAGAAACGCTGGATTTCCGAGCGCCGCTTTCTGCATGCGCTCAATTACTGCATGCTGCTGCCAGGGCCGGAAGCGCAGCAGCTGGCGATCTACATCGGCTGGCTGATGCACCGCACCTGGGGCGGCATCGCGGCGGGCGCGCTGTTCGTGTTGCCGTCGCTGTTCATCCTGATTGGGCTCAGCTGGGTCTATGTGGTGTTCGGCCAGGTGGGCTGGGTGGCGGGACTGTTCTACGGCATCAAGCCCGCCGTGGCCGCCATCGTGCTGCAAGCCGTGTGGCGCATCGGCAGCCGCACGCTCAAGCATCCGCGCAAAGTGCCGCTGCTCTGGGGCATCACGGTCCTGAGCTTTGTCGCCGTCGCGGCGCTGCATGTGCCGTTCCCGTGGGTCGTGCTGGCGGCCGCCGCCGCTGGCGCGCTCGGTGGCAAGTACCTGCCGGCGCAGTTCGCGGCGGGCGGTGGTCATGGCGCCGCCAAGGCCGACGATGCGGCGGGCAAGCCTGCGTTCGTCATTGACGACGCGACGCCGACGCCACCCCACGCACAGTTCCGCAAGTCGCGGCTGGCCATGGTGATCGCCGTGGGCGCGGCGCTGTGGCTGCTGCCCATGGCGGCGCTGGTCGCGAGCCAGGGCTGGGACGGCACGCTCGCGCAGATGGGATGGTTCTTCACCAAGGCGGCGCTGCTGACCTTCGGCGGCGCCTACGCGGTGCTGCCTTATGTCTACCAGGGCGCGGTGGAGCAATTCCACTGGTTGACCGGCCCGCAGATGATCGACGGCCTGGCGCTGGGCGAAACCACGCCCGGGCCGCTGATCATGGTGGTGGCATTCGTCGGCTTCGTGGGTGGCTGGGCGCGGCAGGTGCTCGGCCCGGACATGTTGTTCCTGGGGGCTGCGCTGGCAGCGACGGTAGTGACATGGTTCACCTTCCTGCCTTCATTCCTGTTCATCCTGGCCGGCGGACCGGTGGTGGAAGCAACGCACGGCAACCTGAAGTTCACCGCGCCGCTCACGGCGATCACGGCCGCGGTGGTGGGCGTGATTGCCAGCCTGGCGGTCTTCTTCCTCGGGCACATCGCATGGGTGACGCCGCCCGGCGCGTCGGTGCCGCAGGTGGACTGGGCGGCGCTCGCCATTGCAGCGGCGGCCGCCGTGGCGCTGTTGCGATTCAAGGTCGGGGTCATCCCGGTGATCGCGGCCAGCGCATTGGCCGGGTTGGCCTTGCGTTATTTGGGATGGGGCTGAAAAGTCTTCAACGCCGCGCGAACGCGAGCAGGTATCCTTGCATCTCCAAATTCACAGCAGGTGCGAATGATGGACGAGCAGGCTGGCGTGATCGGGCTGGGGGCAATGGGCGGTGGCATGGCGCGCTCGTTGCGCCGGGCGGGCTACGGCGTGCAGGTGTTCGACGTCCGGCCGGAAGTGGCCCAGGCCTTTGCCGCTGAAGG
>DATHWW010000003.1:0-134723 GCA_035460165.1 Methylophilaceae bacterium | reverse complement strand
TCGATCAGGATCAGATGGCTGCGGGTCAGGTCGGCCAGCGTCAGCTGCAGCTCGGTCTCGTCCTTCACCGCGTGCACCGGCACGTTGAGGATGCGGCCGTAGATCTTCAGTTGTTCGTGCGCGCCGATCCGGTAGCTGTCGGTGGTGATCAGCGCGACCCGCTCGGCGCCGAATTTGAGCACGGCACGGGCCGCGAGCTTGGCGACGGTGGTGGTCTTGCCGACACCGGTGGGGCCGACCAGCGCATAGACGCCGCCGCGGGTGATGAAGTCGGCACCGGATTCGACCACGCGCAGGTTATGCGCCAGCGCCGCCTTCAGCCACTTCAGGCCCTTGTCGTGATCCACGCCCTTGGGCATCGCGTCGACCAGCTGGCGCGCCAGCTGCGGGCTGAAGCCGGCACCCAGCAGGGTACGCATCAGCTCGGCCTTGACCGGGTCGCGCCGCGCCAGCTCGCCCCAGGCGAAGCCCGACAGCTGCGACTCCAGCAGGCTGCGCATGCGCTTCAGCTCTTGAGACATTTCGGCATGTTGAGCGCTGCGCGCTGCCGGAGAAGGGCGCGCTTCCTGCGGAGGTATTTCAGGCAGCTTTTCTTCGGGTGCCGCGGCAACCACGGGGGTGGGCAATGGCGCCGCAGGCTTGAATGCCGGCGGCGCTGGGGCAGGGCGGCTTCCCGGCGCAGGATGGATGTGAGCGAGTGCTTGCGCTTCGTCTTCTGCCACGGCCATGATCTCGATGCCGCCCGCGACCGGACGGTTGGACAGGATCAGTGCATTGCTTCCCAAGGCATCCCGCACCTGACGCAATACCTCGCGGGTATTGGCTCCGAAAAACTTGCGTATCTGCATTAGCCGCCTACCGTGGCAACGACGCGGATCATGCGTCCGTCAGGGACTTCGGAATGCGACAGCACGTGCAGTTGCGAGACCGAGCGGCGCAGGAAGCGCGCCATCAACGAACGCATCGGGGCAGGGACGAGCAGTACGGCAGGCATGCCCATCTGCTCCTGGCTTTCCGCAGCCTTGCTGACGCCGCGCAGCAGTTGGTCCGCGAGGCCGGGCTCCAGTCCGGGGCCTTCCGCTCCTGGCGTTTGGGTAGCCTGCATCAGGATGTTTTCCAGTTGCGGCGCCAGGGCAATGACCTGCAACTCGCTGTTACCGGGGAACAGCGATTGCGTGATCGCGCGGCCGAGTGACGTACGGACGATAGCGGAAAGCTGTTCCGGGTCCTGGGTGCGCATGGCATGGTCGGCGAGCACTTCGATGATGGTGCGCATGTCGCGGATGTGCACGCCTTCCTGCAGCAGGTTCTGCAGCACTTTCTGCAACGTGCCGAGCGGCAAGGACTTGGGCACCAGATCCTCCACCAGCTTGGGCGATTCTTTGCCGATGCGGTCCAGCAGCTGCTGCGTTTCCTCGCGGCCTAGCAGTTCGGCGGCATGGCTCTGAATGATGTTGGACAAGTGCGTGGCCACTACGGTTGAGGCATCGACCACGGTATAGCCGAAGCTTTGCGCTTGCTCTCGCATCTCTGCGCCCACCCACACGGCCGGCAGGCCGAACGTGGGGTCTTGTGTCGGCGTGCCGGAGAGCTCACCCAGAACCCGCCCCGGATTGATGGCGAGAAACTGTCCGGCAAAGGCTTCGCCCTGGCCGATTTCGACGCCCTTAAGGGCGATGCGGTAGGCATTCGGGCGTAACTCGAGGTTGTCGCGGATATGCACCGCCGGCACGAGGAAGCCCATGTCCTGCGCGAATTTCTTGCGGATGCCGCGAATGCGGCGCAGCAGTTCGCCATCCTGGCCGCGGTCGACCAGCGGGATCAGGCGGTAGCCGACTTCCAGTCCCAGCACGTCCACCGGTGCCACGTCGTCCCAGCCGACTTCGGGGATTTCCGCCGGCGCGGCAGCTGCTTCGGCGGCCACCGTCTCTTCCGCCACGGCTAGCTGGGCACGGTTTTCCATGGTGTAGGCGGTGCCAATCAGGATGGCCGCCAGGATCAGGAAGGCGAGATGTGGCATGCCGGGGATCAGGCCGAGCACGCCCAGCACGCCGCCGGTCAGGTAAAGCACCTTGGCGTTATTGAACATCTCCCCCAGCATTTGCTGGCCGATGTCTTCATCCTTGCCCACGCGGGTGACGACCATGCCGGCGGCGGTGGAGATCACCAGTGCCGGGATTTGTGCCACCAGGCCGTCGCCGATGGTGAGTAGGGTGTAGTTGTTGACCGCGGTAGCAAGGTCAAGGTCGTGCATGAAGATGCCGACCGCAAGCCCGCCGATGATGTTGATCAGCATGATCAGGATGCCGGCGACGGCGTCGCCGCGCACGAACTTGCTGGCACCGTCCATCGAGCCGTAGAACTCGGCTTCCTGCGCGATTTCCGAGCGGCGGCGGCGTGCTTCGTCCTCGCCTATTAAGCCGGCGTTGAGGTCGGCGTCGATCGCCATCTGCTTGCCGGGCATGGCATCCAAGGTGAAGCGAGCGCTAACTTCTGCGATGCGGCCCGCACCTTTGGTGATCACCACGAAATTAATGATCACCAGGATGATGAATACCACGATCCCGACCGCGTAGTTGCCGCCGACCAGGAAATGGCCGAAGGCCTCGATCACCTTGCCCGCGGCATCCGGGCCGGTGTGACCTTCAAGGAGTACCACACGGCTGGAAGCGACATTCAACGACAGGCGCAATAGCGTGGTCATCAGCAGTACGGTGGGGAAGGATGCGAAGTCGAGCGGCTTCAGCGTGTACATACTGACCATGATGACGATCATGGACAGCGCGATATTGAAGGTGAACAGCAGGTCGAGCAGGAAGGTGGGAAGCGGCAACACCATCATGGCGAGGATCATGATGATGAGCAGCGGCGCGGCTAGCGCGCGCAGATCCAGCCGGGGTGCAGCCATCACTGCCATTATTCAGTCGTATCCAACATATCCATTCCCTCGGGCACCGGAATATTTTCCGGTTGCTGCGGCATGGCGCCGCCTTGCTTATTATAACTGCGAAGCTGGTAAACGTAAGCGAGCACTTCGGCCACGGCGGAGAAAAGCGAGGCAGGGATTTCCTGTTCGAGCTCGGCATGCTTGTATAAAGCTCTCGCCAGGGGAGGCGCGCTCAGGATGGGCACGTGATGCTCCAGCCCCAACTCGCGGATGCGCTCCGCGAGCAGATAGGAACCCTTGGCGATGACGCGCGGCGCGCGCATTTCCTTTTCGTTGTAGCGCAAGGCCACCGCGTAGTGCGTCGGGTTGGTGACGATGACGTCGGCCTTGGGCACTTCTGCCATCATGCGACGACGCGCCATTTCGCGCTGCATAGCGCGGATGCGGGCTTTGATCTGCGGGTCACCTTCGCTTTCCTTCATTTCCTGCCGTACTTCCTCCTTGGTCATGCGCAGCTTGCGGTAGTAGTCCCACAGTTGAAACGGCACGTCGATCGCGACGATCAGGATCATCGCCGAGGTGAGCAGGATGAACAGCCAGCCCAACAAACTGCCCAGATGGTATATGCCCGCATCAAGCGATTCGGTGGCGAGCGAAAACGCTTCCTCCCGATAATTCCAGATCACAGCGAACCCGACGCCGCCCACTACCAGCGATTTGGCGATGGCTTTTCCCAGTTCGCCCAGGCTAGTGGCGGAAAACAGGCGTGCGATTCCTTTCAATGGATTCAATCGGCCAAAATCGGGCTGAATGGCCTCGGCGCTCATCATCCAACCCCCGAGCAGGATGGGTGCGGCCAGCGCGGCGATCACCAAAACCAGCAAGAAGGGGAGAAACAGCTGCAACATGTCCAGCGTGGAATGGATCAAGCTGTTCCACATGAAGTCGGGCGAGCTAAGCGCCGTACGATCGAAAGTCAGGCCGCGGCGTAGCAGGTCGGTCATGCCGGCGGTAAGTTGCGTTCCCATCATCAGCAGGGTAGCCCCGGCCACGATCAGGATGGCGAAGGTGTTCAATTCACGCGAACGGGGAATGTTGCCTTTGTTGCGCGCCTCTGACAGGCGTCTGGCTGACGCTGGTTCGGTTTTTTCGAGATCGCTATCTTCTGCCATGATGGAAGCAGATTATAGCCCAATAAAAAACCCGCCTTGAGGCGGGTTGGGAAATGTACTCAGGAACTCAGCCGTTGAATATCATGAAATTCATTAATTTCAGACAAAACTATCCAATATTTGCACGCTTACGGTATCGCCGGCCTGAACGTTGCCGCAATGCTCGCCCAGCACGATGAAGCAATTGGCCTCGGACATCGAG
Source organism: Methylophilaceae bacterium (assembly GCA_035460165.1). Classification (GTDB taxonomy): domain Bacteria; phylum Pseudomonadota; class Gammaproteobacteria; order Burkholderiales; family Methylophilaceae; genus MM2. The sequence continues at coordinate 130,462 of DATHWW010000003.1, read as the reverse complement.
CGCAACACGCCGGAGCCTTGGTTGCCAATGGGCTGGACTTTCCATAGTCCATCGCTGTCGGCAAACAATACGCCGCGCTGGAACTCGGTGCGCCCCGGCGCTTTTTTCAGATTGCCGCTGCAAACCACGGGCAGTTGCGGGACGGGCGCCGGATCGGGTTGGCCCATTAGCACCAGCATCGCGTCGCGTACGAACTGATAGAAGGTGACCATCACCGATACCGGGTTGCCGGGCAAGCCGAAGTAGTGGGCGTTGCCGATCTTGCCGTAGGCGAGCGGGCGGCCCGGCTTCATCGCGATTTTCCAGAATACGACCTGGCCGAGCTCGTTGAGCAACTGCTTCATATAGTCCGCTTCGCCGACCGAGACGCCGCCGCTGGTGAGGATGACGTCGGCGCAGGCGGCGGCATCGTGCAATGCCTGCTCCAGCAGCTTGGGGTCGTCGCGCACCACGCCCATGTCGATCACTTCTACGCCGAGGCGCGTGAGCATGCCATAGAGTGTGTAGCGATTGCTGTCATAGACCTGGCCCGCTTCAAGCGGCTGGCCGATGCTGGCGAGTTCGTCGCCGGTGGAAAAGAATGCGACGCGCAGCTTGCGATAGACCTTGACCTCGCCGATGCCGAGCGAGGCAATCAAGCCCAGATCCGCCGGGCGCATCACATGACCGGCGGCGAATACCACCTGGCCCTGTTTCAAATCTTCGCCGGCATAACGCAGGTTCTGCCCGCGCTTGACGCCCTCGCCGAAAGTGATGCGGTCGCCCTCGGCCTGCACGTGCTCCTGAATTACCACGCTGTCGCATTCCGCCGGCATCACCGCGCCGGTCATGATGCGCACGCATTCGCCCTTGCCGACCCTGCCTTCGAACGCCTTGCCGGCGAAGGCCGTGCCCGCGATGCGCAGCGAGGTGTTGCCGCTGGCCGCCAGATCGTCCGCGTTGAGGGCGTAGCCGTCCATCGCGGAATTATTGTGGTTGGGCACGTTGTAAGGCGAAAGTATGTCCTCCGCCAGTACACGGCCAAGCGAACAGCGCAGCGCCAGGCTTTCCTTTGTCTGCACCGGTTGGAGAAAGTCGCGGATAAAGCGGCGGGCCTTGTCCACGGACATCGAATTGGGGTCGTAGTCGTCGGCGCAACTGATGGCGCGGATGAAGTCTTGGGTCATGGTCAGGGTCGCTGTGTGGAAACGATTTTCAGGGAATTCTGTTGTTGTGCCAGCCATGTCTGCACGAAGTCGGCGATGGCCTGTGGGTCGTTCAGGTCCAGTTGCGGCAGCGTTGTCGGTGCAGGACCGTCGGTGGCTACGGCGATCACATGCGGGTCGCTGGTCGCCAGCAAGGGTTTGTGCAGCGAAGGACGGAAAATCTCGATCTTGGGAATAGGCTCCTGCTTGAAGCCTTCCACCAGGATCAGGTCAACCAGCGCGGTATCCATGTGCGGCAGCAATTCGGCCAGACGCAGGTCGTCCTCGCGGTCGCTGATGCGCGACATTTCGGTCATCAGCGCCCAGCGACGGCGCGATCCCAGCATGGTTTGCACCGCACCGGCTTCGCGGATGCGGTAGCTGTCCTTGCCGGGATGGTCGATGTCGAAGGTATGGTGCGCGTGCTTGATCACGGAAAGGTTCAGTCCGCGTGCGGTCAGTACCGGAATCAGGCTCGTCAGCAGCGTGGTCTTGCCGATGCCGCTGCCGTAAGCGCAAAAGCCGAGCAGCGGCACATCGCAGGTAATCATTGCAGACAAGACAATTCCTCGGGCGTGTTGATATTGGCGAAAGCCTGTTCTTCATCGTCGAATGCCACCTCGACGGTGCGTACGCCGGCATACCAAAAGTCGATCTTGCGCCCGCCGCTTTCCAGAAATGCCGTCAAGTTGGGCAGCAGAGCCTTGCGGCACAGGCAGAACACCGGATGCGGCTGATTGCCGGTCTTGGCGACGGCGAGGTCGGCATCATTCTCTTGCAGGGCTTGCAGCAGGCGGGGTATCAGATCGGCGGGAAGAAACGGCGAGTCGCAAGGGACGGTTGCAACCAGTTCGGTGGTGGCCGCGGTCATGCCACAGTGCAATCCGGCCAGCGGTCCGGCGAAGCCGCCGATGGCATCGGGCACGACGGGGTAGCCGAACTTGGCGTAGGTGTCGATCTCGCGATTGGCGTTGACCAGGATTTCATCGACCTGCGGGCGCAGGCGCTCCAGTACATGCGTCACCAGAGGCTTGCCCTGGAACGGCACCAGGCCTTTATCCACGCCACCCATGCGCCGGCCCATGCCGCCGGCAAGTATGATGCCCGTCACCTTCATGCCGTTGTCTCGATTTCCGCATGGCGGAAGCGTTCCGCGCCGGTGAATAGCAGGAAATGCCGGCCCTGTGCGCGGCCCAGCATAGTGATGCCTACCTTCTGCGCGATTTCCCAACCCATGCGGGTGAGGCCGGAGCGCGAGACGAGGAAAGGTACGCTCATCTGCGCGGCCTTGATCACCATTTCGCTGGTGAGCCGGCCGGTGGTGTAAAAAATCTTGTCGTGGCCGTCGATCCCATCCAGCCACATCATGCCGGCAATCGCATCCACCGCGTTATGGCGGCCCACGTCCTCGACGTAATAGAGGATTTCCGAGCCCTTGGCGAGCGCGCAGCCATGCAAGGCGCCGGCCTTCTTGTACAGGCTGTCGTAATGGCGCACATTTTCCAGCAGCGCCTGCAGTGTTTCCTCGGAGAGGGTGGCATCGTGCGGCAGCTGGATATGGTCGATTTCCTCCATCAGGTCGCCGAACATCGTGCCTTGCCCGCAACCTGTCGTGACGGTGCGCTTGCCCAGGCGTTTCGCGATGTTCTTGATGCCGTAACGCGTAGTGACCGCGACCGCCTCGGTTTCCCAGTCGACTTGCACGCTGGCAATGGACTCGATATCAGGCAGCAGCCGCTGGTTGCGCAGATAGCCGATCGCAAGGGCTTCCGGCGCGGCGCCCAGCGTCATCAGGGTGACGATCTCGCGTTTGTCGAGATAGAGCGTCAGCGGACCTTCGCCGGCGATCTCGGTTTCCAGCGTTTCGCCGTGCTCGTTGACGGCCGGCACCGTAAAGGTGAGCGGCCGGCTGGCGTGGGTAATTTCAGGGCGAAGCCGGGACACGATCAACCGCCGGTAACGGACATGAAGCGCACCACTGCGGGTTCCGCACGGCGCAGGTCGAAATCGTGGCCTTTGGGTTTGATCTTCATCGCGTTGACGATGGCTTCTCTGAGCGGCGCGTCGTCGTTCGGATATGCGCGCAACAAAGGCATCAAGTCGACGACGTCCTCTTGCCCAAGGCACAGGAAGAGTTCGCCCTTGCAGGTGATGCGCACGCGGTTGCAGGATTCGCAGAAGTTATGGCTGTGCGGCGAAATAAAGCCGACGCGCGTTTCGGTTTCGGGAATGCGCCAGTAGCGGGCCGGGCCGCCGGTGGTTTCGGTGCTGCTGACAAGCCGGAAATGTTGCTGTAGCACGCCCAGCGTTTCGTCGCTGGTGACGCAGCTGGAGGCGCGATTGTGATCGACCTCGCCCAGCGGCATCTCTTCGATGAACGCGATATCGATGCCCTTGTCGACGGCGAATTGCGTCAGCGCAACGGCTTCGTCGTCGTTGAAACCGCGCATCAGCACGCTGTTGAGGCGGATGCGCGCGATCCCGGCCGCCTTGGCGGCATCGATGCCGCGCAGCACTTTGCTGATGTCGCCAACGCGGGTGATCTTGCGGAAGCGTTCGGCATCCAGGCTGTCCAGGCTGATATTGATGCGGCTGACGCCAGCCTGTTTCAGCGGCAGCGCCTGGTGATCGAGCTGCGAACCGTTGGTGGTGAGCACCAGCTCGCGCAGCCCAGGCAGCTTGCCGACTTGTTCGAACAGCCACAGCGCATTCTTGCGCACCAGCGGTTCGCCGCCGGTGATACGCACTTTCTGTACGCCTAGGCCGACAAATACGCGCACCAATCGCTCGCACTCTTCCAAAGAAAGCACTTCCTCGCGCGGCAGGAAAGTCATGTCCTCGCCCATGCAGTACACGCAGCGGAAGTCGCAACGGTCGGTGATCGACAGCCGGATGTAGTCCACGCGCCGGCCGAACTGGTCGATCAATGCTGCGGTATGGGAGTCTTGAGGCGCCATGTTTCCTGCAAGTGTGGTGGAAGGTGAGCCCTGCATTTTAGGAGTTTCCATGATGTCGGACAACGACAATGCGGATACGATCAATACTTGACAATAATACTCGGAAAAGCGCTGCGGCAAAATAGGTACAATGGCGGCGTGAGCTCAAAATTACTGAAAATTCGTATCCCTCACGGCAGTGAATCGGCCATGGGGCCGGGCAAGGCGGACTTGCTGGAGGCCATAGACCGGGCGGGCTCGATCTCGGCGGCCGCACGCGAAATGGGAATGTCCTACAAGCGCGCCTGGGATCTGGTCGATACCATGAACCGCTGTTTCAAGCAGCCGCTCGTTGCCACCGCCACCGGCGGCAGTCATGGCGGCGGCGCAAGGGTGACCGAGTTCGGTCATGATGTTTTGCGCCGTTATCGCGCCATCGAGTGCACCGCATCCGCAGCCGTAGAGCAAGAGGTGCAAGTGCTGATATCTTTGCTTTCCTGAAAGCGATAAAGCAATTCGGGCTTGTTTATGCGCATTGCGTTATATATCATTCGATATTTCGAAAAACGCCGACTTCCATGACCGCTATATCTGACTCCATTGATGTGCTGATCGGCCTGGACGATACCGACAATCTTGAGAGCTGCGGCACCGGGTTCCATGCGCGCACCATTGCCTCGGAATTGAAAGCGAGGGGGCTGGCTTCGCCGGCGCATATCACCCGTCATCAACTCCTCATGAGCCCGCTGGTGCCCTATACCTCGCATAACAGTGCGGCATGCGTCAGGGTAAGTGCCGAAGCCGGGAATATCCCATCAATACTCGACTATTGCCGCGATTATTTAGTCGCGAACAGTGCCGAGGGCTCGGATGCCGGCTTGTGCGTTGCTGCTGAGAACGTCATTACCTCCGAGATTCAGCGCTTCGGATTTTTGTGCAAGCGTCGACGCGTGTATCAGCAGGATGCGCGTCGTGTTGCCGAGGCGTACGGGTTACCATTGCTTGGCTTGACCGGGACGCACGATGGCATCATCGGCGCGCTTTCTGCAGTCGGCCTGCACGCCTCGGGCAGTGACGGGCGCCTGCTGTGGCTCAAGGGCGTGCGCGAGATGACGGACCAGGTGGTCGATCTGGGCGAACTGTTCGCAAGTACTGGTTTGGATATCGTGCAAAGCGTCGAGGGTGAGGTGCTAACCGATTCTGCGCTGAAGATTGCAATGAGCAGTTGGCCGCGTGCGGTGTGGATGAACGGCGAAGCTGTGTTGATCGTAGAAAAAGGAGAGGAACATGATGGGGCCGACTGGCGAGTCGCAAGCAAGCAGTATCTCAAGCAGTTCTGAACTGCAGCGCCGTCGCTGGCTGCTGCTGGGCCTGATCTTCGGTGCCGGCATGCTGGCGGTCGTGTCGCATGAGGTTTTTCGTTGGCCGATGAAGCTGCCCGGCCGCCATGGCCTGGAGTTAATGGCGATCCTGCTGTTCGTGCGTTGCGCTTCCGGCGAGCGTTACGCGGCAACCCTGGCGGCACTCGGCGGCGCGTTGGTCGTATTTGTTGCCCAGCATAACGCGGGCATTGACGCGACCATTATGCTGCTGCAGGGGCTGGCGCTGGATGGGCTTTACAACGCGCTGGCAGGTCGCGTCTGGATGATATATCTGCTGCCCGTCGTGGCCGGGCTGGTGCATACGATCAAACCGCTGGTCAAAATGCTTTATCAGGCCGGACTAGGCATACCCAGCGGCTCACTGGTCTTCGGGCTCGGCTATCCGATGACCACCCACTTCGTTTTCGGCCTGGTCGGTGGCTTGATCGGTGTCATGGCATGGCACGGCACGGGTGCAGCAGGCCAGACGACCACACTGAACAACAAATAACGATCGAATAATTTCAAGGGGGCACGATGCGCAACGGGGGCGACGACATCTTCGGCTGTCGTTATATAGGAATAAATAAAACGAAATACACGATCGCGGCGCTGCTTGCGCTTGTCGCCATGCAGGCTGCCGCTCAGGAGCCGACCCAGCATGAGGTCTATCAGCTTGGCGAGATGCTGGTTACTGAGAACTCCACGGAGAGCGAGATCGGCACTTCCTACCAGTTGACGCGCGAGGACTTCGAACGCACGAATGCGCGTTCGCTCGACGAAGCGCTGATGGAGATTCCTTCCATCAACGTTCGTAACGGTGGGGACGGTACGCCTCGCCTGGATATTCGTGGACTGCGCACCCGCCAGATCAAGGTATTGGTGAATGGTATTCCGTTCAACTCCGCAGAAGACGGCCAGTTCGACCCAACGCTGATCCCGACCTTCGCTATCGGCCGCATCCAGCTCCAGGCGGGTGCCTCATCGGTGCTATACGGCGACGGCGGGATGGGCGGCGTGCTGGATATCCAGACTCGCGGCGGCTTCGATGGCTTCAAGGCCGGCGGTAAGGCCGAGTTCGGCAGCGATCATTACTGGAATGCCAATGCTTACGCGGGTTACGGCGATGGTACAAATGATTTTTTTGCGGCGGTCGGAGTGCGGGCGCGTGATGCGTTTCCGATGTCGAACGATTTCTCGTCTGCGATCCTTGCATCCCGCGAAAACTTCCAGGACGACGACAAGCGCCTCAACAGCGGCTATCGCCGGGCCAATCTGCTGACATCCTATACGCGGCAGATCACCGACCAGCTCAACGCCGGCATTTTTCTCAGCCGGGTCGAAGGGCATTACGGCAAGCCGCCTAGCGTATTTGATTGCCAGGGAGGCAGTAACTCGCCCACCTGCATCGGCAGCACCGGCGACCCCTTCGCTTCCGCGACGAAATATGAGCGCGTGGACGATCAGCATGGCACATCGGTCCAAATAGGCGCCGATTATGCCTTTAACAATGCCTGGTCCGGCCGCCTGTGGTACTTCTCCAACAGCCAGGAGCTGGACAGTACCGGATATGACGACGCCGATTTTGACAGCTTCGTCAATCGAGGCTCGTTTCGGCAACGCGATCATGTGGATATCGATGGTCTGCACGCGCAATTGAATGGGGTATTCCAGACAGGTACCCGACTGGGCGTCAGTTTCGATCGCCGTTCCGAAGCCTTCGATTCCGACGGTGTTTCCTGCGACAATGCGCGCGTCAACCGCAACCAGACTTGTTCATTCACGGCGACGCTGGTGACAACCAATGTCTTGAATGCCAAGGTCAAGTACACGCCGTTCGAGGTCGACAAGACGATCCATGTCGATTCCCTGGCGTTCGAAGTCAAGCAGCCCTTGCCTTTCGACTTCGGGCTGGTGGTCGGCCTGGGCCGTTACGTGCTGGACAAGGATGGTGGCAATGACGACAACGCGGGCAGCGCGCAACTGGGGCTGACCAAGCGATTGACCGAAGTCGTAAGCTTATATGGCACGGCAGCACGCAAGGTAGATGCCCCGACCATCCGCCAGCTCTACGACGCGACTTCCGGCAATGATGCGCTCGGCTTCCAGCGAGCCAATCATTTCGAAGCCGGAATCAAGAACCGCTGGACGCAGGCCGATTTTGATGTGGCGGTGTACCAGTCGCGCGTGCATGACTTTATTGAAAAGAACGAAACCAGCAATTTGTACGAGAATCGCCAGAAATTGCTATTTCGGGGTGTGGATATGAGTGCTCGCTGGCGGCCGAGCGATGCGCTATCGCTGGGTGCCGCCGTCGGGCTGCTGCATGCGCGTGACGAATCTAGCGACCGTGATTCATCGACGCTGCAATACCGTCCACGCCATAAGGTATCCCTGAATGCCGACTATCGATTCTTGAATGACTGGCGCATCAGTGCGCAATACCAGCGCATCGGTGGCCAGGCCTATTTCAACCGCAACGATTCCTCGGATGATCGCAACCTCGATAGCTTCGACTTGTTGTCGGCCAAGGTGAGTTATATGCTGCCGCGCAAGATGGGCTCGTTGTATGTCGGCGCCGACAATCTGCTGGACGATGAATATGAAACCAGCTACGGCTTTCCTCAGGCCGGTCGTTTCTTGTATACCGGCGTTCAACTGGATTGGTAAAGGATGAAGTCGCCTTGGCAATGAGCGCGATGTTGGCAAGAGTTCGGTGGTGGGCTGGCGCCATGCTGGTGCTCGCCTTGAGCACCTCATCGCCGGTCTTGGCCGGAAGCCAGCCTCGCGTTATCCGCCTGGCCCTTGTCAATATCGCTGACGACATTGTGCGGCCGCTACTGCCGGCTTTCCGGGAGAAAACTGGAATGACCGCCGAGATCGTGTACATGGGCAGCGATCCATTTTCCGTCGCCGAGGCCGGAGAGGCGGATCTGGTGATCTCCCATTATGGGCATCCGGGGGTGGAGCCCTTCGTAACCCAAGGGCGTGGAAAATGGCCACATCCCGTATTCGCCAATCAAATGGCTTTGTTTGGGCCAAAAGACGACCCGGCGCAGATTCGCGGCATGACCAATGCCGCAGATGCGCTGGCACGAATCGCAAAGACGCGATCGACTTTCGTGGTCAATGCGAGCCATGGCGCGCGCTACCTCGAAAGCATACTGTGGCAAAACGCGGGAATAGACCAGTTCGGGGAGTGGCATATAGACCGAAATACCGCGGGGAAAGCCGCGATGGAATTGGCGACTCGTCAGTCAGCTTACGTGCTATGGGGCTTTGCCCCTTATTTGCGGTTTAAGCAGCGAAGTGGGACCGATCTGGAGCCACTGGTCGTTGGCGACCCGCTATTCCAGCGCATCATGGTATCCATCGTGGTCAACGCGGAAGGAAATGCTGCAGAAGACGCATCGGCATTCGAGCGTTATCTGCTATCGCCCGAGGCACAATCCCGCATTCGTGCATTTCGGTACCCAGGTTTTCAGCAACCCATGTGGTGGCCTGCCGGCCGGCATAACGGGCGGGAAGACTAGCCAAATATCGACTGAACCGGCACGCTGCAGTATTCTGCCCGGCCTGGTAATCCTTATACCAACACCTTATTCTCATACAGGAGATCGACATGACCAGGAAAGATAATTCTTTTACCTTGCGTGCCATTGCCGCTGCCGTGATTGCAGCCGCGGCGGCACCGGCTTTTGCGGCGGAGGATTCGTCCGATCGCATCAAGCAGCTAGAAGCCATGATGCAGCAGATGCAGCAACAACGTGCCGAACAGGACAAGCAAATGCAGGTGATGGCCGAGGAACTCAAGGCCATGCAGCAGCAGATGGCGCAGGGCAAGGAAGAGGACCTCAAGGAGCGCGGCAAGAGCAAGGGCACCCCGGTGCTGGCCAACTTCAAGGACGGCATCGTGTTCGAAGACGGCAGTGGCAACTGGCAACTGGCGATCAACGGCCGCGTGCAGGCCGACTACCGCGAGTTCAATCCTGAAGCGCATAGCGCCGACACCTTCAGCCTGCGTCGCGCGCGGCTGGGCGGTACCGCCACCTTCTACAAGGACTACGTCGTCCGCGTCGAAGGCGAATACTCCAGTAGCAGCACCAGTCTTACTTATGGCTACTTCGACATCAATAAATGGAAGCAGGCCAAGATCCGCATGGGCCAATTCAAGCCCTTCTATGGTCTCGAACGTGCCATGAGCACCAACTTCACCGACTTCCAGGAACGTAGCATGGCCGACAGCCTGCTCGGCTCGACGTACGACCGCGGCGTGATGGTGCACGGTTCCCCGTTCGCCGGCCTCAACTACAGCATCGCCTACATCAACGGCACCGGCACAGTGGATGAGAACAATGCGCGTGAAGACGGCAAGAACCTGACCGCACGCGTCACTGGCAACATCGCCGAATTTGCCGGCTGGAATAATGCCGTCGTGCACCTGGGCGGTTGGTACAGCAAGGGCGACGAAGGTTCGCGCCGTCTCGCCAGCTTCATCCCCACCGGACAGACCGAAGGTCGCGGTGTGCAATTCTTCGGCACCACCTGTAGCGCCGCGGCTTGCGGCGGCACGGCAGCCGCCAATGCTTTCGCCGACAACGTCGAACGTACCCGCGGCGGCGGCGAATTCGCCCTTGCTTATGGCCCGGTCAAATTCCAGGGCGAATACATCCGCACCGAGTTCGAAGGACCGAGCTACGACCGCGACATCGACGCCTGGTACGCCAGCACGGTCTGGAACGTCACCGGCGAACCATTTGCCGCGATGTACAAGGATGGTATCTTCGGCCGCCTGAAGCCCAAGAACAACTTCGGTGCCAGCGGCTGGGGTGCGGTGCAACTTGGCTTGCGCTACAGCAAGTTCGACGCTTCCGACTTCAAGACCAGCAATGTCGCCGGCACCGGTGTATTGGTGAACACCCCCGCCGGCACGACCGACGGCGTCCTGGTCGCGGCCAACGAAGCCGACGCATGGACGCTGGGCGCCAACTGGATCCTGACGCCGAACACGCGCTTGATCATGAACTACGTGCACACCGAATTCGACACGCCGGTCACGGTGCGCGTCAACGCGCGTAACGATACCTTCGACAGCGAAGATGCACTGACCCTGCGTGCGCAATTCGATTTCTGATCGGGAGAAAAACAGCATGAAACATATGATGAAATTCTGCCTCGCGGCATTGCTGGCCATCAGCAGCGTATTGCCGCTGCACGCAGCCGAAAAGGTGGTGCGTCTCGCGACGACGACCAGCACTGCTTCCTCCGGCCTGCTCGATGCGATCCTTCCCAAATTCGAAGCGAAGTGTAGCTGCAAGGTGCACGTCATCGCGGTCGGTACCGGCAAGGCGCTCAAGCTGGGCGAGGACGGCAACGTCGACGTGGTGCTGGTGCATGCGCGGCCGGCGGAAGATGCCTTTGTCGCAGCCGGGCACGGTATCGACCGGCGCGACGTGATGTACAACGACTTCGTGCTGATTGGCCCCAATAACGACCCGGCGAAGATCAAGGGCGAGAAGGACGTGTTGGCGGCGATGAAGAAAATCGCTGATGCGAAGTGGAAGTTCGTTTCGCGCGGCGATGACTCGGGTACCGACCAGATGGAGCAGAGCTACTGGAAGGAACTTGGCATCAAGTCCGCTGGTCAGCGCTGGTACTTTTCCGCTGGCCAGGGCATGGGCGAAGTGCTGATGATGGCGGGCGAGATGCGGGCCTATACCCTGACCGATCGCGGCACCTATATCAGCTTCCAGGACAAGATCGGCCTGCCGGTGCTGATGCAGGGCGACGCCCGTATGTTCAACCCTTACGGTATCATTGCGGTCAATCCCAAGAAATACCCGAAAACCAACTACCAGGGCGCCACCGAATTGATCAACTGGATGACCTCGCTGGAAGGCCAGAAGCTGATCGGCGGCTTCAAGGTGGGCGGCGAGCAGTTGTTCATCCCTTCGGCCAAATAACCTTTTAACGATGAAAACATGAGCCTTTCCGAAGCCGCGCTCCAGGCATTACGCATGCTTTGGGAAGGCGATGCCACCTTGTGGGGCATCGTATTTGTCTCACTGCGCGTCTGCTTTTTCTCGCTGCTGCTGGCGACCCCGCCGGCGGTGGCGCTTGCTTTTGTCCTCGCGAACTTCTCATTTCCTGGCCGCCGTGTACTGATAGTACTGGTGCAAACCTTGCTGGCACTGCCGACGGTAGTCATTGGTTTGATCATGTATTTCATGCTCACCCGCACTGGGCCGCTGGGCGAGCATGAACTGCTGTTTACGCAAGGGGGCATGATCCTGGGGCAAGCAATACTCGCGTTTCCTATTTTGGCCGCCATGACGCTATCCGCGTTGCAAGGCGCTGATCCGCGCGTGGTTGAAACGGCGCGGACATTGGGAGCCGGACCTATGCGAGTGACCTGGACGCAAATGCTCGAAGTCAGGTTTGCGGTGATGGCGGCGGTGGTGACCGGCTTTGGGCGCGTCATTTCCGAGGTCGGCTGCGCGATGATGGTCGGCGGCAATATCGCCGGCGTCACGCGCAACATCACTACCGCGATCGCGTTGGAAACCAGCAAGGGGGAATTCGCGCAAGGGATTGCCCTTGGCATTGTGCTGGTCGTGATTGCATTGGTTACCAATGCCGGGATGGCGCTGCTGCAGGGCAGGGGCGGGTTGAAATGAGTCTGCTGGAGGTTCAGGGGCTGCGCAAGGCTTTCGGTGAACGACTGTTATTCGATATCCCGCAGTTGTCGCTGGAACGAGGCAAGAGCTATGTCGTCACCGGCTCGAACGGTGTCGGCAAGACTACGCTGCTACGCATCCTTGCCGGATTGGAGCCGGCCGACATGTCGAATTATGTATTCGATGGCCGGCGGATCGGGCTGCCAGAGATCGTGACGCTGGCCCCGGCGATCATTTATATGCATCAGCACCCTTATTTGTTCCATAGCAGCGTCGCTGCGAATATTGCCTATGGCCTGAAAGGCCGAGGCTTGTCCAAAGCTGAAATTACCCGGCGTGTAAAAGCGGAAGTAGCATGGGCCGGGCTGGAGGCCGTGGCCAAAGTGCCGCCATCGCGACTTTCCGGAGGCGAGAAGCAACGGGTCGCGCTGGCGCGGGCGCGCGTGCTCAAGCCGCGGTTATTGCTTCTGGACGAGCCGACGGCCAACCTGGATTTGTCCGCACGCGGCCAGGTTGTTGAGCTGATTGCCCGCATGGGAGATGAAGACAGCTGCGTGCTGGTGGCAACGCATGACCGAGAGCTGATCGACCAGTCATGGTCCGCTCGGTATGCGCTGGCAAATGCGCAGCTGCAACCGCTGTGAATCAGCGGACGGAAGACTGGAGCTGATACAGGCGGAAACTCTCGCGACGCTCGCTCGGGCGTTTGCCTTGCCAGATGAGTTGCCAGTCCGGTCCGGGATCGATCTTTTCCCGACGACGTTCATCCTGGATCAGGTAAAGATCGCAATCCAGCCTCTGGACGTTCTCGAAGCGCTGGGCTTGGATGCCGGTGTAGTAATGCAGCATTGATAGCTGGAATTCACCGACATTGCGGCTCGTTACGCAGGCAAAATTTGCCGGGAGCGTTTTCTGCATTCCGATATACACACTGCCATAACTCTTGGCCGCGTCCAGCCAGGGCAGCCATAGTGTCATCAGCAAACCCCAGACCATGGTGATACCAAGTGCCCAGTCAGTGATGGCGGCACGGTTGGAGCGTTTGTTGTGAAATACCGTCACCATCCAGACCACCGTGATAACGACCGCGGCAATGAATGCCAGCCATTCGAAGTGCGGCACATAGGCTAGGGAGAGCTTGTGCATACGCGCTGCCAATCGCGCCGGCATGCCACTCATCATCGCGAACCAGCCCAGCCAGATGAGGAAACCGAACATGCCGAACAGCATGATGCCGAACCAGTCCAGGGCGCTTGCCGCACCGCGCCACAGCTTATCAATAGCCGCCCCCCCCATGATTGCCAGCGGCAATAGCAGCGGTAGGGCCAGCACGTCACGGCTCTCCGAGTTCAAGCCGAGCAGGATGAGTGCAACCGTGAAAAATACCAAGGTGAGCTGGAATTGCGGACGTTGCAGCAGATGGCTGCGGAAGTACCACAAGGACCAGGCTGCCAGAGGCAGTGCCGGCCAAGAGAACCAGAGCAGCAATTGACCGAAATAAAGCACATTGTCGCTATCGAATGCATGCCGCTCGGATAGCAGCCAGTTCTGCAGCATCTCAGGCGAGCTTTGCAGCATGGGTACAAGCCAGAGGGCCATCCATGGAAGCGCAATGACCAAGCCCGTCGGCAAGCTGGCAAGATAAGGACGGATGCGCCAGCTGCGGAACAGGAGGGGAAGCAGGAAGGCGGTGACCAGAACAATGGCGACCGCGGTCAATCCGACCGAAAGAAAAGCGATGCCGATGCCGCTGCCAATCAGCGGAGCTGCGCGCCATGGGCGTCGCCGCGCCAGGGCCAGCCCGTAGAATGCCATCGCATAGCCGGTCAGCCCAGCAACCTCGGGCGACAGCAGGTGCGCCGAGAAGAATAGCCCGATCGAGCTAAGGAAGATGAAGGTCGTCTGACGCCCGGCACCTTTGCCCCACATTTCGCGCCCGCTCATGCCGACCATCAGCAAGGTGAGCGCCATCCACACACCGGTAATGAGCCGTGCGCCATCATGCAGCGGCAGCCACGAAGAGAAAAGCTTCGCGCTGAAGGCTGCGCTCAAATAATAGAGCGGAGGGTATTCGAGTTTGGGCAGGCCCGCGATGAAAGGGACAAGCCAGTCGCCGCCTTCGAGCAAATGCCGCACCGCGCTGACCGTTTGCCCTTCATCGGGTTTCCAGGGGTGGTGTCCAATCAGGCCGACGACCAGCCAGATAAAGCACAGCAGCAGCAGCAGATTGGTTTTGGCGTTTTCGCCTATGCTGGGCTTGGGCGTCGCAAGACTTGCCTGCCAGTCGTGTTCGAATTCAAACGCCATGTTGCGGCCGTCGTTTCGTCAATAAGAAGGGTATTTTACGGTAAGCGCCAAACAAAAAGGCAGCCGAAGCTGCCTTTCGTTTTGCCGGCTCAAGCCAACAACAATTACATGCCGTACTTTTGGCGGAACTTTTCCACGCGACCGGCGGTGTCCATGATCTTTTGCTTGCCGGTATAGAACGGATGGCATTGCGAACATACTTCGATGTTCAGGTTCTTACCGTTGGTGGAGCGGGTCTCGAACTTGTTGCCGCAACTGCAGGTTACGGTGATTTCATTGTAATCCGGATGAATGTCGGCTTTCATTCTGATGTCCTTAAGCTTGGTGCTGTCGCAAGAAAGCTGGCGATTATCCAGCAAATTCAAACATTTTTCAACTGTTTCCGAGCGGTCTTTTAACCGCGACGCATCGCGTCGAAGAACTCCGCGTTGTTCTTCGTGGACTTGATCTTGTCGAGCAGGAATTCCATCGCTTCGAGGTCATCCATCGGGTACAGCAGCTTACGCAGCACCCAGATCTTTTGCAGGATGTCCTTCTCGATCAGCAATTCTTCTCGGCGCGTACCGGACTTGTTGACGTTGATCGCGGGGTACTGGCGCTTCTCGGCCATGCGGCGGTCGAGATGGATTTCCATGTTGCCGGTGCCCTTGAATTCTTCGTAGATCACGTCGTCCATGCGCGAGCCGGTATCGACCAGTGCAGTGGCGATGATGGTTAAGCTACCGCCTTCCTCGATATTGCGGGCGGCGCCGAAGAAACGTTTCGGGCGCTGCAGCGCATTGGCATCCACGCCGCCGGTCAGCACCTTGCCGGAGGACGGCACCACGGTGTTGTAGGCCCGGGCAAGGCGTGTGATGGAGTCCAGCAGGATCACCACGTCCTTCTTGTGTTCGACCAGGCGCTTGGCCTTTTCCAGCACCATTTCGGCGACCTGCACGTGGCGCGTGGCCGGTTCGTCGAAGGTGGAGGCGACCACTTCGCCCTTCACCGAGCGGGTCATTTCCGTCACTTCTTCCGGGCGTTCGTCGATCAGCAATACGATCAATACGACATCGGGATGGTTGGAGGTGATCGCGTGCGCGATGTGCTGCATCATCACCGTCTTGCCGGACTTCGGGCTGGCGACCAGCAAGGCGCGCTGGCCCTTGCCGATTGGGGCGATCATGTCGATCACGCGGCCGGTGATGTTTTCTTCACCGCGAATTTCGCGTTCCAGCGTCAGCGGCTTGGTCGGGAACAGCGGCGTCAGGTTTTCGAAGAGGATCTTGTGCTTGGTATTCTCGGGCGGTTCGCCGTTGACGGTGTCGACCTTGACCAGCGCAAAGTAGCGTTCGCCTTCCTTAGGTGTGCGGATTTCACCGGTGATAGTGTCGCCGGTATGCAGATTGAAGCGGCGAATTTGCGAGGGTGAAACGTAAATATCATCCGGCCCCGCCAGATACGAGCTGTCCGGCGCGCGCAGGAATCCGAATCCATCCTGCAGCACCTCCAGTGTGCCGTCGCCAAAAATGCTGTCGCCTTTCTTGGCCTTGTTTTTGAGCAAGGCGAAAATCAGGTCCTGCTTGCGCATGCGGCTGGCGCCCTCGACTTCGTTGGCAATAGCCATTTCGACGAGTTCGGTGACAGGTAGGTGTTTCAGGTCGGATAAGTGCATTATGCAAGGACTCGCTGGTAAATCTTGGAGAGCGGGGGAAAGAGGTAAGGCGGGTTAAGCGCCTGATTCCCGCTGCTTTAGGGCAGTTTTGAACAGGAATCAGACGCCAGCGTATCGGCTTTAAATATTGCTGTCAATAAACGCTGTTAATTGAGATTTGGACAGTGCGCCAACTTTGGTTGCTTCGACGTTGCCGTTCTTGAACAGCATTAGGGTCGGAATGCCGCGTATGCCGTACTTGGGCGGGGTTTGCTGATTCTCATCGATGTTCAGCTTGGCGACTTTCAGCTTGCCGGAATATTCCTTGGCGACTTCGTCCAGGATGGGGGCGATCATCTTGCAGGGGCCGCACCACTCTGCCCAGTAGTCGACCAGCACGGGCACCTGGGATTGCAGGACTTCCTGCTCGAAGGCGTCATCGCTAATATGCACAATATGTTCGCTCATGTTGAACCTCGTTGATTTGATTCTGTGTGGTTAAGGCGTTCAGCGGTTTTGAAAAACCAAGATTGAATCAGCCGGAAAAAGGCATTCTCGCTATCCTAGCGAAAAAACCTGCCTAAGTGAAGTCTCTTCAAGCAATCCCGAATGGTAAACTCAACTCGCCATTTCCAAACAGATGCAATGATATGAATCGACTCCGAAAAACCTACCAACCGTTTGCCAGTGCTTGCGCGCGAATGGCGCTGTTGCTGGGCTTGCTGGCGTCGGGTGTTTTGCCGGTTCAGGCCGCGGATGGATTCATGCTGCAGGACATGAGCGGCAAAACCCATGCGTTGTCGGACTACAAGGGTAAGTGGGTGTTGGTTAACTTCTGGGCGACCTGGTGTCCGCCCTGCCTGGAGGAAGTCCCGGACCTGATCGCCTTGCACGACAAGCGCAAGAATCTGGTCGTGATCGGCGTTGCCATGGAGTATGAGGCTGATAAGGAGATTCGCGACTTTGTCGACGACAATCTGATTTCCTATCCTATCGTACTCGGCGACGACAAGGTCGCCCGCCAGTTCGGTTCGGCAGATATCCTGCCGACCACTTACATCTACAACCCGCAAGGGCAGCTGGTCAAAATGCAGCGCGGACTAATGACGCGCCAGCAAGTGGAGCGTGTGACCGCGGATAAATGAACCGCCAAGCCGCGACGGTTACATTGCTCAGACTGCCGGAACCGGAATATCGTTTCCTTCAGCGTCTTTCATGTTCAGCTGGTTTTCTTCGGCGAAATGCATCAGTTGCGCGAACCCTTCCGGATTGACGTCCTTCAGCTTGGTATCCACCGCCAGGCAGCGCACGCCGTTCAGCAGGCGCGGTTTCAGGTAGGGGGAATAGCGCAGCTTGCGATCCGGCCCGAAGGTGGCGTAGGTGCTGCACATGCGATCCACCCAGTCGCTCGGGCGGAAAGGTTTGCCTGCGCGCGTCAGGCCTTCGATAATGATTTCGGTACTCATGGTTCGTTAAAATTACTCAATCTGAATAACCGAATTATAGCAGTCCGTTACGGCTCGACGATCACGTATTCGAAGACTTTGACCACTTTCTCCACGCCGTCGATACTGCGAGCTATATCTACCGCATCTTCGGCCTCCTGGCGCGTCACCATGCCCATCAGATACACCACTCCGGCTTCCGTCACGACCTTGACGTAATTGGGCGGGAAACGGTTTTCCTTGTACATCTTGCCTTTAACCAGCGAGGTCAGGTAGCCGTCCCGGCTGCGGTCGGGCACCGTGCTGGCGAGGCCAATCTGCAGTTCATTGGTGACGTTGCGTACATTGGCGATTTCCTTGGCGATGGATTCGGCCTGCTTCTTGGTGTCCTCGTCCAGGGCTTCGCCGGTCAGCAACACATTGCGATTGAAGCTGGTGACGTTGACATGAATCTTGTTACGCATTTGCTTTTCGATTTCGGTGAGGGCCTTCCATTCGATGCCTTCGTCATCCACGTAAGCACCCGAAGTGCGGCGATCGGCAGCCGCAAATCCTCCCGCTGCCGCGCCTCCGGCAACGACAGGAACGCAAGCATTCAAGGCGGTAGTGAGCGAGACAGCCAGTAATATTAGTTTTAGTAAGCGTGTCATTTATTCAACTCCTAGCAGAAGACAATCGATGGAATCGCACAGGCAGTGCAGTACAAGAAGATACATTTCCTGAACGCGGGCAGTATTTTCGTGGGGGACGCCGATATGAATATCCTGAGGGATTAAAAGTTCCATCAGGCTCCCGCCGTCGCCCCCGCTGAAGGCGACCACATTCATGCCGCGCTCGTGTGCGGCGATAATCGCATCCAGTACGTTTTGCGAATTTCCGCTGGTGCTCATCGCCAAAAGAATATCGCCTGGCTGGCCTAATGCCATGATTTGCTTCGAGAACACCTGCGTGAAGTTGGAGTCGTTGGCAATCGACGTCAGCGTCGAGTTGTCCGCTGAAAGGGAAATGGTCGCCAGCCCAGGGCGTTCCATGTCGAAACGGTTCAGCATGCGCGCAGCGAAATACTGTGCGAGTGCGGCCGATCCGCCATTGCCACAGGTGAGGACTTTCTTGTCTTCGAGAAGGGCGGCAACAATCATCGCGGCGGCCTCGGCAATTGCCGGAGCTAGCAAATCCGCGCTGACAAGCTTGAGCTGTGCGCTTTCCTCGAAATGGCCAACTATACGGGGTATCAGATTCATGGTGATGTTCAGATCGCTTCGAAAGCGTTTTTAAGCCAAGTCAGGTTGTCGTTCGACAGTGAATTCAGCAGTACCGCGTCAAAGCGGCAGGGCGTCGCCCCGTGTTGCATCAGGTAATGCTCCGCCGTGCGCGTCAGTTTTTGTTGTTTGTCGGTGGTGATGCTTGCGCCTGCGCCGCCGAAAAAAGCATTGCTGCGCAGCCTGACTTCGACGAAAACGGTTTCCTTGCCATCGCGCATGATGAGGTCGATTTCACCGAAGCGGCAGCGGTAATTCGATTCGAGCAGTTTCAACCCCTTTTGTTGCAGGTAGGCGGCGGCTAACTTTTCAGCGGCGTTGCCGGCAGTGCTCATCCGGGCTACTCCAGCACTATCCCGTCGCTACGGAATTGCGCCAGCGGCAATGCGCGCTGGATGCGGTTGCCGTGCAGCATGATCGTGCCCGTGAGCCCGCGCAATTGCATATTTTCGGCCGGGTTCCCGGCAAGGGCGGAAAGGATGTTCCAGGCATCGACGCCCACCGCAAACCAGCGTTGCGCGTTTGGCGGGAGATCGGCAGAGGCCTCGCGATAGGCGGAATAACCAGCGTCATCCGGATTCAGCAGCCAGGGCATGTCGACGAAATGGATCGCATTCAAAACGCCGTTTTCTCGATTCGCGGGATTGCCGTCATAGATGTGCGAAAGCGCAAAAGTGGGGGTCGCCTGGTTCAGGTAGGGCCGAATCCAGCGCGCTTGTTCGGTATTTGCGGCCAGGAAAATCATGTCGGCGCGCTCGGTTGCGATCTGGGTCTTGAAATCCAGCAAATTGGATTGCTCGTTGAATTCGGCTTGCAGTACGACCACGCCGCCTTGCTCCGTCCACTCGGAGGCAAAGGCTTGGGCCATGCGCTTGCCGAGCGGGGTATTCGCTGCGGCAATCACCGTCGTCTGCATGCCTTGGGCGCGGGCGAGTTTCGCCAGCTGCATGGCTTCCTCTTCTACCGGTAGGCCGAATTGGACCAGCTTTGCCGGCGTTGCGGATTGTTCATCGAGCACGTTCAAGGCAACGGTCGGAACGCTGATGAGCCCCGGCTCCAGCAATCCGGCCACTTCTCCGCGCGTCAATGGGCCGACGACATATTGCGCACCTTCCGCAATGGCCTGGCGATAAATCGCGGCGACTTCGTCCTTGCGGCCGTATGTCGGATAAATGACGATTTCCGCCGGACTGTTTGCTGCTTTCTGTGCCGCGCTGAAGCCGCTGCGCACGGCTTCGGCGGCAAATGCAAAGGCGGGGGTGTCGATCGGCAGCAGCAGTGCGACCTTGCCGGCGAGCTTTTGCTCCGCGGAGTTGGCCGCTGCCGGCGCTGACTGCGCGCCCAGTGTGGTTTCATTGGCAGGATGGTCGGGGTAGGCCTGCCGCCACTGCGCAAGCGCACTGTTTCGCTGGCCGGAGTGGGCAATGGCAAGCGCCAGGTCTATCCATCCTTGCACGGCGGTGTCCGCGCTTTCGCCGCGCATTTCCAGAAGCGCATCCTTGGGCAGTGCGGTCAAGGATTCAAGCAGTTGTTTCTGGTTGGCGGCGCGGGCTTCAGGTGCTTGCAGGTAAGAGTCGGCTTGCGAGCGCTGCTCGGCCGCGCGTAACGTGTTTCCCTGGTTTTCATAGGCTAGTGCCAGGCTTGCGTGTAAACTCGCAAGCGCCGCGGGCAGCAGGTTTTCCTCTGCCTGAAGCGGGATCAGCAGGCGCAGAACGGTGTCGTAATCCTGCCCGCCGACGGCAATCTGCGCTTCAAGGATCTTGGCATAGGGCGAGGCCGGATTGATGCCGGCGAGCGCGACTTGCGCGCACGGGACATCGGATTTTTTCAGGCACTCCAGCCCCGCGAGATAGCGCTCTTCCGGCGGCTTGAATGCTTTGGTGGCCGGTGAGGATTTGGAGGAGGTTGCCGGGACGTTATCGGCGGCATTTGCGCCGGGCGCCAGCGTGCAACAAAGGATAAGGAAGGCAATGAAACGTTGAGTCATAGCGGCACATTATATGTGGTAGCCACGCCGATTGGGAATTTGCAGGACATTACCCTGCGCGCCATCGAGGTGCTGAAGACGGTGGATATCGTGGCGGCTGAGGATACGCGGCATAGCGCGCACTTGCTGACGCACCTGGGCATCAAGGCCAAGCTGGTGGCGGTGCACGAGCATAACGAACGGCGCGCCGGTGAAAAAATTCTCGACGAATTGCGTGCCGGAAAATCAGTGGCGCTGGTATCGGACGCCGGTACGCCGGGCATCAGCGATCCTGGGGCGGTATTGGTCGCGATGGCGCGCGAGGCCGGGCTGAGTGTGGTTCCTTTGCCCGGCGCGTGTGCAGCCATCACTGCATTGTCCGCCGCGGGCTTCGCGCAGCCGCATTTTCTCTTTTACGGTTTTTTGCCGGCTTCCGGCGCCCAACGCCGCAAGGCGCTGGAAACGCTGCGCGATCAGCCTGCTGCCTTGGTGTTCTACGAAGCGCCGCATCGGGTGATCGAAAGCGTGCAGGACATGGCCGCGATTCTTGGCGAAGTACGGAGAATTCTGATTGCGCGCGAATTGACCAAAACCTTCGAAACCCTGCATCGTTGCCAACTGGGTGAGGCTGCAGCCTGGTTGCTGGACGATTCCAATCGGCAACGCGGCGAATTCGTGCTGCTGGTGGAGGGCGCGCCTGATGCCCCGCAAGCCGAAATCAGCGAAGACGCGCAGCGCGTGCTGCAACTCTTACTGGATGAATTGCCGCTCAAACAGGCGGTAAAATTGGCGGCTGACATCACCGGCGCGAAAAAGAACGCGCTTTACCAACTGGCTCTGGAATTGAAATCCGAATGAATACCCTGACCATTACCCGCCCCGACGATTGGCACCTGCATTTGCGCGACGGCGCGACGATGCGCGAAGTGCTGCCCGATACCGCCCGCCAATTCGCACGCGCTATCGTGATGCCCAATCTGCGTCCGCCGGTGACGACGACAAAAATGGCCGTCGAGTATCGCGAGCGTATCCTTGCAGCACTTCCTGCGGACATGCGGTTCGAGCCGTTGATGACGCTGTACCTGACCGATAACACCAGTGCGGAAGACATCGTCGCAGCCAAGGCCAGCGGCATCGTGCATGGAGTGAAGCTCTATCCGGCGGGGGCAACGACCAATTCCGACTCGGGCGTGACCGATCTGGCCAAATGCCGTGTGGCGCTGGCCACGATGGAACAGCATGGTATGCCGCTGTTGGTGCATGCCGAGGTGACCGATGCCGACGTGGATGTGTTCGATCGTGAAAAAGTGTTTATCGACCGTCACATGATCCCGTTGACCCGCGATTTTCCGGGCCTGAGAGTCGTGTTCGAGCACATCACCACCCGCGACGCGGCGGAATTCGTCGCATCCGCGCCTGCGAACATCGGCGCGACCATCACCGCCCACCATCTGTTGATGAACCGCAACGCGATGTTCGGCGGAGGCATCCGGCCGCATCATTACTGCTTGCCGGTGCTGAAGCGTGAGGAACACCGCCAGGCGCTGGTAGCCGCCGCGATTTCCGGGAGCCCAAAGTTCTTTCTCGGCACCGACAGTGCGCCGCATGCGAAGTCCGCAAAGGAAGCCGCCTGCGGCTGCGCCGGCATGTATACCGCGCATGCGGCCATCGAGTTGTATGCCGAAGCTTTCGAGCAGGCCGGTGCGCTGGACAAGCTGGAAGCATTCGCCAGCTACAACGGTGCGGATTTCTATGGCCTGCCGCGTAATACGGAGCAAATCACGCTGGTACGTGAAAGCTGGACGGTGCCGGAATCGCTGCCGTTCGGCGACGACGTGCTGGTGCCGTTGCGCGCCGGACAGAACATTGCCTGGAAGATGAAGGGTTAGATTTCCCTTTTTACGATGCGGAATAACTCCTTAATTTTGAAGTTGATTCCGAAGAGTTAAACGGTAGAATCGTTCCCTTTTGCGTATTCCTAGGGGAGTTGTTCCATGAGCGCACCGCGTATTCAGTCTTTTCAGCCGCCCAAGCGCATCCTGCTGGGCCCCGGTCCGTCCGATGTTCACCAACGCGTGCTCGACGCGATGGCCCGCCCTACGGTGGGACACCTCGATCCGCGCTTCGGCGAGATGATGGAAGAGATGAAGACACTGCTGCGCTATGCGTACCAGACCGAAAATGCGCTGACTTTCCCGGTTTCCGCGCCCGGTTCGGTGGGCATGGAAAGCTGCTTCGTCAATCTGGTGGAGCCGGGCGACAAGGTCATCGTCTGTTCCAACGGCGTGTTCGGCCGCCGCATGGTGGAAAACGTCAAACGCACGCGCGGTGAGCTGGTGCTGATCGAAGATGCCTGGGGCACGGCGGTCGATC
This sequence comes from Methylophilaceae bacterium, assembly GCA_035460165.1. GTDB lineage: Bacteria > Pseudomonadota > Gammaproteobacteria > Burkholderiales > Methylophilaceae > MM2. The sequence goes on along the minus strand of DATHWW010000003.1, from coordinate 107,321 downwards.
CGCAAAAACTGGAAGACGCGCTCAAGGCCAATCCCGATATCAAGATCGTTGCCTTCGTGCACGCCGAAACCTCCACCGGCGTCGCATCCGATGCCAAACTGCTGACCGAAATCGCGCATCGTTACGGCGCACTGGTTATCGTCGACGCCGTCACATCGCTCGGCTGCATCCCGCTGATGGTGGACGAGTGGGGTATAGACGCGATTTACTCCGGCAGCCAGAAGGGACTTTCCTGTACTCCTGGCCTATCGCCGGTGTCGTTCGGCGAGCGTGCCATTGCCAAGGTGAAGGCGCGCGCCACGCCGGTGCAAAGCTGGTTCATGGACCTCAACCTGGTGCTCGGTTACTGGACCGATGCCAAACGCACCTATCACCACACCGCGCCGATCAATGCGCTCTATGGCCTGCACGAATCGCTGGTGATGCTGGCGGAAGAGGGGCTGGAGGCCTCCTGGGCGCGCCATCGCCGCAACCATCTCGCCTTGCTGGCCGGACTGGAAGCGCTGGGCCTGGAGCTGCTGGTCGCAGAGCAATCCCGCCTGCCGCAACTCAACGCCGTGGTGGTGCCGGAAGGTATCAGTGAGCCGCAAGTGCGTGCCGACATGCTCAATCTGCATGGCATCGAAATCGGCGCCGGCCTGGGCGATCTCGCCGGCAAGATTTTCCGTATCGGCCTGATGGGCACCAGTTCCACGCCGGAAAACGTCAAGGTTTGCCTGTCCGCACTGGAGTCGGTGCTGGCGGCACAGGGGCGCAAGGTTGATGCGGGTGCTGCGGTTCCCGCCGCCGAACGCATATACGCGGCGGCTTAAGCTGGTAAAATAGCAACCGAAGCTGGCCAGACAGTCGCCGCCCGTGCAAACGGGGGGAGGAAAGTCCGGGCTCCGCAGAGCAGGATGACGGCTAACGGCCGTACGCCGTGAGGCGAGGAATAGGGCCACAGAGACGAGCGTATTAAGTTACGGTGAAACGCGGTAACCTCCATCCGGAGCAAGACCAAATAGGCTGGCATTGGCGTGGCTCGCGCTGCCAGCGGGTAGGTTGCTTGAGCCTGCGGGCAACCGCAGGCCTAGAGGAATGACTGTCCACGACAGAACCCGGCTTATCGGCCAGCTTCTTTATTTTTTCCTTGGTTTTTCTTAGCGTATCCTCACATCCCCAACCATGCCGCCGAGACCCAAATTCGCTTTCATCCGGCGTGAAGGGATGGTCAATTCGGCACTGACGTTGCCGGAGACGCGCTGGTCGGCCTGAACGTCGAGGTTGCCTCGTGCATGGAATTGCTCGGTGTCCAAGGCAAGGTTGCGATAGCGGTAGATGCCGTTGTTCAACTGCAGGCTGCCGGTCAGTTTGTCGAAGCGAGTGCTTTTTTCCCGGTTGGCAGGAAGCATGGAACTTGCCAAATCTATGCCGCCGATCTTGCCGTCGGTCGCGGTGAACTTGGCATTGATTTCCGCGGCTTCTGCGAGTTTTCCCGCATCCTTGGCCGTACTCGTAAACGCTGCCACCGCCTTGAGCGCCCCTTCAATGCTGGCGGAGCTGCCTGCTCCGGCCAAGGCGGAGGGCAGGCTGATATTCTCCAATTCGAAACTTCCTGAAGCGGTGGGGCGGCCAGCCCAATTGAGCATGCTTTTGGCCGTGAAATTACCGCCATAGACCCTACCTTCTATTTGATCGAAGCGCGCCTGACTTCCTTTGGCGTAGCCTTGGGCATGCAACTCGTCGAATTTGAGAGTCGTGTTCAGCGGCGGCTGCCAGTTGTTTGCGTCCAGAGTGACTTGCCAATGATCGTCCTGCGGGACTAGTTGAAGGGTCAGGGTGCGGTCGGCACTGCTGAGTTCGGACTCGCCGAACTCTCCCGATGGCAGCAGATCGATGCGGCCGTCAAATGGCGTCAGTGCAAGGCCGGGAATCGTGAGCGTGGCATTTTTGAATGAAACCCGTGCAATCTTTATCTTGCCGGCTTTTGCGGCCGACAGAAACCAGCTTTGCGGACGGTCGAGTTCGGAGATGCTGAGCGATGCGCCGGCGATGTCGATCCTGTCTACGATTTTGACATCGTCGAATAATGTCGAGAACGCCAGTGCTATCCGGGCGGATTCAAGATTTATAACCTCATCCTGGCCGATAGTGACGTTGGACAGAACCAGTTGCGGTTGAGGAAGGAGTGAGGCGCGCATATCGCCAAATCGGACTGGCTCGCCCAGGCTTTCCGAAGCGATGTTCTCGATGGGTCCAGCCAGCGGGGCGAGGTTGACGAAATGGAGCGCGACAACAATCAGGAATAGTGCTATCGGCAGATAAACGCCGACAGCTTTGGTGGCGGCGGCGACCCATTTGCCGGAATCCGGAGCATTACGTTTTTTTGCGATAGCCTCAGCCATTTTCCGGGCGCGGCGGTCGGCTTGCGCTTGCGCCTTGCGCTCCGATTTCTGCCTGGCCTGTTCTGCCGCCTGAGCGCGCGCTTTCTCTTTTTCTTGGCGGCGCAACGTGTCAGCCTCGGCCTTGAGGCGCGCTTCTTCTGCCTTTCGCGCCTGACGCTCTGCTTCCTCCCGCTCCTTGCGTTCGGCCTCGGCTTTACGGCGAGCTTCTTTCTCTTCCCGGGCCTCGCGGTCCGTTGCCTCGCGCGCAATGCGTTCTGCCTCAAGTCGTGCGGTTTTTTCCTCCAGGGCGCGAGCCTCAGCTTTAAGTCGGGCTTGTTCCGCTTCGCGTGCCTGACGCTCGGCGGCTTCACGGGCGATGCGCTCGGCCTCCCGTTGTGCGCTTCTTTCCGTTTCCGCCCGGGCGTTTGCTTCGGCTTGCAGTCTTGCCTCTTCGGCTCTTCGCGCTTGGCGTTCGGCTTCTTCGCGTGCGATGCGTTCGGCTTCAGCTTTGCGGCGAACCTCTTCTTCTGCGCGGGCCTGGCGTTCTACCTCCTCGCGTTCCAGTTTTTCCGCTTCCAGGCGGGCAGCCTTCTCTCCCAGTGCGCGTGCCTCCGCTTCAGCCTTGAGCCGGGCCTCCTCCGCTTCGCGTGCCTGACGCTCGGCGGTTTCGCGGGCGATGCGTTCGGCCTCCAGTTGTGCACTTCTTTCCGCTTCGGCCTGGGCGTCTGCCTCGGCTTTCAGTCTTGCCTCTTCCGCCTTCCGCGCCTGACGCTCTGCCTCTTCTCGCTCTTTGCGTTCGGCCTCAGCCTTGCGGCGGACCTCTTCTTTCTCGCGAGCCTGGCGTTCTGCTTCCTCTCGCTCCAGTTTTTCCGCTTCCAGGCGGGTGGCCTTCTCTGTCAGTACACGCGCCTCCTCTTCAGCTTTTAGCCGGGCTTGTTCCGCTTCGCGGGCCTGACGCTCGGCGGCTTCGCGGGCGATGCGCTCGGCCTCCAGTTGTGCGCTTCTTTCCGCTTCGGCCTGGGCGTCTGCTTCGGCTTTCAGTCTTGCCTCTTCGGCTATTCGCGCTTGGCGTTCAGCTTCCTCGCGTGCCAGCCGTTCCGTTTCCAGACGGGCAGCTTGCTCTGCCAATGCGCGTGCCTCCGCTTCGGCTATGAGCCGAAGTTCCTCTGCTTCGCGCTGGGCAGTTTCGCGAGCGCGGCGTTCGGCCTCCAAGCGCGCGGCTTTGTCTGCTTCGGCTTTGCGTAAGGCCTCTGCTTCCTCGCGTACCTTGCGTTCTGCCGCTTCGCGTACCAGCCGCTCCGCTTCCATCAGGGTGGCTTTTTCCACGAGTGAGCGGGCGTCTGCTTCGGCCTTGAGTCTGGCTTGTTCCGCTTGACGCGCCTGATTTTCTGCCGCTTCGCGGGCGATGCGCTCGGCTTCCAGGCGGGCAGCCATTTCAGCTTCTGCCCGGCGGCGAGTCTCTTTTTCCTGGTGTTCAGCCTCTGCGCGCGCTAAACGCTCGGCTTCCAGTCTGGCGGATTCTTCTGCTTTGCGGCGCGCATCTTCCTTTGCCCGGGCTACACGTTCAGCGTTTTCACGGGTAATTTTTTCGGCTGCCAACGTTGCTGCGATATCGGCTTCGGCTTTGAGGCGTGCCTGCGCCTGCTCTTTGGCTTTGCGCTCTGTTTCTTCGTGGGCCTGGGCCGCTGCGGTGTCAAGTTCGGCAGTTTCGTCCGTGCGGAAGAAATCGGCAGCACTGACCTCTTCTACGACCATGGTCGTCTGGTAACCGACGTTCTGCTCGTCCAGATCCCAGTTTTCCTCCTGGATTGCGCGGATGTACCCGTCTCTTTCGAGCCGCGCAAGAATAAGCAGCAAATCGGTCTCGGAGAATTTATCCAGTTTGGCAAGGATGGCCGCCGCGGTGGTTTTGTTGTCAATCAGCGGCAGCACCTTCAGTGCCCCTGTCGGTAGCCCTTTGGGCTTGGTAGAAAGCGCGCGCGTGCCCTTGCCGGTTTTGCTATAGAGTTTTGAGGTCAGGTCCATACCGTTGGCAGTTTATGCTTATTTGCTAATTCGATGAATTATCAACGCAAAAGTACGGTTTGTCCTGTTGCTGCCGACTCCAGGGCTGCGTTAATGGTACGGCAGTTCTCGCGCGCATCGGCTAAGGTCAGCAGTGGCTGTTTCCCGTTGAGCACGCAATCGCTGAAGTGCTCGATCTCCAGGTTGAAGTGGTTGGCGACGGGCAGCTTTTCGGTACAGGACTGGCCGTCGTCCATCCACCACGAGACAAAAGGTACATCGCCCGGCAATTGCCAGGCGGCATGGCATTTGACGCCGCCCTTGGTGCCGATGATGGTGTATTCGGATTGGCGCGAGCATTCGAAGCTGACGTCGAAGCGGGCGTGTTTGCCGTCGCCGAAATCGATGATGCCGCTGGTGGTGATGTCGGCACCGCTTTCGACATATTTGGCGATGGCGGTCACGGCGCGCGGCGGGGTGTCGAACCACAGGCGGGCGGAGTGGATGGCGTAAGGGCCGATATCCCACATGGCACCGCCGCCCAGCGCCACCTCCTGCGCCAGCCGGTACATGCGCGCCGGGCGCATCATGAAGGAGTAGTGTGCGTGCACGGTGCGCACTTCGCCGATCAGGCCGGAGGCGATGATTTCTTGCACGCGAGCATGCTGCGGATGGAAGCGATACATGAAGCCTTCCATCGCAATCACGCCATTGTCCTTGGCCGCAGTCTCGATGGCTTCGATGTCTGCGACGGTGAGCGCCATCGGCTTTTCGATCAGCACGTGCTTGCCCTGGTGGATGGCGCGTAGCGCCCATTCGGCGTGCTCATTGTTGGCCATGGGCAGATAGACGGCTTCGACGCGCGGGTCGGCCAGCAACTCCTCCGGCGTTTCATGAACGGTAACGCCGGTGAGTTGCGATGCGTACTTCGCCAGCGTTTCGGCCGCGGCGCCAGGACGTCGACTGGCAATGGCAACGAGTTCGGAATTGCCGGCCTCAACGATCGCGGGAAGCAGCCGTTCATTGACTCGGGCGGCACCTAAAATGCCCCAGCGGAGGCGAGTGTTGTTCGTCATTTTTGCTAGTCCTGAAACGCGTAGGTAGGTGACGATTAAACCTGCGAAGCGTTGATGTGACAAGATGCATTTTGAAATGGGGAAAATAGTCCGTCTAGACGGTACTGTGCGAATTGAATGGGATGCGCTTGAGTGCTTACAACTTACTTTCAGATGATTTTCTATCCTATTGGTTTTAAAGGATAAAAATTTCATCACAAAAATTACGTAACTCTTTGAAGCGAAAAGGAAAAATCACCAAAAAGGCCTTGCAATGGTCTTTTTTTTTATCTATAGTGGGCGGCAGTGGAGGAATGTGGGTTTTTGTGGGGATTGCCGGTTGATACTAAGGGCGATCGGCAATTCCCCCTCCCTTTATTTATTAAAGAGGACTTCATGTTTCGCGGTGCGACGTCTCTGAATCTGGATGCAAAGGGCCGGCTTGGCGTGCCAAGCAAGCATCGCGACGCCCTTTTGTCCCAGAGCGCCGGGCACATGGTGCTGACCGCGCATCCGCATCGCTGCCTCCTGCTTTATCCCCAGCCTGCCTGGGAGCCGATTCAATCCAAGATCATGTCGTTATCCAGCTTCGATCCGCAGTCCAGCAAGATGCAACGTCTGCTGGTGGGTTATGCGGAAGACGTGGAGCTCGACAGCGCAGGCCGTTTGCTGGTGTCTTCCGTGCTGCGCGAATTTGCCGCGCTGGAAAAGCAGGTGATGCTGGTCGGGCAGGGTAGCCACTTCGAGCTGTGGAGCATGGAAAGCTGGCGCAAGCAGCTGGAGCAAGTGATGGCGGATGAAGAGATGGCGCTGCCCTCCGAGCTGGAAGGTTTTTCGTTGTGAGCGATGGCAACCGCCATGCGCCCGCAAACGCCGAATTCAAGCATCTCCCCGTACTGCTGCAAGAGGCTGTCGAGGCACTGAATGTGCGACCCGACGGCATATACGTGGACGGCACTTTCGGTCGCGGCGGGCATAGCCGCGCCATCCTGGCGAAGCTGGGAGAGCGAGGTCGGTTGATCGCGCTGGACCGCGATCTCGCTGCGGTCGAGGCGGCCAAGGCGATAGACGATCCGCGGTTCACGCTGGTGCACAGCGGGTTTTCGCACATGCAGGAAGTGCTGGCAGAGTTGGGGGTCGCAAAAGTGGATGGCGTGCTGCTGGATATCGGTATCTCGTCGCCGCAGATTGATGAGGCGGAACGCGGTTTCAGTTTCCGGTTCGACGGTCCATTGGATATGCGCATGGATCAGAGTAAAGGGCAGACCGCGGCGGAGTTCCTGGCTACCGCGTCCGAGCAACAAATCAGGGAGGTCATAAAAGAATATGGTGAAGAACGGTTTGCTAAACAGATTGCAAGGGCGATTGTTGCGGCTCGCACAAACGGGGATACGCTCGTCACTACCCGACAGCTTGCCCAGGTCGTGGCAGGCGCGGTCTATAAAACCGAGCCAGGTCAGGATCCGGCGACGCGCACATTTCAAGCTTTACGGATTTTCGTCAATCAGGAGCTTGAAGAATTGTCGTTGACGCTGCCGCAATGCGTCGATGTGCTCGCTCCAGGCGGACGCCTGGCGGTGATCGCCTTCCATTCGCTGGAGGATCGCATCGTCAAACGCTTCATCCGCTCGCAGCAGGATAGGGACGATCTTCCTTCCCGCTTTCCGGTGCGTGCCAGCGAGCTGCCGCCTTCGCGCATGGTCGCGGTCGGCAAGGCGATTCGTCCGTCGGAAGCGGAAGTATCGGCCAATCCAAGGTCACGCAGCGCGGTGTTGCGCGTGGCGGAGCGTACGGCTGCGCCATGACCAAGCTCAACCTGATCCTGTTCGCGATTTTGCTGGCGAGTGCGCTGGGTACGGTCACGTCCCAGCACAAGGCACGCAAGCTCTACATCGAGCTGCAGCAACAACAGGATCTGGCAAAGCAGTACGACATCGAATGGGGCCAGTTGCAGCTGGAGCAGAGCACATGGGCCATGCATTCGCGCATCGAACAGATCGCGGTCAACCACCTGCACATGCAGGTGCCTGACCCCATCCGCATTCAGATCGTGGCGCCATGAACCGCGCCAACCATCTCCCGATCAAGTTTCCCTCCTGGCGCCGCCGGGTATTGCTGCTTGCTGTATTGAGCGGCTTTGCGGTGCTGCTTGGGCGCTCGGTCTATCTGCAGGCGATGCATACCGATTTCCTGCAGCAAAAAGGCGATGCGCGCTATAGCCGCACGATGAGCCTGCCCGCACATCGCGGCATGATTACCGATCGTCACGGCGAGCCGCTGGCGATCAGCACGCCGGTCGAATCGATCTGGGCCAGCCCGCCCGATGTCGAGGCCGAGCCGGCGCAACTGAAGAAACTTGCGGAACTGATTGGCATCAAGCAGGCCGATTTGCACAAAAAATTGTCGAAAGATCGTAGCTTCGTTTATCTCAAGCGCCGTATGCCGCCGCCGGATGCGGCGCGGGTGATGCAACTCGGCATCCCCGGCGTATTCATGCAGCGCGAATACCGACGTTACTATCCGGCCGCCGAAGTCACCGCGCATCTCGTCGGCTTTACCGGCATCGAGGACAAGGGCCAGGAAGGCATGGAGCTGGTGTTCCAGAAGTGGCTGTCCGGCAAGTCGGGCAGCCGGCATGTGCTGAAGGACAGGCGCGGCCATATCGTTGAAGATCTGGAGGCGGTCAAGGTGCCGCAGGATGGCCATGATCTGGCGCTTTCCATCGACCGCAACATTCAATACCTGGCGCACCGCGAGTTGGCGCGGGCGATTGAGGAACGCAAGGCCAAGGCCGGCGCCATCGTGGTGCTGGACGCGAAGTCCGGCGAAGTGCTGGCGATGGCCAACCAGCCGGTCTACAACCCGAACAATCCGGTCAAGATTGCCGGAAAATCGCGCAATCGCGCGATCGTCGATATTTTCGAGCCCGGCTCGACGCTGAAACCGTTTACTGCCGCCGCTGCGCTGGAGGCTGGAACGTTCAAGGCGGAATCGCATATTGAAACGGCTCCCGGTTACATGCGCATCGGCAGCGCCACCATCCACGACGCGCACCCGCAAGGCATGCTGACCGTGTCGGAAGTTATCCAGAAGTCCTCGAATGTCGGTGCGGCCAAGATGGCGCTCAGCTTGCAACCGCAATACTTGTGGAGTACGTTCAACCAGATGGGTTTCGGCAGCCCGGTCAATATCGGCTTTCCCGGCGAAGCGACCGGCAAACTGCGCCCGTACAAGAGCTGGCGCCCGATCGAGCAGGCAACGATGTCCTACGGGCATGGCATTAGCCTGAGCCTGATCCAACTGGCGCGAGCCTACACGGTGTTCGCCAACGACGGCGAGATCAAGCCGGTATCGCTGCTGAAATTGAAAGAACCGCCCGTCGGCCAGCAGGTATTTTCCGCGGCAACAGCGCGCAGCGTGCGCGACATGCTGGAAACCGTGGTGCAGCCCGGCGGGACAGCACCGCATGCGCAGGTCATGGGTTACCGCGTGGCAGGCAAGACCGGCACGGCGCACAAGCTCGACGTGGGCGGTTATGCCGCGGATCGCTATGTGTCGTCCTTCGTCGGCATGGCACCGGCCTCCAACCCGCGCCTGATCATTGCGGTGATGATCGACGAACCGAGCGATGGCAAGTATTACGGCGGTACGGTCGCCGGACCGGTTTTCAGTGCGGTGATGGCCGGGGCCTTACGCCAGCTGGCGGTGCCGCAGGATGCGCCAAGCGACAACATCGTGATCCCTCCGGAAGATGCGCCGGAAGTGAAGGAAGTCGTATGACGACCCTCCTTTCACAATTGGGCGTCAAGGCCAATCAACTGACCACCGACAGCCGTAAGGCAGGGCCGGGCAGCGTATTTCTGGCCTATCCGGGCGAAAGCGCGGACGGCCGCAAATACATCCCGCAGGCGGTAGCCCAAGGCGCTGCTGGTATCTTATGGGAGCGTGAGGGATACGCATGGGATGCGTCGTGGTCGCTGCCCAATCTGCCGGTGGAAAATCTGCGCATACAGGCTGGCGTCATAGCCGACGAATTCTATGGGCATCCTTCGCGCAAGTTGCGGATGATCGGCATCACCGGCACCAACGGTAAAACCTCGTGCAGCCACTGGCTGGCCGAAGCACTGACGCGCCTCGGCCGCAAAACCGTGGCCATCGGCACGCTGGGTAATGGATTTCCCGGCGCGTTGTCCGAGGCGATCAATACCACGCCCGACCCTATCCTGCTGCACGGCATGCTGGACGAATATGTGGCAGAGGGCGCCGCCGCTGCGGCGATGGAGGTTTCCTCGCATGGCTTGGCGCAAGGCCGCGTCAACGGCGTGCACTTCGACGTGGCCGTGCTGACCAACCTGTCGCGCGACCATCTGGATTATCACGGCGACATGGCCGCCTACGCCGAGGCCAAGAAAAAACTGTTCTATTGGCCCGGCCTCGGTTGCATGGTGGTCAACACCGATGACGACTTCGGCGCGGAACTCGCGGACGATGCCGAAGGGCGCGACCTGCGCGTGCTGACCTACGGCCTGCAGACCGGGGATGTGCGCGGACAAAATCTGGAGCTGCATGGCGACGGCTTGGCGATGGATGTAATCACGCCTTACGGCAATGCCCGTCTGGAAGCCCGGCTGATGGGTCGTTTCAATGCTTATAACCTGCTGGCGGTGCTGGCCGTGCTGCTGGCAAGCGATGTGCAATTGCCAGAAGCTGTGGCCGCATTGAAGGACGTAAAGCCGGTCGCCGGCCGCATGCAGACGCTGGGCGGCGGCGCGAAGCCGTTGGTGGTGATCGACTACGCGCATACGCCGGATGCGCTGGAAAAGGTGTTGGCCGCGCTGCGCGAGCAGACTTCCGGGCGCCTGATCTGCGTCTTCGGATGCGGCGGGAATCGCGACAAGGGCAAGCGCCCACTGATGGGTGAAGCGGCGTCCAGGCTGGCGGACCAGGTGATTGTCACTTCCGACAATCCGCGCCACGAGGATCCAGTTGCGATCATCAATGAAGTCATCGCCGGCATGGGCGGCGACTATCACGTCGAAGCCGATCGCGCTGCCGCTATCGACCGTGCCATCAGCGATGCAAAGCCCGGCGACGTCGTATTGATCGCCGGCAAGGGGCACGAGGATTATCAGGACATCGGCGGCGTCAAACTGCCGTTCGACGACCGTGAAGTTGCGCGGCGCATGCTGGAGTGCCGGCCATGATGCTGCGACTTTCCGAAGCAGCTTTGGCGACCGGGGGCAGGGTCGTGGGCGCAGATGCGGCTTTCGATGCCGTGTCGACCGATAGCCGCGCGATTCAGGCGGGCGATCTGTTTGTCGCGCTGCGCGGCGAGCGATTCGACGGTCACGATTTCGCCGCCGACTGCCTGCAGCGCGGTGCGGCGGCGGCGATGGTCGATGCGCGCTGGCAAGCCGGCGAGACTGGGCCATTGCTGGTGGTCGAGGACACCCGCCTGGCGCTGGGCACTCTGGCATCGTACTGGCGCGGCAAATTCACCTTGCCGCTGGCTGCCATCACCGGCAGCAACGGCAAGACCACCGTCAAGGAAATGCTGGCCTCCATCCTGCGCGCCAACAGCGCAGACGATGCGGTGCTGGCGACACAGGGCAATCTCAATAACGACATCGGCCTGCCGATCACGCTGTTCAAACTGCACGACGCGCACCGCTACGCCGTCATCGAAATGGGCATGAATAATCCGGGCGAGATTTCGTACCTGACGCGCCTGGCGAAACCTACCGTGGCGTTGATCAACAACGCCTTGCCGGCGCATCTGGAGGGCCTGGGCAGCGTGGAGGCCGTGGCGCATGCCAAGGGTGAGATTTTCGAAGGGCTGGCGGATGACGGCACGGCCATCATCAACATCGACGACCCGTTTGCGCCTTTGTGGCAGCAGTTGGCGGCACCGCGCAAGGTGCTGACTTTCGGTCTGGATCACGCGGCCGATGTGAGCGCCGACTATCGTCTCCATTCCGATAGCTGCGAACTTACTTTGAAAACGCCGCAAGGCGAGGCAGCCGTACGTTTGCCTGCCCCCGGCGTGCATAACGTGCGCAACGCGCTGGCGGCTGCGGCGGCGGCAATAGCGATGGATGTGTCCTTGAGTGCGATTGTCAGCGGCTTGCAGCAATACGACGGCGTCAAGGGTCGTTTGCAACGCAAGGCGGGAATCCACGGCAGCACGGTGATCGACGACACTTACAACGCCAATCCGGCCTCGATGCGCGCGGCCATTGACGTGCTGGCGGCATGTCCCGGCAAGCGCGTGCTGGTGCTCGGCGATATGGGGGAGCTGGGTGACACGGCGGCAGAAATGCACCGCGAGATTGGTGTGTACGCCAAGCACGCGCAACTCGATCGCCTGCTGCTACTGGGCGAACTCAGCAAGGAAATGGCGGCCGGGTTCGGCGCCGGCGCACAGCATTTCGAGTCGCCCGAAGCGCTGGGCGCAGAGCTGAACAAACAACTAACCGCAGATACGACCGTGCTGGTGAAAGGGTCGCGCTTCATGCGTATGGAGCGCGTAGTGGCCCTGTTGCTGGCGGAAACCACTGATAAGGGGAGCAAGCATGCTGCTTGAACTGGCGCGCTGGCTGGCGCACGACATTCGCGGATTCAATGTATTCAACTACATCACGCTGCGCGCGATGTTGGCAACGCTCACCGCGCTGGGGATTTCCTTCGTGGTCGGCCCGACGATGATACGCAAACTGACGCAATACAAGGTGGGCCAGGCGGTACGTGACGACGGCCCGCAAACCCACCTGATCAAGGCCGGCACGCCAACCATGGGGGGCGCGTTGATCCTGGTGGCGATCGCGATTTCGACTTTGCTGTGGGCGGATCTCACCAATCGCTATGTATGGGTGGTGCTGATCGTGACCATGGGCTTCGGCATCGTCGGCTGGGTGGACGATTGGCGCAAGGTGGTGCACCGCAATCCCAAGGGCCTATCGGCGAAAGAAAAGTATTTCTGGCAGTCGCTGATCGGTTTCGGCGCGGCGATTTACCTGTTCTATACCGCGGACCATGCGGCGCAAACCACGCTGATCTTCCCGTTCTTCAAGCATCTGGCGCTGCCGCTGGGTGCGATAAGCTTTATCGTGCTGACCTATTTCGTCATCGTCGGCAGCAGCAATGCAGTTAACCTCACCGACGGCCTGGACGGGCTGGCGATCATGCCGACCGTGCTGGTCAGCAGCGCTTTGGCCTTGTTTGCCTACGTCGCCGGCCACCTGTATTTCTCGAAATATCTGGGCATCCCGTATGTGCCGGGCGCGGGCGAACTGGCGGTGTTCTGCACCGCGATGGCCGGCGCCGGGCTCGGCTTCCTGTGGTTCAACGCCTATCCGGCAGAAGTGTTCATGGGCGACGTCGGCGCGCTGGCGCTGGGCGCCGCGCTGGGCGTGGTGGCGGTGATCGTGCGCCAGGAAATCGTGCTGTTCATCATGGGCGGGGTGTTCGTCATCGAAACGCTGTCGGTCGCAGCGCAGGTGACCTATTTCAAATACACCAAACAGAAATACGGCGTCGGCCGGCGCATTTTCCTGATGGCGCCATTGCACCACCACTATGAACAAAAAGGCTGGAAGGAGACGCAAGTGGTCGTGCGTTTCTGGATTATTACGATGATGCTGGTCTTGCTTGGGCTGTCGACGCTAAAACTGAGATGAAACTGAATTTAAACGACAAACAGGTGCTGGTGCTGGGGCTGGGTGACACCGGCCTTTCGGCATTGCGCTGGCTGAAGCGCCAGGGCGCGCGCCTGTCTGTCGCCGACACACGCGCAGTGCCGCCCGGACTGGATGCGGTGCGTGCGGAGTTTGCCGGTACTCCTGTCCATCTCGGTCCGTTCAAGCGTGACGCGTTCGAAATCGCCGAGATCATTGTCGCCAGTCCGGGTGTGCCGCTGGCGGAGCCGGAAATCCAGGCAGCAATTTCGCGCGGTATTCCGGTTGTGGGCGATGTCGAGCTGTTTGCGCAAGCCATTGCCGGGACGCACGCCAAGGTGATTGCCATCACCGGCTCTAATGGGAAAAGCACGGTGACCAGCCTGGCCGGTCACCTGTGCGCTTCCTCGGGACTGGATGCTGTGGTGGCCGGGAATATTGGCCTGCCAGTGCTCGATGCGTTGACCGAGCGCGAGGCTATCGGCAAGGCGCCTCAGGCGTGGGTGCTGGAGCTTTCCAGCTTCCAGCTGGAAACCACACACAGTTTGAAAGCGGATGCTGCGACGGTGCTGAATATTTCCGCCGACCACATGGATCGCTACGCCACGTTGGAAGATTACGCTGCAGCGAAGGAGCGCATTTTTGCTGGTTGTCAGGTGCAAGTGCTAAACCGTGACGATGCGATGGTCATGGCCATGAGGCACGAAGATGCCGAGGTGCAGACCTTCGGCCTCGATGCCGGCAAAGCTACTGCAGACTGGGGGCTGGTCGAGCGTGAAGGTCGCCGCTGGCTGGCGAAAGACCACGAGCGTCTATTTCCGGTCGATGAGCTGCCGATTGCCGGGTTGCACAACGCCGCCAATGTGCTGGCCGCGCTGGCACTGTGTCGCGCGCTTGGGCTGCATTACGAGCCGATGCTGGCTGCGCTCAGGACCTTTAAAGGCTTGGCGCACCGCGTCGAATTTGTCGCCGAAGTAAGCGGCCGCAAGTTCTATGACGACTCCAAGGGCACCAACGTGGGCGCCACGGCAGCTGCGCTCAAGGGCTTTGCCGCGCCTGTCGTGCTGATCGCCGGCGGTGACGGCAAAGGCCAGGATTTCAGCCCGCTGCGCGACGCTGTCGCAAAAACCCGCGCCGTGGTGCAGATCGGCCGTGACGGTCCGCAAATCGAGGCGGCCATCGCGGGTGCTTGCCATGTACAGCGCGCGGAAAGCATGGAAGACGCGGTCCAGCAGGCTTACGCGCTGTCCGAGCCGGGCGATGTCGTGCTGCTGTCGCCGGCCTGCGCCAGCTGGGACATGTTCCGCAACTATGCGCACCGCGCCGAAGTGTTCGTTGCCGCCGTGAAGGAGCTGAATTGATGTACATGCTCAGCAACCGCGACAAGATCACCGCGCCGACCTACGACCAGGGGCTGCTGTGGGTCGTGCTGATGCTGCTCGGATTTGGGCTGGTGATGGTGTATTCGGCTTCGATCGCGCTGGCGGAAGCGGACAAGATGACGGGCCATCAATCGACCTATTTCGCGATACGCCACGGGATCTATCTGGTCATCGCACTGATAACCGGTTTCATCACGTTCCAGATTCCGACGCGCTTCTGGCAGCGGGTGGCGCCTTATTTGTTCCTGCTCGGCCTGGTGTTGCTGATCCTGGTGCTGATACCGGGCATCGGGCGCCAGGTGAACGGTAGCCAACGCTGGATTCCGCTGGGTTTCGCTACCTTGCAGCCGTCCGAGCTGATGAAGCTGTTTGCGACCATCTACGTCGCCGACTACACCGTGCGCAAGGCGGCCTTTATGGATAGCTTTACCAAGAGCTTCCTGCCGATGCTGGCGGTGATGCTGGTGGTCGGCTTCCTGCTGCTGCGCGAGCCGGACTTCGGTGCGTTTGCGGTGATCGCCGCGATCACGATTTCGGTGCTGTGGCTGGGCGGTATCAACGCGCGCATTTTCGCCGGGCTGGTCGTGCTGCTGGTGATCGGCGTCGTGGTGCTGATCATGAGTTCGCCTTACCGTTTGCAGCGCATTGTCGGCTTCATGGATCCGTGGGCCGATCCGTTCGGCAAGGGCTACCAGTTGTCGCATGCCTTGATTGCGTTCGGGCGTGGTGAGTGGCTCGGCGTCGGCCTGGGTGCCAGCGTGGAAAAGCTGCTTTACCTGCCGGAAGCGCATACCGACTTTCTGCTTGCCGTTGTGGCGGAAGAGCTGGGCTTCGTCGGCGTGGCTGCCGTCGGCCTGCTGTTCGCGTGGATCGTGATGCGCGCCTTCACCATCGGCAAGGAGGCCGTCGCCTACGAGCGCCACTTCTCCGCGCTGCTGGCGCAGGGCATCGGCATCTGGATCGGGGTGCAGGCCATCATCAATATGGGCGTCAACATGGGGCTGCTGCCGACCAAGGGACTGACCTTGCCGTTGTTGTCGTTCGGCGGCAGCGCCATCGTGGCCAATTGCATTGCGCTGGCGGTATTGCTGCGGATCGATTGGGAGAATAGGCGTCTTGCCAAGGGGGTGCCGGCATGAGCACCTTGATGGTCATGGCAGGCGGTACCGGCGGACACGTGTATCCGGCCATGGCGGTGGCGGATCACCTCAAGGCCGAGGGCTGGAACATCGTCTGGCTGGCGACTGAGGGCGGCATGGAAAACCGGCTGGTTGCCGGCAAGGGCTACGACGTCGCCGTCATCCGCATGCGCGGGGTGCGCGGCAAGGGCTTGCTGCGCAAACTGGCCGCGCCGCTGCAGGTGTTCTTTGCCTGCGCGCAAAGCTACAAGGCGCTGCGCCAGTATCGTCCCAATGTCGTACTCGGCATGGGCGGTTTCGCAGCCTTCCCGGGCGGGCTTACCGCCTGGCTGCTGCGTCGGCCATTGGTGATACATGAACAGAATTCGATTGCCGGGCTGACCAACCGCGTGCTGGCGCATTTCGCACGCAAGGTGCTGGCAGCATTCCCGTCCGCATTCGGCGACAAGGCCGAGCTGGTGGGTAACCCGGTGCGCGCCGATATCGCCGCCTTGCCGACGCCGGAACAACGCCTCGCCGGACGGATTGGGCCCATCCGCTTGCTGGTCGTCGGCGGCAGTTTGGGTGCGCAGGTGCTGAATGAAATGGTGCCGCAGGCATTGGCGATGCTGGCCGAGGACGCGCGTCCCGAAGTGATTCATCAGGCGGGCGAAAAGCATATCGAGGTGTTGAACGAAAACTACCGCAAAGCAGGCGTGCAGGCGGAAACACGTGCATTCATCGAGGATATGGCGGCTACATATGCATGGGCCGATGTGGTGATCTGCCGCGCGGGTGCGCTGACTATCGCCGAGCTGTCGGCGGCGGGCGTTGCCAGCGTGCTGGTGCCGTTCCCGCATGCGGTGGACGACCATCAGACCTGGAATGCGCATTACCTCGCGGACAACGGCGCGGCTGTGCTGTTGCCGCAGACGGAGATGACGCCGGAAAAACTGGCGCAATTGATTGCAGGGTTCGACCGCGAGGAGCTGTTCGCGATGGCGCAGCGGGCGCGGGCACTGGGCAAGCCGCAGGCGACGGCGACGGTGGCGGCGATCTGCAAGGAGCAGGCACGATGAAACATAAAGTAAAGAACATCCATTTCGTCGGCATCGGCGGTTCCGGCATGAGCGGTATTGCCGAGGTGCTGCTCAATCTCGGCTTCAGCGTGAGCGGCTCCGACCTCGCGGACAATGCCGTGACGCGCCGCCTTGCCGGGCTGGGCGCCGCCGTACGCAAAGGGCACGCGACCGAAAACCTGGCCGCGGCCGACGTGGTGGTGGTATCCACCGCCGTGGACGAGAAAAATCCCGAAGTCGTCGCGGCGCGCGAACGCAAGATTCCGATTATTCCGCGCGCGATGATGCTGGCCGAGCTGATGCGCTTCCGCCAGGGCATCGCGGTTGCGGGTACGCACGGCAAGACCACCACCACCAGCCTGATCGCCAGCATCCTGGCCGAAGCCGGCATGGACCCGACCTTCGTCATCGGTGGGCGGCTGGAAGCGGCGGGCACCAATGCGCGCCTGGGACAGGGCGAATATATCGTGGCCGAGGCAGACGAATCCGACGCCTCCTTCCTGCATCTCACGCCGGTGCTCTCGGTCGTGACCAATATCGACCATGATCACATGGACACCTACGAGCACGATTTCGAGAAGCTCAAGGGCGCGTTCGTCGAATTCCTGCAATGCCTGCCGTTTTGGGGCATGGCCGTGGTGTGCATCGATGACCCGAACGTGCGTGCGATCCTGCCGCGCATCAGCAAACCGGTGATGCCTTACGGCTTCAGCGAGGACGCGCTGGTGCGCGCGATCAATGTGCGCGCCGACGCCGGCCAGATGCACTTCATCGTCCGCCGCATCAACGGCAAGGTGACCGAGTTCGACGTGACACTCAATTTGCCAGGCATGCATTACGTGCAGAACGCGCTGGCAGCAATTGCCGTGGCGAGCGAACTGAACATTGCCGACGAAGCCATCGTCAAGGCGCTAGCCGACTTCAAGGGCGTCGGACGCCGCTTCGAACGTTACGGCGAAATACCGGCCAAGAGCGGCGGCAAATTCACGCTGATCGACGACTACGGCCACCATCCGGTGGAAATGCAGGCGGTGATCAACGCCGCGCGCGGCGCTTTCCCCGGCCGCCGGCTGGTGCTGGCCTTCCAGCCGCATCGATACACCCGCACCCGGGATTGCTTCGAGGACTTCGTACGCGTGCTGTCCACGGCCGACGCGGTGCTGCTGACCGAGGTTTACTCAGCAGGCGAGGCGCCCATTGTCGCTGCCGACGGCCGCAGCCTGGTGCGCGCGATACGCGTCGCCGGCAAGGTGGAGCCGATTTTCCTGGAAACGCCGGCCGAATTGCCGGAAGCGATCCTGGGCGCGGCGCAGGACGGCGATGTGGTCATCGTCATGGGCGCAGGCTCCATTGGACAAGTGGCGGCTAAAACCAAGGAGGCCGCGCAGTGACGGCAACCGGCAAATTGCTGCTGAACGAATCGATGCGCCGCTATACCAGCTGGCGCGTCGGCGGCCATGCCGATCGGCTGTATGTGCCGGGCGGGCTGGAGGATTTGCAGACCTTCCTGAAAGGGTTGCCGCACGGCGAGCCGGTGCATTTCGTCGGGCTGGGCAGCAACCTGCTGGTGCGCGACGCCGGCATACGCGGCACGGTGGTACTGATGCACGACGCGCTGGCCGAGATGCGCTTTGAAGGGACGGCTGTTTATGCCGAAGCCGGCGTGACCTGCGCCAAGCTGGCCAAGTTCGCCGCGCGCGAGCATCTGCACGGCGCGGAGTTTCTGGCTGGGGTGCCAGGCACCGTCGGCGGTGCGCTGGCGATGAACGCCGGCTGCCACGGCGGCGAAACATGGGACATCGTCAGCCGCGCCATCACCATCGACCGTCACGGTCTGACGCACGAACGCAGCCAGGTTGACGTGGAAGTGGGTTACCGCCACGTAGGCTTGCCGGGAGAAGAGTGGTTCATCGCCGCGTGGTTCCAGTTGCATGCCGGCGAGGCCAGCATCGCCGAGGAAAAGATCAAGGCGCTGCTGGCAAAACGGTTCGCGACGCAGCCGCTGAACCTGCCCAACGCCGGATCGACCTTCCGTAACCCGGAAGGCGACTACGCCGCGCGGCTGATCGAGGCGTGCGGGCTTAAAGGCTTCAGCATCGGCGGCGCGCAAGTGTCGGAGAAGCACGCGAATTTCATCGTCAACCTGGGTGAAGCCACGGCGGACGATATCGAAAAACTGATCGCCCACATGCACGACACCGTTATGCAGCAGCAGGGCGTGGATTTGCAACGCGAAGTAAAGATTATTGGAGACAAGCAGTGAGTGCAGGTTTTGGAAAAGTGGCGGTGCTGTTGGGCGGGCGTTCCGCCGAACGCGAGGTATCGCTCAATAGCGGCAACGCGGTACTGGCGGCGCTGAAACGCGGCGGCGTGGATGCGCATGCCTTCGATCCGGCGGAAAGGCCGCTGCATGACCTGGAAGGGTTTGATCGCGTGTTCATCGCGCTGCACGGCCGCTATGGCGAAGACGGCACGATTCAAGGCGCGCTGGAGCTGTTCGGCATCCCTTACACCGGTAGCGGCGTGATGGCGGCGGCGGTGGGCATGGATAAGTGGCGCACCAAATTGCTGTGGCAGGCGGCAGGCATCCCGACGCCGGAATTCGAAATGCTGAACGCCGACAGCGATTTCGCTGCGGTGGAAGCGCGGCTCGGTTTGCCGATTTTCGTGAAGCCCGCGAACGAGGGTTCCAGCATCGGCATCAGCAAGGTGAAGACCCATGGCGGCCTGCGCGCCGCGTATGAAGAAGCGGCCAAATACGATCCGCTGGTGATCGCGGAAAAATTCGTCGGCGGCGGCGAGTACACGGTGGGCATTCTCGGCGATCAGGCGCTGCCGGTGATCCGCATCGTGCCGGCCAACGAGTTCTACGACTACGAGGCGAAATACATTCGCGACGACACGCGCTACCTGTGCCCATGCGGCTTGCCTGAAGGGCAGGAAAGCATCATACGCGCACAGGCCTTGCAGGCGTTTCGCGTGCTGGGCGGACAGGCGTGGGGCCGGGTGGACTTCCTGATGGATGAAGCCGGCAACCACTATTTCCTGGAGGCCAACATGTCGCCCGGTATGACCGATCATAGCCTGGTGCCGATGGGTGCGCGGGCGGCGGGGATTTCGTTCGACGAGCTGGTGTTGAAAGTATTGGAGATGGCCCATGTGGGATAGGCCCAAAGCGATGCTTTGGTTTGCCAACTTCCTGTATGCGCTGGCGGCGGTGCTGTTGCTGTATTCGGTGCTGTTCGTGGTGATCCACCTGCCGATCTTTCCGTTGAAGGAGGTCAAGGTGGAAGGCACGCTGACCCATGTCACGCGCGACCAGATCAAGCTGATTGTGGACCGACACCTGCGCGGCAACTTTTTTACGCTGGATCTGATCCAGGCGCGCGACGCCTTCCAGAAGCTGCCGTGGGTGCGCAACGTCAGCGTGCGCCGGCGCTGGCCGGACAAGCTGGAAGTGACAGTGGAAGAGCATCGCGAGCTGGCGCGCTGGGGCAACATCGCGCTGGTCAACAGCCACGGCGAGTTGTTCCACGCCGCATCGGACAGCGAGTTGCCGGTGTTTTTCGGACCGGGCAACGGCGTGCGTGAAGTGGCGGAGCGCTACGGCAGTTTCAGCGCGCAGCTCGCCCCGACCGGGATGAAGATCATGCAGCTTGCGCTGTCGCCGCGCCGCGCGTGGGAAATCAGCACCGATAGCGGCATGGTGATCGAAGTGGGGCGCGAACAGATGGAAGCGCGCCTGAAGAAATTTGCCGGTGTTTACGCCAAGACGCTGGGCAGTCTGAATGTGAAAGTGGCCTATGCCGACCTGCGCTATCCCAACGGATTCGCAGTGCGCAAGCCGGCCAGGAGCGCCAAACCGGCAGCACCGGCAACGAATAAAACGGGAGCGGCGTAATCGCCGCCGGGACGGAGAAAGCATGAGCAGGATCAAGGAACAGAAAAATCTAATCGTCGGACTTGACATCGGCACCTCGAAGATCGTCGCGATCGTCGCCGAGTTGCAGCCGGACGGAAACCTCAAGGTCATCGGCCTCGGGCAGCACCCGTCGCGCGGCCTGAAAAAAGGCGTGGTGATCAACATCGACTCGACGGTGCAGGCGATCCAGCGCGCACTGGAAGAGGCCGAGCTGATGGCCGATTGCAAGATTACCAGCGTGTTTACCGGCATCGCCGGCAGCCATATCAAGAGCCTTAACTCGCACGGCATGGTGAAGATCAAGGACGCCGAAGTGGCACAGGCCGACGTGGACCGCGTGATCGAAACGGCGCGTGCGATTGCATTGCCGTCGGACCAGCAGATCCTGCACATCCTGACCCAGGAATTCATCATCGACGGCCAGGAAGACGTGCGCGAACCGATCGGCATGAGCGGCATGAAGTTGGAAGTGAAGGTGCACATCGTCACCGGCGCGGTTTCCGCCGCGCAGAACATCGTCAAGTGCGTGAAGCGCTGCGGCCTGGACGTGACCGACCTGGTGCTGCAACCGCTGGCATCCAGCGTCTCCGCGCTGACCGAGGACGAAAAGGAACTGGGCGTATGCCTGGTCGATATCGGCGGCGGTACGACGGACATCGCGGTGTTCAAGCAGGGTGCGATTCGCCATACCGCGGTAGTGCCGATTGCCGGCGACCAGATGACGAATGACGTTGCGGTCGCCTTCCGCACGCCGACGCAGTCGGCCGAGGACATCAAGGTCAAGCACGGCTGCGCGCTGCGCCAGCTGGCCGACCCCAAGGAAATCGTCGAAGTGCCGGGCGTGGACGGACGCGATCCGCGCCAGCTGTCGGTGCAGACGCTGGCCGAGGTGATCGAGCCGCGCGTGGTCGAATTGTACGAGTTTGTGCTGGGCGAATTGCGCCGCAGCGGCATGGAGGAAATGATCGCCTCCGGCATCGTCATCACCGGCGGCAGCAGCATGATGAAGGGCATGGTGGAACTGGGCGAGGAAATCTTCCACATGCCGGTACGTTTGGGCCTGCCGCGTTACGTCGGCGGCCTGTCGGAAGTCGTCGGAAATCCGCGCTACGCCACCGGCGTGGGGCTGGTGTTGATGGGCAAGCAGCAGATCGAGAGGCATATCCAGGGCCAACTGGAGTCGAATTCGTTCGAGCGGGTCTGGGAAAAGATGAAGAGTTGGTTCCAGGGCAATTTCTAGCCTGGAAAAGCAGTGTTACGGCAGTAGATTTAATCAGTTACGGCAGACAAAGGAGGAAGCCAAATGTTTGAGATTATGGATAGGGATTCACAGGAAGCAGTCATCAAGGTGATCGGTGTGGGCGGTTGCGGCGGCAACGCAATCGAGCACATGATCGACAACAACGTGAACGGCGTGGAGTTCATCGTCGCCAACACCGATATGCAGGTGCTGAAGAAGAGCCGCGCCAAGATCCAGCTGCAGCTGGGTGCGGAACTGACGCGCGGCCTGGGTGCTGGCGGCCGTCCCGAAATGGGACGCGAAGCGGCGCTGGAAGACCGTGAACGCATCGCCGAGATCATCGACGGAGCGGACATGCTGTTCATCACCGCGGGTATGGGCGGCGGCACCGGCACGGGTGCTGCTCCGGTCGTGGCCGAAGTGGCGCGCGAACTGGGCATTCTGACGGTGGCGGTCGTCACCAAGCCCTTCGGATTCGAAAACAAGCGCATGAAGCTGGCGGACGAAGGCGTGGCCGAGCTGACCAAGTACGTCGACTCGCTGCTGGTGGTGCCGAACGAGAAGCTGATCCAGGTGCTGGGCGGCAAGATCACCGTCAAGGAAGCCTACCGCGCTGCCAACGGCGTGTTGCACAACGCAGTGAGCGGCATCGCCGAAGTCATCAACGGTGAAGGCATGGTGAACGTGGATTTCGCCGACGTGCGCACCGTGATGTCCGAAAACGGCATGGCGATGATGGGCTCCGCGATCGCTTCCGGCGAAAACCGGGCACGCATCGCCGCGGAACAGGCCGTCAACAGTCCATTCCTGGAAAACGTCAACCTGGAAGGTGCACGCGGCGTTCTGGTAAACATCACCTCCAGCGCCGACAGCTTCACGATGGACGAATTCTACGAAGTAATGAACACGATCAAGTCGTTCACCGCAGAAGACGCTTCGGTGTTCTTCGGCAATGTGTTCGACGAATCGCTGGGCGGCGACCTGCGCATCACGCTGGTGGCAACCGGTCTGGCAGGCGGTTCAGCACGCCGTCAGCAAAAGCCGGAAATCCGCATGGTGGCGCCGCTGATGAACGGCACCAACAACCAGCCGATGTTCGTGGGAGGTTCCATCGAAGAGGACGCACCGGCCGCATTCCGCCCGAATGCACGCCGCGCACAGGTGGAAGCGATGAAGAACACCGGTATGGACGAGTTCGATATTCCGGCATTTTTGCGCAAGCAGGCGGATTAATTCGTCGCGGCAACTGTCATATCGCTGTAATAGGGCGAAGCTGTCTTCGCCTGGGCGCTGGTGAAGCGAAAGAGGCGCGATTCGTGCTATGATTGCAGGTTATTGGTTTTATTGAGGATTATCGGGTGTTAAAGCAGCGCACATTAAAACATGTGATCCACGCCACGGGCGTGGGTCTGCATACCGGAGACAAGGTGGCGATCACCTTGCGCCCCGCTGCGCCCGATACCGGCATCGTCTTTCGCCGGGTCGATCTCGATAGCCCGGTAGAAATCAAGGCCCTGCCGCATCTCGTCACAGACACCCGGCTTTCCTCCACGCTGGATGTCGATGGCGTGCGCGTCGCCACGGTCGAGCATCTGATGTCTGCCCTTGCCGGCCTCGGCATCGATAACGCGTACATCGACCTCACCGCTTCCGAAGTGCCTATTCTTGATGGCAGCGCCGGCCCGTTCGTTTACCTGATCCAGTCCGCCGGGATCGTCGAACAGCCGGTCGCCAAGAAGTTTATCCGCATCAAGAAGACGATCGAAGTCCACGATGGCGATAAATGGGTGCGTTTTGAACCCTACCACGGTTTCAAGATCGATTTCGCCATCGATTTCGACCATCCGGTGATCGAGCATACCGGCAAGTCCGTTACCATCGATTTTGCCGACAACTCCTACATCCGCGAAATCAGCCGCGCGCGTACTTTCGGCTTCATGCACGAGGTCGAAGCGCTGCGCAACATGGGCCTGGCCCGCGGCGGCAGCTTGGACAACGCCGTGGTATTGGACGAATACCGCATCCTCAACAGCGAAGGCCTGCGCTACGAAGACGAATTCGTGAAACACAAGGTGCTGGATGCCATTGGCGATCTCTACATCCTCGGCCATCCGCTGATCGGCGCCTTCTACGCCTACAAATCCGGCCACGCGCTCAATAACAAACTGCTGCGCGCCTTGCTGGCGGATGCCGAAGCGTGGGAATACGCCACGTTCGAACAGGCGGAAGAAGCACCGCGTGTGTTCCTTCCGTTGCAGCCCCAGTTGGTATAAGTAGCGGAGACAAGCCATGCTTGTACTCCGCTTTCTTCTTTTCTTCGGTCTCATCGCCGTCGCCGTTTCCTTCGGCGTCTTCCTCTACACGCGCGACAAGCGCTATCTGCGTTTTACCTGGCAAGTCGCCAAACTGGTGGGCTTGCTCCTACTGGTCGTGGCCGCCGTACTTGCCGTGGGGCGTATTCTTCTCTATTAGCAGAGATGGCTTCGATTGCTGGAGGGTGGATCGCCTTTGCTCCCTCGCCCCTTGCGGGAGAGGGCTAGGGTGAGGGGTAAGTATTTAAAGCCGGCATTCGCCGGCTTTTCTTCTGGATGTTTTGCCTTAGGCGGACATTGATGCTTGGGCAGGTCGGGACTCGCCCCGACGGGCGAATTACTTTCCTTTGCTTGCCCAAAGGAAAGTAATCAAAGGAAAAGGCACCCCACACCACGCTCCCTGCGGGAGTCCCTTGCGCTGCTCGACAAAACGGGCGGCTGCGCAACTCGCCCTAACAAGCCGCACAAGTGCGTCTTGTCGCGGAGCTCAAACAGTGCTCGCCGAAGACTCCCGCCTTGCCTGCGCTGCTCAGCGTGGCGTCAGGGGAAAGTAAAACCGTCGAGTAGTTACCTTTCCGTCTTCGACTTTGCAGGGTTGAAATCGGCAATGGTGACTCTTGGACAAAATCCCTTCTGTCGTGCTGAGCAGCGCAGTCGGGCCGGGGGCTTTCGGCAATCACTTGTTCGAGTTCCGCGGCAGGGTAGGCGCAGCCTGCCCTGCTAGGGCGAGTTTGATTGCCGCCCGGCCCGACGAGCAGCGCAAGGAAACCCGCAGGGGCGCGGCAGAGGGTGCCATTTGCTTTGGTTACTTTCATTTTGGCAAGAAAATGAAAGTGACTTGCCGCCGGGCAACCCCCGGCATTTGGCCAATGTCCAGAAGCTAAGATAGCGTTTGAAGCGCGCGCGGGCAGAGGCTTGTAATACTACGGAGGTCGTATGTGCTAACTCAGCGGACGGCTAAAGACATAGCTTTTTGCCGTCCGTTGGGACTGGGTGCATGAAGGTTTTTCCTTTTTATTGATTTGTTGAGTAAAGCGCTTACGTGCAATTGGCATCCTATTTGACGGGTTATAACCCATCAAAAGAATTTATTGATGAAATGTCTCTGCTGATTCCGCCGTGTAGATGAGCGATAGGAAACCCCGCCGCGCATAACGCAATAGGGCGCTTCCCGCCACCAAAAACACCCGTTCACCGCCCCATTACCCTGTGCTATTCTTGCCTCTTGAATAGCAGTAGGCAGGTCAATCAATGCAACGCGCATGGTGGTATATCGGGATCGTTTTACTGATTAGCAGTCCGGCTTGGGCTGACAGTCCGCAGGACGATTTTGTCGCCGCGCGCGAAGCTTACAACGGGCGCGACGAGCAGGCGCTCGCCGAATATTCCGCTCGACTTCACTCCCAGAATTACATCCTTGCCCCGTACGTCGATTACTGGCGGATTTTGCTACGCCTTGACCATGTGTCGACCCCGGAGGTGCGCGATTTTCTTGAGCGTTACCAGGAGTTCCCATTTGCGGTGCGGGTGCGCATCGAGTGGATGAAAAGGTTGGGCAAGCGCCAGGATTGGCCGACGTTTTTCGAAGAGTTGCCGCGTATGTCGGTGGAGGATGCCGCCGTCAGTTGCTATGCCTATCTCGGCACGGCCGCGAAGGGTGATGAGCGCGCTTTGACGGATGCGCGGCCGTTATGGTTTTCGGCGGACTTTCAGCCGGATAACTGCAATCTCCTGTTCGACAACATGATCAAGTTCGGTTCGTTGACGACGGATGATATATGGGAGCGCGTCCGCCTTGCGCTGGGCGAAGGCAAGGTTTCGGTTGCCAAGGCGGTGGCGCAGCGTTTGCCGCAATTCGATGCCGCCAGCCTCAAGTTTTTCGATACGGTTTACGAGAATCCCCAGCGCGTGCTGGAGAAAAAGACATTCACCACCAAGTCGCGGCTGGGGCGGGAGTTGAATCTGTATGCTGTGGAGCGCATTTCGCGCAGCCAGCCGGAGTTTGCGCTGAAGATATGGCAGGAACTCAAGCCCGCCTATAGCCAGAAGGACCAGCATTACCTGTGGGGACGCATGGCGCTGCATGCGGCGCGGCGGCACGATCCGCTGACGCTTGACTGGTTCGGTTATGCCGAAGGCACGCCGCTGAATCGCGACCAGATGGCCTGGAAGGCGCGCGCGGCGCTGCGCGTCAAGCAGTGGGAGACGGTGCAGGAGACCATCGATGCGATGCCCAGGGACATGCGTGAGGAGCAGGCTTGGCAATACTGGTATGGGCGTGCCCTCAAGGAAAAAGGCCTGATCGTTGCGGCGAATAAAATCTTGTTGCCGCTGTCGCGTGAACGCACCTATTACGGCTTGCTGGCCGAGGAAGAGTTGGGCGAGATCATCGGCGCGCCGCCTGAATCCTATAAGGCGACCAAGGAGGATATCCTCGCCGCGCAAAGCATACCGGGCATCCAGCGCGCGCTCGAACTGCAACGGCTGGACATGCGCTGGGAGTCGCGCAGCGAATGGGCGCGCGTGGTAAAAACCCTGGACGACAAGCAGCTGATTGCGGCAGCCGAGGTGGCTTTTCGCGAAGAGTGGTATGACATCGCGATCAACACCGCCGAGAAAACTCGGTTGACGCACGATTTCGCGATGCGTTACCCGACGCCTTACCGCGAGATCATGCAGAACTACGTGCGCGAAAACGGGCTGGACGAAGCCTGGGTCTACGGCCTGATCCGCCAGGAAAGCCGCTTCATCAGCTATGCACGTTCCGGCGTTGGCGCCCGAGGACTGATGCAAGTGATGCCCGCCACCGCCAAGTGGATAGCCAAGCGCATGGGCATGGACGGCTACAACCACGGCATGATCAACGAGCTCGATACCAATATACAATTCGGTACGCATTATCTGCGCTATGCGCTGGACAAGATGGGCGGGCAGACGCTGATGGCGACGGCCGCCTACAATGCGGGGCCGTCGCGGGCATTGCGCTGGGCGCCGGCGGATCCGATGGAAGGCGCGATCTACGCGGAAACCATCCCGTTCAGCGAGACACGCAACTACGTACAAAAAGTGATGAGCAATGCGTATTTTTACGCGCATCGGCTAGGCGGTCAGGTGCAGACCGTGAAGCAGCGGCTGGGATTGATCGCCGGGCGCACAACCGCGACGACAGCGGCAGCGCCAGAAGCGAGTCAAGCGGAGGAGTGACGAAGTGTTCATGAAAATAAAAAAAATCTGTGTACTGGGCGGTTCGGGGTTTGTGGGTTGCCACATCGTGCACCGGTTGAGCGCGGCCGGGTATCAGGTCAAGGTGCTGACGCGCCGTCGCGAGCGGGCTAAGGGCCTGATCCTGCTGCCTAATGTGCAGGTCGAGGAATGCGACGTGTTTTTCGAGGCGGCATTGCAGCGTGCGGTAAGCGGCTGCGATGCGGTCATTAACCTGGTCGGCATCCTGCACGAGTCGCGCCGCAAGACCTTCGATAAGGTGCATGCGGAGTTGCCGCGCCGTGTCGCCGCAGCATGCCAGGCGGCAGGGGTGAAGCGCCTGCTGCAGATGAGTGCGCTGAATGCTGCGGAGAGCGCACCTAGCGCTTACCTGCGTTCCCGCGCCAAAGGGGAGGTGGTCGCGATGCAGGCGGCAAGCGAAACGCTCCAGGTCACGCTGTTCCGTCCGTCGGTGATCTTCGGCCGCGGCGACAGTTTTCTCAATCTCTTCGCCAAGCTGGCGCGCGTGATGCCGGTGTTGGCGCTGGCACGTCCGGAAGCCCGGTTCCAGCCGGTATTCGTCGAGGATGTCGCGCAGGCATTCGTTGCCAGCCTGGAAAATCCGGCGACCTTCGGCCAGGCTTATAACCTATGCGGCCCCAAGGTGTATACGTTGCGTCAGCTGGTGCAATACGTGGTCGATACTCTCGGCTTGAAGCGCGCCATCATCGGTCTTAACGACCGCCTGTCGTATTTGCAGGCGTGGGCGATGGAGTTGCTGCCGGTCAAGTTGATGACCCGCGACAATTATTACTCGATGACAGTCGATAGTGTCTGCGAATGTCCGTTTCCCGAGGTATTCGGTATCCAGCCGATGGCGATGGAGGCGGTTGTGCCCGAATATCTTGCGGGTGACACGCCACGCCATGCCTATTTGCGTTTCCGCAGTAAAGCGGGAAGAGAGCAGTAGCCGCGATGCAGGTTTACTGCGTCGGTGGTGCAGTACGCGACGAGTTGCTCGGGCGCGCTGTGAAGGATCACGATTACGTCGTTGTCGGCGCCACGCCGGAGCAAATGACGGCCTTGGGCTATCGTCCCGTCGGCAAGGATTTCCCCGTTTTTCTGCATCCGAAAACCCAGGAGGAGTATGCGCTCGCTCGCACGGAGCGCAAGACAGCCAAAGGCTACAAGGGTTTTCAGGTGTACGCTGCGCCGGAGGTGACGCTGGAGCAGGATCTCGCCCGGCGCGACCTCACCATCAATGCGATTGCCCGCGATGCCGAAGGCAAACTGATCGATCCGTATCGCGGGGTCGATGATCTGAAGGCGGGCATATTGCGTCATGTGGGGCCGGCCTTTGTCGAGGATCCAGTGCGCATCCTGCGTCTCGCGCGATTTGCCGCGCGTTTTCCGGATTTTACCGTCGCCGAAGAAACCCAGGCGCTGATGCGCGACATGGTGGAAAACGGCGAGGCCGACGCGCTAATACCGGAGCGCGTCTGGCAAGAGTTGGCAACAGGACTGATGGAGGCTAAGCCTTCGCGCATGTTCGAGGTGCTGCGGCAGTGCGGCGCGCTGAAAAAAATCCTGCCGGAAGTGGACCGGCTGTTCGGCGTGCCGCAGCCACCGCAACACCATCCGGAAATCGATACCGGGGTGCATGTGATGCTGGTCGTGGATTACGCTGCGTCGCAGAATTTCGATCTGCCGGTGCGCTTCGCCGCGCTGACGCACGATCTCGGCAAAGGTACCACGCCCGTCGAGATGCTGCCGCGTCACATCGGACACGAACAGCGCGGGGTCGGGCTGGTGAAGGATGTTTGCAAGCGGCTGCGCGTGCCCAACGATTGCCGCGACGTGGCGGTGATCACGGCCAATTTCCACGGCAAGGCTTACCGGGCGCTGGAAATGCGGCCGGATACGGTCGTGCAACTGCTGCACGATACGGATGCGCTACGCCAGCCGCAGCGCTTTGAAGCGTTTTTGCTGGCCTGTGAGAGCGATGTGCGCGGCCGTCCCGGTTTTGAGACGCGGCCGTTTCCCGAAGCGGATTATTTGCGACGCGCCTTAAAGATTGCCCAGGCCGTGGATGCTGGCGCGATCGCCGGACAATTCGATCAACCGGAAAAAATCCGCGACGCGATTTTTAAAGCGCGGGTGGAAGCCGTCGCGCAACTACCTCCAGCCTTATAGCAGGCTCCAGCCCATCTTGAGGCCCAGCAGAAAGAGCAGCGCGGCAAGGCATTTCTTCAGGGTATGCACTGGCAGCCGCTGCGCCAGCTTCACGCCGAGAGGCGCACCGAAGAGGCCGGCGAAAGCGATGCCGAGCATTGCCGGTAAATAGACGTAGCCCAGGCTGGGCGCCGGCAAACCTGCGACGCCTGTTCCCGAAACGACATAACCCAGCGAGCCGACCACCGATAGCGGCAGCCCGATGGCCGCCGCGGTGCCGATGGCGGCGCGCAGGTCGCGCGTGCCGTAGATGAGGAAAGGCACGGAGACGGTGCCGCCACCGATGCCGAGCAGGCTGGATAAAGTACCGACCGCTGCGCCGAAGGCGTAGAGGCCGGGTTTCCAGGTGAATTCTCGGTGTTTGTGCGGCAGTCGCCCCAGGAACAAATGCAGCGCAATCGCGCATTCGAAAATCGCAAAAAGCAGCTGTAGGTCATCGCTATGTATGCGCGCTGCCAGCCAGCTAGCGAAGATTGCGCCCAGAATGCCTGTAGGGGCCATGTAGCGGAATATGGCCCAGTTGACGTTCTCGTGCCGGTGATGTGCGCGAGTCGAGGAAATCGAATTCACGATGATGGCGGCCAGCGAAGTGCCTATCGCCAGATGCATGATGTGATCCGGCGCAAAATGCAGGCTGGTAAACAGCATCGCGAGGATGGGAACGACGATGATTCCGCCGCCGACACCGAACATGCCGGAGAGCAGGCCGCCGATAAATCCCGTGGCAAGATAAAGTAACCACTCCATGTGGATCAGCGTCTTCCGGCGAGGCGTTGCAATGCTTGCCGCAAAGGCGAGTCGGGTAGATTGTCGGCGAGTTGGGAGAGGGTGTCGGCGGCCTTGTTGCTGATCGCGCGTGCCACATGCGGCGCGGCGCGGCGCTGAGATTGGACTTGCACTTCAATGCGAATTGAAGTAACTTCTACCCCCTTGTTTTGCAAGTTTTTTAGCAGGTTGGGCGTGAGCAGTTTGAGCTTGGTTGCGACGGCGCCGTTGTCGGCGAAAACCGTTAAGCGGCGATGCTTGACGCCCCCCGCCCGGGTGTATGGTTGCAGTGCCTCAGGCACTATCCCATCCCAGATTTTTTGCAGGCCGGTGAATTTGCCGGCCTCGTTCGCCAAGGCATGAAGCTCGGCATTATCCCGGAAGAGCGCGTTAAGGCGCCGCATGATGGGAAACCGGGGATTTGTTCGGCAGCAGGGCGCCCAGGGCGCGTTTGCAAGCGGCGTATCCTGGTAAAGGGGAAAGTGTGAATATCATTTTCGTATCAAACAATATGGCGAAAGCCAGGACCTTTTCGTTGCCGCAGTTTTTGCTGCTGTTGGCGGTCCTGATCAGCGTGCCGCCATTGATCACCGCCGCGCTTATTCTGCCACAGCCAGGCAGCGAGGACCACGGCGTCAACGAACTCCTGCCAGTGCGCTTGCTGAACGCCGTCCGTCATAACCAGCAGCAGCACATGAATGCGCTGGCCCAGCAGCTGGGCGAAATCCAGGCGCGCATTATGCGGTTGGATGCCCTGAGCGCGCGGCTGGCCGAAATGGCGGGTGTCAAGAATATCAATGTAAGCGAGCCTCCGGCCCAGGGCGGCCCGCTCGAGCAGACGGCACCCCTTTCTTCCGCGGAAATCGACAAGCAGGTAGCGCAATTGCTGGCGGATGTGCAGGAGCGCACCGAGCGGTTGGACGCGATCAGCATGCATCTCTTGCAGCAGAACCTGAAAAAGACGACATTCCCGTCCGGCGCGCCGGTCAACGCCGGATACAACTCCTCCAGCTACGGTTGGCGCCCTGATCCTTTCACCGGCCAGCAAGCGTTTCACAAGGGACTCGATTTCATGGCGGACGCCGGTACGCCGATACATGCGGCCGCCGACGGCATCGTCACCCAGGCGGAAAGAGCACCGGATTATGGTAATATCGTCCGCGTGGATCACGGTTTTGGCCTCGATACGCGCTATGCACACGTATCCGGCTTTTTGGTCAAGGTCGGGGATCGCGTAAGCAAGGGGCAACCGATTGCCACGGTTGGCAGCACGGGACGCTCTACCGGGCCGCACCTGCATTACGAAGTGCGGCTCAACGGTGTCCCGCTGGATCCGCGCAAATACCTGAAGAACAATAACGGCTAATTTCTGTCCTAACCATCCACTTCTAACCATAATGTTCCGCTACTGCGGGAAATCGACATCCTTTTATGCTATCCACCCTATTCAAGAAAATTTTCGGTAGTCGCAACGAGCGGCTGGTCAAGCAATACAGCCAGGCAGTGCGCGATATCAACGCGCTCGAACCGGCGATGCAGGCGCTTACCGACGAGCAGTTGCGCGGCAAGACCGAAGAGTTCAAGCAGCGCTACCAGAACGGTGAATCGCTCGACAAGCTGTTGCCGGAGGCGTTTGCCGTGGTACGCGAGGGTGGTCGCCGTGCATTGGGCATGCGACATTTCGATGTGCAGCTGATCGGCGGCATGGTGCTGCATTACGGCAAGATCGCTGAAATGCGTACCGGCGAAGGCAAGACCTTGGTGGGCACGCTGCCCGTGTATCTGAATGCACTGGCCGGCAAGGGCGTGCATGTGGTGACGGTGAACGATTACCTCGCCAGCCGCGATGCGGCGTGGATGGGCAAGCTATACAACTTTCTCGGCCTCAGCTACGGCGTCAACCTGTCGCAAATGCCGCACGACGAGAAGCAACAGGCATACGCTGCCGACATTACCTACGGTACCAACAACGAATTCGGTTTCGACTACCTGCGCGACAACATGGTCTACTCGCAGGAGGAGCGCGTGCAGCGCAATCTTAATTTCGCCGTGGTCGATGAAGTGGACTCGATCCTGATCGACGAAGCGCGTACGCCGTTGATCATTTCCGGCCAGTCCGAAGATGGTGTGCAGCTTTATACCGCGATCAACGCTGTCGCACTCAAGCTCGTGCGGCAGCAGACCGAGGAAGGCGAGGGCGATTACTGGGTCGACGAGAAGTCGCAGCAAGTCATCATGTCCGAACTGGGCCACGAGCATGCCGAAAATCTGTTGATGGAAGCAGGCCTGCTGACCGCGGGCAGCTTGTACGACGCCGCCAACATCACGCTGGTGCATCACCTGTATGCCAGCTTGCGCGCACAATCATTGTTCCATCGCGACCAGCACTACGTGGTGCGCGATGGCGAAGTCGTCATCGTCGACGAATTCACCGGCCGCATGATGGCCGGCCGCCGCTGGTCCGACGGCCTGCATCAGGCCGTGGAAGCCAAGGAAGGCGTGGCGATCCAGAAAGAGAACCAGACGCTGGCATCGATCACTTTCCAGAATTACTTCCGCATGTATGGCAAGCTCGCCGGCATGACCGGTACCGCCGATACCGAGGCGTTCGAGTTCAACTCGATCTACGGTCTGGAAACGGTGGTCATTCCAACCAACAATCCGATGGTACGCAAGGACATGATGGACAAGGTCTATCGCACCTCGGGCGAGAAGTACCATGCGGTCATCGACGACATCAAGGAATGCCAGACGCGCAAGCAGCCGGTGCTGGTGGGTACGACTTCCATCGAGAATTCGGAACTGATTTCCGCGCTGCTGGACAAGGAAAACCTGTCGCACCAGGTGTTGAACGCGAAGCAGCACGAGCGCGAAGCGCACATCATTGCACAGGCTGGCCGTCCGAACATGATCACCATTGCCACCAACATGGCCGGTCGCGGTACCGACATCGTGCTGGGCGGCAACCCGGAAGCGGACCTCCTCGCCATCGAAGCGGACGAAGCGCTGACAGCCGAGCAGAAGGCGGCGCGCACCGCCGAGGTCAGGGCGGAATGGCAAAAGGTACACGAGCAGGTGCTGGCTTCCGGCGGCTTGCATATCATCGGCACCGAGCGTCACGAATCCCGCCGCGTCGATAACCAGTTGCGCGGCCGTGCCGGCCGTCAGGGCGACCCCGGCTCCAGCCGTTTCTATCTGTCGCTGGAAGACCAGTTGCTGCGCATTTTCGCCGGCGACCGCGTTGCTGCGATCATGGAAAAGCTGAACATGCCGGAGGGTGAGGCGATCGAGCACCCGTGGGTTACGCGTGCGATCGAAAACGCACAACGCAAGGTGGAAGGCCGCAACTTCGATATCCGCAAGCAATTGCTGGAATACGACGATGTCGCCAACGATCAGCGCAAGGTGATCTACCAGCAGCGTAACGAACTGCTGGAAGCCGCGAACATCGAGGAAACCATCGTTGCGATGCGCAATGACGTGATTCTTGAGCTGATTGCGGAACATATCCCGCCAGGCAGCCTGGAAGAGCAGTGGGATGTGCCTGCACTGGAGAAATCCCTGGAGGCCGAAGTCGGACTGACATTGCCGATCCAGGAGTGGCTGGAAAAAGAGCCGGATCTACATGAAGAAACGCTGACCGAGCGCGTCATTGCGGCTGCGGAAGAAATCTACCAGGCGAAGATTGCTCAGGCCGGTGCAGACGTGATGCACCAGTTCGAGCGTGCCGTGATGCTGCAAAGCCTGGACAATCACTGGCGCGAACACTTGGCGGCACTCGATCATTTGCGCCAAGGCATTCATCTGCGCTCCTATGCACAGAAGAATCCCAAGCAGGAGTACAAGCGCGAAGCATTCGAATTGTTCTCCAATCTGCTCACAGTGGTGAAAGGTGAAGTGACGCAGGTCACGATGATGGTGCAGATCAAGAGCCAGGCCGATATGGAAGAAGTGGTCGAAAAGCCGACGGAGCTTGAGAACGTACGCTACCAGCATGCCGATTACGAAGCGGCGCTGGCCGGCGGCGAGGATGCTGCCGAAGGAGAAGAGGCCAGGCAGGAGCCTTTTGAGCGCGCCGGTGCCAAGATCGGCCGCAATGACCCGTGTCCCTGCGGCTCAGGCAAGAAATACAAGCAGTGCCACGGCAAGTTGAGTTAAGGCGATTGAACCAACATTAAAAACAGCCCCAGTTGGGGCTGTTTTTTTATGCGGCAGGCTCTAGTGTTGAGCTTGAAGCAAGCAACTTTTCGAATTCATCTGCAGGCAGCGGCGGGCTCATCAGGTAGCCCTGGTATAAATCGCAGCCTTGCTCCCTGAGAAACTCGAGCTGCTCCCGCGTTTCAACGCCTTCTGCCAGTACCTTGAAGCCGAGGGTGTGGCCGATGGCGATGACGGTATTGGCAATTTCCATGTCGTCGCGATGTTCGGGAATGTCGTCGACGAAGCTCTTGTCGATCTTGAGCACATCGAGGGGAAAGCGCTTGAGGTAGGAGAGCGACGAGTAGCCGGTACCGAAATCGTCGATCGCCAGGCGGATGCCTTGCTCGCGCATGTGATGCATTTTTTCCACGGCATCCTGTTCGCGCTTGATCAGAATGGTTTCGGTCAGTTCCAGCTCGAGTAACTGCGCCGGAAAACCGGTTTCCTCCAGGGTGCGTGCGACAGTGGCAGTAATATCCTTGTGATGGAATTGCTGGGGCGAAAGATTGACGGCCAGCGTGATCGGTTTATGCCCCGTATCCAGCCATTTCTTGCCCTGAATGCAGGTTTCCATCAACACCCAATCGCCGATGGCGCCTATCAACCCGGTTTCCTCCGCGACGGAAATATAGCGGCTGGGCAACATCATGCCCTCTTCCGGATGCTGCCAGCGCAGCAGGGCTTCCGCGCCTACGAGCTCGCCCGATGCGATATCGATTTGCGGCTGATAGTAAACGCGAAACTCTTTCTCTGTGAGTGCACGACGCAATGCCGCCTCAAGGGCGATGCGTTCGCGCGCGGCGATAGTCAGGTCTTCGGAGAAATATTTGAAGCGGCCGCGGCCTTCCTCCTTGGCCTGATAAAGCGCGGTGTCGGCCTGCTGCAGCATTTCTTCCGCGGTCGTGCAATGATCGGGATACAGCGTAATGCCGACGCTGGAGCCTATGCGCACCTCGAAGCCGTTGGAAAGAAACCATGGTTCACCCAGCATCGTGACAATTTCGCTGGCGACACGGCCGGCGTCTTCCCGATTGGCGATGCCTTGCAACAATACCGTGAACTCATCGCCGCCCAGGCGGGTAAGCGTATCGACGGTGCGCAACCGTTTCGTCAAGCGGTCGGCGACCTGTTGCAACAGCTCATCGCCCGTGGCATGCCCGAAGCTGTCGTTGACATCCTTGAAACGGTCAAGATCCAGCATCAGCAATGCAAACATGCCGCCTTCGCGTTTGATGACTTCGATCCCGTGGCGGAGGCGCGAGAGTAACAGGCGGCGATTCGGGAGTCGGGTCAGCGGGTCATGGTGCGCCAGGAATTCCAGTTCCGCTTCGGTTTCCTTGATCTTGGAAATGTCGGTGAACACGCTGACGTACTGCGAGACCTTGCCTTCGTTGTCTTTCACCGTGCTGATGCTCAGGAGCTGGGGAAATTCGTCGCCGCTCTTGCGACGATTCCATACCTCGCCTTGCCAATGCCCTATCGTCTTGATCTCCGTCCACATGCGGCGGAAAAATTCCTTGTCATGGCGCCGAGACTGCAGCATATCGGTCGATTTCCCCAACACTTCCGCTTCGGTGTACCCCAGCATTTCCGTGAAAGCGCGATTCACCATCAGGATGTACTTGTCGGCGTTGGTGATGATCACGCCTTCGCGCGTGCTTTCGAATACCGTGGCCGCCTGGCGTAACGAGTTTTCTGCCTCTACCCGATCGGTGATGTCGCGGCTGATGCCGACCAGGCCGAGGATTTCACCGTCAGGACCGTAAAACGGAGTTTTCACCGTACTCAGGAGAGCCTGCCGGCCATCCGGATAGGTGACCCATTCTTCCTGGCTATGGGTTTGTCCCGACTCCAGGATTTGCCTGTCGAGACTGCGGAAAGTAACGGCCAGGTTGGAGTCAAAAAGATCGTAATCGGTCTTGCCTATCTGCTCCTGTTCGGACTTGCCCGTGAACTCTTCGAAAGCTTTGTTGCTGCCGAGATAGGCGCTGTTGGTGTCCTTGAGGATGATCAGGTCGGGGATGGAGTCGATGATGCGGCGCAGAACAGCGGTTTGCCGCGCTAACTCCTGCGTGCGCGATTCGACGCGTCCTTCCAGTTCCAGATTGGCTTTGCGCAATTCCTCGCGTGATTCTCGCAGCGAGATCTCGGTGGTTTTCAGGGCGACAAAGGCCTCGCGCCGTTCCTGTATTTCGGCCTCTACTTCCGCGGCAAGCTGGGTCGGGTTGGGGATTTTCAGCGCATGGGGAAGAATCTTGAGCACCATGTAAGCGGTGCCGACGGAAACGGCGGCGGTCAGGAGCTTCATGGAAATGTCGAGCCAATAGACCGGATGCCAGAGTAATACCAGCGAAACCAGATGCGTCATGCCGTAGGCAAGGATGAAAATACCAAAAACCAGGAAGATCCAGCGATGCTGCAAATCCTTGCGATGCCAGACGAAATAGGCGAATGCCAGTGGGATCGAGTAACAGGAAAGGACGATCAGGACATCGGAAAATGCGTATAAGTAGAGAATGCCGGGCGACCAATCGAATGCGGCTCCGATAGGAGCTGGATCGATTAATGCAAACCAATCACCGAACTTATCCAACATATCCCCCCAGATGTCAGAAACGACATGAAAGCTTTTGCTGTTATATATAAATCGCTGATAAGACTAGCACTTGCCGCGGTATGCTACAAGAAGGGATGAGAAGTGAAGGGGAGGGGTGGCGCGCCCGACTGGATTCGAACCAGTGACCCTTGGCTTCGGAAACCAATACTCTATCCAACTGAGCTACGGGCGCGTGCCCGAATTATAGCAAATGCCCAGTCCCTGTGCTTTGTCCGGGTGCGGGGATACCAGTATAATTGAACATTTTTTACCCCATTTTAGGAATTTAGGCCCATGAGCACGCACCACGAATTTCCCAAGACCACCGTCAAGCAATTTGTTCTTGCTTTGCTCGGAGGCCTTTTTGCTCCGGCATTGGTGTTTTTCCTGGTCTATAAAATGATGACCGGCATTCAGGCCAGCCATATCGAAGAGAGCAATTCGACCGCCTCCGAGGCCGCCGTTGTGGAGCGCATCAAGCCGGTCGCAGAAGTGAATCTTGCAGCCACCGGCGGCGGTGCGACTCAGCAAAAAAGCGGCGAAGAAGTGGTTCAGGCAATCTGTGCCGCCTGCCATGCTGCAGGCGCGCTCGGTTCTCCCAAAATTGGCGACAACGGGGCATGGGGCCCGCGTATCGCCCAAGGCTACGAGACCCTGGTCAAGCATGCTATCGAAGGCGTCCGCATGATGCCCGCACGCGGCGGCAGCCCCGACCTGAGCGATCATGAAGTGGCGAGTGCCGTGGTCTACATGGCCAACAAGTCCGGCGCTGATTTCAAGGCTCCGGAACCGCCTGCGGCCCCCGAGGCCGCCGCCGCAGAGGCGGCTCCTGCCCCAGAAGCCGCAGCGCCTGCCGAAGCAGCTGCTCCGGCCCCGGCCAAGTGATCATCGCCAGCCCGCTGAATAGCGGGCTTTTTTATTAAAGTTCCGAATCATGGCTACCTACGCAGTAGGCGATATCCAGGGTTGTTTCGCTTCCTTCAGGCATTTGCTGGAAGAGATAGATTTCAATCCGTCCCGTGACCAGCTGTGGCTGGTGGGCGATCTCATCAATCGCGGCCCCGACTCGGTGGCGATTTTACGCTGGGCTAAACAGCACGAGACGTCGCTGCGCGTAGTGCTCGGCAATCACGATCTGCATGTGCTGGCCGTGGCGGAAGGCTTCGTTCCACCGCACCATAGCGATACCGTGCAGTCATTGCTGGCAGCGCCGGATTGCGATGAGTTGTTGGCTTGGCTGCGGCATCGTTCCATGGCCTACGGCGAAGACGAATACCTGATGGTGCATGCCGGGTTGTTACCGCAATGGGAGAGCGAGCAGGTGCTTGAACTGGCGCACGAGGTCGAGCTGGCGTTGCGCGGCGACAATTACCGCGATTTCCTGGCGCAGATGTACGGCAATCAGCCGGACCGCTGGGAAGATGGGGTCCGCGGCATGGACCGTTTGCGCATCGTGACCAATGCCTTGACCCGTTTACGCGTTTGCAGCGCCGACGGCGTGATGGATTTCCGCTTCAAGGGCGAACTGGAAAAGATGCCCGACGGGCTGATGCCATGGTTCGAGGTTCCCGGCCGCAAGGCGACCGACAAGACGCTGTTGTTTGGCCACTGGTCGGCACTGGGGTTGATGCTGCGCGACAATTTGATCGCGCTGGATACGGGTTGCCTCTGGGGCGGTCAGCTCAGTGCGGTGCGTCTGGAAGATCGGCGCCTGTTCCAGGTGCCTTGTGTCGAGCAAGAGGCAATCGGGAAGCAATGGCCTGCCTAGCGTGATGCGACAGATGCCGCCGCTCTTGCCCGGCGGCCGGAAGCGGGGCGGCGAAGCGGAGTTCGACGACAATCTTCTTCTGGCGCAGCACCGCCCATAACGATTGCTGCATCGTAATATCCCCCCAATAAGCCACTTCGGTATTCGTGCCGCCCGATGCATCGGGATAATGTATCGCCAGCGGCCAGACGAAAGCGTTGGCGTTTACCGCGGCCTGAAACAGACTGGATTTGAAGGGTTGCAGCTGCGTACCGTCGGTGGTTGTGCCTTCCGGGAAAAAACACAGGCAGTCGTCCTGCGACAGTGCCTGTTCTACGCTATTCATCGTGCGCCCGACTTCCTGACGCTTGTGGCGCGCGATGAACAAGGTGCCCGATTTTTCTGCCAGCCAGCCGATAACCGGCCATTCGCGTATCTCCGATTTGGCGACGAAGCGCATGGGATGCAGCTGCTTCAGGGCCCAGATGTCTATCCAGGAAATATG
Organism: Methylophilaceae bacterium; assembly: GCA_035460165.1. Lineage (GTDB taxonomy): Bacteria > Pseudomonadota > Gammaproteobacteria > Burkholderiales > Methylophilaceae > MM2. Next base: position 67,927 of record DATHWW010000003.1, on the reverse strand, counting down.
GTTCGAAACGAACAGCGTGCGCGTTGTGCGTGCATCCGGAAGTTGCCCGCTCGTGACGACGCGGATATTCAGGATGACGAGGATTTTCTTGCACCACTGCTGGATGCGCCGTTCTCGTTGTTCCGGCGTCGCGCGGGACAACACGAATGTCGCAGTGATAATTCCATGCAGCAAATGCGCTATGAGACGCATCAGCCGCCACAGTCGCCTGGGTAGTGAGGTGCGTTCTCCGCTCAAGGCCGCTTGAGGAAGTGTTCGGCGTAGCGCCGGTTCATGCGCGAGATCGGCAGCATTACCAGCAGGTCCGCCGTGTTGAAGCTGGGATCCCATGCCGGATCGCCGCACATGTAGGCGCCCAGGCGCAGGTAGCCTTTAACCAGTGCCGGGCAAGGCGCGTCGAGATCGTTTTGCAACGCGTCGAGAGGTAAAGGGCAACGAGGGAAGACACGGTATTCGGCCGGGGCGAGGTAATCATTCTTGAGCCTATTATAGAGGCTGGCGGCGAGGTGTCCACCGTCGGCCATGCTGATGCTGGCGCAGCCGATCAGGTAATCGTAGCGGTTCAGCAGCATGTAGCGTGCGAGTCCGGCCCACAGCAGGGCGATGGTGCTGCCATTGCGGTAATCCGGATGCACGCAGGCGCGGCCGACTTCCACGGTGCGGTCGAAGAGAGGTTCCAGCCGGGTCAAGTCGAATTCGCCGGCGGAATAATAGCCGCCCGCTTCGTTGGCCATTTCCGGGCTGAGAATGCGATAGGTGCCGACGACTTTGCCATTCTCGCGGTCGCGTACCAGCAGGTGGTCACAAAAAGGGTCGAATCCGTCTCGGTCAAGACGTTCGTTGCCCGGCAATTGCGCCCCCATTTCTTCTGCAAAAACTCGATAACGCAAGGCTTGGGCCTCGCGGATTTCGGAAGGGCTGCGGGCGAGGCTGAAATAAAGGGAAGAAGATTCGTTTTGCGCTGCAAGCGCTTTTTGCTGCTCAAGCATAAAGTTGCTCCGATAAATAATCGGCGCAACTTTATGCGGCGGGCGTTACAGAATGGTGACGGCTACTTTAAGCTTGGATGAAATCTATTGAAACAGGCTCTTAATGGCTGACGCGGGTCACACCGCCGCCTTCGAGTACACGCACGCGGTCGCCCGGGTGAAACTGTTCATCGGCTTCCTGCACGATGGCGAGCATCGGGCCCTTATCCAGTTGGACGGTGATTTCCACGCCATCCTTGCGGGTAATGCCTTCTTCCGCTGCGGCGCCGACAAGTCCGCCAGCCACTGCGCCGATCACGGTCGTGATGGCCCGGCCACGCCCGCCGCCCATGGAGTTGCCGGCAATGCCGCCTACTACAGCGCCGGTGCCGGTGCCGACCGGGCTGCCGGTACCTTCGATTTGCACCAGGCGCACGCTCTCGACGACACCCATCTTGACGGTTTGTACTTGCCGCGTCTGGCTGCGTGTATAGGCTCCGCCGGAATTGCTGCTGGCGCAGGCGGCGAGCAATGCGCCGAGGCACAGGACGATGAAAATGCGTAAATACCTAGCCATGATCGTTCTCCTAAACTAAAACCAGCTCCGCTCCGAATGCTTTCCGGTAACGTGCCGCAATGTCCTCACGCGCTGGTGCGTGGTTTTGCCCGCCGCGGCTCGCGATCTTGATCGAGCCCATGACTGCTGCCAATTGTCCGGTGCGCTGCCAATCCCAACCCTGCTGGATGCCGTAAACCAATCCTGCACGATAGGCGTCACCACAGCCGGTGGGATCGAGTACCGTATCTGCTTCAACGCAGGGAATGTCGAAGCGTTGACCTTCGGCATAAATGATCGAGCCTTCCGCACCGCGCGTGACGATCAGTGCCTTGACCTGTTGTGCCAGCGACTCCATCGTTTGACCGGTCTTCTCCTGCATCATCTGCGCTTCGTAGTCGTTCACCGCGAGATAATCCGCCATGCCGAGGAATTGCATCAGCTCTTCGCCATTGAACATCGGCAAGCCCTGGCCGGGGTCGAACATGAAGGGAATGCCTGCTTCATGCAATTCGCGCGCGTGCTGGAACATGCCATCGCGGCCGTCCGGAGCGATGATGGCGAGGCTGACGTCTTGCGTATCCTTCACGCTGTTTTCGTGCGAATTGTTCATCGCGCCCGGGTGGAAAGCGGTGATCTGGTTATCGGCGAGGTCGGTGGTAATGAAGGCCTGTGCGGTATAGCTGCCGGAAATATGGCGTACATGATTCGCTTTGATGCCGATCGTCTTGAGTCGTTCGGCGTAGGGGCCGAAATCGTCCCCGACGGTTGCCATTATCAGCGGTTTTCCGCCCAGCAGGTTCAGGTTGTAGGCAATATTGCCGGCCGTTCCGCCGAATTCGCGGCGCATTTCCGGCACCAGAAAGGCGACGTTCAGGATATGGATCTTTTCCGGCAGGATGTGATGCTTGAAGTGGTCCGGGAACACCATGATGGTGTCGTAAGCGAGTGAGCCGCAGATCAGGGTTTGCATGTCTTTATTGGAAGTGTGGAAAATGCGGCATTATCCGCCACCCACTGGAAATACAGCAACTTATCGTTTGAGCGCAGCTTCTATCAGCACGCGCGCGGCTTTCTTCGCGTGTTTGGCGGCGCCGGAGCCACGACGCATCTGCTCGGCCAGCATCGCGCCTTCGATCAGCATGGAAAGCTGCAGCGCCAGGGTTTCGGGGTCATGCGCGCCGGCCTCCTGTGCAAGTGTCCCCAGGTATTGCCGGAATTGCCTGGCTTGTTCCGTGGAAAGGCGATGCACCGGGTTTTCTTCGTTGGGGAATTCTGCCGATGCCTTGAGGAAAGGCATGCCGCGGAACTCCGGTGCGGCCATCCATTCCTCGATGTAATCGAACAGCGCCTGCAGTTTTTTGTCTGGCGTGCGCGAGGATTCTCCGAGCTTTTCCGCCAGCCAGTCGCGGAACTCCTGATTATGGCGCTTCAGCACTTCAAGGATCAGGTTTTCCTTGGTTTGAAAGTGCTTGTACAGCGTCATTTTGGTCGTGCCGGCGACGGCGACAATGGTGTCTACGCCGGTCGAGTTGATCCCCCGGGTCTGGAACAAGTCGGAAGCAACATTCAGGATTTTTTCGCGCAATGCAGACAAAGTGGCAATGTCCGTTAGTGTACAGGTCTGTATATTAAGCCCGTCTACAGGCTGGAGCAAGCATTCGGGAAGGGGCTTGGAAATTACCGTACGGTATAGACGCTACAGCGCAGTCATTGCCACCGGCGCGTAATAGCATTCGACTTTCTGCGCCAGCAGGCGTGCTTCACGGATCTGGCCGGCGTCGGTCGGAACGGAGCCATTGACGACGTTCTCCAGGAAAACGGCTCGCGCCTCGGGGGCTAGCATCAACGCCTGGGGGTATTGGCATACGCCGCGCCGCATGCGTTCCAGCGAGTCGTTCAGCGATGCGACCTGGTCCGGGCTGCTGCCGAGGCGGGCTGTGACGGGCCGAAATGCCCCGATGTCGGTTGGCATCGATCGCGTTGCCATCGGTTGCGATGGCGCGACAGGATAGTCTCCTGCCGCAATGAAAACGGCTGAAACTAGTACAAACAGAGAGGCTACTACGGCGGCCCCCGTATTTACTCGGCGAGGAGGGCGATGTGCATCCAGCAGTACCGCGGCAGCTTGCCTTCCCTGAAGGAAGGCATTGTCACATTCGCCTGTTCCGGCGGTGTGCAATGCACCCAAAGCAATGAAATAAATCTGAGCGGCCAATATCTCGGCTTCCGGCAGGCGGAGGGCCGTCAATTGGCGGGCCAGGTAAGCGATGAGCGCATTTTCCGAGCCGGTCATGCCCGTCCCGGTTTTCAGTCCGGGAGCCGTCGCCCAGTCCTGCAAAATGTCGAATAGCGCCAGCACGCGCTCGCGCGGGGTGTACCCGGTCTTGTCGAGCATCTTCAGTAGCCAGTCGGAATGCAGCATAAGGGTTCCGTGATCAGAAAGGTTTGACGATGGCGAGAGGAACCACGGCGAGCAGGATCAATACCGGCAGCTCGTTGAACCAGCGATACCAGACGTGGCCATGGCGATTGCGGCCTTGCTCAAAATCCTTCAGTAGCCGGCCGCAATAGTAGTGATAGCCGATCAGTACCGCGACCAAGGCCAACTTTGCATGTAACCAGCCGCCCGTGATGCCGTAGCCCAGCCAGAGCCATGCTCCGAAACCGAGCGCCAGCACGGCCAGCGGCGTCATGAAGCGGTAGAGTTTCTGTTCCATCAACAGCAGACGGCCGGCGGTGGCAGCGTCATCCACCATGGCGTGATTGACGAACAAGCGGGGCAGGTAGAACAGCCCGGCAAACCAGCTGGTCACGAAAACGAGGTGCAGCGATTTGATCCACAGCACGTTCTAAAGACCGCTGACGCTAGCGCTCGGCGCAGCCTTGCGCATGTTGTGCAGATGCTCGCCCATTTCGTGGCGGTAGTTGTAGTAGGAAAGGTCCGGAAAAGGGGCGCCCAGCGTGCTGGCGATCGCCGCGAGATTGCCCCGTTCGGTTGCCGCATAGGTGAAGATGTGCGTCAGCGCATCGCGCACCCAGATGCTGTTTTCCTCGCCGCTGCGCGTGCGGTTGAAAAACAGGCGATCGTCGAAGAAGTCTTGCGGCTGGTGCTCGAGCCAGCGCTGCATTTCCCGGATGTCGCGGCGCATGCTGTTCTTGAGATCGCGCCAGTCGTAATGGACGGTACCGGTATAGCCGATCGCCTGTTGTTCGCCCTTGAGCCGGGCGAACCACTTGCCGTAGAAGAACAACAGGTGGTCGATATTGTTGTGCAGGCTGCCGAAATAGAGCTTTTGCTGGCTGATGCGGGCTTCGGGATCCAGGCGATCCAGCGCGTTGAACAGCGCGTCGTTGGCCCAGTGCTGGTAGTCGATCTGGTATATAAACTGTTGTTTGAAGTCCATCAGATTTTCCTCCCCAGCTGTTCATCGAGCATGGCGTGCAGGGCTTGGAAATCCAGCTCGCCCACCACGTTGCGCACGATACGGCCGTCCTTGTCGATGACGAAGGCGGTCGGCGTCAGTTTGACATCGTTGAATGCCGCGGCCAGCTCGCCTTGCAGGTCGAGCGCGACGGGAAACGGCAATCCGTTCTTTTTGGTGTAGTTCGCTACGTGGCTGGGTGGGTCGTATGCCATCGCCACCGCGACGAGCTCGAAACCTTGCTTGTGATAGCGATTGTAAGTCTCGATCAGCTTGGGCATTTCGGCAATGCAGCCGGAGCAGGTTGTCGCCCAGAAGTTGACCAGCACGATCTTGCCACGCAAATCCTGCATGTCGATTTCTTGCCCGGTAATGGTGGTGAATTTCACCTCCGGCGCCTGGTTCTTGTCGGTGACAAAATAGACCAGCGCTCCAAGCAGGGCGAGCAAAACGAGCGGGATCAGTAACTTGCGTGCATTGAATGAAGACATGGCCAGCCTTTGATGTACATGAGTTGTATTTTGTTCCATTCCCGGGGGTTTGTCATTCCCATATAAGGCCGATTCGGAACGTAGAATTTCCTGCGCCAAATGTCCTTGAAAAACAATGCTCTCGCCACAGTAATGGATATATATTTCAAAGGGTTATTTCCCGTTTCACTATGCTATAATTCAGCCCTTTCGGCAACTTTCAGCTCTCTGCCCATGACCACTCGCCTGCGCGAAATTCCCTATAACTACACCTCGTTCTCCGACCGAGAAATCGTCATGCGATTTCTCGGCACGGAATCCTGGGATGTGCTGAACGAGTTGCGCGGCGAGCGCAAGACCGGCCGGTCTGCGCGCATGCTGTTCGAGGTGCTGGGCGATCTGTGGGTGGTCACCCGCAACCCCTACCTGCAGGATGACCTGCTGGCGAACCCCAAGCGCTTAAAGGCGTTGACCGATGCGCTGCACCATCGCCTCAAGGCCATCGACGAGCGCAGCCAGAGCAATCCCAAAGTCATCACGCTGGTCGAAACCGCACGCAAGGCCGTGGCCGGCTTCGAGGAAGAGTTCCGCCAAACCGCCAAGCTGCGCAAGCAAACCCTGGCGAAGCTGGGTAAGATTACCCGCAAGGACAATATCCAATTCGACGGACTCGCGCGCGTATCGCATGTGACCGACGCCACCGACTGGCGCGTCGAGTACCCGTTTGTCGTGGTCAATCCCGATACCGAAGAAGAGATCGCGCCTATCGTCAAGGCATGTATCGAACTCGGGTTGACGCTGATTCCGCGCGGCGGCGGCACCGGCTATACCGGCGGCGCCGTGCCGCTGACCAAGATGTCGGCGGTGATCAACACCGAAAAACTCGAAAGCCTGAGCCCGGTCGATTACCGGGCCTTGCCCGGCGTGGCGAATGCTGTGCCGACAATACGCTGCGGTGCTGGCGTGGTGACGCGCCGCGTGATGGAAGCCGCAACGGATGCCGGCCTCGAATTTGCGGTGGACCCGACCTCGGCCGACGCCTCCTGCATCGGCGGCAACGTGGCGATGAACGCCGGCGGCAAGAAGGCCGTGCTGTGGGGGACCGCGCTGGATAACCTGGCTTCGTGGCGCATGGTGACGCCGGATGCGACCTGGCTGGAAGTCGAGCGCCTGGACCACAATCTCGGCAAGATTCATGACGCGGAAACCGCGCGCTTCCGTATCAGCCGCTATGAGGCAGACGGCAAGACGCTGCAGGGCGAGCCGGAAATCCTGACGATCCCGGGCCCGCATTTCCGCAAGACCGGGCTCGGCAAGGACGTCACCGACAAATTCCTCGCTGGCCTGCCCGGTGTGCAGAAAGAGGGCTGCGACGGCTTGATCACTTCGGCGACCTTCATCCTGCACCGCATGCCCAAGCACGTGCGCACGATCTGCCTGGAGTTCTTCGGCTCGGTCGCGCTGGCGGTGCCGGCCATCGTCGAGGTGAAGGATTACCTCGACGCGAACCCGTCGGCGATCCTTGCTGGCCTGGAACACCTGGACGAGCGCTACCTCAAGGCGGTCGGCTATGCGACCAAGGCCAACCGTGCGCAGCGTCCCAAGATGGTTTTGATCGCGGACATTGCCAGCGACGACGAAAATGCGGTCGGCGAAGCTGCTTCGCATATCGTCCGTCTCGCCAATGCGCGCGGCGGCGAAGGCTTCATTGCCGTATCCGCCGAGGCGCGCAAGAAATTCTGGCTGGACCGTGCGCGTACCGCCGCGATCGCCGCGCACACCAATGCCTTCAAGATCAACGAGGATGTGGTGATTCCGCTGCCGCGTCTCGGCGATTACTCCGACGGCATCGAGCGCATCAATATCGAGTTGTCGATCAAGAACAAGCTGAAGCTGCTGGATGCGCTGGAAACCTTCCTGCAAGGCGACCTGCCGTTGCTGGAAGACGAGGACACCCAGGCGGATCCGGACATGGTTGTTGCCAAGCGCGCACAGGCGCTGCAATTGGTTCAGGAGACCCGCGTCCACTGGCAAAACATTCTCGGCGGCCTCGATTCGCCGCTGCACGAGTTCGGCACGCTGGCGCAGGAACTGATCTCCAAGATCGGCCTCGGCGAATTGCTGCCGGTATTCCGCGCAGTGCAGGAACATCATCTGCGCGTGTCCTGGAAGCGCGAAGTGCGTAAGCCGCTGCATCAGATTTTTACCGGGCGCGAGTATTTGCATATCCTGGAAAAGCTCGACGAAATCCACAAGACCGTGCTGAAGAGCCGCGTGTTCGTCGCGCTGCACATGCACGCCGGCGACGGCAATGTGCACACCAATATCCCGGTCAATTCCGACGATTACGGCATGCTGCAGGAAGCCAATGCCGCTGTCGCGCGTATCATGCAATTGGCGACCGACCTCGGCGGCGTGATCTCCGGCGAGCACGGCATCGGCATTACCAAGATGGAGTTCCTTGACCAGACCGTCATCGATACCTTTGCCGAGTACAAGCGCAAGGTCGACCCGGAGGGGCACTTCAACCAGGGCAAGCTGATGGAAGGCGCGGACCTGCGCAATGCCTACACGCCCAGCTTCGGCCTGCTGGAGCAGGAGTCCATCATCATGGAGCAGTCGGAGATCGGCGGCATCGCCGATTCCATCAAGGACTGCCTGCGCTGCGGCAAGTGCAAGCCGGTGTGCACCACGCACGTGCCGCGCGCCAATCTGCTGTACAGCCCGCGCAACAAGATCCTGGCAACGTCGCTGCTGATCGAGGCTTTCTTGTACGAGGAGCAAACGCGGCGTGGCATTTCCTTGATGCACTTCGACGAGTTCAATGACGTCGCCGACCATTGCACGGTGTGTCACAAGTGCAAAAACCCCTGCCCGGTGGATATCGATTTCGGCGACGTATCGATTGCGATGCGCAATTTCTTGCGCAAGCAGGGCAAGAAGGCGTTCAACCCGGGTACGGCGGCATCGATGGCTTTCCTCAATGCCAAGGATCCAGCGACGATCAAGGCGCTGCGTGTCGGCATGATCCAGTTCGGCTACTGGGCGCAACGTCTTGCCCACAAGGTGACCAAAAAGCTGGTCAGCCCGATCAAGAAGCGCCCGCCGGCAACCACCGGCAAGGCACCGATCAAGACGCAGGTGATCCACTTCCTTAACCGGCCGATGCCCAAGGCGCTGCCGACCAAGACTTCGCGCGCGTTGCTGGGGCTGGAGGACGACACCATGGTGCCGGTGATCCGCAACCCGCAGAAGGTGGGCGAGGATTCGGATGCCGTGTTCTACTTCCCCGGCTGCGGCTCGGAGCGTCTCTTCTCGCAGGTCGGCCTCGCCACGCAGGCGATGCTGTACGAGACCGGCGCGATCACCGTATTGCCGCCGGGCTACCTGTGCTGTGGCTACCCGCAGACCTCGGCCGGCAACCACGACAAGGGCCAGGAAATCACCGCGGAAAACCGCGTGCTGTTCCACCGCGTCGCCAACACGCTGAACTACCTCGACATCAAGACCGTGATCGTGTCCTGCGGCACCTGCATGGATCAGCTGCTGAAGTACGAGTTCGAGAAGATCTTCCCCGGCTGCCGCCTGCTCGACATCCACGAATACCTGATGGAAAAGGGTGTCAAAATGGAAGGCGTGCAGGGCGTGCAGTACATGTATCACGAGCCGTGCCACACACCGATGAAGACCTACGCATCGGCCAAGGTAACGCAGGCGCTGATGGGCGTGGATGTGCCGTTGAACGACCGCTGCTGCGGCGAGTCCGGCACCTTTGCCGTGGCGCGTCCGGACATCGCCACCCAGGTCAAGATGCGTAAGCAGGAAGAGCTGGAAAAAGGCATGAAGAAGCTCGGCCTGACGCCGGGTGCGCCGGAGCAGGAAGTGAAGATACTGACCTCTTGCCCCTCCTGCCTGCAAGGCCTGCAACGCTACGAGGAGGACACCGGCATCGGTTCCGATTACATCGTGGTCGAGCTGGCGAAGAATATTCTCGGTCCGAACTGGATGGAGGATTACGTAGCGAAGGCCAACCAGGGCGGCATCGAGAAGGTCTTGTTGTAAGTTTTAAAAACTATTTGCCGTCATACGCCCGGAACGCCAAATGAGAAGTCCGCCATGAAGTCTTTGCTGGATGCTCTGGGGGTATTGGCGGTGCAAAAAAGTACGACGAGGAGAACTGCCATGGACAAGGTAGTGAAACCTGATGCGGAGTGGAAGGCGCAACTCACGCCGACGCAGTACGAAGTCACGCGCCACGCCGCGACCGAGCGTCCCGGTACCGGGGCTTATCTTCATCATCACGAACACGGCATTTATACCTGCGTCTGCTGCGGCACGCCGCTGTTCGAGTCGGATACCAAGTTCGATTCCGGTTGCGGCTGGCCCAGCTACTTCAAGGCGCTCAACCCGGAAAATGTGCGCGAGAAACGCGATATTTCTCACGGCATGATACGTACCGAGGTGATTTGCAATGTTTGCGACGCCCATCTAGGGCATGTATTCCCGGACGGTCCGCCGCCGACGGGACTGCGTTATTGCATCAATTCGGCGTCTTTGAGTTTCGAACCGAAGGCCTGAGCTGGCCTTCGTTGTGTGGGTCTTCTGACGACAACTGCCCAGCTCCGCGTTGGGGTAGGCCGGCGGTACGCCAGCACTACTATGAGTTAACTGGCGCCTGCGTGGAAACGAGATGCTCCACGTAACGGACAAAACTCGGGTCCTCGCCGTGCATCAAGCGCGTCAGGTTTGCGCGGAAATCCGGGCGGCTGCACCATTCCTGCAGATAGTCTTCCCATGAGTTCCAGCGGCGCTGCTGCTTGGGTGACATGTCATCCTCATACAGCAGCAGGTAAGCGCGCTCGAATAGCGATGTCAGCATTACGAAGATGATGAGCTGCCGCTCTTTCTGATCCTCATTGAGGGTAGTGGTGCTTTCAATCGAGAATAGCCGCAGGTCGGGATTCTCCAGCGCCACCTTGAGGAAGTCCTGGTAGTTGTCCGACAGCAACTGATAGACCTCTTCCTCCTCGTTTTCCCGCTCCTTGCGCTGTTCGTACAGGAATACCGCGATTGCCAGCGGCAGGCCGATCACGGTGACCACATAGCTCATCAACTCCCAACTTTCCAGCGACATGGACGGCTCCTCGGTATTCAGGTCTCGATCAAGTCCTTGCGAATCACCCGCGTGGCAGGAAATACGGCACTGAATGTACTGCCCTTGCCGATTTCGCTCTGGATCTCCAACTTGGCTTGGTGCCGCGTCAGAATGTGCTTGACAATGGACAGGCCGAGCCCGGTGCCGCCGGTGGCGCGCGAGCGGCTACGGTCGACGCGATAGAAACGCTCCGTCAGGCGACTGATGTGCTCGGGCTCGATGCCGAGGCCGGTGTCGGTGACACTGAAGACCGCATTATCCCCACGCAGCCCCCATTTTAGCGTGATGTCGCCGCTTTCCGGGGTGTAGCGGATAGCGTTGCTGACCAGGTTACCGAAAGCGCTATGCAATTCTTCGGTTGCGCCATTGAGGTTGAGGTTCTTGTCTGCCTCCATCTTCAAACGATGTCGGCCGCCACTCAAGCTTTCGCCTTCAGTCATCAACATGCCGAGCAAGGAAGGTACATCGATTTCGGTTTCCTGCGGCGTGGTCTGGTTGCTTTCGAGTTGCGACAGCGTCAGCAGGTCTTCCACTAGGCGACGCATGCGCAGGGTTTGCTCCTGCATCAGCTTGTAATATTGGCGCATGTTTTCCGGGATGCCGCTGTCCATGTCCTCCATCGTTTCGAGGAAACCGCCGACCACGGTTAGCGGCGTGCGCAGCTCGTGGGAAACATTGGCGATGAAATCGCGCCGCATGGTTTCGATTTTTTCCATCGGCGTGATGTCGCGGCACAGCAGCAGCTTTTGTTTGTCGCCGAAGGGGATCAGCTGGATTTCCAGTGTGATGTCCGGGTTGCGCAAGGTGTTGAGCTTGATCGGTTCGGCGTAGTCCTGCGCCTGAAGATAGCTGATGAATTCGGTCTGGCGGACCAGGTAACCGATGGGCTGGCCCGTATCCTGTGCGGGGTTCAGTCCCAACTGAATCTCCGCCGGCGGATTGCACCACTCGATCTGGTCACTATTGTTGAGCAGCACCACGCCGTCGGGCAAGGCGCTGGCTGCATGCTGGAAGCGCTCCAGTGCGGAGGTCAGCTCCGTGTGGCTGCTGGTTTGGCGGCGGATTTCCTGATAAAGCGCGGCAAACACGTCTTCCCAGATGCCCGATCCAATTGGCATGGCAGCTAGTGCGGGCTGCTTCAGCCACACGGCAAATTTTTCAAGCCAGTAGAAATGCGCGATCAGGTAAGCAATCGCTGCGAAGGCCAGGGTTCCAAGGGCGTACTCCAGGCCGAGCAAGGGCCAAAGGAGCAGGCAGAGCAGCGATATGGGAATTGACAGCCATAGCAGGCGCCAGCGGAATTCATGCATGTAGTTGGCATCCAGTTCTAGGAAGCTGCGAGGGTTGCGTGCAACGGTTACAGCTTCATTGGACGCGTATTATCGGTTACTTCGCCGAGAAACGGTAGCCAACGCCGCGCACGGTCTGAATCATTTCCTCGTGCCCCGACGCGGTAAGAGCTTGGCGCAGACGACGAATGTGGACGTCAACGGTGCGGTCTTCGACAAACACGCGGTCACCCCAGACGCGATCCAGCACTTGCGAACGAGAGTGCACGCGCTCGGGATTGGACATGAGGTAGTGCAGCAGGCGGAACTCCGTCGGGCCGAGGTCGAGCTGGATACCGTTGCCGGTGACGCGGTGGGTGACCGGGTCGAGGCGCAGCGTGCCGGATTCGATGGGGTCGTCCGTCATCTGCGGCGCACGGCGGCGCAGCACGGCCTTGATGCGAGCGTTCAGTTCGCGCGGCGAGAAGGGCTTGGTGACATAATCGTCGGCGCCGACATCGAGACCGCGAATCTTGTCGATTTCCTCGCTGCGCGCAGTCAGCATGATGATGGGGATATTCTTGCTGTATTCGTCCGACTTGAGGCGGCGCGCGAACTCGATGCCGCTCATGCCGGGCAACATCCAGTCGAGCAGGATCAAATCGGGCATGGTTTCGCGCATCAGTTGCTGCGCCTGCTCCACGCTCAAGGCGCGGATCGGGTTGTGGCCAGCTTGGGTGATGTTGAGCGTCAACAGCTCCTGGATGGCCGGTTCGTCTTCAATAATCAATATGTTGGCGGGCATCGGATTTCCTTTACCGAACTAAGATGCTGCTCACTATATGACGTCAATGTGACAATTGTGTGACAAAAAATCAGCTATTTTTTGTCAAGGCACGGCGCAGCATCCAGATACCGATCAGTATCATCGGCAGGCTCAGCCACTGTCCCATGCTCATGCTCAGCGCCAATGGGCCAAGAAAACTGTCAGGTTCGCGCGCGAACTCCACGACGAAGCGCGACGCGCCGTAGCCGATCAGGAACAATCCGGAAACGGTACCCACCGGGCGCGGCTTGCTGGAGTAGATCCACAGCAGCAGGAACAGTGCGATGCCTTCCAGGCCGAGTTCGTAGAGTTGCGATGGGTGGCGTGGCAGGTTGTCTACCTGTGGAAAGACGACTGCCCACGGCACGTCGGTGGCGCGGCCCCAAAGCTCGCCGTTGATGAAGTTGCCGAGTCGCCCGGCGCCGAGGCCGAGCGGTACCAATGGCGCGACAAAGTCCATCACCGCCAGCCAGTGCTTGCCGGTCTTGCGCACGAACAGCCACATCGCCACCAGCACGCCGAGAAACCCGCCGTGGAAGGACATGCCGCCCTGCCATACGAAAAGGATTTCCAAAGGATGGCTGAGGTAATAGCCCGGCTGGTAGAACAACACGTAGCCCAGTCGACCGCCCAAAATCACCCCTAGCGCGCCGTAAAACAGCATGTCGTCGAGATCGCGCTCGCTAACGATGCAGTCGGGATTGCGCCGGATGCGCCATTTGCCGAGAAACAGCACACCGAGAAAACCGATGAGATACATCAAACCGTACCAATGGATGCCGAAAGGACCGAGATGGATGGCGATGGGATCGAATTGCGGGTGAACAAGCATAGAGTCTCGGCGTCTTAATATGGAGTAAAATTGCAAGATTATACGTTTTCCCGAGGTTCATCATGCCCCAGTACCGTTCCAGGACCACCACCCACGGCCGCAACATGGCCGGCGCGCGCGCACTGTGGCGCGCCACCGGGATGAAGGACGAGGATTTCACCAAGCCCATCATCGCTGTTGCCAACTCATTTACGCAGTTCGTGCCCGGCCACGTGCACCTGAAGGACATGGGCCAATTGGTCGCGCGCGAAATCGAAAAGGCCGGCGGCGTCGCCAAGGAGTTCAACACCATTGCGGTCGACGACGGCATTGCGATGGGCCACGGCGGCATGCTGTATTCGCTGCCCAGCCGCGACCTGATCGCCGACAGCGTGGAATACATGGTCAACGCGCACTGCGCCGACGCGCTGGTGTGCATTTCCAATTGCGACAAGATCACCCCTGGCATGCTGATGGCCGCGCTGCGCCTCAACATCCCCGTCGTGTTCGTCTCCGGCGGCCCGATGGAAGCCGGTAAGGTCAATTGGAATGGCGTAGTGCGCAAGCTGGATCTGGTGGATGCGATGGTCGAGGCGGCGGACAGCCATGTCAGCGACGCCGATGTGGCCGAGGTCGAGCGCTCCGCCTGCCCGACCTGCGGTTCCTGCTCCGGCATGTTCACCGCCAACTCGATGAACTGTCTGACCGAAGCGCTCGGTTTGTCCCTGCCCGGCAATGGTTCCACGCTGGCCACCCATGCCGACCGCAAGCAGCTTTTTCTGCGCGCCGGCCGTTTGATCGTCGATCTCGCCAAGCGCTACTACGAACAGGACGACGCCTCCGTGCTGCCGCGTTCCATCGCGACCTTCGAGGCCTTCGAGAATGCGATGAGCCTGGACGTCTCCATGGGCGGCTCGACCAACACCGTGCTGCATCTGCTGGCAGCGGCGCACGAGGCCGGCGTGGATTTCACGATGGCCGACATCGACCACATTTCCCGCCGCGTGCCCTGCCTGTCCAAGGTGGCGCCCGCCACACAGAAATACCATATGGAAGACGTGCATCGTGCCGGCGGCGTGATGGCGATTCTGGGCGAACTCGACCGCGCCGGCCTGATCCGTCGCGATGTGCCGACGGTGCATGCCCCTAGCATGGCTGCGGCCCTGGACCAGTGGGATATCCGCCGCACGCAGGACAGCGCCGTACGCGATTTCTTCCGCGCAGCGCCAGGCGGCGTCTCGACCACCATCGCGTTCAGCCAGTCGATGCGTTATCCCGAGCTGGACGAAGACCGTGCCGAAGGCTGTATCCGCGACAAGGCGAACGCTTACTCGCAGGACGGCGGCTTGGCCGTGCTGCATGGCAACATCGCGCTCGACGGCTGCATCGTCAAGACCGCCGGCGTGGATGACAGCATCCTCAAGTTCACCGGGCGTGCCCGTATTTTTGAAAGCCAGGACGCCGCCGTGGAAGGCATCCTCAACGACCAGATCGTTGCCGGCGATGTGGTGGTGATCCGCTACGAAGGCCCGCGCGGCGGCCCCGGCATGCAGGAAATGCTGTACCCGACCAGCTACTTGAAGTCCAAGGGCCTGGGCAAGGAATGCGCCCTGCTCACCGATGGCCGCTTCTCCGGCGGCACCTCCGGCCTTTCCATCGGTCACGCTTCTCCCGAAGCGGCCGAGGGCGGTGCGATTGGCCTGGTGGAAGAGGGCGACACCATCGAGATCGACATCCCCAACCGCCGTATCCATTTGGACGTTTCAGTGGAAGAACTGGAAAGCCGCCGCAAGGCGATGGAAGCCAAGGGCGCGCAGGCCTGGAAACCGGTTAATCGCGAACGTGTGGTGTCGCCGGCATTGCGGGCTTATGCGGCGATGACGACATCGGCGGCGAAGGGGGCGGTACGGGACGTTTCCCAGGTTGAGAAACGCTAAAACCGCCGGTTTTGCCCGGCAGGCGAGTTACTTTCCTTTGTCCAAGGGAAAGTAACCAAAGGAAAAGGCACCCCAGCGCCACGCCCCCTTCGGGTCCCCCGCGCTGCTCGCCAGGACGGGCGAGCTTGCGCAACCCGCCTAACAAGCCACAACACGTAGCTTGTCGCGGAACTCGAACAGTGCGCACCGCTGATCCCTTTCCGGCTCCGTTGCTCGGCGTGGCATAGGGGAGTCGGGGTATGCAACGGCGAGGGCACTAATAAACGTAGCGCATTGCGCCGAATGAGTCATAACAACAACCATCATTTATCGCAAAGGTTGGAGCTTGCATACAGTTCTTGTTCTCGGGGGGTACGGCAATTTCGGCGCTTACATCAGCCACGCGTTGGCGCTGGATGGCAATATCCGCCTGCTGATTGCCGGGCGCGATGAAACCAAGGCGCGCCGGTTCGCCGCCGAGATAGGCTTGCCGGAGCGGCAGGGGATGGCGCTCGATGCCGACGTGACCTCGCTCGCACGCCAGTTGGCTGCGATGGAGGTGAATACCGTCATTCATACCGCCGGGCCATTCCAGCAACAGGATTACCGCGTTGCTCAAGCATGCATCGATGCCGGTTGCCATTACCTCGACCTGGCCGATGGCCGGGATTTCGTGGCCGGTATCGGCAAGCTGGATGCCGCTGCGCATCTGGCCGGGGTGCTGGTGGCGAGCGGTGCGAGCTCTGTGCCGGCATTGTCTTCGGCTGTAGTGGATTATTTCCTACCCGAGTTCTCCCGTCTCGATTCCATCCGCCATGCGATTGTTTCCGGCGCGAAAACGCCGGGGCTGGCTACCTTGCGCGCGGTGCTGGGGTATTGCGGCAAGCCTTTCATGCGGCTGGAAAAAGGGTTGTGGAAAGGCGTTTTCGGCTGGCAGGATTTGCATCGCCGCCGTTATCCCGCACCCATAGGCAGCCGCTGGCTGGGCAATTGCGATGTACCCGATCTGGCGGTGTTCCCGCAACGCTACCCGGGCATAAAAACCGTGACCTTCCATGCCGGGCTCGGCGTACCGATGGCGCATCTGGCGACATGGCTGTTTTCCTGGCTGGTGCGCTGGGGTGCCGTGAATAACATGGTGGAATGGGCCAAATCCTTGCACTGGCTCAGTCGCAGGCTGGAGGCTCTCGGCCCGCAGGAATCCGCGATGCACGTCGAGCTTTCCGGAGTCGATCATCAAGGCCGGCCGTTGACGCGCGTATGGCATATCCTCGCAGGGCAGCACCACGGCCCGCACATCCCTTGCGGCGCCGCGATTGCGCTGGCACGCAAGCTGGCGGACGGCAGCGTGACGGAACGCGGCGCCATGCCGTGTGTCGGATTACTGACGCTGGACGAATACATGAACGCGCTGGTCGGGCTGGACATCCGGCAGATACACGGCTGACGCATGGAATACCTGCTGTTGAAATGGATGCACATCCTCAGTGCCACGCTGATGTTCGGGACGGGTTTGGGGACAGCGTTCTACAAATGGACGACGGATCGTTCCGGTGACGTGCGCAGTATTGCTGTCGTCATGGAGCGCGTGGTGCTGGCGGATTGGCTGTTCACCACGCCTACGGCGATCATCCAGCCCATCACCGGCTTATGGATGGTGTACCTGGCCGGATGGCCGCTGACGCAGGGCTGGGTGGCTTGGGCCCTCGGGCTGTACTGCTTGGCCGGCGCTTGCTGGCTACCCGTGGTGTGGCAGCAGATTGAAATGCGACGGCTATCGCACACCGCTGCGCACCGGGGCGAGGCTCTGCCGCAACGCTATTGGCAACTGTGCCGTTACTGGATGTGGCTGGGCATGATTGCATTTAGCGCGATGCTCGCGGTTTACGACTTGATGGTATTCAAGCCAGTCATGCCCGAAGCTGCTGCGGTATTCTGATAATGAAGGACATCATCATGCACATAGAAGAATTGAACACCCGTTTCGGTCTCGGCAATCAACTCAAATTTGTCGACGACGCCAGCGGCCTGGTGGTGGCCGAGATCGAGAACCCATTGGCTACTGCGCGGTTGACGCTGCAGGGCGCACACCTGCTGTCCTGGCGGCCGCGGTCGACTTCGGTGCCGGTCGTGTGGTACTCGGACAAGGCAACACTGGTGCAGGGCAAGCCCGCGCATAGCGGCGCGCCGGTATGCTGGCCGTGGTTCGGCATGCATCCCAACAACCCGGAGTTTCCCGCGCACGGTTTTGCGCGCAATCATCCGTGGGAAGTCATCGCCGCTTCTGCCGAGGCCGACGGTGCAACGCGGCTGACCTTGCGTTTGCTGCAAGGCGCGGATACCCATGCGCAATGGCCGCATGCTTCATTGCTGACGCTGGATGTGCTGATCGGCGAGACGCTGCGCATGACCCTGACCACCACCAATACCGGCGACGAGGAGTTCGTCATCGGCGAGGCTTTCCATACCTATTTTCAAGTGGCGGATGTCGCCCAGGTGCAAGTGCTCGGGCTGGAAGGCTGCGCCTATCTGGACAAGGTGGAAAACTTCGTGCGCAAGCAGCAGGAGGGCGCGATCGATTTCACCGGCGAAACGGATCGCGTGTATGTCGACACCGAAACCGAGTGCGTGATCGAGGATCCCGGCTTGCGTCGTCGCATCCGTATCGCAAAGTCCGGCAGCGCGACGACGGTGGTGTGGACGCCGTGGCAGGAAAAGGCATCGAAGATGGACGACATCGAAGATCAGTGGCCGCGCATGCTGTGCGTGGAGTCGGCAAATGCCGCGCACAATATGGTCAAGGTCGCACCGCGCAGCAAACATATGCTGACGGTGGAATATCGCACCGAATCCTTGTGAGTTTCTTGGAAACAAGCACGGTTAATAGTTGACTAAAATATTCACTATTGCAGTCTTTTTGCTAGACTGACCAAGCCTCACCAACGAGGTGACTCCATGTCCAACCGTCTTTCCGGCGAAACCAGCCCCTACCTTTTGCAACATGCCGACAACCCCGTGGATTGGTACCCGTGGGGTGAGGAAGCGCTCACATTGGCGCGCGAGCAGAATAAGCCGATCTTGCTTTCCATCGGCTATTCCGCCTGCCACTGGTGCCATGTGATGGCGCACGAATCCTTCGAGGATGCGGCCACCGCGGCGGTGATGAACGAGCTGTTCGTCAATATCAAGGTGGATCGCGAGGAGCGGCCCGACCTCGACCAGATTTACCAGGCCGCACATTCCGTCCTTTCGCGGCGCAGCGGCGGCTGGCCGCTGACGATGTTTCTGTCGCCCGACCAAGTACCGTTTTTCGGCGGCACTTATTTTCCGCCGACGTCCCGCTACAACCTGCCCGGATTTGCCGACCTGCTGCAACACATCGCATCGACCTGGCATGAGCGCCGGGGTGAAATCGAGTCGCAGAATGAGTCGGTGCTCGCGGTACTCGAACAAACCATGCGGCAGGACGCTCCGGCCGAACTTGACGGTGCGGCGGTGACGGCGGCGTCTTCGCACCTGGCGGAGTTGTTCGACAAGGTGAACGGTGGCTTTGGCGGCGCACCCAAGTTTCCCAATCCGGCCGATCTGGCCCTATTGCTGCAGCGCGCTGGCCACGGCGACGAGAATGCCCGCCACATGGTGGCGCTGACGCTGACCAAAATGGCGGAAGGCGGCATCTACGACCACGTCGGCGGCGGCTTCAGCCGCTACAGCGTGGACGATCACTGGGAGATTCCGCATTTCGAAAAAATGCTCTACGACAACGGGCAGCTGCTGAGCCTGTACAGCGACGGCTGGCGCATGACGCAGGATGCGCATTACCTGGAAGTCATCGAGCGCACCGTGAATTGGGCAATGCGCGAGATGCGTTCGCCGCAAGGCGCGTTTTACTCTTCGCTGGATGCCGACAGCGAGGGCGCAGAGGGCAAGTTTTACGTCTGGCAAAAAGACGAGTTGCGTCAGTTGCTGGATGACAAGGAATACCGATTCCTGGAGCAGCGTTACCGGCTGGGGACGGCGCCCAATTTCGAGCACGCCTGGCATTTGCATGCGATTCATAGCCTGGCCGATGCGGCCAAGACGGTGGGCCTAGGCATCGAGGAAGCCGCAAACGTGTGGGAATCCGCGCGCGGCAAACTCTTCGATTACCGTTCAAAGCGTGTTTCGCCGGGCCGCGACAACAAGATACTCGTCAGCTGGAACGCGCTGATGATACAGGGCATGGCACGCGCGGCCAGGGTATGCGCCCGCATGGAATGGGCGGCCGCAGCGCACGAAGCGGTGGATTTCATCCGCCGCCATTTGTGGCGGGAAGGTCAATTGCTGGCCACGAGCAAGGACGGCAAGGCGCATCTGAACGCGTATCTGGACGATCATGCCTTCCTGCTCGCCGCACTGCTCGATCTGCTGCAGGCCGACTTCCGCAAGCAAGACCTGGACTTCGCCGTCGATCTCGCCGAAGCGCTGCTGTCGCGTTTCGAGGATCAGGAAACGGGCGGCTTCTTCTTTACCAGCCACGACCATGAGCCATTGATCCAACGTCCCAAATCCGCTTTCGACAATGCTACGCCCGCCGGCAACGGTATCGCCGCGTTGTCATTGCAACGGCTCGGGCATCTGACTGGCGAGGTGCGTTATCTACAGGCCGCCGAGAAAACCTTGCGGGCATTCGCCACCGTGATGGGGCGCAATCCCGCGGCCTGTCCCAGCATGGTGATGGCGCTCGATGAATACCTGGTGCCTCCGGCTGTGGTGATCTTGCGCGGCCCGCAGGCCGGTGTGCAGTCCTGGAAGGAAAAGCTGGATAAGTTATGGTTGCCGTCCACGTTGGTGATGGCTTTGCCGGAGGCGATACGCGACTTGCCTGTAGTACTTGAACGGCCGATGCAAAATAATGTCAACGCATGGGTATGTCGAGGCGTTGAGTGCTTGCCTGCAATCGCTGACTGGGATGCCCTGCTGGAGACCTTGCGGCCCCTTGGCAATAAGGGTGAAACACGTTTATGATTGCTTACCTTAACTGGGTATTCGCTTAACTGGTTCTATTACAAGATCGAAATCGAAGGAGTAAACATGAAAGCATTGATGATGGCGGTTGCTGCCGCTGGTTCTCTGATGATCGCCGGCACTGCCAGCGCCGATGCCGCAGCTCAGGCTCTGGCACAAAAGAGTGGCTGCCTGGCTTGCCACAGCGTTGACAAGAAGGTCCTCGGCCCGTCCTACAAGGATGTTGCTGCGAAGTACAAGGGCCAAAAGGATGCTGAAGCCAAGCTGGTCGACAAGGTCAAGAAGGGTGGCAGCGGTACCTGGGGCCCGATCCCGATGCCGGCTAACAGCCCGCAAGTGAAGGATGAAGACATCAAGACCATCGTCAAGTGGATCCTGACTATGTAATTCGCCAAAAGCGAATTGCAAAACAAAAAGCCGGTCGACCGACCGGCTTTTTTATTGCCTGTAATTCAGGTTATTTGATGACGCCGACCAGATACATGAAGATCGCAATGATCGCCAGCGGCGACACAAAGCGGATGGTGAATCGCCACAGGACATAAGGCCGTACCGCAATCCCGAGTTCTTCCCTCACATGGTGTGTCTGCATCACCCAGCCCGCGAATATCGCCATCAGCAGCCCGCCGAGCGGCAGCATGATATTGGTGGTGAGCTTGTCCAGCGTATCGAAAATATTCAGGCCGAACAGCAGCTTCACCTCTTTCCATTCATTGAATGAGAGCACGACGGCGATGCCTAGCAGCCAGCCGAAAATTGCGATCATCCAGGCCGCGCGCTTGCGCGAGATGGACGAGTTTTCGATGATCCAGGCAATGGCCGGTTCCACCAGCGAAATGGACGACGTCCAGGCGGCGAAAGCGACCAGCACGAAAAACAGCGTCCCCATGAGGCTGCCCGCCGGCATGCTGCCGAAGGCGATGGGCAGGGTCTGGAAGATCAGTCCCGGGCCGGCCGCCGGTTCCAGCCCGTTGGCGAATACCAGCGAGAAGATTGCCAGCCCGACCAGCAGGCCGACGGCGGTATCAGCGATGGCGACATACATCGTGGTGCGGGCGATGGAAATATGCGGCTGCAGGTAGGAACCGTAAACCATTACCGCGCCCATGCCCAGGCTGAGCGAGAAGAAGGCATGGCCGAGTGCTGACAGTACGGCTCCCGGCGACACCTTGGAGAAATCCGGGGTGAACATGAACCTGGCCGATTCGGCGAAATTGCCGACCGCCATGCTGTAGCCGAGCAGCACCAATAGGATGGCGAACAAGGCCGGCATCAGGATTTTGTTAGCCTGCTCCAGTCCGGCATTGACGCCGCGCGCCACCACGCCCATGGTCATCACGATGAACAGCGTGTGCCAAAAGATCAATTCCAGCGGGGTTGCCAGGAATGCATCGAAGTGTTCCTTGGCCAGTTTGCCGTCCATGCCCTGGAACATGCCGCTGGCCGCGCGCACCATGTAATCCAGCACCCAGCCGGCAATCACGCTATAGAAGCCGAGGATCAACAGGCCGGCGATCAGCCCCATGATACCCAGCCATTTCCACGCCCCAGACGCATTGGCTTCCGCCGCCAATGCTTGCATGCCATCCACCGGGTTGCGCTGGGCGCGCCGCCCCAGCATGATTTCGCACATCATCAGCGGAATGCCGACCAATGCGATGCAGGCGAGAAACACCAGCACGAAGGCGCTGCCGCCATTGACGCCGGTCATGTAAGGGAATTTCCAGATATTGCCGAGGCCGATTGCCGATCCGGCTGTCGCCAGGATGAACGTCCAGCGGTTGGCCCAGTGGCTGCGTTGCGCGACTTGCGTCATGTTATCTCCTTAATGCGCGGGCACGCTATTTGACACCAACGATAAGCGTGAACATCGGGACGAGGATGATGCTGGTCGTGACGATAGATTCCATGCGAAAGACGGCAAGTACCATTGGCATTTTCCTCTCACCTAATTTTCGCTGATTATGCCTGAATCGCAAGCGGGTTTTTAAGCGTGCTCAACGCCTCACGCATGGCTGAAATCCCGGTATTATGGCAAGCGCGTGCGTTTTCCTGGTTAGAGACGCCGCGGCGGCTGCAAATGTCGCTCCAGGTTAACAATTCGTACATCCATTCAATTAGCTGATAAGGATCTGTCGTGTCTAGACTACTCCAAGGAATTGGGCTCGCTTTCGTGTTTGCGCTTCTTTTTGCGGGCTGCTCGAAGAACGAAGGCGGCAATGTTATCCAAGTGGCGGTGTCGCCTGCCTCGCCACCGATGCTATTTGAAGAAAAGGGCAAGCTCCAAGGCGCGGACCTGGAGATTTTCGAGGGATATTGCCAAGCGCGCGGCTGCACGCTGAAGATCACCAGCTACGATTGGCAGGGCATGCTTGGGGCCGTTTCCAGCGGACAGGCCGATGTTGCCTTCTCCGGCATTTCCATCACGGACAAGCGCAAGGAGGCGATGGATTTCTCCCAGCCTTATTACGACAACGCCTGGCACTTGGTGACCCTGTCCAGCCGCGACATCAAACTTGACGATCTCGCCGCGCTTAAGCAGTATTCGCTCGGTTACCCGCGTGGGATGGCCTATAACGACCTGATCAAGAATGATCTGGAACCCAAGGGCTACTACACCCTCAGCAAGGTCAAGCTCTACCCGTCTTACAACGAGGTGGTCGCCGACCTGCAGAGCGGAAATCTGGACGTGGCGTTTATCGAAGAGCCGGTGCTGGCGAATTTCAAGTACAAGCTGAATCTTCCCTTGGAAAGTCGTTATGTTTTCAAGGGAATCGATAAACTGGGCTTCGCCTTCCCCAAGGGTTCCGCACTGCGCGAGGACTTCGATCGCTACCTGGTAGAACTCGGCCCGGAGAAGCGTAATGCGATTCTGGACAAGTGGATGAAGTAAACCACGCGTAATCCGGCATGACCTTCATCGATATTCTCACCGAGCTTGGCCGAGGCGTAGGCTACACCGCCTTGGTCACCTTGGCCTGCGCTGCCACGGGCTTTACCGTGGGGTTGACCATCGCTGGTTTGCGCCGCATGGCCATTCCAGGGCTGACGCCGTTGCTCGATATTTATACTTATGTGTTTCGTGGTATTCCTCTGTTGGTGCTGTTATTCATGGTGTACTTCGGCTTGCCCGGCATCGGCTTCAAGGTGCCGCCGCTGCTGGCGATGGTGCTCAGCCTGGGGCTGATTTCCGGCGCCTACCTGGCGGAGGTGTTTCGTGGCGCATTGGACCTGATCGATTCGTCGGAACTCCTGGCGGCAAAAGCGATGGGGATGAGCCCGTTCCAGATACTGACGCTGATCGAGTTTCCCCAGATGCTACGTTTCGCTCTGCCGGGGATGGTCAACGAGTTCACGACTGTGCTGAAGTATTCGCCCTTTGCTTATACGGTCGGCATACCGGAAATTACCAAGCAGGCCATGGCGCTCTCCGCGACTACCATGCGCGGGCTGGAAATCTATCTGGCGGTAGGCATCCTGTACTTTGCCCTGTACCGTCTTTTTCTATTAGGTGTGCAATGGGTGGAGCGCCGTTTCCGCATTCCGGGAATCGTGCCGCCATGAGGTTGGACCGTATCAAGAAGGGGTATGCGCTGTGGCATTGATCAAGATTCGCGACTTGGTGAAGGAGTATGACGGCCGCAAGGTACTGGCTGGCGTCAATCTCGATCTCTGCGCAGGGGAAGTCAAGGTGGTGATGGGGCCATCCGGCTGTGGCAAAACCACCTTGCTGCGTTGCTTGAACCGACTGGTGGAGCCGACCTCGGGCGTGATCCTGGTGCGGAACGAAGACGTCACCCGGCCGGGGGTGGATGTGCGTGCCTTGCGCCAGAGCATCGGCTTCGTCTTTCAGCAGTTCGCGCTCTATCGCCACCTGACGGTGCTGGAAAACGTCACGCTCGGGCTGCGGAAATTGCGTGGAATGCGCACTGCGGAGGCCCGGGAAAAGGCGATGCACGAACTTTCCCGCCTGGATATGGCGGCGCATCATGGCAAGTATCCGTCGCAGCTTTCCGGCGGGCAGAAGCAACGTGTAGCGATCGCGCGCGCGCTGGCCATGGATCCGTCCGTCATCGTGTTCGACGAGCCGACCTCCGCGCTGGATCCGATCATGTCGCGCGAAGTGGCTGCAATGATCCAGAGGCTGAACGCCGACAATGTCACCATGATATGCGTGACGCACGATCTCCAGTTGGCCCGACACCTGCACGAACGCATCGTTTTTCTCGATCAGGGCGTGGTCCGTGCCGAGGACAGCTTCGACAATCTTGCCAAGTGTGACGACCCGCAGGTGCGCGCTTTCTTCCGCAATGAGGTCAAGCCGGAATGAGCCCCTTCGAGCGCGACCTGCTGGAGCAGTTGCCGCTGATACTGAGCGGCTTGGGACAAACCCTGCAACTGACCGTGGTGATCAGCGTGACCGGTCTGCTGATGGGGATTTTGGTCTTCTATCTGACCCTCAGCCAGCGTGCCGTGGTGCGCCGACTGACCAATGCCTATATCTCGTTCTTTATTGGCATGCCGCTGATCGTGCTGCTGTTCCTGATGTATTACGGTTTACCGCAATGGGGACTGAATCTCTCCCCATTCGCAGTGGCGCTTGTTGGTTTCACGCTGAATGTCGGCGCCTATAACGCGGCCTACCTGACGACGGCCTATAACGGGCTGGACCAGAATGAATTGGAGGCGGCCCGGGCGCAAGGCTTCGACCACCGCCAGATTTTCCGCCTGATCACCCTGCCGCAGGTGCTCCGGCTTTCGGTGCCAGCCCTTACCAATCAAGTCATTTGCAACCTGAAGGACAGTTCCGTGGCCTTCCTGATCCAGTACACCGAATTCTTCGCCCGCATCCAGGAGTTGGCTTCCACCAACTTCCAGTTTTTCAAGGCATATTTTCTTGCCGCGCTGGTCTATCTGGGGCTGGTATCGGTCATTGTTCTTGCCGCGCGCGCCGTGGAAAAGACCGTCATCATTCCCGGCCTGCAGCGCGCTTAATGGGCTGGACTAACTAGTCCAGCCAGTCCTTGCCGGTCAGGAACTCCGTATATAGCCGTTCTTCTGCCGAGCCCGCTTCCGGCCGCCAGTCATAGCGCCATTTCACAATTGGCGGCAGTGACATCAGAATGGATTCGGTGCGTCCGCCCGATTGCAGCCCGAACAGCGTGCCGCGGTCGAACACCAGGTTGAATTCCACATAGCGTCCACGGCGGTAGGCTTGAAAATCGCGCTCGCGCTCGCCGTAGGGCGTGTCCTTGCGTCGTTGCAGGAGGGGCAGGTAGGCATTGAGGAAAGCATCGCCCACGCTTTTCACCATCGCAAAGCTTTGGTCGAAGCCGGGCGCGCTGAAATCATCGAAGAAAATGCCGCCGATGCCGCGCGGTTCCTTGCGATGCTTGAGGTAGAAGTATTCGTCGCACCAGTGCTTGAAACGCGGATAAAGGTCGGTGCCGAACGGGTCCAGTGCCTGACGGCAAGTACGATGGAAGTGGATCGCGTCTTCCTCATAGCCGTAATAAGGCGTCAAATCCATGCCGCCGCCGAACCACCACACCGGCTCCTCGCCCGGTTTGGTCGCGATGAAGCAGCGTATGTTCATATGCACGGTAGGCGCGTAAGGGTTGCGCGGATGCAGCACCAGCGACACGCCCATCGCCTCGAAGCCGCGCCCGGCCAGTTCGGGACGGTTGGCGCTGGCGGAAGGCGGAAGCCGGTCACCGGTCACGTGTGAAAAATTGACGCCGCCGCGTTCAAAGACATTGCCTTCCTCGATCACGCAACTGATCCCGCCGCCGCCCTCCGGGCGCTGCCAAGAATCATTCAGGAAGTTTTTGCCATCGACGAGCTCCAGCGATTCGACAATGCGGTGCTGGAGATCGGTGAGGTAATCGAGGATGAGGCGGGTATTCATGATGTGTTCTTTGATGGAAGCGTGCTGGCATTGTAGCGCAGGCATTCTCGCCTGGAACTCCTGCTCCGCCTTGGGTGAAGGGTAAACACGCGGACATTCATCCGCCGTAGCTATTTTCGAATGATCTTTCCGGTCACCAGGTCCTGTATCGTCGATGGCCGCCGCCGAACCCCGATGGGACCGGGAATGACCAGCACGCGTTTGCCGAACAGGCGACGGCATTCCGCTGCCGTTTTGGCCGGCTTGCCGCCGCTCAGGTTGGCGCTGGTGGAAACCAGTGCCATATTCGCCGCATGGCATAATTCCGCGGCCACGGGATGCGCGGTCACGCGTACCGCCACTGTGTCATGCGTGCCGCGCAACGCAGCCGGACAGTCGCGGGAGGCGGGCACCAGCCAGGTATGCGGCCCAGGCCAGCGCGAGCGCATGCGTTGTGTAAGTTCGGAGGAAAGCTTGGCCAGGTAGGGGCGCAGTTGCCTCGGATGGGCGGCAATCAGGATCAGCCCCTTGGAGGGACTGCGCTTTTTCAGTTTCAGTACGCGCTTGACCGCATGCGGATTCATTGGGTCGCAGCCCAGGCCGTAGCAGGATTCCGTCGGGTACGCGATGACGCCGCCACGCTGCAAATGCCTGCGGATGCGCCATGTGTCCATGTCAGGGCGTGTTCACGCTAATTTCGCGTCTGCGACGGGGGCGATTTGGGATGCCATCCGTGAAGCAAGACGCGCGGTCGTGCCGCC
Organism: Methylophilaceae bacterium; assembly: GCA_035460165.1. Taxonomy (GTDB): domain Bacteria; phylum Pseudomonadota; class Gammaproteobacteria; order Burkholderiales; family Methylophilaceae; genus MM2. Next base: position 40,877 of record DATHWW010000003.1, on the reverse strand, counting down.
CACAACAAGCGGCTTGCGACAAAGGAGGGCGCCCAAATCGCCCTCGTCTCGAAGGGTTGCTTCAAGAAAGCGCGTCTGCGGCGTTGCGCAGCTTGCGAATGGAATAACCATTCGCTGCGCCGCGCGCCTTGCATTCATCGCGTTCTTGAAGCAACGCAGACGTGAAATTAGCGTGTACACGCCCTAATCACTTGATGGCGCGCCAGCCGATGTCGTGACGCATCTGGCTGCCTTCGAAGCGGATACCCTCGGCGATCTGGTAGGCACGGCTTTGGGCCTGCTTCACGGTATCGCCCAGCGCGGTGACGCACAGCACACGGCCGCCGCTGGTGACCGGCTGGCCGTTTTCCATCGTCGTGCCGGCGTGGAACACGTGCGCATCTTGCAAGTCCTTGGGCAGGCCGCTGATGGCATCGCCCTTGCGCGGCGTATCGGGATAGCCGGCAGAGGCCATCACCACGCCCAGCGCGGTACGGCGATCCCAGTCCGCTTCGGCCTTGTCCAGCGTGCCGTTGACGGCGTGCTCGACCAGCCCGACGAAGTCGCTCTTCAGGCGCAGCATGATGGGCTGGGTTTCCGGATCGCCCATGCGGCAGTTGAATTCCAGCGTTTTCGGCACGCCGTTCTTGTCGATCATCAGGCCGGCGTACAGGAAACCGGTGTAACGGATGCCGTCCTTGGCCATGCCCTGGATGGTCGGGCGGATGATTTCGCGCATCACGCGGGCGTGCATTTCCGGGGTGACGATGGGCGCGGGGGAGTAGGCACCCATGCCGCCGGTGTTGGGGCCCTGGTCGTTATCCAGCAGGCGCTTGTGATCCTGGCTGGTGGCCATCGGCAGGATGTGCTCGCCGTCGCACATGACGATGAAGCTGGCTTCCTCGCCTTCGAGGAATTCTTCGATCACCACGCGCGCGCCGGCTGCGCCCAGCTTGTTGTCGGCGAGCATCATGTCGATCGCGTCGTGCGCTTCGGATTCGCTCATTGCGACCACGACGCCCTTGCCTGCCGCCAGTCCGTCGGCCTTGATCACGATTGGCGCACCTTGCGTCTTCACGTAGTCATGTGCGGCGGCGGCATCGGTAAATGTCGCGTAGGCGGCGGTAGGGATGCCGTGGCGCTGCATGAACGCCTTGGCGAAATCCTTGGAGCTTTCGAGCTGCGCGGCGGCCTTGCTCGGGCCGAAAATCTTCAGGCCGGCGGCGCGGAAGGCATCGACCACGCCCTGCGACAGCGGCGCCTCGGGGCCGACCACGGTCAGCGCGATCTGCTCGTCCTGCGCGAATTGCACCAGATCGGGAATCGCGCTGATCGCGACGTTCTGCATGTCGGGGTCGAGCGCCGTGCCAGCGTTGCCCGGTGCGACGTAAACGCGGCTGATGCGCGGGCTCTTCGCCAGCTTCCATGCCAGCGCATGCTCGCGCCCGCCGTTGCCGATGACCAGAATTTTCATTGCGTGATTCCTTTAGTCCCTGAGCGCTTGCTGTTTAGTGGCGGAAATGGCGCACGCCGGTCAGCACCATCGCCAGGCCGTGCTCGTCGGCGGCGGCGATGACTTCCTCGTCGCGCACGCTGCCGCCCGGCTGGATCACACACACCGCACCGGCGTCGGCCAGCACGTCCACGCCGTCGCGGAACGGGAAGAATGCGTCGGAGGCGACGACGGAATCCTTGAGCGGCAGGCCGGCATTCTGGGCCTTGATCGCGGCGATGCGGGTGCTGTCCACGCGGCTCATCTGGCCGGCGCCGACGCCCAGCGTCATGCCGTTGCCGCAGAACACGATCGCGTTGGATTTGACGAATTTGGCCACGCGCCAGGCAAACAGCAGATCTTGCAGTTGTGCCGGTGTCGGTTGTTTTTTGGTGACGACTTTCAACTGATCCGGGCCGACATTCAGCGCATCCGGCGTCTGCAGCAGCAGGCCGCCGCCGACGCGCTTGTATTCGAGAGCATTATTGCCATCGCCGAGTGGTACAACCAGCACGCGCAGGTTGGTCTTGGCGGCCAGCGCAGCCTTGGCCTCGGCGGTGAAGGAGGGGGCGATCAGCACTTCGACGAAGTGCTTGCGCTCGTTCATCGCGTTGACCACGTCGATGCCGACTTCGCCGTTGAAGGCGATGATGCCGCCGAAGGCCGAGGTCGAGTCGGTCTTGAAGGCTTTTTCGTAAGCGCCGAGCAGGGTGCCGTCGATGGCCACGCCGCACGGATTGGCGTGCTTGACGATGACGCACGCCGGAACATTGAAGGTCTTGACGCATTCCCAGGCGGCATCGGCATCGCCGATATTGTTGTACGAGAGTTCCTTGCCCTGCAGCTGGGTGAAGCTTGCCAGCGCGCCGGCCGGAACGGTGGCGTCGCGGTAGAACGCGGCTTCCTGATGCGGGTTCTCGCCGTAGCGCAAGTCCAGCACCTTGCTGAATTGCGCGTTGAAGCGATCCGGGAAGGCGTTTTTCTCGTTCTTGGGGCCGAGCGCGGTCAGGTAGTTGCTGATCGCGCCGTCGTATTCGGCGGTGTGCGAGAAGGCCTTCTTGGCTAAGGCCACGCGGGTTTCGGCACCAACGGCGCCGCCGCTGGACTCCAATTCGCGGGTCAGTTGCGCGTAGTCGGCCGGGTCGGTGACGATGGCGACGTGGTGATAGTTCTTGGCCGCGGCGCGCACCATGGTCGGGCCGCCGATATCGATGTTCTCGATCGCGTCTTCCAGCGTGCAGTCAGGCTTGGCGATGGTTTCGCGGAACGGGTAGAGGTTGACCACCACCATGTCGATATTCGGGATGTTCGCTTCCTGCATCGCGGCCACGTGTTCCGGCAGGTCGCGGCGGCCAAGGATGCCGCCGTGCACCTTGGGATGCAGCGTCTTCACGCGGCCGTCCAGCATCTCGGGGAATCCGGTGTAGTCGCTCACCTCGGTCACGGGGATATTCTTTTCGCGGAACAGCTTGGCGGTGCCGCCGGTGGAGAGGATTTCGACGCCGAGGCGGTCGAGGGTCTGGGCAAACTCGACAATGCCTTGCTTGTCGGAAACGCTGATCAGCGCGCGCTTGATAATGGTCATGGTTTCAAAGAAAAAGAAATAAACAGCGGATGGAAGATTAAGGGGGTTGTTACTGAATGTCGTACTGCTTGAGCTTCTTGCGCAGTGTGTTGCGGTTGAGGCCCAGGATTTCGGCGGCTTTGCTCTGGTTGCCGCCGGCGTGGTTCAGTACGTATTCCAGCATGGGTTTCTCGACGCAGCCCAGCAGCATGTCGTATACGGCATGCGGCGGTTCTCCGTCGAGGTCTTTGAAATAGGCTTCCAGCGCGTTGCGTACGCAGCTGGCGAGATCGTTGTCGACCTTCATGCCGCGAGCGCCTCAGGCTCGCCGGGTTCTTCTTCGTAGCGCAGGCGGCTGTCTTGTGCGCGCAGCGCGCCAAAGAAGTCGTTGACCGCCAGCATCTGCTCTTCGACGGTCGGCAACTGGTTCATCATGTGGCGGAAGTTGGCGGAACCGACCAATCCCTTGGTGTACCAGGAGATGTGTTTGCGCGCGACGCGCACGCCGGTCTCTTCGCCATAGAATTCGTACAGGTCGTGCAGGTGATCCAGCAGCACGTCATGGATTTCGGCGACTTCCGGCTGCGGCAGATGCATGCCGGTCTTCAGGAAGTGTTCGATCTCGCGGAAAATCCACGGCCGGCCCTGTGCGGCGCGGCCGATCATCACGGCGTCGGCGCCGGTCAGTTCCAGCACCAGCCTGGCTTTTTCCGGCGTGGTGATGTCGCCGTTGGCGATGATGGGAATGCCGGCGCGGGATTTCACTTCGGCGATCAGGTCGTATTGCGCGTCGCCGTTGTACATGCAGGCGCGGGTACGGCCGTGGATCGCCAGTGCCTGGATGCCGCTTTCCTCGGCGATGCGGGCGACCAGCGGTACGTTGCGGTTGGCCTTGTCCCAGCCCAGGCGGGTCTTCAGCGTCACCGGCACTTCCGGTACCGCCTTGACCACCGCTTCCAGAATTTGCGCCACCAGCGGCTCATCGCGCAGCAGCGCGGAACCGGCGAGCACGTTGCAGATCTTCTTGGCCGGGCAGCCCATGTTGATATCGATGATCTGGGCGCCGTTGTCGACGTTGTGACGGGCTGCTTCGGCCATCATCTTGGGGTCGGAGCCGGCAATCTGCACCGAGATCGGATCGACTTCGCCTTTGTGGTTGGCGCGGCGCAGGGTCTTTTCGCTGCCATAGAGCAGCGAGTTGGAAGTGACCATTTCTGACACGGCCATGCCGGCGCCCAGCCGTTTGCACAACTGGCGGAAAGGACGATCCGTCACGCCGGCCATCGGGGCGACGATCAGGTTGTTCTTAAGTCTGTATGGGCCGATTTGCATGAAACTCGTAAGGTCGTGGCGCGAGCGAAAGGTGCTCATTTTATATGCAAACCACAGTCAGGAAAAGGCGAAATTGCTATGTGCCTGAGAGATTTGCGGCAGCGTCCATCCGGCGCCTTCCCGACCCAAGGGTGACGGGCGGCTGGGATTTTGGCCCGATTTGCGGTAGGATTACGTGTTTAATTTTTGAGCACCTCTATACCAATGAAACTAAACTCCACGGTCGCAGCTGTCACCGAGCGCATCATCGAGCGTAGTGCCGATACCCGCAAGGCGTATCTGGCGCAGATCGATGTTCTGGCGCAGCGCAAGCCCGGCGTCGAACGCATGGGTTGTGCCAATGTGGCGCACTCTTTCGCCGCGATGCCCTCCGACGACAAGTTCAAGGTGGTCATGGAGCGCGCGCCCAATGTGGGCATCGTCACCGCCTATAACGACATGCTGTCGGCCCATGCGCCGTATCAGCATTTCCCCGATATCATCAAGGCCGAGGCGCGCAAGTACGGCGCCACCGCGCAGGTTGCCGGCGGCGTGCCCGCAATGTGCGACGGCATCACGCAAGGCATGCCGGGCATGGAGATGTCGCTGTTCAGCCGCGACGTGATCGCGATGTCCACTGCCGTATCGCTCAGCCACGACGTGTTCGACGCCGCGCTGATGCTGGGCGTGTGCGACAAAATCGTTCCCGGCTTGTTGATCGGCGCATTGCATTTCGGCCACCTGCCGACCGTGTTTGTACCGGCCGGCCCGATGACCACCGGCCTGTCCAACAGCGAGAAGTCGCACATGCGCGTGCTTGCCGCTGAAGGCAAGGTCGGCCGCAAGGAACTGCTGGAAACCGAATCCAAGGCCTATCACGGCCAAGGCACCTGTACGTTCTACGGCACCGCCAACAGCAATCAGATGTTGCTGGAAGCGATGGGCCTGCACGTTCCCGGTTCCGCTTTCATCAATCCGGGCGACACTTTCCGCGAAGAGCTCACCCGCGAAGCGTTGCGCACCGTGCTGGGCATTACCAAGGGCCAGGCTTTCACGCCCATCGGCCGTCTGGTCGACGAGCGTTGCATCGTCAACGCCATGGTCGCGCTGCTGGCGACCGGCGGTTCCACCAATCACCTGATCCACTGGGTGGCGGTGGCGCGTGCCGCCGGCATCTCCGTCAACTGGGACGATTTCTGTGCGCTATCCGACGTGGTGCCACTGGTGGCGCGCGTCTATCCGAACGGCGAAGCCGACGTGAATGCTTTCCAGGAAGCTGGCGGCCCCGGCTATGTGATCCGCGAAATGCTGGACGCGGGCCTGATGCACGAAGATGTGCTTACCGTGCGTCCGAACGGCATGCGCGAATATACCGGCATCCCTGATCTCGATGCAGGCAAGGTGGTATGGAACGTGGCCGGCCCGACGCCGGACGACTCCGTGCTGCGTCCGGCGACTGCGCCATTCAGCCAGAATGGCGGCATCAAGGTGCTGCGCGGCAATCTCGGCCGTAGCGTGATCAAGATTTCTGCGGTGCCGACCGACCTGCACATCATCGAGGCCCCGGCCAAGGTGTTCGATTCCCAAGAGGCTTTGCTGGCTGCGTTTGCCGCCGGCGAACTCGATCACGACGTGGTTTGCGTGGTGCGCTGGCAAGGCCCGCACGCCAACGGCATGCCGGAATTGCACAAACTGACTCCGCCACTTAAGGCGCTGCAAAGCAAGGGCTTCGACGTGGCGCTGGTCACCGACGGCCGCATGAGCGGCGCGTCGGGCAAGATCCCGGCAGCGATCCACGTGTCTCCGGAAGCGGCCGCCGGCGGCCCGCTGGCCAAGGTGCGCGACGGCGACCTGATCCGTCTCGACGCGATCAACGGCGAATTGAACGTGCTGATCGATGCCACCGAATGGGCTGCGCGCGAACCGGCACGCATGCCGCAAGCGCAGCGTTCTGCAAACTCCATGGGTATCGGCCGCGAATTGTTCTCCGGCATGCGCCATAACGTAACCTCGGCTGAAGAAGGAGCCTGCACTTGGCTGTAAATAATGAAAAACTGACCGCGCTGCAGGTCATGCTGGACGCTCCGGTGATCCCGGTGATTGTGCTGAACGACGTTGCCCATGCGGTACCGATGGCGAAAGCCCTGGTGGCCGGCGGCATTCGCATGCTGGAAATCACGCTGCGCACTTCGGTTGCGCTGGACTGCATGCGCGCGATCGCCGCGGAAGTGCCGGAAGCCGTGATCGGCGCCGGTACCATCCGCAGCGCCGCCGATGCCAAGGCCGCTCTTGCTGCCGGCGCGCGTTTCGGCGTGAGCCCCGGTTATACCACCACCGTCGGCAAGACCTGCCAGGACATCGGCCTGCCGTTGTTGCCCGGCGTGGCTACTGGTAGCGAAATCATGACCGCGCAGGAAGACGGCTTCACCGAGCTGAAGTTCTTCCCCGCGATGCAGGCGGGCGGCCCCAACCTGCTCAAGGCGTGGGCCGGACCGTTCACCGACATCAAGTTCTGCCCGACCGGCGGCGTCTCGCTGGAAAACGCCCCGACGCTGCTGGCACTGCCCAACGTGGTGGTGGTCGGCGGTTCCTGGCTGACACCGGCTGACGTGATGGTGCGTGGCGAATGGGCCAAGATCACCGAGATGGCGAGCGAAGCCTGCAAACTGGCACGTTGATCTGAACCAGCGCTCGGCAGATTTCGCCCGAGCCAGTTAAGCGCTCAAGCCTGTCGGAGCCTCGCTCCGGCAGGTTTTTTATTTGGGGCCGTTTACGATGCAAGAGCTGAAATATCTGGCGGGCTATTCAGAAGCCACCCTGCAGCAGGTGCGCCAGCTGGTCGCGCAAAACCGACTGGCGGAGGTTCTGTCGAACCGCTATTCGGGATCGCATGGCGTCACGACCGACAAGGCGCTCTACGGCTATGTGATGGAGCTGAAGAGCGACTATCTCCGCAACGCCGAGCCGATCAGCAAGGTGCTGTTCGACAATAGGATACAGATCGTCCAGCACGCGTTGGGATTGCACACCTCGGTATCCCGCGTGCAGGGCAGCCGATTGAAATCGAAACACGAAATCCGTGTAGCGCCCTTGTTCAAGGATGTCCCGCCGCCGTTCCTGAAAATGATCGTGGTGCATGAGCTTGCCCACCTCAAGGAAAAAGAGCACGACAAGGCGTTTTACAAGCTGTGCCTGACGATGGAGCCCGATTATCACCAGATCGAGTTCGACCTCAGGCTATACCTCACCTACCTGGACCTGTTCAAGACGCCGTTGTGGCAGGATTGAACCGGGTCTTTATTCATCCGACCGGAGTTAAGCGTGACCAATAACGATGTATTGCGCAGCCTGCGTTATGCCATGGATCTGAGCGATCCCGCCCTCGTCGATATATTCGAACTTGCCGGGCTTGAGGTTTCGCGCGCCGATATCGCGGGTTTTCTCAAAAGGGAAGACGAAGAGGGCTATCTCGAATGCAGCGATGCCGCGATGGCCCATTTTCTCGAGGGGCTGATCGTCCATAAGCGAGGCAAAAGCGAGCAAGCGCCCGAAGCACCATTTTCGGGGCGGCTGAACAACAACGATATCCTCAAGAAGCTGCGTGTGGCCTTTATTTTGAAGGAAGACGACATGCTGGCGATTCTTGAGCTGGCGGGCTTTCCGATATCCAGGCCGGAGTTGAGCGCATTGTTCCGCAAAAAAGGGCACAAGAATTACCGCGAATGCGGCGATCAGTTGTTGCGCAATTTCCTGAAAGGGCTGACCTTGAGGATACGCAGCCGCTGACCTAGTTTCAGGTGAGTGCGGGAATCACCTGTCCAGCGTGTGTATCTCGATCTGCGGGACCAGGCGCTCGATGTCGTCCATGGAAAACAGCTCCGTACCCGGATGCTGGACGGTGCCGGTACCGCAGGCGATCCCTTGCCGCAAGGCCTCATGCGCGGGTACGTTTCTGGCCAACGCGGCCGTCAGGCCCGCTACCATCGCATCGCCGGCGCCAACTGTGGCATTGACCACGACAGCGGGAGCCATGGCTAGATAAGTGTTGTCCGGCCCCGCCAGCAGGGCGCCATCCGGCCCCATGGAAACGCAGACATAATCCACGCCTTGTTGCTGGATGCGGCGCGCCGCATCCGCCACCGCGTCGATGCCGGTCAACGGCTTGTTGAGCAGCGATTCGAGTTCGAACAGATTGGGCTTGATCAAGAAAGGCTTGCCCTCAAGCGCATGACGCAAGAGCTTGACTGGGGCATCTACGATCGCCATGCCTCCTTGCTGCCGGACGCGTGCGGCAAGCTCCGCATACAGCTCAACCGGGACATTGGGCTGGATGGAGCCGGTAATGACCGCCAATCCTTGGCCGGTGGTTTGCACGAAGTTATCTACCAGATGCTGCAGATGCGCGGGCGAAAGTACCGGGCCGATACCGCTGACTTCATATTGCGTATCGGCTTCGCGTTCCAGGACGGTGCCGTTGATGCGCGTTTCGCCATCCACTTCTTCGTAAAAGACTTTGTCTAGCTGCCGAGCCAGCATGCGCTTGAGAAACTCGCCCATTTCGCCGCCGATGACGCAGAACGTTTCGGCGGGCGCATGCAGCCGCCTTAATGCCCGGCCGACGTTGATGCCGTTACCGCCCGGATCGTATCGGGTGCTTGTGGCGTAGGTCTTCTGGTTGGCGATGAGATGGGGGGTTTCGTGGGTGACATCTACGGCGGGGTTAAGACAGAGTACGGAAATTGGTAAGAGAATTTCGCTTTCAGCATTGGCCGTACCCATGTTCCCCCCGACACTTATGTTATGGATGTAGAACCGCTGTTTTTATGTATTGCCCGGCGCTGCTTGAGTGGGCACGCGTCTGTTACGCAAATATACACAAATAGCGGGAAACCAATTAATAAAATCTTAATGGATAATTAAAGTCGTGCTTATTTCTCTCCATAGCGGCCGAGCAAGGCCGGCGCCTGATCGGCAGGCAGGGAGGCAATGACGGTGACGCGCTCGCCGAAATCCTTGTCCAGAATTTCCCCGTGCATTTTTCCCAGCTCGCGCGTGAATCCATCCAGCTTCGCATAGTCCAGTACCACCCGAATCTGGCGCATTTCGACAAATGGTCCCAGTTTCGCTGCATCAATGGCGAGTTTGGCCGTGCCGCCATACGCGCGGGCCAGGCCGCCGGTGCCGAGGTTGATGCCGCCGTAATAGCGCACCACGGCCACGCAGGCATTGATCAGGTCGTGCCCTTCCAGGTATTGCATGATGGGTTTTCCGGCAGTGCCGGAAGGCTCGCCGGCATCATGAAAGCGCTGCAGGATGCCTTCATCGCTGCGGATCTTGTAGGCGAAGGCGAGATGATGCGCGTGGGAGTGTTGGCTGGCGAGGCGGCGCAGCATCAGCATCACCGAGCGTTCGTCGGCGCAGTACTCAGCGGCGGCGATGAAGCGCGATTTGTTGATGGTCTGGTCGGCGTGGCCGGGCTGGAGTATGCGTTGCAAATGGAGAACCGTTTTGGAAATCGTGCGCTGCCAGCGCGGGGCGGCCCGTAGCGAAAGTATCGCAGTCTACCGGAAGTACGCCGGGATTTCGACAGCGCATCACGGGCATGGCGAATGCCGAAAGGCGTGCCGTTTTCGGCACACATGCAAGCGTTTCTTTAGGTCGACTACTACTTTGTCGCCTTGCCGGCCGCCATGGCTTCCGGCACCTCCTGCAGCTTTCCGGTTTTTACGTCATAGATATAGCCGTAGATCGGGATGTCAGGCGGTACCAGCGGATGGTTGCGGATACGCATGACATCTTCCACCACACTTCGTGAGTTGTCGGAAAATGTCAGCCAGTTGATGTAGCCGCCTTCCGGGGAACCAGGACCTTCGCCAGGGTCGTGCCAGCCGCTGTGGCCCAGCGTTGCGGTCTTTAAACTGCTTGCCAATAGATCGCGCATGATGTCGTTTGTGAATAGCTCCATCCCGCAATTCGTATGGTGGATCACCAACCACTCCCGCGTGCCCAGCAGCTTGTACGAAATGACCAGCGAGCGGATCGCGTCGTCGCTTGCCCGGCCGCCGGCATTGCGGATCACATGCGCGTCGCCTTCGGCCAGTCCGGCGTATTTTGCCGGATCGAGCCGGGCGTCCATGCAGGTGAGGATCGCGAAATGGCGGGCCGGCGGCAGCGCAAGCATGCCCTTGTCGCCGAAATCCGCGGCATAGCTGGCGTTTGCCACCATTACCTCATCCAGGATTTTGCTCATTGGACTCACCTCCTTTGCGCGCTTGTGCGCAAGACAGGTTTTTGCGGCGGGGTCGCGTGGCATATTGGATATGGCACGCCTGCCGTAAATAAATTAGACCATCGATTTTGGAATGATTGATAAACATTGTGAGTTATCTGCACCTGGCACGAACCGTAGCGGCTGGGGCTCGGAAGAAGTTGAAAACCGTGACCTGTCGTGGGGGGGTATATGCGGCCCGCAAAAGCAGCACCCAATCTATTTCTTGCTCGGATCCTCCGCCGGATTGAGGTAGTTGATGCCCCAGGGGCCGGTGCCGTGAATCTGAATGACGGTCTCTTGGTCGGTGGTAAAGGCAAACATGGGCATTCCCGGGGGCATCATGGCGACGCCGCCAGCCGGATAAGCTCTCGCTTTGGTGTGATCGAATGTCTCGCCGATGCCCAAATGGAACATTCCGGACAGCACGGTGACCCGTTCAAACACGGGATGGGTGTGGGTTGGTACTTTGAAGTCGGGAGGCAGCTTGATCCGCATAGTGAACGGCGCAGCCTGCTTTATATCACCTTCCAGAACCGCGAGCTTGGCACCCGGTCCGATGGATGGGGCATCGGTCCATTTGATTTCGGACGGGATAATCGAGATGTGGCCTTCCATGGCGAGATCCGCTGCCAATGCAGGCGTCGCGATGAGTGCGCCTAGAACGATTGCGGTGGAGGCTGCAATAGCTTTTGCGGTGTACATGTGCTTCTCCTCGCGATGAGCTTACCGATCAGATCACCGGTAAATTGACCGACTGCCCCCCTTCCTGAGAGATTCGGGAAGGGAACCATCAGCACTGGGTTTCTAGCACGATCTGAGCCAAAAGAAGAAATGGAAAAAAGATCAGTATGTTATTGCGCGGTGACGGAAGAAAGCTGGTGATAGTGTAAAAAATATTGACATTAGAGATAGGTATGCAATAGTTTAATGCGCGCTTTCCCAGTTCGACCCTACGCCGGTTTCCACTTCCAGCGGCACATCCAGTTTTGCCACTCCGCTCATCAGCCGCGGCAATTCCATCTTGATCAGCTTCAGTTCCGACTCAGGTACTTCCAGCACCAGTTCGTCATGTACCTGCATCACCATGCGTGTGCCGATCTTCTGCTCCAGCAGCCATTTCTCGACGGCGATCATCGCCAGCTTGATCAGGTCGGCGGCGGTGCCTTGCATCGGGGCATTGATCGCGGCGCGTTCGGCGCCTTGCCGACGCATGCCGTTGGGGCTGTTGATCTCGGGTACCCATAACCTGCGGCCGAAGATGGTTTCGACGTAGCCTTGCAGTCGCGCGAGCATGCGGGTGTCGTCCATGTAGCGGCGCACGCCGGGGTAGCGGGCGAAGTAGCGTTCGATGTAGCTCTGTGCGGCGGCGCGTTCGATATTGAGGTTGCTGGCGAGGCCGAAGGCGGACATGCCATAGATCAAGCCGAAGTTGATGACTTTGGCATAGCGGCGCTGTTCACTGCTGACCTCCTCGCGGCTGCAGCCGAAGACTTCCGAGGCGGTGGCGCGGTGGATGTCCTCGCCGGCGGCGAAGGCCTTGAGCAGGCCTTCGTCCTGCGACAGGTGCGCCATGATGCGCAGCTCGACCTGCGAATAGTCGGCGGAAACGATGACATGGCCGGGCGGGGCAATGAAGGCTTCGCGGATGCGGCGGCCTTCGGCGGTGCGCACCGGGATGTTCTGCAGATTGGGGTCGTTGCTTGCCAGGCGCCCGGTGATCGCCACGGCCTGGCTGTAATTGGTGTGCACGCGGCCGGTCTGCGCGTTGACCATCTTCGGCAGCTTGTCGGTATAGGTGGATTTCAGCTTGGACAGGCCGCGGTATTCCAGCAGCACCTTGGGCAGTGGATGGTCCAGCGCCAGCTCCTGCAAGACGTCCTCATCGGTCGAAGGCGTGCCGCTGGGGGTTTTCTTCAGCGGCTTGATGCCAAGCTTGCCGAACAGGATTTCCTGCAATTGCTTGGGCGAGCCGAGGTTGAACGGCTGGCCGGCGAGCGCGTGCGCCTGCTGTTCCAGCGCCACCAGTTTGTGGCCGAGTTCGTGGCTTTGCGCTTGCAGCATTTTCCCGTCGATCAGCACGCCGGTGCGCTCCATGCGGAACAGGATTTCCATTACCGGCATCTCGATTTCCCGGTAGACGAACTCCAGCTTCTTGTCGCACTGCACCTGCGGGAACAGCGTCTGATGCAATTGCAGCGTGATGTCGGCGTCCTCGGCGGCATACTCGGCGGCCTGTTCCAGCGCGACCTGGTTGAAGCCCACCTGCTTGGCGCCCTTGCCGGCGACCTCTTCGAATGTGATCGTGCGCACGCCGAGATGGCGCAGCGCGAGATCGTCCATGTTGCGCTGGCGGTGGCTTTCCAGCACGTAGCTTTGCAGCAGCGTGTCGTGCGCGATGCCGTTCAGTTCTATGCCGTGATTGGCGAGCACATGCTTGTCGTACTTGAGGTTCTGGCCGACCTTGAGGATGGCCGGGCTTTCCAGCAGCGGCTTTATTCGCGCCAACGTCGCCTCGAACGGCAGTTGCTGCGGTACGCCAGCGTAGTCGTGCGTCAGCGGCAGATAGGCCGCCTCGCCGGCCTCAGTGGCGAAGGACATGCCGACGATGCGCGCCGCCTGTGGGTCGAGACTGGTGGTCTCGGTGTCGAAGCATACCAAGGCGGCGTTGCCGATCTTGTCCAGCCAGTGCTGCAATGCGTCTTCGGTCAGGATGGTTTCATAATTGCGGGTCTTGACGACATTGCCCAGCTCCAGCCCCATCTGCAGCGCGGACGGGTGCGGCTGGCCGGGTTGGGGTGGAGGCGGTGCGTCGCCCGAAGTAAGTTCGCGCAGCCAGGACTTGAATTCGAGGCGCTCGTACAGTTCGGCGAGCTTGCCCTTGTTCTGCTCGCGATGCGTCAAGTCGTGCAGGCCGACCGGCAGTTCGACGTCGCATTTGATCGTCAGCAGTTCGCGCGCGGTTGGTAGCCAAGGCAGGGCGCGGCGCAGGTTGTCGCCGACGACGCCGGTGACTTCGTCGGCATGCGCGACCAGGTTGTTCAGCGTGCCGTATTGCGTCAGCCATTTTACGGCCGTCTTCGGGCCGACTTTTTCCACGCCGGGTACGTTGTCCACCGCGTCGCCGACCAGCGTCAGGTAGTCGACGATCAAGGCCGGGGGCAGGCCGAACTTGCGCTCCACGCCGGCTTCGTCGAGGATTTCATTGGTCATGGTGTTGATCAGCATGACATTGGGGTTCACCAGTTGCGCGATGTCTTTGTCGCCCGTCGAAATGACGGTGCGCATGCCTTCCACTTCCGCCTGCCGCGCCAATGCGCCGATCACGTCGTCGGCCTCCATGCCGTCCACCATCAGCAGCGGCCAGCCCATACCCTCGATAGTTTCCAGCAGCGGAGCGATTTGGCATGACAAGTCATCCGGCATCGGCGGACGGTGCGCCTTGTATTCGGCGTAGATATCGTCGCGGAAGGTTTTTCCCTTGGCATCGAAGACGCAGGCGCTATAATCGGCTGGATAGTCCTTGTGCAGGCGGCGCAGCATGTTGAGTACGCCGTAGACCGCGCCGGTCGGCTCCTGATGCTTGTTGCGCAGGTCGGGCAGCGCGTGGAACGCACGATAAAGATAGGACGAGCCGTCTACCAGCAATAAAGTTTTCATCGAGTGGGAGTTCCGAATGTCAGTCGCAGATAAGCTTCCCAAGGTCACGGACGTCGAAATGCTCAACCGCGAGCATTCGGCGCGTGAGTCCTGGCGCGTGTTCGAGATTATGGCAGAATTCGTCGAGGCCACGGAGCGGCTGAAGGAAATCAGCCCGGCGGTGTCGATTTTCGGTAGTGCGCGTACGCCTCCTGACCATCCTTATTACCAGTTGACCGAAGAAATTGCCCGGCAACTATCCAATGCCGGGTTCAGCGTGATTTCCGGCGGCGGCCCCGGCATCATGGAGGCCGCCAACAAAGGCGCTTACTACGGAAAATCGCCCAGCGTCGGCCTCAATATCCAGCTGCCGCACGAGCAGAACGCGAACGCCTATCAGGACATCAGCCAGACGTTCCAGCATTTTTTTGCGCGCAAGGTGATGTTCGTCAAGTTTGCCGTAGCGTACGTGGTGATGCCCGGCGGGTTCGGCACGATGGACGAACTGATGGAAGCACTGACGCTGGTGCAGACCGGCAAGACACGCCGCATTCCCATCATTCTGGTGTGCGAGCCGTTCTGGCGCGGCATGCTCGATTGGTTCCGCAACGTGATGATCCCGGAGGGCATGATCAGCCCCGAGGACATGGACCTGATGCTGGTCATCGACGATCCCAAGCAGGTGGTCGAGGCGATTTTCAAGTATTACGAATCGCGCGGCTTCGAACCATCACCGGTGGAACGCGAGATCCAGCTGAATCTTTAATAGCCGTTAAAGTGGCTGAAGGAGTCGGCGGCATTGCGCTCCCTGTGAGCTTGTATCCATTCTTCCTCGCGACTTTTAAAACAACTTCCTGGTATTGCGGCTGTCCCAAAAAGAGGCCGGATTGTTTTCCGCAGCCCCCGGCGTTCTGCTAAAATTCGACGCGAAAACACCTAAGAACGAGAGGTCATCATGTCTTGCCTGCGTAGTCTGATCGTACTGGCTTTATGCGTCCCGCTAGTGGCTCTTGCGGCAGACAAACCGCCGCAGCTGGAACCCTTGCCCGAGCCGCCTCCGCCCCCGCCGGGTTATGAGCCGGATCCCGCCTCCGAACCGCAAGTGACCATCATCAAGCGCGGCGAGGAAACTATCGAGGAATACCGCATGGGCGGCGAACTGTACATGATGAAGGTGACCCCTTCGCACGGTGTTTCTTACTATCTCGTCAAGGAAACTGCCGACGGCGCGTGGATCCGCAAAGATGGTCCTTCCGAATCACTTGCTATTCCACAATGGGTAATCTTCCGATTCTAAGAAACTAAAGAGGGCCGCCAGGCCCTCTGTCACGTCAATGTCCGTATACACCTCCGTTTCTCCCGAGCAGTTATCCGCTTGGTTGCAGGATTTTTCGCTAGGAAAATTACTCGACCTTAAGGGCATTGCGTCCGGCATTACCAATACCAATTATTTCGTGACGACGGAATCCGGCCGTTATGTGCTGACGCTGTTCGAGCGCAACTCTGCTGACGAACTGCCCTATTTTCTGGAGTTGATGGCACATCTGGCAGACCACGGCATCCCATGCCCGCATCCGGTTGCCAACGACATTGGGGAATATCTGGGAGAACTCAGCGGCAAACCGGCTGCGCTCGTGACCTGCCTGCGCGGCAGCTCTATCGAAAGTTCCTCCATTGAGCATTGTGCGGCGATGGGTCGAGTGTTGGCGCGCATGCACCGGGCAGGACAGTCTTTTGACGCCATAATGGAAAACCCGCGCGGACCACATTGGTGGCGCGTTACTTCCGAATCGGTGCTGCCGTTCATGAATGCGGCCGATCAGGCCATGCTGAAAGACGAAATCGCGCATCAGGCAGCGTTCCGCTCCTGCGATCTGCCGCGTGGCGTCATCCATGGCGACATGTTCCGGGACAATGTATTGTTCGAAGGCGTGGAGCTGACCGGCCTGATCGATTTCTACTATGCTTGTGACGACGTGCTTGCTTACGATCTGGCGATTACCGTCAATGATTGGTGTGTGGATCAGAACGGCGTCCTGGATGAGAGGCGTCTGCGCGCGATGCTGTCGGCTTATCATGCGGAGCGCCCGCTTACTTCGGCGGAGCACGAAGCCTGGCCGACATTGCTGCGCGCTGCGGCATTGCGTTTCTGGTTGTCGCGGCTCTATGATCTGCACCATCCGCGAGAAGGTGAAATCACGCATGCCAAGGATCCGGAGCATTTTCGGCGTATCCTCGTTGACCGCATTCGTCAGCGGGAAGCAGTGCAAGCCATTTGGGTCTGATTAAGGGGGTTGGTGTCATGGAAGCACGTCAAGTCAAAGCAGGCCATGCCTGGAACTGGATAGTCGGCGGGTTCGGTCTATTCAAGCAGAATCCGGTGATCTGGATCGCGCTGTTTTTCATTTATCTTCTCGTCGCAATGGGGTTGTCCATCGTTCCGCTGGTAGGCCCGATTGTGCTCAACCTGCTGGCGCCGGTATTCATGGCAGGGTTCATGCTCGGTTGCCGGGCGCTGGAAATGGACGAGGAACTGGAAATCAATCACCTGTTCGCGGGCTTCAAGACCAACACGGCGCAATTGGTGACGGTGGGCGGCATCTACCTGGTCGGGGCCATCGTGATTGTCGGCATCGTATTCATCTTTTTCGGCACGGATGCCATGAGCGGCTTGTTTGCAGGCCGCATGGCCGAAGGTCGGCCGCCGGTCGAGCCGGCAACGGGTACCTCGGCGCTGGCGCTGTTGATCATCCTCGGCGCGATGCTGCCGCTGATCATGGCGTATTGGTTTGCACCGGCGCTGGTGCTGTTCCACGACATGAAGGCCGTCGATGCAATGAAGCTGAGTTTCTTCGCTTGCCTGCGCAATATCGTGCCTTTCACGGTTTACGGAGTGATTTCAGCCGTTCTGCTGGTGCTGGCGATGATTCCCTTGGGGCTCGGCTTGTTGATCATGATTCCGACGATGACCGCTTCGCTGTATGTGAGCTACAAGGATATTTTCAATATCGGAGCCCTCGAAGTCGATGAGGTTCTGACAGAAAACTAAGCAGGATGGGCAACTTTGTTGCCCGGTTCGGATGGCAATTGGTGGGCAAGCCGCTTGCCCACCTGCAGTTGTCACATCGGCGTCAGTTTGGCGTATTCCAGCGCCAGCCATTTCATTCCGGCGCTTCCGAAATTGACCTGCACCCGCAGGTCGTCCGCATTGCCCTCATAGCTGACCACCACTCCTTGGCCGAATTTCTGGTGGGCGACCGCCTGGCCGACGCGCCACGGGTAGCTGGCGCTTTGGCTGCGTGCAGGAGCA
Source organism: Methylophilaceae bacterium (assembly GCA_035460165.1). Lineage (GTDB taxonomy): Bacteria > Pseudomonadota > Gammaproteobacteria > Burkholderiales > Methylophilaceae > MM2. The sequence goes on along the minus strand of DATHWW010000003.1, from coordinate 23,314 downwards.
TACATGGGCGCGGCAGCTTTAGGTTCGGAGCGTGAATTGATGCGCTTCAGCAACTCTTCCGGAATCTCATCCAGAAAGCGCGACGGGATGTTGTAACGCACCTGTCCGTGCAGCATGCGGCTTTGCGTGTGGCTGAGGTAAAGCCGGCGCCGCGCACGGGTGACCGCTACGTACATCAGGCGCCGTTCCTCCTCCAGCCCGTTGGCTTCGTACATGCTTTGCTCGTGCGGAAACAGGCCTTCTTCCAGTCCGCCGATAAATACGGTACTGAACTCCAGCCCCTTGGCGGCATGCACCGTCATCAGTTGCAAGGCATCCCGGCCGGGGTCGGCCTGGTGCTCGCCGGCTTCAAGACTGGCGAAAGTCAGGAATGCTGCCAGCAGTTGCTGTTGGCGGTTAGCCTCGGGCGAGATTCCTGCTGGAGTGGTTTCCGAAAAATCGGTATCGCCATGTTCCTGCATGAAAGCGACGGCGGCATTGACCAGTTCGTCCAGGTTGGCGATGCGGTCTTCGCCTTCCTTTTCGTTCTGGTAGTGCTGACGCAAGCCGGAGAGTGTCGTGACCTGGTCTATCATTTCCGGCAGGGTCAGGCCGGTGCAGGCCTCCTGCAACAAGCGGACGAGAGTGACGAAACCTTCGATGCCGCGGCCCGGTTTGGGTGCCGGTCCCGCTTTTTCCGCCGCGGCTTGCCACAGGCTGCCGTTATTCTGCCGCGCCGATTCCTGCAATTGTTCCAGACTGCGCGCGCCGATGCCGCGGGTGGGGAAATTGATCACGCGCAACAGCGCGGTATCGTCTGCCGGGTTGGCGAGCAGACGCAGGTAGGCGAGCGCATGCTTGATTTCGGCACGCTCGAAAAAGCGCAGGCCGCCATATACGCGGTAGGGCAGGCCGGCGGTGAACAGCGCGTGTTCCAGCACGCGCGACTGGGCATTGGAACGGTATAGCAGGGCCATGTCGCCCAGTGCCTGGCCTTCGGCGTGCAGCATTTTCACTTCTTCGACAACAAAGCGCGCCTCTTCCTGATCGTTATAGGCGTCGTACACGCGTACCGGCTCGCCTGCGCCGGACGAGGTCCACAGGTTTTTGCCCAGGCGATTGCGGTTGTGCGTGATGATCGCGTTGGCAGCATCGAGGATGTTGCTGTGCGAGCGATAGTTCTGCTCCAGCTTGATCAGGTTCTTCACCTGGAAGTCGTGCTCGAAATCCAGCATGTTGCCGACACGCGCGCCACGGAAGGCGTAGATGGACTGGTCATCGTCACCTACGGCGAACACGCAGTTGTCCGTGCCCGCGAGCAGTTTGAGCCACAGGTATTGCAGGCGATTGGTGTCCTGAAATTCATCCACCAATACATAGCGAAAACGCTGCTGATAGTGCTCGCGCAAGGACGTTTCGCGCGACAGCACTTCATAACAGCGCAGCAGCAATTCGGAGAAATCCACCACGCCTTCGCGCTGGCATTGCGCGTCGTATTCGGTGTAAATGTCGCGCATCATTTCGGAGTGCTTGTCGTAGGCCTCCATGTGTTCGGCGCGCATGCCTTCCTCCTTGGCGCCGTTGATGTAGTGTTGCACCTGCTTGGGCGGAAATTTCTCGTCGTCGACGTTCATCGCCTTCATCACGCGCTTGATCGCGGATAGCTGATCGGCGGTATCGAGAATCTGGAACAGCGCCGGCAGGCGCGCTTCGCGATGGTGTGCACGCAGAAAGCGGTTGCACAAGCCATGGAAAGTCCCGACCCACATGCCGCGCGTATTGATCGGCAGCATCGCGGAAAGGCGCGATAGCATTTCCTTGGCAGCCTTGTTGGTAAAGGTGACCGCCAGCAGCCCGTTGGGACTGACTTGGCCGGTCTGGATCAGCCAGGCGATGCGCGTGGTGAGCACGCGGGTCTTGCCGCTGCCGGCACCGGCGAGGATCAGTGCGGACTGGTAAGGCAGGGTGACCGCTTCCAGTTGCTTGTCGTTGAGTCCATCGAGGAGGTCTGTCATGGCATACCGTACCGTATCTTGGAGAGCTGTTGCGGTAAATTTCATCCTCTTCTGCTGCGATCCAGCCAAAGAGGTAAATCCATACAACAGGCTCAAATAAAAAATGCGTGCACCTGTCGGCTGCACGCATCAAAATTTTCTTGTTATCAGCGGGAACTAAGTTGGTCTGGCCTAATCTTATTCGTTAGACGTTTTATGCGTCTCCCGCTTCTCCTCCCTGAGCGGGCGCCTTATCCCAATAAGGCATCTTGTGCCCCGGTTTTTATCCCCTTTAGCCGGGGCCTTTTTTTGCCTGTCGCTTACGTCAGGCAAAAAACCGAGAATGCAGGTACCGAAGTATATTCCCAATATTAAAGATTCGACAACAAAAAAAACTGCTGGCATCTAATGCCTTGACCCATAAACAAAAATCCCCGCTTTTGGCGGGGATTTTTGTGCATGCTGACAGGGGGGGCGGCACCTTCCGGTACCGCTGTCCTGTCGGGCAGACAATTACATCATGTCCATGCCGCCCATACCGCCCATGCCACCCGGCATTGCCGGGCCGTCTTCCTTCGGCAGGTCGGCAACCATGCAGTCGGTGGTCAGCATCAGGCCGGCTACGGAAGCGGCGTTCTGCAGCGCGGAACGGGTCACCTTGGTCGGATCCAGCACGCCCATTTCCACCATGTCGCCATAGGTTTCGTTGGCAGCATTGAAGCCGTAGTTGCCCTTGCCTTCAGCGACATTGTTGACCACGACGGACGGTTCTACGCCGGCATTGGCCACGATCTGGCGCAGCGGCTCTTCGATCGCGCGCAGTACGATCTTCACGCCTGCGTCCTGGTCGTGGTTGTCGCCCTTGATCTTGGAGATCGCAGCACGGGTGCGCAGCAGAGCCACGCCGCCGCCGGCGACGATACCTTCTTCAACCGCAGCGCGGGTAGCATGCAGCGCGTCTTCGACGCGCGCCTTCTTTTCCTTCATCTCGATTTCGGTGGTTGCACCGACCTTGATCACGGCCACACCGCCTGCCAGCTTGGCAACGCGCTCTTGCAGCTTTTCGCGGTCGTAGTCGCTGGACGCTTCTTCGACTTGCTTCTTGATCTGGTCGATACGGCTCTTGATGTTGGTCTCAACGCCGGCACCGTCGATGATGATGGTGTTTTCCTTGCCCACTTCGATGCGCTTGGCTTGGCCGAGGTCGTTCAGGGTGACGTTTTCCAGCTTCAGGCCAAGTTCTTCAGCGATCACGGTACCGCCGGTCAGGATGGCGATGTCTTCCAGCATGGCCTTGCGACGGTCGCCGAAGCCAGGAGCCTTGACGGCGCAGGTCTTCAGGATGCCGCGGATATTGTTGACCACCAGGGTTGCCAGAGCTTCGCCTTCGATGTCTTCGGCGATGATCAGCAGCGGACGGCCAGCCTTGGCGACTTGTTCCAGGGTCGGCAGCAGGTCGCGGATGTTGGAAACCTTCTTGTCGTACAGCAGCACGAACGGGTTATCCAGCAGGGCGATTTGACGGTCCTGGTTGTTGATGAAGTACGGAGACAGGTAGCCGCGGTCGAATTGCATACCTTCGACGACGTCCAGTTCGTTTTGCAGGCCGGAACCGTCTTCAACGGTGATCACGCCTTCCTTGCCGACCTTGTCCATTGCGTCAGCAATGATCTGGCCGATGGAAGCATCGGAGTTGGCGGAGATGGAACCGACTTGTGCGATTTCCTTGCTGGTGGTGCAAGGCTTGGACAGGGTCTTCAGCTCGGCGACGGCGACTTCAACAGCCTTGTCGATACCGCGCTTCAGGTCCATCGGGTTCATGCCGGCGGCCACGGACTTCATGCCTTCGCGGATGATGGCTTGTGCCAGCACGGTGGCGGTGGTGGTGCCATCACCGGCGATGTCGGAGGTCTTGGAAGCAACTTCCTTGACCATTTGTGCGCCCATGTTCTCGAACTTGTCCTTCAGCTCGATTTCCTTGGCGACGGACACGCCGTCCTTGGTGATGGTCGGAGCGCCGAAAGAGCGCTCCAGCACGACGTTACGGCCCTTCGGGCCCAGCGTCACTTTTACTGCGTTGGCGAGAACATTCACGCCATTGGTCATTTTTTGGCGAACTTCATCGCCGAAACGTACGTCTTTAGCAGCCATTATTGAATTCTCCTAAATCTCTTTATTTGCGATCAGGCTTCGACCACGCCCATGATGTCTTCTTCGCGCATCACCAGAAGCTCTTCGCCGGAGACCTTGACGGTCTGGCCGGCATACTTGCCGAACAGAACCTTGTCGCCGACCTTGACTTCCAGCGGGCGTACGGAGCCATCTTCCAGCACCTTGCCATTGCCGACGGCGATGATTTCGCCTTGGTCGGGTTTTTCAGCAGCGGTGTCGGGGATGACGATGCCGGAGGCGGTCTTGCGTTCTTCTTCGAGGCGCTTGACGATCACGCGGTCATGCAAAGGACGAATTTTCATCGTGGAGTTCTCCTTTTTGATTAATCGGTAAAACAGATTTGGATTGTGAGACCGTGCGCTGTTAGCACTCGTGTCTTTCGAGTGCTAATGATAGGGATTGCTCATCGAGATTTCAAGGGATAGTTTTGTGACACGACAAAAAATGCCGATTTTTCAAGGCTTGAAAGAAAAGCGGTCATGCGTCTGGCGACGCATGACCGAAAAAAGAGCTAATTATTTTGAACCGTTAATGGTGAGATTATTCTGTACGGACTTGACGCCCTTGACGCTGCTGGCAACCTTGGCTGCCCGGCCTTGGAAACGCACGTCCTTGGCATCGCCAGTAAGTGTGACTACGCCATTTTTGACTTCAACGTCGATATCGAGATTTTTCAACTGCGCTTCGTTCTTAAGCGCTTTTTCGACCTTCTTCGTCAGTTCGGAGTCGCTCATCATCTGTTCCTGCGTTCCGCCGGTGTCCTCTGTGCCGACACCTGTACCCATATCACCTTGTTGAGTACTGCGGTCAGGAGCCTTTTCATAGCCTGTGGATGGTTTGGTTTCGGTATTGGTCCCGCCGGCAAATGCCAGGAAAGGCGTGAGTGAAATGGCGATGGTGCATAAGAGTTTCTTGATCAATGTCGATTTCATCTTTTGAGTCTCCTTGTGAAGAAAAAGCCAGTCCGTGAAGACAGTCTGCAGGCGAGATAATCCAGCCTGTTTTTGCAGACTGTGGACTGATTGCAATAATTCGTAGGAGGTTGACTATGGAGTTTGGTTGCATTCAATTTGTATGATTAAAGTGTAGGAATCGGATGACCCAGCAATCCCGACATATGTTTATATATAATGAATTCGATATGGATTATTCGACGCGCCTCCGCAAGCATGTATCCCGACTCCTGGCTCTGATGCTGGGCGTGGTTGTGTGCATGGCCGCGACAGCCGGCGGGATGCAATCCGATAATGTGGAAAAGCTTGCCAAGTACGAACAGCTCAAACTGCCGGAGCTGGTGCGGCGCGCCAATGCGAATGATGCCTGGGCGCAGTTTGAATTGGGATCGCGTTTCAATTACGGCAGGAATGCTCCCAAGAATAACTCGGAAGCGCTGAGCTGGCTGCGCCGTGCGGCGCAAAACGGGCAGCGGGATGCGCAACGCCTGCTGGCGGTAAAGTTGTACAACGGCTATGACATCGCCGTCGATCATGATGAGGCGCTGCTGTGGGCACAGCGCCTGGCCGAGTCCGGCGATGCACCGGGACAATTGATGCTCGGCAATATGTACGCCAACGGCGAGGGCAGCCCGCGCGACCTCGTGCGCGCTTATATGTGGTACGACATTGCCGCGACCACGGCGCAGCAGGGTGTAACGGACTCCGCGTTACAACAGGCCGCGGTTGATATGCGCGACAAGACCGGGGCGTTGTTGATGCCGGAAGAGGAAGTTGTGGCGCAAGAGTTCGCCAGCAACTGGTGGCTGCGCAAACAGGGTGTCAGTAGCCTGGCTTCCAAGCAGAAATCCAAGGTGGCAAGCAAAACGGCAAGTAAAAAAGCGGCTAGTAAGCAAAAGACTCCGGCCAAACCCAAGGTCCCCGAGAAGCCGAAAACGCCGGCGAAGCCGGAAGCGAATAAAAACCAGTCGTTAAAACCGTAAAGCAGGTTTCAACTGCATTTCCCGCTTTGACATGCGTTGTGCTGGCAAGAATATTTTCGCGACGAGCGTTTATGCAATCGTAATTGCTTCGCAGCCAGTATCCGAAACGCGCAGGTAATTGCCCGTCTCGTACCAATCGCCCAGCACCCAGCGCGTAGTAATGCGACCGTTATCTTCGATGACATGCTTGCCGGGCCGATGCGTGTGACCGTGGATCAGCAGTTCGGGATGGTTGTAGCGGCGCAGCATCTCGACGACTGCGTCCTCATTCACGTCCATGATCGCTTCCGCCTTGTGGGATTTCTCGGATTCGCTGCGCCTGCGCAGGGCTTCAATCTGTGCTTTTCGCGCTGCAAGCGGCTGAGAAATGAACGCGTCCTGCCAGGCTGCGTCGCGTACCTGGAGCCTGAACTTCTGATATTCGACATCGTCGGTGCACAGCAGGTCGCCATGAGACAACAAGACGCGCTGCCCGTACAGCTCGATCAAGTGCGGATCGTTGAGGATGGCCATGCCGGAGGCGTGTGCAAACTTCTCTGCTAGCAGAAAGTCGCGGTTGCCGTGTATCAGCGCGACTGGCGTGCCACTCTCGGCCAGCGCGCGAAATGCGTCACAGATTTCCTGGTGATACGGGTCGGCGAGGTCATCGTCGCCGGCCCAGTATTCGAACAAATCACCCAGTACGTATAGCGCCCGCGCACCGCGCGCCGTGCCGGAGAGAAACTCCAGCAGCAGGGCGGTGATGTGCGGACGCGAGGTGCAGAGGTGCAGGTCGGATATGAAAAGGGTAGGGGCGGTGCCGCTCAGCACTGCTCAGCGCGCTCGATCACGACATCCTCGACCGGCACGTCTTGATGGCCGGCCTTGTTGCCGGTCTTGACCTGACGAATCTTGTCGACCACATCGGTGCCATCGGTCACCTTGCCGAACACGCAATAGCCCCAGCCTTGCGATGTCGGGGATGAGAAGTTGAGGAAGTCGTTGTCGGCCACGTTGATGAAGAACTGGCTGCTGGCGGAGTGCGGATCCGGCGTGCGGGCCATGGCGATGGTGTATGCCTTGTTTTTCAGGCCGTTGTCGGCTTCGTTCTTGATCGAGGGGTTGGTGCTCTTTTGCGACATGCCGGGCTCGAAACCGCCGCCCTGGATCATGAAACCGTCGATTACGCGATGGAATACGGTGTTGTTGTAAAAGCCGCTGTCGACATACTCAAGAAAATTGGCGACGGTGACCGGAGCCTTTTCCGCATCCAGTTCCAGAGTGATAGCGCCAAAGTTGGTGTGAAGTTTAACCACGATTCTTTCCTTTTTTCGATGATTTCGATGTTGCGGGCAGTGCCTCGCCGGTCTCGTTGGACTCTTCTGCAATTATAGGGGTTTCCAGCAGCGCTGCCTTTTCGATGACGATGGTTTCCTGCGGAACGTCGGAAAGTTTGCCAACGACTTGGGTCGGCATGCGGCCGATTTTCTGTGCAATGTCCATGCCGCGAATCACCTTGCCGAATACGGTATATCCCATCAGGGCCGGTTCGGGACGGTAATGATTGAGCATCTTGTTGTCGTCGAGGTTGATGAAGAACTGTGCCGTTGCGGAGTCGGGGTGAAAAGCGCGCGCCATCGCCAAGGAGCCGGGTTCGTTGCGCAGGCCATTCCTGGCTTCGTTCGGGACGGGAGGTGAGGTCGGCTTGGAACGCATGTTCGCAGTCAGCCCGCCACCTTGAATGATGAAACGGTGGATCACGCGATGGAAAATCGTACCTTCGTAAAAACCGCTTTTTACGTAAGCCAGGAAATTCTCGACGGTTTTTGGGGCCTTGTCCGGATACAGTTCCACGACGAAACTGCCCATGTTGGTCTGGAATTCAATCTGGGGGTTGGCCGCGACTGCGGGATGGCTGATGCACAGCCAAAGCAGGAACGATAAAGCGAACTTCTTCATGATTTTCCTCCGCTGATGCGCAGAAGGGTCAGCTTGTACCTTCGTACAAAATCTTCCAGCGCTTGTTTTCGAGCACCCAGTATTGGCGCTTCCGCACGCGGTCGTCCAGATTATTGCTTTTATATTCCTGCTCAAAATTGACAACGACCATCTCTTGCTGGTCGTTAGGATAACGGAACACGCTGATGTTGGATAGCGTGATTTCGGCGGGTACCGCGGTGGCTTGTTTGCGACGCTTTTCTGCTGCCCAGCGGTCGAAATCGTGATTCTTGGTAAAGAAATCCTTGGAGTAAAAATCCAGATAGCGTTCTGTCTCCTGTGCTTGCCAAGCTTGGCGCCAGCTCTCGATTTCGCGCAGCAGACCGGCTTTTTGTGCAGTCAGTTGCGTATCCGGGACCAGTTGCGCATCGCGTGCGATGATCACGGGAGTACTACCGTTTTTAAGGTAAGGCTTCAGGGCATCAAGGTCAGGATTCGCAAGCACGATGCAGCCGTCGCTGGCACGCGGCGGCCGGCTATAGGTGTCGCCGGGCGTGCCGTGCAGCCAGATGCCGTGGCCGTTCTTTCCCTGGCGCTTATCCCATTCGTTGGGGTAATTGAGGGGGAATGCACCGCTGCCGTAAAAGTCCGGCAGTTTTCGTTGCAGCTGCTTGCCGGCGAAGTAGATGCCTTCCGGAGTGCGTTTGTCCCCTTCTTTTTGCTTGCCGACGCCATTCTTGCCGACGGTGATGTAGTAATCGGCGATATAGCGCGGCGTGCCGTTGTCGTTGCGGTACAAGTACAGGCGCGATTTCGCGGTGTCGACCACAATGGCGTGCGCATACTCCGGATCCAGGCGCCACAGGTATTCAGGCAAGGGTTGCGCATCTTGTTGCGCCAGATAACGCTGCAAGCGTACGCGCGCCTCTTCCTGAAAGTCGACGATAGCGTCCTGCGGCGCATCGTTGACGCTGCCGAAACCGGCCAATTCGTGCGAACGCGCCATCAGCAGGTCGCCTCGGACCAGATGCGCCAATTTGAAGTTGGGCACAATATTCAGCAGGCTGTCGATAGTGGCCAGCGCGGCATCCGTCTGTCCGCGCGTGATCTGCAGCAGGCTTTGCGCCAGCAGTCCTTCCACGCTGCGAGGTTTTCCGAAGGAGGTTTTATGGAATCCCGCCGGCAGGTTGCTGTCCGCATTCACGACCGTGGCATTCCAGGAGGGAACGGCAAATAGCAGCATCCCCAGGGTGAGGGCGAGCGTGCGCTGTTTGCCGGTTTTGGTCGTGACGCTCACCGCGCGAGTTCCTCCACGATCAGCCAGCGATTGCCGCTCTTGTTCAAAATCAGGGTCTTGTTGGTGCGCTTGGCGATTCTGTCGGCACGGTAGTTCTGTTTGAATCGTACTTCGGCGCGATTCTCATCGATTTCCGTCTTGATGTTGGTGACGTCGACAGCGATGGATTTCGGGCTCTTGATGCGCGAGCGTCGCGTTTGTTCCCAAGCACGGCGGCTTTCGCCTTTGGGCGTCTTGAAATTGGCGGCGTAATAATCGAGATATTTGTTTACATCCTGGCGTGCCCACGCCTTGGCCCAACCTTTGACCGTATCTTCGATGGGCGCTGCTTGATCGCTAGGCATGGGCGCCGCTTCATCTTTGGGCGGCGGGGTGGTCGGTGCGGTTGCGGGCGGCGCTGTGGCTGCGGCGGCGGGAGCAGGAGCCGCCTGAAGGGGCTTGGCCGAGACGGCGGCAACCGGTACCGGTTTTGCAATCGGGGCGGGCGCCGCAGCCACGACCGGGGTCGGGACAGACGCCGGCAAAGTGTTTGCGGCCATCGCCAGTGCACGTTTTTCTGCATACGGCAGGCCAACCATGGCGAGACGCGGTTGCGGGCGCGTCATCGTGCCGTCCGTTTTCAGCGCTTTGCCGTAAGCCTCGGATGCCATCGCCGCGTAGATGCCGCTCAAGTTGTCATGCACAGCGGCGTAGCTCGGATGGGTGCGCAATGCTGTTTCCAGTGTTTGCCTTGCCCGTTCGTATTGTCCCTGGCTGGCATAAAGTACCGCCAGGTTGTTATAGGGCTCGGGCCAGGTGGGATTCTGTTTGATGAGGTCGTTGTAGAGACGAATAGCCTCTGCGGTTTTCTTCTGCTCGCCGAGTAGTATTCCTTTTATGAAGGTTCCGCGTACATCGCCCGGATGCGCTGCAAGATAGCGGTCGAGATTTTTCTCGGCTTCCGCATGCTGGTTGCGGCCAATCAATTGCGAAATTTTTTGTAGCTCGTCCGGCTCGGAATGCGCTGGGGGGGCGAGGAACGCTAGCAGGAGAGCCATCACGGCGAGGAGGGCGCGGGAGTGCATTATGGTATATACTTTGCCCGGTTATTTAGCGGCCAAATTCTATCAATATCCGCTTCCAATCTCCAACAGTTTCGAGTCCCCCGAGACCAACAAAACGCCGTGATCCCATGCTGAAGATCTACAACTCCATCGCCCGCGAAAAAGAAGAATTCCACCCGATCACTCCCGGCAAGGTCCGCATGTACGTATGCGGTATGACAGTATACGACTTCTGTCATCTTGGACATGCACGCGTCATGGTGGTTTTCGACATGGTGGCACGTTGGCTGCGCGCTTCGGGATTTAATCTCACTTATGTGCGCAATATCACCGATATCGACGACAAGATTATCAAGCGCGCGGCGGAAAACAACGAATCCATCGGCGATTTGACCGAACGCTTCATCCGCGCGATGGACGAGGATGCTGCAGCGCTGGGCGTCAACAGGCCCGATCTCGAACCGCGCGCGACCCAGCATATCCCCGACATGCTGAACATGATTTCCGCGCTGGTTGAAAAAGGCTTGGCATACCGCGCCGACAACGGCGATGTGTACTATGCCGTGCGCGGTTTCAACGATTACGGCAAACTCTCAGGAAAATCGCTGGAAGACCTGCGCGCGGGGGAGCGCGTGGAAGTGGATACTTACAAACGCGATCCGCTGGACTTCGTTTTGTGGAAGTCCGCCAAGCCCGGCGAGCCTGCCTGGGATTCCCCGTGGGGGGCTGGACGTCCCGGCTGGCACATCGAATGCTCTGCGATGAGCGACCATCATTTGGGCCATCATTTCGACATCCACGGCGGTGGACAGGATTTGCAGTTCCCGCATCACGAGAACGAAATTGCGCAGTCCGAGGGCGCGCATGATTGCACCTACGTGAATTACTGGATGCACAACGGCTTCGTCCGCGTGGACGAAGAAAAGATGTCCAAGTCGTTGGGCAATTTCTTCACCATACGCGAGGTGCTGACCAAATTCGATCCGGAAGTACTGCGCTTCTTCATACTGCGTGCGCATTACCGCAGCCCGCTCAATTATTCGGACGCGCACCTGAATGACGCCAAGCAAGCGCTTACCCGGCTGTATACCGCGTTGCGCGGAATCGAAGTCGATGCCGCCGCGCTGGATTGGAGCGATCCGCAACTGGCACGCTTCAAAGTGGCAATGGACGACGATTTCAATACGCCGGAAGCGATGGCGGTGCTGTTCGACCTGGCGAACGAGGTGAACCGCAGTCGCGATGTAAGCACCGCCGCCCGCCTGAAGGCGTTGGCCGGAGTGCTGGGCCTGCTGCAACGTTCGCCCGAAGAGTTCCTGCAAGGTGCGAGTTCGGCTAGTGCCTTGGCCTCGGAACAAATCGAGAATTTGATTACCGAGCGCGCGGCCGCCAAGAAAGCCAAGAACTTTACCGAAGCCGACCGCATCCGCAAGCAATTGCTGGATAACGGCGTCGTGCTGGAAGATACGCCGCAAGGCACGATCTGGCGGAGCGCGTAATGTACAGCCTGCTGAAGCCATTGTTGTTCCGGCTGGATGCGGAACGCGCGCATCACCTGACCCTGGATTCCCTGCAAGTCGCGCGTCGGCTGCGGTTAAGCGGACTGCTGCCAAAACCGCCGGCCTGTCGCACGCGCCGCGTCATGGGGCTGGATTTTCCGAATCCGGTCGGTCTTGCCGCCGGCCTGGACAAGAACGGCGCCTACATCGACGCGCTGGCGTCGCTCGGTTTTGGTTTCATCGAAGTCGGCACCGTGACGCCGCGTCCGCAGCCGGGCAACCCCCAGCCTCGCCTGTTCCGCATTCCCGCAGCGCAAGCCATCATCAACCGCTTCGGTTTTAATAACGGGGGCGTCGACGCGCTGATCGAGAACGTGAAAAACGCCCGCTATCGCGGCATACTCGGCATCAACATCGGCAAGAATTTCGATACGCCCAACGAACGTGCGGTGGACGATTACTTGATCTGTCTACGCAAGGTCTACGCCCACGCCAGTTACGTGACGGTCAACATTTCCTCGCCCAACACCAAAAACCTGCGTCAGCTGCAGGAAAAGGAAGCGCTGGAAAACCTGCTTGCGGCATTGAAGGCGGAGCAGGCGAAATTGGCTGAGCAATACGGGCGTTATGTGCCGGTTGTGCTGAAGATCGCGCCGGACCTGACCGCCGAGCAGGTGATCGAAATTGCCGACTTGCTGCTGCAATATCGCTTCGATGGCGTAATCGCCACCAACACCACGCTCTCGCGAGAGGGTGTCGAAGGGCTGGAAAATGCCGAGGAAACGGGCGGCCTTTCGGGCGCGCCGGTACGGATGAAATCCACGGCGGTGGTCAAGCAGTTGAGCCTTGCCTTGAAAGGCGAAATTCCCATTATCGGCGTCGGAGGCATACTGACCGGTGAGGATGCGCAAGAGAAAATCGATGCCGGCGCCAGCCTGGTTCAGGTGTATAGCGGCCTGATCTACCGCGGTCCGGCGCTCGTCAACGAGGCGTGCGCCGCTCTCGGCTAGTGGTCTAGTCTTTCAGACTGTCCTTGGCGAAGCGCACCCACTCTCGCTCGAGATCGTGGTTGATGTTGAAGCGCTTGGCGTGCCGTATGGCTTCCTCAAACATTTCCCTGGCTTGCGATTGGTGCCCGAGCGATTGCAGCAGCGTCGCATGTCGGCATTTCGCCTCAAGTCCGGTATAAACCGGCGTCAATTCCTCATAGAGCGCCAAAGCGGCTGAGGTGTCGGTTTTCTCAAGCAGGCGAGCACGCAGAAGTCTGACTTCCTGTGTTTTGAACGCCGAGTGCGCGGTTTCTAGTTGGCTTACCAGTCGTTCGACCTCTTCCAGTTCTTCGCGCATCAATTGCGCATGAGCCAGCTTGAAAATGATTTGCGGGTCGTTGCTATACGCGCCAGCGAGACAGCTTTTGTAGAGGTTGGCCGCTTCGTCATACATGCCTACCGCCTCGCATTCCTCGGCCAGTGCCATCTTGTTGTCCATGCTGCCGCATATCTCCAATTCTTCCGCACGGCGTTGCAATTCGGCATCCGGCTTGATGGTGCGTACGATTTCACGAACGGTTTTGCGTGCGCTGCGATGTTCGCGAGAGTTGGGAAAAATCTCGACAAAGTAGTAGATGAGGCTGCCGCCTATGGGAAAGGAAAGAATGACATAGGCCCACCAGGTAGGTCGTCCGCTGCGTAGGACGTGGTAGATGAAGAACGCCTGCACCGCGACTGTGAGTATGATCAGGATAGGCATGATTTCCCCCTTTCGATGAAAGGGCATCATAGCTATCCCCGGCGAAAATCGCCAGTATGTACGACAATCAGTTATCGGGTTTGCGGTGCCGGATGGTTTCCGGCAAAGAAGAGGGAGTTAAGCCGGGGATGGCATGCGCCATCCCCGAACCGATTATCCTGCTTCGTTTGCGGCAAGCTCCGGCTTGGCGCCGTCGGAGTCCTCGTCGAATATCAGCACGACTTTCTCATGCGTGTCGATATCCACCGTGACGCTACCGCCGTGCGATAGGCGACCGAACAGCAACTCGTCAGCCAGCGCGCGACGTATCGTGTCCTGGATCAGACGAGACATCGGACGAGCGCCCATCTGCGGGTCGAAGCCAGTCTTGGCGAGATATTCCTTCAAGGCATCGGTGAATGTCACTTCCACCTTCTTCTCGTGCAATTGATCTTCCAACTGCATCAGGAATTTCTCGACGACGCGCATGATGACATCGTGATCCAGCGCACTGAACGACACGATCGCATCCAGACGGTTGCGGAATTCCGGGGTGAACAAGCGCTTGATCTCGCCCATCTCGTCGCCGCTGCTGACCGACTGGGTGAAGCCCATGCTGGACTTCGACAGCGACTCAGCGCCGGCATTGGTCGTCATGATGATGGTCACGTTGCGGAAATCCGCCTTGCGGCCGTTATTGTCCGTCAGCGTGCCGTGATCCATGACCTGCAACAGAATGTTGAAGATGTCCGGATGTGCCTTCTCGATTTCATCCAGCAGCAATACGCAGTATGGATGCTTGGTAATCGCTTCGGTCATCAGGCCGCCCTGCTCGAAGCCGACATAGCCCGGAGGCGCGCCAATCAGGCGCGACACGGCATGACGCTCCATGTATTCCGACATGTCGAAGCGGACCAGCTCGATGCCCAGCGTGTAGGCCAGCTGACGCGCCACTTCGGTCTTGCCGACGCCGGTCGGGCCGGAGAACAGGAAGGAGCCGATGGGCTTTTGCGCATTACCCAAGCCGCTGCGTGCCATCTTGATGGCGGCGGCCAGCGCATCGATTGCCTTGTCCTGGCCGAAAACCACCGCTTTGAGGTCGCGATCCAGCGTCTTCAGGGTGGTACGGTCGTCGGACGAGATGTTCTGCGGTGGGATGCGCGCGATCTTGGCGACGATGTCCTCGATCTCCTTGTTGCCGATTATCTTCTTTTGCTTGGATTTTGGCAGGATGCGCTGTGCAGCCCCGGCTTCGTCGATCACGTCGATCGCCTTGTCGGGCAAATGGCGGTCATTGATGTATTTCGCGGAAAGCTCGGCAGCGGTGCTCAACGCAGCGGAGGTGTACTTGACGCTGTGATGCGCTTCGAAGCGCGACTTGAGACCCTTCAGGATTTCCACCGTTTCGGCGATGCTCGGCTCCGACACGTCCACCTTCTGGAAGCGGCGCGACAGTGCGTGATCCTTCTCGAACACGCCGCGATATTCCTGATAAGTGGTTGCGCCGATGCACTTCAAGGTGCCGTTGGACAGGGCGGGCTTCAACAGGTTGGAGGCATCCAGGGTGCCGCCGCTCGCAGCGCCTGCACCGATCAGGGTATGAATCTCGTCGATGAAAAGAATCGCGTTCGGATTGTCCGAGAGCTTCTTGAGCACAGCCTTCAGGCGCTGCTCGAAATCGCCGCGATACTTGGTGCCCGCCAACAGGGCACCCATGTCCAGCGAGTAAATGGTCGCGTTGCCCAGGACTTCCGGCACGCTTCCTTCCACGATGCGCCGGGCCAGGCCTTCGGCGATGGCAGTCTTGCCAACGCCGGCCTCGCCAACCAGCAAAGGATTGTTCTTGCGACGACGGCACAGGGTTTGCACGACGCGCTCAAGCTCGGGGCCGCGGCCGATGAGGGGGTCGATGCGACCGGCCAGCACGAGCGCATTCAGGTTTTGCGTAAAGTTTTCCAGCGCACCGGTGGAGGAGGCTTCGCCCTCCACCTCCTGTTCGGTTTCGGCGCGTTTGGTACTGGTGTTCTCAGCGACCTTGGTAATGCCGTGGGAGATAAAATTCACCACGTCGAGGCGGGTGACACCCATCTGGTGCAGGAAGAAAACGGCATGCGAATCCTTTTCGCCGAATATCGCGACGAGCACGTTGGCGCCGGTGACTTCTTTCTTGCCGGAGGACTGTACGTGCAGGATGGCGCGTTGAATCACGCGCTGGAAGCCCAATGTCGGCTGCGTATCCACCTCGTCGCTGCCGGTAACGGTGGGCGTATGCTCTTCGATGTAGTTGGTCAGTTCGCGCCGCAGGACTTCGAGGTCGGCACCGCACGCACGCAGGACTTGCGCTGCGGTGGGGTTGTCGATCATCGCGAGCAGCAAGTGCTCGACGGTGATCAATTCATGACGCTTTTGACGCGCGTCCATGAATGCCATATGTAGGGATACTTCCAGTTCCTGCGCAATCATTTTAAGGCACCTCTAAATACCAATGACCGGATGTGCTGCTTGTTGCCAACTCCCTGTGCCCGATTTTTGCAGGAAGCCTTCATTCTTGTTCCATGATGCATTGCAAGGGGTGCTGATGCTCCCTGGCGAATGCGGTGACCTGGTTGACCTTGGTTTCGGCTATACCGTGTGGATAAATGCCGCACAATCCACTGCCCTCTTTATGTACTTTGAGCATAATTTGCGTAGCCTGTTCGCGGCTTTTGGAAAAAAACTGCTGCAGAACCACCACCACAAATTCCATGGGCGTGTAATCGTCGTTCAGCAACAACACCTTGTACAGAGGTGGAGGTTTCTGTCGGGTCGCCGTGCTATCTACAACGGTACTTTCGTGCGTCTTCGCCATAGCGTGTTCTTATTGTGAGCCTAAACCGGATTTTTTCAAGTAGCCATAACAGGCTATCAAAGGAATTTTTGATGAAGAAATTCTATTGGCTATACCTCAGCTAGGGGTAAATGCGAACGCTCTTAACAATGCGCTCGTGGGTTTGTACAATTTCCAGCGTGTGTCCGCCTATCCTGAAGCTGGTGCCGGGTTCCGGGATATCCTCGAAGTATTCCAGCACCAGCCCATTCAAGGTCTTGGGGCCATTCAGCGGAAAACCAAGCCCGAGTTTGCGATTCAAGGTGCGCAATTGGACGCCGCCATCGACCAGCCAGCTGCCGTCGGGTTGCTCATGGAATGCGCCACCGAAGGAGGGCGATTGCGTGGTGAAGTCCCCGACGATCTCCTCCAGGATGTCCTCCAGCGTCACCAGGCCTTTTAGCTCGCCATACTCATCCACGACCAGCGCCAGGCGTTGCTGCTTTTCCTGAAATTGCTGCAATTGGGTATACAGCGGCGTTCCGCAAGGCACGTAGTAAGGTTCGGCGACGATTTCTCGCAGCAGGTCGAGATCGAGTTGCCCGCTCTGCACCTGATGCATGACCTTGCGGATATGGATCACGCCGATGATTTCCTCGGTTGGCCCTTCCCGTACCAGCATGCGTGTATGGTGACTGGTCGCGATCTGCTGCAATATCGTTTCAAGCGGCGCATCGAAGTCCACGGCTTCGATCTGTGTATGCGCGGTCATCACATCGTCGACGGTGGCTTTTTCCAGATCGAACAGGTTGAGCAGGATGCTCCGATGCTTCTTCGGAATGAATTTTCCTGATTCGGAAACGATGGTGCGCAGCTCCTCCATGCTGATGGCATGCGCGGTATCGCTGAAGTCGGTCTTGATGCGCAGCAGCTTGAGGAAGGCGCTGACAAACAGATTGACGAACCATACGACCGGATAGGCTACCTTGAGCAGTGGATACAGAAAATAGCTGCATGCAAAAGCAAGCTTTTCGGGATAAGTGGCGGCAATGACCTTGGGCGAGATTTCTCCGAATACCAGGATCGCGAATGTCACCGCCAGCGTGCCGCCGGCCAATACGGCTTGGCCGTCGCCGAACAGGCGTACGCTGATCACCGTGACCAGGGTGGCGGAGGCGGCATTGGCGAAGTTGTTGCCGAGCAGAATCACGCCCAGCAGTTTGTCGGTTTTTGCCAGCAATCCGCTGGCGAGGCGGGCGCCGCGATGTCCGGCGTTGGCGAGATGCCTCAATCGGTAGCGATTGAGAGACATGAGGCTGGTTTCGGCGATCGAAAAGAAGGCGCCGATCAGCAGCAGCCCGGCGAGTGCGCCGAGCTGCCACGATAAAGGAATGTCGTCCAAGGGGTGTGGATCAGTCTAAGGAGAAGCGCCAAGTTTCCGCGCAAGGGCGGAGTCTTGTCAAGGCAGGGCGTCCGCCGTTTCCTTCTTTTCTGGCTTGACCAGGTCTTCACGGGAAATCCCCAGCCACATTACGATGGGGCTGGCGACCAGCACTGAGGAGTAGATGCCGAACAGGATGCCGATGGTTAGTGCCAGCGCGAAGTTGTGCAGCACTTCGCCGCCGAAGAACAGCATCGAGCACACTACGGTCTGCGTCATCGCATGGGTGATGATGGTGCGCGACATCGTGCGCGTGATCGCGTTGTCGATCACTTCCGCTACGCTGGCTTTGCGCATCTTGCGGAAGTTTTCGCGCACCCGGTCGAACACCACCACGGATTCGTTGACCGAGTAGCCCAGCACCGCCAGCACCGCGGCCAGCACGGTCAGGTTGAACTCCCACTGGAAGAAGGCGAAGAAGCCGAGAATGATCACCACGTCGTGCATGTTGGCGATCACCGCCGCCAATGCGAAGCGCCATTCGAAACGCATGGCGAGATAGGCCATGATGCCGAAGCACACTAGCAGCATCGCCAACGCACCATTTTCGTAAAGCTCTTGCCCGACCTGTGGCCCGACGAATTCGACGCGGTGCAGCTCTACCCCGGCGTTGTCCTGGCGCAATACACCGATGACTTGCTCCGAGAGCTGCGCGGTGGAGAGGCCTGCCTTGATCGGCAGGCGGATCAATACATCGCGGCTGGTGCCGAAATTCTGCACCGTGGCGTCCTTCAGCCCGATGCCGTCGATGGCGCTGCGGATCTTGCCGATGTCCGCCGTTTGCGGATAGCTGATTTCCATGACCGTGCCGCCGGTGAAGTCCACGCCAAGCGCAAGGCCCTTGGTGGCGAGGAAGAACACCGAAAGCAGGAAGGTAATCAACGAGATGGACGTCGTCAGGCGTCCATAGCTCATGAATGGGATGTCTTTTTTGATGCGGAAGAGTTCCATACGTTTCCTTAGCCGATCGTCAGCTTGTTGATCTTGCGACGGTAGCCATAGACCAGGTTGACCACAGCGCGCGAAACCACGACCGCAGTAAACATCGAGGTCATGATGCCGAGCACGTGTACCACGGCAAAGCCCTTCACCGGACCGGTGCCGAACATGAAGAGCGCGAGGCCCGCAATCATCGTCGTGATATTCGAGTCGAGAATGGTGCCGAAGGCGCGATCGTAGCCGGCGTGTATCGACGCCTGCGGCGAGCTGCCGTTGCGCAATTCCTCACGGATCCGTTCGTTGATCAGCACGTTGGCGTCAATCGCCATGCCGAGCGTGAGCGCGATAGCGGCCAGGCCGGGCAGCGTCAGAGTGGCTTGCAATAGCGACAGGATCGCTACCAGCAGCAACAGGTTGGCGCCTAGCGCGAAGACCGAGATCGTGCCGAAAATCATGTAGTACAGGATCATCATCACGGAAATTGCAGCAAAGCCCCACAGCGTGGAATGCACGCCGCGCTTGATGTTTTCCTCGCCCATGCTCGGTCCGACGGTACGTTCCTCGATGATGTCCATCGGCGCTGCCAGCGCGCCGGCGCGCAGCAGCAGAGATACGTCGGTCGCTTCCTGCACGTTGGCCATGCCGCTGATCTGCACGCGGCCGCCGCCGATTTCTTCCTGGATCACCGGGGCGGTAATGACTTCCGCCTGGCCTTTCTCGACCAGCATGATCGCCATCCGCTTGCCCACGTTTTCGCGGGTTACCTGCTTGAAGATGCGCGCACCGCGACCGTCCAGCGTCACGTGCACGACGGAGCCGCCGCTTTGCTGATCCAGGCCCGGGCCGGCATCGGTGATGTAGTCGCCGGTTAATACCACGCTCTTCTTGATCAGCAGCGGACGGCCGTCGCGGTCGACGTAGTATTCGTCTCCAAACGGCACCTGGCCCTTGGCGGCAGCTTCCAGCGTGGCGGGTACGCTCTTCTCGTCGTCCACCATGCGGATTTCCAGCGTCGCCGTGCGGCCGAGGATTTCCTTGGCCTTGGCGGTATCCTGCACGCCCGGCAGTTGCACCACGATGCGGTCCATGCCTTGCTGCTGGATGATGGGTTCGGCGACGCCCAGTTCGTTGACGCGGTTGTGCAGCGTCTGCATGTTTTGCTTGAGCGCGAATTCCTGGATGCGCTTCTGCGCCGGTTGGTCCAGCGTGGCGATCAGGATTTTGCTTTCGCCGTCGGAAGATTCCTTGAGTTGCAGATCCGGGTAGTTCTTGCGGATATCGGCTTCCGCCTTGGCCTTGTCCGCGTCATTACGAAACTTCACCTGCACCGATTGCCCTTCGCGCACGATACCGAGGTAAGGAATGCGGCTTTCGCGCATGGTGGTACGCAAATCGCCCACATAGCGCTCGACCGCCTTGTCCACTGCGCCCTTCATGTCCACCTGCAACAGGAAGTGCACACCACCGCGGAGGTCGAGGCCCAGATACATCGGCAGTGCGCCGATGTTATGCAGCCATTCCGGCGAGCGGGAAACCAGGTTGAGCGCTACCACGTAATCCTTGCCCAGCCGCTCGGCAAGTAGATCCTTTGTTTTGATCTGTGCGTCCGGAGTTTCCAGGCGCACCTTGACGCCCTTGTCGTCGAGGAACAGGCCGTTGTAAGCGATGTTTTCCGCTTTGAGCGTGGATTCGACCTGCTCCAGCAATGCTGGCTCCACCTTGAGGGTGCTCTTCGCCGGCGAAACCTGGACGGCGGGAGCTTCCCCAAAGAGGTTCGGCAACGCATACAGCATGCCGAACAGCAGCGAGACAAGAATAAGGATGTACTTCCAGAGCGGATAGCGGTTCATGGGATAGTCCCGGTGATTTTCTTAGAGAGACTTGAGTGTGCCCTTGGGCAGCAGGGTCTGCACGGTGTGCTTTTGTATTTGGACGACGACTTCAGGGGCGATTTCAAGCGCGACGAAACTATCGCCGACCTTGACGATCTTGCCTGCTACGCCGCCGCTGGTGACGACCTCATCGCCCTTTTGCAGTGCTTCGATCATCTTGCGCTGTTCCTTGGCCTGCTTCATCTGCGGGCGGATGAGCATGAACCAGAACAGCACGAAAATAACGATCAGAGGAAGAAAGCTTGTCCAGTCCGGAGTGGCTGCCGCAGGGGCTGCGGCGTAAGCGTTGCTGATAAACACGATAAGTCCTTTTAATGACTGCTAAAAGCGAAAAATTCTAGCACAAAGCCTGTCGGCGACGTTTGAATTCGTCGGCGAAAATGCCGAGTCGGCCCTGTTCGATGGCAACGCGCAGGCCGGCCATCAATTCCTGGTAGTAGTGCAGGTTGTGGATGGTGTTGAGGCGGCTGCCGAGAATCTCACCGACGCGATGCAAATGATGCAGGTAAGCGCGGGTGAAGTGGCGGCAGGTATAGCAGGTGCATTCCGGATCCAGCGGGGTGGTGTCGGTCTTGTAGCGCGCATTCTTCAGCTTGATATCGCCGTTGCGCGTGAACAGCCAGCCGTTGCGCGCGTTGCGAGTCGGCATCACGCAGTCGAACATGTCCACACCGCGCTGCACGGCATCCACCAGATCCTCCGGCGTGCCCACCCCCATCAGGTAACGCGGCTTGTCCGCCGGCATATGCTGCGGCAGATGGTCGAGAATGCGCAGCATGTCTTCCTTCGGTTCGCCCACGGAGAGGCCGCCGATGGCGTAACCGTCGAAGCCGATATCGGTCAATTCCTTGAGCGAAATATCGCGCAGGTCTTCATACATGCCGCCCTGGATGATGCCGAACAACGCATTCGGATTGTCGGCATGGGCTTTCTTGCTGCGTTCTGCCCAGCGCAGCGACAGTTCCATCGAGTCGCGCGCCTGCGTCCAGGTGGCAGGGTAGGGCGTGCATTCGTCGAAAATCATCACGATGTCGGAATTCAGCACCTTCTGAATGCGCATTGACTCTTCCGGCGTCAGAAAGCACAGGTCGCCATTGATCGGCGAGCGGAATTTGACGCCTTCTTCTGTGATCTTGCGCAGTGCGCCCAGACTCCATACCTGAAAGCCGCCAGAGTCGGTGAGGATAGGACCGTCCCAGCCCATGAAACGGTGCAGCCCGCCGTGCGCTTCGATGACCTCAAGTCCGGGACGCAGCCACAAATGAAAGGTGTTGCCCAGCACGATGTGCGCGCCGATGTCGCGGATTTCATCGGGCGACATGGTTTTTACCGTGCCGTAAGTGCCGACCGGCATGAAGGCTGGCGTCTGGACAACGCCGTGAGCGAGAGTGAGCGAGCCGCGGCGAGCGGCGCCGTCGGTTTGGGTGACGGAATAGAGCATGATGGGGCGGCATACTACCATAAGAGGCCATCAAAATCGGCCGTAAGACTCTGCTTGGTCAGGCAATAGCGGATTGTTTGGCGGGGCTTTATTGTTATACTTGTGCAAACCGAATTTTCCGCAAGGCTCCCTTGAATGGCTAACCCGCCTGTACCACCGCGCCATCACCGCCCATTGATCGACCCCAAACTGCGTGAGCGCAGCATCTACCTGCTGCCCAATTTGTTCACCACCGGCGCTCTGTTCGCAGGCTTCTATGCCGTGGTGCAGGCAATGGGTGGCCGCTACGAGCATGCGGCGGTCGCGATTTTTCTGGCGATGGTGCTGGACGGACTGGACGGCCGCGTGGCGCGTCTCACGCATACGCAGAGCGCATTCGGGGCGGAGTACGACAGCCTATCCGATATGGTTTCGTTCGGCGTTGCGCCGGCACTGGTGCTTTATGTCTGGGCGCTGAAGCCGATGGGTAAGCTGGGCTGGATTGCAGCATTTATCTATTGTGCCGGTGCCGCATTGCGCCTCGCGCGCTTCAACACCAAGCTGGATGAATCCGACAAGCGCTACTTCCAGGGCTTGCCCAGCCCCTCCGCGGCCGCGCTTCTGGCCGGACTGGTGTGGGTTTCATTCGAAAACGGCGTTACCGGATCGGATGTTTTCTTCGGCTGGTTGCAGATGAAATGGGTCGCTTGGGGATTCACCGTGTTTGCCGGCCTCACCATGGTCAGCGATCTCCGCTACTTCAGCGGCAAGGACTTCAACCTGCGCAAGAGCGTACCGTTCGTCGTTATCCTGCTGATCGTATTGGCTTTCGTGCTGGTTTCCTACAGCCCGCCGGAAGTGCTGTTCATGTTGTTTGTCGTGTATGGTTTATCCGGTTATGTGGGTTGGGTGATGCGGCGTATCCGTAAAAACGCCGCATAGTTGCACCTGCCTATAAAAAAAGTTATATTCGCTTACCATGTTTTTCAATCGCTACAGCATCTTAGCCCTCCCGCATTACGGCCTTCTACTGGCCGGCCTGCTGCTGCGCGTCGCGCGCTAAATACTTTATCCCCCATCAGGTTTTACAGGTGCGCACGGTACGTTCCGTTACCATGCGAGTGCAGATATTTATGAGGCAGCAGCCTCCGGAAAGCTTTCAGGAATTCATGGCTTCCGTTAAGAAGAATGGAGCAAGACCATGCAGGACAAATTAATCATATTCGACACCACCTTGCGCGACGGCGAGCA
>DATHWW010000002.1:0-83997 GCA_035460165.1 Methylophilaceae bacterium | reverse complement strand
CCTGGAAGACCTGAGTGTGCTGCCTTTGGTTCCGGCCGGGTGCGGCGAGGGCGCGAGTCGCGCCTTCGTCCGACATCACTTGTTTTTCAGCTTGCCCTTGGGCAGCACGGTGGTCATCGGCGGCATGGGGCGGTCCGACGTCTGCTCCTTGGGCGGCGACGTGTCCTTCTTGGGTTTCTTCTGCTGCTTGTTGCTGTGCTGGTCGCGGTTGGCCATGGTGTCCTCCGTCGTTGTGGGTGCCTTTGCGGCCGGTACGGCCGCGCTGTGATGGTAAGCGAGGCCGCGCCGCCTGTCAGTCGTCCAGCAGCCGCACCTTCACGCTCTTGCCCTTCACTCGCCCGCCATTGAGGCGCTGGGCGGCTTCCTTCGCGATGCCTCGCTCCACCGCGACATAGGTGGAAAACTCGTTGACGTCGATCTTGCCGATCTGCTCGCGGCGGTAACCCAGGTCGGCGGTCAGCGCGCCCAGCACGTCGCCGGCGCGGATCTTTTCCTTGCGGCCGCCCTGCAAGTGCAGCGTGGCCATGGGCGGCAACAGCCGCCCGCCCGCGGCGGGCTTCAGGCCGGCGAGTGGCTGCCATTCCGATTCGCGGCCCTGCAACTGCTCGATGCGCCCGACCGCGCCCATCTCGTCGAGGCTCGCCAGGTTCAGCACCTGGCCGGTCTCGCCCGCGCGCCCGGTGCGCCCTATGCGGTGGATGTGGACCTCCGGGTCGGGGGTCACGTCCACGTTGATCACCGCCGACAGGCTGGGGATGTCGAGCCCGCGCGCCGCCACGTCGGTCGCCACCAGCACGGTGCAGCTGCGGTTGGAAAAGCGCACCAGCACCTGGTCGCGCTCGCGCTGCTCCAGCTCGCCGTAGAGCGCCAGCGCGCTGAAGCCCTGGCCCTGCAGCAGTTCCACCAGCCGCTTGCACTGCGCCTTGGTGTTGCAGAAAGCCAGCGCGTTCACCGGCCGGAAATGTTCCAGCAGCCGGCCCACGGCGAACAGCCGCTCGCTTTCCGTCACTTCGTACCAGCGCTGCTCGATCTGCGCTTCGGCGTGCTGCGCCTCCACCTTCACCATCTGCGGCTGGCGCATGAACTGCGCGGCGAGCTTGGCGATGCCCTCGGGATAGGTCGCGGAGAACAACAGCGTCTGGCGCTCGGCCGGACACTGGCGCGCCACCGTGGCGATATCGTCGAAGAAGCCCATGTCCAGCATGCGGTCGGCTTCGTCCAGCACCAGGATTTCGATCGCGGACAGGTCCAGCGTTTTCTGGCCGACATGGTCGAGCAGTCGGCCGGGGGTCGCGACCAGGATATCCAGCGGTTTGCGCAGGCGGGTGATCTGCGGGTTGATGCCCACGCCGCCGAACATCACCATGGAGGAATGCGGCACGTATTTGCCGTAGGTTTGCACCGACTCCTCGACCTGGGCCGCGAGTTCGCGGGTCGGGACGAGGATCAGGCAGCGCGGCCGGCCGGGCTTGGCAGCCACGGGTTTTTCGCTCAGCAGCTGCAGGATCGGCAGCGTGAAGCCGGCGGTCTTGCCGGTGCCGGTCTGTGCGCCGGCCAACAGATCGCCGCCCTTCAGCACTTGGGGAATGGCTTGTGCCTGGACCGGAGTGGGGGTGGTATAGCCGGCGTCGGCAATCGCGCGCAGCAAGGGTTCGGCCAGACCGAGGTCGGCAAATTTGATTTCTTGAGACAAGTGTAAAACTCCTGCGACGGCCTGCCGCTCACGTTGAGGGCACCAATCGAGGCAGACGAGTTATGTGGTCGAAGACCGGATGAGAAAATGACCGGTGCGTTGATTGGTAGCACGCACGGTAGCCGCGGATTATACGCAGGCTGACTCGAATAGCCAGCGATTTCTCGGAGGACTTATGCGCCCGACGTGGCTGAGGCGTCTCTAGCTGGCGATGACAAGGCGAATCAAGGTTGTGACCAGCAGGTAAAGCGCCGCCAGCGCAATGCTGGCAAACGTCAGCCATATGCCAATGCTGCGCAACCGGTAGTTTTCGCTATTTTGGCTCACGCCGTAGGCATGCACGCAGCGGCCGATCAACAGCATCAGGCATAGGATGTGGACCAGCAGGATAGGCGCTGCCGCCAGTTCGACAAACGCCAGCAGCAGCAAGGCCAGCGGCACGTACTGCGCAAAATTGTTATGCACGCCGATGGCGCGGCGCAGGCGGGGATTATCGCCATCGCCGATGGCTACCCGTTCCTGGCGGCGCGTCTTGATCACGCGAATGCTGAGCGCGACAAACAAAAGCGCCAGCAGCGCGGCGTAGAGCGGGACGATGGCGAGCATCATTTTGTGGTTTCCTTGACTGGCAGAAGGGCCTCGAGGTCGACTGCGCTCAGCCAGCGCCACTGGCCTTCGGGCAGGTCATCCGGTAATGCGAGGCGACCGATGGCGATGCGTTTCAGCGCTTCGACCCGATTGCCCGCGGCGGCCACCATGCGCTTCACCTGATGGTATTTTCCTTCTCCCAGGGTGAGATGCAGCACTTTTTCCGAGATTGCTTCGCAGTCCAACGCAGCGATGGGCGCGGGTTCGTCGTTCAGCTGCACGCCTTGCAGCAGGGCGGCGACCAGCTTTTCATCCGCTGCGTGTTTGAGGGTGACTTCATACACCTTCGGCACCTTCCATTTGGGCGAGCCCATGCGGTGGATGAACTGGCCGTCGTCGGAAAACAGCAACAGACCGGTGGTATCCTCGTCCAGCCGGCCGATATTCTGCACACCGCGCTCGCGCAGCGGCAGCGGCAGCAGGGCGTGTACGCCGGGGTGATGGGCTGGTTTCAGCGAGCATTCGTAACCGGCGGGCTTGTTCAGCATCAGGTGGGCTTTTTCGCGGTATTCCCACGGCTCGCCCTTGACGGTAAAGCGCAGGTTATTGGTGCTGAAATCCGCAAACGGATCGTCGCACGGCTCGCCGTTGACGGTCACTTCATGATGGCGAACCAGGATGCGGCACAGTTTGCGCGCACCGAAGCCCTGCGAGTGGAGAATACGTTCAATCTGCATGAGGGCAATCTTTGAGAGGGTCTTGAATTTATAATGGCCGGAAACGACTGGCATCCTATGAAAAACATCATATCCCGGGACAACCCCACCTACAAGCAACTGAAGAAGCTGGCCGAATCCGCCCGGGAGCGCCGCAAGGCAGGCCGTACGCTGCTGGACGGCGTGCATCTGATCGAAGCGTATGCGGCGGGCGGCGGCAAGCTGGAGCTGCTGGTGGTGTCGGAAAGCGGAGCCGCGCATGAGGAGTGCTCCCGCCTGGTCGTTAATATTGCCGCAGCGCAAACGATCATGCTGTCGGACGCGCTGTTTGCTGAAGTCTCCCCGGTCGAAACGCCCGTGGGCATTCTGGCGCTGGTGGAAACGCCGCATTTCAAGCTGCCGGAAACGCCCGATTTCTGCGTATTGCTGGAAGATATCCAGGATCCCGGCAATCTCGGTTCCATCCTGCGTTCGGCCGCTGCCGCCGGGGCGCAAGTGGCTTGGCTTTCATCGGGGTGTGCGGATGCCTGGTCGCCCAAGGTGCTGCGCGCCGGCATGGGGGCGCATTTTGCGATGGCGATCGAGGAACACGTCAATCCGGTGGAAAAGGTGGCGGCGTTTCGTGGAATTTCCATCGCGACCAGCCTCGATGCCGATCAATCGCTTTACGCTCTCGATTTGACCGGTCCGGTCCTGTTTCTTGTCGGCAACGAGGGCGCCGGACTGTCGCCGGAGCTGCAGCAAATGGCCTCTGTGCGCATCACCATTCCCATGCCGGGCAGCGTCGAATCGCTGAATGCCGCCGCCGCATCCGCCATCTGCTTTTTTGAGCGTGTAAGACAACTTTCGCACTAATTGCGTGCATGTGCACGTCTGCGACGCTTGGCGATGGCGCGCCCCACCATTTTCGGTCTTCGTGGGGATGCGACTGTCGGCATGAAACCTGCTTGATTATGCGCCATGAATAGTCCTGGCGCCGAATTCCCTATGGTCGAGTTGGAGAGACATGTGTTGCCGCTTGCGCCCCATATCAAGTTGAGCGCTAACCTGCGTGCATTGCTGGAAGACCGCGAGCGCATGCTGGATTCGCTGCTGGATAATCTGGAGGGCATGGTCTATTGCTGCCTATGCGACGAAAACTGGACGATGGTCTTCATCAGCCAGGGTTGCCGGGCACTGACGGGCTACGAACCCAGGGACATGCTCTACAACAAGCACATTTCTTATGAGCAAATCACATACCCGGCTGACCGGGAGTGGGTGCGCACTCGTTTCATTGAATCGGCCAATGCACGCGGGGCTTTCGAGGCGGAGTACCGCATCCTGCATGCCGACGGTAGTGTGCACTGGGTGCTGGAGCGCGGCATGCCTTTGTATAACGAGGCGGGCGAGGTCGAGGCGCTGGAAGGCTTCATTCAGGACATCACCTTGCGCAAGCGTAGCGAAGAGGCGGCGCATGAGGCCGAGGAGCGCTATCGCTCGATTTTCGAGAATGCCATCGAGGGTATTTACCAAACCACCCCCGCCGGCAAATACCTGAATTTCAATCCCGCTCTGGCACGGATCTACGGCTACGAGTCGACCGCGGATCTGGTCGCGGGCATTTCTGACATCCAGAAGCAGTTGTATGTCGACCCCGATAAGCGGCAGGAATTCGTAAGCCTGATGCAGGAGCAGGGTCGAGTGCAACATTTTGAGGCGCAGGTGTATCGCAAGAGCGGCGATATCATCTGGATTACCGAGAACGCGCGCGAGGTGCGCGATGCGGATGGCAATCTGCTGTTTTACGAAGGTACGGTAGAAGACATCACCGAGCGCAAGAGTTACGAGCAGCAGATCGAATACCAGGCAACGCACGACAGCCTGACCGGCTTGCCGAATCGAACCCTGTTGTCGGATCGCTTGCAGCAATGCATCAGTTTTGCCGACCGCTATCACTCCAAGGTGGCGGTCGCGTTCGTCGATCTGGATCAGTTCAAGCTGATCAACGACAGCATGGGGCATCATATCGGCGATGAGTTGCTGATCACCATGGCGACCCGTCTCCTGGCCTGTGTGCGCGAATCGGATACCGTCGTGCGACTGGGCGGGGATGAGTTTGTGCTGCTGATTACAGGCCTGCACCGGGTCGAGGATGTGGCGCAAAGCATGCAGCGCATATTGGCGGCAATCGCGCAGCCATTTGTCATTAACAGCTGGGATTATGCGGTTTCATGCAGTGTCGGCGTCAGCATCTACCCGGACGACGGCGGCGATTACAACACACTGCTCAAGAACGCGGACTCGGCGATGTACAAGGCCAAGCAGGCCGGGCGCAACAATTTCCAGTTTTATACGCGCGAACTGAATGCCGCGCTGCTGGAGCGCATGGATATCGAATATCGGTTGCGCCGCGCCCTCGAGAACGAGGAGTTTGTTTTGCATTATCAGCCGCAGGTCGACATCGCGAGCGGTCGCATTTGCGGGGTAGAGGCTTTGATCCGTTGGCAGCCGCAAGGCGAAGACATGGTTCCCCCGGCAAGCTTTATTCCCATTGCGGAAGAAACCGGGATGATCGAGGAAATCGGATACTGGGTGCTCACTACCGCTTGCCGCAAGGCGCGCGAGCTAAAAGGAAAATTCGGGTATCCGGTGCCGGTCGCCGTGAATGTCTCGCCGCGCCAGTTTCGGCAGTTGGGTCTCGTCAACATGGTGGAAACCGTGCTGCGCGACTCGGGGCTGGAGGCCAGGTTCCTGGAACTGGAGATCACCGAAAGCATGCTGGTGCACGATACCGAGAAATTCATCGAAACCCTGCACGCCCTGAAAGCGTTGGGGGTCGGCCTGGCCATTGACGATTTCGGTACCGGCTACTCCAGCATGGCCTATCTCAAGCATTTTCCGATCGATCGCCTCAAGATCGACAAGGCTTTTGTCGCCGATCTGGAGACGGAGCCGGCGAATCTGGCGATATTGCGCGCCATCGTGGCCTTGGGGCAAAGCCTGGGCTTGAAGGTGATCGCCGAAGGGGTCGAGACGGCGTATCAGTACGACTATCTGCGCGGCATAGGCTGCGACGAGATTCAGGGGTATTTCTTCAGCCGCCCGGTATCGGCCGAGGTGCTTGAAGGCATGATAGCCAGCGAGTGCCGATCGTAGCGCAGTGGACGCTGCGCTACAGAAGCGGCTGCCTGTCGTCGGTTAGTGCTTGGCCTCGCTGCCCGGTATCTTGATCGTCGAGGCGAAAACCTGCTCCGCATCCACCGGATCGAACTCATAGCGCTGGTTGCAAAACTCGCAATGCACCTCGACGCGGCCTTGCTCTTCGACGATGCTGCGAATTTCATCATGCCCCAGCATGCGCAGCATGCCGGTGACGCTATCCCGCGAACAGGTGCATTCGAAACGTACTTCCTGCGCTTCGAACAGCCGGATGTCCTCTTCATGGAACAGACGATGCAGGATGTCCGGCGCGGGTAACTCCAGCAATTCGTTCGGGGTAAGCGTTGCTGCCAGCTGGCCGATACGGTTCCAAGCGTCCTCATCCTTGGCTTCCCGCTCCGGCATTTTCTGCAACAGCATGCCGCCCACGCAGGTGCTGTCTGCTGCCAGCCACAGGCGCGTTTCCAGCTGTTCGGAACGCGTCATGTAATTCTGCAGCGCCTCTGCGACGCTGTCGCCTTCCAGCGGTACGATGCCTTGATAGGTCTGATTGCCGTCCTTGGGATCCAGCGTAATAACGAAGCTCCCCTCGCCGACCAGATCGGCCAGTCGAGCATGCGGCAGATCGCCCTTCCATTTTGCGGTAGCGCGCATTTTCAGGTCGCCGGTGCACTCTACCACCAGCAGCGAGATTGGGCCGTTGCCCTGGATCTGCAGGATCAGCGAGCCTCGAAGCTTGAGCGTGGCAGCCAGCAAGGCGCTCGCCGCCACCAGTTCGCCCAGCAGGCCTTTCAATGTAGAAGGGTAATCGTGCTGCGCCAGCATGGTTCGCCAGGCTTCGCCAACATGGGTAAATTCGCCCCGTATTGGAGCATCTTCAAAGATGAAACGGGACAGGCTGGAGTCGGTTATTGACATGAGAGATTCGGAGTGGCGGCTAAAGCGCGCATATTATCAAACTCTTGCGACCAAGAGATAACCCCGTTGGTTCCGTGGCACGGGGATTGCGAACTCTTTCGTCCGGTCGTCACTATGGACACCGGCGTGAGCCGTGTGCAAGTGGCCAATTACAGGTTTCGCATTGAAACGCAACTCTTTCTTCTGGGGACTAGCCGCATATCCCATTGCGCCATCGCCCAACTCCACAAGTCACCGAGGGCGCCCGCTGCCAACTCTCCGGGCGGGTTCTGGCCGAGAAAATCCAGCGCCTGCCAAAGTGCCGGGGTTGGCTGCTTGGGGTCGAGTGGCTGGGCGAGGGTTTGCTTGCTGAGCTTCTCCCCGGCGGCATTCGTCGCTACAGGCAAGTGGGCATAGTTTGGCGTAGACCAGCCCAGCAATTGCTGCAAATACATCTGGCGAGGCGTTGAGTCGAGCAGATCCGAGCCGCGTACTACGTGCGTAATGCCTTGCGCTGCGTCATCCACCACTACCGCCAGCTGATACGCAAAAAAACCGTCGGCGCGTTTCAGCACAAAGTCGCCGATATCCCGGGCGAGGTTTTGCCGGATTGTTCCCTGTATCGCGTCCTCGAATTCGATTTCAACTGCATCCACGCGCACACGGACCGCACGTGGCGTACGGCCTGCTAACAACCCCCGGCGGCAGGTGCCCGGATAGATGGGACCTTCGATGCCTGGCAGTGCGGAATCGGCGATCTCCCTGCGCGTACAGGCGCAGGGATAGAGCAGGCGATCGTTGTCGAGTTTTTCCAGTGCTGCATCATAGAGGTCGCCGCGCCGGCTCTGGTAGAGCACCGGCCCATTCCATTCGAAACCATAGGCCTCCAGCGTTCGGAGTATGTCATCGGCAGCACCGGGCATTTCGCGCGGCGGATCGATGTCCTCGATGCGAACCAGCCATGCGCCGTCGCGGGATTTTGCTTCAAGATAACTGCCGACGGCCGCGACAAGCGAGCCGAAGTGCAGCGGGCCGGTGGGGGAGGGGGCGAAACGGCCGCGGTAGGGAGCGCTTGCCATTCGGGAAGAGGTATCGGAACTAATAGAGTCGGACGACGTTGTCCAGGTGCGGTGGGATGTCGATCGCTTCCACGCGCTTGCCGAGCAAGGTGACGCTGCAATCAAGGCGTTCGATGCCGGTGTCGCTCACCTCGAATCCGTAGGTGCGCTTGAGCTGCATGCGCCCGGCGCCATCGCGTCCGGCACGAAGCTTGATCATGCCCACGGTTTCGTCCAGAAACTGCAAGCCGGATTTCTCCGCCGCTTCCTGGCCGGCCTTGACCGCGATTTCACGCGCCTTGATGCCATCCAGCCAGAACCAGGCGAAGATGGCGAGTATGACGAGTAATGCGATTTCCATGCTTTAACCTGCGGGTTTAGGCGTCGATTCGGAGTCGGGCGCGGCGTTAGATAATGTCTCCTCTTCGGGCTTCTCCTCGTGCAGCGACAGGTGGTCGATGCGCGTACCGGCGTCCTTGGCCGAGGAGTTTTTGCCGTGCAGCTTGAACTTGAGGCGCAGCTCGTTCATCGAGTCGGCGTTGCGCAGCGCGTCGTCCTCGGTGATGCGGCCTTCCTCGCACAGGGTGAACAGCGCCTGGTCGAAGGTCTGCATGCCGAGCTCGACCGATTTCGCCATCGCTTCCTTGATCATATTGGTCTCGCCCTTGAGGATCAGGTCGGCCACCAGCGGCGAATTGAGCAGGATTTCGATGGCGGCACAGCGGCCGCCGCCTTTCTTGGGCACCAGACGCTGCGAGACGAAGGCGCGCAGGTTGAGCGAAAGGTCCATGTGCAGTTGCGCATGGCGCTCCTCCGGGAAGAAGTTGACGATACGGTCCAACGCCTGGTTGGCGCTGTTGGCATGCAGCGTCGCCATGCACAGGTGGCCGGTCTCAGCGAATGCCAGCGCGAACTCCATCGTTTCGCGGTCGCGGATTTCGCCGATGAGGATGACGTCAGGCGCTTGTCGTAGTGTGTTCTTCAGCGCATTGAACCAGCCGTTGGTGTCGCGTCCGACTTCGCGGTGCGTGATCAGGCAGTTCTTGCTCGGATGCACGTATTCGACCGGGTCTTCGATGGTGATGATGTGGCCGTGGGAGTGCTCGTTGCGGTAATCGATCAAGGCCGCCAACGTGGTCGATTTACCGGAACCAGTGCCACCCACCAGAATGATCAGGCCGCGCTTGGCCATCATCACGTCCTTCAATTGCAGCGGCAAGCCCATTTCGTCGAAATTCGGAATCTTGGTGGTGATGGTGCGCAGCACCATGCCGACATTTTCCTGCTGGACGAAGACATTGACGCGGAAGCGGCCGATTTCCTTGGGCCAGATCGCGAAATTGCATTCTTTTTCCTGGGCGAACTCATTGCGCTGCTTGTCGTTCATCAGCGCATGCGCAAAGGCCTTGGTATGCTCGCCGCTTAGGCGCTGGGCATTGAGCGGCGTCATCTTGCCGTCGATTTTCATTGCCGGTGGGAAGTCGGCGGAAATAAACAGATCGGACGCCTTTCTCTCGAGCATGACGCGCAAGAGATTGTGCATGTATGCCAGAGCCTGTTCATTCGTCATGCGGAGTGCTCGATCTGTGGTTGAAAATGCGTAACGAGGAGTGACTAAATACCCAGGTTTTCGACCCAGGCCAGCGCTGCAATATGGCAGTTATTGACCTTGTCCGGATCGTATTGCAAGGAAGCCGCGAGTTCTGCGATGCGCGAACTGTTTGCATCTTCGCAGGCTTCGGCGAGTTGCAGGAACGGGCCGTAGATGCCTTCACGGTGCAGCAGGGCGTCGGTAACGGCTTCCGGCAGCAAGACCTTTTCAAGTACCTGATCCATGGGCATTTCCAGCATGGCGTCGAGCAGGGAAAACACGCCGACAATAAAAAGGTTGTCGCGGTCGGTCTTGTCGAAGTAATCGGTACCGAGCAATTCCGTCAGGCGACCACGCGTGATTGCGGTTTTCATCAGCGCAGGCGAAGCAGCATTTTCGCCGGCAGTGACCATCAGCAGTGTCAGCCAGCGATAGAGCTGCTTGGTACCGAGTATGGTCAGCGCATGGCGAATCGACTGAATTTCGCAGGAAAGCCCGAAACCGACTGAGTTGATGTAGCGCAGCAGTTTGAATGAAAGCGCCGGGTCGCGTTTGAAGCCATTCTCAACGTCTTTGACGTCAGCATCCTTGCTCACCATATTGAGCAAATCCAGCACGGAGGCATAGGACGGATTGATGACGCGTGCGGTCAGCGTTTCCGGGTGCGCGAAGTAATATCCCTGGAAGTAGTGGAAGCCCATTTTCTTGCAGGCTTCAAATTCCTCGTGTGTTTCCACTTTCTCCGCGACCAGTTTGACGGGCAATGCCTTAAGCTGGTCGAATAGCTTTGCGGTGTTTTCCAGGCCATGCTCATGCACGTCGAGCTTCACGTAATGGGCTAGCTTCAGCAGCGGTATGGTTTCCGCCGTGGGCACGAAGTCGTCGAGCGCTATCTGGAAACCCTGCTCGCGCAATTCCTTGATGCGCTGGATGACGGCATCGGTGGCGGGGACATTTTCAAGGACTTCGAGTACGGTACGTTGCGGCGGCAGGAGTTCGAGGAACTCGCTGTGCAACAGTTCCTCGCTGACATTGATGAATGCCAGCTTGTCGCCAAGCAGCCACTGCGCACCCATCTCGGACATGGTGTTCACCAGCACGCGTGCGCAGGACTTCAGGTTGTCTTCAATGACGGCATCCTGGGCATTGGCGCTATCCCGAAACAGCAGTTCGTAAGCAATAATTTGCTGTTTGGAATCTAGCAGGGGCTGGCGCCCGATAAATGCATGATCTTGCATTAGGTTTTCCGTATAAAAGTGATGGTTTCCGTATCGCTACGGGGAGAGCCATCGGGTATTTCTTAAACCGTTAAAGTTCCGGAAAGCAGCGGATCAAGCAAACAGTGCGGCTTTGGTATCCTGCGTTTCCACGCTTAGCAGCGCTTCCATATCCAGTACCAGAACGATGGCGCCATCCCCTGTCAGAGTGGCGCCGGCAATCCCCTTGGGCTTGATGTCATGCAGCGGTTTGATGACGACATCCGCCTGGCCGATGAAACTATCGATGGCCAGGATGAAATTGCTGTCCCCGCATTGCATCAGGACGCCGAACGCAGGCACGCCCGAGACCGGCCAACCGATCAGGCTGGCCAGCGTACGGATAGGCAGTACCTCTTCGCGCACGATCATGGTGGCCTTGCCGGACACGCGCTGCACGTCTTCGGAGCGGATAGGCAGGATCTCGCGCACCATGGACAGCGGCACCGCAAAAGGTTGGTTGCCGAGGCGCACCATCAGCACCGGCAGGATCGCCAATGTCAGCGGTAGCATGATGCGGAAGGTGGAGCCCTGGCCGACGACGGAGGTCACATCCACGCGGCCGTTGAGTTTCTGGATGTTGGTCTTGACCACGTCCATGCCAACGCCGCGGCCGGACACGTCGGAAATCTGGTCCTTGGTGGAAAATCCGGGCAGGAAGATCAGGTTCAGGCTCTGCTTTTCATCCAGGCTGT
The DNA here is from genome assembly GCA_035460165.1 of Methylophilaceae bacterium. Lineage (GTDB taxonomy): Bacteria > Pseudomonadota > Gammaproteobacteria > Burkholderiales > Methylophilaceae > MM2. Next base: position 72,362 of record DATHWW010000002.1, on the reverse strand, counting down.
TGGCCGTCTCGATGTCGATCAGGCCTTTTTCCACTGCTTTCTGGCGAATGACGTCGGCTTTGATGCCGCGGCCGTCGTCGGTAATTTCAATGATGATGTGGTCGCCGACCTGCTCTGCCGACAGATGCACCAGGCTCTTGGTCGCCTTGCCGGCGGCGATGCGCTCTTCCGGGCTGTCCACGCCATGATCGACCGCGTTGCGGATCAAGTGCACCAGCGGATCGTTCAAGTCCTCGATCATGGTCTTGTCGATTTCGGTTTCTTCGCCGGACAGGACCAGCTCGACATCCTTGCCCAGCTGGCGAGCGACATCGCGAGCCAAACGCGGATACTTCTGGAACAGCCGGCCGATGGGCTGCATGCGGGTCTTCATGACCGCGTTCTGCAAATCGCCGACCAGCAAGTCGAGATGGCTGACGGCCTCGTCCAGGTCCTTGATCGTATCCTGATCGACCTTGCCCTGCATGATGGCGGTGCGCAAACAGGTGAGGCGATTCTTGGTCAAGCCGATTTCGCCGGAAAGATTGAGCACCTGGTCGAGACGCGCGGTATCGACACGAATCGTGGTGTCCTTGGCTGCCGCGGCAACAGCTGCGGTGCCCACGGCGGCTGGTCGCGGTGTGGGAGCTGCCGCCGGTTTTGCCAGGACGGGCTGAATTGCTGCCGGAGGGGCAACCGGGGTTACCTGTGCGACATGAGTGTCGCCACCGACCAAACTGTGGAAGAGCTGATTCCAGTCCGGCTCGCCGCTGAACCCCGCGACAGATGCGGTATCCGCAGCTTGAAGCGGCGGCGCGCTCGGCGCGGGAGCGGCCGCTACCGCTTCCCCTGCCAGAACGGCATCCAGCGAGGCAAGCAGGGCGGGATCGGCGGGGGAAGGCTGTTTGCCCGTCGAAAGCTCGGCGAACATGTCGCGTACCACGCCGGTGGAAGCCATGATGACGTCCATGATGCTCGGGTTGAGCGTCATCTCGGCGTTGCGCAGCTTGTCGAACAGGTTTTCCGTACGATGGCAGAGCTTGACCATTTCGGTCGCGTTAAGAAAGCCCGCGCCGCCCTTGATGGTATGGAACCCACGAAAAATCTCGTTCAGCAGCGCTTTGTCGTCGGGACGTTTTTCGAGATCGACCAGCTTGTTGTCCACGCCCGACAGCAAATCCGAGGCTTCGGTCAGGAAATCCTGCAGCATGTCCTCCATGCCAGCGAAATCACTCATGTTTTTCCCTTAAATAACTCAGAAACCCAGGCTATCCAACAGGTCGTCCACCTGTGCCTGGCTGGTCACGACATCGGAGCGTCCATCGGCATTAATGACAGGACCGTTGAGCAGCGAACTATCCATTTCCTTCTTTTTTTCTTCCGGCAATGTCTCGATGAGCAGGGCAACCAGCTGGTTTTCGAGCTGCTGTACCGTCTCGGACAGTTTCTTGAGCACCTGGCCGGTTAGGTCCTGATAGTCCTGCGCCATCACGATATCCATTAACTGCGCATTGGTTGCCTTAGTGCTCAGCGGCACTTCCTGCAAATAGCTGCGGGTTTGGTGCACGAGCGACTTGAATTGCTCGGTATCAAGCTTGCGCTCGAACAGTTCTTGCCAGCGCACGGATAGCTGAGAGGCGCCAGCTTCCATTTTCTGTTGCAGCGGCTTGGTTTCCTCAACGGCGTTCAAGGTCTTGACCGCGGCCTGCTCGGTAAGGGTGGAGATGTAGTTCAGGCGGTCGCGCGTATCCGGCATTTTGCCGACGGCGCGCTCCAGTGTCTTGTCGTAACCAAGCTCGCGCATGGTGTCGTGCAGGGCGCGGGTCAGATGGCCGATCTGGGAGTGAACGCCCTCCGCACCGCTAGCAGCCGGCATGGTCATCACTTCTTGCTGGGCGCGAGCCGGGGCAGCGGCTACCGGTTCAGGCGCCGCTGTTTCGGCCGGTTGCTCGGTATGTGCTTGCGCAATGCTGTCGAATAGTGCTTCGAGTTCGTCGGAATCGCCGTTATCAGTACTCACCTAATACTCTCCCTGTTACAAGCCGTGTTTTTCGAAAACCTTGTTGAGCTTTTCTTCCAGTGTGGCGGCGGTGAAAGGTTTGACCACATAGCCGCTGGCTCCTGCCTGGGCCGCCTCGATGATGTTTTCCTTCTTGGCTTCTGCCGTCACCATCAGCACGGGAAGGTGCTTGAGGTCGGCGTCAGCACGTATCGCGCGAAGCAATTCGATGCCCGTCATATTGGGCATATTCCAGTCACTCACGACAAACTGGAAACTGCCGGACTTGAGCTTTTGCAAGGCGACGACACCATCTTCAGCCTCGTCGGCATTGGTGAAGCCCAGTTCCTTGAGCAGGTTGCGGACGATTCGGCGCATGGTCGAGAAATCGTCCACGATCAGAATCTTCAGATTTTTATCAGCCATTCAATGACCCCATGACTTTCGATAGGTTATACAAGTAAAGGACGTAGCGTTTCCGACAACACGACGGGATCGAACTTCGGCACATAGGCGTCTACGCCTGCCTGCAATCCCATGGTCTTGTTGGCTTGCGATGAAAGCGACGAATGCATCACGATCGGGATGCCATCGAAGCGGCGATCGTTTTTAATGTTTTTGGTCAATACATAGCCATCCATCTCCGGCATTTCCGCATCGGTCAGAATCAGGCGCAATGACTCGTGCAACGGCCGATTTTCCTGCTGTGCACGCGCGGCGAGGCTCTTGAGCTTTTCCCACGCCTCAATACCGTTGCCGGCTTGCTGGTACTTGATGCCCATGCGGTCCAGCACGGAGACGATGCTCTTGCGTGCCACTTGGGAGTCGTCGGCAAAAAATATGTAGCGTTCGATATTGTCGTTGAATTGCGCCAGCTCAGGGATGTCGGGCTCGCCGAGCGCGGAGGCCAGCAGCTGCTCCACGTCAAGGATGGAAACCAGGCGACCATCGGGCAATTCGGTGATCGCGGTAATCAGCCCTTCATTGCCAGCCAGCATGTCCTGGGGCGGTTTGACCTTGTCCCAGTCGACGCGAATGATGCGGTCCACTTCATGTACCAGGAAGCCTTGCGTATGCCGACTGAATTCCGTCACGATCAGGGTCTGGTTGGTACAGGCCGCTGGGTCGCCGAGATTGATGAAGCTGGAAAGCGAAATGACCGGGATGATGTTTCCGCGCAGCGAAATGAAACCTTCCACGCCTTGAGGCACGTTTGGCGTCTTGGTGATGTTGGGCGTATTGGTGACTTCTCGCACCTTGAAAACGTTGATCCCGAAAATTTCATTGCTGCCCAGCGAGAACAGCAGAATTTCCATTTTGTTGGAGCCTGCCAGCTTGGTGCGAGCGTCGATCGCATCCAGCAGGTTGTTATCGCTATCGATAGACATTTCTTGCATCACATCTCCACGATTCAGGTACGGATGGCCGTGACCGACAGCAGTCGAGACAGGACTTCAGCCAGCTTTTGCGGTTCAAATTTTGGCACGTATTCATCCACCCCGACCGATTTGCCGAGATGCTGATTGGCCGAACTGGAAAGCGACGAGTGCATCAATACGGGTACCCCGGCAAAGCGGGCGTCGCTCTTGATGTTGCGGGTGAGAACGTAGCCGTCCATTTCCGGCATTTCAACATCGGTCAGAATCAACTGGATGAAATCCTTGACTGGCTGGTGCGTGGCGTCTGCCCGCGCGGCGACTTTTTGCAGTTCCTGCCAGGCTTCCTTGCCGTTGGTCGAGAACAGAAACTTGATGCCGAGCGCCTCCAGGGTTTTCTGGATCTGCTTGCGCGCCACCACCGAGTCGTCGGTGAAGAACACGGTCTTTTCGCCGAGGTTGAGCGGAGCAAGCGAGGCGATGGTGATGTCGTCGGCGTAGCTGGATGTATCGGCCAGGATTTTTTCCACGTCCATCATCATGACGATACGCTTGTCCTTAAGCTCGGTGACCGCCGTGATCAGGCCGCCCATCTGCACGGTCAGCATCTCCGGCGGCACTTTCATGGCCGACCAGTCCACGCGCAGGATCGTATCCACGCTTTCCACGAGGAAGCCCTGCGTGTGTCCGTTGTATTCGGTGACGATCATGATCTCGGGCGGCTTTGCGTTCTGGATGCCGACGTACTTGATCAGATCGATGACCGGTACCAGGCTGCCGCGCAGGCTGACCATGCCCTCCACGGATGGAGGCATGTCCGGCGCGCGGGTGATTTCGGGGATGCGCATGACTTCGCGCACCTTGAACACATTGATGCCAAAGGTTTCCTCGCGTCCCGTGCGCTGGTCCTTGCCAAGCGAAAACAGCAGCATTTCCAGCTTGTTGGATCCGGCGAGCTTGGTACGTGCGTCGATCCGTTTCAATAATTCAGACATGCTCTTATAGCTCCGTCCGGAAGTGGACTATATCTATTTATTAATAGTGCGTAATTATGCACTGGAATAGCATAACAATGAACCGCTCGCCATATGCTCAAAGCGAACTTTGCCGCTCAACCCACGCCATGCAATTGTGAACGATTTCTAGCGAACATCGAATGATTGCATATTGTGAAAGAGAAATGACGTGCAAATCCAAGAATTTTGTGAAAAACGAATATCCCGCGACCCATTGGTGTGGTTCAACGTTGTTTTTCCATGTTTTGGAAAGCATTTGCAAGAAACTGCATTTTCTGAAGGGGTGCAGGCAGGGCTGAAGTGGCTGGTTCGCTCATACTTTTTGTTATCGGCGTATCCAAATTGTTTCTTCGTCACACTATACTTGAGGCCATATGAAAAATGTAGTGGCAATCATTAACCAGGCGCTACTTGTCATGCCCAGGGTGCGTTCATGAATCCCGCTGCCCCGTCTTCGCCTGAGGAATTGCAGGAAGCCTTTACCCTGTTCAATCAGGTGTCCGAACAGCTGACCGATGCGTATCGTGAACTGCAGAAGCAGGTCGAGCAGTTAACGCAGGAGCTGGCGGTCACCAACAGCGAACTGCGCCGGCAGCTCGAAGAAAAAGAAAATCTTTCGCAGCGGCTGAGCCGCCTGTTGGCCGCTTTGCCTGGCGGCGTGGTGGTGCTCGATGACGAGGGTAGGGTCAGCGAGGCGAATCCTGCAGTATTCGGCCTGCTGTCCGGTGTTCTGCTGGGTGAGGCATGGTCCGATATATGCGAACGCGAACTTCAGCCCACGAGCACGCAAGGCGAGTGGCTGGTCGGCGATAGCGGTCGCCGAATCGTCATTTCCGCCAATCGAATTGGCGGGCAGAACGGGGAAATCTTGCTCCTTCAGGATGTGACCGAAGCCTATCAGCTGCAGGATCAGCTGCAGCGGCATAAGCGGCTCTCCTCCATGGGGGAGATGGTGGCGGGCCTGGCGCACCAGTTGCGCACGCCGCTTTCCGCAGCGCTTCTTTATACTTCCCATTTGCGCGGCGAGCTGTCGCCGGAGGACAGGCAACGCTTTGCGGACAAGGCATTGGCCCGTCTGCACTCCCTGGAGCATCTCATTCGGGAGATGCTCATCTTTGTGCGGGGCGGGAAAAAAAGTCAGGATCGTATTGCCGTACCCGCATTGCTGGCCGATGTGCAGCAGGTCATGGAGCCGCAAATGGCGCAGCACGGGTTGGTTTTTGAGGTGACAAGCAATCCGGCAGGCGTTTATGTAATGGGGAGCCGCGAGGCGCTTTCCGGGGCGCTGACCAATCTTCTTACCAATGCAATGCAGGCCTGCGAGCCTGGGGGGCGGGTGAGTCTCTCGGCCGAGCCCGACTCGGGCGGATGGCTGGCGTTTCATGTGGCCGATACGGGCAAGGGAATTCCACAAAAATTGCAGGATCGGTTGTTCGAGCCCTTTTTTACTACGCGCACGGAAGGCACGGGCCTCGGGCTCGCCATCGTTCGCGAAGTGACACAGATGCATGGCGGCGAAATTTCATTGCAATCCACGGAAGGCGTAGGCAGCGAATTCATCCTGCGTCTGCCGATCAGCAAAAAAGAATCAGAGTCCAGTTTATGAAAAAACCATTGCCCATCCTGGTGGTGGAAGACGATCCCGATTTGCGTGAAGCGCTGAGCGATACGCTGACGCTTTCCCGTTACCGGGTACATACGGCGGTGGATGGCGCGCACGCGATCGAATTGTTGAAAGAGCATGCGGTTGGCCTGGTCATCACCGATGTGCAGATGCCGAACATGAACGGCATTACGCTGCTGCATGAGATAAAGTCGCGCTGGCCGCACCTGCCCGTGCTGCTGATGACGGCTTATGGCGTCATTTCGCAGGCGGTTGAGGCCATGCGCGAAGGCGCCAGCAATTACATGGTGAAGCCTTTTGATGTGGCCGACTTGCTGGCTCAGGTGGCGCGATATATGTTGCCGGTCAGTTTCGGGGGCGATGGCGATGCTGTGATGGACGATCCCCAGACCAGCGAACTTTTTTCCCTGGCATTGCGCGTCGCGGGAACGCCCGCCACCGTCATGATTTCCGGCGAAAGCGGAACCGGCAAGGAAGTTCTGGCACGCTTCATCCACCGACATTCCCCGCGCGTGGGACAGCCCTTTGTCGCAATCAATTGCGCGGCCATCCCGGATAATCTGCTGGAAGCCACGATGTTCGGCTACGAGAAGGGTGCGTTTACCGGGGCAACGCAGGCCCAGGCGGGCAAGTTCGAGCAGGCGCAGGGCGGCACTTTGCTGCTGGACGAAATATCCGAAATGCCGCTGGCTTTGCAGGCCAAGCTGCTGCGCGTATTACAGGAGCGCGAAGTGGAGCGTGTCGGCGGGCACAAGGCGATACCGCTCGATGTGCGCATTGTCGCCACCACTAACCGGGATATGCAGGCGGAAGTCGCCAAGGGCGGTTTTCGTGAAGACCTGTATTACCGGCTTAATGTGTTCCCACTGCAAATATTGCCGTTGCGCGAGCGCAAGCAGGACATTCTTCCGTTGGCGCGACGATTCCTGGGTGATATGGCGAGCGCTATGGGGCGCGGCAGCTTGCGTCTTAATGCTGCCTCCGAACAGGCCATGCTGAATTACGGATGGCCGGGGAATGTGCGCGAAATGGAAAATGTCATCCAGCGCGCCGTGATTCTCGCGCCCGGCGAAGTGGTCAATCCTGAGCATTTGCATCTGCCGTCCTGGCAGGACCCGTCGGTAAACGTCGAAGACAACCTTGGTAGTGATGAGGGGGGGGCGCAGGATCTGAAGTCGCTGGAAAAAACGCACATCATGACGACACTGGCCTCGGTCAACGGATCGCGCAAGCTTGCAGCGCAAAAGCTGGGGATGAGCGAGCGCACATTGCGGCATAAATTACAGCAATATCGCGAGGCTGACTGAACGGGCATGCGAATTGCTTTGTCTATCATCATGAATAATATGCAGTCCGGCGGTACAAGGAATATAATCATTTTCCATGTCGACCCCAGCCCGGGAATGCAGGCATAAGGATAGCAATGGATACCAAAGGCATCGATCAATTACTGAGTCAGCTGAGCGCTACCTCTGCGCTTGCAGCTGGCAAAAGTGCGCCAGTAGCGGAGGGCGGGGCGGCAGATTTTGCCGGTATGCTCAAGGATGCGGTGAAGGGCGTAAATGCCGCCCAGCAGGATGCCGACAAACTGGCCCAAGCTTTCCAACTCGGACAGCCGGATGCCAACATCCAGGATGTTATGGTTTCACTGCAAAAAGCCAATCTCTCGTTCCAGACCATGGTGCAGGTGCGCAATAAGCTGGTGACCGCGTATCAAGACATCATGAATATGCAGGTTTAAAAGCCCGCTTTTTCCGTACTTTCCACCCGTATTATTTGTGCTGCAATTCGCGGCGCATTTCCCCCCTATTTCCATTACAATAGCGCCCAACGCAATTCAAAATACTTCAACGTATTTGAGCTATCGATAGAGAAATATGGCCGAAGCTACTGGGCAATCATTCAGCGCGTTGATGCGGGGGTTTAATGAACTTCCGCCGCAGCGAAAATTCGGCCTGATGGTGGCGGTGGCGGCAGTGATCGCCATTATTATCGGCGCCCTGATGTGGGCGCAGGCTCCGGACTACCGCGTGCTTTACGGCAACCTGGGCGACCGGGATGGCGGCGCCGTGATCGAATCCCTCCAGAAACAGAATATCCCGTACAAAATGGGCGAAGGCGGCACTATCCTCGTGCCTTCCGCGATGGTGTACGAGGCCAGGCTGAAGCTTGCTTCCGAAGGCTTGCCCAAGGGCGGTGCTGTCGGTTTCGAGCTGATGGATAACCAGAAGTTCGGGCTCACCCAGTTTCAGGAAAACATCAATTACCAGCGCGCGCTGGAAGGCGAAATTACCCGCACTATCACAACGATTTCCGCTGTGCAGGGTGCGCGCGTTCACCTGGCTATCCCCAAACCCACCGTCTTTGTTCGCGACCAGCAGAAGCCTTCCGCCTCCGTGCTGGTCAGCCTTTACCCTGGACGTGCGCTGGACAAGGCCCAGGTGGCGGGTATCGTCCACCTGGTTGCCAGCAGCGTTCCCGAAATGCCGCCGGGCAATGTCACCGTCATCGACCAGAACGGCAATATGCTGACGCAAAATGGCGACAAGGGGGCCGTCCTCGGCTTGGATTCAAGCCAGCTGGAATACCTGCATCAGGTTGAACAAAGCTATACGCGTCGTATCGAAAGTATCATCAGCCCGATCACGGGGCCCAGCAACATTCGGGCGCAGGTAACCGCCGACCTGGATTTTTCGTTTACCGAGCAGACGGCCGAAACCTACAAGCCTAATCCCACGCCGGAGCAGTCCAGTATCCGGAGTCAGCAAACTTCGGAAACGGCCAGTGACGGACAAACGGCGGGCGGTGTTCCTGGCGCACTATCGAATCAGCCGCCGGGTGCCGCGACGGCTCCTATCAATGCCGCAGGAGGAAGGTCTCCGGCGACGGCAGCGACCAGTGCTACCGTCGTAGGTCCTATCCACAAGGAGTCCACCACGAATTACGAGCTGGACAAGACGATCAGCCACACGAAGCTGCCGGTAGGCAGCGTCAAACGGCTTTCCGTCGCGGTGGTCGTCAATAATAAGGCGATCAGGGACAAGAAGGGCAAGGTGACTTACCAGGCCTTGTCCAAGGAAGAACTTGCGCAGGTGTACAACCTGGCGAAGGAAGCTATGGGCTTCAGCCAGGCGCGTGGCGACACGCTGAATGTGGTGAATGCGCCCTTCAATCTTGCCGAGGGCGAAGAGCTGGCGTCATTGCCGATCTGGAAGGATCCTGCGATGCAGGCCTTGGCCAAGGAGATCGTGAAGTATCTTGTGATAGCCGGCCTGTTGATGTATCTGGTACTGGGCGTGCTAAAGCCCATGCTCTCGGAATTGTCAGCGATCGGGGGTGCCAGGATGGCGAGGGCCGAAGGGCCGGCCATGGACGAGCCTTTTACGGTCGCCGAGGGTGAGGGGGCGGTCGTGACGATTGGCAGGAAAACACATTCATATGAAGAAGACCTTCAGCTTGTGAAGGATATGGCCAAGCAGGAGCCCAAGATCGTCGCCAATGTCGTCAAGGATTGGGTGAACAAGGAATGAGCGAGGAGGGAGTTCTTAAGAGCGCAATCCTCCTGATGAGTATTGGCGAGGAAGAAGCTGCCGAAGTACTGAAATACCTTGGGCCGAAGGAGGTTCAGAAAATCGGCATGGCGATGGCGGGCCTGGACAATATCTCCCGCGAACAAATCCAGGGGTCGTTGCGTGAATTTCGCGCGGAGGCGGAAGAACGCACGACGCTGGGCGTGGGGTCGGATACCTACATCCGTAGTATCTTGACCAAAGCCTTGGGCGACAAGGCTACCAACCTGATCGATCGTATTCTGCAGGGCGGCGATACCAGCGGTATCGAAAGCCTGAAGTGGATGGACTCCCCTTCGGTCGCGGAAATGATCAAGAACGAGCATCCGCAGATCATTGCGACGATACTGGTACATCTCGACTACGATCAGTCCAGCGAAATCCTCCAGTTGTTCACCGAGCGTTTGCGCAACGATGTCATGCTGCGCATCGCGACGCTCGACGGCGTGCAACCGCACGCGCTGCGGGAGTTGAACGACGTACTGACCAAGCTGTTGTCCGGCTCGGACCATATCAAGAAATCCAAGGTGGGTGGCGTCAAGGCTGCAGCGGAAATCCTCAATTTCATGGGGGGCACTGTGGAAAGCGCGATTATCGGCAACATCAAGGAGTTCGACGAGGAACTGGCCCAGAAGATTCAGGACGAAATGTTCGTGTTCGAGGATATCGGCAAGATCGACGATCGCGGTATCCAGCTGCTGTTGCGCGAGATTCAATCCGAATCCCTGATCGTTGCCCTCAAGGGGGCCACGCCCGAGATGCGCGAGAAGATCTTCAAGAATATGTCGCAGCGCGCGGCTGAAATGTTGCGGGATGATCTGGAAGCCAAGGGGCCGGTGCGTCTCAGCGAAGTGGAGGGCGAGCAGAAGGAAATCCTCAAAATCGTGCGGCGTCTGGCAGACGAAGGCCAGATTGTGCTGGGCGGCAAGGGCGAGGAAAGTTTTGTTTAACCCCGCCGCCGGACGGCAGTTCGCGAACCGGAATTGATCGTGGCGAAAGATACTATGCAGCACGATAGCGGAACAAACTACCAGCGCTGGGAGCCAGTTGCGCTGGATGCGGTCGATGTCGACGTTCAGCAAGTCAAGCTTCCTACGGCGGAGGCGCTGGAGGATATCCATCGCCAGGCACATCAGGAGGGCTATGACCTTGGCTACAGCGAAGGCCAGGCTGCCGGTTACAGGCAGGGGGCCGCGAAATCCGAAGAGGAGTTCCTGCACTTGAAGGAACTGCTGGCGTCGGTGGAGGATGCCATCCAGCAGTTCGGAAAATCCACCAGTGAAGAGTTGCTGAGCCTTTCCCTGGAAATCTCGAAGCAGATACTGCGTCAATCGCTTAAAGTGCGTCCGGAACTGCTGCTGCCCATCGTACGCAATGTCATGGAAAGTATCCCGCAGCATTCCCAACATCCCCATCTGCATCTGCACCCCGAGGATGCGGTGCTGGTGAAAACCCACATGCAAAATGAGATCGCCCTGGGCGGTTGGAAAATCGTCGAGGATCAGCGCATCGCGCGTGGAGGTTGCCGTATTGAAACCACCGCAGCCGAAATCGATGCGACGCTGGCGAATCGGTGGGAGCGGCTGGCGGTCGCGCTTGGAAAAGATATGAGCTGGCTCGACGAAGATGGCTCACGCTAACACGCTGATCGAAAACTGGAATCATTACCTTGGCGACTGCCGCGAAGCGATTACGCAAACTTCCCCTTGGATGGTTACCGGCAAGCTGACGCGTGTAACCGGGCTGGTTCTGGAGGCGGTTGGCGTCAAGGCCCCCGTCGGTAGCGTTTGCATCATTTCCCTGCCTAACGGACAAACCGTGGATGCAGAGGTTGTCGGTTTTTCCGGCGACAAATTGCTCCTGATGCCGGAGGCGGACGTGTATGGCGTCGTGCCTGGGGCGAGCGTTTCGTTGGTCGAAGCCGAACCGCTGGCGCATCCTCAACACGGACATCGGCCGCAGGTCTTGCGCCGGCGCTCGGAAGACCGCGTAAAACAGATATCCGTCGGGCCGCAAATGCTGGGCCGCGTGCTGGACGGCAACGGTCGCCCGCTTGATCAGTTGGGGCCGCTGCAATTGGCTGATCGCGCCCCGTTGCAAAGCCGCCCGGCCAATCCTCTGTTGCGGGAACCCATACGCGAAACGCTGGATGTGGGCGTGCGGGCGATCAATGCCTTGTTGCCCGTCGGGCGAGGGCAGCGGATGGGTTTGTTCGCCGGTAGCGGTGTCGGTAAAAGTATGCTGCTGGGCATGATGGCGCGCTATACCGATGCTGATATCACCGTGGTCGGCCTCATTGGCGAGCGCGGCCGCGAGGTCAAGGAATTCATCGAGCAGATTCTCGGCGAAGAAGGCATGGCCCGTTCCGTGGTGGTTGCCGCTCCTGCCGACACGCCGCCCTTGATGCGTTTGCATGGTGCGGCTTATGCGACGGCTATTGCCGAGTATTTCCGCGACCAGGGCAAGAATGTGCTGCTGATCATGGATTCGCTCACTCGTTATGCGATGGCTCAGCGCGAAATCGCGCTGGCTGTCGGCGAGCCGCCCGCCACTCGCGGCTACCCACCTTCCGTGTTTGCCAAGCTGCCGCAATTGGTCGAGCGTGCCGGCAATGGCGTGCGTGGCGGCGGATCGATCACCGCCTTTTACACCGTGCTGGCGGAGGGCGACGACCAGATGGACCCGATCGCGGACAGTGCTCGCGCCATTCTCGACGGCCACATTGTGTTGTCGCGCAATCTGGCGGATCAAGGCCACTACCCGGCAATCGACATCGAGGCTTCCATTAGCCGCGCGATGAACTCGTTGATAACAAATAAGGAGTTCGATCTGGTGCGACGCTTCAAATCGTTGTATTCGCGCTATCAGCGCAGCCGCGACCTCATTAACGTCGGTGCGTATGTGCGTGGTACCGATCCGCAACTGGACGAAGCAATCATGCTGTACCCGCATCTGGAAGCCTTTTTGCGCCAGCCGGTCGAGGAGCGGGTCGGCGTTGCGAATAGCCGTCATGAACTCGCGACTTTGTTGGGGATGCCCTTGACGCATTAAATGAGGAGTAATCCATGGCCAAGCCTTTTCATTTGCAGCCATTGATCAATTTGGCGGAGGATCGCAGCCAAGCCGCTGCGCAGGCGTTGGCCCGACTCAAGCAGGCTTGGCAAGATGCCGAAAGCAAACTGCACCAACTGCAAGGTTTTCTCGACGAATACAATCAACGTTTGCACCAACAAGCGCAAACCGGTTTTTCCATTTCACAACTGCGGGACTTCCAGGCATTCATACTCAAACTGGAGCTGGCGATACGCGCCCAGGCCGAAGAGGTCGAGCGTTGCCGCGTGCGCTGGCAACAGGGACAGGAAGAGTGGCAGGCGCGCGAACGCGAGGTCAAGGCATATCAGACATTGCGCCAGCGTCACGACGAAGCGGAACGAAAATCCGAAGAGCGGCTGGATCAACGATTGCAGGACGAATTCGCCCGTAACCTGCACCGTCGCAAAAACGATGCACCAGACTGATTTGAACGTTATTACAAGGCTGGAACGGTAGTTGCTTATCCCTGTGTAAAATTTACGTACAGGTGCAAAATGGCAGCAGCAGTAATTCTACCGACACAGCTTTCCGCCCAAGCTATTTCCTCAGGCGAAATTTCAACCGCGGACGCTACTTCAACTGGCCTTCTCGGTCAGGCGGATGTTCCTATTCACTTTGCTGCAATGCTTGCGCAGCAACTAGGCATGACCGCCGAAGGACAATTAGGGGAATTCGGGGAAGTCATTGATACAGATAGGCTTTTCGATGTCGATCTAGATTCGGATGTTGGTGCGGATGCTGGTGTTGTAGATCCTTTCTTGCAGTTTCAGCAGGGCGTTATAGGGCTGCCGGTGGCACCTGCCGTACCTGCAGCCTCCGTTGAGCAGCCCACAGAGGAGGTTTCAGCATTGCCAGTTTCCGGTCAGGCGGTGGGTGCCGCTCGGGGCCAGGCATTGGCGGTGAGTATTGCTGAAGAAATAGTAGCCGGGCGGCAATCGGTTGCCGAAAATTCGGCAGCTTTTGCCGGTCAGGAGACTCCGGTATTTTCCGTATCTTCAGAGGCGTTGGCGGAGCAGGCCATGCGGCCAGCGGTCAATGTGGCGCAAGCGGCCACGTCTGCAGCCCCTCCTATTTCTGGTGCGATTTCGCAACCGGTGGCTAGCCCGAGTTGGGGTGATGTACTTGGCGACCGCGTTATGTGGATGGTGGGACAACAACAGCAAGGAGCAGAGCTCCGACTGAATCCTCCTTCGCTAGGCCCCCTGGAAATTAAACTGAGCATGAGCGACGGCCAGGCGACCCTGACTTTTAACACCCAACATCTGCCAGTCAAAGAGGCGTTAGAAGCAGCGACACCGCGACTGCGAGAAATGTTTGGCGAAAGCGGTATCAACCTTGGAAACGTTTCAGTGAATGTCGGCTTGGCTTCACAGCAGCAGCAGGGAGAACAGCAACAAGCCGGTCGCTCATCCCAAGGGTGGAGGCAAGAGCAGACTGGAAATGATTTTACTTCGATGTTGCCGACAGCCGTGACCTCCTTGGGAAGAAATGGCATGGTCGACTTTTTTGCTTAATAATCAATTACGTGTGCGGATAACTGCCGCACCTTCCTGGCGCCCTAGCGGCGCCTTTTGTTTTATGTTGCTGATATCGTCCGAATGGTCTGACAAATCGCATAAATAATATGGCAAAACCACTTGTTTTTTATGAGAATTAAGGTTATAAACCGCTTGAGTGATAGAGGATGGGTTTAGTCCGTCCATTTAGCGTAAATCAGATGGAGCGGTAATGGCCAAGGAAGACGTGGCTGCGGAGGTCGTTCCTCCGCGTAAAAGCAAAAAGTTGTTGATTATCATCATTGCCGTGCTGGCATTGGCGATTGCGGGCGGGGCCGCGGCCTTCCTGCTCCTCGGCGGCGAAGGGAAGAAGGGCAAGGCGAAGAAAGAGGCAGTGCATGCGGAGGTAGAGCATGCCAAGACCGTTCTGGTCCCTTTCGAAGAGAAGTTTACGGTCAATATTCAATCCGAAGACGGTTCTGCCCATTATCTGCAGGTTCCAAAGCTTGAGCTGGAGGTGGCCAATGAAGAAACGGCCAAGCTCGTTGAAGAGAAGAAGTCCAAATTGAGCGATCGTATCAGCAGCCTGCTGCGCACCAAGACCATGGCGGAGATGCTGGCGCCAGGCAGCGATGTGAAGCTTAAGGATGATCTGAAGAAAGTCGTAAACGAAACATTGGAAGTCCGGCCTGGCGAAGTCGCCAAGAAGGGTGTGAAGGAAGTGATCTTGCCAGCTTCCTTCATCGTGCAATAAGGCAGATTGAATTGAGCAAACTAAATTGAGATATGTCTGACGATATCCTGTCACAGGAAGAAGTCGATGCCCTGCTGAAAGGGGTAAGCGGCGAATCCGATGCGGCCGAAGATGCGCACGCAGGAGAAGCTGTCGGCATTCAAAGCTACAATCTCGCAAGCCAGGATCGCATCGTACGGGGCCGCATGCCCACGATGGAGGTCATCAACGAACGTTTCGCACGTAATCTTCGTATTGGTTTGTTCAACTTCACTCGCCGTACGGCCGAGATTTCGGTCGGTCCGGTGAAGTTGTTGAAGTATGCGGAATTTGTTCGCAATCTGGTGGTTCCCACCAATCTCAATCTGATGCATGTCAAGCCCTTGCGCGGTACGGCGCTGTTGATTTTCGATCCGAATCTGGTGTTCATGGTCATCGACAATCTCTTTGGCGGCGATGGTCGGTATCACACGCGCGTTGAGGGACGGGACTTCACACAGACCGAGCAGCGTATCATCCGCAATCTGCTGGGGGTGGCGACCGGGGAGCTGGAAAAAGCCTGGGCGCCTGTCCACCCGATCAAGTTCGATTACATCCGTTCGGAAATGAATACGCAGTTTGCGAACATCGCCACGCCGAGCGAAGTGGTCGTGGTGACTACCTTCAATATCGAGATCGGCCCGGTCGGCGGCGATTTTCACGTATGCATGCCCTATGCTATGATTGAACCGATCCGCGACCAGTTGTATGAAGACATGCACGGCGATCGCATGGAGGTTGACGAGCGCTGGGTCAATTTCCTAAGCAGCCAGGTGCAGTCGACGGAAGTCAAACTGGTTGCCAACCTGACCGAAGCCGAATTGACCGTGCGCGAATTGCTGGAAATGAAGATCGGCGATGTGATATCGCTGGATATTCCGGATTCGATTACCGCGCATGTTGAAGGGGTTCCGGTGCTGGAATGCGGGTATGGGGTTCACAATGGCCAGTACGCGCTCAAGGTCAAGAAGTTTCTCGCGGCTGAAAGCAGTCTGGCAGGATAGCCGGGTTGTTTCAGCGCATATCGCGCACGCAATTTTTCTTGGGGTAGGTTAGATGGCAGAAGAAGACGCCAGCGCCAACGAGCAGTTTACCGCCGACGATTGGGCGGCAGCGATGGCCGAGCAAGCAGAGTCGGAAGCGACCGAGCAGCCTGCCAGCAGTCCTGCCGAAGACGTGAAGCCGGCTGTGTTCGGCAATCTCAATCCCGACATCTCAGGCCTTTCCCCGGAAGCGACCAAGAATCTCGAGCTGGTAATGGATATTCCTATCCAGCTTACCGTTGAGCTTGGTCGTACCAAGATGCCCATCCGCAACCTCCTGCAACTCGCGCAAGGCTCGGTCGTCGAGTTGAATGAACTCGCCGGCGAACCTCTCGACGTGTTCGTGAATGGTTGTTTGGTAGCGCAAGGCGAGGTAGTGGTTGTGAACGAAAAGTTCGGCATTCGCTTGACCGACATCATTACTCCTTCAGAACGAATAAAAAAACTCCGATGAGTCTGGCTTTATCCACGCGATTCTCGTGCGATAGGGCACAGCTTGCCTGTCTGTTTCTGCTTTTATCCATATCCATGGTCTCGGCCGCGGCGGAGACCGCAGCTCCGCCGGTCGCTACGACTTCTTTCTTCAGCTTGCTTCAGGTGCTGTTCGGGCTAGGCATGGTGTTGGCCGCCATTGGCGGAACCGCCTGGTTGTTGCGCAAGCTTGCGCCAGGGCAGGTGGCGGCATCGGGGGCGCTACGAGTCGTTGGCGGCGTGGCGGTCGGCCCCAAGGAGCGCGTAGTGCTGGTGGATGTGGGCGATACCCGTTTGGTGCTTGGCGTCGCTCCCGGGCATATTTCCGCGCTGCATCAAATGCCGAGGCCTGAAGGCGAAGCTGCAGGCTCCTCGCCGGATTTGTCAGCAGAATCGTTCTATGTGCGCCTTAAAGAAATGCTTAACCAGCGAGGGCGGGCGTGAGATCAAGAAGTTTCTGGTTAGCATTGCTTTTGCTGCTGGTGCCGATGGTGGCTGTTGCGGAGACAGGCATCCCGGCATTTACCAGCACTCCAGCCCCAGGTGGTGGGCAAAGCTACTCGCTCAGCCTGCAAACGCTGATCCTGCTGACGTCGCTGACTTTCCTGCCGGCAGTGCTCCTGATGATGACGGCTTTTACCCGCATCATCATTGTGCTTTCATTGTTGCGGCAAGCACTTGGCACCTTGCAATCCCCGCCCAACCAGGTGTTGATCGGCCTTTCTATTTTCTTGACATTCTTCGTGATGGCTCCGGTATTCGACAGGATCAATAACGAAGCATTGCAACCCTATCTTACCGACCAGATGAATGTCATGCAGGCGCTGGAAAAAGGCTCCGAACCCTTGAAAGCGTTCATGCTGCAACAGACGCGGCAGGAAGATCTGGCTTTGTTCGTGAAGCTTTCCAAGACCCCACCATTGCAAGGGCCGGAGGCTGTTCCGCTCAAAGTGCTGGTGCCTGCCTATGTGATTAGCGAACTCAAGACCGCCTTTCAGATCGGTTTCGTGATATTCATTCCTTTTCTGATCATCGACATGGTGGTTGCTAGCGTGCTGATGTCCATGGGTATGATGATGCTGTCGCCGGTGACGATATCCTTCCCATTCAAGTTGATGCTGTTCGTGTTGGTGGATGGATGGAGTCTGCTGATCGGCTCGCTGGTACAAAGCTTTTATGTGTAGTCTGAGGCGCCGATGACACCTGAAACCGTTCTAACATTGACGCAGCAGGCCTTGGAAATGACCGTGCTGATATCGGCGCCAATGCTCGGTGCGGCATTGGCAACGGGCTTGCTGGTGAGCCTGTTTCAAGCGGCGACGCAAATCAACGAAATGACCTTGTCGTTCATTCCCAAGCTGCTGGTCCTGGTATTCGTGTTGATTCTGGCTGGGCCATGGATGTTGAACATGATGCTCGATTATATGCGTCGGCTGTTTACCAGTATTCCGGGCATGATCGGATAGAAGCGTGAGAGGAAGTGATTAGCTTCACCTCTGCGCAAATGGACGTCTGGATCGCGGCGTTCTTCTGGCCTTTTTTTCGGATACTTGCCCTGGTTGCCACCGCCCCGTTTTTTGGTGCGCGCGGTATTCCGGCTACCACCAAAATCGGTTTTGCCTTTGTGCTGACCATTCTGGTCGCTCCGTTGATCGGCCCTTTGCCGCAGGTGCAGCCTGCCTCCGGCCATGGCTTGTTCATTGTGGCGCAGCAATTGATGATCGGCTTTGCCATGGGGTTGGCGATCCGCATCGTTTTCTCCGCGGTTGAAATGGCGGGTCACATCATGGGGCTGCAGATGGGCTTGGGCTTTGCGACCTTTTTCGATCCGCAGAACTCTGCGCAAGTCCCCGTCATGGGGCAGTTCCTGGGCATCGTCGCCATGTTGCTGTTTCTTGCCATCAATGGCCATTTGCTGGTCATTACGGCGCTGGTCGAGAGCTTCCAGGTATTGCCGATAGGTTTGCATCCGCTTGCCGGCGAAGGCTGGAAAACGTTGGCGTTGTGGGGTGGGGAAATCTTTCGCGGCGGCGTTTTGATTGCGTTGCCGGTTATCGCGGTATTGATGATGGTGAACGTAGCATTGGCGATTCTGACGCGCGCCGCGCCGCAGCTGAATATTTTTGCTGTGGGTTTCCCGCTGACGCTCGCAGTCGGCTTCGTGGTAATCTCGATTTCGATGGGTTATTTGTTGCCCATATTCAGTTCGATGATAGAAGCATCAATCATGACAATGATGAAAATCGCATCCGATGCAAATTATCCGGCGGCATTCTAAATGACAAAAAACAACCGGGAACTGGACGCTTTCAACGCCTATTTGCGCTTTCTGGAAGGCAAAGGGGCGACCTCCGACAATCTGGCGCAGCGCAGGGCATTGCTATTGAATCTGCTGCCGCTGCTCGAAAGCCAGCCGATGGACGGGAATGCGTATCGCGATCAAACCGAGTGTGTGCTGGACCTGTTGGAGAGAACGGCCTGGCCGGCGTTCCTCACGGTGGCGCGCGAGTACTATTATTTCTGGGCCAGTGATATCAAATCGATTGCGGCGATGCACTCCGGGGGCGGGTACGATATCGCCGGGTTGCACGATCATGTCCCGTTGGAGAATCTGCGGACACTCTGGAAAAGCATAGATCAGGAAAAATTCGAACTGGCCGAAACATGGCCGTTAAAAGCTTACGCATCCGCCTTGCGCGACGAAGGTGCCGAGAAATCTGTGGTGGAAACGCGTAGCAAGCTGGTGAAACTCCTGTTGGTGCGTTTGCGTGGGGCCGCAGTTAAAGAGGCGAATCTCTACCGTAAAGCGGTCGACACGACGCTGCCATTATTCGCAATGAAGGAAACCCGGCTGCTATTCCAGATTGTCGTGCGTGAGTTCTATTATTTCTGGATAGGCGATCCCGAAGCCGCTAGCCACCTCGTGCTGGATGCGCAGCAAGAACAAACCTAAAGTGCTTTTCCGATACGCTCGCACAAGGTTTTCAGCACCTTGATGCGCGCATAGTTCTTGTCGTTAGCCTCAATCAGCGTCCATGGCGCATGGTCGGTGCTGGTTCGGTCTATCATGTCGCACACCGCCTTTTCATATGCCGCCCACTGGTCGCGATTGCGCCAGTCTTCCTCGGTGATCTTGAATCGTTTATAGGGCGTATTCTGGCGTTCGTCGAAACGCCGCAATTGTTCGTCCTTGCTAATTTGCAGCCAGAATTTCACGACAACGAAATTTTGGCGACCGAGTTGCCCCTCGAAATCATTGATTTCGCCATAAGCGCGCATCCAGTCATATTCGCTGCAAAATCCTTCTATACGTTCAACCAAAACGCGCCCGTACCAGGAGCGGTCGAATATTGTCAGATTTCCGTGACCAGGGATGTGACGCCAGAAACGCCACAGATAGGGCTGGGCGCGCTCCTCCTCGGTGGGTGCGGCGATGGGGATGACGCGAAAGAAGCGGGCGTCCACTGCCTGCGTAATGCGGCGAATGCAGCCGCCCTTGCCGGCGGCATCGGGTCCTTCGAAGACGCATATGACGGAGAGATCGCTGAATCCGGGATTGCGCGTGAGTTTGTTCAGCTTGCCCTGATAGCGTTCCAGTTTTTCGCCGTACTCCTCGTCCTCAAGCTTGTGCGACAAATCGAGTTGCGAGAGGAGGGAGGTGTCATCGACCGACGTCATCAGTGGCGGGGCATTTAGCGCGGGTTGTGATGTCTGGGCATTATCGAGATGGCCACGCATGGCCTGCAGGATGTGTTGGCCGACGGTCAGGTTGCGGTAGTTCGAGTCGTAGCCCTCGACGATGATCCAGGGCGCGCCGGCGGTGCTGGTTTCCCGTAACACATGCTCGGCTACCGATTTGAATTTGTCGTATAGCTTGTAGTGTTTTTTGTCTTGGTCGGAGATTCGCCAGCGGGTCATCGGGTCGCTTTTCAGCTTGTCTATTCGTGCCTTCTGTTGCTCTTTGGATAGATGAAGCCAGAACTTCAGTACAAGTGCCCCTTCGTCGATCAGCATTTTCTCGAAACGGAGGATTTCCTCCATGGACTCGACCAGCGTTTCGTCCTTGATTTCGCCATATACGCGCTTGACGATGGGATCGCTATACCATGCCCCGAAATATATGCCGACCTTCCCTTTGGGTGGCAAGGTGCGCCAATAGCGCCACATATGGGGTCGCTCGGCTTCTTCGTCAGAGGCCTGGCCGAACGCATAGGTATCGATATGACGCGGGTCCATCCACTCGTTAAGTTTATTGACCGTCTCGCCTTTCCCGGCACCATCGACGCCTCCGATCAGAATAACGACCGGAAACCGTCTTGATTCGAGCAAATCAAGTTGCGCCTCCAGCAGTGCTGCACGCAAGGCTGGTACTTCCTGTCGGTAGATTTCCTTGTCGATCTGATGCTCAAGCTCGGCAGACTCAAACATATGCAAGTGCTCCGTGGCTTTATAAAGAGAGGATGGAACTTTCGATTGCGGAAGTAAAGAATAGCAAGTATTTGCACCAAAATAATGCAGCGCACTATGGTGCGCACAATAGTGGGGCATTATTAGAAAGCGGGTTGAATCAATTACTTTTCTAAACAATGGCTTGAATTTTTGGCGCAAAAATTGCATTAAAAAGCCGATTATTTATTATAAAGGGGAGAAAAATGGAGGCTGTTCAGTCCGCGAATGACGTTCTTTTTGTACTTCTAGGCGCCATTATGGTGCTTGCAATGCACGCAGGATTCGCATTTTTGGAAGTAGGGACGGTGCGCCATAAGAACCAAGTCAACGCCTTGGTCAAGATCATGGTGGATTTCTCAGTTTCCACTATCGCTTATTTCTTTATCGGTTACGGCATCGCCTATGGCGTCGGTTTTCTGCAGGGAGCGGAAGTACTGGCGGCCAAGAATGGCTATGAATTGGTCAAGTTCTTCTTCCTGCTGACTTTTGCTGCAGCAATTCCCGCCATCGTTTCCGGCGGCATTGCCGAGCGTGCGAGATTCAATCCGCAAATTGCCGCTACCTTTGCGCTGGTGGGCTTGGTATACCCGTTTTTCGAAGGCATTGCCTGGAACGGTCATTTCGGTCTACAAGACTGGGTGAATGCCAGTTTTGGTGCAAAATTCCATGACTTTGCCGGTTCGGTGGTCGTCCATGCGATGGGCGGCTGGATAGCCCTGGGGGCAGTAATCCTGCTGGGCGCGCGCAATGGCCGTTATGGCAAGGATGGGCGCCTGCACGCTTTCCCGCCATCCAACATTCCTTTTCTGGCACTAGGGGCATGGATCCTTACGGTCGGCTGGTTCGGCTTCAATGTGATGTCTGCGCAAACTTTGCAGGCCGTCACCGGGCTGGTGGCGATGAATTCGCTGATGGCGCTGGTCGGCGGTACGCTGGCGGCGTTGGTCTTCGGCAAGAACGACCCCGGTTTCGTGCACAACGGCCCCTTGGCCGGTCTGGTCGCGGTCTGCGCCGGCTCCGACGTGATGCACCCACTGGGCGCGCTTGCGACAGGCGCCGTCGCCGGCGGCCTGTTTGTCTGGGCATTTACGTTGACGCAGAATCGCTGGAAAATCGACGACGTACTCGGCGTCTGGCCTTTGCACGGACTGTGCGGTGCCTGGGGCGGCATCGCCGTCGGCATTTTCGGGGCCAAGGCACTGGGCGGCATGGGCGGTGTCAGCTTCATGTCGCAAGTGCTGGGCACGTTGGCCGGAATCGGTATTGCGCTTGTCGGCGGCTTTGTTGTGTACGGTCTGTTGAAGGCCGTGGTCGGCATTCGCCTTGATGCAGAGCAAGAATACAACGGTGCCGATCTAACGATACACAGGATCACGGCTACATCCGAGTCAGAAGAATAATTCATAACCGTGGGGCAGAACCTTGCCCTGGACGCTTCAATACATACATAAGGCCTGAAGAAATTCAGGCCTTTAAATTATTCCGTTCGTCCTACTGCAGTGCAGAAACCATAGTGCCATCCTGGCGTCGAACAAGAGTCTATTTGCCGGGCAGTCCCCTATGTCTGCAACCTCTCATGCAGTTGAGAACCCTACACCGCTGCTTCAGCCAGGCCGCAATTGCTGGCGCATCGAGCATGCCCGGCGTTTCAGCATGCTGGTCGACGCCGAAGTGTATTTTCGGGCATTGCGGGCAGCCATCCTCAAGGCCAGGCACAGCGTTTTCATACTGAGCTGGGATATCGACAGTCGAATACGGCTGGTGCCGGCCGGCGCAAATGACGGTTATCCGGAGCAATTTGGGGATTTTCTTTATGCCGTAGCAGAGGCGCGTCCTGAGTTGCATATTCACGTGCTCAACTGGGATTTTGCGATGCTGTTTGCCCTGGAGCGCAAATGGCCGGCGGCCAGGTTGGGCTGGCGCGGTCATCGGCGGGTGAAGTTTCATATGGATGCGGAACATCCGGTAGGGGCCTCGCATCATCAGAAAGTCGTGGTCATTGATGACGGACTGGCATTTGCGGGAGGGCTGGATATTACGCGCTGCCGTTGGGATACCCCCGATCACCCTGGCGAGTCGCCATTGCGCCGAGATAGTGATGGCAAACCTTACGGGCCATTCCACGATGTGCAGGCCATCGTCGACGGTGACGCGGCGCGTGCGCTTGGCGAGCTGGCGCGTCTGCGCTGGGAGCGTGCGACAAGCCAGGAACCCAAGGCCGCCTCGGCGAAACCTCGCGAGGATTTATGGCCCGAAGACATTGCCCCCGACGTCACCGACATTAATGTCGGCATTGCACGCACCGAGCCGGCTTACAACGGACGGAAGGGCGTGTACGAGGTGCGCCAGCTGCATCTCGATGCCATCGCTGCCGCGCGGCAAAGGCTTTTTTTCGAGAACCAGTATTTCACTTCCGACCTGATATGCAATGCCCTCGCGGCGCGCCTGATCGAGGACGACGCGCCGGAAATCATGATCGTCATGCCCAAGATTCAGAGTGGCTGGCTGGAACAATCCACCATGGGTGTATTGCGGGCACGCGTGCATCGCCGCCTGAAACAAGCCGATGAACGGGGGCGCTATCGGATGTATTGCGCCGACTTGCCCGGACTGAATGACGATTGCTGCCTCAATGTGCACAGCAAGGTATTCACGGTGGACGATGATATTCTTTGCATCGGCTCGGCCAACCTCAGCAACCGCTCGATGTCGCTGGATACCGAGTGCAAACTGGTCATCGAAGCACATGGCAGCAGACAGGACGAAATACGTGGTGCGATCGCACGTCTGCGCAGCCGGCTGATGGCCGAGCATCTCGACGTGAAACCGGAGCAGGTGGCTGCCGAGCTCCAGCAACGCAACAGCCTGCATGCAACGGTGGCGGCCTTGCAGGGCTCCGCCCGATCATTGAACGTGTTCGACCCCGAAACCACGCCCGAACTGGACGCATTGATTCCGGATCAGGCGGTGCTGGATCCCGAAAAACCCATCGACCCGGATGAGCTGATCGAGCAACTCGTTCCGCGTGATATCCATAAACCGGTGCCGCGACGCATGATCGTGTTGGGGGTGCTGGCGGTTGCGCTGGCTTTACTGGCAATCGCATGGCGCTGGACACCGTTGGGCGAAATGGTCAACCTGGCTGCACTGATCAAGTTGGCGCGGAGCCTTGAAGCCTTGCCGTTCACGCCGCTGGCGGTGATCCTAGGGTATGTGGTTGCCGGCATGCTGATGGTGCCGGTAATGTTATTGATTGGCGTGACCGGGATTGTGTTCGGGCCGTTGGCAGGTGGGCTGTATGCTGCCGGCGGCACGCTGTTGAGTGCGGCCATCAGCTACGGCGTTGGCCGCTGGCTGGGCAAGGATGGCATTCATCGCATCCTTGGCGCACGCATGGATCGCATCAGTCGCCGTCTCTCCAAACAAGGCATAGTCGCAATGGTGGTCACGCGCCTGCTGCCGGTGGCGCCATTTACCGTAGTCAATGTGCTGGCTGGTGCCTTGCAGATACGGTTTCGCGATTACCTGATCGGCACTATCCTCGGCATGACACCTGGCATCGTGATCACCGTTACTTTTGCCCATCACTTGGCCGAGGCGGTGCGCAACCCGAGCCCGGAAGTGATTAGCGTGCTGGCCGGCGTGGCGATTCTGCTGATCGGCACGGCAGTCGGACTGCAACGCCTGTTTGAACGCAGGAGCAATATACAAGCGCAATGAACCTGAACGATGCCAATCTGCTGAGCCCCGTCGAAGAGGGCATGACGCCGGATTTCAATCCATGGCCGGTCACTGTCGCCACTTACAACATCCACAGTGCCATCGGGATGGATGGCCACTTTTCGCCCGAACGGGTGGGCGAGGTGCTGCAGGAAATGCGCGCGGACATCGTTGCGTTGCAGGAAGTGCCGCTAGGCGGCAGCGATTGGCCAGATGTACTCGAAAGGCTGCAGATGGCGACCGAATATAACGCGGTGGAAGGCCCGACGCACTGTAATCCGCTACGCCGTTTCGGCAATGCCGTTCTTAGCCGCTACCCCATCATCGCTACGCGCAATATCGATCTCGCCTTTGGCCGTTGCGAGCCGCGCGGCGCGCTGGATGCGGATATCGATTGCCACGGCCATCCGCTGCGCGTGATTGCCACCCACCTTGGCCTGCGCCCCGGCGAACGCCGCGCGCAGATACGCACCTTGCTGCAGGCTTTCGGCACCAACCAGATGCCGATGATCCTGATGGGCGATATCAATGAATGGCTGACCTGGGGGCGGCCGCTGCGCATGTTGCACCGCCATTTCGAGGCGGTCCCCGCGCCGGCGACCTTTCCGGCGCCTTGGCCGGTGTTCGCGCTGGACCGCATCTGGATTAGCCCACGCCGGCGGCTGGTGCACGTCGCTGTACATGCGACGCCGCTGGCAAAAGCGGCCTCGGACCACCTGCCATTGGTCGCGCGTATCGACGGCTAATAGCCAACTGAAGTAGGCTCTAAATCTGCATCAGCAGATTGCGTATTTTCTTTTCCTCCAGCCCCTTGCCGATGACCACCACGCGGGAAGCTGGCGTCTCCTCGTTCCATCCAGCCAGCAGGGTAGGCGGATACAGCGTGTGCTGCACCGCATGCACCGCCAGCGGAGCGGGGCTGTCGTCGGCATGGACGATGCCCTTCAGGCGCAGCAGGCCCGTGCCGTGTTGTTCGCACAGCTTTTTCAGTGCCGGTTCGAGTTGCGACCAGCGCAGCGGCTGGGGCAGGGTGACGGTAAAGCTGGCGATGGCGTCGTCGTGTATTTTTTGCGGCAAGGTGCCACGCGCCGCCATGGTTCGTTCCGGCGCGCGCAGCCAGCGTTGCGGCTGGGCTTTCTTGTTGTCGGCGTCGAAGAGGCCCACGTTAACGATGGCTTGCGGATCGATGTGGCCCAAGGTCATGCGGTGCTGCGTGGCGCCGGAGTTGAGGTCACTTAGGGCTTGGGTGAGTTCTTCCAGCTGTTCGCGCGTAGCGAGATCGGCTTTGGAAATCAGCAACACGTCGGCCACGGCCGCCTGCTTGCGCGCCTCGGCATGTTCATCGAGTTGTGCCAGGCCGTGGACGCCATCCACCACCACGACGACGGCATCGAGGCGGTAGTTCGTGCCGATCAAGGGTTCGTTAAGCAGGTTGGCCAGGATGGGGCCGGGGTCGGCCAGCCCGGTGGTTTCAATTACCAGCCGGCTGAATTCGGGGATGGCATGCAAGGCACGCTTGAAATAAAGGTCGCGCAAGGTGTCGGCGAGCTCGGTGCGCAGCGTACAGCATAGGCAACCCGAGCCAAGCAGCAGGGTATTTTCGGCGATGTAGATATCTTCGACCGTGCGCGCGAGGATATGGTCCAGCCCGGCTTCGCCGAGTTCGTTGATGACCACGGCCGTGTCGTGCATGTCTTCGTGGCGCAGCAGCTTGTTGAGCAGCGTGGTCTTGCCGCTGCCGAGAAAACCGGTGAGGAGGGTGACGGGGATGCGCTTGTCCATAGGGGGATGGATTTTAGCATTGCTCCGTGCCCGGCCTCACCGGAAGGAGGAAACTACTTTTCGACGAACGCCCGTTCGATCACGTAATCGCCCGGATCGCCGATGCGCGGCGAAACCTGGAAGCCGCGGCGATCCAGTAGGTCGCTGGTGTCGGCGAGCATCTGCGGGCTGCCGCAGATCATTGCGCGGTCCACTGCCGGGTCCAGCGGCGGCAGGCCGATGTCGGTGAACAGCTTGCCGGATTCGATCAGGTCGGTGAGGCGGCCCTGGTTGCGGTATGGCTCGCGCGTCACGGTGGGGTAGTAGATCAGCTTTTCGCGCACTTCTTCGCCGAAGAATTCATTTTGCGGCAGCTCTTCAGTGATGAATTTCTCGTAGGCCAGCTCATTAACGTGGCGCACGCCATGGATCAGCACGATCTTCTCGAAGCGCTCGTAGGCTTCCGGGTCCTGGATCAGGCTCATGAACGGCGCCAGGCCGGTGCCGGTGGACAGCAGGTAGAGGTGCTTGCCCGGTTTGAGGTCATGCAGCACCAGCGTGCCGGTCGGCTTGCGACTGACCAGTACGTCCTGCCCGACTTCAAGATGCTGCAGGCGTGAAGTCAGCGGGCCGTTGGGCACCTTGATGCTGAAGAATTCCAGGTGTTCCTCGTAGTTCGGGCTGGCGATGCTGTAGGCGCGCAGCAGCGGCTTGCCTTCGGCTTGCAGGCCGATCATCACGAACTGGCCGTTCTCGAAGCGCAGGCCGGGGTCGCGCGTCGTCTTGAAGCTGAATAGGGTGTCGTTCCAATGATGGACGCTTAGTACTTTTTCGGTGGCGAGTGCGCTCATGTCTTACTTTCGTATCTTTAATGTATAGCCGCGGTCAGTTGCGGCACGGCCTCGAACAGGTCGGCCACCAGGCCGTAGTCGGCCACTTGGAAGATGGGCGCGTCCGGGTCTTGGTTGATGGCAACGACGATCTTGCTGTCCTTCATGCCATAGGTATGCTGCACCGCGCCGGAGACGCCGACGGCGATATAGAGATCGGGTGCGACCACCACACCGGTCTGGCCGACCTGGATATCGTTGGGCGCATAGCCGGCATCGACGGCGGCGCGGGTGGCACCCAGCGCGGCATCCAGTTTGTCCGCGAGCGGCGTCAGCACGGCATCGAATTTTTCCGCGCTGCCGAGCGAGCGGCCGCCGGACACGACGATGCGCGCCGAACCCAGCGCCGGGCGATCGGAGTGCTGGTGCGTGCGGCCAATCCAGCGCGATTTGCCGAATGCCGGTGGCGCGTCAAAGGTGGCGATTTCTGCGCTGCCGCCGAGGTCGGCGGCCTTGAAGCGGCTGCTGCGCAAGGTGACGATCTGGATCGCTTCGTCGTTCTGCACGGTGGAGTACACGCTGCCGGCATAGATCGGGCGGACATAGCTGTTGCCAGGCATGATTTCCACTGCGTCGGACACCATGGCCACGTCCAGCAGCGCAGCGACGCGCGGCAACACGTTGCGCGCATAGGCGCCGTGCACGCCCAGAATCACTTTATAGTCGCGGCCGAGGGCGACGACGATATTGGCGAGGTCTTCCGCCAGCGCGTGCTCAAGATGCGCGGCCTCGACGCGGATCACCCGCGCCACGCCGGAGATTTCCGCCGCGGCTTGCGCAATGACGTTGGTGTCGTTTCCGGCGAGGAGCAGATGTACCGGCATGTCCCAGCTTTGCGCCGCGGTCACCGCGTGGTTCACCGCCGGGTTAAGCGCTTTGCCGTCGTGTTCGGCGAGTATCAGTACGCTCATGACAGCATTCCTTCTTCATGGAGCTTGGCGATCAGTTCCTGCACGCTGTTTACCTTGATGCCGGGCTTGCGCGCGGGCGGCTCGGCGACCTTGACCTGCTTCAGGCGCGGGGCGGTGTCCGTGCTCAGTTCGGCGGCGCCCAGCGTTTCGATGGGTTTTTTCTTCGCCATCATCAGATTGGGCAGCTTGACGAAGCGCGGGTCGTTGAGACGCAGGTCGGCGGTCAGCACGGCCGGCAGCTTGACGGCAATCTGCTCGGTGCCGCCGTCGATTTCGCGGGTGACGATGGCTTCATCGCCTTCGATATTCAAACTGGAGATAAAGGTACCTTGTCCCGTGCCCAGCAGCGCCGCCAGCATCTGGCCGGTCTGCCCGGCATCGTCGTCGATGGCTTGCTTGCCCAGCAGTACGATATCCGGCTGTTCGCGTTCGACCAGGGCTTTCAGCAATTTGGCGACGCCCAGCGGCTGCAGTTCGGCATCGGTTTCCACCAGCAACGCGCGATCCACGCCCATCGCCAGCGCATGGCGCAGCACGTCCTGGTTGGCGGCGGTGCCGAACGATACCGCGACGATTTCCTTGGCGATGCCGCGCTCCTTCAAGCGCAGCGCTTCCTCGACGGCATTTTCGTCGAACGGATTGATGCTCATCTTGACGCCGGCGATATCCACGTCGGAGCCGTCCGGCTTGATGCGCACCTGTATGTTGTGATCCACGACGCGTTTGACCGCGACTAGAATTTTCATGGTATTTCCTTGATTAAAGACTTCTGTTTGCGAAGTATTCTATTCGCCGGTACAATATTTGTTAAATGGATTGTTTAGATAATATCTATCTATAAAACAGATATGAAGTTCACCCTCCGCCAACTCGAAGTCTTTGTTGCGATCGCCCGCAGCGGCAATGTGTCGCGCGCGGCGGAAGAGATCCCGCTGTCGCAGTCGGCCACCAGCACCGCGCTGGGCGAATTCGAGCGCCAATTCGGCTTGCAGTTGTTCGACCGGGTGGGGAAGTCATTGCGCCTGAACGAAGTCGGGAGGCAATTGCTGCCCCGCGCCGTGGAACTACTCGACCGCGCGAACGAGGTCGAGGATCTGCTCGAAGGCCGCTCCGGTTTCGGCCCACTCAGCATCGGCGCAACGCTGACGATTGGTAATTACTTGACTACGCTGATCGTGGCGAAGTTCCTGCAACGCCATCCGCAATCGCAGGTGCAACTGCAGGTACACAACACCTCCACCATCGTGCAGCAGGTGGCGCATTACGCGCTGGATCTGGGGCTGATCGAAGGCGACTGCAATCACCCCGATCTGGAAGTGCAGCCGTGGATCGCGGACGAGCTGGCGGTGTTCTGCGCGCCGGGCCATCCGCTGGCTGGCAAGAAGCGGGTTTCGCTGGAGCAATTGCTCGCCGAGCCGTGGATACTGCGCGAAAAAGGCTCCGGCACGCGTGAGACCTTTGATCGTGCGATGCACAACTACCACTCGCGCCTTAATATCCGCCTAGAACTGGAGCATACCGAAGCGATCAAACGGGCAGTGGAGTCTGGCCTCGGATTGGGCTGCATCTCGCGCCTCGCGCTGAAGGATGCCTTCCGTCGCGGCAGCCTGGTGCCGCTGGATACACCCGATCTGGATTTGCGACGCTACTTCTATTTTCTTTGGCACAAGCAAAAATACCAGACCGCCGGCATGCGCGAATTCCTCGCGCTGTGCCGCGAAATGACCGACGGCCTCAGCCGCAGCGACGAAATCGATATTCCACCTATAGCTTAAAAGTGACCTCATCATGCAACGCGACGTAATGACCTACGACATCCTCATCGTCGGCGCCGGCCCCGCAGGGCTGGCGGCGGCGATCCGCCTCAAACAGTTGGCGCTGGAGGCAGGCAAGGAAATCGGTGTGTGCGTGCTGGAAAAGGGCGCTGAAGTCGGCGCGCACATCGTTTCCGGCGCGGTAATCGATCCGATCGCGCTGGACGAACTGATCCCGGACTGGGAGCAGCAGGGCGCTCCGCTGAAAACGCCGGTGGCGGAAGACAATTTCCTGATCCTGAGCGAAACCGGCACGCAAACTATCCCGCACTGGCTGTTGCCGCCGCTGATGCGCAACAAGCGCACTTATATCGGCAGTTTGGGCGATGTATGCCGCTGGCTGGGACAGCAGGCCGAGGCGCTGGGCGTGGAAATCTACGCCGGCTTTTCAGCGCAGGAAATGCTCTATGACGATCTAGGCCAGGTCATCGGCATCATCACCGGCGACATGGGCCGCAATGCCAACGGTGAAGAAACGCCGCAGTTCACGCCCGGCATCGAGATTCGTGCCCGCTATACGCTGATCGCGGAAGGCACGCGCGGCTCGCTGACGCGGCAACTGGAAGCCAAATTCGACCTGCGCCGCAACGCTTCGCCGCAGAAATATGGGCTCGGTTTCAAGGAAATCTGGCGCGTCGCGCCGGAAAAACACCGTTCCGGCCGCGTCGAGCACAGCCAGGGCTGGCCGTTGACCGCCGATACCGGCGGCGGCTCCTTCGTCTACCACTACGGCGAAAACCTCGTGGCGGTGGGGTTTGTCGTGCACCTGGATTATGCCAACCCGCACTTCTCGCCGTTCGACGAATTCCAACGATTCAAGACACACCCGTCGATGCGCGCATTGCTGGAAGGCGCACAACGTCTCAGTTACGGCGCCCGGGCGATCAGCGAAGGCGGCCTGCAATCCTGGCCGGAACTGGTGTTTCCCGGCGGCGCTTTGATCGGCTGCAGCGCCGGCATGGTCAACGTGCCGCGCATCAAGGGCACGCACAACGCGATGAAGTCCGGCATGCTCGCCGCCGAAGCCGCGTTTGAGGCTTTCTTTGATGAAACGCGCCCGGCATCTGGCGATGTGCTGGCCGCCTATCCGCAGAAACTGCGCGCCTCCTGGGTATGGCGCGACCTGGATGCGGTGCGCAACGTCAAACCCTGGTTGTCGCGTCTCGGCACTTGGGGCGGCACTTTGCTGGGCGGTTTTGAAATGTGGCTGGCCGCGTTCGGCATTCGTCTACCGTGGACCTTGCGCCATGCGCAGGCCGACCAGGATTGCACGCGTCCCGCCGCCGCCATGCCGGAAATAAGCTATCCCAAGCCCGATGGCGTGGTGACGTTCGACCGTCTGAGCTCGATTGCTCTCAGCAACATTGCGCACGACGCCGATCAGCCGTGCCATCTTCTGCTAAAAGACGCGGCCGTGCCTATTCGCCTGAACCTGCGGCGCTTCGACGCGCCCGAACAGCGCTATTGTCCGGCCGGCGTCTATGAAATCGTCGGCGTTGGCGATGCGGCAAGGTTGCAGATCAATGCGCAGAACTGCATCCATTGCAAAACCTGCGACATCAAGGACCCGACGCAGAATATCGTGTGGGTACCGCCGGAAGGGGGAAGCGGGCCGGTGTATTCGTCGATGTGATGTTGTTGTTTCGATAGTAAATATTGCGTGTGCAGGGCGGAGCAGGACTACAATGGAGATTGTGGGACTGCCGCCTGCCAATCGCATCAGAAAGGCAGGGCTGCCGCTTGAATGCATGACCGCTTATGTACGGTTACGTTTCGGGAGCAATCATGAGCCACAAACAAGCCAACCTGTTGCATGCCATTTTTAACGATACACCCAGTGCCAATATTCACTGGCGCGAAGTGGAATCGTTGCTCAAGCATCTGGGCGGCCAGGTCGAGCCATCCCACGGGGCACGCTTCAAGGTGACGCTGAACGGCGTCACCGATTTTCTGCATCACCCTCACCACAGCAACGAATGCACGCGTGAACTGATCAAGCATCTGCGGCAGTTTCTGGCAAATGCCGGGGTAAGTCTTTCGACGTATGAGGCAGAAAAAGACCAATAGAAAGGACGCTTATGGTCCCGACAGTCGAGCTATGTCAGCTTTTTCCGACAAAAGTATCAGCTGGGCGCATATGGCTGAGCTTCTGTCTCCGGAGGCACTATCGGCGCATGAGTGCGCATGATCCTGAAACCAAGCATGATGACCGCCGCTTCGATGCCAGCGGAGCCGCGAGCAGTGCTGAGGGTAGAGCGGAACAGTTGAGAGCGTGCGCAAGGTCGAGGCTGGGTGCGATTTTCCTGTTGGCGACTTTCAGTGTTTGCAGTGTGCAGGCTGCCGAGCCGGACGCCGAAGCTGCGGTGGAAACGGCGTTCGGGGAGGGGGATGGCCGAAGCTTGCTTATTCCCGCGCTGGACATCGTCGGCTTCGATTTCCTGCTGAACCAATTCAATCGCCGCTTCAGCGGAGTTTCGGACTACGACTCGAACCTCTCCACCATTCGCGACAACCTGCGCAGCAGCTGGGATGAAGACTCCGATTCTTTCAAGGTCAACCAGCTTGGCCACCCTTATCAGGGGTCAATGTATTTCGGGTTTGCCCGCTCCGCCGGATTGAACTTCTGGGAGTCGATGGGTTATACGGTGGCCGGCAGCGCTTTCTGGGAAATTGCCGGGGAAAAGACGCCGCCTTCCAGGAATGACATGATTTCCACCAGTTTCGGCGGCTCCTTCCTCGGGGAGTCCCTGTTCAGAATGTCAAGCCTGCTGCTGGAAAAGGGCGGCGATAAGCCGACGTTCTGGCGTGAGGTAGGAGCCGCCGCGATATCTCCGGCGACGGGTTTCAATCGCATGGCATTCGGCGACCGGTTCGATGCCATCTTTTCCAGCCGCGATGCCGTTTATTACAGTCGGCTCCAAATGGGTTTGAGCAATACCGTGCAAAGCGATGCTGGAACCTCCTCAGAAGACAAGAACAACGATGCGCAGGTGGACTTTTCGCTAAGCTACGGCATGCCGGGACAACCCGGTTACCGGTACGAGCGGCCATTCGATTACTTCGTATTCCAAGGCACTGCATCCAGTGCCAATGTTTTCGAAAACGTGATGACGCGCGGACTTTTATTCGGCACCGACTATTCCGCGGGTGACAATTATCGCGGCATCTGGGGGCTGTATGGCAGCTATGACTACATTTCCCCACAGACCTACCGCATTTCAAGCTCGGCCTTGTCGTTGGGTACCACCGGCCAGCTCTGGCTCAATCGTTCGGTGGCGCTGGAAGGTACGCTGATGGGCGGCGTGGGCTATGCCGCGGTTGGCACCATCAACGGCGACGATGATCGCGACTATCATTACGGCGTTGCGCCGCAGGCCTTGCTGGCCTTGCGCCTGGTATTCGGCGATAAGGCCTCGCTCGACTTTACCGGTCGTGAGTATTTCGTCAGCGATGTGGACGAAATCCGCGGCGGCCACGACAACATCGTGCGCGCGGATATCGGTTTCACCTATCGTGTACACGAGAAGCATGCCATCTCCCTCAAATACCTATGGAACCATCGCGACGCTTCCTATCCCGACGTCGGCGACAGAAGCCAGACGACCGGCACCATCGGCATTTTCTATACTTACCTTGGTCACGATGGATTCGGCGCTGTGGATTGGCGCTGATGAGTCGGATGTCGCTGATAGGGAATAAGCGAGCTGTCCCACAAAGCACCTGAAAAGGATGCGCTATTATTTTCTGGTCTTCTGCTCTCGACCTCTACGCGGAGTAACTGCCATGCGTCTTGCCGCCGCCTTGATCGTCGCCCTGTCTACCTCGACAGCTTTTGCGCAGTTGCCGCCCCCGACCGCAGCGGATAAGGCGAAGGCTGCCGAAATCGCCGCCAAGAACGCCTGGACTACCAAGGTCGGTGCTTACCAGCTTTGCCTCGCGATGGACCGGACGGCCGCCAAGTATCGCGCGCGCCTCACGGCCACTGAAAAGGATGTTCCAGCTGCGATCGCCACCGCTCCTTGCACCGACCCCGGGCCATATGTGTCGCCTGTCACTCCGGCGGCACCCCAGCCGCTCGAAGCTGCAGAGGCGCATTCTCCGGCCGGCACGGCAGTCGCTCCGCCCAACACGAAAGCGAACGCCGCTGAAACCCAAGGCGACTCGAGGGAGTAGATGCTCTGTGCCTAGATGCAAGGTCTGCTAAAACAAAATAGCCCCCATTTCGGGGGCTATGGTTTATGGAGTACGTAGCAGGAAAGTAGGCTATTCCCAATACGGTGGAAGATCGTAGTACCTGTGTACGTTGAGGTTCCATTGCTCATCGGCCATCGACGGCCAGTCATCTTCGTCGAATCCCGGTGCTTCCTCCAAGCGCTCCTTGGGAATATCGAGTACATATTCATTTTCCGACCAGTTGTACTGGAGCGCTTTGAAAGGAATGGCAAACAATTTTTCTCCCACGCCGAGAAAGCCGCCAAACGACACGACGGCATAAGCGACTCTGCCGCTATTGGGGTCAATGACCACTTCCCTCACTTCCCCGATGCTATCGCCCTGCGGGCTGACCACGTCCGTATCTATCATGTCCGAGGCTTTTAATGGTGTACTGATAAATCCTTGTGGCTGGTTCATCTTGGTTCTCCTTGTTCAAGGATGAGGTGAGATTCATGCGTAGGCGAAAACTCGGAGCACGCGCCATGGCTACAAGCGGAAATGCTGACGGAAAATTTTGCGCGTACTTCAGTGGGCGCATGAATGCAGAAACGTTTGGAACCAAATGAACATGGTTCCATGTGCCGGCGGATAAAGACGGTCGGGTCCGTAAAAAGCATCTGGGATCGGCCGCTTTTCCTGAAAAAAATCCAGGTGCCTGCACATCTTGATGGACCGCCGAAGGTCGGGTGAGTTCGAACGATTTCGGCCGCATACGCGACAAGAGCATTCCTTAAAAAGCTGCGTCATGGGAACTTCCGCCGCGGAGAGCTGGACAGATGATATAAGCGTTAAACAAAGAGGCAGCCATGGTCACACTAAACCTGACGTTCCTATTGTTTGCTCTCGCTTTTTTCACGTCGGCATCCAGCGCCATCGCTGATTCTTCCAGCTATTATCCGGTGACGAGCGGCACGCATCCGCACGATGTGGCCGCAGCACGCGGAGCGAACGGCCCCGTTTACTTCACCGCGCAGCGGACGGGAAAACTGGGAATCCTGGATCCCAAGTCAGGCAAGATTGAAGAGGTCGCGCTCGGCGACGATTCCGCACCGCATGGCGTGATCATCGGCCCCGATGATGCCGTCTGGATTACCGACGGCGGGCTGAATGCCATTGTCCGTTACGACCCCAAGAACCGGGTTGTCAGGTCCTGGTCTCTGCCGAAGGAGGCCGACGATGCCAAACTGAATACACTTACCTTCGATCTGCGCGGCCGGGTGTGGTTTACCGGGCAACGCGGTTTTTACGGAAAACTGGAACCCGCCAGCGGGTTCATGAAAGTGTGGAAAGCCCCCCGCGGCATAGGACCCTACGGCATTACCACGACCCCTGCCGGCGAAGTCTATTATTCCTCCCTCGCTGGCAATCACATTGCGCACATCAATCTTGAAAGCGGCGCAGCTACCGTCATCGAACCACCCACCGCCCGCCAAGGGGCGAGGCGCATATGGGCTGACTCCAAGGGGCAGCTGTGGGTCAGCTACTGGAATACCGGGCAGGTCGGAAGATACGATCCGGCCACCCGCGCCTGGCGCGAATGGAAGTTGCCGGGGGATGCGCAGGCTTACGCGGTGTGGGTCGATGAGCAGGATAAGGTTTGGCTTACCGACTTCAGCAGTAACGCGCTGATCCGATTCGATCCTCAAAGTGAAACATTCAAAAGTTTTCCTTCGGATCGCCAGGGAGCGCGCGTGCGGCAATTGGCGGGGCGGGCGGGGGAAGTGTGGGGCGCGGAATCCGGGAATGATCGGCTGGTCAGGATATCGACTGGTTCCCAGGACAAGTGAGTACGGCTTTTTCGATATGCAAGCTCTTAACAAAACAGGAGCAGCGTCATGCCAGTCTACACAGTCAAATTAACGGAAAAGCGGGACGTGGCGGATGGGACCATAGCGTTTCATTTCGAAAAGCCCGAGGGTTTTACCTACAAGGCAGGGCAGTTCGCAGAGTGCACCCTGATCCACCCCGCCGAGACGGATGCCGAAGGCAACACACGCCCTTTCTCGATTGCCAGCGCCCCTTACGAAGACGAGCTGATGTTTGCGTCACGCATGCGCGATACTGCCTTCAAGCGCGTATTAAGGACTATGGCGCCTGGCGCGGAGCTTTCGCTTAACGCGCCGCATGGTTCGTTCACGCTTCATGACGATGCGAACATCCCGGCCGTTTTCCTCACCGGCGGTATCGGCGTGACGCCTGTGAGAAGCATTGTCCTGCAAGCGCTGCACGACAATTTGCCACACCGCATTCTTGTCTTTTATTCCAATCGAAGGCCGGAGGATGCGGCGTTTCTAGAAGAGTTGATGAAATCCCACGGCACCAATCCCAACTACACCTTCGTCGGGACGATGACGGAGATGAGCAAATCCAGCCGCGAATGGCATGGGGAGACCGGGTTTATCGATAAAACCATGCTGCTTAAATTCATGGATGACCTGATGCTTCCCATCTACTACGTCGACGGCCCGCCCGATATGGTCAAAGCCATGCGTCAAATGCTGCGCGAAGCAGGTGTCGCCGATGGCAAGATCCGCACGGAAGAGTTTTCAGGCTATTGATTAGGGAGTAAATAGGGGCAGGCTGCGCAATTTGGCCTGCCCCTCAAACACAACAATTTAGGTTACAGGATGCCACCAACCGCCGCCGATTTGCTTATCGGTCCCCAGCACCCAAAGTGCGAGCACCGCGACGGCGAGGCCAACACCCACGGCGTTCCACATTGCCATCGTGTTGCCGCTGAAACCAAGAATCCACGGGGAGATCATCAGCCACACGCCCAGTGCGACGCTGGTCCACTCTTCCCAGGCCTTGAGCATGTACACCTCGGATACCGCGAGCAAGACGACAAGGGTGCCGATGATGATGGCGTTCCAGGTAGCGTATGTTTCCGCTGAATACGGCAACACCCAGGGCGAAGCGATCAGCCACAAGCCGAGGATGAGGTTCAGCGGGTCTTGCCAATGTTTAATGGATAGTGACATGTTTGTTCCCTCCACGAAAAATGCGGTCGTCGTACGACTCGAGGGAAAACCGGGGTGATTGCCATCCGGAAAGCGTCTGTTTCACATGGCGTGGTGCCGGTGGATGGAGCGCCCCTGTTTCCTGGGTCATCCGTATACCTACACGCCAAATTTGACTACCGGGAAACGCGTGAGTTCGCAAGGTGGCAGCTGCTTCTGCAGCTACTCGAGGGAGCTGTTCCCGATTTATTCGGAAGTCCGGTGCATGGACATCAGGATGGCGGTGAGCGGAGCATCCCGTTGTAGTAAATCCGCCAGCGTGTACCGGTCCAATACCCCATAAAGCGCTGTTTGCGCTTCCTTTAATATCCCGATCAGTGCACATGCCTGCTGGATACAACAGTCGCTTTCCGACTCCACGCAAGCAAGCAGGCCGCCTTCGCCTTCCGTTGCGCGGATTGTTTCGCCGATATTGATTTCCTCCGGCTTGCGCGCCAGGCGCATGCCACCTCCCTTGCCGCGTACCGTTTCCACATCGCCGCGCTGCGCGAGGCCGTGCACCACTTTCATCAGGTGATTTTCCGAAATGCCGTAAGCCTGGGCGATGTCCGAAATCGTAACCAGATGATCCTGCTGGAGCCCGAGATAGATCAGGACTCTCATCGTGTAGTCGGTGTAGGTGGTCAGGCGCATGGTTATAAGATGTATTTCAAATATTGATTAACAAAAATCGGCATGCTATATTTAAGATGTATTAAATATACATCTTATGACATTGGGACGCCAAATGATACAAAATATTGCCCTGATTCTATCCTTGGTAAGCATCGCCCTATTGGCGATTATCTTTATCCGGGTCATACGCAGGAGCGAGTGGCCGGACGAAAGAAATAGTGCCGCCCCAGCAACGGCGCGATGGCGCAAGCGGGTGCTGTGGGGGTTGATTGTACTGTTCGTGCTTGCCATCGGCTACAGCCTGGCGCACATGCCTTATGGCGCACGCGCCGTTGGCGAGGAGATTGTGGTCAAGGCAACGGGTCACCAGTGGCGCTGGGAGCTATCGCAGGATACCGTTCCGGTGGGACGCGAGATCGCGTTTCATGTCACCGCAGACGATGTGAACCACGGCTTCGCGCTATACGACTCCAAACTCCGATTGAAAGCGCAGACCCAGGCCATGCCCGGCATGGTCAATGTGCTGCGCTACCGGTTCGATACGCCGGGAATCTACAAGGTGCTGTGCCTGGAGTATTGCGGCATGGCGCATCACAACATGACGGCCGATATCCGCGTCGTCGCAGAATAACCAGTCAAGGATTCAGTGATGGAACAAATAATTCCGGCTTCTTCGCGGCCGGCGAATGCGGTCGTCAAAGCCTATGCCGGTATTGCCGGCCTGGTGCTGCTCCTGTTGATGGCATTGGGCGTGGCCATGCGCATGGCGCAGGGTAATCTCATCAGCATCGGCCCGGATATTTTTTACCAGCTGCTCACCGCGCATGGCATCGGCATGGTGGCCATTGCCGGCCTCGGCGGTGCGGCAGTCATGTGGCATTTCCTCGGTAAATACATTGCGCTGCATCAGCGAGTGGCGGTCGCCAACCTTGCGTTGTTCCTGCTGGGCGTGGTTTTCGTGCTCGGCAGCATTTTCGTGGGCGGATTCGCCGCAGCCTGGACATTTCTGTACCCGTTGCCGTCGCATTCGATGGGGCTGTGGAGCAAGCATGCGGCCGCGTTCTACATGGGAGGCGTGCTGCTGGTCGGCGTCGGCTTCCTGCTCTTTTACCTGGAGGCGGCGCGCGGCATCATCGCGCGTTACGGCAATTTCGCTCATGCGCTGGGCTGGCGCTTCCTGAAAACCGGCAAGGCGCATGACGCGCCGCCCGCGACCGTTATCGCCAGTACGGTGGTCATTCTCATCAATCTTGTTTCCATCCTGGCCGGTGCAGTCATCCTGACGATGATGCTGATTAACCTGTATGTGCCCGAGCTCGCCATCCACCCGCTGCTCGCCAAGAACCTGATCTATCTGTTCGGCCACGTGTTTGTTAATTCCACCATCTACATGGCGGTGATCGCGGTCTACGAAATCCTGCCCCAATACACGGGGCGCCCGTGGAAGGTCTACGCGCCTTTCGTCTGGTCGTGGAGCGCGACCTGCCTGATGGTGCTCGTCGTCTATCCGCACCATCTGTTGATGGATTTTGCACAGCCGCTGTGGGCCCAGGTGCTGGGACAGATCGTGTCCTACACCAGCAGCCTGCCCGTGCTGGCAATCACGCTGACCGGTACGTTAGGCGCAATTTATCGTAGCCGCATGCGTTGGGACCTTACCTCCGCGCTGCTGGTGCTGTCGGTGTTCGGCTGGAGCGCGGGCGTGATCCCGGCGGTGATCGACGGCACGATCGCGGTCAATGTGGTCATGCACAACACGCAATGGGTGCCGGGACATTTTCACCTCTACCTGATGCTCGGCTGCGTCAGCATGATATTCGCGTTCATTCACTGGATTTCGCGTGCGGAACGTGAAACGGCTTTCACGGTTTTCGACAAGGTTGCGCTGTGGTGCTTTGCATGCGGCGTGATGGGCTTTGCGCTGATGTTCCTGCTGTCAGGTCACGCCAGTATCCCGCGCCGCTGGGCCGTGCATTTGCCCGAGTGGCAGCACTACAGCCAGACGGCCACGATATTTGCGCTGACGATATTGCTGAGCGCCGGGGCCATCGTGGGCGGAGCGCTGGCGCGCATGTCCTCGGCCGGACGTCGCTGATCGGCATGAAAACCGCACTTGCCTGTCTCACGGTGATGCTGGCAGCCGGCTTGGCATTGGCCGGCATCACCGCTGCTTTCAGCGTATTCACCAAGGAGCAGGCGCGTCGCCTGCAGGTGCTGCAAAACCGGCCGGTTCTGGAACCCGTC
The DNA here is from genome assembly GCA_035460165.1 of Methylophilaceae bacterium. Classification (GTDB taxonomy): domain Bacteria; phylum Pseudomonadota; class Gammaproteobacteria; order Burkholderiales; family Methylophilaceae; genus MM2. Next base: position 32,285 of record DATHWW010000002.1, on the reverse strand, counting down.
ACGCTGGTGGAATCGCAAGGTCAGGAGTTCATCCTGAACCGCGCCGTGCAAGAGAGCGGAAAGTTCTGGCTGATCGATTTCATCTACACCCGCTGCAATGCCGTATGCCGGACACAGGGCACCGATTTCCAGCGCATGCAGCGCGCCATCGTGGCGCAAGGGCTGCAAGACAAGGTGAGTTTGCTCAGTATTAGCTTCGACCCGGCACACGACAGGCCGGAGGTGCTGGCGCGATATGCGGCGCATTACGACGCCGATCCGGCAATATGGCGCTTCGCGACGGTCAAGGATGCTGCAAGCCTGCCTAAGCTGCTCGCGTTTTTCGGGATTACCGTGATTCCCGACGAGTGGGGCGGTTACCAGCATAATGCCGCGCTCCTGCTGGTGAATCCGCAAGCGCGGCTGGTACGTGTCATGGACATTGACAGCGAGGCCTGGAAACCGTTGCTGCAACAAGTGCAGCGCAGCCGGCAACCGGAACGGGCATGAGGCGGCGAAGCGGACTATGGCTTGGCTGCGGCATCCTCGCCTTGCTGGCTTTGCCGGGACCGCGCGCCTGGCTGGAAGCCGATATGGAGCGGCATATGCTGATGCAATTCCCCTTGCTCATCGGGGCCGGCCTGTTGGTGGGCCATGCCGTCCCGGAAAGGGTGCGGCGGCACTGGGCTGCCTGGAATCATCACGGCATCAGCGGCTTGCTGCTGGTATCGTGCGTGCTGGCGTTCTGGATGGTGCCACGCGCGCTCGACGAAGTGCTGATCGTGCCATGGCTGGAGGCCGTCAAATTCGCCAGCCTTCTGTTGACCGGCGCGGCGCTGGCGGTTTCATGGCCGTTGGCCGGATTGCTGGTGCGCGGATTCTTTCTCGGCAATCTGCTGCCCATGATGGCCGTCACCGGCTGGCTTTACGCCGCAGCGCCCGTGCGCCTGTGCAATGCCTATCTCACCAGTCAGCAGCAGGCGGTCGGCCAGGCACTGATCACATTTTCACTGCTGGCGGCATGCACGTGGCTCGCGGGGTTTTTCAGGGCGGGGAGCCGTACCTACGAAGCAAACACTAATCGATAAGGAATAGGAATGAAATTGAAGTTGTTCGGGCGGCTGCCGCTTCCGCAGAAATCCATCCACATGCCATTTCGGGAGATGCTGTTTTCGGTGGTCGGTGCGTTTGCGGCTATTCTCCTGCTTGGCATGGAGGTCAAGCTGGGCGTGGAAACCACGGCCCTGACGCTAATGATGCTAGCCTCGATGGGGGCTTCGACCTGCCTGTTATTCGCCCTTCCCCATAGCCCGCTGGCGCAACCGTGGCCGATGTTCGGCGGCCATTTCGTGTCGGCTGCGGTCGGGGTGGCCTGCGCGCAGATGATCGCTTCTCCGCCAATTGCCACCGCGGTTGCCGTCGCGCTGTCGATAGCTGTCATGTATCACCTGCGCTGTCTGCATCCACCCAGCGCCGGAACGGCGATGATCGCGGTTATCGGTGGGCCGGCCATCCACGCTCTGGGGTGGGGCTTCATCGGCGTGGTTGTGTTCAATGCCGGTACCATTCTGCTGCTGGCGGTGGCGATCAACAACCTGATCCCCGGGCGGCGGTATCCCTTGCGCCATACGCATCACCCGCATCACCGCAAATTCGAGGCGGCTACGGACAGTCGGCGCCTGAAATTGACCGAGGCGGATTTCGGCTGGGCACTGGATCAGATGGACGGCGTGATCGCCGTGACGGAAGAAGACCTGGTGGATTTGTACGAATTTGCCGTTGAACACGCGCAGAAGCGCAACTTGCGGGCGGCATCATGAAATACCCGCCCATGTTCAGCTTTTAAGCGTCGAGGAAGCGGTCTATCGCCGCCAGCAGCGCCGGATCGTCCGGTGCGACCATGCTTGGAAAACTCACCACCTCGCTGCCGCTGCGGGCTATCAGGTATTTATGGAAATTCCATTTCGGCCAATCGCCGGTCGCTGCGCCCAGCATGTTATGGAAGGGGTTGGCCTGGCCTTCGGTGACGGTCGTCTTGCCGAACATTGGGAAATCCACATGATAAAAACTGCTGCAAAACTCCGCGATCTGCTGCTCGCTGCCCGGTTCCTGCGCCCCGAATTCATTGGACGGAAAGCCGAGAACGACGAACCCGCGCTCCTTGTGCTCGTGATATAGCTTTTGCAATCCGGCATATTGCGGCGTCAGCCCGCAGTAGCTGGCGGTATTGACCACCAGCACGACCTTGCCGGCATAGAGGCTCAAGTCTTGGGCCGTGCCGTCCTGCAAGCGCGGGAATGTATGTTGCAGCAGTGGGCTCTGGGCATTCATCTCATTTGCTCCGTCCGTCGTAAGGGATGATTTTCAGCGCGGCCAGATCGATATCGTTGTCCAGGCAGCGCACGTTGATGGCGGCCATGGCTTCGCCCGTCGGTCCGATGGCTTCGCTGAAGGGTGAGCAGCCGCAGGTCGGGCAGAAATGATGCTGAATCTGGTGCTTGTTGAAGGTGTAGGTGGCGAGTTCATTATCCGGTGTCAGCCAGCGCATGTTGGCACGCGGCACGAACCACAGCAGATAGCCTTTTTTGCTGCAGATCGAGCAATTGCATTGCATCGCCTGGGCGAGCTCGCCTTCGACTTCAATGGTGATTTTTCCGCAGTGGCAACTACCTCTGTAGCTCATGATTTTACTCTCCTTAATCATTGATTATAAAAGGTAATTACTTATTAATAATCAAATGAATTTGAACTTGAATTATTATGCAAGAGGCATATCATTAAACATGCGGGAACGTTTTTAACCCGCGCATCTCCATACTAATACCCCCCGCAGAATGTAGCTACCAGACATTAAAAACCAAGCCATTCCACCAACCAACTACGGAGAAATTTCCATGTTGAATATCATCGTCGTCGTCGCCAATGGTTCCCGCGCTCGTTTTTTCAGTCTGCAGAATGCCGAAACACCTGAATACGAATCCAGTCCGCGCATGGTGGAACACGAAACATTGGTGAATCCCGAACAAGCAGCTGCTGGCAAGGACCTGTGGACGGACACCAGAAGCGGCAGCAATCGGGGAGGCGGTGGCGGTGGCGTGCATCGTTATGACGACCATCGCGAGCAGCACCGGGTCGAATACGAGCGACGCTTCGTGCAATCGGTCGCCGGCGAAACCGCCGCACTTGCGCGCACCGCAGGCGCCGTCCGCGTGGTGGTGACCGCCGATAACCGCATGCTCGGCATGCTGCGCGGCGAGTTGCATCGCAATAACGGCTTCGAACTCAAGGAAGTCGCCAAGGATTACAGCAAGTTTTCCGTGCATGAACTGCACGAACAACTGGCTTCGATGAACCTGATTCCGGCGCGGCGCAAGCCCGGCTTTCAGTAACCCATGATGCAGGCGTATTCTGGCGATCCGCTGGAGTCCGCTTATTCCGGACTGCGTGGCGATATGGTGGCCGAGGTGGCAGCCATGGCCGAGGAATTCAACCCGCAGCCGGGTACGCCTGTGTTGTCACGACCTGTGCTCGAAGCGCTGGGACGTGTTCCGCGTCATCGCTTCGTGCCCGACATCGAGTGCGATTACGCCTACCAGAATCGCCCTTTGCCTATCGGCTACGGCCAGACGATCTCCCAGCCGTATGTCGTCGCTTTCATGACCGAATTACTTAAACTCAAGCCCGGCAGCCGCGTGCTGGAAATCGGCACCGGCTGCGGCTACCAGACGGCGATGCTTGCCGAAATGGGCGCGGAAGTTTATTCCATGGAAATCATCGAGCCGCTTGCCAGCCAAGCTGCGGAGTCCTTGCGCGCTTTGGGCTATGAACAGGCGCATGTGCGGCAGGGGGACGGTTATTACGGCTGGGCGGAGCATGCCCCTTACGACAGCATCATCGTCACCGCCGGGGCGAGCCAGGTGCCGCCGTCGCTATTGGATCAGCTGAAGCCGGGCGGACGCATGGTGATTCCCTTAGGCGAAAGCTATGCGGCGCAGGAGCTGCTGCTAATCAAGAAAGATGCTGAGGGCAACGTGCATCGCCAGGAAGTGTTGCCGGTCAGGTTCGTGCCGCTGACCGGCAAGCATTGATACTTCTATTATTGATACGGTCCGGAAATGTTTTCATCCATTCGTGTCGAGCCTGTCGAAACATGAATGGATTCACTGGCCTTCGACAAGCTCAGGCCGAACGGAGTTTAGACTTTATCGGGCCATTTCAATAATGGCGGATCAATAGGCTGCCGCAATGGCAAGCGTTGAAATTGGCGAACAATGCTTCAGAAATTTGCGACGCTTAGCGGAATGCGGCGTCGGCCGAACTGACTCTCGAATTTACCGAAACGACCGACGACGGAGGTGCCGCAGTGCGCACAAGCGCCGGTTTCGGTCAGATCGTAATGCCGGATCTCATGCCAGTCGCGCACGATCAGCGGGTTCTGGCAATGCGGGCAGAAGGTCGTGCCGCCTTCGGTGTCGTGCACATTGCCGGTGTATACGTATTGCAAGCCTGCGGACAGGCCGATGTGGCGGGCGCGGGTCAAGGTTTCCGGCGGCGTAGGCGGCAGGTCGGTCATTTTGTAATCCGGATGGAAGGCGGTGAAATGCAGCGGCACATCGGTGCCGAGCTCTTGCGCGAGCCAGTCGCACATCGCGCCGACCTCGGCGTCGGAGTCGTTACAGCCGGGGATCAGCAGCGTAGTGATCTCGAACCACACGTCCGTTTCATGCTTGAGGTAGCGCAGCGTATCCAGCACCGGCTGCAAATGCGCGCCGGTGAGCTTGTAGTAGAACGCTTCGGTGAAGGCTTTCAAATCCACGTTGGCCGCATCCATTTTGGCGTAGAAATCGCGCCGCGGCTGGTCGTGCATGTAGCCCGCCGTCACTGCTACTGCGTGTACGCCGATCTCATGGCAGGCGTCCGCGACGTCCATCGCGTACTCGGCGAAAATCACCGGGTCGTTGTAGGTGAAAGCCACGCTCTTGCAGCCGTTTTCCTGTGCTGCCCGGGCAATCGCCTCCGGCGTGGCTTGGGCGGCCAGGCGGTCGAAGTCACGCGATTTGGAGATATCCCAGTTCTGGCAGAACTTGCACGCGAGATTGCAGCCGGCGGTTCCGAAGGACAGGATGCTCGAGCCGGGATAGAAGTGATTCAGCGGTTTCTTCTCGACCGGGTCGACGCAGAAGCCCGAGGAGCGGCCATACGTGGTCAATACCATCTCGTCGCCGGCGCGCGCCCGCACAAAGCATGCGCCGCGCTGGCCTTCGTGCAGCCGGCAGTCACGCGGACACAAGTCGCACTGGATGCGGCCATCGTCCAGCAAATGCCAGTAACGGGCGGGAGTGCGTTCGAGAATGTCGGTGGCGTCGTTCATTGTGCTATACCTGTGAAATCGGATTCCTTCCATTTAGCTACGGTGTAGCGCGACAGCCGGATGCCTTCTCCCCAGAAAGTGGATGGCAGCCCGGCCTTGACCTTGAGGCGCGCCATGAACTCTTCCGCCTGGGGCAATTGCTCCCACACCTGCGGCAAAAAGGTGCTGCGCAGCGCGCCATATTCCAGCACGATGCCGTCGGTGCCGGGGCGCAGTTGCAAAAGCGCATCCGATTCATCGGAAAACGCCATCGGTTCCTGCGGCGAAAGCAGCGAAACCTCCACCTGCGTCGATTCGAAATCCGCTATGGTCAACGGCGTAAAGCGCGGATCGCGGAAGCCGGCGGCTACGGCATTGGCCCGTACATCCTCATGCAGCGGGCGATGCGCCAGCAAACTGCCGACGCAGCCGCGTAATTGTTGCTGCCGGGTCAAGGTGACGAAGGTTGCGCCGACGTCCTGCAACCAGGGAGCATGTTCTGTTGGCTGTGAAGCGGCCAGCCGGAGACGCTCGGCAATCGCCGCACGCGCCAGTATGAGCAGGATCGAGCCGCGTTCGGTCTCAGTCATGATCGGCCTCGGTGAACGCAAACGCGCCGTAACCCACCACGCGGCTTTTGTCCCCCGCGGTATCGCCTGAGTTGCGCAAATCGAGCAGGTGCGGCTTCATGCCGTGATGGCGCGCCGCCACGATCAGGCCGTTGACTGGTGTTCCGCCGCAGGCTTGCTGGTGTGTAACGTTTTCTTCCAGGCGCAGAATGGTTAGCGCGGTAGTTCTGTCCGCCGCATTTGCGACGTCATAAGGCAGGTAATGCGAAAGGTCGGAGCTGATCACGATCAAGGTTTCCGGCCCGCCCCACAAGGTTTCCAGCACTTCCGCCACCTCGTCGGCACTGGCCATGCCCACCGCCAGCGGCAACAACGTGAAATCGGACAGCACCGTTTGCAGGAACGGTAAATGCACCTCGAGCGAGTGCTCCAGCGAATGCGCTTGCGGACTGATGGTTACCTGCGGCAACTGCGCTATTTTGCGCACTGCATCCTGATCGATGTTTACGATCCCCAGCGGCGAAGCGAAAGCATCGGTGCCGGGCAAGGCCAGGCCGCGCACGGCTACACGGTGTGTCGGCCCGAGCAGAACAACCCGGCGGATGGTGGCGGCCAAAGGTTTGAGCAGCGCATAAGCGGAAGCGGCAATGGGGCCGGAGTAGATATAGCCGGCATGCGGCACGATCAGCGCCTTGGGTACCAGCCCGGACATGCGCGACTCGGCATCGTTAAGCAAGCCGTCCACGTCTTGCGCCAGCGCTTCGGCGTTGTCGGGATAGAACATGCCTGCCACGGCGGCAGGGCGGACATTTGACATGCGCGGCTCCTTTATTAGAACTAGCTAATAAATGGTGACGACCCGGCAGGAATCAAGGCCTGGCATGCTATGATTTTGCGATGTCCAAGCACAAGAACTATGCCCTGATTCCCGCCGCCGGCAGCGGCAGCCGCATGGGAGCGGAGCTGCCAAAACAGTATCTGCCACTGCTCGGCAAGCCCATGATTCATCATACGCTTTCCGTATTCTGTGTACACCCTGAAATCACTCGTGTGTTCGTCGTGCTAAGTCCCGACGACGCAGGTTGGGACCTCTACGATTTCTCCGCCTTGGGCGACAAGGTCGAAGTCCTGCGCTGCGGTGGCACGACCCGCGCCGAGACCGTGTTGAATGGACTAAATGCGATTGCCGAACAGTCGCAGCCTGAAGATTGGGTGCTGGTGCACGATGCCGCACGCCCCTGTCTTTCGCAGGAAATGCTGGACAATCTTTTTACCGAATTAAAGGACGACCTGGTGGGCGGCCTGCTCGCCGTTCCCGTGGCGGACACGCTCAAGCGCGAAGGCAAGAACGGCCGCGTCGATCACACCGAGCCCCGCGCCGGGCTGTGGCGGGCACAAACGCCGCAGATGTTTCGCTACGGCTTGCTGCAAGACGCACTGCAAGCCATCGGCACCGACACACCGACCGACGAAGCGCAGGCGGTGGAGTTCCTCGGACATGCCCCCCGACTGGTGATGGGCGACGGCCATAACCTCAAAGTCACTTACCCGGAGGATCTGGTGATCGCCGAACTCCTCCTGAACAACTCGGAAACAGAAAAATGATCAGAATCGGCCACGGCTTCGACGTTCACCAACTGGTGGAAGGGCGCAAATGCATCATCGGCGGGGTGGATATCCCGCATGAAAAAGGTCTGAAGGGGCACTCCGATGCAGATGTGCTGTTGCATGCGATCTGCGACGCGCTACTCGGCGCCGCGGCGCTGGGCGACATCGGCAAGCATTTTCCCGACACCGACTCGCGCTTCAAGGGCATCGACTCGCGCGAGCTGCTGCGGCATGTCGCAGCCTTGATAAAGGAAAAGGGCTACGGCGTGGTCAACGTCGATGCCACGGTGATCGCGGAAGAGCCCAAGTTGGCGAAACATATCCCGGCGATGTGCGCGAATATCGCGGCGGATATCGGGGTCGCGAATGATGGCGTGAATGTGAAGGCGACGACTACGGAAAAGCTGGGGTTTACGGGTAGAGGCGAGGGGATTGCTGCCGAGGCGGTTTGTTTAATTCAGCCACTATGAAATTTCTCTGACTATAAATATTCCGCCACTCTAAACTTATTAGTATATTTACTAAGTTTAATTTTTATCAATTAAATTTAAAATTACATCACTTTTTATTTCTTCGTCAGTAAACTCTAAACGAAGTCTCACTTTTGTTAAGGTGCGCTCAACGCTATCAAATTTCTCTGATATTGTTAAAAGTATTATTGAAAGCTCGTCAGCCAGACCATCTCTAGTTATCATTTTTTCTGAGCTTCTTTTAATTTCAAATATTGTATCCATCTGTTTCTGAATATTTTTTCTTATTTCTTCGTCCAAATTACTTATTCTTCCATTTATTATCTTTAAATCTGAAAGAATATTTTCCTGAATATTTTTTCCTTCTTCGAAATTATTGAGCAATATATTCAGAAAAAAATTAGTTCGTTTTATCTCATTGATGCCGATGTAAATTAGAAAGGCAGTCAATATTAATAATCCCAGAAGAAAATAAGTCATATAAAAACTCCAATAAAAGGCCTCTTTACTAATTTAGGCAATCTATTTAGTACTATTGGTTGATGAGTAACAATAATTGTATATATTGCAGAAGTCTTTGCTCGCTTGGAGCTTGTAGTCCGTGATATATAGCCATCTTAAGTTCCATTCATAGTCTTCAAACCCGATTTGATTGAATTCGAAAAGGAATGGTCCAGAAAACTCAAGACAAACTCAGAGATCATGTCACAAATTAGAACTGCTTGTGCAGCGTCCCCTCCACCAGCGCTCGGTGTAAGCCATCCATGAGCGAAGATGTGGCGAATCGCAGAAGCTAAGTACGCCACGTTGCATGGATCATCTTTAAAATAGAGGTCCAACTCCTGTTTGTGTTGGTCGTTCACGCGATCATAGATGAATTTGTAGAAGCGATCCCCACTATCAGTAGTTCGCACTGCCTTGAGCAGGTCATATGCACCAAAGTCAGAAAGAGGTTTCGCAAGTGCTTTCGGTTTAATATTCATCACCTTTAAATATGCTTCCAATGCGGAGTAGACAAATAAGACTCAACAGAGAGCTGCATATCATGCGCGTACATTGTTCGTGTAGCCTTCGAGGTCAATACTACGGAAGCATTTGGCTGCTCTATATCGAGCTGCGAAGCGATTAATGTCTCCTATATCAGCTTTGAAACCGAAGTAGCCGGGGCCGGGCGAGTGGGCATAAGCATTAAAAGCTTCCCAATCTGAGAGTTCGCCAGATACGGTTGTCATGGAATCTATGAACTAACTGTTCTTCGATTTACCCACCAAGCTGACGAATAGCGTTTGAGAGAGCCTCGTAAGTGAATGGCTCAGTTTCTTCTTCTTGTATAGGATATTGAGATGAGTGCTCCGATGGGGGAGTAGATGCCTTTTCAAGAGCAACAAGAGCTGCACGAAGCCAAAATGTATTGCTTGGGGTTCCAATTGCGATATTGTTGTTCAAATGCGAGATCGCATGCGCAAAATGAAAACGTTCCCACGGGCTGAAGGAGTTGCGCGCAGCCTCAATTTTCCGAGCAATAAGTTTTGCAATGTTCAGCCTGATTTGATCTATGTCAGTTAATGGGTCTGATAGGACTCTTAATTGGTCTTCAATTTCGCGTTGCATTCCCACCTCCATCTAATACTTATGATTATATGGCTATGAACTGATTGTCCATCGTAATTCCATGCAATTACGAACGCAACCAATCTAACTTACCTTAAGCAACACCACCAGCGCTCCACTTCCCCCATCCACTTCTCGCGCCTGACAATACGCCAGCACTTCGTCGCGCTGCATCAGCCAGTTGCGCAACTTGTTTTTCAACACCGGTTCGCGGTTCTTCGAGCCCAGCCCCTTGCCGTGGATGATGCGCACGCAGCGGGCGCCGCGTTTGCGGCATTCGGCGAGAAACTGCACGACATAGAGGCGGGCTTCGTCGGCGTACATGCCGTGCAGGTCGAGCTGTTCCTGGATCACCCAATGACCACGGCGCAGTTTGCGCAAAATGTCGGGGGAGTGCCCTTCGCGCAGGTACAGGGCTTCTTCGCCGCTTTCGAGTTCGTGCGCGGGGATGTAGTGGTCGGACAGCGAGTCGGCGAGTGCCTGGTATTCGTCGCGGATGAATTGCTGGGGAACGGGGCGCGGTTTTTTTGCCGGATGCTGCACGCGCGGCGGCTGCTTCAGCGGGCGCGCGTCTTTGATCGCCTCGCGGAACAGGTGGATGTCATCGTCGTCAGGGTCGGTTGCCACGGTGTCGGAACAAAGAAAAAGCGCACAGGAAGATGCGTTATTTTCGCATTCCCTGTGCGCTGTGGGTAGCGCAGCGGCCGATTTAGCCGTGGCCGTCCAGGTAGCGCTCGGCGTCGAGCGCGGCCATGCAGCCGGAGCCGGCGCTGGTGACCGCCTGGCGGTAGATGTGGTCCTGCACGTCGCCGGCGGCAAACACGCCGGGCACGTTGGTGGCGGTGGCGTTGCCTTCGCGGCCGCCCTTGGTCATGATGTAGCCGCCTTCCATGTCGAGCTGGCCTTCGAAGATGTCGGTGTTCGGCTTGTGGCCGATGGCGATAAACACGCCTTTCAACGCAATCTCCTTGGTTTCGCCGGTCTGGTTGTTCTTGACGCGCATGCCGGTGACGCCGCTGTCGTCGCCCAGCACTTCGTCCAGCACGTGGTGCAGTTGCAGTTCGATCTTGCCTTCCTTGACGCGAGCCATCAGCTTGTCGACCAGGATCGCTTCGGCCTTGAACTTGTCACGGCGATGCACCAGCGTCACTTTGCTGGCGATGTTGGCGAGGTACAGCGCCTCTTCGACCGCAGTGTTGCCGCCGCCGATGACCGCGACTTCCTGGTTGCGGTAGAAGAAACCGTCGCAAGTGGCGCAGGCGGATACGCCTTTGCCGGCGAAGGCTTCTTCGGACGGCAGGCCGAGATACTGCGCGGAGGCGCCGGTGGCGATGACCAGTGCGTCACAGGTGTATTCGCCGCTGTCGCCGATCAAGCGGATCGGTTTTTCGGTCAGCTTGGCGGTGTGGATGTGGTCGAAGATCATTTCGGTGTTGAAGCGCTCGGCATGCTTCTGGAAGCGCTCCATCAGTTCCGGCCCTTGCACGCCGTCGGCATCGGCCGGCCAGTTATCGACATCGGTGGTGGTCATCAGTTGGCCGCCCTGGGCGATGCCGGTGACCAGCACCGGTTTCAGGTTGGCGCGGGCAGCATAGACCGCGGCCGAATAGCCGGCGGGGCCTGAGCCCAGAATGAGCAGGCGGGCGTGCTTGGTGGACATGACTTCTACGACTCCTAAAAATATGACTAAAAATGGTTGCGCCGCAGCGAACGAAATCCGCTGCGGCTTGAATTACCAGGATTTTACCAGCTTAATTTTCGAGCAGGCTGCGCAACATCCACGCCGTCTTCTCATGCACCTGCATGCGCTGCGTCAGCAGGTCGGCGGTCGGCTGGTCGTTGGCTTTTTCCACGATGGGGAAAATCTCGCGTGCAGTGCGGGCGACGGCTTCATTGCCTTCGACCAAGAGGCGAATCATGTCCTGCGCCTTGGGCACGCCTTCCACTTCCTTGATCGAGGTCAGCTTGCCGAACGCCGTGTATGTACCGGGTGCGGGAAAGCCGAGTGCGCGGATGCGTTCCGCGATCAGGTCGGTTGCCGTCCACAACTCGTTATATTGGGTCATGAACATCAGGTGCAAAGTCTGGAACATCGGCCCGGTGACGTTCCAGTGGAAATTGTGCGTGCGCAAGTAGACCGTATACGTGTCGGCGAGCACTCGCGAAAGCCCGTCGGCGATTTCCTTGCGATCCGTGGGAGAGATTCCGATATCAATTTCCAGACTCATGACTGCCTCCATTCTTGATGTTATTAATTTAGCGCTCGCTGATTGATAGCGCAAATTGATTGTTTAAATTGTTTTGATAGCTAACTGCTATGCGGCGTCGATCCACTGCGTGCACGGGTTTTTCGCCTGCCGGATGGCTTCGATAAGCACTTCCACCGCTTGCGGACGGGTAAAGCTTTTGCGCCACACCAGCGCAACGCGACGCTTGGGCGTGGGCTGCGTAAACGGAATGAAGCGCAGCATCGCGCTGTCTTCCCGGCTGACGCTTGCCGCGGTGCAGGGCAATATAGTCATGCCCACGCCCGAGGCGACCATGTAGCGTATCGTTTCCAGCGAGCTTCCCTCCAACGTTTGTTGCATGCCGCTGGCCGAAGTTCCGCGAGCGAGCGACGGACATACCTGCAATACCTGGTCGCGGAAGCAGTTGCCGGCCCCGAGCAACAACACCGATTCGTTGCCCAGTTCTTCCGGCGGAATGGCTGCACGGTCGCGCCAGTGATGATCGAGCGGTACTGCGACTTGAAACGGTTCATCGTATATTGGATGTATGACCATGCCGGGCTCCTCGAAAGGCAGCGATAGAATCGCCACATCGAGTTTGCCTTGCTTGAGCTGTTCGCGCAGGCTGGCGGTGTAGCTTTCCTGGATCAGCAGCTGCATGTTGGGCGCGCGTTCGCGCAGCATCGGTAGTATCCCCGGCAGCAGATAAGGCCCAATGGTATAGATCGCACCCAGCCGCAGCGGATGCGACAGCGGATCGCCGCTTTGCTGGGCGATGGTCTTGATCGCGGCGGCGTTTTCCAGCGTGCGCGCAGCTTGGGCGACGATTTCCTCGCCCACGTGCGTCAGGGTGATTTCGTTCGAGCCGCGCTCGAAAATCAGCACCCCTAACTCTTCCTCGATTTTCTTGATACCGACGCTCAATGTGGGCTGGCTGACGAAACAGGCCTGAGCGGCGCGGCCGAAGTGCCGTTCCCTTGCCACGGCGACGATGTAGCGTAATTCCGTTAATGTCATCTGGGTGGTTTCGTTGAGGTTAAAGTCCGGTAAAATCCAATTTTACGCGGATATCGAGTTCACCAGACAGCATGTTTTTCCAAAAAAAACCGTCATCTGCCATTTCCCGACGCGAGGTTCCAGAGAAAACCGCCGGCCTGATCCGCGAGGCCTGGTGGCTGGTGCTGGTCGTGGCGGGCAGTTACCTCGCTACCATTCTGTTTACTTATAACCGCGACGATCCGGGCTGGTCGCATAGCGCCAGTGAGGATGCCGCGATACATAATGCCGGCGGTTCGCTGGGCGCATGGGTTGCCGATATCCTGCTGTACCTGTTTGGGTTTTCTGCATGGTGGCTGGCTGTGATGGCGTTTTACGCGATGTGGTGGGTCTACAAACGTCTGGAACTTACTGAGGCCGAGCGGCCGTATCTGCTGTTCAATGTCATCGGTTTTGTATTGATGCTGCTGGCTTCCAGCGCGCTCGAGGCCGGCCACCTGCTCGAATTGCACTTGATGTTGCCGCTGGCGCAGGGTGGCATGCTGGGCAGTGTGATCGATGAGTTGCTGCGCCATGTGCTCGGCTTTACCGGTTCGACAATGCTGCTGTTGCTTGCGTTTGCAACCGGCTTCAGCCTCTTTACTGGTTGGTCGTGGCTGAAAATCACCGAAAAATTCGGTTGGCTGCTCGAAAGAACCTACAGCTTCCTGCGGCAGAGCTGGCAGGATTGGCAGGACAAAAAGGTCGGCAAGGTGGCAGAGCAATTGCGCGAAGAGTACGTGGAAAGCGAGCGCAAGCGCGTGGAGGATCGTCCGCCGGTGCAGATCGAGGCGCCGCAACTGGAAATCCCCAAGAGCGACCGCGTGGAAAAAGAGCGCCAGACGCCGCTGTTCCAGACCATGCCGGATTCGCCGCTGCCGCCGCTGCACTTGCTGGACGAGCCCAAGGGCGTGGTCGAAGTGCAAAGTGCCGAAACGCTGGAATTCACTTCGCGTCTGATCGAGCGCAAGCTGATGGATTTCAATATCGAGGTCAAGGTGACTTCCGCGTTGCCCGGCCCGGTGATTACCCGCTACGAATTCGAACCGGCTGCCGGCGTGAAGGGCAGCCAGATCACCAATCTTGCCAAGGATCTGGCGCGTGCCTTGTCCGTGGTCAGCATCCGCGTGGTGGAAACCATTCCCGGCAAAAGCTGCATGGCGATCGAAATCCCCAACCCCAAGCGGCAGGTGGTGTGCCTCACCGAAATTCTCGGTTCCCAGGTGTACGCCGACATGGCTTCGCCGCTCGCCATTGCGATGGGCAAGGACATCTCCGGCAAGCCGGTGGTGGCCGACCTCGCCAAGATGCCGCACGTGCTGGTCGCGGGTACCACCGGCTCGGGTAAGTCGGTGGCGATCAACGCGATGATTTTGAGCCTGGTGTACAAGGCCGATGCGAGCAAGGTGAGGCTGATCCTGGTCGACCCGAAAATGCTGGAGTTGTCGGTCTACGAAGGCATCCCGCATTTGCTGGCGCCTGTGGTGACCGACATGCGCCAAGCCGCGAGCGCGCTTAACTGGTGCGTGGCCGAGATGGAAAAGCGTTACCGCCTGATGTCCACGCTGGGTGTGCGCAACCTCGCGGGTTACAACCAGAAAGTCCTCGATGCCGAGAAATCCGGCAACAAGCTGACCAATCCGTTCACGATCACTCCGGACAACCCCGAGCCGCTGGAAGAAATGCCGTTGATCGTCGTCGTCATTGACGAGCTGGCCGACATGATGATGGTGGTCGGCAAGAAGGTGGAAGAACTGATTGCGCGGCTTGCGCAGAAAGCGCGCGCTTCCGGCATCCACCTGGTACTGGCGACGCAGCGCCCGTCCGTGGACGTGATCACCGGCCTGATCAAGGCCAATATCCCGACCCGCGTCGCCTTCCAGGTATCGAGCAAGATCGACTCGCGCACGATTCTGGATGCGATGGGCGCGGAAGCGTTGCTGGGGCAGGGCGACATGCTCTACCAGCCGCCAGGCACCGGCTATCCGCAGCGCGTGCACGGCGCTTTCGTCAGCGACCAGGAAGTGCACCGCGTCGTGGAATACCTCAAATCGCTGGGCGAGCCGGATTACATCGACGGCATCCTCACCGGCGATTCCGAAGCGGGCGAAGGCATGGAAGGCGGGATGGCGGGCGAAGGTGGCGGCGAATCCGATCCGCTCTACGACCAAGCCGTCGCCATCGTGCTCAAGTCGCGCCGCGCCTCGATCTCGGCGGTGCAGCGCCACCTGCGCATCGGCTACAACCGCGCCGCGCGCCTGATCGAGGAAATGGAGCGCGCCGGCATCGTGTCGGCGATGCAGTCCAACGGCAATCGCGAAGTGCTCGCGCCTGCCGGAGAATAAGAACCCGGTTGAATCTCAGCTGTCGCAACTTCTTTCACCAACAATAGAGAATCTAATGCGTTTTATCGTTTCCGTTTTACTCGCTGCGTTTTCGCTGGCCGCCAGTGCCGACGAAGTGCAAACCCTGAAGAATTTCTTTCAGAACAGCACTTCCATGCGCGCCAAGTTCCAGCAGACCGTAGTCGATAACCTTGGCCGCAAGGTGCAGGAAGTCACCGGCAGCATGCAGTTGCAGCGCCCGGGCAAGTTCCGCTGGGATTACGACAAGCCTTATGTGCAGCTGATTGTCGGCGACGGCAAAAAAGTCTGGCTGTACGACCCCGAGCTTAACCAGGTGACGGTACGCCCGCTAGACAAAGTGCTGGGTTCCAGCCCCGCGGCGCTGCTGGCCGGCAGCAAGGACATCGACAAGACTTTCGATCTCAAGAACGTCGGCAAGCAGGGTGACCTGAATTGGGTTGAAGCGATCCCGAAAGAAAAGGAATCCGGTTTCGATCGCGTGGTGCTCGGTTTTAAGGGCAACATGCTGCAAGAAATGGAAATGCGCGACAGCTTCGGCCAAGTCACGGTGATCGAATTCAGCAAGCAGGAACTTAACCCCAAGCTGAATGAAAAGAGTTTCCGCTTCACGCCCCCCGAAGGCGCGGACGTATTGAGCGAATAAGTACGTTTATCCCGCTGCGCGCCAGCGATTCCACATCTTCTCGTATGCCTGCTCCAGGTTCCGTACGGTTGTTTCCGGTGAGAACATCGGTGCGGAATTGCGTGCCAGCAAGAGTTTCTCTTTAATCCCGGCCAGTCGTTTGTGGTTCGTTGCGAGATCCAGAGCCTGCGCTTCATAAGCCTCCTGCGATGGCGCAATCAATTCCGGCAGTCCCGCCGCATGCAGCAGACTGGCTGCCAGGCGCGACGACCAGTGCGGGCCGCTGCAGGTCAGTACCGGCAGCCCTTGCCAGAGCGCATCCGCAGCCATGGCATGCGCGTTGTGCCAGCGTGTGTCGAGGAAGATGTCGGCGAGCTGAAAGCGGTGCAGGTGCCGTTCCCGGGGCAGATGCGATGCAAAGACAAGCCGGTTGCCATCGATGCCTTGCCTTTCCGCCTCGCGTTGCAGATTTGCTATGACATTTTCCTGGCGGGATCCCAGCCACAGTACGCTGCCGGGAATTTGCCGCAGCAGCCGCAGCCAAAGTGCGAAGACGGTCGGTTCGATCCTGTAGCTAGCGCTGAAGCAGCAGAACACGATGCCGTGCTCGGACAGCGCAGCTTCTTGCCGGGTCATTGAGGTCGGCAAATTTGATGTTGTGATGTCATATGGGCAATAAGTATTGGGCAACAGCATCAGCTCTTCGGTTACAAACTGTTCGTCGCCCGGCGGGCAAACGACCTGGTCTGCAATCGCGTAATCCATGAACTCGGCGCCCATGGTGCCGGGGTAGCCGAGGTAATACGCCTGGACTGGGGAAGGGCGCAGGGCGAAGACTTCCGGGCGCGAATTCTGCGTGTAGCCGGCCAGGTCGATCAGGATGTCGATTCCATCGGCATGGATTTTCTGCGCGATGGCCGCGGCACTCAAATGCGCCACGTCGTGCCAGTGGTCGCAACTAGCGGTGATTTTCTGCTGTACCGGATCGTGCGCGTCCTTTTTCAGCGAGTAACAGTGGATATCAAAGCGCGTGCGGTCGTGCAGGCGGTAGATCGGCATGCTAAGCCACCCAACCGGGTGGTCGCGGAAATCCGGAGAGACATAGCCTATCCGGATGCGCTCGCGATTTCTCGCTTCATGTTTGAATGGCGGAATCCCATAGAGCCAGGCAGTGTCTTGCACGAATTCCGAGATTTGCCGCATTGCTTTCAACCGCACCTCGGGCGCAACCGGCATGGAGAGCAAGGGGAGCGCCAGTTTCTTGTCGTGCAGCGCGATACCGCTGGGCGGCGATTCAACGATAAAGCGTTCCAGCATCGCGAGGAATTCATCGCGGCGCTGCCAGTTGCACTCCTGCTGGGCCTTGAGGTTCGCTTCGAGATAGATCAGCTCGGCATTGGCATAAGGGTCGACGGCGGCCGGCAGCTTTTCGGTAACGGGAATCAGTTCGGGTAACAGTTCGGGTTCGAGTATTTGCGCCTGGGCTAAATCCGTCTGGGCCTCCGCGAATCTGCACAGGCAAGCCAGGGCGATGGCGCGCTTGAGGCGCAGGCGCGCGTGGCGTGGCGCGATGGCGAGACCGGCCTCGCATGCGGCCAGCGCTTCCTCGTATCGGTGCAGGGTGAGCAGGACGTCGCCCAGGTTGTAATGGGCCTCGGCAAAGCCGGGGTGCGCTTCGGCGAGCCAGTGGTTATTCGCAAGCGCATCTTCCACGCGCCGCATGCGCAGCAGCAACGCACCCCGATTCAGCATGGCGTTGAGCTGGCGGGAGTCCAGTGCCAGCGTACGGTTGAATTGCAGCAGGGCCTCGTCGAGACGGTCGAGTTTTTCCAAGGCCGTGCCGAGATTGGCTGCTACCGCGGCATCGTTGGGTGCCAGGATCGCGGCATGCTCGCAGACAGCCAGCATTTCTCCCCAGCGCCCGGTGTCAAAAAAAATGGCGGCCTTGGCTTGCAAGGCCTGTAGATGATGCGGGTTCAGGACGAGAGCACGTTCGAAGGCGGGCAAGGCATCGGAATGGCGGCCTTGCCGATGCCGGGCCGCTCCGAGAAGAAACCATCCCTCCGACGCGTCGGGGAAAGACATCGTGCAGTGCTGCGCCTGCTTTTCCGCGGCACTGGCTTCGCCTCGGGTCAAGAGGCCGACGATCTTGCTCAGCCGGTCGTGGATGTCATGGTCAGCCATATGACGTTATGATACCGGACATATGCAAACGCTAGCTCAGCCGGTGCACCTGGTATGCCCTTTCGCGGCAGGGACGAAAGGCGGCGTATGGACGCACGCCCTGGGCCTTTACGAAACGCTCAGGCAGTATGCGCAGGTGGAGCTCTGGTCGGAACAGCGCCCGGCCGCGGAGCTGGCCGCCTATCCCATCCGGGAGATTCGGCCGTTCCAGGGCGCGGCGCCTTATGGCGGTACACTGATTTTTATCGGCATGGCGCAATCACCCGGTACCTGGTACGAACACGCGGCTCCGCTCAAGGTGATCCTGGATTGCACGATGTTTGCCCCGGCACGTCTATACCGCGCATTGCATCGGTTATCTCTGGGGGGGAAGCGCGACGTCGAGGCCAGATATTGTTCCGAGCTGATCAGGCAGCTATGCGCAGTCCCCGGCTCCGTCAGTATTCCCGCGTATGGATTGGAGCCGTTTCTTGCGGCACGGAGAACGGCGCGTCCCGGCCCGTTCACGCTAGGGAAGGCGAGCCGCGATACCTTGGAGAAACACCATTTCCGGGATGTTCCGCTCTACCGCAAGCTGGTCGCGGAAGGCTTCCGGGTCGATATCGTCGGCGGCACCTGCCTCCAGTCCTGCCTGAATGGCGGACTTGAAGGGTTGGCGCTGTTGCCGGAAATGCCGCGGCAGGCTTTGCCTGGATTCTTCGAAAAGCTCGATTGCTTCTTTTACCGGACACCTCTGCATTGCGTCGAAAGCATCGGGCTCGTCGTGCTCGAAGCCATGGCTGCAGGCTTGCCGGTGGTGGCGCAACGTTACGGCGGCTATCGGGAGGTGATCTCGCACGGCGAGAACGGCTATCTTTTCGATACGGATGAAGAAGCGTTCGGGATCATGCGCCATCTCGCCCGGCAGCCCGATCTCGCGCACGAGGTGGGATGCAAGGCGAGGAAAACCGTATCGAGCTTGGTTGCGACGCAGGAACAGGCGTTGCGCGCGGAATTTACGGCGTAAGGCTGGTCTGCTGATAGGCCGCGGTGCCGGAAACCGAGCCCGACGTCGAGTCGGAGAATGTATAGGTCACGCCCGACTGGGCTGCACTGTTCCCGAGAAACTCGCCGGTCGCACTAAAGCTGCCGGACGAGCCGAAGGAAGCGCCCCCGCTGGCGCTGAAGCTGCTGCCGGAAATGGAGCCTGTCGCATTGTTCACGCTGGCAGCGGTACTGACGTTCAGGTCGAAGTTGTCGACAGTGCCGGTGCCGAAGTGCGCCTGGAACGCGCCTGTCACAGCACCGCCGATGGCATTCCCATTCTCGTCCACCGGTGTTGAAAAGCCGCTGACGCTATAGGTGCCGTTCAGGCTGTTGGCGACGAGGTAGTCCATGCTGGAGGTCGAGCCGGTCACGCAGCCGCCCACCAGTTCGCAGGAAGTGCCGCTGGGGGTGGTATCGATGCCGGCGATGTAGTCATGGAGCAAGGGCTGCTCCAGTCGCTGCTCTTCGCGCAGCACCGCAGGCGTGCCGCCGCGCGGGCCGGCGGCGTTCACCAGCGGCACTTCGTTGGAATATTCCGGCCGCATGTTGAAGCCATCAACCTCACCGGATTGTCCCTTGTACAGCACGATGGTGCCGGAGGCGTTGCTGACGTAGATTGCGCCGTCGCCGACGCGCACGATCAGCTTGTCGTTTTCCAGCGTTGCCAGGAACTCGGTGCCGCGGATGCCGATGGTGGCTACCGGTGTGTTGACCAGGTAGTTCTTCTTGTTGGTGTGGCCGATCGCGCCCGTCACGGCGCGCAGGCCGCCCTTGACCAGGCCGAAGAAGCCTTTCTCGGTGCCGTCGGCCTTGCCGGAGTAGTTATATTCGTTGACCTTGAATTCGGTGTTGGGCGTCAGCGAGATGAAACCGCCGTCGATAAAGCGCACCTGGGCGCGGCCGTCGCCGGTCTGTATCGTGTCGCCGGTGTCGATGTCCGTACCCTTGGACAGTGGGCGGGAACGGCCGTCAGGGCCGACAGCCACCACATTGCCGACTGCGAATTCCACCTTGCCCGCGGCGGCCAGGCCGGACAGCGGATAGCAGGCGGACACCAGCGCCACCAGCAGGGCTTGGGGCGTCAGACGAAGTTGAGGGACGTAGCGCATGACTGTCCTTTCTTACCACTCGAAATCGTGGCGGAAGCTGACCGACACCATCCAGCGGTCGTAATCGGTAATCGGGATATTGGAATCGTTGTTGAGATAGCTCAATTGCGGCTTGATCTGCCACAGCGGAATCGGCAGGTAGCGCGCGCCGACGGAAAACTCGTACTGGCGGTCCTGTTGCGATTTGGTGAAGAAGGGCCGGGTGCCGCCGTAATCGCGGTTTTCGTAATTGGCGGTGGCGAACAACACCAGCTTGGGATTCCAGCTGATCTGGCCGCCGGTGCGCACGCCGTAGAAATCATGGCCCATGTCCGGGCGGTCGGAAGCGCGCTCATCTTCTTCCCCGATGTAGACATTGGCGAACAGCACCGGCGACAGGTCGCCGGTAAAGGCGTGGCCGAAGCCGACACCGATCAGTCGGCGATCTGCATCGCGAATGTCGGTGCCGGGATAGCTCAGGCGCAGCGCCTGACCGAATACCGACAACTGGTTGCGGTCGTCCAGGTTATGCTGCCATTGGCCCGCCACGCCATAGCTGTGGCGATAACGCTCGCCATCAATGCGGAAGTTGCCGTCCTGCAGCGCCGCAGTCAGCGTGTTCGGCCCCAGCTTGTGGCTCAGGCCCAGGTTGAAGTCCAGCGTGCTGGTCTCGAACATGTTGCTGGACCAGTTGATGCGATTGGTACCGCTGACGCCGCCGAACAGCGACAGGCTCTTGCTGACCGGATAGCTGAAGCTGGCGCCGCCAGCCATGGAGAAGAAATTATCGGATTTTTCGGCGGTGGTGCCAGACAGTGTGACCGGCAAAGGCAGGCCATTGAAATTCACCAGTAGCGTCTGCGCGTTCGGCGCGCCGTTGATGTTGCTGTCGTGTCCCAGCGTGGCTTCCAGGTAGGCATGAAAACGGGCGGTCTCGCCCATCGCGCGGTCGATGGCCGACATGTAGCGGTCGATGGCCTTGACTGCCTCTTCGGGCGGGTGCAGTTCGAGGATGTTTTGGAACTCTTGCTTGGCCGCTTCGTTTTCCCCCAGCATGTAGTGGGCGCGGGCAATCGCCACGCGGCCGTCAGCATGGTCGGGGTTGACCGCCAGCACGCGTTCGAGCGGGAAGATGCCGTGAACCGCATTGCCGCTTTCGATCGCCGCCAGACCCAGCAGGAAATCATAATCGGGATTGCCGGCGTTTTCGATCTCATGCGGCGCCAGCAGTGCGTAGGCCTCCTTGGCCTTGCCCGCCTTGATCAGCGCGGATGCCTGGGTAAGGTCGACACCGTCGGCCCAGACCGGGCCGCTAGCGAATAGGATAAAAGCCGAAAGTAATGCGCAGATTACCGCAAGACCCGTTTTCTGACGAGGCATTGCCTGTTCCCCTTGTTTGTAGGCCGCATGGCGCGGACCAAAACCGATTTTTTCACTACGCCCTGTGCCATGTCGTGGTTTTATGAATACGCACAATGGGTATTGTTGGTAATTCTATATGAATGTGCGGCAAGAGCGTCTTGAATTTTGCAACTATAATGCCAGCTTGAATATATCGAAGCGGATTTCCGGGCTTTTAACTGACAATGGCCGATCTTTTTGCTCCCAAGGAACCTCACGCGCCGCTGGCTGAGCGCCTGCGTCCCCAGTCGCTGGACGAGGTGGTCGGCCAGAGCCATCTGCTTGGCACCGGCAAGCCGCTGCGGCTGGCGTTCACCTCCGGCAAGTTGCCGTCGATGATCTTGTGGGGGCCTCCGGGCGTGGGCAAGACCACGCTGGCGCGGCTGATCGCGAATACCGCGGATGCCGAATTCATCCCGCTGTCGGCGGTGCTGTCCGGCGTGAAGGACATCCGCGATGCGGTGGAACGCGCGCAACTGACGCTGCAGCAGTCGGGCCGCCGCACCATATTGTTCGTCGACGAAGTGCACCGCTTCAACAAGTCGCAGCAGGACGCTTTCCTGCCATACGTTGAAAGCGGCCTGTTCACCTTTATCGGCGCCACCACCGAAAACCCCTCGTTCGAAGTTAATAGTGCGTTGCTGTCGCGGGCGCAGGTATTCGTGCTGCAGGCGCTGTCCGAACCGGAACTGGGCGTGTTGCTGGATCGTGCGCTGGCGCTGGAAGCCGACGACCTTGCCATTGCAGCCGAAGTGCGCGAGCAGGTGCTGGCCTATGCGGACGGCGACGCACGGCGTTTGTTGAACTTCCTCGAGCAGCTGTTCAACGCGGCACATGCGGCGGGTGTCCACGAGGTGGACGAGGCCTTCCTCAACAGCACGCTGGCTTCCAAGCTGCGCCGCTTCGACAAGGG
Organism: Methylophilaceae bacterium; assembly: GCA_035460165.1. Taxonomy (GTDB): domain Bacteria; phylum Pseudomonadota; class Gammaproteobacteria; order Burkholderiales; family Methylophilaceae; genus MM2. The sequence goes on along the minus strand of DATHWW010000002.1, from coordinate 9,835 downwards.
CGGTGAGGCGTTCTACGACCAGATTTCCGCGCTGCACAAATCGGTACGTGGCTCCAGCCCGGATGCGGCGCTCTACTGGTTCTTGCGCATGCTGGACGGCGGCGCCGACCCGCTGTATCTCGGCCGACGCATCGTGCGCATGGCGATTGAGGACATCGGCCTGGCCGATCCGCGCGCGACGGAGATCGCTTCCGCAGCCTGCGAAATCTATGAGCGTCTCGGGTCGCCCGAGGGCGAGCTGGCGCTGTCCAACGCTGTGCTTTACCTCGCCGTTGCACCCAAGAGCAATGCTGCCTATATGGCCTACAACCAGGCCAAGGCCTTTGTCGCGCAGGACAAGTCGCGTACCGTGCCGTTGCATTTGCGCAACGCGCCGACCAAGCTGATGAAACAGCTGGATTACGGCAAGGCATACCGCTACGCCCATGACGAGCCGGAAGCCTATGCGGCCGGGGAGCAGTATTTTCCCGACGATATGCCGGCCGTGAAGTTTTACGAACCCACGCCGCGCGGTCTGGAAGGTAAAATAAGCGAAAAGCTGGCGCACTTGCGTGACCTCGACCGCAAGGCCAAAAACAAATAGTTATTCTCCGGAGCATTCATGTTAGATATTCAGTTGTTACGCAGCGATCTCGCCAGCGTTGTCCAGCGCCTTGCACTGCGCGGTTATGCCTTCGATGAAGCGCAGTTCACGGCATTGGAGGCTGAGCGCAAGACGGTGCAGACTCGCACGCAGGAGCTGCAGGCCAAGCGCAACGCCACCTCCAAGCAGATCGGCATTGCCAAGTCCAAGGGCGAGGATGCTTCGGCGATCCTCGCTGAAGTCGCGACGCTGGGGGATGAACTGAAGGCGGCCGAGGAAAAGTTGACGGTGATTCAGGCGCAAATGCAGGATTTCCTGCAAAACGTGCCGAATTTGCCGCATGAGTCGGTCCCTGTTGGCAAGTCGGAAGAGGATAACGTCGAAGTACGTAAGGTTGGCGCGCCGCGTAGCTTCGACTTTGAAGTCAAGGATCACGTCGATGTCGGCGCTGCGCTGGGGCTGGATTTCGATACCGGCGCCAAACTTACCGGCGCACGTTTTACTTTCATGAAAGGCCCGATGGCCAAGCTGCACCGTGCCCTCGCGCAATTCATGTTGGATGTGCAGACCAACGAGCACGGCTACACCGAGTGCTACACGCCTTACATCGTCAATGCCGAGACCCTGCGCGGTACCGGCCAACTGCCCAAGTTCGAGGCCGACCTGTTCGCTGCGAAAAAAGGCGGGCAGGAAGGCGAGGGCGAAGCGCTCTACCTGATCCCGACCTCCGAAGTCACGCTGACCAACACCGTGCGCGATGAAATCGTGGCGGCGGAAGACCTGCCGATCAAATTGACCGGCCATACGCCGTGCTTCCGTTCCGAAGCGGGTTCCTATGGCCGCGACACGCGCGGCATGATTCGCCAGCATCAATTCGACAAGGTCGAAATGGTGCAGATCGTGCACCCGGAAAAGAGCTACGAGGCGCTGGAAGAGATGGTCGGCCACGCCGAGGCCATTCTTAAAAAACTGGGCCTGCCGTACCGCGTGGTGTCGCTATGCACCGGCGACATGGGCTTTGGCGCCGCCAAGACCTACGACCTGGAAGTGTGGCTGCCGGCGCAGAACGCCTATCGTGAGATTTCCTCGGTCTCCAACTGCGAAGCGTTCCAGGCGCGCCGCATGCAGGCGCGCTTCAAAAGTGGGCAGGGCAAGCCAGAGCTGTTGCATACGCTGAATGGCTCCGGCCTGGCGGTCGGCCGTACGCTGGTGGCGGTGCTGGAAAACTACCAGAACGCCGATGGCAGCGTCACCGTGCCGGAGGCGTTGCGTTCCTACATGGGCGGGCTGGAAAAGCTGGTTTGACGTCTCGTTGCTTAATAAAAAACGGCAGGTAATCCCTGCCGTTTTTTATTGCGAAGCCGCATTCGTTCGACTCAATGAGCGCGCTTCTTTTCCCCCATGCCCATCCGCGCCAACACGTGCCCGGCCATGCCGCGCGCCAGTTCGTGCTCGCCCATGAAAATCTTGCCGATGTTTTCCTTCGCCAGCAGTGCGGCTTCCTCGTCGCTGTGGGTACGCACCACAACCTCGATGCCCGGATTCAGAATGCGCGCGGTTTCCACCATTTTGCGTGCCGCGAAAGTGTCCGGCGTGGCGATCACCAGCATGCCGGCGCGGGCAATATGCGCCTGGATCAGCACGGCCGGGTCGGACGCGTCGCCCGAAACGGCGGGGATTTCATGGGCGCGTAACGCCTCGACGATGCCGCGATTCTGCTCGGCGACCACATAGTGAATTCCCCGTTCGTTGAGCGTTTCCGCGATGCGTTTGCCGACACGCCCATAACCCACGAGCACGACCTGTCCGGTCAGCAGCGCCTGGTCGGTGGACATCGGCAGTTGCGCCAACGGGTCGTCGCGCAGTTCGAGACGGCGCGCCAGTACGGAGCGCGAGCGTATCCACACCTGGATCGGCTCGATGGCGGCGAAAGCGAAGGAGTTGAGTGCGATCGAAATCAATGCTCCGGCGAGGATCAAGGTCTGGCCTTCGGTTCCCAGCAGTCCAAGGCTGACGCCCATGCCGGCGAGGATGAACGAGAATTCACCGATTTGCGCCAGGCTTGCCCCGACAGTCAGCGCGGTATTGAGTGGGTAGCGGAATGCCAGTACCAGCACGATGGCTGCCAGCGTCTTGCCGAAGATGATGATGGCAGCCACGACCAGGACTTTTACCGGATCATTGATCAATACTTGCGGATCGAACAACATGCCAACCGACACGAAAAACAGCACCGAGAATGCGTCGCGCAAGGGCAGCGACTCATCGGCAGCGCGGTGGCTGAATTCCGACTCCCGCATCATCATGCCGGCGAAAAAGGCACCCAAGGCAAACGAGACGCCGAACAGCGAGGCCGAGCCGTACGCGACGACGACCGCCGCTGCGATCACGCACAGCGTAAACAATTCACGCGAGCCGGTCCGTGCCACTTGCCACAGCAGTCGCGGAAAAAGGCGGCGCCCGACAATCAGCATCAGGCCGATAAAGGTCGCGACCTTGACCAGGGTGATGCCGATGGTGATCCAGACTTCCTCATCAAAGGTGGCTTTTTCGGTTGAGCTTCCCAGCAAGCCTGCCAATACCGGCAGCAACACCAGCACCAGCACCATGACCAGGTCTTCTACGACCAGCCAACCGACGGCGATGCGGCCATTGATCGAATCCAGCACGCCGCGCGCTTCCAGCGCACGCAGCAGCACGACGGTGCTGGCGACCGAGAGCGAAAGCCCGAACACCAGGGCCGCACCGATATCCCACCCCCAGTAGGTCGCCGTAGCCATGCCCAGTGCGGTTGCCACCGCAATTTGCACGATGGCGCCGGGGACCGCGATGCGCTTGACGGCGAGCAGGTCGTCCACTGAGAAATGCAAGCCTACGCCGAACATCAGCAGCATCACGCCGATTTCAGCCAGCTGGCTGGCGAGATCCATGTCGGCGTCGAAGCCGGGCGTGGCGGGGCCGATGAGGATGCCGGCCACGAGGTAGCCGACCAGCGGGGGCATGCGCAGTTTCGAGGCGACGAACCCCATGACCATGGCCAAGCCGAAAGCGGCAGCAATGGTGGTGATCAGGCTGACTTCATGCGGCATGCAAAAATCTCAGTCAATGGATTGCAAAATTCTAATGCAAGGGAGAAGCACCCCAGGATTGGGCGCTGATGAGCTCGAATCCGGGCAGTATCGGGACATGCTTCTGTTCGTATTTTTCCAGGATACGGTAATACGTGCGTATGGATTCGACGAAATGTACCGGTGCTCCGCCGCGGGCATAACCATATTGTATGGTCGAGAAGTACTCTTCGCGGGTGAGCAGCGGCAGGGTTTTCTTCACATCCGCCCAGGCATCGGGATTTAATTTCAGGCGCTGCGCCAGAACGCGCGCGTCTTCAAGATGGGCATAGCCGATGTTGTAGGCGGCGAGCGCCAGCCAGGTGCGATCCGGCTCGGCGACGCGCTCCGGTATCGTTTCCTTCAGCACGATCATGTAACGCGCCCCGGCCATGATGCTTTGCGTCGGATCCAGCCGGTTGGAGACCCCCATGCGGTCGGCCGTTTCCTCGGTGAGCATCATCATCCCGCGCACATTGGTCGGTGAAGTCGCAAACGGATCCCAGTGCGATTCCTGATAGCTGATGGCCGCGAGCAGTCGCCAGTCGATGTCGGTCAGTTCCTCGGCCTGCTTGAAAAGATCGACGTATCTCGGCAGCACAGTACGCAGCTTGATGAGGAAGCCGGTCACGTCCATCGGGTTAACACGCTCCGAATGACCATAATAACGGTCCAGCAGGATACGTAGCGTGCCGTCTTTCTTGATGCGGGAGAAGTACTTTTGCGCTTGCTGATAGAGCCATTCGTCCCCGCTCTTGCGGAACGCCCAGGCCAATTCGTCCTTCTTGCCGAAATTGAGTCCGGCACCCAGATTGGGGTAGTAATTCTGCACCATCGATACCAGATGCGAATCGGCGATGGTGTAATCCAGCGTGCCGTCAGCGACGCGCTCAAGCAATTCCTCGCTATTCACGCGCTGCTCTTCGGCCCAGTGCAGATCAGGCGTGTTTGCCGCTGCCTCATTCAGGCGCTCGGCATAGCTGGTACCGGTGGGAATGGCAATGTTGGCGCCGGCCAGATCATGCACCTTGCTCGGCTGCCTGCCTTTCTCCTTGTTGTATACCACCTGCTGCTGCACTGTTTGATAGGCCGGACCGAAACGCACCAGATGTTGGCGCGGACGGGTAATGCTGAGGTTGGCGGCGGCGATATGCGCCTTGCCCTGGATCAAGGCGGGAATGACCTGCGACACATTTTCGACGAGCACGATTTTCAGCCGGACTTCCTGCCCCAGTTCGGCGCTCAGATCCTGCGCGAACAGCTTGGCCAGATCGTATTCGAAACCGGCGAACTCCTTCTGGCCGTTGACGTAATAGGTCGCCGGGCCGTTATGGGTGACTACCACCAGTTCCCGACTTTCCTTGACCGAAGGCAGAGGTTTTGGCGGTTTCTGGCAGCCGCCCAGGAGAAACAGAATGAATAAGATCGCCAAGGAACGCATAGCCGAAGTTTCCCGAAGTTGGGTGGCTTTGTCCAGAGACGTATTGCGACGGCTTATGCTAGAATTCGCCCTCGCCGCGGAGAGGTGGCAGAGTGGTCGAATGCGCTGGACTCGAAATCCAGTATAGCGGTCTCCGTTATCGAGGGTTCGAATCCCTCCCTCTCCGCCAACGTTGTAGTTCTACCATCCGATAATTACAATCGGAATTGGAGAGGTGAACGCAATGCTTGGTAGAAGCCGTGAACATCCTGTTAATCGATGATCATGCCCTGTTTCGTGAGGGATTATCGCTTCTTCTTGAGCGCTTGGGCTTTCCTCTCGTCACTCTTCAGGCGCGTACCATTCGCGACGCGCTTGCTTATGTTACCCACCCGGATGGAATTCATCTGCTCCTGATGGATTTTTATATTTCCGATGCCGATGGCCTGCAAGGCTTGCTGAAGTTACGCCAGGCCTTTCCTTCCTCCGCAATTGTTTTGATTTCCGCTTCGCACGACCTGGGGTTGATACGTGAGGCCGTCCTTTCAGGGGCGCGTGGGTTCATACATAAATCGGCTGCTGTCGAAGCAATGCTTGCGGGGTTGAATAATGCCCTGGCCGGGCTCGAATGCTTTATTTACCCGGAAGATTTGCAGCCGGAAAGGTCGGCCAAACACCTGACTCACCGTCAGCGTGAAGTATTGGCGCAACTTTGCCTGGGCAAGTCCAACAAGGAAATCGGCAGGGCGCTTTCCCTTAGCGAAAACACCGTACGGATTCATCTGGCCGACATTTTTCGTATTCTCGATGTGGCATCCAGAACCGAGGCAATCGTTCTGGCGAAAAGCGGGGTGCTGTTTGACCGGGATGCGCTTTATCGGCAGTCCAATCAACCTTGATGAGAAAAATGAGCCTTTCTTGGAGTGGCGATATACCTCAATCAGACTAGTCTTTTTGTGTTATGGCGCTACCTTATTGAATATTCTAAGATTTTCCACTCGCTTCACAGCGTGTCGTACGGTGCGGGTAGTCGATGAATTCTAACGAATTTTCAGTAAGGGGAAGATCATGAACAGAATGACAATTGGTTTAGGCGCTGCTGTTCTTGCCCTGCTTTCACAGGGTGCGGTGGCTGGTTGCGGTGATGTTTCGCGTGCACAATTCGAGGCGGCGGCCAATACCGCTGCGATTGAAACCGATAGCTTCGGTTTCGGACTGCCGATGTGGGCCACGATGGTGGATGAGACGGGCAAGGTCTGCCATGTGTATTCCACCGATAGCGGCGCGGCCAACACCGGGGCGGCCTCCGGCAACAAGGCGTGGCTGGGAAGCCGCGTGATTTCGGCGCAAAAGGCGAATACGGCCAATGCCTTCAGTCTCGATGGCCTGGCGATCTCCACGGGGGCCATTTCGGTGGCGGTGTATCCCGGCGGCAGCTTGTATGGGCTGCAGCACAGCAATCCAGTCGATGCATCCAGGGCTTATGACGGTAGCCCGACCAACTATGGCACGACGGACGATTTCTTGAGGAACAAACGGCTGGGCGGCGTTAACGTGTTCGGCGGCGGCGTGCCTCTGTATGGTTCGAGCGGAGTGAAGGTCGGCGGTCTCGGTGCTTCCGGCGATACTTCCTGCCGTGACCATGCATTCGCCTATCGCATGCGCATTGCGCTGGGACTGAACAATCAGCCGAATGACGATGGCCTGGCCTTTGTTGCCGTCCCTGCGGCCTTGTTTCAGCAGCCGGCATGCGGAGTCAATGACCCCACGGTCAGCGCCTATAACTCCGGGCCGACCGATTTTGGCGCTCGCTAACGCTATAGAAAATATATAAGCCCCCGCTAAACACGGGGGCTTTTTTCTGCCACAATGAACCGGTCAGGGCATCCCTAACGAAGTCTGGAGTTTGCGATATGCATCGTCAGTCCGGGTTTACGCTTCTTGAGTTGCTTGTCGTGATGGTCATCATCGGCCTGCTGGTGGGCTATGTGGGGCCGCGTTATTTTTCCCAGGTAGGAAAATCCGAAATCAAGGCCGCGCGAGCGCAGATCAATGCGCTCGAAAAGGCGCTGGATATGTACCGGCTGGATACCGGGCATTATCCTTCCAGTGAACTCGGCCTCAAGGCCTTGAACGAGCAGCCCGCCAACGAAACGCGCTGGGCAGGACCATATCTCAGCAAGGGCATTCCGCCAGATCCCTGGGGAAATGCCTATCTTTATCGTATCCCGGGCGCAAATGGCGCCGAGTACGATCTTTACTCCTTCGGCAATGACGGCAAGGCCGGAGGTTCCGGCGAAGCCGCCGATATTTCCTCCCGCGATTCCGCGCCTGCCGGCAATGGATAAGCCATGCGCTATCACGTCAAAGCCCTGAACAAGGATGGCGCCGTGCTGGCGCTGACGCTGGATGCGGCAAGTGCTCAGGATGCCTGGCAGATCGCGTCGGGGCAGGGGCTTTCGGTGCTGAGTGCTCAAACCGAGCGCAATTTTTTCGCAAGAATATTCGAAGGCCGTTCCAGCTTTCCGCTCTCGTTGTTCTGTCAGGAACTGAAGGTGCTGCTGGCCGCGGGTATTACCCTGGTCGATGCGCTGGATACGCTGGCCGAGCGCGAGCAGAAATCCCGCATGGGTGTCGTGCTGGAGCGTCTGGCCGGTCTTCTGCGCGAGGGCCGTACTTTGGCGGATGCCATGGAGCGCATTCCCGAAGCGTTTCCCCCGCTGTTTTCCGCTTCCGTACGCGCCAGCGAAACCTCGGGTGAAATCGTCGAAGCGCTTGGACGTTATCTGGCGTATCAGGGGCAAGTCGATGCCATCCGCAAGAAGGTCGTCAGCGCTTCGGTTTATCCGGCGATGATCATTCTATTTGGCGGCCTGGTACTGCTTTTCATGCTGGGTTACGTTGTGCCGCGCTTCAGCGCCATCTACGCCGATCGCGGCGATGCGGTGTCGTTTGCTTCCCGCATGCTGCTGCAATGGGGGCGTTTCGTTTCTACGCATGGCTACGAGATGGCCGCATACGCCGGAGCCGGCTTGGTCGCGGCGGTGATCTGGCTGCGTCAGGCGAGTGTCCGCGCCTGGCTGCTGGCTGGCTTGCGCAGGATTCCGGCGATCGGCCGGGTTTTGCAGATTTTCTTTCTGGCGCGGCTGTACCGGACGCTGGGCATGTTGTTGCGAGGGGGCATCCCCGCCGTCCATGCGCTCGAGATGGCATCCGGCGTGCTTGAACCCGGTTTGCGCTCCCGCCTGGAAGCCGCGCGGGATGCCATACGGGAGGGCCTGCCGCTTTCCGAGGCTTTTCATCGACATGGATTGACGACGCCGGTGGCGATGCGACTGCTGCGCGTGGCGGAGCAAACCGGCAGCATGAGCGAAATGCTGGAGAGCGCCGCGGCCTTTCACGAAGAGGAACTGGCGCGTGCGGTGGATTTGTTTACACGTCTGTTCGAACCGGCGCTGATGATGGTGATCGGCTTGTTGGTCGGCGCGGTGGTGGTGCTGATGTATATGCCGATCTTCGAACTGGCGGGAGCGGTCGGATGAGCAGCGTCATCGATGTACTGGCCAGGCTGCCGCAAGCGCGCGATCTTTCGCGCCAGAACGGCCATCGCCTGGTTGAGGCGCTGGAAGAAGTCAGCGGCCTGGCGGCAAACGAGTTCGTGGCGGCTTTGGGTGCCGCGCTGCGCTATCCCGTGCTGACGATGGAAGAGCTTTATCAGCTGGTGCCCGACTTCGAAACCATCGGTTTTTCCGAGGCCTCGCAACGCGAATGCCTTGCCTTTCGTGACGCGCAAGGGACTTGCGTCATCGTTTTTGCGGATGCGTTCTCGGAAAATTTGCCCATTTGGGCACAGGGGCGGGCGCCGGGCGCTGCACGATGGTGTCTTGCGCATCATGCCGATATTGCCGTTTATCTCTCGCGTTACGAAGAAGGATTGAAGGCGCTCGATGCGGCGCTGCCGTCGGGGGCAGCCATTGGCGGCGGTGCGCGCGGCGAAGAGCTTTCGCTGGTGTCGATCACCGAGAGCACCAGCCCGGTGGTCAAACTGGTGCATTCGACGCTTTATGACGCCCTCAAGGCCGAAGCCAGCGATATTCATCTCGAAACCACTGCCGCAGGGCTGACCATCAAGTACCGTCTGGACGGCGTGCTGGTGCAGATAGGCAGTGTCGGCGAAACCGCCATGGCCAGCCAGATGATTTCCAGGATCAAGGTCATGTCGGAGCTGGATATCTCGGAGCGGCGCGTGCCGCAGGACGGCCGGTTCCGGGTTGGGCTGCGCGGGCGCGACATTGATTTTCGCGTTTCCATCATGCCAAGCATCCACGGCGAGGATGCCGTTATCCGCATATTGGACAAGCAGGCACTGACCGACCATCTGCGCGGCTTGCGGCTGGATTATCTTGGCTTTGACGCGCAATCCATCGCCGAGATGCGGCAGGCATTTCACGCGCCCTACGGCATGATACTGGTCACCGGCCCCACTGGCAGCGGCAAGACCACGACGCTGTATGCCGCGATTTCCGAGGTCAATAACGGCCAGGACAAGATCATCACCATCGAAGACCCGGTCGAGTACCAGTTATCCGGCGTGCTGCAGATTCCCGTTAATGAAAAGAAGGGCCTGACCTTCGCGCGCGGTCTGCGTTCCATTCTGCGCCACGACCCGGACAAGATCATGGTGGGCGAAATCCGCGATCCTGAAACCGCGCAGATTGCGGTGCA
>DATHWW010000001.1:0-21398 GCA_035460165.1 Methylophilaceae bacterium | reverse complement strand
AGCATTTACTATCCCGTTCAGGCCAAGAGCCTGTTTCAGTAGGTTTCATACATCGCGCCGTTTGCCTGCGGGGTGCAGTGCAAGGCGCGGACTGCGCAGTGTAGTCATTCTCCACAAGCAGGACGCAACACCGCAATGCGTCCCGGCAAACGGCAAACATTCTTTTGCCGACATAAGGGGTTGAGCCAGGGCGCGGCGTCTGCCGCGTTGCAGCGCTTGCGAATGGAATAACCATTCGCTGCGCACTGCGCCTTGCATCCATCCGCGCCCTGGCTCAACGCGATGTATGAAACCTACTGAAATAGGCTCTCAGTCCGAATGGGTGGGATTTTATACGAAAGACGGTGGAAATGCCCGGCGGATTGCAGGGTCATTCCCGCTTGCAGAGCCTATGGGGAAGGTACGTAGCCCAAGCGTTCGGACAGTGCTCGGCCGCAGGCGAGCATATCCGGGATCCATTCCAGCTTGCGGCGTTTCGCCGGGGCGGAAATCGACAGGCCGGCGATCATTTCTCCGCGTGCATCCAGCACTGGTACGCCGATACAGCTGATGCCGAGTTCTGTTTCCTCGTTGTCCAACGCATATCCATCCTGCCATGCGCCAAGCGACAATTCGATCAGCTTGGGAAGCGTTTTCACGGTATTGGGCGTGAATTCCTGCAAGCCGCGCCGTGCTGCATAGGTGCGAATTTCCTGCTCGCCGCGGCTGCCGAGAAACAATTTACCGACAGCGGTGACGTGCAAGGGGGCCCGGCTGCCGACAATCTGGCCGACATGCGAGGTGCGCGTGGAAACCGCGCGCTCCACATACACCACCGCATCGCCCTCGCGAAATGTCAGGTTGACCGTTTCGCCCAGCTGCTGGCGCAATTTCCTCATCAACGGCAGCGCTTCGAGCCGCACGTCGATGCCGACGCGGGATTGTTGCGCCAAGCCTATCAGGTGACGGCCCAGGACATACAGCCCGGTAGCGTTGCGATCTATCCATCCGTTATCGATGGCGGCGGAAAGAATGCGAAATGCGGTGGAAGGATGCAAGCCGGTTTCGGCCGCCAATATCTTCAAGGAGGCCTGGCCGCCATTGGCCATCAGCGCGTTCATGAGATCGCCGAGACGATCGATTACCTGGATAGCGGAGCGATTGGCTTCGAGGTTTTTGGGCATGTGAATCGCAAGTTGGAATGTTGCTGAAAATGCTATCAGATACTTGAGGCTTTTAGTCGGGTTTAGTAAGAATTTTCTTATGCGTGGACTAAGTTTTTAACCGTTATCATGAGCCCTCGATGACAGCGAATCACCTACAACAGCTGCTGCGTGGATTGTTTGATGCGGCGATCCAGGCTGCTCAGCCGGCACATTGCTTGCCGCCGCAATTGTCCATGCCGCCGCGCGGACGCACGCTGGTGCTGGGTGCCGGAAAAGCATCGGCCGCGATGGCGCGAGCGCTGGAACAGCATTGGGATGGTGCATTGTCCGGCCTGGTGGTGACACGCTATGGGCATGCGGTTCCATGCGAGCGCATCGAGATTGTCGAGGCGGCGCACCCGGTGCCTGATGAAGCGGGGCTGATGGCTGCGCGGCGCATGCTGCAGTTGACGCAAGGCCTGACACCCGACGATCTCGTCATCGGCCTCTTTTCCGGCGGCGGCTCCGCGCTATTGCCTTTGCCGTTGGAGGGCCTGACCTTGCAGGACAAGCAGGCGGTGACTTCGGCCTTGCTCCAGAGTGGCGCGACCATCCATGAAATCAATTGCGTACGCCGCCATCTTTCCTCGATCAAAGGGGGGCGGCTGGCGGCGGCATGCCATCCTGCGCAAGTGCTCACTTATCTGATATCGGATGTGCCGGGGGACGATCCGGTGGATATCGCTTCCGGCCCGACGGTGGGCGATCCGACGACCTGCGCGGAAGCGCTCGGTATCCTCCGGCGCTATTCCATCGATATTTCCGAGTCCGTACTGGATATCCTGCAAAGCGGACGCGGCGAAACGCTCAAGCCGGACGATCCTCGCCTTACGCGCAGCACCGTAAACATCGTCGCCACGCCGGGCATGGCGCTGCAAGCGGCGGCCAATGCGGCGCGGCAGGCTGGCGTGACGCCGCTAATGATGGGCGACGCCATCGCAGGCGAAGCCCGCGCGGTCGCTGCGGCGATGGCGCAACTCGCATTGCAGGCAGCCCGCGAACAGGCGCTGCCATGCGTATTGCTTTCCGGCGGCGAAACAACCGTGCGGGTGCGCGGCAACGGAAGCGGCGGACGCAATGTCGAATTCTTGCTGGCACTGGGGTTGGCGCTGGACGGGCATCCCGGCATCCATGCGTTGGCGGGCGATACCGACGGCGTGGACGGCATGGAGGAAATCGCCGGCGCGCTGCTGACTCCCGACAGCCTGGTGCGCGCACGGAAAATCGGACTCCAAGCCCGCGCCAGTTTGGATGATAATGACGCCCATAGATTTTTCTCGGCGCTGGGCGATTCGGTGATAACCGGCCCCACGCTGACCAACGTCAACGATTTTCGCGCCATTCTGGTGACGCCCGAGGCGGCCAGATGAGCGCAGGATAAAATTATGTCTGCCCTGCCTGCGGACTTTCTCGAAAAGCTGCGTCGTTTGTTGCCGCAAGACGGGTTGCTGACCGCGCCGGAAGACCTCGCGCCGTACGAGTGCGACGCGCTTTCCGCGTATCGGCGGCGCCCGCCCGCGGTTGCCCTGCCGCGCACCGAAGAAGAGATTTCCGCGGTCCTCAACCTGTGCCGCATGCATGGCGTGCCGGTGGTGGCGCGCGGCCACGGCACCGGGCTTTCCGGCGGCGCCTTGCCGATCGAAGACGCGCTGCTGCTGTCGCTGGCGCGGCTCAACCGCATTCTGGCGCTCGACCCGCTGGCCCGCACCGCGCGCGTCCAGCCCGGCGTACGCAATCTTGCCATCTCGCAGGCCGCCGCGCCGTACGGACTCTATTACGCGCCCGACCCTTCATCGCAAATCGCCTGCAGCATCGGCGGCAACGTCGCCGAGAATTCCGGCGGCCTGCATTGCCTGAAATACGGCCTTACCGTGCATAACATTCTTGAATTACGTGCGATCACGATAGACGGCGACATCGTCACGCTGGGCAGTCGGGCGTTCGACGCGCCAGGCTATGACCTGCTGGCGCTGATGACCGGTTCCGAAGGCATGCTCGCTGTCATCGTCGAAATCACCGTGCGCCTGCTGCCCAAGCCGGAACGCGCGCAAGTGCTGCTGGCCGCGTTTGACAGTATCGCCAATGCCGGCGTCGCGGTCGGCCAGATCATCGCCGCCGGGATTATCCCGGCCGGGCTGGAGATGATGGACAAGCTGGCGATCCAGGCGGCCGAAGATTATGTACACGCCGGTTACCCGGTCGAGGCCGAAGCACTGCTGCTGGTGGAAGTGGACGGCGTCAACGAGGAAGTCTCGGATGGCATTCGTGTCGTCTTCGAAGTGGTCAAGGCTTGTGGCGCGACCGAAGTGCGCACTGCCGTGGACGAAGCCGAGCGCACGCGATTCTGGGCCGGACGCAAGGCAGCCTTTCCCGCGATTGGCCGCATATCGCCGGACTATTACTGCATGGACGGTACCATCCCGCGCGGCCGGTTGCCGGAAGTGCTGGTGCGCATCGCGGAATTGTCCGAAGAATACGGCTTGTCGGTTGCCAACGTGTTTCATGCCGGCGACGGCAACTTGCACCCATTGATCCTCTACGATGCGAACAAACCCGGCGAGCTGGAAAAAACCGAGGAGATGGGCGGCAAGATTCTAGAAACCTGCATCGCGGTGGGCGGCACCATCACCGGCGAACACGGCGTGGGCGTCGAGAAGCTTAACCAGATGTGCGTGCAGTTTACCTCCGCCGAACTGGAAGTTTTTCATGCCTTGAAGGCCGCGTTTGATCCCCCCGGCCTGCTCAATCCGGGCAAGGCGGTACCCAGCCTGCACCGCTGCGCCGAACTGGGTTCGATGCATGTCCATCATGGGCAGTTGCCTCACCCTGAATTGCCGAGATTTTGATGAATATCCATGACCAATGGCTCGCCGCGACCGGCGAGCGCGTGCTGCAGGCGGGGGCCGAAAAGCGCAAGTTGTCGATTCGCGGCAGCGGCAGCAAGGATTTCTACGGCAATGCCGTGTCCATCGACACGCTGAATGTGGCGGAGTATGCCGGTGTTGTCGACTATCAGCCGCGCGAACTGACGTTGACCGCACGCGCCGGAACGCGGCTGGAAGTGATCGAAGCGCTGCTTGCCAAGAACAACCAGATGCTGCCGTTCGAGCCGCCGCATTTCGGCCCGGATTCGACGCTTGGCGGCTGCGTTTCTACAGGGCTTTCCGGCCCACGCCGCCCGTATGCCGGTGCGGTGCGCGATGCCGTGCTGGGCACCAAGGTCATGGACGGCCGCGCGCAGGTGCTGCGTTTCGGCGGGCAGGTCATCAAGAACGTCGCCGGCTATGACGTTTCGCGGCTGATGGTGGGCGCGATGGGCACTCTGGGAGTATTGCTGGAGGTCTCGGTCAAGGTGCTGCCGTGTCCCGACAGCGAGTGCACGCTGATGCTGGCGATACCGGCGGACAAGGCGGTCAACATCATGAACCTATGGGCGGCCAGCCCAGTGCCCTTATCTGCGACGGCCTGGCGGGCCGGGCATCTCTATGTGCGGCTTTCCGGTACCGACAGCGCGGTGCGGTCTGCGATGCAGAAAATCGGCGGTGAAAAGATTCCTGACGGCCCGGCCTTCTGGCAATCGCTGCGCGAGCAGACCATGCCCGATCTTGCCATGCGTCCTTTGTGGCGGTTGTCGGTGCCGACGGCGGCCAAGGCGTTTACCGCACTTGGCCAGCCGGTGATCGAGTGGGGCGGCGGGCTGCGCTGGTACGGCACCGACATGCCTCTCGACACGCTGCGTGCGCTGGCGAAACAGGCTGGCGGCCATGTCACGCTGTTCCGCAGCCATCAGCCGATCACCCAAGCCTTTACGCCTTTGCCCGCGCCGCTGGCGGTGCTGCACCAACGCATCCGCCTGGCGCTTGATCCGCATGGCGTGTTCGATACCGGAAGAATGTAGGCCTTATGCAAACCCGACTTGGCGCAGAATTGCTGGAAACCACTCAAGGCCAGGAGGCCGACGCCATCCTGCGCAAGTGCGTGCATTGCGGCTTCTGCAATGCCACCTGCCCGACTTACCAGCTTAGGGGTGATGAACTCGATGGCCCGCGCGGCCGCATTTATCTCATCAAGCAGATGCTGGAGGGCGCAGAGGCGGGTGCCGGAACCCTGCTGCATCTGGATCGTTGCCTCACCTGCCGTAATTGCGAGACCACTTGCCCATCGGGGGTGGAATACGGCCGATTGCTGGACATCGGGCGTGCGATTTCCGAAGAGCGGATTCCACGCCCCTTCACGCATCGTGCGGCACGCTACTGGCTGCGGGCCGTGTTGACGCGCCCGCGGCTGTTCAAGGCCTTGCTCGGTCTGGGCCGCCTGACCAGGCCGCTGCTGCCCGCGACGCTCGCCGGCAAGATTCCCGAAAAGCAACCCGCTCCCGCTTGGCCGAAAGCGCGCCATGCCCGCCGCATGCTGGTGCTGGACGGCTGCGTGCAACCGGCGCTGGCGCCCAACATCAACGCCCAGGCCGCGCGGGTGCTGGACAAGCTTGGCATCAGCCTGATCCGTGCGCATGGCGCCGGCTGCTGTGGCGCACTTAGTCAGCATCTGGCCGCTCCGGAAGAAGCCAGGGATTTCATGCGCCGCAACATCGATTCCTGGTGGCCGCATATCGAAGCCGGCGTTGAGGCCATCGTGATGACCGCCAGCGGCTGCGGGGTGCAGGTCAAGGATTACGGAGTTTTGCTGAAGGGCGACCTCGTCTATGCGGAAAAAGCGGCGCGCGTGTCGGCCTTGACCCGCGATATCGGCGAAGTGCTGCGGGATGAGGATATAAGCGGTCTGGCCGGGCGCACGCGGCGCGTGGCTTACCACCCGCCGTGCACCTTGCAGCACGGGCAGAAATTGCCGGGGCTGGTGGAGGAAGTGCTGCGCCGCTTGGGGCATGAGCTGGTGCCGGTGGCCGATGCGCATATGTGCTGCGGGGCAGCGGGGACGTATTCGATTCTTCAGCCGGAAATGGCGCGGCAGTTGCGGGAGGAGAAGCTGGCTGCGTTACGGGCGGGGACGCCCGAAGTGATCGTGTCGGCGAATATTGGGTGCATTGCGCATCTGGCGGCGGGGAGCGGAGTGCCGGTGGTGCATTGGCTGGAGTTGATCGAGTAGGGTCGGTTTATTCCCTCGTCCCTTTGGGAGAGGGTTATGGTGGAAGCCGGAATCCACAGGTTTTGGAACCTGGCCGGGGGTTGCCCGGCGGCAAGTCACTTTCTTTTGCTTGCCCAAAAGAAAGTAACCAAAGAAGAAGGGCACCCCACACCACGGCCTTCGGCTTCCTTGCGCTGCTCGCCAAGCCGGGCGGCTGCGGAACTCGCGCTGTGCGCTCAGACAGTCCTCGCCGAAAGCCCCTGTCTTGGCTGTGCTGCTCAGCGTGGCGTCAGGGGAAGGGGAGTGTAAGTCGCATTGATTTGTTTGTTCGCTCCGAATCTAGATTTTCATGCAAAAAATGGCGGCCTTGCGGCCGCCCATGGGGGAGATTTTCGGTAAGTTTCGTTAGCTGATCGTGAGCTTCCTGGAAGTTGATGTCGCTTTTTTCGGCAGCACCAGTTCCAGCACGCCGTCGTGGTATTTGGCCTGCGAGGCGGAGTCGTCAATGTCGCTGCTCAGAGCGAAACTGCGGGTGATAGTGCCGTAGTAGCGTTCCGAGTGCAGCAGCTTTTCGCCTTCTTTCACTTCTTTTTCCTGCTTCACTTCGGCGCTGATCGAGACCTGGTTGCCGTCGATCGTGACTTGGATATCTTCCTTCTTCACGCCGGGTATTTCAGCGTGCACGGTGTAGTTCTTGTCGTCTTCCCGAATGTCCATCTTGAGTTGCAGAGGGTGTTGCTCTTCCAGGTGGCGTGCCGGGCGGAAGAAGCCTTTGAAAACGTCTTCGAAGGGATCAAGCGCGGTGACCTGGAAAGGGTCGAAACGGGTTAGGTTTGCCATGATGTATCTCCTTTCGTTCGAGTTTCGGTAAACAGGCCATGGAAGCGGGGTTTGACCTGCGACCAGTGGCCGATACTCACAAGATGGGGTATCCGGCTGCGATTTCAAGGGGGGAACAACAGGCAAAAAGAAGCGGCCTTGCGGCCGCTCAGGGAGGAGATTCTGTGAACCAAATTCACGAGTACATTCTAGCGACGATTTTAAATAAAGACAAATTTATCTTGATTAAAGGACGTAGCGCGCAAGGTCTTCGTCTTGTGCGAGATTCTGCAGCTTGTCGTTGACATAATTGGCGTCGATGGTCAGCGTGCCGCTCTGGTGTTTATCGGCGTCGAAGGAGATCTCTTCCAATAGTTTTTCCATCACGGTGTGCAGGCGCCGTGCGCCGATATTCTCGGTGCGTTCGTTGACCTGCCAGGCAATCTCGGCCAAACGGCGCACGGCGTCAGACTTGAATTCCAGCGTGACGCCTTCGGTGGCGAGCAGCGCTTCGTACTGACGCGTGAGGCAGGCGTCGGTGCCGGTGAGGATTTTCTCGAAGTCTTCCACCGACAGCGAGCCGAGTTCGACGCGGATCGGCAGCCGGCCTTGCAGCTCCGGGATCAGGTCGGACGGCTTGGCGAGGTGGAAGGCCCCGCTAGCGATGAACAGGATGTGATCGGTCTTGATCATGCCGTATTTGGTGGTGACGGTAGTGCCTTCGACCAGCGGCAGCAGGTCGCGCTGCACGCCGTGGCGCGAGACATCGGTGCCGCTGCCTTCGGAACGGCTGGTGATTTTATCGATTTCGTCGATGAAGACGATACCGTTCTGTTCGACGCTCAACACGGCACGCTGCTTGATTTCGTCTTCATTGACCAGTTTCCCGGCTTCTTCTTCGGTGAGCAGTTTTATCGCCTCGCTGATTTTCAGCTTGCGCGTTTTGGATTTTCCGCCGGTCATGCCCTGAAAGGCGCTCTGTATCTGGCTGGTGAGTTCTTCCATGCCGGGCGGAGCGAAGATTTCCATTTGCGTGGCGGGCGTCGCCAGGTCGACGTCGATCTCCTTGTCGTCGAGGAGACCTTCGCGCAGCATCTTGCGGAATTTCTGGCGCGTTTCGGTATCGGTGGCGGATGTCGGCGTCTCGCCGAAGACGCGCGGGGAAGGCAGCAGGATATCGAGCACCCGATCCTCGGCGGCGTCCTGGGCGCGGATGCGGACTTTTTCCATCTCATGCTCGCGCGTCTGCTTGACCGCAGTTTCGGCGAGATCGCGGATGATGGAATCCACGTCCTTGCCGACGTAACCGACCTCGGTGAACTTGGTCGCCTCCACCTTGATGAACGGCGCATTGGCCAGCCGCGCCAGGCGGCGTGCGATTTCCGTCTTGCCGACGCCGGTGGGGCCTATCATCAAGATATTCTTGGGTTTGATTTCCTGGCGCATCGGGTCTTCCACCTGTGCGCGGCGCCAGCGGTTGCGCAAGGCGATGGCAACAGCACGTTTGGCAGCCGATTGGCCGACGACGTGCTTGTCGAGTTCGTGAACGATTTCCTGCGGGGTCATTTGACTCATATAAGAAGGCCGAATTGGAGAAGGGGAACCCTGAAATTTAGGGTCTGGAATTATTCCAAAGTTTCAATGACGTGGCTCTGGTTGGTGTAGATGCAAATATCGCCGGCGATAACGAGCGCCTGCTTGACGATTTCCGCCGGAGACAGATCGGTGTGGTCGAGCAGCGCGCGCGCCGCCGCCTGGGCATAGGCGCCGCCGCTGCCGATGGCGAGCAGGCCGTATTCCGGTTCCAGCACATCGCCATTGCCGGTAATGATCAGCGAGGACTCTTTATCCGCAACCGTCAGCATGGCTTCCAGGCGGCGCAGCATGCGGTCGGTGCGCCAGTCCTTGGCGAGTTCGACGGCGCTTTTCAGCAAATGGCCCTGATGCTTTTCAAGCTTGGCCTCGAAGCGCTCGAACAGCGTGAATGCGTCTGCCGTGCCGCCGGCGAATCCGGCCAGGATCTGGCCGTTGTACAGACGCCGCACCTTGCGCGCGGTGGCCTTGACCACGACGTTGCCGAGCGTAACCTGGCCGTCGCCGCCCATCGCAACCTGGTTGCCGCGCCGGACGGAGAGGATGGTGGTGCCGTGATATTGTTCCATGATTATTCCTGAGAGGACGTGAGCCTGACTCAAGGAAAATGGGGGCTGCAAACCAATTTGCAAGCCCCTGCCGAATGGCCTATTGCAGCAAGCTTCTACAGCTGTTTGACGAACACTTTGGAGCGGCGCTGGTAGTTGTAAAGTTGCTGGCGGCTCTGCGGCAGTGTGTCGATGCCGGCCTCGACGAAGCCACGCTCGATGAACCAGTGCTCGGTGCGGGTGGTAAGCACGAACAAGGTCTTGACGCCGCGCAGTTGGGCCTGCTCTTCACTGTATTTCAGCAGCCGGTCGCCGCGTCCGCCGCGGCGGAAAGCCTGGCTGACGGCCATGCAGGCGAGTTCTGCCTTGCTTTCGTCCGGGAAGGGGTAAAGCGCGGCGCAGCCGATGATCAAGCCGTCGTGCTCCATTACATAGAAATGCCCGATTTCCATTTCCAGCCGCTCGCGGCCGCGGCGAACAAGGATGCCCTCTGCCTCCAGCGGCTCGATCAATTGCAGCAAGCCGCCTACGTCGCCGATGTCGGCCGGACGCAGCAATTCCAGCGGCTCCTCGGTAATCATCGTGCCGATGCCGTCGTGCGTGAACAGCTCTTGCAGGATCGCGCCGTCGGTGTGGCGGCAGATCAAATGCGTGCGCGCCACGCCCTGGTCGCAGGCGCGGATGGCATAGGGCAGATAATAGCGTTCGTCTTCGGTGATATTGATCGCGCCCTCGCTTTGCGTGTGGCGCAGCAAATTCTTGGCCTTGGCGGAGGTCATCTCGCGCAGCAGTTCGCCGCGCACGTTGTGCACGCCGGTGGAATCCATCAGGAAAATGAGCTTGTCCGCGTCCAATGCGATGGCCGTGCTGGCGGCGACGTCTTCCAGCGTCAGATTGAACGCCTCGCCGGTGGGCGAGTATCCCAGCGGCGACAGCAGCACCAGTTCGCCGTCTTCGAGCCGCTTCTGGATGCCCACGGCGTCGATCTTGCGTACTTCGCCGGTATGCTGCAAATCGATGCCCTCGCGCACGCCGAGCGGCCGTGCGGTGACGAAGTTGCCGCTCGCTACGCGGATGTCCGATCCGGCCATCGGCGAATTGACCAGGCCCATCGACAGCAGCGCCTCGATTTCAACGCGTACCGCGCCGTTGGCTTCCTTCACCGCTTCCATCGTTTCCTTGTCGGTGACGCGCAGGCCGGAAACATAGC
The DNA here is from genome assembly GCA_035460165.1 of Methylophilaceae bacterium. GTDB lineage: Bacteria > Pseudomonadota > Gammaproteobacteria > Burkholderiales > Methylophilaceae > MM2. Next base: position 10,962 of record DATHWW010000001.1, on the reverse strand, counting down.
GTGAGGCGATGTTGGCGCGCTTCAGGCGCGATTCGATCTGTGGGCGTACGCCGTGGACCAGCACCAGCCGTACTTCGAGGCTGGCGAGCAGATTGAGATCGTGCGCCAGCGAGACGAATTGGCCATCGTCGACAATTTCGCCGCCAAACGCGATCACGAAGGTGCGTCCGCCGAAGGCGTGAATGTAGGGAGCGACGGAGCGGAACCAGCGCACGAATTCCTGCGGTTGCGTCAGCGTGAGGCGTGGCCCGGTTTGGGGTGAAGAGCCGGCGGCAGCTTCGGCCTGGGCATACAGGAAAGCAGGCGTGCAATCGAGTGCTGAGCACAGGCGATGCAGCATTGCTTCGGACAATCCTTGCTCGCCGCGTTCGATGCGCGAGAGGTTGCCGCTGTCTGCGGATACGCGTTCAGCAAGCTGCTGCAAAGTCAGGCCAAGGGCTTTGCGGCGCTTGCGTAATGCGGTTCCGAGTGCCATTGAATCACCTTAAATATGCGTAAAAAACAATATATTAGTTATTTGAGGCTTTAATTGCAAATTATTGGGCATCCCTGCAGGGTGACGGCGCGTGGAGGAAGCGGGCTCTTAAATGCCGAGCCAGGACTCCTCTTCATGCGCATTGCTGCCGTTGTCGGATGCTGCGATATGGCTGCGGGCGAACTCCCAAGCCCTGTTAATCAATTCTTTCATCGTAATTTTTCCTTTTTGGGTGTCACGCCCATCCCGAAGGATGGGCGTGTCTGGTTTAATTATCGATACCGAGGGCCTTTGCTACGCCTGCGCCGTAAGCCGGATCGGCCTTGGTGCAATTGGCGATGTGACGCAACTGGATCTCACGCGGTGCGCCGCCGATGGAGCGTGCTGTGTTCTCGAACAACACCTGTTGCTGGGCCGGTGTCATCAAGCGGAACAGCGCACCTGGCTGCGAGTGGTAATCGTCGTCCTCGCGGTGGTTCCAGTGATCGGCGGCGCCTTCGATGGACAGCGGCGGCTCGCGGTAATCCGGTTGCTCCTGCCACTGGCTGTAGCTATTGGGCTGATAGCCGAGCGTGCCGCCGTGATTGCCGTCCACGCGCATCGCGCCGTCGCGGTGGTAGCTATGGAACGGACACTTCGGCGCGTTCACCGGAATCTGGTGGTGATTCACTCCGAGCCGGTAGCGCTGCGCATCGCCGTAGGAGAACAGGCGCGCCTGCAGCATCTTGTCCGGCGAGAAGCCGATGCCGGGTACGACCGCCGCCGGGTTGAACGCCGACTGCTCCACTTCGGCGAAGAAGTTTTCCGGATTGCGGTTGAGCTCCATCACGCCCACTTCGATCAGCGGGTAATCCTTGTGCGGCCATACCTTGGTCAGGTCGAACGGGTTGTACGGCACCTGTGAGGCTTCGTTCTCCGGCATCACCTGCACGTACAACGTCCACTTCGGGAAGTCGCGATTGTCGATGGATTCGAACAGATCGCGCTGATGGCTTTCCCGGTCCTTGCCAATGATGGCTTCCGCCTCGGCGTCGGTCAGGTTCTTGATGCCCTGCTGCGAACGGAAGTGGAATTTCACCCAGTAGCGCTCGTTGGCCGCGTTGATGAAGCTGAACGTATGGCTGCCGAAGCCGTGCATGTGGCGGTAGGTGGCGGGCAGTCCGCGCTCGCTCATCACGATGGTGACCTGGTGCAGCGCTTCGGGCAGCGAGGTCCAGAAATCCCAGTTGTTCCTGGCGCTGCGCATATTGGTTTTCGGGTCGCGCTTCACCGCGTGGTTCAGGTCGGGGAACTTGAGCGGATCGCGCAGGAAGAACACCGGGGTGTTGTTGCCGACCAGATCCCAGTTGCCTTCTTCGGTGTAGAACTTCACCGCAAAGCCGCGGATATCACGCTCCGCATCCGCCGCGCCGCGTTCACCGGCCACGGTGGTAAAACGCGCGAACAGTTCGGTTTGTTTGCCGACCTGGCTGAAAATCTTGGCGCGAGTGTATTGGGTAATATCGTTGGTGACCGTGAAGGTGCCGTAAGCGCCGGAGCCCTTGGCGTGCATGCGGCGCTCCGGGATTACCTCGCGGTCGAAATGAGCCAGCTTCTCCAGCAACCATACGTCCTGTAACAGCACCGGGCCGCGCGGGCCGGCGGTCATTGTGTTCTGGTTATCGGGAACCGGCGCACCGGCGGCGGTGGTCAATTTCTTTTCGTTACTCATGGGTCGTTCCTTTTCTGATCGTTTTTAAATTAATGGGCTTGCGCATAAACGGCGAGCCATTCGATCAGCATCGCGGCCAGGGTATTTTCGGTTCCGATGTTCATGTCTCGCTCCTTGTGCCTGGAAATACGTCAATTCGATGACGTTGAGAGTATGGTACGAAGCGGAGTACGATTAAACAAATTGATTGTTTAAACCAATGCAATAGATTTATTGAATGATGATGGCCGTATTAAGCCGGAGAGAAAGGCAGGAAGTGGGAAAGGCTAGAAGTCGCCCCAGAGGGTTTGCAGCGCAGCCAGTGCGGCCAAGCCGGCTGTTTCCGTGCGCAATATGCGTTGGCCCAAGCGCACATCGATGAAACCCGAGTGCAGCGCGGCGGTCTGTTCGGAAGGTGAGAAGCCGCCTTCGCAACCAATCAACAGACAAACGCTGCCTTGCGGTGGTGGCAGGTCATGCAGGCGTCGTTCGGTGAACGGGCTGAGCATCAGTTTCAGCTCGAAATCCTGGGCTTGTGCCAGCCAGGCAGGCAGCGTCAAGGGCGGTAGAACCTCAGGGACGACGGCACGTCCGCTTTGTTCGCAAGCGGAGATGACGACGTTCTGCCAATGCTGTACGCGCTTCTCCGCGCGTTCGCCGCTGAGTTTCACGACGCTGCGCTCCGCCGCCAGCGGCTGGATGCGGGCGATGCCGAGCTCCACCGATTTTTGCAGTGTCAAATCCATGCGGTCGCCCGAGGAGATGCACTGGGCCAGCGTGACATGCAGCGGCGACTCGCGCTCCACCGTAGTCTGTGCGGAAATCTTGGCGCTGACGCCGTCCTTGCCGACACGCAGCAGTTCACACGTGTAATCGTGGCCGTCGCCGTTGAATAGCGTGACCTGGTCGCCAGTCTTGAGGCGCAATACGCGCTGTGCATGGTGGGCGGCGCTTTCGGGTAGATCCAATTGTGCGCCGGGGCCAAGTTTTGCATCGCAGAAAAAACGTGGAGTAGGCATGGGAGTAGGCTCGGGTCGGCAGTGTTAGAATTGTCAGGATATTTTAAAGGAGAATCTCGATGGTGAGTTTGCAAACACCGGTTTGCGATTTCGGTTGGCCGGCGCCCGATTTCAAGCTGCGCGGCGTCGACGGCAAGTATTACAGCCTGGCGGACGTGCGCGGCCCTAACGGTACGCTGGTGATGTTCATCTGCAATCATTGTCCTTACGTCAAAGCCATCCGCCCGCGCTTGGTGCGCGATCTCAAGGAATTGAAGGCGATGGGCGTCAACGCCATCGGCATCATGTCCAACGATCCCACCGATTACCCCGAGGACGGTTTCGAGTACATGCAAGAGATCGCCAAGGAGTTCGATTTCCCCTTCCCTTATGTGATCGACGAGACGCAAGAGATCGCCAAGGCCTATGGCGCCGTGTGTACGCCGGATTTCTTCGGCTACAACGGCAATCTCGAACTGCAATATCGCGGTCGCTTCGACGAGTCGCGCAAGGAAACGGCGCCTGAGGGTGTGCGCCGCGACCTGTTCGAAGCAATGAAGCAGGTGGCTGAAACGGGCCAGGGACCGCAGGAACAGATTCCGTCCATGGGCTGCTCGATCAAGTGGATCGAGCCGGTTTGATCGCTACGCCGCAACTTGCCGATCTGATGGCCGTGGTGCGGCGCGTTGGCGACGAGGTCGTGTTGCCGCGCTTTACCCGGGTTGCGCATACGCGCAAGGCCGACGGCAGCGTGCTGACGGAGGTCGATCTCGAAGCGCAGGCTGTGCTTGGTCGCGAACTGTCGGCGCTCGCGGCGTGCCCCATGCTGGGCGAGGAGATGGCGCGGGAAGAGCAATCCTTGCAATGGGAAGCCGGCCGTGATGGCTTGTGGTGCGTCGATCCGGTCGACGGAACCTCCAACTTCGTGAATGGTTTGCCGCACTTCGCCGTTTCCGTGGCTTTCATGCGCGCAGGCCGGCCGGTATTGGGCGTCGTGTATGCGCCGGCGCTGGGTGAAATGTTTTCCGCCGAAGCGGGCAAGGGCGCATATTTCAACGGTGAGCGGCTTCCCATCAATGGCCCCGCCGAAGGTGTGGCGGATGCCATCGCCGGCATCGACTTCAAGCGCTTGCCTGCCGGGCTCGCCGAAAAACTCTCCATAGACCCGCCTTTCCATTCGCAACGCAATTTCGGTTCGGGAGCGCTGGACTGGTGTTATGTCGCTGCGGGCCGTTTCGATCTTTATTTGCATGGCGGCCAGCATTTATGGGATTACGCGGCCGGCAGCCTTATTTTGCAGGAAGCGGGCGGCGTGATGGGTACGCTGGAAAGCGAAGATTACTGGGCGGGCGATATCTGGCGCAAATCCGTGGTTGCGGCCAGTACCGGTTTTCTGTGCGCCGAATGGCGCAGCCGGATAGGGGCCATGGCGCATTAGGAGCGGCTTGGAGGCCCCTCTGGGCTATTGCCCAAAATTTATAACTGGGCAATAATTAGTGAACTTTCCCGTGGCAGGTCTCGACGCTACAACAAAACGTAAAACAGGGAAATTCCAAAGGTTCTGAATGACGGTTCCGGCTCATCTTCAAAGAATGGGCGCGGCGCTTTTTTCTCTATTCAACTAGCAAGATAGGAATATTTATGGCAACTCGTACAGACTTGGCAAATGCCATCCGTGCACTGTCTATGGATGCAGTTCAGAAGGCCAATTCCGGTCACCCGGGCGCACCTATGGGCATGGCCGAAATCGCAGAAGTACTGTGGAACCACAATCTGAGCCACAATCCGACGAACCCGCAATGGGCTAACCGCGACCGCTTCGTGCTGTCCAACGGTCACGGCTCCATGCTGATATACTCCCTGCTGCACCTGACCGGTTATGACGTCACCATCGACGACATCAAGACCTTCCGTCAGCTGCACTCCCGCTGTGCCGGCCACCCAGAATACGGCTACGCTCCCGGCATCGAAACCACCACCGGTCCGCTGGGCCAAGGTATCGCCAATGGCGTTGGCTTCGCGATGGCTGAAAAGCTGCTGGCCAGCCAGTTCAACAAGCCCGGCCATGACATCGTCGACCATTACACCTACGTGTTCCTCGGCGACGGCTGCATGATGGAAGGCGTTTCCCACGAATCCTGCGCACTGGCCGGCACCTGGGGCTTGGGCAAGCTGGTGGCGTTCTGGGACGACAACGGCATTTCCATCGACGGCCACATCGAAGGCTGGTACACCGATGACACCGCCAAGCGTTTCGAAGCTTACGGCTGGCATGTTCAATCCGTCGACGGCCACGACTCCGACGCGATCCAGAAGGCGATCGAAGCCGCCAAGAAGGTCACCGACAAGCCGTCGCTGATCTGCTGCAAGACCATCATCGGCAAGGGCTCCCCCAACAAGTGCGGTTCGCATGACTGCCACGGTTCCGCGCTGGGCGACGACGAAGTTGCCGCTACTCGCGCCAACATCGGCTGGAACTATCCTCCGTTCGAAGTGCCTGCCGACGTTTACGCCGGCTGGGATGCCAAGGCCAAGGGTGCCAAGCTGGAATCCGACTGGAACGCCAAGTTCGACGCTTATGCCAAGGCTTACCCGGCTGAAGCAGCCGAATTCAAGCGCCGCATGGCAGGCGAACTGCCGGCCAACTGGAAGCAAGTCACCGACGCGATGATCGCTGCCACCAATGAGAAGGCAGAAGGCGTCGCCAGCCGCAAGGCCTCGCAAAACGTGATCGGCGCCCTGGCACCGGTGCTGCCGGAATTCCTCGGTGGCTCCGCCGACCTGACCGGTTCCAACCTGACCAGCACTGGCAGCTTCAAGCACGTGCACGCGAAGGATCCGGGCAACTACATTTCCTACGGCGTGCGCGAGTTCGGCATGGCTGCGATCATGAACGGTATGGCCCTGCACGGCGGCCTGCTGCCGTTCGGCGGCACCTTCCACATGTTCTCCGACTACATGAAGAACGGCATGCGCATGTCCGCGCTGATGAAGCAGCGCGTGATCTACGTGCTGACCCACGACTCCATTGGCCAGGGCGAAGACGGCCCGACCCACCAACCGGTGGAAAACACCTCCGGCCTGCGCTACATCCCGCGCATGACGGTATGGCGTCCGGGTTCCGCAACCGAAACCGCCGTGTCCTGGGTGGCTGCTGTCGAGAAGACCGACGGCCCGAGCAGCCTGGTGCTGTCGCGTCAGAACCTGGCCGGCATCAAGCACGACGCCGCGCACTTCGACCTGATCCGCAAGGGCGGTTACGTGTTCTCCGACGTGGCAGGCAAGGCCGATGTGATCCTCATCGCCAACGGTTCCGAACTGGACCTGGCTGTGAAGGCTGCTGCCGAACTGAACGCTGCCGGCACCAAGGTGCGCGTGGTTTCCATGCCGTCCACCAACGTGTTTGACGCGCAAGACCAGGCTTACCGCGATAGCGTGCTGACTCCTGGCGTGAAGCGTGTGGCCGTTGAAGCTGCGCACCCCGACTTCTGGCGCAAGTATGTTGGCTTGGAAGGCGCGGTTGTCGGTATCGACACCTTCGGCGAATCCGCTCCTGGCGGCGCGCTGATGAAGCACTTCGGTTTCACGGTTGAAAACGTGGTCAAGACCGTCAAGTCTGTGCTGTAAGTCAATGCAATAAAAGAAGGGGGGCTTAGCAGTTGAGCCCCCCTTTTTGTTTCAGGCTGCTTAAACCATGCTCTTCGGAGCCGCTTGCCCAGGGCATTGTTTAAACAGCTTATAAGGAGAGGTACGTAGTATGGCTATCAAAGTAGGTATCAACGGCTTTGGCCGTATTGGTCGCATGGTGCTGCGCGCGGCCATCAAGGATTTTCCTGAAATCGAGGTGGTGGCGATCAACGATCTGCTGGAACCGGATTATCTTGCTTACATGCTGAAGCACGACTCCGTGCATGGCCGATTCAAGGGCGAAGTTTCCGTCGACGGCAACACGCTGGTGGTGAACGGCCAGCCGATCCGCCTGACCGCCGAGAAGGATCCCGCCGCTTTGAAGTGGAACGAAGTCGGCGCCGACATCGTGATCGAATGTACGGGCCTGTTCCTGACCAAGGAAACCTGCCAGAAGCACATCGACGCAGGCGCCAAGAAGGTCGTGCAATCCGCACCTTCCAAGGACGACACCCCGATGTACGTCTACGGCGTGAATCATGATACCTACACCGGCGAAGCCATCGTTTCCGCCGCGTCCTGTACCACCAACGCGCTGGCCCCGGTCACCAAGGTGCTGAACGACGCCTTTGGCATCAAGCGCGGCCTGATGACCACCGTGCATGCGGCAACCGCGACGCAGAAGACCGTGGACGGCCCGTCCAACAAGGACTGGCGCGGTGGCCGCGGCATCCTGGAAAACATCATCCCATCCTCCACCGGTGCCGCCAAGGCGGTGGGCAAGGTAATTCCCGAACTCAACAAGAAACTGACCGGCATGGCATTCCGCGTGCCGACTTCCGATGTTTCCGTGGTCGATTTGACCTGCGAGCTGAACAAGGAAGCCACTTACGAAGACATCTGCAAGGCGATGAAGGCTGCCTCCGAAGGTGCGCTGAAAGGCGTACTGGGTTATACCGAGGACAAGGTCGTGTCCACCGATTTTCGCGGTGAAACCGCACCGTCGGTGTTCGACGCCGAGGCCGGTATCATGCTGGATCCCACTTTCGTCAAGGTCGTTGCCTGGTATGACAACGAATATGGCTATACTTGTAACCTGATGCGACTGGTACGTCACGTCGCGCAGTAATCAATAATCCTTGATAACGGAGGCCGCCTGCCCGGCCTCCGCCGCTCCACAGCTTAAAGGGAAACGATCATGTCCGTTATCAAAATGACCGACCTGGATCTGAAGGGCAAGCGCGTCCTGATCCGGGAAGACCTCAACGTACCCCAGGCCGAAGACGGCAGCGTGACCGACGACACGCGTATCCGCGCCTCGTTGCCGACCATTCAGCATGCGATGAATGCCGGCGCGAAAGTGATGCTGATGTCCCATCTGGGTCGGCCGAAGGAAGGCCCGACCGAAGGGCGCTACACCGACAAGGATAGCCTGCGCCCCGTGGCCGATCATCTGGCAAAGCTGCTTGGATGCGAAGTCCGGCTGTATCAGGATTGGTTGGGCAACGGCAAGAGTTACGTACATCAGATGCGCAACGGTGAAGTGGCCGTGCTGGAAAACGTACGATTCAATATCGGCGAAAGCCACAACGAAGACCGTCTCTCATGGGAAATGTCGCAAATTTGCGATATCTACGTGATGGATGCTTTCGGCACTGCGCATCGCGCGCAGGCTTCAACGCACGGCGTGGCGAAGTTCGCGCCGGTTGCCTGCGCCGGCCCGTTGCTGGCGGCAGAGCTTGATGCGCTGGGCAAGGCATTGCAGGAGCCCGCCCGCCCGCTGGTAGCCATCGTGGGCGGTTCCAAGGTTTCCACCAAGCTGACTGTGCTGGAATCGCTCTCCCATATCGTGGATCAACTCATCGTTGGCGGCGGCATCGCCAATACTTTTATCAAAGCTGCCGGTTACAACGTCGGCAAGTCGTTATATGAAGCCGATCTGGTAGAAGAGGCCAAGCGCTTGATGGCAGCCGCCAAGGCCAAGGGTAGCGATATTCCCGTGCCGACCGATGTGGTCGTCGGCAAGAAGTTCGATGCCAACGAGCCTGCCGTCATCAAGAAGGTCAGCGAGATTGCCGACGACGACATGATTTTCGACATCGGTCCCGAAACCGCAAAAACCTACGCTGAATACCTGAAAAAAGCCGGAACCATTGTCTGGAACGGCCCGGTTGGCGTGTTCGAGTTCGATCAGTTCGGCGCAGGCACCAAAGCATTGGGGCTCGCCATCGCCGAAAGTCCGGCATTTTCGATTGCCGGCGGCGGTGATACGCTAGCAGCGATTGCCAAATACAATATTTGCGATCGCATTTCCTATATCTCTACGGGCGGCGGCGCCTTTCTTGAGTTTCTTGAAGGAAAGAAGCTGCCGGCGGTAGAGATGCTGGAGCAGCGCGCCAAGAGTTGAGCGTAATACCATAGTCGGCCCGCAGGACGGACAAGAGGGATTCAATGACATTACGTAAAACAAAAATCGTGGCGACATTGGGTCCCGCCTCCAGCAGCGAGGAGGTCCTCGACCGCATGGTCGCCGCCGGCGTCGATGTAGTCCGTCTCAATTTTTCGCACGGTACCGCGCAGGACCATATCGACCGTGCGGCGCTGGTGCGTGAAATCGCGCGCCGCCGCCGCCGCCCCATCGGTGTTCTATGCGACCTGCAAGGCCCGAAAATCCGTATCGGGCGCTTCGAGAACGACAAAATCCGCCTCGCGCCTGGCGATAAATTCACGTTGGATGCCGACTGCAAGCTGGGCAACCAGCAGCGTGTCGGCCTCGACTATCCCAGTCTGCCCAGCGAGGTCGAGCGTGGGGCCATCCTGTTGCTGGACGACGGCCGTGTCGTGATGACGGTGGATGCCGTGCATGGCAACGAAATCGCGTGCACGGTCAACATCGGCGGCACGCTTTCCAATAACAAGGGTATCAACCGCAAGGGCGGTGGCTTGGCCGCGCAAGCCCTGACGGAAAAAGACAAGGAAGATATCAAGACCGCGGCGGCGTTGGAAGCCGATTATGTGGCGATCTCCTTCCCGCGCAGCGGCGACGACGTGCGCCTCGCGCGCGAACTGGTGCGCGCCGCCGGTGGGCGTGCCAGCATCGTTGCCAAGATCGAACGCGCCGAAGCGATACATGCACTGGAAGAAATCATCGACGCGGCCGACGTGATCATGGTGGCGCGCGGCGACCTTGGGGTTGAGGTCGGGGATGCCGCCGTGCCGGGTTTGCAGAAGCGCATGATCCGCATGGCGCGCTTGCGTAACAAGCTGGTGATCACTGCCACGCAGATGATGGAGTCGATGATCACCAATCCGATTCCGACTCGCGCCGAAGTGTCTGACGTGGCCAACGCGGTGCTGGACGGCACCGATGCGGTAATGCTTTCCGCCGAGAGCGCGGCTGGCGAGTATCCGGTGGAAGCCATCAGCGCGATGGATCGCGTGTGCCGCGAAGCCGAGCGTGCAGATGACGACAGCCAGACCTTCAAGCCCAAGGACAACCGCCAATTCCAGCGTATTGACGAATCCATTGCGATGGCCGCGCTCTATACCGCCGAGCATCTCAATGTGAAGGCGATTGCTTCGATGACACAGTCCGGCGCTGCCGTGATGTGGTTGTCGCGCTCCAATACTTCGGTGCCGATTTACGCGCTGACGCCGGAAAAGGATACGCGCCGCAAACTGACCCTGTTCCGCGGCGTTTATCCTTTCCGCTTTGACCAGACGACGAATGACCGCGACCGGATCCTGGAGGAAGCAGAAAACGAATTAATGCGCCGCGGGCTGGTGCAAGACGGCGATCTGATTCTGCTGACCATCGGTGAACCGGTCGGTGTATCCGGTGGTACGAATACCCTCAAAATCGTGAAGGTTGGCGAGCATCGCCAAAACTGATTAGAATAATTTTTTATACTCACTACAAGGGCGTTATGCCCTGATTTGGTTGGCAGGGCATGCCTCCCAAGTAACAACGGAGGAAGACATCATGGCACTCGTATCCCTGCGTCAACTGCTGGACCACGCCGCCGAGCATAGCTACGGCCTGCCGGCGTTCAACGTCAACAACATGGAGCAGATCCACGCCATCATGCAGGCGGCCGATGCGGTGGACAGCCCGGTGATCCTGCAAGGCTCGGCCGGTGCGCGCAAGTACGCCGGCGAATCCTTCCTGCGCC